>NZ_JAHKPJ010000004.1:112535-272994 GCF_018860345.1 Psychrosphaera sp. F3M07 | reverse complement strand
GTGAAAGTTGTTAATTCCCTTTAGATTGTTGTTGTTTTATTGCGAGCATTTATATGCTCGCTTTTTTTTGCCTACAGGATGTAGGTATGCTCGATGGCCATGGACGGCCAAGGAGAGTATGCCTAAAGACTTTAAGTTTTAAGTTTGTTGTCACAAAGCTGAATATCCAATCCATTCAATTTGTTGTGTGAGTAAATAAATTTAATTAATTTCACACTTGGATGAACTTTTTGTAAATACCCTGTCTAACAAAGTGAAAGTTGTTAATTCCCTGGAAAGTTGTTGTTGTTAATTCGCGAGCATTTATATGCTCGCTTTTTTTTGCCTACAGAATGTAGGTATGCTCGATGGCCAAGGAGAGTATGCCTGTTTTAATGTAGGTATATAACTGTATATTTAAAACTAAGTATTGAGGGGGAATACTCGCAAACAAATGAATGTCCTGTTTACGAGTTTTAGTCTTTATTTAAGTATTGGTTAATATTTAAAGTATTCTGTTAAAAACTGATCAAAATCCACTTGGTCGGCTTGCTCAACTTCTAACTGTTTTTGTAATGACTTAATTGACTCTTGTTGTAAAAACTCAGATGAAAACTCGCTGGTTTCTTTATTTAAAATAATTTTCTTAAATTCTTGAGCTAACTTCAACCCATATGCACCGTTATCTGTATTAGTTGAATGTAGTTCAGCTAATAATTTACCAGACAACGTTTTAGTTGGATCGTTTGCTGAAGCTAATGTCGCTTTAATAGCATCTGAGTAGTGAGTTTCACCGTAATGATTATCCAACCAAGTCGCTATCGTAGCGAAGTCTTCAAATATTTCACCTAACCAATCAGTGCGACTTTTAACAACACCATTGTGTCCTAATGTTAAGTCTGGTTTTCTACCATCTAAAACTATCTTATCCTGATTTTCTTCCGCTTCTTGTTGTTGCGTATTATTTAATTCAGTTTCAGAATTAAATAAACAATACAGCAAGAAGACGTCAAGAACATGCATTTGCTCCAGTGTAATACCATAAGGAGTAAATGGATTTACATCTAACGCCCTTAACTCAACATACATAATGCCACGATTAGCCAAAGCGTCTGTTGGTTTTTCACCTGACTTAGCCACTTGTTTTGGTCTTACTGGAGCATATAACTCATTTTCTATCTGTAAGATATTGTGATTAAGTTGTTTATATTCACCATCAACTTTGACACCAATTTGTTTGTATTCTGCTGATTCTGTATGGATCGCCTTTCTAAGTTTTTCGATGTATTGAGTTAACGAACCATATTCAATATTCAACTCAGATTGAGCACTATTGGTATACCCTAGATCACTCATTCTTAATGACGTAGCATTCGGTAGAAATATAGAGCCTTTGCCAAAAGAATCAAAATCCAAACCGGTTTCTCGTCCTTTTAAAAAGGATTTACACATCGCTGGTGACGCACCATATAGGTAAGTAACTACCCACACAAAACGTTTGATATTACGTACCATGTGCATGTATTGAGAAGACTGATATTCAAGCGTATCTTCTGTTGATCCATTTAACTCTTTAAATAATTGCCAAAACTCAGTTGGCAACGAAAAGTTGTAATGGATACCTGAAATTGCCTGCATCATAGAGCCATATCTGTTTTTCAGACCAGTTCTATAAGTTGATTTCATTTTACCTACATTAGAGCTACCAAACTGAGCAATTCTAATGTCATCTTCATTATTGATAAAACAAGGCATGCTCATAGGCCATAACACTTCATCACCAATATTTTGGGCGACAAACTTATGCACATCTTGTAACTGGGCATAAGTCGTATTGATATTATTTGAAGGTGGCGTAATTAATTCTAATAAAGATTCAGAGTAATCAGTTGTAACATAAGGATGCGTAAGAGCTGCTCCCAAGGCAATTGGATGATCCAATTGAGACAATTTACCATCGGTATTTACTCGTAAACTTTCTCTTTCAATACCACGGTTAATATTGGTTATTGCTTTGGTAAATTGAGCTGAAGTTAATCGCTCAAGTTTTTGCTTAATTGTTGTCAATGCGCAACCTTTCCTTACATCTTTAGTATTCACTGTATATTTACTTTGCACTAAAGATATTGAAACCAAACTAGTTTATATAAGAGCATGTTATGGAGTCTAATATCTATAAAATAAAGGGCAAGTTAAAGATAAATTTGAAGAATTTTTTTGTAGAAACAAAAAAACCGCCTTTCGGCGGTTTTATTTAAGCGATTATATTAACCAACCCATTTACGAGCGTTGCGGAACATACGCATCCAAGGACTGTCTTCTTGCCACTCATCAGGATGCCAAGAGTTAGCCACTGTACGGAATACACGTTCAGGGTGAGGCATCATAATAGTAACTCGACCATCAGTCGTCGTTAACGATGTAATCCCTTCTGGTGAACCATTTGGATTAGCTGGGTACGTTTCTGTGAACTCACCATTGTTATCAACATATCGCATTGCAACAGTTCCAGATTCAAGTGCAGCAGTTACTGCCGATGCTTGAGCAAACTCAGCACGACCTTCACCGTGAGACACTGCGATTGGCATACGAGAGCCTGCCATACCAGCAAAGAATACAGAATCTGATTCTTGGATTTCCACTAAGCTGAAACGAGCTTCAAAACGTTCTGATTTGTTAGTAACAAAACGAGGCCAATGATCAGCACCTGGAATTAATGAACGTAAGTTAGACATCATCTGACAACCATTACATACACCTAAACTAAAGGTATTGTCACGGTGGAAGAAGGTTTTAAACTGTTCACTTAACATCTCGTTAAACAATATAGACTTAGCCCAACCTTCACCAGCGCCTAATACGTCACCGTAAGAGAAACCGCCACAAGCAACTAAGCCTGTAAAGTCAGCAAGATTCATACGGGCTTCTTGTAAATCACTCATGTGAACATCTATTGCTTCAAAGCCTGCACGGTTAAACGCAGCAGCCATTTCAACGTGAGAGTTAACTCCTTGTTCACGTAAAATCGCAACTCTAGGTTTAACACCGGTAGATGCCGATTTTGCGATAAACGGAGCCGCTACGTCTTCATTGATGTCATAAGTAAGTTCAACGTTTAGACCTTTGTCGTTCACATCAAATTTAGCATCATGTTCTTGTTGTGCACACTCTGGGTTATCACGCATAGATTGCATTTTGAATGTGGTTTCTGCCCAAACGGTACGGTAATGAGTACGAGTATTTTCAAGTACTACTTTGCCGTTATGAGTAAAGCTAACTTTATCTTCATTATTAACAGAACCAATCACATGCGACATGTCAGCTAAACCATTTTCAGCTAATACGGCTAACACTGCAGCTTTGTCAGAAGACTTAACCTGAATAACCGCACCTAACTCTTCATTAAACAAAGCAGCCGTTACATCATCACCTAAATCACTAAGGTCAACATTAACCCCGGCTTTACCAGCAAATGCCATTTCTGTAACGGTAGAGAATAATCCACCATCCGAACGGTCATGATAGGCCATCACTTTACCGTCACGGATTAAGGTTTGAATACTGTCGAAGAAACCTTTTAATATCGCAGGAGAATCAACATCTGGAGTTGACGTACCTAACTCATTATAAACTTGAGCCAAACAGCTCGCGCCCATACGGTTTTGTTTATTACCTAAATCAAGCAAGATAAGTTCTGACTCACCTTTGTCTGTTCTAAGCTGTGGCGTTGCGGTATTACGTACATCTTCAACACGAGCAAACGCAGTAATTACCAATGAAAGTGGCGACGTTACTGATTTATCTTCATTTGAAGACTCATCTTGCCACTGAGTTTTCATCGACATTGAGTCTTTACCAACTGGAATAGTTAATCCCAATGCTGGACACAACTCTTCACCTATGGCTTTAACTGCTTCATAAAGACCAGCATCTTCACCTGGGTGACCAGCAGCGGCCATCCAGTTGGCTGACATTTTAATGCGCTTCATTTCACCAATATCAGAGGCTGCGATGTTAGTGATGGACTCACCAACCGCCATACGTGCAGATGCACCGTAGTTTAATAAAGCAATAGGTGTTCTTTCACCTAGTGACATTGCTTCACCATGATAAGTGTCTAATGCTGCCGTTGTTACTGCAACGTCCGCTACCGGAACCTGCCAAGGGCCAACCATTTGATCACGAGCAACCATGCCTGTTACCGTACGGTCACCAATAGTAACTAAGAAGGTTTTTTCTGCCACTGTCGGTAAACGTAAAATACGTTCTGCTGCGTCATCCAATTTAATCTTGGTTAAATCAAATTCTGACCCCGCTGTTTGAGCAGAAGTAACGTCACGATGCATTTTAGGCGCTTTACCTAATAACACATCTAACGGTAAATCAATTGGGTTATTGTCAAAGTGCTCATCACTTACCGTTAAGTGACGCTCTTCGGTAGCTTCACCGATAACGGCATATTGAGCACGTTCACGCTTACATAACTGTTCAAATAATTCTAAGTTCTCTGGCGCTACAGCTAGAACATAACGTTCTTGAGATTCGTTACACCAAATTTCTAATGGCGACATGCCCGGCTCATCATTTGGTACATTACGTAACTCAAATTTACCGCCTCGCTCGCCATCATTTACTAATTCAGGGAACGCGTTTGAAAGACCGCCTGCACCAACATCATGGATAAAGGCAATTGGATTTTCATCACCTAACTGCCAACATTTATCGATAACTTCTTGGCAACGACGTTCCATCTCTGGATTCTCACGTTGAACCGATGCAAAGTCTAAATCTTCGTTTGATTGACCTGATGCCATTGAAGAAGCAGCACCGCCACCTAAACCAATGTTCATTGCAGGTCCACCCAACGCAATTAATTTAGCGCCAACAGGGATTATGCCTTTCTGTGTATGTTCACGACGAATATTACCAAGACCACCGGCAAGCATGATTGGCTTGTGGTAACCACGTACTTCTTCACCATTGTGACTGTTTACTTTATCTTCGTAAGTACGGAAATAACCTAAGATGTTTGGACGACCAAATTCATTATTAAATGCAGCTCCACCTAACGGGCCCTCCATCATAATGTTTAATGCGTTAACGATGCGGCTAGGTTTACCGTAGTTGATTTCCCAAGGCTGTTCAAAAGTAGGGATACGTAAGTTTGATACTGTATAACCACTTAAACCGGCTTTAGGCTTAGAACCACGACCTGTTGCGCCCTCATCACGAATTTCACCACCTGAACCAGTTGCGGCGCCAGGAAATGGAGAAATAGCCGTTGGGTGATTGTGTGTTTCAACTTTCATCAAGATATCAATGCTTTCGTTATAATATTGATAAGCATTAGTTTCTGGATTAGCAAAAAAACGACCAGCTTCAGAACCATGCATAACCGCTGCATTGTCTTTATACGCTGAGGTTACATATTCGCTATTGTGTTCAAATGTGTTTTTGATCATTTTGAACAAAGACTTTGGCTGTTTTATGCCATCGATTGTCCAATCTGCATTAAATATTTTATGACGACAATGTTCTGAGTTTGCTTGTGCAAACATATATAATTCAATGTCGTTTGGATTACGGCCTAATTTGTTGAAGTTTTCAACCAAGTAATCAATTTCGTCATCAGCTAGGGCTAAGCCCATTTCAATGTTGGCAGTTGATAATGCTTCACGGCCACCTGAGATAATATCAACTGAAGCAAACGGTTTAGGCGCTTCTTCAATAAATAACTGTGACGCTTGTTGTAACTCGTTGAATACCACTTCCGTCATACGGTCATGTAATTCTGCAGCTACTTGTTGTTTTTGCTCAGCGGTTAAACCATCTGCAACAACATAATACGCAATACCGCGTTCTACGCGTTTTACACTTTCTAAACCACAGTTATTAGCAATGTTAGTTGCTTTTGTTGACCACGGAGAAATAGTACCAGGACGTGGTGTCACTAGGATCAACTCACCTTCAGGTTTGTGCTGCGCAATAGACGGACCGTATTTTAATAAAGCATTAAGCTTTTCAAGTTCGTCTGTTGATAGGTCCGCTGACACGTCAGCAAAGTGGGAATATTCCGCATAAATGTCTGTTACATTTAGGCCAATAGCCGAAAATGCAGCAAGAAGTTTTTTAACACGAAATTCAGATAAAGCTGGGGCACCACGAAGGATTAACATATGCCAATTCACCATTCATTGATTGTTTTGAAAGGAAAAAAATTAGGCGCGCATTATATACACAATCGCTCTCAAGATATAGAGTACGAGCGTAATAAATAGAACGAATAAACAAAAATATTTTGTTAGCACAAAATCAGCTAAATTAAAGTCAATAGTACAGATAATTTATCGTGCTATTTCCATTTTTTTATAGCGAACAAATCTAAGCTTTAACACCAAAGGATTGACTGATAAATAATGGAATTTAAAAATTTTGTCATATTATGTTTAGTGACTGGTAAATCGAGTTTGTGGTATAAACTGCCCATGAAACGAAATCACACTGTAACCCGTACACTAACTTGTACCTTAAAATCAACAAAAACACGCCTTCTTTGGGTCGTGTCTCTTTTGTTTGTGTTAATGGCATGTCAGCCTGCAGATAAAGATTCAAAACTAAAACAAATCAAACAAGCTGGTGTTTTAAAGGTAGGGATATTATTTAACCCAACCAGTTATTATGTTGATATTGATGGCGCCGCTGGATTTGAGCATGATTTAGTACAAAACTTTGCTCGTTATTTGGACGTCGATATCGAATTTGTACCGAGTTACCATGTTTCGGAATTACTGCCTAAATTAGAAAATCGGACTGTTGATATATTAGTAGGTGGATTAGCGCCAACAAAAAACCGATCACAAAAATTTCGGTACTCGCCTCCATACTTAAACATCTCTCAGAAAGTGGTTTATAAACAAGGTCGCCAACGTCCAAATTCAATGGAAAATATTGACGCACCGATAACCGTTGCGGCTAAAACAAGTCACCACGAAAAATTGTTAAGCATGTTAGAAGATTACCCTGACATGGAAATTAACATTTCAGAAAATGCCGATCCTAATGAAATATTAGAGATGGTAATGGATGGAACAGTAGATTACACCGTTGCAGACTCTCATAATTTAGCGGTAGTTCGTCGTTATTTCCCTGACATTAGTGTTGCCTTTACCATTCAAAAGAAGTTGCCTTTAAGCTGGCTGTTAAACGATAACCATGATGATTCTTTATACGCTGTGTTAATCGACTTTTTTGGCGAGATGAACGAATCCGGTGAACTATTAGCGTTAGAAGACCGATATTTCGGCCATGTTGAAAAATTCAATTATGTGGATACTCGGTTATTTATGCGTGCGGTTGACGATGTGTTACCTAAATACCAAGATTGGTTTGTTCAATACGCTGGTGACATTGATTGGCGCTTACTGGCAGCACAAAGTTACCAAGAATCTCATTGGAATCCGAGAGCAAAATCCCCTACGGGTGTTCGTGGCATTATGATGTTAACACAACCAACAGCGAAACAATTTGGTGTTAAAAGTCGCTTAGATGCAGAAGAAAACATTCGTGGCGGTGCGGTATATTTACGTAAGTTATTAAACAGGATACCCGATCGTATTTCAGAACATGATCGACCTTGGTTTGCTCTCGCTGCTTATAATATTGGCTGGGGTCATGTGCAAGATGCACGTAGACTGACTTCACAACTTGGCGGAAATCCAGACAAATGGGTAGATGTTAAAAATCAGTTACCACTATTACGCCAAAAACGTTATTACAAAAAAACTCGTTACGGCTTTGCTCGTGGCGACGAAGCTGTTAATTATGTTTCAAACATTAGACGTTATTACGACACGCTTGTTTGGATAGATCAAAAAATGACGGAAGAAGAGTCTATTGCCAACAGAAAAAATGATGTTGAGCAAAACGCCAAACCACAACTTGCACAATAACGGTATGTAAAACAAATACCTCTCACATATTGCAGCCTCAGTTTAAATAGACTAGATTAGCCCGATTAACGATATAGCAATATGAATATCGGGCTTATGAGCCAGTAAAGGATAAGAAATGTTAAGAAGAAGAAAAGTAAATAAGCTAAAAAAGGTAGGATTAATGGCCAGTGGCATTCGTCGTCGTGTATCGAAAAAAAGAAATACTCGTCGTTTAGTTCAACGAAGAGTGAAACAAATTGCAATGCGTTTGGAAGGTTCGACTATTACACCAACTGACTACCAATAACTCTGCCTCTCTAATCTTTTAGTATTGCGTTCTTTAATTTATCTGCTTTTTTCTGTTCTCTGCGTTTCTTAAAAAAAGCTGAAATACGAGCGCTGCATTCATGCTGCATTACCCCAGAATAAACCTCAACTTGATGATTTAATTGCGCATGAGAAACTATATTCATGACACTTCCTGCTGCACCGGTTTTTAAATCACTTGCGCCAAACACCAGTTTTTCTATACGACTATGTACTAAAGCCCCTGCACACATTGGACATGGCTCTAAAGTGACATACAAAGTTGATCCAACTAACCGATAATTATCTACCTTGTTACCTGCATCTCTAATGGCCATAACTTCAGCATGCGCAGTAGGATCATTTAGTGTAATTGACTGATTCCACCCTTCTCCAATTATTTGATCATTTTTAACCAACACGGCGCCTACCGGTATCTCTCCTTGCTGCTCTGCTAATTCTGCAAGTTTAAGTGCATGTGACATCCATTTATTGTTATGTTCAAGATCATCAGTCATAAAATAGCTAAATAAATATAATTTGGTTAATTAGACTAAAATTCAGTTATTACCACAACACAATTATCACTTTATTAATTTAATTACTTATATTTCAATAGGTTAATAAATGGTATAAATGTTGTTATATATGACAACTATAAAAATGAATAATAGAGCGTAATCACTCTATAATTGAATAAAACAAATAAGAAGGAAATGAACATGCCAACTTCAGCATTTATCATCGCATTAGTCGCTATCGTAGGTGGAATAGGATATGCCGCTTGGGAACAATATGTAAAACTTCAGTTAAAGAAACAAAACAGCAAAATTGATGAGCAAACTCAAGCCGTTATTAATGAGTTAAAGCAACGCATCGAAGTATTAGAAAAAATTGTGACTGACGAAAAGTATTCTTTAAGAAACGAAATTAATGCGCTAGATAAAGCCAGTTAATCACTGGTTTGCAAAAGCTTTAAAACAATAACAATTATTAAGTAGAGAATCGTCATGACAGGAACAACCGCAGCCATCGCCATCATAGCTATTGTGGGTGGACTTTTATATTCAGCCTATGAACTTAACATTAATGCCAAACTAAAAAGACAAAATGCAGACGACAACGATGATCTGCAAAAAGAACTGAAAGAATTAAAACAAGAAATGTTAGCACTAAAAGAACGTACCGCTGTATTAGAAAAAATAGTGACGACTGAAAACTACGATTTAAAAGACAAGATCAATTCTTTATAAGATTGTTAAATTAAGCTAGCTAATTGAATCTATTCATAAATACATCTAGGATAGATTCAACTTAGACTAGCTAAAAGTGAGAAATAAATTGCAGATTAAAATAAGACTTTTAATCCTGATATTATTTTTATCATTAAGCTTAAACTTATATTTCTATTTAACCCTTCCAATCCAAAAGCAGCAAGCCAATTTAGCGTTGAACAGTCCAATGTTGGAAGTAGAAAACAAAACCAACAACAATCCATTTAACACGACGGTCCAAAGCACTAAACCACAAGTTAATAACGTTACAGAACAAGTTCATGCCCTTTTCAATAACCAGCAATATGACTTAGCTATCGATCTCTACAGTGACATTGTTAACCAAGATGAAACGTTAGCTGATAACATACTTAACACTTGGTTAATTAAACTAAACAACCGCCTAAATAGTCATGATAATGATACTGTCGCCGCCTTTACCTCTTCATTCTTTAATTACAATGCCTATCATATTAGAGTCATGCAGTTGGAAGCCAAACGGCTTGAGCACCTTATTCAATTTCCACAAGCAATTAAGCTCTATAAAGACATTATAGATAATTCGTTTGATCTAGAAATAGAACAACACAGCGAAAACCAGATCCATTTACTGGTACAAAAACAATATGCACTCTTAAGCCAACAAGGTTTATGGAAAGAAACCTTACATTTTCTCGAACAAGTATTATTTGATGAGGCTGATTACCCACCCTATTTATTATTGTTAAGTAAAACAAAAATAGAACTAAACCAATTATCCTCAGCACAAGAAATATTGTTACAGCTTGCTGAATCTGAAGAATCACCAGCCCAAGTTGATGCCTTATTACAACAAGTGCAATCTTTGTTATTAGGTGAAACCGCCATTCCACTAGCAAAACATGGCGAGCATTTTATAGTGAACGGTCAGTTTGATTCACAAAGCCAAATTCAATTGATGATAGATACAGGCGCATCACTGTCAGTTTTATCCAACTATGCTTTTGAAAACCTTCCTAGTTGGTTAAATCCTGTCTTTAGTCGACAAATAGATATGAATACAGCAGGAGGAATTGTTAACACGCCAGTCTACCGATTTGAACAATTTCAAATTAATGGCTATCAAGTTAAATCGATTGAATTTGCCGTAATGGATTTAGAGAACCTAGATAAAGCGGATGGTTTGCTTGGTATGAATTTTTTAAAACATTTTGCTTTTCAGATTGATCAACTAAACAATCAGTTGATATTAGGTGTTAATTAACTCTGTATTCCAATATCCAACAATTCTCCCTTATGCCTAATACTGAAAAAAGAATATAAAAAAACGGAGCATAAAAGCTCCGTTTTCAACTAACTACATCTAGTTATTCCCATTCAATGGTCGCTGGAGGCTTACCACTAATGTCGTAGACGACTCGTGAAATACCATCAATTTCATTGATGATACGATTAGAGACTTTACCTAAGAAGTCGTAAGGTAAATGCGCCCAATGTGCTGTCATAAAGTCGATAGTTTCTACCGCTCTTAAACTCACAACCCAGTCGTATTTACGACCGTCGCCCATTACACCAACAGAACGTACAGGTAAAAATACAGTAAACGCTTGGCTTACTTTATTATATAAATCAGCCGCATGAAGTTCTTCAATGAAGATATGATCCGCACGACGCAATAAATCAGCGTATTCTTTTTTCACTTCACCTAAGATTCGAACACCTAAACCAGGTCCAGGGAAAGGATGACGGTATAACATGTCGTAAGGTAAACCAAGTTCTAAACCAATTTTACGCACTTCGTCTTTAAACAATTCACGTAGCGGCTCAACTAAACCAAGTTCCATGTCTTCTGGCAAACCACCAACGTTATGGTGAGATTTAATCACATGTGCTTTACCTGTTGCGGAAGCAGCAGACTCAATAACGTCAGGATAAATAGTGCCCTGAGCTAACCATTTAGCATTAGTTAATTTACTGGCTTCTTCATCAAATATTTCTACAAATACGTTACCAATGATCTTACGTTTTTTCTCTGGGTCATTTTCAGATGCTAAACGGTCTAAGAATCTATCCTCAGCTTTCACATGAATAATGTTTAATCCAAAGTGATCACCAAACATTTCCATCACTTGTTCGCCTTCGTTTAAACGAAGTAAACCATTATCAACAAACACACATGTTAGTTTTTTACCAATAGCTCTGTGCAACAACATAGCCACAACCGATGAATCAACGCCACCAGAAAGGCCAAGTACAACTTCATCATCACCAACTTGATCTTTCATTTTAGCAATAGCGTCTTCAATAATTGAAGCTGAAGTCCACAACTTTTCACAAGCACAAATATCACACACAAAGTTTTCTAATAAACGTAAACCTTGTTTGGTGTGTGTTACTTCTGGGTGGAATTGCACACCGTAAAACTGTTTCTCTTCATTGGCCATTATTGCATAAGGGCAAGATTCTGTTTTTGCAACGGTAGTGAAGTCTGCTGGGATAGAATCGACTTTATCACCATGACTCATCCACACATCTAATAACGCATTACCGTCAGCTGAAAGTGCGTCTTCAATGTTTTTTAGCAACGCAGAGTTAGAGATAACTTCAACTTGAGCGTAACCAAATTCACGCTCATCGGACGTTTGTACTGACCCACCCAACTGTTGTGACATAGTTTGCATGCCATAACAAATACCGAGTACTGGAACGCCAGCATTAAATACATATTCAGGAGCTCTAGGTGAATTGTGTTCGGTAACCGACTCAGGTCCACCGGCTAAAATAATCCCGTTAGGATTAAAGCCTTTGATCTGTTCTTCGGTAACATCCCAAGCCCATAATTCACAATAAACACCAATTTCACGTACACGACGTGCTATAAGTTGAGTGTATTGAGAACCAAAATCTAAAATTAAAATCTTATGCTGGTGAATGTCTTGCTGTACTGACATGTTTTAGCCTTTTTAATTGTGTGGTCAGGAAACCTGAACCAAGTAATTGAAAAAGCCGGACATCTAATCCGACTTTGTTGAATAATGTTTATGTCTTAAGCTGTAAGCTATAAGCTATAAGCTCGCGTCTCGAAACTCGTGTCTCGTGTCTCGTAGCTCAAGAGCATTGCTGACGCCGAGATCAGTTAAACTGAAGACAAAACAAAAAATAAACTAGCCCATACGGTAATTCGGCGCTTCCTTTGTAATTTGCACATCATGCACATGAGACTCGCCCATGCCTGCCGATGTTACGCGTACAAATTCAGGTTTGGTGTTTAGTTCTGGAATAGAACCACAACCGGTTAAGCCCATTGCTGAACGAATGCCACCTAGTTGTTGGTGAATTATGTTTTCGATTGGACCTTTGTATGCAACACGACCTTCAATACCTTCTGGTACTAATTTTTCTTTGTTGTCTGATTTTTGGAAATAACGATCAGATGAACCATGTGATTGATTCATTGCACCTAAACTTCCCATGCCGCGGTACGATTTGTAATAACGGCCTTGGTATAACTCAACTTCACCTGGTGCTTCTTCGGTACCGGCTAACATTGAACCAACCATTACACAGCTTGCGCCGGCAACTAATGCTTTAGAAATATCACCAGAGAAACGAATACCACCATCAGCGATAACAGGTACATCTTTACCTGCAACACCGTCTACTGCGTCAGAGATAGCCGTGATTTGTGGTACACCACAACCAGTTACGATACGTGTTGTACAAATTGAACCTGGGCCAATACCTACTTTAACAGCGTCAACACCAGCTTCTACTAATGCGATTGCACCGGCCGCTGTTGCTACATTACCACCTA
The DNA here is from genome assembly GCF_018860345.1 of Psychrosphaera sp. F3M07. GTDB lineage: Bacteria > Pseudomonadota > Gammaproteobacteria > Enterobacterales > Alteromonadaceae > Psychrosphaera > Psychrosphaera aquimarina. The sequence continues at coordinate 259,711 of NZ_JAHKPJ010000004.1, read as the reverse complement.
CGATATCTAAGTCTGGGTAAGTTGCTCTCGTTTTAGCGACACGTTCTAAAACACCTTGTGAGTGCCCGTGAGAAGTATCGATTAATAAAACGTCTACACCCGCTTTAACTAAAGCTTCAATACGCTCATCAGTACCTGGACCTACACCTACAGCTGCACCTACGCGTAAACGACCTAATGAGTCTTTACATGCATTTGGCTTGCTGTCTGCTTTTTGGAAGTCTTTAACTGTGATCATACCTGTAAGCTTGAAGTTATCGTCAACAACTAAGATTTTTTCGATACGATTGTCATGCATTAACTTAAATACGACTTCGTTTGAGGCACCTTCTTTGACGGTGATCAAACGTTCTTTAGGCGTCATAATTGTAGTAACGTTGGTTTTTAAATTAGTTTCAAAACGTAAATCTCGACCCGTTACAATACCTTGAAGATTATTGTCTTTGTCTACAACTGGGAAACCAGAAAATCCATGTTCATCTGCCATTGCCATAACTTCACCAACTGTAATAGAGGTAGAAACGGTAACTGGGTCAGACACCACACCGGCTTCAAATTTCTTTACACGGCGAACTTCATTAGCTTGTGCTTCAATAGACATATTCTTATGAATAAAACCTAGTCCACCTTCTTGCGCTAAGGCAATTGCTAAACGGCTTTCAGTTACAGTGTCCATTGCAGATGACACCATAGGGATATTTAATTCGATGTTACGAGTTAAACGAGTTTTTAAATTGGCTTCGTGAGGAAGTATCGAGGAATGTCCTGGAACTAGTAGAACATCATCAAATGTTAGAGCTTCTTTAGCTATGCGCAACATGGAAATTTTACCTTAACTTAATATATGGAAGGAGATGATTACGTTGCGGCGGCATTTTAGTCTAAAAGTTGTGCTAGGTAAATGAAGATTTGCAAAAATCAGTAAAATAATAAGCACTATTTTAAAAAGTAATAGTTACTACTTATTTATGAGGAAATATATTTCAACAACTGACATTCATTTGCACTCTTGTTAGACTCCATTTATTCGACTTATAAGTGAATTAGAAATACGTGCAAACTCACAATAATGCCCAGCAACAACATATCTACCAAGTCTCAGAACTTAATCAAAAAGCCCGCATGTTATTGGAAGGTGAGTTTGTTAATGTGTGGATCTCAGGAGAAATTTCAAACCTAGTTAAAGCCTCAAGTGGTCATTGGTATTTTTCGTTAAAAGATAACCGTGCACAAATAAAAAGTGCCATGTTTAAAGGTAATAATCGCTCTGTTAGAGCTGTTGTTGAAAACGGCACTCAAGTGCTTGTACGTGGTCGTGTCAGTTTATATGAACCAAGAGGCGATTTTCAGTTTATCGCTGAAGTGATGGAACCGGCCGGCGAAGGTTTATTAAAGCAACAATTTGAACATCTTAAACAACAGCTGAGCCAAATGGGGTTATTTGACCAAGATGTAAAACGCCCTATTCCTGTCGCGCCAAAACGCGTTGGTATTGTCACATCGCCAACCGGCGCTGCGGTGCACGATATATTAACCGTATTAAAACGCCGTTCACCGCAAACTGAAGTCATTATTTACCCAACTATGGTGCAAGGCGAACAAGCAGCGCAAAACTTAATATGGGCCATCAATACCGCTAACTACCGAAACGAAGTCGATGTTCTAATTGTTGGTCGTGGCGGTGGTTCATTAGAAGACATGTGGTGTTTTAACGACGAAGCTTTGGCCCATACTATTTATAACTCAGCGTTACCTATCATTAGTGCCGTTGGCCATGAAGTGGATGTGTCCATTTCAGATTTTGTGGCTGATTTAAGAGCCCCTACGCCATCAGCCGCGGCTGAAATAGTTTCAACGGATAATTCAGAGTTAATAAATAAAACTACTCAGCTGTATTCTCGTTTGTTAATGGCCTATGCCAACAATCATAAAAACAGAAAGTCGAGCTTTGCTCAATTAAATAAAACACTGAGTTTATTGCATCCAAGTCACAAGATTAGATTAGCTCAACAACAAACGGATGAATTGAATTTACGACTTAACGGTTTAATCAAACAAACGGTTGCACATAAACAACAACGCTCGGTAGTGGCAAAAGAAATGTTATTAGCCAATACGCCAAAACATCAATTGCAGTTAGCTAAAAATAAACACAGCCAACTCAGCCATGATTTACAGGCCAGTTTTAACAATCACTTTTCTAAACAACAACAGCGATTTGCTAAAAATATTGAAAAACTACAAATCGTCAGCCCGTTGGCAACACTGCAACGAGGTTACGCCATTGCCACCTCAGAAACAGGCAAAGTGATCACAAATAAAGCTCAAGTCAAAGTAGATGAAAAGCTCAACATCAAAGTTGCCGATGGAGCGATTGCCGTCAAAGTGATCAATTAATCAGGCTAATAATTAGAATTTAAAAACATGTTAAAACTAGGCAAGCGTTTACAAAAACTAAACGAGTTAGTTGTTACTAACTATGACCATATATGGGATTGTTGTTGTGATCATGGGTATTTGGGCTCATCATTATTAACCCGCCAAGCGGCCAACGTTATCCATTTTGTTGATATTGTTCCTGAATTAATGAGCGGCTTAAATTACAAACTTAATCAATTTTATCCTGAGCAAAGTCTATTAAACCAAATAACCAACAATGACTCGTTAGAAGAAAGCTTATGGAAAACCCACTGTATTGACGTAAACGCCCTGCCGTTACAAGATTATATAGGCAGACATTTAGTGATAATTGCAGGCGTAGGCGGAGACTTAATGACTGATTTTGTCACCTCAACTTGCCAACAAAATCCACAGTTAGAAATCGACTTTCTGTTATGCCCAGTCCACCATCAATACACTTTACGCCAACAATTAATTAACTTGGATTTAAGGCTGCAACAAGAAGTTTTAGTGGAAGAAAACAATCGATTTTATGAAATGTTGTTAGTCAGTACTAAGCAAAGAACTGACGTTAATTCTAATATTGATCTGAAGGCAGTTTCAAAAACTGGCAAAGAACTTTGGCAAACATACACAGAGAAAGAGTTAAAAATCGCTAAACAATATTTAACGAAAACCCTACAACATTACCGCCGAATTCAACAAGGTGGGCGAGTAGATGTGAGTGATATTATTGAAGCCTATGAGGCGGTGGTCATTTAGTCTTGTTAAAGATTAGATGATAAGGCGTAAGTTGAATCTTCGATTCCGTGAACAGAACTAGACATAGTCCTCGTCATTCGAATAGTTGGTTATACAGATTTAGTTACAGGGTCCGTGCATTTCAAAAAATTGCTTTCCAATACTTCTTGTATTCAATTTCGAATGATCAATTGGCATATTTTGCTCATCTATAAAAGTCGATAGCACTCGTCTTGCTATTTCTTTGTCACCAGTATCTTCGTTAAATACTTGTATTTGTGTACTATCACGACGAATTACACGATAACTTATTCCATCTTGAGTAGTAATAATTACCTCTTCGATAATTACACCAATATCCTCGCCAGTCCTCATTGTTTTCTTCGCACTAGCCTCTGTTGTCATAGCATTATGGCGGATAAAAGCTTTAATCGTATGACGCATATATTCATTAATAGGGTTAATTTCCCCCGACCCTTCCTTTAATAAAATACTTTTTAAAATGCTAGAAATACACCTGTCTCCAGAACTCCAATAAATCCATTCTTTTGAATGGTATTCATTTTTTATCAATAAATTATAAAACTCAGACACTAGTTGTCTATTTTCAACTTTGGGAGTTAGAAATACAAAAGTTAATCCCTTCATTTCGGGCTCTTCAGCCAGTACTGCTGAATAGTAGTCATTTAGTTGTTTGGGATTGGCTGCACCAACTTTTATTTTATTTTCAATAATAATCCTATGCTGTTCATTCTTTTTAATATCCAGAAGTAACAATTGAATATCAATGTCTTTCCTATTGCCATTCAACTGATATGGTTCTTCAAGTGACACTTGAGCATCAATAAATTCATCTTTTAATATATCGTTGAAACGTTCTTCATTTAAGAGTTTTAGAAATTCTCTAACAAACGCGTCTCCTAATCCATGATCTTTATTGCTATCCAAAAGATAGCCAAGCATTGCAGACATACTTGGTTCATGAAGCCTTGACTTTCCTTGGCTGAGAACTTGAAAAATATTCATTCCGTTTTCCTAAAGTCTAACAACTTATTTATATGAGCTTGTTGAACCCTTTTAAGCACTGTTTTTAGCATCAAATAATTTAAAGTGCCTGTCCATTTTAATACTACTGATACTGCTTTTTTTAATATAATGCTCAGACTTCCCTTAGGTATTTAACGCCTTCATTCTGTTTGATCTAGTTTGGTATTTTAGTTGAGTTGTTTACAACTAAAAGTAACTAATGTAAGTGAGTAATTATTTTTATTTAGCAGGAATTTAACTACGTTCTTCAGGAACTTGTTTCTCTAATATATCTAAGAGTGTTGAATATTTAGGAGATCCTAAATATGTCGGAGTAATAATCATCATTAATACTACCAGAAAGGCTATAACAGTGAGTTCTTTAGTCGATATCAACCCTAGAAATAAAGAGAGTATGGCCAAAAAATGCGCCCAAATTAAAAAATAGTTTAAATATTTAACTTTATTTCGAGACTTTATAGCAGATTTAATTGTGACTATTTCTTGTGATGTTAATTTCATGTCAATACTCTCCTTGAACTATAACGCTTATTAACGAGCCTTTCGTTTAAGTAACTGCTCATTTTATAATCTTTTCATGAAAAGTTTAATAAAAATTTATCTGACTTTAACCTGACCCCGACTACTTGCTTCCTATTAAAAAGCACATAGATATAATTTTCAATGATTTATTTAACAACCTAATTTTTAGTACTATAAAAATAATTAAGATGTGATGGGAACAGATAACTTACTCCATCAGGTGAAACCTTAGAGTTCAGTTAAATATAATTTAATCGTAATAACACTCAACAAAAAAACGTCCCCCCTAAAACCAAAAACATTTAAAACACTTGAAATATAAAACTTTCAGCGTACACTTGTGCGCTCAAAATCTGAGCGTACACTTGTAAGCTCAAATTGTTACCCGTATTTATAACAAACAGAGATATTTTTAATGATGATGACACAGGCTTTAAACCAGTTCTCAAAGTGGTTTTTGCACCATCAAACCTTTGCAGGTTATGTTGAGCCAATTATGCAGGTATTTAAACCTGCTTGGCGTGCAGGCCAATTTAGAGCTCAAGTGGTTAGTGTTAAGGCATTAACTGGACGTTTCTTAAGCGTGCTAATTAAGCCAACTGATAACTGGCCTGTTCATGTGGCAGGGCAACACGTGAGTTTGACAGTTGAAATCAATGGACGATTATTAACAAGAGTGTTTACGGTTGCATCCAGTCCACAAGATTTGGAAAAATTTGGAACCCTACGTTTATTAATTAAAACCAATGAACAAGGGCGTTTTACTGGCTTGATAGATGGCCAGTTAAAACAAGGCGTTTGGTGTAATATTTCAGCGCCTAGTGGTGATTTTGTATTTAACAGCTTAGATGTCTCTGCCAAGTTTGATACCCCAGTCATGTTTATTGCTGGCGGTTCAGGTATTACGCCTATATTAGCAATGCTTACAGAGCATCTAACAGCCTCATCTAATCAGACATTTACCTTAATATATTATGCAAAAAAATCAGAACACCAATGTGTAGATGAACTGGATCAGCTCGCTGCGCAGTTTAACAATTTCTCTTTTTTCTTATTAACCCGTGAACAAGAAAGCGATATCACCAGCAAGATAACGCTTGAGCCTAAGCCTGATATTTACTGTTGCGGCCCAAGTCCCTTTATGAAAGTGATAGAAGACTTTTCTAATACTAATGGTTTGCGCTATTACCAAGAACAATTTGGATTATCTATACCGCAATCAAACGCCAACTCTCAATCTGACACATTTTTTTATGCTGTATTGAATGGCGAAGCACATGAAGTTAGTGCTAACGATGTGCTACTGCCTCAATTTGAAGCCAAACAACTTCCCGTTAAGCGTGGTTGTGGCATTGGTATTTGTCATCAGTGCCAATGCATTAAAACCTCGGGAGTGGTTCGTAATTTAAAAACCGGTGAATTGTCCGACAACGGAGAACAATTAATTCAGCTTTGCATAAGCCAGCCTGTTAGTAATTTGGAGTTACATCTATGAACCGTATTAATTTTGATGCGTTAGCCAATGACTTAGATACCATAAAAATGGAGACGCTAAACAAAGTTGGCCAACAGGATGCCGATCATATTCGTTCCATTGTTCGTAAACAAAGACTGTGTGAATGGGGCGGACGTATACTACTTATGCTTGGCTTTATTCAACCACTGTTATGGGTTGCCGGTGTATTGTTATTGGCGTTAGCCAAAATCCTCGACAATATGGAAATTGGTCACAACGTTATGCACGGTCAATATGATTGGATGAATGACAAACAATTAAACTCTCAACAATACGAGTGGGATATTGCCTGTGACGGTCAGAGTTGGCATCGAGTTCATAATTTTGAGCACCATACTTATACCAATATTATTGGTAAAGACAGAGACTTTGGATATGGTTTGTTGCGTTTGAGTGATGACTTTAAATGGCGCTTTAAAAATGTATGGCAATTTTTTACATACATTAACTTAAGCGTGTTATTTCAATGGGGGGTGTCGTATCACGAGTTAGCCGCTGAACGTGTTTTTATTGGGAAGAAAAAAGAAAACCGCAAAGGTCTTGTGTCACACTCTACATTAAAAAAACGGTTTTTCAGTAAAGGTGCTCGTCAGTTAATTAAAGATTATCTGATATTCCCGCTACTAGCTGGACCATTATTCCTATGGGTATTCACCGGTAACTTATTGGCAAATTTAATTCGCAATTTATGGACATCCACGATTATTTTCTGTGGACACTTCACGGAAGAAACCGAAACGTTCAAACAAGAAGATTGCGAAAATGAAAGCCAAGGTCAATGGTATTACCGACAAGTTTTAGGCTCATCTAACATCAAGGGGAGTAATTGGTTTCACATTCTAACAGGTCATTTGAGTTGCCAGATAGAACATCATTTATTTCCAGACATGCCCTCTTCTCGTTATCAAGAAGTGGCGCCAAAAGTACAAGCTGTATTAGATAAACATGGCATTGCTTATAATACTGGCAGTTTTTTCAAGCAGTATAGTTCGGTAGTAAAACGTATTTTGTATTATTCATTCAAATAACAAGGTCAGGTTTAATCGCTTTCCAAGATCAAAAAAGGGCTGTAACAACAGCCCTTAATTTTGTGTATTAAATATTAACCAAAAATCTTACGCATTAGCGAAATAACTTGATCAATATTCTTACCTAACTTCACTTCACTTACTAACGCATTACGTTTCTTCTGCATATAAGCTGGCATATCGTCTGACGCTAAACGTTTATCAACGATCATTTCTGCCGTTTCTTTAGTACGTCGTGTCGTTGTGCCAGATTTAGCTCTGGTGGCTGAAATTGGCTTATCACGTAAACGAACATAATTAGATTGCTCAGCTAAACCGTCTTCAGCAAACAAAAATAAATCCATAAGGATAGCGCGATTACGCCATATTTTTTGCTCTGCTTCATCTTCAGGTTGCATCTTACGCCACCAAGCACAGGTTCTCATCGTCGTTACAAGTTCATTCCAGTAGCCGTCAAAACTAAAGTTATTAAACTTAGGAATAGATAGACCTTGGCAGATCACATCAATTTTCGCATTGGTTAATGCAACAAATTGATCAGGACGACGCATCGCTAATAAACGAGTGGCTGCAGCTAAAGGTGCTTTTTCACCCGTTGCTTTTTTCTCAGTAAAGGCTGTAAATAACGATGAATAATGATCAACAAAGGCTTGATATTGTTTATGAGTCACTTCACCTTCTAATGGAATATGTGCCAAAGCAGCATCAAATTCTTGAGGTTGCGCTTCTAATAACGTGTGGAATACTTTGGCAGCTTTAGTCGAAGCAAACCATTCACAATCGAAGTCATAGATATTAAAGTCATGTTGATTTGTGTGTTTACCTACAAATGCTAAACGATCTAACTCACTCATTTGCGCGATAGGAGTAGCACGTAATGTATCAATGTAATCTAACAATCTTAATCTTTCTTCCAATGCTTGCGGTACCGCTTGTGCATTTATAAAATCGTAGAAGATGACCCAAGGAGCAATTTTAGTCATTTTAAATTGAGAAAGGCTAATGGCTTTAACCAATAGCTCTTGCATTTTTTTCAATGGTACAAACTGTGGCGGGTCCATCAAATCCTGATTTAAATCTTGATTAGTGATCCTGAGTAACTCAGCACTCCAATTTAAAAAGTCATCTGGGTGATTCGTCACCTTCACGGCCATTAGGTTTAAACTAAGTTCAGTAGCATATTCCAAAATGTTTTGATAAATAGTGTTTTCAGCATCTGACAATGCCATTTTTACAGGGGACGTTAACAATTTTCTCATGAAAGACTTATGCTCTGATCTGTGGATGATAACCAATCAGTATAATTGGTATTCAGTGAAAGGCCTGCATTATACGAAAAATGGCGCTAATTTGATAGTTAAAATCCGGCAAAGGCCTATGCTTGCCTAATTACCACACATTTAAAAACCAATTAATGAGCAATTAAATAATTAAGATTAAACACTGAACAAAAATAAATAATTATTTTTTGTGATTTTTTTGAACCCGCTGCGAATAACTAAGTAGATTAATGATAAACATGAGGGATATATGAACTTTGACACATTAAAAAATTGGATTTTCAGGGTAATAACGTAAATGAATATATCGAAAAAAAGTCAATTTTCTGAACTGATAAATCAGCACAAAGGCATAGTGTATAAAGTAGTGAATTCGTATTGTGCTCACAAACTAGATAAACAAGATTTAGCACAGGAGATAATTACAAGAGTTTGGCTGTCATTTGATAAATACGATGCAGAATATAAGTTTTCCACTTGGATGTATCGTGTCGCGTTGAATGTCGCTATTTCATATTATCGTAAAGATAAAAAACATCACGACAATGTATCCATGGAAGAAAATTGTATTTTTAACATTGTCGATATGAAGGACGATAATTCAAAAAATGAAGATATCAAGCAGCTTTATTTTTTCATTAACCAATTGGACAGACTGAACCGAGCAATCATGTTGCTGTATTTGGAAAACCAAAGCCATAACGATATAGCGGACAGTTTAGGTCTCAGTAAATCCAATGTAGCAACTCGAATCGGTCGTATTAAAGAAACTTTAAAACAACAATTTATGCAACAGGCGTCTTAACATGAATATTAATGAATTGAAAAACACGTGGGAACAACAAGACAGAGCGATTGAAGAATCTGTTGAAATTAACCAACAAGAATTATCGGATGTGGATACAAGCCAACATAAAAACAAGTTTCGTCGGTTAATTGCCTTTCGCCTTTTTGAAGCGCTTATTTTCACAATCATTATATTGTCATTATGGTATTATATCGGCTCAAACATAGAGCATAATTTGATCTTCACGGCTCCAACGATCTCAGCCTTGATTCTGAATATATTTGCGATTATTGGCCTGATTGGTAGCATCGGTCAAATCGTCTTAATTTTTCAGTTAGACTACAGTGCTCCAATTAAAAAATTACAAACGCAGATTTTGACTATTGTTTCTCACGAACTGCAATTTACTAAATTAGTACTAATGTCAGCACCATTTTATTTAGCGTATGTGTTTTTAGGTTTTGATCTGTTGTTTGGTTTTGACTTTTATAGCCAACTAAGTGAAAACATAATCACTATATATATAGTCACATCAGCCCTACTATTTTTAGTTATGCTTTGGTTTAATATCAAATTGAGTTGTAAAAATGTTTCAACGCCTTGGGTCAAAAAAAGCATCGAGTTTCTTGTTGGGAAACATTTAGTCGAAATGTCAGGTGTGGTAAATAACCTAGAACAACACGGATAACACATTACAGGTTTAGGTCATTAGATAAAAAAAGGTCACATTATATTTAATGTGACCTTTTTTATTTCAATGATAAACGTAACTTTAAGTAGTTGGTTTATATGCAATTACTTTATCCAAAAGCATATAGTTCACTGGTACCAGTATTAATGTAATAAAGGTCGCAAACAAAATACCAAAACCTAAAGATACCCCCATTGGGATTAGGAACTGAGCTTGTGTTGACTGTTCAAACAACAAAGGCAATAAACCGATAAAGGTAGTTAAGCTGGTTAATAATACCGGCCTAAAACGAGCTGCACCGGCCGTTGAAACTGCATCTAATAACGCCATACCTTCATTACGTTTTTTATTAACGTAATCCACCAGCACCAATGAGTCATTAACGACGACACCAACTAAGGCTAACATTCCCAATAAACTCATGATGGTTAAGTCCATTCCCATAATCCAGTGGCCAATAACCGCGCCTAAGATACCAAATGGGATCACGCTCATTACTGCAACAGGTTGCCAATAAGACTTAAACGGAATAGCTAACAAACAATAAATAGCAAAGAAAACGATTAATAATCCCCAAGCTAACGAGCCAAAAGACTCTCTCTGTTCTTTTGCTTCACCTTCTAACTCATAACTGACACCCGGGTATTTCGCCACAAGGTCATCTAAAAACACTTTTAAGTCAGCATTTAACACTGTCATATTAGTTTTGGTTTTATCAACATCTGCCGTAACATTTAATACTCGGTATCGGTCAATTCGACTAATAGTCGACGGACTTTGTCCCGGTAGTAATTGGGCAACATGAGATAGCGGTACTTCGCCACCACTTGGTAAATTAATTAATATATGTTCTAAGTTTGAAATAGCTCTGCGTTCTTCCAGAGGCAACCTAACCATCACGCGTACATCATCACGTCCACGCTGTATGCGCTGCACTTGCGAACCAAAATATGCACTTCTTACTTGTTGTGATATTTCATTACGGGTCAACCCTAGTGCTTTTCCTTGTTTGGTGAGCTCTATTTGTAACTCTTGTTTACCATCAGACATACTATCGGCAATTTCAAACACCGTTGGATAGGTTGCTAATCTAGCTTTCACTTTTTCAGCTACTTCCTGTAAAACTTGGATAGAGGTTGCTGATAATTGCACGTCTATCGGATCAGATGAACGACCAATTTCAGCCCTAAAGGTTAAGGTTTCTGCACCTGGAACCGTTCCAATCAATCCTCGCCACTCCGCTAACAATTGACGAGATGTAATAGTCGATTCACGTTTCTCTGGAGGTATAATTTCAAAACGCACACGTCCTTGATTTGTTGTACCACCTCGACCACCAGTGATAGCTAATACATTTAAGATCACTGATTGCCCATCTTCGTCTACATACTTTTGTTGAAGATCATAAGCCGAATCAGATATTTTTCTGATAAACCTATCTGTCACTTCAAATGGCGTACCCGTCGGCATAGATAAATTCATGCTGACCGTTTCACTTGGAATACGAGGGAAGAAGATAAACTTAGTCCAACCAGACATAATCAAACTTACTACTAGAACAAACGCACTGACAAACATAGCGACAGTCGTTCCTTTATTCCGTAAGGCTTTATTTAATATAGGTTGGTAGTATTTAATAATTGAACGCTCAAACCCGTTCGCAAAATTCTGTTGGAATTTAGAAAATCCAGTGAGTTTAGATTCATCGCGATATTTAATAAATTTTAAATGAGCAGGTAATACAAACTTAGATTCAATTAATGAAAACAATAACACCGGAATAATAACGACAGGTAATTGTGCAAACAAAGCACCGCGATTACCTTCAATAAATGCCAATGGCATAAAAGCAACAACGGTTGTTAAAACACCAAACGTAACTGGGGTAGCTACTTCTTGAGTACCTTTGATTGCAGCTTCTTCACTAGATTTACTATGCCGCATATGGGTATAGACATTCTCCCCGGTGACAATGGCGTCGTCCACCACGATCCCTAGGACTAATATAAAGCCAAATAAACTCATTACATTTAGAGTAATACCAAAAAAAGGCATAACAATAAATGCCCCCATAAAGGAAATAGGAATACCGATAAATACCCAAAATGCGATGGCAGGACGTAAGAATAACGTTAATAACAACAGCACTAACAAACCACCTTGTAATGCACTTGAGGTTAATGTTGCTAAACGATTTTTAACAATTTGTGAGTCGTCATCCCAGTAACTTAATTCGTAACCTTGTGGAAGGTTACCTTGTTGATCAATTATGTATTGTTTTACTTTGTCAGCAACATCAATCGCACTTTGTTGACCAATACGATACACCTTAATAAAAGCAGCTTGTTTACCGTTAAAGCGAGTACGAATTGGGTATTCTTCAAAACCGTCATTGATCACTGCAATATCTTCTAAACGCAGGATACTGCCGTCTGGATTATTCTTAACAACAATACTTGAAAACTGCTCTTTATTGTATGCCTGACCTTTTGAACGTAATAAAATGTCACCACCTAAAGTACGTAAGTTACCTGCAGAAATATCTAACGAACTGCTACCCACTGCTTTAGACACTTGGCTTAATGTTAAGTCGTACTGGCGTAATTTGTCCTGATTCACTTCAATCGCAATTTCATAATTACGCACACCATCTAACTCTAATTGAGTAAGGCCTGGTATTCGTAACATGTCATCTCGAATACGTTCGGCAAATTCACGTATTTCGGCTTCGCTGTAATCACCAGCAACCGTTACGGTAACCACGTCTCTTTTACGTTGATTTAAACCCACTACCGGTTTTTCTGCGTCGGCTGGAAACGTATTAATAGCGTCGACACGGCTTTTTATATCCGCCAACATATCTCTTGGCTCGTAACCAGAGTCAATCTCAATACTAATTGAAGCACTGCCTTCAGAAGAACGACTAGTTATACGCTCAATCCCTTCTAAGTCTTGTACGGCTTCTTCCACTCTAATGGCCACACCTTGTTCAACATCTTCAGGTGTCGCGCCGCGTAAACTCACTTGTACGGATACGACATCAGATTCAAACGACGGAAAAACCTCAAGTGGAATTCGGTTAGATAGAGAAAATAACCCTGCCATTAAAATAGTTAGGAGCAGTAAGTTTGCTGCTACGTGATTTTTAGTAAACCAAGCAATCATGATCAGTCTCCATTAGCTGTACGTTGTTTACGTTTCGCTTGCATGTTTTCAAACATTTTTTCTGGTGAAATCCCTTCTTTCTCGGCCATTTGTTTGATCTTTTCTTGTCTATCTTTTGGTAAGTCCGACAAACTACGCGCTTTGTTCGGTTTTGAGTTGGCTTTTTCCTTTGTGTTATCGCCCTTACTTTCAGCCCCTGCAATTGACACTCTTGTACCTGAACTTACTTGACCTAAAGAGGTAACGACTAATTGTTCATTTTCATTTAAACCTGACTTAATGATTGCGTCCGTTTCGTTTTTCCACAACAAGGTGACTTCGCGACGTTTAAGTACCCCTTCTTCTACGATATAAACATAACTACCTTGGTAAATAGCTTTGTTTGGAATAACTAAAACGTCAGATAATAGTTTGCCTGTCACTTTAGCACTCACGTATTGGCCAATTTTAATTGGAAAATCATTTGCTTTAGTTAGTGCATAAGGGTCTTCAATTTGTGCGACCACATAAAGTTGTTGAGAATCACTATCGATAGCCCCTTCGGTTCTTACTAAACTACCTTGCCACTTATGCTGTCTACTTAACTCTGATTCAAAAACAACTAATGCGGATTCACTATCAACTTGTTGGTTCCGATACTCTTCAGGTAAATCAATTAATTCAAGATCTTGATTTTTTAATGGCAATCTTACTTCTACATAATCAACCGCATAAATGTTAGCTAACTGACTATTCATTGAAATAACTTGGCCTAAGTCGACATTTTTATTCAAGATTCGTCCTGCGTATGGCGCTACAATTGTCGTACGCTCTAACGTTAATTTAGCTTTATCTAATTGTGCTTGTGCGGAGAGTAATTTGGCTTTTGCCGCCGCAAGTTGAGGCTCTCTTAATACTAAAGCGTTAGGCTGTCCTTGTTTACCCAAACGTTTCCAATCGGTTAATGCTTGATCGGCACGAGCTTGTTCTTCTGCTAACTGTTGTTTTATATCTAATAAATTAGCTTGAGCGATTTTAACGTCGGCTTGATGATCCCTGTCATCTAGCTTAAGTAAAACATCACCTTGTTCAAAAAAACCACCATCTCTAAAACTGTCACTTATATAGTTTATTTGTCCAGATGCTTGCGCCACTAATACACTTTCAGTTCTAGGTCTAATTGTACCAAAGCTGCTTAGCTTCACTTGGTATAATTGTGGAGTTAATGTTTGTACTTCCACCGTCATTTGCGGCGCCTTAGAGGCTTTTTGACGATTGGCTTGTGGAGGATTAGATATAATCAACTGAGAAATAACAATTCCACCAATTAAGATGGCAGCAGGTAATGCGTATTTTTTAAATTTTGCAATAGATAGAGACATAATTACTTCACGTCCTTAGATAAAATTGAACTAAAATCACCGCCAAGCGCAGTGAATAATTGTAAGCGGGTATTAAGCATTTCATATTTAAGTTTAATCACTGTACTTTGTGCACTAAAGGCTCGATTTTGAGCATCTAATACCGTGGTATAACTAACTAAACCTTTTAAATATTGTTCAAACGACACATCTTGCGCTAATTGAGCATTGTTCGACGCATCAATATTGGCGTCGTAACTCAGTTTTAAATTAGAGGATTCAGTCAATCCATTTTCTATACTTGAAAATGTATTAAATAGTGTTTCTAAATACGCTTGTTCAGATTGTTTAGTTTCTAATCTAGCTTTCTCTTCATTAGCCGCTAATCGGCCAGCATTAAATATTGGAGCAGTAATATTACCAACTAAAGACCAACCAAGATCGGATGATAATAAGTCAGCAAGTTCTTCACTTGAACCACCTGCACTCGCCGTTAAACTAAAACTTGGAAATCGTTGTTTATGGGCATAAGCTAATCCAGCGTCTTTGGCTAATAAGCTGTTCCACATATACTGCAACTCGGGGTTATTCGCTACCGTATCGGCAGGAAGTCCTACTGCAATATTACTGGTTAACTCTGGAATTTCTTGCACATTAGTTTGTAGTGCTGCTTTAGGGTATTGACCTAATAACAACTCTAACTTTCTGATAGCAGCTTGTAATGCCGTTTTTTGACTTGCCACATTTGAACGTTCACTAGCTACTTCGTTACGTGATAAATACACATCTAATGACGTATTTAAACCGCTGTCATAACCTGACTCAATAATGGCTAAGTTCTGAGTAATGCTGTTTAATCTTTCTTGTGACAGGGTTAACTGTTGATTCTGCTCAACCACTAAATACCAATTTAAGATAACGTCAGATACTAACGCTCGCTTTTGCTGTTCATACTTAGCTAACAAAGCAGCATAATTTAAATTTGCTTGGCGCTCAGATGCGCTTAATTTGCCCCACAGATCAAATTCATATTTCAACGAAAGAGATAATTCACTGCTTGATACCGCGGTTCCGTAATCCCGTTCAGATGCCGACAGATTTAAATCAAGTGACGGCCACAAAGTTGCGCCACTAACCAACAAGCTTTGCTCTGCTATTTCAACAGCTAACTTCTGCTGCTTCAATGCACGGTTATTCTGTAATGCAATTTCTATATTTTGTTTTAATGTTGGTGTAATTAATTTATCTAACCACTGAGCATTAACCTCGGAATTTACCTTTTGAGTTAATATATTTTCTTTAGTCCAATTTTCTGGGGCCGGAAGTGAATTGGGTTGGGTTTCAATCGCTGAATTGGTTGTACAACCAGTAACAATAAACCCACTGAGTAAAATAAAACTTAGATACGACTTTTTTTGAAACAACATTTATCTAAATCCAAAAGTATTAAAGTTTAAAACAACAAGACGGCATACTATTCAATAAACATACCGACAATTATATTCATAAATATCAAATAGTTAACTAAGCTAAAAACGCAAAATTAATGACAGAACTATTTATATCCCCATTTAAGGAGCTAAATATCCTTAAATAAGGAGTCATATTATTAGCCCTATAGTGTTAACTCGTTAAAGAATACCCCATATTCTTGCCATTTTTATTGCGCTGAGTTCAACTCCCAAAATTAATAGACTAAACGCCAATTGATAATCAGGAAGCCATTAAAATTGTAAATGCTTATTAGTATTGCAAATGCTTATTAAAAGGTGCGATGAGATATAGATTCAAGGGGGCAGCTAAAGCTAAACAAATAAAAAAGCCTACTTAATATAAGTAGGCTTTCAAATTTTTAGTTGTTAAGAGTTTAGATAACTCTTTTTTCTATGCTGGTTTAGAATTTGTAACGTGCACCAAATGTGATACGACGGTCAGCTAAACCTTGGAAACAGAATTGCGCACCTTCACTAACACAAGATTGTGTAATCTCAGATTCAGTTAAGTTAATCGCTTCTATACCTAAGTTTAATTTTTCATTCACGTCATAGCTAACACTTGCATTTAACTGACCTCTGTCATGAGTATAAACAGGGAAACCTAATGTAGAGTTACGAGAAGCACCCGCTGCTGTGTCATCTGTACGGAACGCTTCACGCCATGTGTAACGTAAACGAGCAGAGAAACCATGTTTGTCATAGTAAGCCGTTAAGTTATATGCATTTTCAGAGAAGTCTAATAACCCTTGAACTGCAGTCACTTTAACAAATTCAGCACTGTCATATATCCCATTGATAGCATTGAAGATATCAGTACCACGGGTAGCTGATTCATTCTCTACTGAACCACCTTCATAATCTTGAACTGTGTAGTTAGCTTGAATACCAAAACCTGATGCCCAACCTAAATCACTTTCAAATGCTGATAGGTCATACTGGAATGCTAATTCAAAACCTGATTGAGTGATTGTTGCAGTATCATTCACAGACGTTTCCGCATCAACACACATACCTACACTGCCACCTGCATTGAAGATATTTGGTTCTGCAATCGGGTTAAATACACCACCGCCAGGACAGTTTGGATCTGTTTCACGACCATTATTAGCTAATTGAGCCGCGCTGTTTAAACCTGCAACATGTAAATTAGTAATATCTTTACTAAAGTAACCTAAGCTAACTACCGCAGCTTCAGCAAAGTACCATTCAGCAGAAAGGTCTAAACTCGTTACTTCTTCTGGTTCTAATCCAGGGTTACCAATTGTTACCGAAGCATTCTCAGTAGGGCTAAATTTTGCATTGGTATTAAGGTTACTAAATGATGGGCGTTTTATATCTTGTCCCCAACCGAAACGAACAACAACATCATCCAATACATCAGCAACAATATTTACACGAGGTAGAACGTAATTATAGTCACCTTCGTATTTAACTGTTGTAAATTCGCCATTTAGCTCAGTTGCACCTTCTGAAGTAACTTCAGATGTAATATAACGAACCCCAGCATTACCACGGATCATTTCCCATTCAAAATTAGCTTGTGCATATAATGCTGTAGTTGTTTCTTCAACTTTAAACGCATCAGACTGTGAAGGTTCTGTTTGTAAGTAGTCAACTGGGCTATCGAAGCTAATACCTAACGCTTCCATATCAGCTCTATGTGCATCCATAGCACCGTGAAGCGTATCAATAACCGCTTGTGGGTTATTGTAAGCCAAATCTGGATTGATGATTACAAAATTACGGATTGCTAATTCACGACCATCAGCATCACCAAAGTTACTTGGACCCGCAACTAATAGTTCGGAGAATAAATCACCACCTGGGCTATCTTTCATTGAACTAAAGCCACCAATACGATCAGATGTTGATACTGATTCGTGGCTAGCTTTGTTATAACGGAAACCTACATCAACAGATGTTATAACTGAGTCTAGGAAGTAATTCGCATCAACACGGAAAGCAGTATCAGAGTTATCTACATTACCTAAGCTGTAATCAACTTGGTCTAACACGACGTTATCACCATTTTGAAGGTCAGCAATAGTTGGGGCATACATAGAATCAAAGTCGATACCGAAAGTTAATGCTCCACCGGTTAAGTCATATAAAGTAGGAACGGCGTTATCGTTCTTTGAACTACTTGTGTAGTTACCGTCAGCATCTAGGCTAGTTACCGGAGTATTAGCGTTAGGGTTGATGAAGTTCAACTGTGAGTCTAATTTAGGTGTTTTAGTTTTAGATGTTGCACTTGAGAACTCAGCACTAACAAACAAGTCATTAGTTACTTGCCATTCACCGCCAAGACGGATCAAGGTAGTGTCTGTTTTACGAGCCGCATTATCACTGTTAAAACGTAAGTTAGGATCTTCACCATTGATACCTAAGCTGCCTTTAACGGCCGCTTGTATTTGACCAAGATCTTGCCCCCCTAATGAACCGTAATCTACAGTTTCAAATTCATCTGGTACCGATGTATTTAGTAAGTCGGATACGCCTGAAATTTGAACACGTGTACTTTCCTGACGCACTTCTTGTTTCGTTAATACTGTGTCTATGAAAAACTTCATGTCTGCATTTGGAGCAAATTCTAGCGTACCTGCAAAGTTAGTAGTCTCGTATTCAAAGTTTTCTAACTCTTGATTTAAGAATTGAATGCCTAAATAATCAAAATCTTGTGCTGCTGGACGTTTAGTTGCTTGATCTTCTGTAGACGCCACGCCATCGCTGTTATAACGAATAACATTGGCATTTTTATTTTCCACTAATGCATCACGGTCAACACGTGGACGAAATGAAGTGGCTTCTTGTAATGAGTAACTACCACTTGCAACAACACCGAATCTACCAGAACTAGTCTCCCAGTTATCACCCCAAGCACCTGAAAGTCTTGGCATAACACCGTCTTCAGTTAAACTACTATCTTCACCTTGAACTCTTATCGTTGCTAGAGTTTCACCTAAAGCAAGTGGGCGGATTGTTTTAAGATTAACGGTACCACCAACTGAACCTTCAGTGTGTTTAGCTTGAGGCGATTTGATAACTTCTACGCCAGCAATGATAGATGCAGATAAATCTTCAAACTTCATACCTGTACGGCCAGAGCCTGTACCAACCGTCTGCATACCATTAATTTGTACGATATTTGAGTTACTACCGCGTATTTGTACTCCAGTACCAACACCTGCAGTACGTGTAATTTGTACACCCGTTAAGTTTTCTAATACTTCAGCAAGGTTTTGATCCGGTAACTTACCAATATCTTCAGATTCAATAACTTCAATTAAGTTATTAGATTCACGTTTTTCATTAAGTGCACTCGCTAATGAACCTCGAATACCTTTCACTTCGATAACTTCTACATCTTTATCGGCAGCGTTTTTATCTGCTTCAGCAGCATAAGTAGGTGAAGCTAATAACATAGCAGCTAAAGAAGATGCATATAATTTTTGATTTAGTGAATTCTGCATACGAAGTGCAGATATTATTTTATTTAGTTTCACGTTGTATAACCCCTGTTGATTTATTCTATTAATCTAAGCACACAACTTTCAGTAATTCCAAAAGTCATAGGTTGCTAATTGTTATTACCCCAACCTGTTGGCCTTACCAAAATAAGACCAAAAGATATAACCAATTTCTTTTATTTTTGTATTATCGATTAAATTTGGTTGACCATTTATAATACAACTTACAATGTAGTTCAAACAATAATCGACTTAACTTATACTTTTTTTTTATACAAAAATCGGTTTTTTAAAAAATAACCTTATTTTTTAGTGACATAAGTAACAACAATTAATTAGGTGAAAATACCACAAATTGTTTACCAAATTGTAATACCTAAAATCAATAAAGATGATCTCTATACATATTATGTAGCTGAAATTGACGTTAAAAGAGTCAGGTTATGCTCGATTGAATAAACGAATCGTAAATTTCAATCGGATTTAAGCGCATTATGAGGTGAAGTGAGCGTTAAAAAACAAGACAGTAACCAATCTTACTTTTAACTTTAATATTTTTAGGCAATAAAAAACCTAGGCAAGCCTAGGTTTTTTTATCAGATAAAGTATTGCAGCCGATTTAATTTAAGGTTGCTTTATTAAACTCATCGACTTGGTTAACCGATCCTAAAGCTACTGGTACTCTTTGATGTAAAGAACTTGGTTGAATATCCAATATTCGTTCACCCGACGCTGTCGCTTTACCACCTGCATTTTCTGCCAACATAGCTAATGGGTTCGCTTCATATAACAAACGAATTTTTCCATTTTCATTACCTGGACGCCCATCTTCTGGGTATAAGAATATGCCACCTCGACTAATAATACGGTGCATATCCCCAACCATGGCGGCATTCCAACGCATTGATGAACCTGCATACTTCTCAGAGGCATATAACACATCATCAAAATACGTTTGAGTAGGTTTAGACCAATGGCGGTAATTAGCGATATTAACTGAGAACTCTTTGGTTTGATTAGGAATAGTAAATTCGTCTTCAGTTAATAAGTAACCACCATGAGTTAAATCCAGCGTGAAACAACGTGTAGGCCCACCAGTTGTCATCACTAATAAAGTAGACGCGCCATAAAGCACATAACCAGCACACAGCTGATCTTTACCTGGTTGTGCAAACTGCAACTCACTATCATCAGCAACATCATCTCTGGCAGCATAAATAGTAAAAATAGTGCCTATTTGGCCGTTAATATCAACATTAGATGAACCATCTAATGGGTCAAAAGCAACAATATAAGGCGCACCTTTATGGCCTGCAACGACAAAGTCTTCCTCTTCAGAAGCAATCGCACGAACAGTATCATCGCCAAGTAACATGTCTTTTAATAACTGATTAGATAACACATCTAATTTCTTTTGCACTTCACCTTGAATATTTTCGTCTAAGGTTGAGCCTAATACTCCAGCCAAAGCCCCCTGACTTACACGAAATGCAATTTCTTTTGATGCCGCTAATATCGTTCTGATCAACATAATCAGTTCTAAACTGACGTTATCTTTTTTTAATACTGGTACTAATCGTTGCATTCAAAATCCCTTAGCTATATCTATTTAGACAATTTAATTCGTCAAAACATTGCTCTAATCTAGTTGTCATTGATGTTTCAGCATGACGTAACCAAACTCGAGGGTCGTAATATTTTTTATTTGGCTTATCGTCACCGTCAGGGTTACCAATTTGCCCCTGTAAATAACCTTGTTTATCGTTGTAATATTCCAACACACCATGCCAACTGGCCCATTGCGTATCAGTATCTATGTTCATTTTAATCACGCCGTAAGTTAATGACTCGGCAATTTTTTCTGGTTCAGAACCTGATCCGCCATGAAATACAAAATTCAAACTGTTATGCGGTAAGTTAAACTTCTCAGAAACATACGCTTGTGAGTTCTTTAATATTTCAGGCGTAAGTACAACATTACCTGGTTTATATACACCATGAACATTACCAAACGAAGCAGCTATAATGAATTTGTCGCTTATTTTAGAAAGCTGTTCATAGGCATAAGCAACATCTTCTGGCTGTGTATATAGTTCAGAACTGTCCATATGTGAGTTATCAACCCCATCTTCTTCGCCCCCCGTGCAACCCAATTCTATTTCTAAGGTCATACCGATTTTATCCATGCGAGCAAGATACTCAGCACAAATTTGAATATTCTCTTCTAATGATTCTTCCGATAAATCAATCATATGAGAACTAAATAATGGCTTACCCGTTTCGGCATAGTGCTGCTCACCTGCGTCTAGAAGACCATCTATCCATGGAAGGAGCTTTTTAGCTGCGTGATCTGTATGCAAAATAACTGGTACATTATATAAATGTGCAACAGCATGAACGTATTTAGCTGCGGCTACCGCCCCTGCGATTGCAGCGTCTTGGCCTTCTAATGCCACACCTTTACCTACAAAGAATGATGCTCCGCCGTTTGATAATTGAATGATCACTGGCGACTTTACTTTAGCAGCCGCTTCCAAAGTTGCATTAATGGAGTTTGTGCCTATCACGTTTACCGCTGGTAACGCGTATTGATTTGCTCTTGCATGATCATATAAACGTTGAACATCATCTGTTAAAACCACCCCAGGTTTCAACATATCAGTAAGTTTGGACATTTATTCTTTCCTCAGTTAATTGCATAACGGCAAACATCGGTATTTGCCTGCCAATTTTTTTTAATCCACTTATTACAGTAATCCCATCAACCTGCAAGCTCACTCTTATTGGTTAATTAGAGATGCTCGTTTTTATTTTATGGAGATACAACACTGTTGGGCAAAAGTTAATATTTTGGAATACTGAGTTTACCGCAGATAAAAATAACGCGCCACCTGACAAGCCGACACGAGTTGCTTTTAATTCGGTAGATCCGTACACATTTTGTAGCACAGATTCTTCTGTAATTATGACTGCCGATAAAATTGAAGAACCAAATGCCGCTTAATAACAGCTAGTTTAAAGGTATTGCTGATTAAAATTATAAGTTTGAATCATATGAAAGCTTCATCTACATTGGCAACTCATTAAACTTACCGCTAAGTATATTTAATCAATTTTGAGTTTCTAACTAGAATATTTCATTTATAAAAGAAAGCGTTAAAGGAGGTTTAACCTGCCTTTAACGCTTTTATATTAATAATAAAATTAGTCTGCAAATTGACGAATAATATTATTTAACGTTTCTTTTGCATCACCAAAAACCATACGGCAATTGGGTTTAAAGAACAGTGGATTATCGATACCAGCAAAACCAGATGCCATGCCTCGCTTAAGAACAAAAACATTCTTAGCAAGATCCGCATTAATAACTGGCATGCCGTAAATTGGACTGCCTTTCATTTCACGCGCAGCAGGATTAACTACATCGTTTGCGCCAATAACAATTGCCACGTCAAAACCTTCAATACGAGGGTTTATCTCATCCATTTCAAACAATTGCTCATAAGATACATCCGCTTCTGCCAATAACACATTCATATGTCCAGGCATGCGTCCTGCAACTGGATGAATAGCATAAGCCACTTCAGCACCGTTATCTTCTAACAAACCTTGCAACTCTTTCATTGCATGTTGCGCTTGTGCCACTGCCATGCCATAACCAGGAATAACTAACACAGACTGAGCCGCTTCTAACACATAAAAAGCATCTTCTGCTGACAAAGGTTTTACTTCACCTTCAATCACCATGTCAGAGGTCACAACCGGTTGAAAACCAGATGTTATGACGTTCACTAATGACCTATTCATGGCTTTACACATTATATTAGTTAAGATAATGCCACTGGCCCCAACTAATGCGCCTGCAACTATTAATAAGTTATTTTCTAATGCAAACCCTGCGGCACAAGCAGCTAAGCCTGAGTAACTATTTAATAATGAAATAACCACCGGCATATCTGCACCACCAATTGGCAATACAAACATAACCCCCATCAACAGTGCTAAACCAATCACCAAATAGTGCCAGTTGGTCACTTCAGGTTGCATGATTAACAGCGCGGCAGAGGCTCCAATCGCAATGATTAAAAGTACATTTGCAAACACTTGTCCTTTAAATACAATTGGGCGGCCCACAATGCGTTCACTTAATTTAGCCCAAGCAATCACACTGCCTGAAAAAGTAATCGCACCGATTAATAATGCTAAGAAACTAACAAACAATACAAAGGTCGATAAATTCCCCCCTCCTAATATTGTCGCCCACGCTACGGCTAAGCTAGCCAAGCCACCGATACCATTAAATAAAGATACAAGTTCTGGCATAGACGTCATCTCTATTTTCTTAGCGGCAAAAAGGCCAACGGCTGATCCCGCAATAACAGAGGCTAAAATCAGTTCAAAGGAAATGATTTGTTTGTCTAACAAGGTAATAACGACGGCGATTAACATAGCTAAAGCCGACAAAAAATTACCTTTCCTTGCAGTGGATGGGTGACTTAATAGTTTTAGGCCAAAGATAAATAAAGTAGCAGATATCACATAAACAAAGTTTATTAATAAAGCGGTATTGATAAATGAATCCAACATTATTATTCCCTACTTTTTCTTAAACATGGCTAACATACGGTCAGTTACTAAGTAACCTCCCACTACGTTGACCGTTGCTAAAAACACGGCGATGGCACCTAACCAAGTAGACCATTGTCCATATTCACCACCCGCCAATGCTAAAGCTCCAATAACGGTAATGCCAGAAATGGCATTAGCGCCTGACATTAATGGCGTATGTAATGTTGCGGGGACTTTGCGGATTAATTCAAAACCAACAAAGATAGATAACATTAAAATAAATAACAGATAAATTGCGGTCATTATGCTTGTCCTTTCTGTAAGTGGTTTTTGATCATGTCATTTGAAATGAAACCTTGGTGAGTGATAACAGCATTGGCTTGAATGTCATCTTCAAGATCGATGATAAATTTAGCGTCTTGTTCGTCTTCGCTTTTTTGCCAAAACTCACTGACTAAATTAAATACATTATTGCCATACATTTGTGTGGCATTTTTAGCTACATCGTTTGACCAGTTTCCGGTTCCAACCAAAGTCACACCGTTAACAACTACCGTTTCTCCAGCTACTGAACCTTCAACATTACCGCCATTTTCTGCCGCCATATCAACAATGACAGAACCTGGTTTCATTAAAGACACTGTTTCTTTATTAATTAACACTGGAGGTTTACGACCAAACAACTGAGCCGTTGTGATCACTATGTCTGAATCAGCAATACATTTTGCTTGTTCTTGTTGCTGAATTTGCATTTGTTCAGGCGTTAATGCTTGGGCATAACCTTGAGCAGTTTGCCCGGTTTCGCCTAAGTCGATATCTAAAAACTTAGCTCCTAACGATTGAACTTGCTCAGCAACTACAGAACGAGTATCAAACGCGGTTACTGCTGCGCCTAATCGCTTTGCCGTTGCAATAGCTTGTAAACCAGCAACACCCGCACCGATAACAAATACTTTAGCCGGTTTAATGGTGCCCGCTGCGGTCATCATCATAGGTAACACAGAGTTTAATTCTGCGATGCCTTTAACGACCATGACATAACCCGCTAAGCTGGCTTGTGAACTCAACGCATCCATTTTTTGACAACGGGTGCTACGAGGGATCATTTCCATGCTAAAGCTAGTGACATTATGTTGGCATAGTTGTTCTACATATTCTGCATTGTTAAAAGGATCTAAAAAGCTAATAACCACTTTGTTGGCGATTAAACTTAATTCCTCTTTTGGTAACTTATGAATTGATAAAACCACATCTGCTTGTGTTAATAACGCTTCTCGGCTGTTAATTACTTCGGCTCCTGCCTGCTGGTATTCTTCATCCGTTATATGAATACCTTTTCCTAGACCAGTTTCAATAATGACTGATGCGCCTAGGAGTTTGTAAGCTTTGACATTGCTTGGTAACAATGCGCTGCGCTTCTCACCTACTAAGGTTTCTTTTGGGAAAGCTAAAGTCGGCATAATTGCTCCTCAAATTTCAGATATAAAATCCCACTGGCACGATAAACTGCTGCTCAATTGAATTTTATATTTCTAAGTAAAGTCATGACCTTGTGGGCCAAATTAGAAACTAACCTTATTCGTTAGCTCTATTTTTTTGCGATTAGATCAGCTTAACTTTTTTTTGAATTATTTTGAGAAAAATTTACTTATAACCTATGCGCAAATTGATGAAAGTCAGACGTGATTCAATAATGTCGTTTTAGTAAAAGATGAAAACAGCTAAATGTAACAAGGGTAAATACAACTAAATAGTTACAAAGAAGAGAGTTGTCCAAGGAATAAACGACAATATTTATGCTGTAAGCATAGGTTTAATCCTCCTTAAGTAAAGGTGGATCAAATAAGAATATGAGTGGTATTTAGGCTAAGGTAACCCTGTTTGTTCAGGACCGTATTTTATTATTAATTCTTTAATATTATAAGATGCAATATTAAGTAACGTTCAAACAGTGACGTAATTAAACATAACAAACCATATTATCGTGTTAAGTCAGGCTTTTAGTTGTCACCGCCTTAGCAATTCAGGTTAATAACCAACTACATAATGACTAATAATCGACGTTAAGTTTAGTGAGCTACACAGCTATAAAAGTGAGTTTTAGTACACAGCTTCCATCGAAAGTAGCCAGTCAAATATTGATAAATCGCTCCCCTTTCGGTTAACCATATTCAACTAAAGATAAAACCAATATAAAACTTATTTATTAACCAATTTGATTGTTCATAAAAACCTGATATAAGGATATAATATCTAAACTAATATCAATTGTTTAATCCAGCTTTTGCTGTATTCAGAGAAAGAGACCTATAATGCAAAACCGCCGATTGTTTTGGGATATCGTAGAAAAAATCGAATTACTTATAGATTCCGGAAATTATCCTCCTGGTAGTCGTCTACCGCCGGAGCGTGTGTTAGCTGAGCAATTTGATGTAAGTCGTCCTACTATACGTGAAGCTATCATTGCATTAGAAGTTCGCCAACGAGTTGAGGTCAAAACCAGCTCAGGTGTCTATGTAATTGAAAAGCCTGACGAAGCTAATAGCCAATTGTTCGTTTCAGCATTCGAATTAACCCAAGCTCGCGCTCTTGTTGAAGGTGAAGCAGCTGCGCTTGCGGCTGGCAGCATAACTAAAGAAGAACTAGAGCAGTTACATATTAGTCTAGTGAAGATGGAGTCAGGTATTAATGCAGAGGAAGCGGATAAAGAATTTCATTCAATTATCTCTAAAGCGACTCGCAACAATGCCATTTTATTCTCAGTACAAAACTTTTGGCACTTAAGAGAAAGTAAAGAAAATATCAAAGAAGCTTATAGAATGGTGTGTAACTCTAATGTTAATAAACGTAAAGATGAACACAGAGAAATATATAATGCGTTAAAAGCGGGTGATGCCCAAGCTGCGAGAGTAGCGATGCATGAACACTTTAACCGCCTTATCAATGCATTATTTGATGCAACTGAAGCAAGAGCATTAGAAGAAGTAAAAAGAAAAAATAATGAAACAAGAGACTTATATTCGTTAAGTCATTTAGTTAGTTAAACAATTTTTACGAATAATCTACATTGCTCAAAGCATAAAAAAAAGAAACCGTACGGTTTCTTTTTTTATGTCCAAACACTCTCATTATAAATAGCTGATTGAGTCTCTTAAGAGAATAATAACCCTGCGTTAATATCCACACAGTTACCCGTCATATAAGACGATTCATCACTTGCTAAGAATGAAACTAAACTAGCCACCTCTTGTGAAGTACCTTCACGTTTGAGCGCCGTAGCGCCTGCAACATTTTTACGTACATCATCTTTGGTGAATGTATCGTGAAAGCCGGTGCTGATCATGCCAGGGCACACACTGTTAACTCGTATGTTATTGACCCCTAGTTCTTTTGCAAGACCACGTGTAAATGACATCACTGCACCTTTTGATGTTGCATAGGCTACTGCCCCTGGGCCACCACCATCACGTCCAGCTTGAGACGCAAATGTGACAATCGAACTGCCATTTTTCATGTGTGGAATACATGCATTTGTCATCATAAATAATGACGTTATGTTTACATTCATCACATTGGTCCAATGCTCTAATGACATGTCTGCAATTTTAACGCGGTCTAATAAACCACCAGATACATGCACTAAAGTATCAATTGAACCAAAGCTTTCTAAAGCCGCTTTAACCGTGGCATCAACACCTGTTTGTACTGTTAAATCAGCTTGTACTGCCACCGCTTTACACCCTAAGGCTTCAATTTCAGTGACTGCGGATAGTGCGGTTTCTTTACTTGAGTGATAAGTAAGGACGATGTTTGCGCCTTTTTCTGCTAATGCAATTGCACAAGCACGACCAATATCGCGTCCACCTCCAGCTACAATTGCTACTTTCCCCTTCATAGACATTCTATTCTCCAGAACTATATTAACTAATATTAAAAGGTAAACTTCAGAAGTAAAAAGAACCGCGCTTCTTTGATTGTTCTAAAGCTAATATAGAAACTAATCACTAACCCACCAAATGTCAACCAATTATAAGATATTGGTTAACCACTAAGGCAGTTGACTAAATAGCTATTCAAACTGCAATAACGCTTGGTCTTAATCATAATTAAGTGTCGTGACGCGTGAGATTAAATATATCGGTAGAATAAGGAGAGTAAAATACAGTTCTAACCTATTTTAGGCTAGAACTGTTGTAGAAAGGGGAGATTACAGTTTATTGGCTTGAATACTCAAACCTTCAGAAATTGACTTAAATGCATCAGCCGTAACAATTGGAATGTCAGGCAACATAGCTTTAATATCTTTTTGAACCACAGGTGACAAGCTCATGCCACCGGTTAAAAATAAGATATCAGGTTTTTGACTACTCTTAGCTAAACATTCGTTCACTAATGCTCTTACACGTGACATCCAACCTATCATTGAACGTTTCAAATCATCTTCCGTTAGCTCAACATTAAAATCAGGCTCTATGTACTTTAACGGTAAAACAATGTGATTCTTCTCAGACAACATTTCTTTTGCCATTCTTGAAGAGTTAACCAAACGAGCGGATTGTTTCTCTTCTTGAACGATTAATAATTTTTCCAACTTTTTAGGTTCTTTAGCAATCGATATCGTTTGAGCTATCTCTAAGCCAGTCTCGTCAGTAAAAAACTTATTTAGACGTGGAATATCATCTACCGCCACCATGTCGTTGTAATATAACGGAGGGATAGGAATACCATTTGTGGTTTCTGTCCCTAATCCCATTGCAGGAGCAATGCATTTAAGGATTAGATTTTTGTCACACTCCATACCACCAAGACGTGTTCCCGTCACTGACAGAACATCTTGCTGTCTGTCGTACTCATGTTGCTTTTGTGTTCCTAAACGAATACAACATACATCTGTTGTACCACCACCGATGTCGATAACCAGTGCTACTTTTTCTTCATTTAGATTTTGTTCAATTCGATATGCCGCAGCAATAGGTTCTTCTAAAAAATCTATTTTTTCGAAACCAGCTAATTTTGCCGCTTCTTTCATTATAGTGATGGCTTGAGAGTTACCATCTTCGCCACGCGTGCCGTGGTATTTAACTGGACGGCCGATAACAGCGCCTTTTACTTCTTTCCCTAATTGGGCTTCTGTGGCTTCTTTAAAGAAAGCCAATTGTTTAGCGATCAAACCAACAAAAGCGTCTTTTTGACCTGATAATAAATTCGCACCTAAGAAGTTTTTTGGTGAATATATTAAACGTCCTTTTTCAGGTGTTTTTAAGTATTGCTTAAAGCCAGCTTCACCAAATAAGAAAGTACCGGTTTCAACCATTTTATGCAGCGGTAAGTCGTCCACTGACTGATTTTTTAGTAATTGATTAATCGCTTTACGCTGTAACGCTGGCGTATTATGGAATTCAGCTCTTAACGTGTCGATTTGTTTTAAGTAACGACGTTGATCTACTGGCGTTTTAGCTTCTTCATACTTATCTTTGGCTTTATCTAACTGCGCAGTAATCGCTCTTTTTAAAAACTGAACTTTATCTTCAATCACTTCAACTGGAGGTAAAGGTAAGTCATCTTCATAATAAATAAAAACCGAAGAACGGATCTTAAACGGGGTTTTAGAGTCTTTGTCTAACTCAATATAATGATGTTCTTTACCATCAAATAAAACCACTTCGGAGTTAGATGTTCCGTAATCAATACCTACTGTTACCATTCTGCACTCTTTATTTATTTTTAATATTTACCAGAAAAATCGGGATGCAATTCTACCCATATTTAATCAAAACACCATGAATAATTTCAGTTGAAATAACCCGCATTTCGAATAGGAAACATTTGCTATTTCATATAACAAAAATCGTGCAATAAATGGCTGTAATTTGTGCAAAAAAACGATAGTGTAATTACTCTAGCCTGTATGAGATTGAACATGAAAATATCAAATGCCAAACAATTTCCAGTGGTGGTTTGGGTATTAATTATCGGCGCCTTTTTTGCGCGTGGTACTTTTTTTATGGTTTGGCCATTTATGGCAATAATTCTGTTTCAAAAGTTTCAGTTATCACCATGGGAAATCGGCTTATTTATGAGTCTTGCAGCTATATCAGCAGTAGTGACCGGATTTTTCTCAGGGACTCTAACCGACAGATATGGACGTAAAAATGTTATTCTCGCAGCGGGCATAATTTCAATATTTGCCTTCGTAGGCATAGCCTTCGCTAACCACATAATCAGCTATGTATTCTTTATGGCGTTGTGCGCCATCAGTAAGGAAATATGGGAACCTCCGGTAAAAGCTCTAATATCAGACTCATTACCCAATACTGACTTACGTGAACTAGCATTCCAACTAAGATACTTCGCTATTAATGTAGGCGCGGCCATCGGACCTTTAATGGGAGTATGGTTTGGTGTAACAGCGCAACAAGAAACTTTTTTGTTAACCGCATTTTCTTTCGTGGTGTTAGTACTTGTACTCAAATACACCTTTAAGCATTCAACATTTATCGGCCAGCCAACAAATTTAACTAAAGTAACCCTTAAACAAACTTTGCATATATTACGACAAGATCATGTGTTTTTGCTCTTGTTGATTGCGAACATGATAGTAATGTTTATATACGCACATTTAGATTCATCCTTAGTGCAATACTTAACCCAATCATCGACCAATAACGTCATAGAATTAGTCAGTTTTCTCATTTTTACTAATGCGTGCACTATCATTTGTTTACAGTTTTTTTCTATTAAATTTTTAGCCCATGTCAGTTTGATCAGGCGAATATACTTAGGCATGTTTTTCTTGGCGTTATCTCAATTGTGCTTTGCTTTAAACCCCATTGATTTTTATGCCGGTTGGATAATAGCCACGTTTGTAATGAGTGTAGGTGAAACTATCTTGTTTCCAAACATGAACATACAAATCGACAGAATTGCGCCAAAACATATGAAAGGCGTGTATTTTGGTGCTGCTAGTTTTTACTCTATTGGTTTTGCATCTGCACCTTACATTGGTGGGATCATTTTGTCGGCTTGGTCTGGCAGCGTATTGTTCTGTATTACCTTTGGTTTATGTTTTATTGTTTACGCTATGTATGGGTTAACCCAATACGCAAAACGCCCCAATTTTGAGGCGTTAATAGAAAAACAGATCTGTTAAGCCAGTTTTCTGGCAATGGATTTATACCAATCTCTAGATAAGTGTTTATAAAAAGAGCTAAACACTCCTAAGTTATCTTTTGGTAATTTGCCAGCAGCTAAGCGATAAATCTGATAATAGAAGTAACCAGCCTGACCTTGTGTATTGATGGCTCTTATTAATGAATTAGAACTATTTCCGCTAAGTTTACCTTTGCCTAATACTAATTTAGATTCAGGTTTTGGTAGTGATTTTGTCTGATTATTTAATAGTTTATTTGGGAAATCAGGCACTAAACAAAATGGACGTCCCAAACCTATCATATCGGTTTTATTCTGCTCAAGTGCCTCGTTCATTACCTCTAATGTTCTAAATCCACCCGTCACCATTAATGGTAAATCACCTACAGCTTCACGCATTGTTTCGGCATATTCTAAGAAAAAAGCTTCTCTGTGTTTGGTTGATTCTCTGACATCGTCTTCTTCTTCCGTGGTTAAAAACTTGGTCTTTTCGTAAGTACCACCAGACACTTCAAGTAGGTCGATTCCTACTTCTTGTAACCAACGAGCTACTTTCACCGAATCTTCATGACTAAAACCACCTTTTTGAAAATCAGATGAATTGAGTTTCACCGCAATAGGAAATGCAGGGCCTACCGCATCTCTAACAGCCCGAACCACAGCGAGTAATAATCTAGCGCGGTTTTCAATACTACCGCCCCATATATCTGTACGTTTGTTCGTGATAGGAGATAAAAACTGACTTAACAAATAACCATGTGCACTATGAATTTGCACGCCAGTAAAACCGCCTTCCTTCGCAATTCTAGCTGTAGTCGCAAAACGTTCTATGATCTGCTCAATTTCCGTTTCTAATAAAGGCGTTGGTTTACCAAAGTTACCAATCATATCTAATTGCACATCTGATGGTGACACAGGGTGTAAGTTGACCATACGCGGGCACTGTCTGCCAGGATGAGATATCTGCGCCCAAAAGTGGTTTCCATTTAAGGTAGCGGATTGAGTCCATTGTTTAATTAAGTTGATATTACTACCTTGTTCTATTACGACGTTCCCTGCTCTTTCCAAATAACGTCTATCAACCATGATATTACCACTGATTAATAACCCTGCACCGCCCTCTGACCATGTTTGATATAAACGATTTAATGCTTCAGTAGGTTGATCAAATTTATCAGCAAGGCCTTCTGTCATTGCCGCTTTGCATATTCTATTAGGTAAGGTAGCACCACAGGGTAAAACAAGTTGATTACTTATATTCATTGATAACTCAAAACACGCTAATTATTAACTGGCAGTATACACTGTTAATTTAAAGTAAAAAAAGACCGATTTTCAGGCATAAAAAAACCTCATTTAAATGAGGTTTTCTCTATTACAGCTTTATGTTTACTGTTGCTCTAATGTTTGATTTATTTGACCAAACAAAGATTGACCTTGTTTATCAAACATTTCGATTTGTATCTTGTCACCAAATTGCATAAATGGAGTAGTTGGTTTACCACTTTCGATGGTTTCGATCATTCTAATTTCAGCAATACAGCTGTAACCAACCCCACCATCTTTCACTGGTTTACCTGCACCACCATCTAACTTGTTAGATACAGTGCCAGAACCTATAACGGTGCCTGCACATAATGGACGAGTTTTAGCTGCATGAGCGATAAGTTGACCAAAGTTAAATGTCATATCAACACCCGCTTCTGGCTTGCCAAACATGTCATCGTTTAAAATAGATATTAATGGCAAAGATAACTTACCGTCTTGCCATGCATCACCAAGTTGATCTGGCGTTGCACAAACAGGGCTAAAGGCACTTGATGGTTTAGATTGAAAGAAACCAAACCCTTTACCCAATTCATTTGGGATTAAGCCACGTAATGATACATCGTTTACGATCATCACTAAACGAACGTAATTCAGTGCATCTTCCGCACTAACGCCCATAGGTACGTCACCTGTGATAACAGCAACTTCCGCTTCAAAGTCCACACCAAAACCTTCAGTTTGTGGCATAACAATTGGCGAACGAGGTGCTAAAAAGCTATCTGAACCACCTTGGTACATTAATGGATCTGTCCAGAAGCTAGCAGGCATTTCTGCATTACGAGCCTTACGCACAAGTTCAACGTGATTAACATAAGCACTGCCATCTGCCCATTGATAAGCGCGTGGTAATGGCGATTCACACTCGTTTTGGTCAAAAACATCACCTGCAATTGCACCACTTTCTAAGTCTGCGAATAAAGCATTAAGTTTAGGCTCTACGGCTTCCCAATTGTCTAACGCACTTTGCATTGTCGGTGCGATATCACCGGCAGAAACCATTTTAGTCAGAGCATTATTAACCACAACTAATTTGCCATCACGGCCTGATTTTAAACTTGCTAATTTCATTATTTACTTCCCGGAAAATCTTCACCACTGTGCAACCATGCTGCATGTTGTGGTGCTTTTTTAGTTTTGTCCCACTCGTCTAACATAGCAGGGGCAACACGTTTTAATTCATCTAACATACCCGGTTTCCCAGTATTAGCCGCTAATTCTATACGATGTCCGTTTGGATCAAAGAAGTAAATCGACTTAAATATAGTATGATTAGTTGGCCCTAGTACATCAATACCTGCGGCTTCCAAATTACCTTTTGCTTCTAATAAATCATCCATAGAATCAACTTGAAACGCGATATGTTGAACCCATTCAGGTGTATTCACATCACGTCCCATTTCTGGTGAATTAGGAATTTCAAAAAACGCCAATACATTACCACGACCAGAGTCCATGAAGATATGCATGTAAGGATCAGGGGCACCTGTTGAAGGTACATTATCCTCAGCAATCGCTAACATAAATTCCATGTTTAGTAAGTCGCGATAAAACTCCATGGTTTTTTTCGCATTAATACAACGATAAGCGACGTGATGAATGCCTTGAGTTTTCATAATTACTTCCTACATGTTAGTAATATTATTTATCGTCACCGATAACGCCACGATTCACTTGGTCACGTTCAATGGACTCAAATAACGCCTTGAAGTTACCTTCACCAAAACCATCATCTTCTTTACGTTGAATAAATTCAAAGAAAACTGGACCTAAAGAAGCTTCAGAGAATATTTGTAATAATAATCGAGGTGGTTGATCACCGCCTGTTGTGCCGTCTAATAAAATACCACGCGCCTGTAACTCATCAACAGGTTCACCATGACCTGGTAAACGTTCATCTAGCATTTCGTAATAGGTCGCAGGAGGCGCTGTCATAAACTTAACACCCGACTTCTTCAAACGATCCCAACAAGATATTAAGTCGTCACAAGAAAATGCAATATGCTGAATTCCTTCACCATTATACTGCATTAAAAATTCTTCAATTTGACCACCACCACCTGCGGCTTCTTCATTAAGAGGAATGCGAATTTTTCCGTCTGGTGCGCTCATCGCTTTTGATAACAACCCAGTGTATTCACCTTTAATATCAAAATAACGAATTTCACGGAAGTTAAATAGGTCTTCATAATAAGATGCCCAATAATCCATACGGCCACGGTAAACATTATGCGTTAAGTGATCCAGTGTATGGAAACCACAACCTTCTGGATTACGGTCTGCGCCTTCAACCCAAATAAAATCGATGTCGTAAATAGTATTGGTATCTTTATAACGGTCGATTAAATATAACGTAGCTCCACCAATACCTTTAATAGCTGGTAAGCGTAACTCCATCGGTCCTGTTTCAATATGGACTGGCTGAGCGCCTTTTTTTAATACTTCTGAGTAAGCAAATTGTGCGTCTTTAACTCTGAAAGCTAAACCACAAGCGGATGGACCGTGTTCTTGTGCATAATAATCTGCGTGGCTGCCTTTTTCATAGTTACAGATAAAGCTGATATCACCTTGTCGCCAAAGTTGAACATCTTTTGATTTATGATCAGCAACTTTACTAAAGCCCATTGCAGTAAAGATAGGTTCTAGGATCCCTTTCTCTGGAGCGCAAAATTCTACAAACTCGAATCCGTCTAAACCCATTGGGTTTTCAAATAAATCAGCCACTTTATATTCCTCATTAAACTTCTATGAGCCAGTTTAGGACATTACTATGAATCTGCTCATAGTGTTTCATGTTTAATAAACGCTATGATTATTAATAATCAAGGTTATAAACGGCCTAAACTAACTTCTATTTTGTGGCTGCAATATAGCAAACAGTTTCTAATATTCGCTAATTACAACGCTTAATGTTTAACAGTAAATAAAGGCAACTAATGTTTACAATAAAACCATGACTGCATCATAGTCTTTACACTTTGTGCGAGAGACGTCCAGCCTCTGTATTTGTGACTAAATTACTGTACAACGTCAGTCAGAATGAGCATCTTAATGAAGGTGGATTAAATAGACAGGCACAAAAAAAGCGCTAAACGCGCTTTTTTTAAATCAGTAAAGTGATTATGCAAGTTGCGGTAAGCTTTGACTTACTAACTCAGGAGTTTCATTTTCAAAGGTTACATATTCCCAACAATCCTGATTTTTCATCAGTTCAACCAACACTTTATTGTTTAGGTCATGGCCAGATTTAAATGCAACAAACTCAGCTAATAAAGGTTTACCTGTCATGTACAAGTCACCAACTGCATCTAAAATTTTATGTTTAACAAACTCATCGTCATAACGTAAACCGTCTGGATTTAATACACGATATTCGTCCAAAACAATCGCGTTATCCATGTTGCCACCTAACGCTAAATTGTTATTTCTTAAATATTCAATATCACGCATAAAACCGAACGTTCTCGCTCTGCTCACTTCTTTTAAAAATGATTCAGCAGTAATATCTACAATAATACGCTGCGCTGATTTAGAGATAATTGGATGATCAAATTCAATTTGAAAATCAATTTTAAAACCATCATATGGTCTTAGCTCTGCCCATTTATCATCAATTTCTACACGAACTGGTTTAGTGATTTTAATATAACGACGCAATGACTTTTGCTCAACCACTTCTGCTTCTTGTAACAAGAAGATAAATGGCAGTGAACTACCGTCCATGATTGGGATCTCTGCAGAATCAACTTCAACAATTAGATTATCAATTGATAAGCTCGCAATCGCAGCCATTAAATGTTCAGTAGTAGACAAACGTTGATTTTGATCATTAATTAAACACGTGCACATTTGAGTATCACCAACTAATTCTGGCGTAGTCAAAAACTCTGCAACAGGAGACAAGTCCGTACGTAAAAATACAATACCTGTATTATCCGCAGCAGGACGTAAGGTCAAAGTAACCTTTTCACCTTTATGTAAACCAATTCCAGTTGTAGTAACTGAAGATTTGATAGTACGTTGTCTAATCATTAATTTATCTTATTCCCACTAAATATTTTGAGCGTTAAAAAAGTTGAAGGATTATACAGGTAATCCTACCACTTTACAATAGTTTAATATTTAATCAGCTTGTTTACGCAAGAAAGCTGGGATATCGAAATAGTTTTCTTCTTCCGCTTTTTTCTCTTCAGGCTCAATCAAAGCTTGTTGCTCTTGCATAGGCTTAGGCTGTTGCATCGCACTTGGTTGAGATGACATTCCAGATGTCCCTGTCGCTGCAATTGGTGCTGCTGGAACTAAAGAGATATCAGCACGTTTATCACCGCCGATGCCAGTAGCAACAACCGTCACTCTTAGCTCATCTTGCATTTCCATATCAATAACGGCACCAACAACAACCGTTGCATTTTCAGATGCAAAGGCTTTTACAGTGTTACCAACTGTTTCAAACTCTTCAATGCTAATGTCTAAGCCTGCTGTAATATTAACCAGAATACCTTTGGCACCCGCTAAGTCAATATCTTCCAATAAAGGAGAAGATATTGCCGCTTCAGCAGCTTCTTGCGCTCTGTCTGCACCAGATGAGGAACCAGTTCCCATCATAGCAGTGCCCATTTCAGACATTACCGTTCGTACGTCGGCGAAATCCACGTTAATTAAACCTGGACGAGTAATTAGTTCAGCAATACCTTGAACAGCGCCAAGAAGAACATTATTTGCTTCTTTAAACGCATCTAACAGGCTTGTTTTAGGACCTAGTACTTTTAATAATTTGTCGTTTGGAATTGTGATCAAAGAGTCAACACTACGAGCTAATTCTTCAATACCATGTTCAGCAAAACCTAAACGTTTTTTACCTTCAAAACCAAACGGTTTAGTTACTACGGCAACCGTTAATATACCGAGTTCTTTTGCTATTTCAGCAACAACTGGTGCAGCGCCAGTACCGGTACCGCCACCCATGCCTGCTGCGATAAAAATCATATCCGCACCTTCCATAGATGCTGCAATATTGTCTCTATCTTCAAGCGCAGATTGACGCCCAATATCAGGATTTGCGCCAGCGCCTAACCCTTTAGTCACTGCGGTTCCTAATTGTAATGTTAGGCCTGCAGCAGAGTTACGTAATGCCTGTGCATCTGTATTCGCTGCAACAAAATCAACGCCTTCGATAGATGCTTTAACCATATGATCAATAGCATTACCGCCGCCGCCGCCTACACCAAATACTTTAATGACCGCTTCTTCGTTATGATTATCCATTAACTCAATCATCGTCACACTCTCCGTCTAAAATTCTTTAAAATTCGCCTTTGAACCAACTAGCTACTCTATGCCACCAACTTTGTTCTTTTTCTTCGTCGTTAGATTGTTGTTTTTCCATTCCATATAGCAACAAACCTACAGCTGTAGCATAACTAGGATCTTGTACATATTCTGTTAGTCCTTTGACACCCACAGGTGTACCAATTCGTACAGGCATTTGGAAAACTTGCTCAGCATATTCAACAGCGCCTTTCATTTTCGACGTTCCACCTGTTAAAACTATGCCCGCAGCTATTTGATCTTCCAAGCCTGACTTTCGAATTTCATCCAAAATCAATTCAAATATTTCCTGGTATCTAGGCTCTATTACTTCTGCTAACGTATGTCGAGACATCGTTCTTGCAGGGCGACCACCAACACTAGGAACTTCTATACTTTCTTCAGCACTGGCTAAATTTCGATAAGCCGCGCCGTATTTAACTTTAATATCTTCTGCATGACTAATTGGGGTGCGGAAAATTTTAGCTATATCATTGGTTACCTGATTACCCGCAATAGGCAGAACCGCAGAATGTCTAATTGCACCATTAGCATAAATAGCGATATCTAACGTACCACCACCCATATCAACAACACATACACCTAATTCTCTTTCATCATCAGTTAGAACAGAATAACTTGAGGCTAATGCACTAAAAATCAACTGGTCTTCTTTTAATTCACATCGCTCAACACATTTTACTATGTTTTTTGCCATGTCATTGGCACAAGTAATGATATGAACTTTTGCTTCCATTCTTACACCCGACATACCAACAGGGCTCTTGATCCCTTCTTGCATGTCGACAGAAAACTCTTGCGGTAATACATGCAACATTTTTCGTTCTGCTGCCATAGGTACCGCTTTTGCTGCGTGTATAACGTTCTCAACATCTTCCGATGTTACTTCTGAGTCATTAATTGGCACCATGCCACTTTCGTTTTGACACGATATGTGTTTGCCACTTATCGCTAAATAAACCGAAGATATACGGCAATCGGCCATTAACTCAGCTTCATTAATAGCGCGTTGTACAGAGCCAATAACTAAATTTAAGTCATTAACTCCGCCTTTATCCATACCATGACTAACATGATGTCCAACACCAACAATACTTATCTGTTGATCTGGGGTAATTTCACCAACCACAGCAGTTACTTTAGAAGTACCTACATCTAAACCGACTATTAAATTACGGTCGTTGGCCTTTGCACTTGAGTTCATACTATCCGCTTATCGCACTTATTATATGTTTTAATTATTATATTTATTGCCATGACACGGCTAAACCTATGTCATAACGTAAATCTACACGAGCTATCTTTTTGTTACCATATTCAGCCAACAAAGGCTGTAAATCTAAAAAACGTTGTACTCTAGACATCTTATCCGAACGACCTAAATTTAGGTGAATGCCTGATTTTAACCACAACTGCCAAGCGTACCGCTCAGACAAAACTAACTCGCTAATTTTAAAGTTATGTAGCTTCAACAGATATTGCATATCCACATAACCTTTTAATACATCTTTTTCATTTCCCTCTGGCCCATAAAGCCGTGCCAGAGTGTTGTCTACTTTAACACCATTAGCGTAAAAAACGTCACCAAATTTGTTTAAAAGTAAATCATTATTCCAAATCGCA
The DNA here is from genome assembly GCF_018860345.1 of Psychrosphaera sp. F3M07. Taxonomy (GTDB): domain Bacteria; phylum Pseudomonadota; class Gammaproteobacteria; order Enterobacterales; family Alteromonadaceae; genus Psychrosphaera; species Psychrosphaera aquimarina. The sequence goes on along the minus strand of NZ_JAHKPJ010000004.1, from coordinate 220,236 downwards.
AACGCTTCTTGCTCTACAATGTAAACATGAAGCTTTCTTGGCCACTCTTTACGGATAGAAGCACTGTAAACCCAAGGGTTTTCTTCAATCTGATTTTGCAGTCTATCCACGTCTAAAGTAAAAAAACTGCCATCTAATTTTTGGCCAATTTTAGCTTCTAGCTGCTCAGCACTTAAATATTTAAAGTTTCCATGAACAACAACCGAATTTATCGGCGAATCATTTTTACTTTGTGCCCAATCGAACAGAGCATTATACCCCCATATAATGAATAAAATAACCGTTAAAAAGAAAACAATTCCAACTAAAAAGCTAGAGTGTCTCCATTTTTTAAGCGGTTTTTCTACCATTAACGACTGCCTTGTAAAATTTTCGTTACTAAGGTCGTAAAATCCATATTAGTTGCAGCTGCAGCCTTAGGTACTAATGAGGTTTCTGTCATGCCAGGAACCGTATTTACTTCCAACACGTTTAACTGATTATTTTCACCAATAATGAAATCGACACGTCCCCAACCTGAGGCACCAACAATGTTAAAAACTTTGACCGCTACATCTTGAATTTCTTTGGTTAGTTCGGCATCCAAAGGTGCTGGACATAAATATTCTGTGTCGCCTGTTATGTATTTAGCGTCGTAGTCATAAAACTCATGAGAGGTACGCATTTCAATTATTGGCAACGCCACACCATTTAAGATACTTACCGTAACTTCACGGCCAGTAACCCATTGTTCAATTAATAATTCATCGTCGTAATTAAAGGCATTTTCAATTGCGGCTTTTAACTGCTCAACCGAATGCGCTTCTGACATACCAATGCTTGAACCTTCATTTGCAGGCTTAACCATCACTTTGCCATCTAACTGAGATAAAATCGCTTGGCAATCAAATTCATCGCCTTTAGTCACAACACAAAATGGTGCCGTTGGTAATTGCGCCCCTAAGAACAAATACTTGCTACGAACCTTATCCATTGCAAAGGCAGAACCTTGAGCACTACTACCAGTGAAAGGCAATCCCATATAGGTTAATGCCCCTTGTAAGGTACCATCTTCACCGCCTCGACCATGTAAAACAATAAACACGCGATCAAACTTGTGTGTTATTAAGTCGGTTAACGGACTGTCTTTCGGATCAAATTTATGAGCATCAAAACCTTGAGCAAGCAAAGCTTTTAATACAGCCGCGCCAGAATTCAACGAGACGGGACGTTCAGCAGACTCGCCACCAAACATGACGGCTATTTTTCCAAAGGCTTTAACATCTAAGCTCATAACTCAGTTACCTCAGCTAATTTTTCAATTTTCATTTCACAAGCAACCAAGGTTTTTAATACTGAATTTATATTGCCAGCGCCTTGGGTAATAACGATATCACCATCTTTTATCACATTAGCTAATTCGCTTGGCAAGTTAGCGGGTTGTGCAACAAAAATAGGGTCAATCAAATTACGTACTCGTATAGACTGAGCTAAACTGCGACTGTCTGCACCAACAATTGGCTTTTCACCTGCGGCGTACACATCGAGTAATAACAAACAATCTACCTTTGATAACACTCTAATAAAATCGTCGTATAAATCATTGGTACGACTGTATCTATGTGGTTGATAACACATCACTATACGTTTATCAGGCCATGCAGCTCGAACCGCTGCGATAGTAGCGGCTACCTCAGTTGGATGATGTCCATAATCGTCCATCAACTTAACCACACCACGCCCTGTTTCAAAATCGCCGTATTGCTGAAAACGACGACCTATGCCTTCAAACTTTTGCAAGGCCGCAATGATATAACTATCATCAATACCTTCCTCATGAGACACCGCAATTGCAGCTGTTGCATTAAGCGCGTTATGCACTCCAGGTAAATTAAGAGTGATGTTTATACTTTTACTGTTATAACTAACAACAAATGATGTTTGAGTGCCGGTTTGTTTAAAGTCACTGATCACATAATCATTGGTTTCTTTAAATCCATAAGTCACCACTCTGCGACCTAAATTTGTACATATCTCTTGAACTACGTCGTCGTCACCACATACTGCAGCCAGTCCGTAAAACGGCAAGTTATGTAAAAATTCGATGTAGGTTTGTTTCATTTTTTCAAAATCACCACCATAGGTTTCCATATGGTCCGCTTCGATATTCGTTACCACTGAAATCATAGGTTGTAGGTGTAAAAATGAAGCATCACTTTCATCCGCTTCCGCAATTAAATAATTACCTTTACCTAACCGTGCATTGGTCCCTGCACTATTTAATAGACCACCTATGATGAAGGTAGGGTCTTTTTTAGCTTCGGCAAAAATACTGGCAATTAGACTGGTTGTCGTCGTCTTCCCGTGTGTACCAGAAATTGCGATACCAAAACGAAAACGCATTAGTTCCGCCAACATTTCAGCTCGACGTACAATTGGAATTCGACGTTTACGGGCCGTTTGAATTTCAATGTTTGACTCATCAATTGCACTGGATACAACCACAACACTGACATTGATCAGGTTTTCTTCTTTGTGGCCAATATTTACTGTCGCACCTTGTGTTCTTAATCTTTGGGTGACTGCATTTTCATTTATATCTGAACCGGCTACTTGATAACCTTCATTTAATAAAACTTCCGCAATACCGCCCATTCCTGCGCCACCAATACCCACAAAGTGAATAGTGTTTAATCGGCGCATCGATGTATTTACGAAGTTAGCTTGAATACTCAATTACTTATTTCCATGTCTGGCACAACTCAACCATACGGTCGGTTGTGGTTAAAATTGCTTGTTGTTTTGCATTTATTTGCATTTGGTTGATTCTATTCGGATCATTAATCAACTCTACTAACGTCGAAACAAGCTTTTGTTTAATTTCATTTTGAGGCATTAGTACCGCCGCCTCTTTTTCTACCAACCAATTTGCATTGGCTGTTTGGTGATCGTCTACCGCATATGGTAATGGGATGAATATCCCTACATTTCCCGATGCGGCCAATTCAGAAACCGTCAACGCGCCAGCGCGGCATATTACCAAATCCGCCCATGATAAAACAGACGGCATATCATCAATGAACTCATCGATTACTACCGATAACTCTGCAACCTCTGCTGAATTTTTGCATTTATCATATTCGTCAGTAACACTTAATTTGTTGCCTTTACCTACTTGATGGTGAACCTTCACCGCCAAACCTAACGCTTGTAATTGGTAAAATACATGAGGTAACTGCTGGTTTAATGCCCGAGCACCTAAACTACCACCTATTACCAAAATCCTAATTGCGTCCTGCCCGGTCAATACTCGTTTTGGCATATTGTTTAATTGAGCAATATCCATTCTTACCGGATTACCAACTACCTCGGTTTGTATCTTAGGCAATGATTGTTTTGCATTTGGGAATGCTAACAAAGTATGTTTTGCTACCTTAGATAACCAACGATTTGTCATTCCGGCAATCGCATTTTGTTCATGTATAATTAGCGGTAAACCTAAAGACCAAGCTGCAATGCCCCCCGGTCCAGATGCATAACCACCAAAACCAATGACTAAATTAGGTTTTAACTTTTTGAATATGTCCCTGGCTTGCAACCATGCTTTTAACAGCATAAATGGTGCTTTAACTAAACGTTTTATGCCATTACCACGTACGCCTTTAACATCAATATAGTGAATCGATATGTCATGTTTAGGCACTATATCCGCTTCCATTTTGTCAGCGGTACCCATCCACTGAACATCCCATCCTTCCGCCATTAAAGACTTTGCTAACGCTAAACCAGGAAAGATATGTCCACCGGTACCACCCGCCATGATCACTGCGCGTTTAGTTTGGATAGGACTATTATTACTTGAGTTATTCATTGGTTTACTCATTGGATAACTCATCTATTTCTGTCCGTTCAAGCGCTCGGGTTTCAAAGTCAATTCTTAATACAATGGCAATCGCAATACTAAACACAATCAAACTACTTCCACCGTACGAAATAAAAGGTAGTGTTAATCCTTTAGTCGGTAACATGCCTGTACTCGCACCAATATTTACAAACACCTGAAAGGCAATCCAAATGCCAATTGCATAGGCAAAAAAACCATTATAATGTTGCGATTTTTCCATCGCTAAACGGCCTACATTTAAAATTTTATAAACTAGCCAACCCAACATCATGACCAAAATACTTAACCCAACAAAACCAATTTCTTCTGCAATGACGGCCGCGATAAAGTCAGTATGTGACTCAGGTAAATAATCCAGTTTTTGGATACTATTGCCCAATCCTAATCCAGACCAACTTCCTCGTCCGTAAGCCATTAACGACTGGGTTAACTGATAACCACTGCCAAACGGGTCAGCCCAAGGATCAACAAAAGACACCACACGTCTCATTCGGTACGGCTCTAACATAATCAAAGTCCAAACCGCTAATAAACCACTGGCTATTAATGCTATAAATTGCCAAATCTTTGCACCAGCTAAAAACAACAAAGCAACCGTGGTCACAAACATGACGATAACGGTACCTAAATCTGGTTGCATTAGTAATAAAATCGCCAATATCATAAACACGACTAACGGCTTGGCAAAACCAATTACATTTTCTCTTAACTGTTCATGCTGTCTTACTAAGTAACCGGCCAAAAAGCTAAAGAAGAATAACTTTGCAACTTCAGCAGCTTGTAAATTAAATATGCCTAAAGACAACCAACGTCGACTCCCGTTCACTGTCGAGCCAATTAATAACACCGCGACCAAGAGCACAATCGCAACAAACAGTAGTTCCATATTAAAACGTTGCCACCACTGCATTTTGAAGAACAACACAGTCAACATGGCGGTTAACGCAATAAAAATAAACGCCGCATGTTTGATTGAAATGTAGTATTCATTGTTATAAATCTTTTCCGACACAGGCAGTGATGCCGATGTCACCATCACCCAGCCAAACGCCATTAACGCTAAAACCAAAAACAACAAACCACGGTCATATAACGCCGGAGTGGTTTCTTTTAATTTGTTTCGTTTAGTTAAACTAACTAAACCAAAACCAATTCTACTCATTTATTTAATCCGCTAATGGCAGCTAACACATTCTGTTTAAAGTCTGCGCCACGGTGTTGGTAATTTTTATACATATCAATACTGGCACATGCAGGTGATAACAAAACAATGTCGCCTTGCTCTACCAGTTTCATCGATTGATTTACGGCTTCTGACATATTGCTTACTAAAACCAATTGTTCTGGTTTTAAAAAATCCACAAATTTGGTTTTGTCTTTGCCAAACGCAATCACTTTTTTAACATGTTTGTTAATGTCAGCTTGCAGTTCAGACAGGTCAGCACCTTTTGCATCACCGCCGGCAATGAGTACTATATTTTTATTGTCATTTTTTGATAGACCATTTAACGCCGCTTGTGTCGACGCGATATTGGTCGCTTTAGAATCGTCCACAAACAACACACCATTGGCATCCGCAATAAATTTACAACGGTGTGGCAAACCAGAAAAATGGCTCAAGTTATGAAATTCAGCCACAGGATCAACACCTATCGCATTAGCTAATGCCAATACAACGATGGCATTTAATCCATTATGAGAACCGGATAAAGACAGCTGTCCCAAATTACCTATGACTTCATTATTCAGACATAAATCTTCGGTTTCATTATTAAAGTACCAGTAATTTTCAGCACGTGATTGAGCTTCCGTACCAAATGCATGAACCTTATTGCAGTTTAATAACGGCTTAGTTTCAAAGTCGTCATTGTTGTAGAGGCACAGCTTTGAGTGATGATAAATACGTAATTTTGAACGACCATATTCAGAAAATGATTCATATCTGTCCATATGATCAGGTGTGACATTTAATACCGTCGCCGCTTCACAAATAAGGCTGTGAGTAGACTCCAATTGGAAACTGGATAATTCCATAATGTAAACATCGACTGGTTCACCGTTATAGCCGTATTCAATCACATCTAATACTGGCACACCAAAATTGCCACAGGCCACTGCATTTTTTCCCATGCGACCAAGAAAGTCTTCTAACCAAGCAACTACCGTAGATTTACCATTTGAGCCTGTCACTGCGATAACGGGTTTGGTATTTATTCTTGCAAACAATTCCACATCACAAAAAACATTTTCGTTATAACGCTGCGCATTGGCTAATGCAGGTTCCTTTAAACTGATCCCTGGACTGACAATGACATAATCAAATTCTTTAAACTCATCAAGCTTAAATTCACCAAACTTACGTTCAACTTGATTTAAAAACTGCTGATCTTTTTCGGCAACCGGTGGGGTTAATCTAGAGTCAAATACCTTTGGGAAAACACCTTTATTTAACAAAAACCTAAGTGCCGACATCCCTGACATACCAATACCAACGATCGCCACATTACTACTTTGTAATTCTTCGATAAATTCATTGTTTAACGCATCAGTCATATTATTCACTTCTCTATAAGATTAACGAAGTTTAAGTGTAGCTAAGCCGATCAACACTAAGATCAAAGAGATGATCCAAAAACGCACGATAACACGAGGTTCAGGCCAACCACTTAACTCATAATGATGATGAATTGGTGCCATTTTAAATACCCGTTCGCCGCGTAATTTAAATGAACCAACTTGTAAAATAACCGACATGGTTTCCATGACAAATACGCCGCCCATGATAAATAACACTAGCTCTTGACGCACTAATACAGCGATGATCCCAAGCGCACCACCTAATGCCAAAGAGCCAACATCGCCCATAAATACTTGTGCTGGATATGTGTTAAACCATAAGAACCCAAGCCCTGCACCAACAATAGCGGTACATACAACGGTTAATTCATCCGCTTGTGGGATATAAGGTATGTGTAAGTATTCTGCAAAGTTTACATTACTGGTTAAATACGCCATTAACGACAATGCGCCAGCCACCATAATCGTAGGAACTATGGCAAGCCCATCTAAGCCGTCAGTTAAATTCACCGCATTACTGGTACCAACAACCGTAAAGTACACAACCAATAAGTACATTAAACCAAGTTGTGGCATCACATCTTTAAAGAAAGGAACGATTAATGAGGTTTCAGCAGGATTCTCTGCTGTCATGTATAAAAATACGGCAACACCAATAGCAATCACCGATTGCCAAAAATATTTCCAACGTGCAATCAAACCTTTACTGTCTTTGCGTATAACTTTGCGGTAATCATCAACAAACCCCACTAAGCCATAACCGACAACAACCGTCATCACAACCCAGACATATTTATTGGATAAATCTGCCCACATTAAGGTACTAAATACAATTGCACCAAGTATTAGAATGCCGCCCATTGTGGGCGTTCCAGATTTGGATAAATGACTTTCAGGTCCATCATCTCTAATGGTTTGCCCAATTTGCATAAGCTGCAAACGTCGTATCAGTTTGGGGCCAAAATATAATGACAACACCATAGCAGTAAGAACACTTAGAATGGCTCTAAATGTTAAGTATGAAAACACGTTAAACCCAGAGTAAAACTGAGTTAAATATTCCGCTAACCAAACTAACATAACCTTACCTTTATTATTTTTATTAATTGCTTAAATTATTATCAGCGATTATTTGTTCAACTATCTGTTCCATCTTGGCACTTCGAGAGCCTTTTATTAGAATGGATATAGAACAATCAGCGTCTTTAATCAGCTGATTTAATCTTGAAATTACATTTTGTTGACTAGAAAAATGTTCGCCTTTTTGTTCCATTACCGATGACGCACTTTGGCTTAATACACCAATTGACAACAAAACATCGATATTCTGCTCGTTGGCATATTCGCCAACGTCTTGATGGTAACGTCTGGCACCTGAGCCAAGTTCCGCCATATCACCTAAGACAAATATTTTTTTGCCTTGATACCCCGACAATAGATCAATCGCCGCTTTAGCCGATTGAACATTGGCATTGTAGGTATCATCAATCACTAACAGTGAATCGGTAACTTGATGCAAGTTAACGCGGCCTTTCACTGATTGCATAGCTAACAAACCGTTTTTTATATCTTGTAAATCTGCACCTACTGAGTAACAGGCTGCTGCGGCGGCTAATGCATTATTAACGTTATGTTTACCCGGGATAACCAACTCAACATCAATTTGCTGTTGCTCGCCTTTTTTCAGATCTAACTTTAATGTAAAGCTCGCACAGCCTAACTTGTTCAAGGTAATATTAGAGGCCGTTATGGCTTGACCTTTTGAAGTAAGATCCGGATTGAAGCCAAATTGAATAATGTTGTTTTCACTATTTTCAAACTTGTCATTAAGGCGAGTTAACCAATATTCTTTATATTCAGAATCACCATTAACAATGGCAATGCCGGTTTGGCTTAAGCTATTAAATATTTCACCTTTAGCGCGTACGACACCGTATATATCGCCAAATCCTTCTAAATGCGCTTCTGCTACATTATTAAGAATGGCCACATCCGGTTGAGTCAATTCTGTGGTGTAAGCAATTTCACCTATATGGTTGGCGCCTAATTCGATAACTGCATACTCATGACTTGGCTCTAAACGCATTAACGTATGCGGAACCCCAATTTCATTGTTGAAATTGCCATTCGTGGCTAATACGTTGCCTTTTTGAGCCAAAATAGCCGCACACATTTCTTTCACTGAGGTTTTACCAACGCTGCCTGTGATAGCAATAGTTTTTGGCTTAACCGTAGCCGCAACTTTCGCTGCCAGTTTGCCGTAAGCAATTAAGGTGTCTTTGACTATAAACTGAGGAATATCAACAGGACTTGGCGTATCAACGATAACGGCAACGGCACCTTTGTCTTTTACTTGTCCGATAAACGCATTGCTATCAAAGTTAGGACCGCGCAAAGCAACAAAAACATGCCCAGCTTCAATGGTTCTGCTGTCAGTAGAAAATGCCGATATTCCTTGTTGTTCAAGTTCTACTGGTACATTAACAATTTGTTCGTCGGTTAATGATAAGGTATCAATAATCCATTTTAGCGAGACATTAATCATATCATGCCCCCATGAGTGGTTAACGCCAGCATGGCTTTTTCTACATAATCACGTTCATTGTAATCAATGGATTCTTTACCGATAACTTGATAAATCTCGTGCCCTTTTCCGGCAATTAAAATAGCGTCACTGGCGGTTGCCGTTCTTAACGCTAAATCAATGGCCTCTTTACGACTTTTAATTATTTGATAATTATTTCCAGACATACCCGCTTCAATGTCAGCGATGATTGTGTCTTCTGATTCCGTTCTTGGGTTGTCATTTGTGATGATCACATGATCAGCATGTTGCTCAGCTAATTTACCCATAATTGGACGTTTGCTAACATCACGCTCACCACCACAACCAAATATGACATAAAGCTCACCTGTTAAGTGTTTACGCACTGCTAACAGGGACTGCTCTAACGCATCGGGAGTATGAGCATAATCCACTACAGCCACAGGTAAATTAGGTTTAACAAATAACTCTAATCGCCCCGGCACCGGTCTTAATTGACTAAAATGTGCTGCTACTATCGGCCAATTCAACGTCAGAGCCGTTGCAAACACAGCCGCTAGATTTAAGCAGTTAAACTCACCATAAATAGGTAACTGTAAATAACACGTTTCTTTAGCCCCGATAACTTGCCATTCAATGTCGATAGACAAACCATGAACATGGCATTCAAAACCACGAATAAACACATAATCGGAATAGGCTTTAACACTTTCTGATTGGCCAAAAGCAACCACACGAGTTTGATTTGCCACCATGTCGGCTATACGACGACCATATTGGTCATCTACATTCAGTACGGCACACTTTGGTAAATATTCAGTAAATAATTTCGCTTTAGCGTTAAAATATGACTCCATGTTTCCATGGTAATCAAGGTGGTCCAAAGTCAAATTAGTGAAAATGGCAACGTCGAGATCTAATCCTTCGATTCGCCCCTGGTCTAACGCATGAGAAGACACTTCCATGGTCAAAGAGCCATAATTTTTGGCAGAAAATTGTTTTATTAAACGATAAATCTCTGTCACACCCGGCGTTGTATTACTGCTAGGTTGTAAATCATTGATTGAACCTGTGCCAATGGTGCCAATCACAGCAGACTCTTGCTGCAAACAAATTTGGCTTAACTGGGCTAATAAATGACTAATCGACGTTTTACCATTGGTCCCCGTAACACCAATAACCGGCATAGGAACGGACTGATCTTTTACATAAAACTCTTTAGCTATGGTGGCGAGTTTTTTCTCTAAGCCTTCAACTAAAATCACATTATCTAATTTATGGTACGACGTTTTATCACAAGCATCCGACACTAAAATAGCAACAGCCCCTAACTCCAATGCACTATTTATGTACAATGAACCATCTTGGTCAAAGCCTTTAGTGGCAATGAAAATATCACCCGGCGTTACTTGTCTACTGTCAGGGATTAAACGTGCAGAAGGCTCAAGTACAACTTGAGCCTTTTTTAATTGCTGTTCTATATCTTGCCAATTACTCATCGGCACTCTCCCGCCTTACATTGGCCAATTGAATTTTGGAATCACCCAGAGCATCCGGCGCAACATTTAATGTTCTTAACGTTTGCCTCATAATTTTTGCAAAGGTAGGGGCAGCGGTTTCGCCACCATAATAATAATCACCTTTAGGTTCATTGATCACCACAACGACCGCAACTTCTGGATTCGAGACCGGGCCAACGCCGGCAAATACATTGACATAATCGTTACCATAACCACCACCAACGGCTTTAATACTGGTACCCGTTTTACCTGCGACGCGGTAACCTTTCACAATGGCGCGTTTACCAGAACCTGTTGCACTGACCACACTTTCCATCATATTTAATACGTCATTGGCAATATCTTTACTGATCACTTGTTGTTCTGGTTTAGTCAGTTGTGTTTTCACAATAGATAAAGGTTTACTAATGCCACCAGCGCCTATAGTGGTATACATTTTCACTAACTGTGCGGCAGTCACTGAAATTCCGTAACCATAGGATAAGGTGGCCACTTCAATGTCAGACCAACGTCTGCGTTCATTAAATATACCTGTACTTTCACCGACTAAATCTAATCCGCTGTAATCCACTAATCCCATGCGGTAAAAAATATCTAAAAACGACTCTTTAGGGGTAGATAAAGCTAATTTACTAGAGCCCATATTTGATGAATATTTAAGTACATCTGCCAAACTAATTTGGCCTCGGTTTCTTGGATCAGAAACTCGACTCCCGCCTATACGCATATAACCCGGTGAGGTATCCACTAAATCTAACGTGCCGTAAGAGCCATAATCCAACGCATTAATAACCGATAATGGTTTTACGGTTGAACCCGGTTCAAAGGTGTCGGTAATAGCACGGTTACGTATTCTACGTAGTGGCACATTGTTACGGTTATTAGGGTTAAATGATGGACTATTAACCATAGCTAAAACTTCAGCCGTTTTAACATCAACCACAATGGCTGAGCCTGAAGTGGCTTCGTATGTTTGCACTGCTTTTTTTAGTTCTTGATAAACGGCCGATTGAATACGTTGATCTATGGTCAATACAACGTTTTGCGGTTTAGAGCCTTTTTGCTCTTCCAACACTTCAATTTCGCGACCTTTGGCATCTTTAATTATCTTACGTTTGCTTGGTGTACCCACCATCCAATCGTTATGGCGTAATTCAACCCCTTCAATGCCTTTGCCATCAATATTGGTAAAGCCAACAATATGCGCCGTGATCTCTCCAGCAGGGTAATAACGTTTTGATTCTTCTCTTAAACGCACACCCGGTATACGTAATTGCTCAACATAATCGGCAACCACTGGATTGGTTTTACGTTTTAAGTAGATAAAACGCTTTTTAGCATTATTGGTAATACGGGCAAGTAACTCATGTTCTTCCATGTCTAACACTTTGGCTAATGCTTCCCAGCGTACATCCGTTTCAAACTCTGGATATTCAAGTACTTGTTTAGGGTCAGCCCAAATAGTTTGTACCGGTACACTTACGGCTAACTCAACACCGTTTCTGTCGGTGATCATGCCACGCTGGATGGTGCCTTCTTTAATACGAACCGTACGATTATCACCTTCCATACGTAAACGATCTGGTTGGATAATTTGTAAATAGGCAGCTCTTGAAACAACAGTACCAAACACTAAAACTAATGACACAACGACAAACTGAAAACGCCAACGGTTGAATCCCGGCTTAGCGATTTGTTTGGCTTGTTTGTTGGATTTACTGCTGTGCGGTTTATTATTACCCGACTTGGCACTCGAAGACTTTCGATTACTCGTTTGTTTATTTTTTGACTTGGATGATTTATTTAACCAATCTTTCATGGCAAGGTCACCACCACTTCTTCATCCGTAGTAGGACGATTCATACCAAGACGATTGCGAGCGATATTTTCAACTCGGCTGTGTTCGGCCAAAGACCGCTGTTCTAATAACAAATGGCGCCAGCGTAGGTCGATATCATCGCGTTGTTGCAACAATACGTCCTGTTGGATCACCATTTGTCGGTTAAGCTGCGCCCAATGAACCACTGCGATGGCAAAGATCACATTGAGCAACAGGAGCCCCATTGTAAGTTTGTACTTACCGATGTCCTTAAAAATCAATTTTGCTAACTGACTGTCTATTGTTTTTTTCATTATGGCAATCTTTCAGCGACTCTAAGAACGGAGCTTCGCGCACGGCTATTTCTAGCAATTTCTTCATCAGAAGGTTTATAAGCTTTGCCAATTGGCTTTAACTTAATCCCCTGATTTAACTCGGCTTCTGTAATAGGCATACCACGTGGTACTTGTTTGCCTTGACTTTCCTTACGAATAAACTGTTTTACAATACGGTCTTCTAACGAATGGAAACTGATCACTGACAGTCGTCCACCCGGTGCTAATACGTTTAATGAAGCCTCTAACGCCGCTTCAATTTCTACCAATTCACTGTTGATATAAATACGAATACCTTGGAAAGTACGCGTTGCTGGATGTTTTTTCTCAGCTTTACTTTTAGGTACAGTCGCAGCAACTAATGTGGCTAAATCCGTAGTGGTTAAAATGGGGGATTCATCACGCACTTCTACAATTTTTCTTGCCACACGTTTAGCAAATTTTTCTTCACCGTACGTCTTTAAAGCAAATGCAATATCTTCTTCTGCCGCTTTAGCTAACCATGCCGCAGCACTAATACCATTAGTATTGTCCATGCGCATATCTAAAGGGCCCGGTTTCATAAAACTAAAACCACGATCCGCTTCATCAAGCTGTGGTGAAGATACCCCTAAATCCATCAAAATACCGTCAACTTTGCCAACCAATTCATGTTTTTCAACAATGGCTTGTAGTTGTGAAAATGGAGAATGATCGATGTGAAAACTCACGTTATCCGCGAATTTCTTTGCCGCTTCTATCGCGGTTGGATCTCGGTCGATAGCGTATAAACGACCATCACTATTAAGTTGTTTTAAAATCTCGCCAGAATGACCACCGCGACCAAATGTACAATCGATATAAATACCATTTGGCTTAATTGCCAAAGCATCAATTGATTCTTTTAATAAAACCGAAACGTGCGCTTCTGTCATTGTTCTGCCATTTATCAATAAATAAAGTTAAAGAGAAAAATCTTTTAATCTGTCTGTTAACTCAAAGTCACCTTCAAGTTCAGTTTCAATGTCGTCAGACATTTGTTGTTGCCATCTGGTCTCAGACCAAATTTCAAACTTATTCAGTTGCCCCACTAACATAATGGGTTTATCTAAACTGGCGTGTTGCCTTAATGCCGTTGGCAGTAAAATACGCCCGCTTTTATCCATATCCACTTCGTGTGCGTTACCTAATAAAACACGCTGAACTCTTCTTTCATGAGGATTCATTGATGACAGTTGGCGTAATTTATATTCGATGTCTTCCCATTCAACTAATGGGTAGAGTAAGAGGCAAGGCTGGTGAAGATCCACCGTACAAATCATTTTCCCTTCAGATTCAGACAGCAACAAGTCTCGGTGTCGAGTAGGTATCGACAACCGTCCTTTACTATCTAAAGAAAGAGGGTTTGCACCGCGAAACATTGTTCACTCCATTATGTGGTTATTATTATTTCCACTTCGTTATTTATTGCTTTTTGAGGGAATGAGTACCATTTGTTCCCACTATTTCCCACCAATGAACAGTTTAAGCCTCATATGTAAATATTGTCAAGCTTCTAAAGCATAAGATAATTTGATTCTTGTCCAAATAAATAAAGGGCTATAGCTAAAGTTATGATAGTTGTGGGATTTTGTGGGGAAATAATTTATATATTATTTTTAATACGTAGCTGATCTGATCCCTTTTTATTTTCTGTTTGTTTTTTAATCACAAAGGAAGGTTGAAGAATGTTGATATGGTTTCAGCTTGAAGTGGCGGGTTGTCAATTCCATACACGGTATAAGTTCGTTATTCTTTTAAAGTAGGTAGCTTTTTTGCGACATCAAAAAGTAATAGTTGTTTTCCAGTTTCTCTCTGTAACGGTCAAGTCATCACTTAGCTGAACTCTAAGGTTTCACCTGACGGCGACCATACCTTTTTTCAACAGCCAAAAAAGGTAGGCGAAAAAGCCCGCTTCCAAACAAAATCTAATACTTCATTAAATAGTTATTTTTGTTTACAAAAAAAGGGCTAAAAAATCGTCCCTGATAACCAGCCCTTTCTCAGCATCCTTGCTTCGAGTTTTATAAAAATAATATTTAACGAAGTGATTTTATGATGGAGAGGTAAAGTAAAGCAGAGAAATAGCTAAAAGCTGAAAAGCCCATTAGCTAACGCTAATGGGCTTTCATATTTGATAAGTAACTGTTCCATCCACTTTAAATCAAACAACCTGAGTTTAACTAACTTTCAAATTAAGGTGGGTGGCCTTGTTATTTATTTGGGGTCTATGAGGTCAAATTGACTTCATTACTGTTGAAGGATTTCATTTGTGGGTGCGTTCATCATTTTCTTCTAAATTATTATTGGACAAAAACGGTTTAGTATCACTTTACAAAAATAACAGTATCTTTAAACCTTCACATGCTTCTTAACTAGCAATCGCTACTTCGGCCGACTCAATTAATCTTACTTGATCTCTTCCATCGTTCTTAGCCACATAAAGTTGCTTATCAGCTTCTTTAATTAACTGCTCCAGTGACATGGAACTACCTTTGGCATCCAAACCGCCGACACTAAAAGTTACCTTTGCAGGGCCGTCAACAACCGATATTGATTTTAACTTTTCAGCTATACGATTAAATAAGTTTTCAGACTCCTGCTTTGAAGTATTGGGTAATATAAACAACCACTCTTCTCCACCGTAACGTCCAAAGTAATCGATACTCCGAAGCGCAGAATTAGATACATCAGCAAATGTCTGCAATACTAAGTCGCCGATATCGTGCCCGAATTTATCATTAATCGATTTAAAATGATCCAAGTCTGCTATTGCTATTGTCAGGCTCTGTACAAACCTCCTTGAAACTTCCAGTTCCCTTTTTGCTTGACGCAATATCGATAGCCTATTGGCAGCGCCAGTTAGTGAATCTGTATAGGCTAACTCTTGAAGCTCGATTTTAGATTCATGGTTTTTCCTTAAAACAAACAACATAAATGACAAAGAAACGACTAAAATAGACACTATTAATACTAATAAATAAATTTTTTGGGTATCTGACTTTTTCTCTACATCCTTAAGCTTTATGGATTGTTCGAGTAACTCAGCTTTTGCTGTTTGCTCAGCAACCTTGTAGTCACCAAGTAATAAATCCAACTTAGCTCTGTCTGCCTCATCATTAGCTTCAATAAGGCTTTCATAATATTCAGACTGAAATTTCAGGGCGTTTTCAAAATTGCTTTCACTTTTCTCCAGTTCAAATAAAACATCATACAACTCAGATTTATCATTTAATGGCATCGTTGTTTCAAATTCGCTTAAAACTTGTTGCCCGTATTCAAGCCCCTCTTCCTTTGAACCACTAAGGCCTAGGTACCTAGCATAAGAAATTTTTGCTGTTATCAGTGTTCTTGTAATACCAAATTCCTGATAAATCCTAATAGCTTCATCCAGAAGACTTAGGTTTTCCTGAGCTTCTTTTTCTATCTCTACCAGAACCCAAATGAATAATATGTCTGCTTTGGTCGGACTATCCTCTAGGCTACTTATTAACTTTAACCATGAACTCTTTTTTTGCTCAAAAACAGTAGGGATATCCTCTTCGATTGACGGCAGCGTGTCGCCCGATTGGAACTCTATAAAGGCAGTTAATTCATCGTCCTCAAACTTCTTCGCTAGTTGTCTAGCCTTATAAAAGTATGTTTCTGATTCAGTACTCAAATCCGTAGAAGCATTAAAAAACAAGTTTCCAACAAGCGCATATAATCTTGCACGAATAGGATTAGCTGTTGATTCACTCAATATTACTTTATTATCGTTAAACAAATCGATTGCAGCTTCGTACTCGCCATCCCAATAATAACTAAAAGAAAGAATAAACAACTGCCAAGGAAAATACTCACTAGATACATTTAACAAATTTTCTTCTTTTATTTGTTTACGTAAAGCGTTTATTTGTTCTCTATCACCTTCTCCATCAGCAACAGTAAGCGAATTAAATACGATATGTTCTGTTACCCCTAGCGAATTGAAATCGCAACTTCTCTTAACCTCAGCCAGTCTTAATTTAAGCCCTGCAATATTCAAGCTTTCAGAAAGTTCATATAAACTTTCAATTTGTTTTTGCGTCTTGAAACACTGTGATTCATTTCCCCAAACAAACGGGACAACTATTGATAGAACGAGGCAAACACTACGTAACATGAGGGTACAACTTCCTTATAATTAACAGA
Organism: Psychrosphaera sp. F3M07; assembly: GCF_018860345.1. Classification (GTDB taxonomy): domain Bacteria; phylum Pseudomonadota; class Gammaproteobacteria; order Enterobacterales; family Alteromonadaceae; genus Psychrosphaera; species Psychrosphaera aquimarina. The sequence goes on along the minus strand of NZ_JAHKPJ010000004.1, from coordinate 203,366 downwards.
TGCTTATCAGTGATAAATTACTGCTTATGTCTACCAGACTACATATAGTTAATCTGTAGTGCAATTAACAGCCGCTAAAACTATCAAGGTCATAGACTACTATAGAAAACTCCTCTCCAGCTCCGAACAAAAGACAGTATTTCATGTTCAATACGGTTTCCGTGACTTACTCCTCAAGTTTTCTTTAGAACAATTACTTTAACTCGTTTTGGGGCAGAAAAGAGTTAGGTGATTAACCAGAAAATACAGTGGACATCTACTCTATTTTTCACAAACATTTATGTCAATTCATTGTTTGCTAACCGTTAGGTTAGCTTTTCTTTTTTCTTTTGCTCTGCTTTATCTCTCCATCTAAATATTCCTGAAATAAAATAAGTTTTTCAAAATATGAGACAGGACGTCGAGTGAGGGATGGTGTTCATGGACGAATTTACATCCCGTTTTTGAAGATAAAACTTAATTTATAGAGGAACAGAATATTGATTAGGAGCGGCCTTTTTCGGTTACATTTTTGGGCTGTTGCAAAAAGGTAACTCGCCGAGAGGCGAAACCTTAGAGTTCATTTAAATTCTATTAAACGTTAAAAACTCAGAATAAAAATAAGCCTGCACCTTTTGGAATATGACAAAGGTATTGTTCACTTAATGGACGAAGGGATGTCATCAAAACAGGGATGTTTTATTAGATGACCAAAGGACAAATTTACATCCCGCTTTTTAGCTACATGGATGTAGTAACTTAAGCTTTGTCTGGAACAAGTAGCTTGGAAGATAAAACTTAATTTATAGAGGAACAGAATATTGTTTAGAAGCGGCGTTCTGTTTCATTATAAGTGCCGGTTACATTTTTGGGCTGTTGCAAAAAGGTAACTCGCCGAGAGGCGAAACCTTAGAGTTCATTAAAATTCGATTAAACGTTAAAAATGCTGAATAAAGTTACAGACTAGCTACTGCGCCAGTACCAACTCTAGCCAACAATATATAACATGAGCAACCTCAATCTACTGTGCTCTAGGATTACTCAAATCAACACCTTTGCTCATGTAAATATCATCATAAGCTAAACCACCATTGCCATAGGGCTTTTTAACGGAACCGGTATTTGAGTTTGCAAAAAAGTTAATTAAGGGTTGTTCTCGTTTCATTCTAAAGGCAGCATTTTTATATACTAATGTTTGTCCAATAAACTCGCCACCTTGTACATAAACATCGTAGGTTTGGCCGCCATCTTTTATTAACGCGTTATTCACTACATACCAAATTTGATACCACACATTAGGTTGTAGCGGTTTGGCAGAGCGGTTTTCATTAAAATTTTGAATATTGCTGTATTGTCGATACTTGTCGTTGCTATCAATTTTCACCATGAGCGCACCGTCATTTTTGAAGCCATTTGATTCAAACTTGTCGGTCACTCTTAAGGTAGGTTCGAATGAGTTATAGGCTTGTTGCTTAATCTCTTCAAAGGTTAAGTTACTAATGCCAAACGCATGATTGTTGGGAAAGCGTTCAACTCGTATCCGAGTAAAAAAGGTATAAGTTTCACCAACAGCAACCGTTTCAGGTAATGCCTTAAAAGTAAGTGCTTTACGATTCCCTACTATGCCATCAGCCGCCGGTTTTTTGATTAAGTATCGATTATCTTGCTCGGTTCTTATTTCAGTGACTTGCGGTGAAGGCACAAAAGGTTTGGTATCGTTTTGCGTATCGGCGATTTGCCAACCAATCAGCTCGGTACTTTCAAAGTCATCAATTAACATCCAATTTGAATGATTAGTATTAACGGCACATGAGCTAATAAGCACAGTGACAAACAAGAAAACAACAGATAATGCGGTTTTAGATAATGCGGCTATAGATAATATTCTCATATTCATTCCTGTTTCAATTTCATACACATAGAGTTTTCAAACGTTTAGCCTAGTGCTATTAGCGTTATCAATATTAAGGCTAAATATGCCCTACTTTGACCAATATAATTGTATCTTGTTCTACGTATGGGTGATGACGGCTTAAGTGTGGTGAGCGAATCCAAGTCCCTGCTGGATAACGTCCATGTTCGTCGATAAACTCACCTTGCAGTACAAAAATTTCTTCGCCTCCCATATGGGTATGAGGTACAAATTTTTCACCTGCAGGCCAAAATACTAATGCCGTCGATTCAGTACCAAAGTTATGTAATGGCATAACCTGCAAGTTGCCTTGACCTTGTAACCATGGGGTTTGTTTAGTATCAATTCTGACTTGCTCACTATCATTCGCTTGGAATTGATATAACTTTACAAACAAAACACAGCCGTCATTACTAAAAGGACTATGACTAAACCCTTCTGGATTTCTAATATAAGTTCCCGCTGGATAATCACCGGTTTGATCTGAAAACACACCTTCTAAAACAAAGATCTCTTCACCTTTTGGGTGAGGGTGTTCTGAAAATTGCGACCCTGCGTCATATTTAACAACGCTAGTGGCATGCCCACGTTCTTGATCTGCTCTGGCTAATGGCTTACGCCATACTCCCTTGGCTGGACTTTCTTGCCATTGCATTTTATTGGTATCAATAATGACCTGTTGTTCAAAGTTCATGTTCAGCATGGTTATGGCCTTTTATCTAGCTTGGTATTTATAGTAAGTACGTTGTTTATTATCTATTAGCTCAATACAACTGCATAGTAACTCAGCTTGGTATTAAATTAATCCAAATTTAACATCCCCCACTAACGGGGAGCATTAAATATGTTATTCCATCGTTATACTGTCGTTCAAATGTGTGTATAGATGGGATCTTAATGAAGAATAATAAATCTCTGTATATTGGGGTTATGTCCGGTACAAGTGTGGATGCTATCGATTTAGCCATAGTTAGTTTCGACAACAATAAGATTTCAGTTTTAGCCACTAGCGAAACGAAATTTTGCCCACTATTACGGCAGCAGGTCTTAACACTTTGTGAACGCCAATCCGCTAATTTGGTTGAACTTGGGCAAATTACTCAGCACTTGAGTAAGTCTTATGCTGAGGCTATAAATGCGCTTTTAGTACGCAATAAACTCTCATCCAGTGATATTCAAGCTATCGGTTGTCATGGCCAAACGGTATGTCATCATCCCGTTGGCGAGCATCCATTTTCTATGCAATTAGTGAATTCATCCTTAATTGCAGCAATGACCAATATCACAACCATCTGTGATTTTAGATCTATGGATATTGCGTTAAATGGCCAAGGTGCACCGTTAATCCCAGCGTTTCACCAGTTTTTACTTTCATTAAATAGTTTTAATAATTCAAAGTTCACTGGCGCTCAATCGGCAGCGTTTTTGAATATTGGTGGTATGGCAAATATTACACTGGTCACTCCCCCAACCATGCAAAATAAACAAATCGGAATACATAAATCTACGATTGGATTTGATACTGGTCCAGGCAATGCTTTGATAGATCTTTGGGCGTTAAACCAGTTTGACCTAGCGTTTGATTCAAATGGCGATATAGCTGCATCGGGCACGGTTAATGAAGAATTGTTAACTATTATGTTGTCCGACCCTTATTTTAAAAAATCGCCTCCCAAAAGCACTGGTCGTGAATATTTTAATGAACGCTGGTTAGAGCATCAGTTGGCGCTCGTTAATAATAAACATGCACAAATGACACTAACCAATGAAGACATAATGGCAACATTAGTGCAGCTTACAGCCCAAACCATTTGTAATGACCTAAATCAATATGCAAATCACACCCCGAATAACAAAGATGAATGCCTAAACATTTTATGGGCGTTTGGAGGCGGATGTAGGAATCACTCCTTGATGGATGCAATTAAACATTTGTTACCAGATTGGCAAATAAAAGATACGTCTGAATTAGGCATAGAGAGTGACTATATGGAAGCGATCGCATTTGCCTGGTTGGCTTATTGCCGTATTAATTTATTGCCCAGTACACTACCGTCGGTAACCGGTGCGAATAACGCGGCGATAAGTGGCACGCTTACTTTACCGCCAAGTTAAACTCACAATGAAGTGTTCACGTTAAGCTTTGTATAAAACAATCTTCCTCTTGGTATTTGTGTACTGGATATGGAAATCCATCACTAAATAGACAGCTCATATACATGTTATCTATTGTGGTCACACAATAGGGATACGCTGAGTACCTGCGTATTCGTTTTTATCGCCAAAACCTATTCTCCCCCCCCTATTTGGGTGACACCACTGGGCGTTTGTATCTGTTATGTTGAGATAAAAAAGGAAGTTATATTCATGAAATACCTAATCCATACCTCATTACTTTTACTCAGCCTAAGCCCCTTAGCTTACAGCGACACAACCGCAGGTGATCTTGACTTACTAAAAACCAATATTCTCAACACGGTTGAACGTGAGTTTTCTAGATTAAATGTGCCAGGGGTTTCCGTTGCTGTTGTATTAGAGTCTGGAGATGAAATTACTGCCTTTAAAGGGATTGCAAATACCGTAACAAATGAAGAACTAAATGAAGACCATCTATTTAGGCTAGCCAGCGTTTCAAAACACTTAACGGCAATAATGATCATGTTATTACAGGAGCAAGGTGATTTATTACTGGATGATAAAATTATCGATCATGTTGATTTACCTAACTTCCCCAATAGAGACATCATCACTATTAGACAATTACTAAACCACACCGCTGGTGTCTATGACCATGTAAACAGCCCAAATGATTTCTTTTCCATTGCTTTAAATGACCCTAATCATGTGTGGACTGCAGAAGAAGTATTAAATTATGCCGTAGAAGGTGGTGCTGAATTCGAACCGGGTGCTGCTTACAGCTATTCAAATACCGGCTATTACATCTTAGGATTATTAATTGAATCTGTAACAGGACAAACTTTTGCAGAAGCGTTTAACGATTTATTAGTCAATCCATTATCCTTGACCGGTATTTTTGCTGATGACTACAGCGATGTCGATACCCCTATTGAAATGCTGGCGGCTAATAACCGTGCTTACGAATACCATAAAAGTGCAGTGGGCGCTGCCGGTAATTTTGTGGCGAAACCGTTGGCATTAGCAAGATTAGGTCAACAAGTATTTGCAGGCGATTTCATCTCAGACGAATCTGAAATAGCAATGACAGCTGGCAGCGTACTAAATAGTGCATACGGATTAGGTACAAGGCTTGGGGCATTACAAAATACATCACACTTTGGTCATACCGGAACGCTTGGTGGATATAAATCTAATTTTTTGTACTTACCTGAATACAAAGCATCTATCGCTATCATAGTTAACGGTTACCCAAGTGTTAGTGATAATTGGTGGTACTTTATAGATGAAATATTCTTAGAGGTTGTTGCTCATTACAAAGGCACGACTGAACCAGAAACGACAGAAGAGCCTGCTGATCCAGAACCTGAAGATGACATATTAGATGAAAAAGACTCAGGTGGTTCTACGTCTCTGTGGTTATTATTAATGAGTAGTGTTGTCGTATTATTACGTCGTACAAAAACGTTAAATTAAAAGACTAGATTTATAAATTTTAATGCAAAACAGGCGGTTAACTAGTTGAATACAGTTAACCGCCTTTTTATTAATTATAATCAAACAGGTGTTTCGTAAATAACGACTGAACTTGATACCACACCGAGTAAGTCTTGCCATCACCCACAACTTGATCATTTAATAATCCCACTGGGGCAACTTGTTTAGAGGAGCTTGTAATCCAAACTTCATCGGCATTTATTACTTCGTCAAAACTAATCACTCTTTCTTCAAGCTCAAACGTACTGTGTTTATTTACCACATCAATAACCATAGCTCGGGTTATGCCCGGTAATTTTTCATGATCTAGCTGTGGTGTTAAAATTTTATTACCACTGACAATAAATACGTTACAAGCGGCGGCTTCGGTCAATTCGCCATGAGTATTGAATAATAAGGTTTCATCAAACCCAGCATCTTTACTTGTTTGATAATGCATTACATTACCCAACAATGAGGTAGATTTAATATGTTTGTTTTGCCATCTAGTATCTACTTGAGTGTTCACTTTATAGAACTTAGTGTTACCAGCATCAACGTTAGGCATAGGTGGTATTTCAAAGGTATAAATAAATACCGTTGGTGTAATATCATCGCTAAAGCCATGTTGTCTTACTGGAGCGGGGCCGCGAGATATTTGAATATAAACACCTAAGTTGCCTTTGCCATTTTTGCTAACTAGTTGAGTACAAATCTCTCTAAACTCAGCCTCGGTAAATGTATTGGTTAAGCGAATCGCAGCCAAGCCATTTAACAAACGTTCAAAATGAAGGGCAAAACCAACAAACTTGCCATCATAACTTGGAATGACTTCGTAAATGCCATCACCAAACAAAAATCCGCGATCCATTGGTGAGATCTTTGCGTCTTCTGGCGCCATATATTCGCCATTTAAAAATACTGTGCTCATCGAGTTTCCTGTACTACATGTATCAACGTTATTTAAACCCACACAGAGTGCGAATTTTATCTATTAGGTTTACACCTTCGGTATAACTTAAACTATCTTCCGTCAGCGTATTTTTTTTGGTGACACCATCAATACAACCTTTGTCGGAAAGGTACTGCAAAATAGCTAACGGGTTTACACTGTCCAATAAGTCTTCATTTCTTAACTTGCCTAGGAGAGCTAAAATGCCATACGCAGCCCAATTAGAGACATCGGCAATCAATAATTCATCGCAACAAGTTTGCGAGGCCATAATATTATGAGAACTGAGATGTTGGCTTATATTGCCCATTCCAATTTCATTGCCACCATCTCCAATGCCAATAGTGGGGCAAGTTGCATGATTTAAAAAATCATCAAACCTCGCACAGCGATCTGAAATATCATCCCCAAACATATTCCGGTATGTACCATCTTGGGTTAACCCGGGTCGTTCAATTGAGATCAATAATGAAGGTTGAATTTCAGATAATGTTCGCTTAGCAAATGCTTCTGCGTTGTGATGTTCGGCTATGTTTAAACGCAGACAATCGTAATCATTGTTTAAAGCGGAATATAAAGGGTCACCACAAACTAGAACTGGTTTTAAGCCAATTTGTATCAGTGCATTATATAACACAATTGCCCCTACCGGCCCGTCGGTCTCAAAGGTATTTAACACCGGAAACCCAGTCCCAATCAAAACCGTGCCTGTTGCATTATGTATCAACTCAGCAGCGCGATAATAATACCCGGGGGTAAGACAACTTTGGGCAAATTTCATCCCACGCAAATCTTTCTCAACTAATAAATCTTCAATTTTTTCAGCAAGCGCCACTGGGTTAACAACCATTATTTATAGGCCTTTTTGACAATTTGGATAAGCGACTGTTGGTGTTGATCTATATGTAAAATATTATGAGCCTGTTCAATACTAATCGCTTCAAAATGCACATAATCGCCTTGTTTACATTGGCTCAACTTGTCTAAATCCAGTGATAATACACTGCCAATTTTGGGATAGCCCCCAATGGTTTGACGATCATTTAGTAGTATTATTGGCTGTCCGTCGGCAGGGATTTGTATCGCACCTAATGTAATGCCTTCGGATAACATTTGAGTCTTATTTGCGGTGATTTTTGTTCCTTGTAGCCGATATCCCATTCGATCAAATTGACTACTTATCTCGTAACGGCTACTAAAGAAACGTCGAATATCTAAATCAGAAAACCAATCATGCTGATAACCTAATACAACCCGTAACGTAACTGATGATTCAAAACGAGGGATGAATTCCGGAGCAATAGCATTTATCTCAGACTGTGGCATAGGATTATCAGTATCAACAATTACTGGCAGTTGGTCGCCTTGTTTTAAGGCGTCGCCACTAAGCCCACCAATTTTCTCTCTCACGACGGTAGAACAACTACCAAATTCAGGGGCAATATCAAAACCACCACAAACCGAGAAATAACTACGTAATCCCTGTGTTGCAAATCCAAATTCAATTACATCACCAATATTAATCTCAAAGGTATGCCACATCGGCGTTGCTTTGCCATTGACGGTCACAGGTGTTTCTGCGCCAGTGACACACCCTATAGTGTGACTTTGGCTAATTAATTTAAGACCGCCTATGACAACTTCAATTGCACTGCATGTATGTGCATTGCCTAATAAGTTATGGCACCAATTAAATGAAAACCTATCAGCAGGGCCACCTTGGGTTAATCCTAAATGGGTCTGACCAAATCGCCCGGCATCTTGAATTAAGCTTAATACTCCAGGACGCTCTACGATAAAGTGTGGCATTAGGGCATTCATTGTTCACCGCCCATTGCAAAAAATGTGTCTTGATCGATTGCTTTAAATCGTACTGAATCGCCAACTTTAAATGGCATCGAAGGTTCTACATTTGGGTTAAACATTAATATCGGACATTGGCCGATAATATTCCAACCACCAGGTGACGCTGCAGGATAAACTGCGGTTTGCCTATCCGCTATTGCCACTGCACCTTTAGGCACTAACGCTCTTGGCGTGGCTAATCGTGGCATCGCTATCTGTGGGTCCACCTGTCCCATATAACCAAAACCAGGGGCAAATCCAATTGCAAAGACTCGATAGGTTTGTTGCTGATGAATTTGAATAACCTCTTCGACAGAAAGCTTATGATGTGTGGCTATTCGGGCTAAATCTGGACCTGTTGTGTCAGAATAATACACAGGTAATTCCACTAATTTTTGGTCAGTTTGTTGGCTGTAGTCAGTGTGTGAATTGTCCGAAAACATTGACTTGATAGCTTGGAAAAGCATCTGTTTAATCGCAAAATGATCCGTTTTCAATGGATTATAATTGATCAACAAAGACGCATAAGAACTAACAATTTCAATTTCACTGGTATTGGCTAGGGATAACACACCATCAGCAATACTTTGAAGTTGTTCTGCCAACGTATCCGTCAGCGGTTGGTCTATATATAAAATGATTGCGCTTTCCGATGCAGGTACAACCCGAATAGACTGCATAAAATCAGCAACCAAATTCATATTCTGTTGTTCTTGTTGACTATACTTCGTCATTTACGCTACTCAATCCGCTATACAAAGTTGACGAATGTCTGAAATTAACGATATGCCATCAGCGTTATCACCATGCACACAGATTGTATCGGCTTGCACTTGGATCACAGAGCCTGATGCCGTTACCACTTGCCCACGGTTAAGTTGTTCAACTTGAGTTAATATTTCATCATGTTTAAGCACTGAGCCTTGTTCCGTTCTTGCCTGCAATCTTCCATCGTCGGTATAACGTCTGTCGGCAAAAACTTCAAACTGCAAAGCAAGATCATATTCTTTGGCTTCTTCAATATACTTTTCATTCTCTTGCGTGGCTAACATCAACAAAGATAAATTATTAATTTGGTTGGCGTTCAGTGCCGCCATGGCTTTATAAATAGCGTGTCGTACATTCGATAATTTCATCATATCGTTATACAGCGCACCATGAGGTTTAACATAATTAACGGTTAATCCCTTTGTGCTTGCCATGCCACCTAATGCACTCACTTGATACACCATCATATTGATGATTTCTGCTTCACTGCACGTCATAGAACGACGACCAAATCCTTGTATATCTGGGTAACCAGGATGTGCACCTATTTCAGTTGAATGTTGCTTGGCAAGATCTAAAGTATGTGACATCACATCCGCATCACCGGCATGAAAACCACAAGCGATATTTGCCATGTCGATATGTGGCATCACTGCTTCATCTAAGCCCATTTTCCATGAACCAAAACTTTCACCAAGATCGCAATTTAACTTTAATTTTTTAGCCATGGTGTTTTAAATCTACCTTTATTCTATTGTCTGCATAAGATGTGATTGTGTTAATAAAACGTAACTTAAAAAACAGAAAGTGTACTATTTTTTATATCCGTCACTAACATGCAACCTGGACTATGGGTAATACAAAAGTCCACTTTAGCTTGGCGGATAACATTTTGTGGTGTCACGCCACACGCCCAGAATACAGGCAATTCATCTTGTTTAATTTCTACTGCGTCGCCATAATCTGGTTTATTAATGTCAGAAATACCAATCAAACTTGGGTCACCCAAATGCACAGGCGCACCGTGAACGCTTGGAAAACGACTGCATATTTGCACCGCCCTAATCGCATCTTTCGCTAACATTGGGCGCATACTCACCACTAAATTACCAGCAAGCTCACCCGCTTTAACATTGGCTATATTCGTGTTGTACATAGGAACATTGACATTCTGAGTAATATTTCTGATTTCAATGCCATCGGCTAACAGCGCTTCTTCAAATGAGAATGAACAACCCAGTAAAAATATAACTAAATCATCACGCCAATAGTCATTAATGTCCGACACCTGAGACTGCAACTCACCACCAACAAAAATATTATACTCTGGTATATCACTACGAATATCTGCTGGTTCGTCAGCGCCAACATCGATATACGGCGAGCCAACTTCTGAGGACATAGCTATGATTGGGCAAGACTTAGGATTTAATTGGCAGAACTTTAAAAAATCATTGGCTTCAGGTTCTGGCAGAATAACTAAATTACATTGAACGTAACCATTAGCTAATCCAGAGGTATGACTTTTCCACTTGCCGTCTCGAATAAAACGACGGACTTGTGATGGCGACGCTGTGCTTGGATCTGTTTCTTTCATCTTATTTATATCAACTCTGAATTATTATTCAAATATACAGAAAATCTTAATTTTCTATATCCCCTACAAAAGGGGGGTAACATTACTTAACGAGATTTAAATATAAAACTAACCAGCAATTTGTAATTAATTTTTCTACTCGTTATAACTTATCAACTAACCTTTACGAACAAAACCTTTACCAACAAAACCGAAAGGCCGTCTGGCTCCTCGCCATTTCAACAACCTGCAAAAGGTTGATAAATCCTAAGGTGATCACAAAATCCCCCTTTGCATAATAGTTCGTCAAATGAACAAGGCTTATTAATTCCGCATAATTTATCGAACAAACTTCTATGTGTCCTCGAGAAAATATCAGTCTGTTTGTTATATATTACTTCAGCACTATTTAACTTTGTTCTAGTTATATCCAGATTCAACCTAGACTACATGAATTTTTAAATTTATTATAAATAAACTTCTGGAATAAAATATTCAATAAAGGATAACTTATAATGGAGGTAACAGTCTCATATATTTTTTTAATTAGTGATCATTTGAAGTTCATCAAGATGTATTTGATTAAATACATCTTAAAGCGCTTGATTTTAATCTATTAATTATCCACTTAAGCAATCAATAAAGGAATATCAGATGACGCGATACTTAACAAAGTTCACAAGCAACATAACATTAATTTTAATATGCAGTACAAGCATTTTGGCTACCTCGTACGCGCTAGCCATTAATAATTTAGTTTCAAAAACTGCATTTGTTAATGCTCAAGATATTATTCCATCTGCCTCTTTTGATATTAGGTATTACACTGCCAACAACTTCGTTGGCAGACCAATAGACGCATACAAAGCACCAAAATGTATTTTGCATAAAGACGCGGTACAAGCATTAAAAAAAGTAAATGATGAACTAAAAAAGGAATTGAAACGATTAAAAGTATTTGATTGTTACAGGCCACAAACCGCTGTTGCTCACTTTATGCGTTGGGTAGACGATACTAAAGATATTTCAACTAAGGCAGAGTATTACCCTAACTTGTCTAAACCTTTGTTGAAGGGTGAATATATAGCTGAAAAATCAGGGCATAGCCGGGGCTACACCGTTGATTTAACCATTGAATATCAAACCAAAGACGGACAATTCACTGAGTTAGACATGGGGTCGCCTTTTGATCTGTTTGATGAAAAGTCTAATACAATGTCAACTTTAGTTACGCCTAAACAAACCCAAAACAGGCTGCTATTAAAAAACCTCATGCTGAAACATGGTTTTTCGGATTACTCAATGGAGTGGTGGCATTTTACTCATACTACCGACCCTAGAACTACTTATTGGGACTTCCCAATCAAGTAGTTCTAGGGTTCTTTAAAGTGGTATTAAACTGACAACATTAAAAAGCCAGCAATGAGATAACCAACAAAAGCAATTGCTCCACACACTAATGCATACGGCAGCTGGGTTTGAACGTGTTCTAACATGTCACACCCAGATGCAACGGAACTAACCGCCGTCGTGTCTGAAATAGGTGAACAATGATCACCAAATACACCCCCACCTAAAATGGCCGATATTACTAAAGCTGAATGTAAATCTAAGGTCTGTATCAAAGGCACTCCAATAGGGATCAATAACGCAAAGGTTCCCCATGACGTACCGGTTGTAAACGAGATCACCCCACCACATAAAAATAAGATCGCTGGAATAATAAATATCGGTAAATTACCTGCAACCAAACTCGCGATAAAATGACCTGTACCTAAGTTGTTTAAACTCGCGCCTAGAGCAAAAGACAACAACATGATGCTAACTAGAGGCAACAATTCAGCCATGCCTTTAAATGCGATGTTCACTAATTTGTGATGCGTAAAGCTACCACTAAAAATCATAGTGATATAAGCAACAAGACAGGCACTAGATGTTGCATATAAAACCGATTTTGAGCCTGAACCTTGGGCAATATCACCATTACCTGTCCAATACATAAAGCCGATCATACCGACAACCATAGTGATCAATGGCAGCAACATAAATCTTGCTTTGGTAGGTAAAGTGTCCAGTTCCGTTTGTTCAGATAAAGGGGTTTGCTGACATTGCAGTTCAGATTTTTTTAACGGCCCATAGGTTTTGCCACTGATTATTGTATAGAGTACGACGGCAAGTGTTATTAACGCGTAGAAGTTCAAACTAACAGTGCCGACCAATATATTAATAGAAGACTCAGGTAAATCGTATTGATTTAAAAGCCCCAAAATATAGGCCCCCCAACCATTTAATAACACCAAAATACAAATGGGGGCACTAGTACTATCAATAATATAGGCCAGTTTTGCCCGGCTCATTTTAAACTTATCAAACAAACCTCTAGATAATATCCCTGCGGTTAATGAGCTTAAGTTTGACTCAATAAATATCATACAGCCTGTAAAGTAGCTGATTAATCCAGCCTGACGAGGGGTTTTGGCAATGCCTTTTTTAATACACAATTCCACCACAGCTGATACACCACCGGAATAACGCATAAAGGCTAATAACGAGCCAACTAACAAAGAAAACATTAACAATCGTGTATTGTCTTGGGATGAAAATACGTTGACGATTTGTTCTACCGTATTAATTGTACTAATCGGCATACTCGACAATATTGACTGATGATGTAAAACCAAGATAAGTTCGGATGAAAAAACGGCCAACAACAATGCCAATATCACTTCTTTTCGCCAAAATACTACGCCGATTGCCACAATTGTTGGTATGACAGATAACCATTCATTCATAAATATTCCTTTACAGTAGCTTAGGGTGTTTTTATTGTTAGGCCATTCTGACTGATACCGCTGTATTAAGATGCCCCCATTCGGGGGGCGCTAAAAACCCATAAAATATGCAAAGGTACGTATACATTCACAATTATAAAAACCAATCAATAAGTGCCTTCATGTCCGAATTTAACTATAAATCTAACCGCCTTCACGTTGAGAATGTTGCGATCAACGCTATACAACAATCAATTCCAACGCCATTTTATGTATATTCGGCAACCATGATTGAGAATAACTTTTTATCTTTACAGTCCCGCTTGTCTGATTTAAATCACTTAATTTGTTTTGCAGTAAAAGCAAATTCAAACCAAGCCGTTTTACGTACATTAGCGGCGTTAGGTTCAGGGGCTGACGTAGTAAGTTTGGGTGAGTTAAAACGCGCATTACATGCCGGTATTCACGCACAAAAGATTGTATTCTCTGGTGTTGGTAAAACGGCAAAAGAAATTGAATATGCGATTGAACAGGGTATTTTTCAGTTTAACGTTGAGTCTGTAGCCGAGTTACATAATATTAATGCGGTGGCGCTTAAATGTAATAAAAAGGCGCATATTGCGATTAGGATTAATCCAGATGTAGCGGTTGATACCCATGCAAAAATAACCACAGGCTCAGCCGAAAACAAGTTTGGCATCAGTTACCAACATGCATTAGATACCTTTGTATTAGCTGATAGCTTGCCTGGTATAACAGTACAAGGCATCCATGTTCATATTGGCTCACAAATTACCGATGTCACTCCATTTAGAGCAGCCTTTAAACGCGTTGCTGATTTGTATAAACAATTAGAAACGCTTGGTATCAATATAAACGTATTGGATTTAGGCGGTGGGTTAGGTATTTGTTACGATCCTGAAAACGACAAACTGCCTAACATGAATGAATACCGACAGATCATTGAAGATGAGTTAAGCCAATTTAACTGTAAATACATAGTTGAACCGGGTCGAAGTTTAACTGCCGATACAGGGTGTTTAGTCAGTACAGTGATTTATGACAAGTTAGGTAGCGACAGGAATTTTTTAATCATAAATGCAGCAATGAACGACTTTGCACGCCCAAGTTTGTATGACGCTTATCACCGTATTAGCCCAGTAATAGAATCAAACAAGCCTCGTAAAAAATACGATATTGTCGGCCCTGTTTGTGAAAGCGGAGATACCTTTGCAGTTGCACGAACCTTACCAGAATTAGAATCAGGCGATCTTGTTGTAATTCGTGATTGTGGCGCTTACGGTGCGGTTATGTCTGGCACTTATAATACTAGGCCATTGATTGCAGAAGTTATGGTTAAAGGTGACCAGTTTGCGGTAATACGTGAACGTCAAAGTTTGGATGACTTAATTAACTTAGATCAAATCCCTAATTGGTTAATATCATCAACATAACAGCCCAATTCAATTAAACATCATTTTATAATAATGCCGCAGGTTAACGTTTCCAAAATATAGGGAACAATGACGACCAGCGGCTTTATTTTCTGCATTATTTACTGCTTTAGACAAAGCTTAAAAAGCGCCCCCCCTTATGTTGTTACTAGTATCAGGAGGACTGACTGCCAGAGTCGCAAGATATGAGTACCCGATATAACTTAAGTTTTCTAAATTAAATACAGGTACTTATATTAAACAGACTTTTACTGAGGCTTTATGACGGTGACTGGTAACTTGCCACTGGCCTCACGTTTACCCATTAATATCTGAGTAACCGCTTCAAATGCCACACCAGATACGTCATTTTCTTTATTTGTACTTTGATTGTAAGAGTATGTCGCCAGTATATCTGTGGTGACATCGTAAAATTGACTTGCTTCATAAGGCGCTCTTAAACTGATAAGCACACTTTGTTTTCCGGCTGCTTTAGCTCTAGCAAGTAACTTTTTAATATCGCCCACTCGGTTACTTTTAGGCCATGTTAGAGACTTAAGTTTTTTTCTTATTTCCGGCCAATCATCCATACCGCCCATTTCTACCGGGCTTTGGCTTGGAAATATGCTACCTACAATGAGTACATCTGCATTTTTTGAGTCTTGCCAAACTTGCTGAAACGTACCAGTGATAAAGTCACTACAGCTAATTTGATATTGATGATTTTGACCAAATCCATGCAGCGTTGCCTTACATTTATTTTCATCTGGCATCAGAATATGAATACGTTTAGCCGTAGGATTTAACGTCCCGCTTCCTTTAATAAGCGTAACTGACTCCAACGCTAACTCTGTTTCAATCTTTTTATGTGCTTTATTTGCAAGCACCTTATTTACCTTGATTAATTTTTTATCAATAGCGTATTTATTACTATTCGATAAATTAAACTCTTGTTTCAGTTTGGCGATTCGTTTTGCGGATGTTATTACTTCTTGTTTATCTAGTCTGCCATTCATTGTTGCAGCTACTAACTTATCTAATAAAACATCTAATTTGCTCAAGTCGTGTGGGGTACGGATTTTAAATGGCATAAGTGCGATGTCAGCACCTGCTGCAAATGTGTTTATAACCGCTTCTTCCTCAGAGAAATAATCACTAATGCCTTTCATATCTAACGCATCCGTGATCACAACCCCGTCAAACTTCATTTTATTACGTAACAAGTCAGTTAATATTTTGCGCGACATAGTTGCAGGTAATGTCATGCTTTCCCCACTTTTACTAACAAACTTGCTGTTATCTAAACTTGGGTATTGAATGTGTGCCGTCATTATCATCTTTGCGATGCCTTTATCGATAGCATATTGAAACGGAGCTAACTCAACCTTAGTAATACGTTCAATACCATGGCTCACTAAAGGCAAGCCGGTATGACTGTCAACATTGGTATCACCATGTCCTGGAAAGTGTTTTAACGTGGATATCACATTTTGTTGCTGCATTGCCTCTGCCATACTGGTACCAAGTTTAGATACCAAATCTACATTTTCACCAAAAGAGCGGACGTTAATAACAGGGTTTTGAGCGTTTACATTCACATCAACGGTTGGTGCATGATTCACGTTAAAGCCTAAAACCGATAGCTCAGCCCCTAATACTTGGCCAACTTCTTTTGCAAACTTATCTTGGTGTTTAGCAAAGGTGGCTCCAATTGCCATATTGCCACTGAATGACGTTGCATGTTCACGAGGCAAACGAACCACTCGCCCCCCTTCTTGATCAACAGAAATAAATAATGGTATTTGGCTACTACTGTTTTGTGCCGCGTTTTGAAGATCATAAGTCAGGTGTGTGATTTGTTCAGGAGATATTAAGTTGTCTGAAAATAAAATTATCCCACCTAAATTAGTGTTGGAGATCATATTAGCAAGATCACCCGTTAACTTTGTTAATGGCTGAGTGCATGTCTGGTTTTTGTTGTTGGTTGGGCAATAATACCTAACATCAAGCATTAATTTCTGTGCTAATGCTACTCGAATATCCGATTCAGTTATTTTTTTTGAAGTTTGGCACCCTGCTATTAAAAACAGAAAAATCCCAAAGAATACAACGAATAACGACCTTTTTTTTGCCATAACTAACACCTTACTGGGGAATATTTTCAAATAAATTGCTTAAAGTTTTTACATCTTAACAGGAATTATATATTCTACAAATACCAAACCATGGAATTATGAATTACAAACACTATGACTGGACAATTTCATCTATACGACTGGCTAGTATTTTCTGGCTATATATTAATATTAGTATTTACCGGCTTGTACTTTAATCGTAAGTCAGTCGACAATACTAACGATTATTTTCTTGGTGGAAATAAAATGCCTGTATGGCTTGTTGCTATATCGGTATTAGCAACTTCACAATCAGCCGCTACCTTTTTAGGTGGTCCAGACCAAGGATATAGGAGTGACCTAACCTACTTATTTACTAATGTAGGGGCACTTATTGCTGCGTACTTAGTGTCAGTTTGGTTAATCCCACAGTTTTACAAAAACAACGTATCTACTGTATATGAATTATTAGAGAAACGATTTGGTTCCAACGCTAAAAAACAAGCTGGTACTTTATATCTTTTTGGTCGTATCTTTGCCAGCGGTGCAAGACTGTATATGGCTGCAATCGCCGTGGCTATGATTTTATTTGGCAATATAGAGCCTAACTCTGTAGTGATATCCGTACTAGTATTAGCAGCCGTTGGGCTAGGATATTCTGTCGTCGGTGGTATCAAGACGGTTATATATAGTGACGTTATCCAATGTGCCGTATATGTTAGTGCTGGGTTATTTGTTATTTATTTCCTATTACAAAGTATTCCTGCTGATTATGGGCAGATTATTGATGCGCTGCAAAACCCAGGTAATGGACAGACGTCAAAACTTCAAATCGTCGACTGGCGTTTAGACTTTAGTTCTACTGGCGTATTTACCGTCGCATCAACCCTTGTTGGTTTTGTTCTACTTAATATTGCTGCATTTGGTTTAGACCAAGATATGACACAAAGAGTGTTAACTTGTAAAGACGCCAAAGAAGGCAGTCGCTCTATTATAATGTCCGTGTTTTTAGTGATACCCGTTATGTTGCTATTTATCGTTATTGGCTTGTTGTTATTTGTCTTCTATCAACGCCCAGACTTAATGAACTTAAATAACACTATTGCGGAAACCCCTACTTTTTCTGGCGAAAAAGTGACCGTATTTATGTATTACGTATTAAACGAATTACCTGCTGGTATCAAAGGTCTTGTAACAATTGGTGTTATTGCCGCCGCAATCTCTACATTAAATTCAGGTTTAAATTCAATGTCCTCTGTAGTTGTTCAGGACTTATACCGTCCTTGGATACAGAAAACAAAAGCAAAAAATGACCGTCATTTTGTATTTGCCGGTCAGATCAGCATGGTGCTAGTTGCGATTGTCTTATCGGCCATGGCTATCCTTTGTTATTACTGGCAACAATATTCTGAAATGCCGCTATTGGCCTTTGCATTAAGTGTCATGGTGTTCTCATATAGTGGTTTGCTGGGAGTTTATGGCGCCACATTATTTACTAAACGCGGAAATCAACATTCGGTGTTATTAGCCTTAGTTGTTGGTTTTTTAACTCCTTTAGTATTTCAACCGTACGTGGCACAAGCCCTATTTCCTGTAGATTGGCAAATTAATCTGGGATTCACTTGGCAACTTTGTATAGGTACGGCTTTATCATTTTTAACTTGCATATTGGGTAAACCGAATACGGTTATACACATCGACAAAAACTCAGATTCTAAGGAAATCTAATGGAGCAAAAATACATAATAGGTATTGATGGTGGTGGCACAAAAACCATTGGTCGAATCGAAAAACTATCCACTAATGAGAGCCACACAATACAATCTGGGGCTTCATCTTTAAGTAACGACTTTGCTAATGCACAAATTGTATTAAAAGAATTAATTGAAAAACTATTACTTAAGTTTAAAGCATCGGCTTTGGACGTTCATGTGCTTATCGGTGTTGCCGGTGGTGGAGTTGCAAGTCAAGCCGAAAAACTTATCGATGAATTGCCATTTGCATTTTCTTCTTTAAAAGTAGTAAACGATGCAAAAACATCACTTTACGGTGCGAACAATGGTTCTCCAGTTGCTGTAATAGCGCTAGGAACAGGTTCGGTAGGTGCTCGTTTAGATGAGAATGGCAAAGAATTCTATGTTGGCGGTTGGGGATTCCCAATTGGTGATGAAGCCAGTGGCGCTAAACTTGGTTTTAATGCAGTACAAAGTCTTTTATCCGAAATAAACTGGCATCAAGAAGCTCGTTCAAAAATGGCTAAAGCTGTTGCCGCAAAATTAGGTGAAGGTAAACAACAAATCGCCAACTGGTTAGCCAAAGCACAAGCTAAAGATTACGCGTCTCTGAGCAGAGATGTATTTGCTGCAAAGGATGATTGTTCTGTAGCAAAAGGCTTAATAGAACAACATGTGTCTGATACTGAACAACTGATCCAACAAACTCGTTTAGACAGTGGTGTGGATGTCGTGTTGATGGGCGGCTTGGCGGAAGTAACTTTGCCGTTATTAAGCGATGATATTAAGTCCTATTGTAAACTGACAGGCGGTAGCTCGTTGGATGGGGCTTGTTTATTAGCTCAAAAACAATTGGGTGGTGACAGCCAAGATTCACAAAATAAAACTAAGAGCCAAAAGTACAACAGTAAAGAAAGAGACACTCTTCTTGCACAGTTAGAAAATATGGTTTCAGAAACCCGTAACCCTGACACTTATGACTTGGATTTAATTAATACCGAGCAGTTGTTAACCAAAATAAATCAAGCAGATGCCATTGTTCCAGATGCGATTAAAGCTTGTATCCCTAATATTGGTCAAGCCGTTGACGAAATAGTTAAGTCATTTAATAAAGGTGGAAGACTTATTTACATTGGTGCGGGAACGAGTGGGCGATTAGGTGTACTTGATGCGGTTGAGTGCCCTCCAACATTCAGTGTTTCTAGTGAACAAGTTATCGGTATTATTGCCGGCGGTAGCCAAGCTATCTATAAAGCCGTGGAAGGGGCTGAAGATTCAGCAGAACTTGGTAAAAATGACCTAATTAACATCAACTATTGTGAGAATGACATCTTAGTAGGCATAGCAGCAAGTGGTCGAACTCCATATGTTATTGGCGCTATTGATTATGCAAAGAGCATAGGCACAAAAACCATATCTATTAGTTGTAACCCAAGCAGTCAATTAGCCACATATTGTGACATCAATATTTGTGCTGTCGTTGGTCCTGAAGTACTAACAGGCTCAACAAGAATGAAATCTGGTACTGCACAAAAGTTAATATTAAACATGTTAAGCACCGCCAGTATGATCCGTACGGGTAAGATTTATGAAAACTTAATGGTTGATGTTAACGCCAGTAATAAAAAACTCTATGTCCGTGCTATTCGTATTGTTATGCAAGCAACACATTGCGATGCACATACGGCGCAGGTTGCCTTAGAACAAACCCATTACAACGCCAAGCTTGCCATTTTGCATATTTTAACCAACGAAGATATTCAAGATATACAGCAGCAGTTAATTACTAACGGCGGCTTTTTAAGACAGACCTTAGAAAGCGTACAACAAGTTTCGGCGTAAATACCTTAGCTTAACACTAACAAAACATGTAAAGAGGCAAGTCATGTGGATTAGAACATCGTTAATATCAGTTATTTTACCTGTGGTTTTGTCTTTTTCTGTATTGGCAAAAAATATTCAAAACACGCCCAACCAAGAACTCTTGGTTGGTGCAGCTCAAGTAGAAAAATATTTACCACTACTCAAGAATAAAGCAGTTGGTTTAGTGGTAAACCAAACATCCCAGGTTAATGACCAGCATATTGTTGACTTGTTACTTAGCCACGGTGTGAATATTAAATACATTTTTGCCCCAGAACATGGTTTTAGAGGCGATTATGGCGCTGGCGAAAAAGTGTCTTCAACAACAGACCCTAAGACGGGGATAGACATCATTTCTATTTACGGTAAAAACAAAAAACCATCACCCGACATAATGAATGCTTTAGATGTATTAATCTTTGATATTCAAGATGTAGGTACGCGTTTTTATACTTATATCAGTTCAATGCATTATGTAATGCAAGCCGCCGCTGAGTCCGATGTTAAGTTTATTGTTTTAGATAGACCAAACCCAAACATCATGTATATAGATGGGCCTATTCTTGAAGATGAATTCCGCTCATTTGTTGGTATGCACCCTATCCCAGTGTTACATGGTTTAACGGTTGGGGAACTAGCCCAAATGATCATTGGAGAAAAGTGGTTAACGATAGGCTTAGAAACGTCTGAGCAGAAAGACACAACAAGTTTGATGGATAATTTAGATTTAACTGTCATACCAGTCGTTAATTACACCCGAACCACGTCCTATTCATTACCTGTACCACCAAGTCCTAACTTGCCAAACGACCTAGCGATTAGTTTGTATCCGTCTTTATGTTTTTTTGAGGCAACACCAGTGAGCATTGGCCGTGGCACTGACTTCCCTTTTCAAGTAGTAGGCCATGATGTTGTTGGCAAAGGTGATTTCCAATTCAGTCCTCGAGTCATTCCAAATGCGGCGCCTTACCCTAAACTAGAAAATAAAGTCGCCATTGGAGAAGCCTTCAACGATTCAAATATCCATGGTTTAGAGTTATCCATTTTTTTGAATTGGTATCAGATGTTTAAAGCTGCTGACGTTGAGTTTTTTGAGCGCCCTGGTTTCATGGATAAATTAGCCGGAACAGACAAGGTTAGAAAAAGTATTTTAGCGGGACAAACCGCTGAACAAATCAAAGAACAGTGGCAGCCTGGGTTACAGAATTATCTTGCGAAAAGAAAGCCATATTTAATTTATCAATGATGTCGAGTGTGCAACACAACAACCTATCCATAAACCGATAGGTTGTAACTGAGTTTTACTGGTACCCAAAACGCAGACTCAATTTCAGATTATTTAATGTCCGATAACAATAAAAATAGAGAACATTTTGCAAAAAACTCTTACGAACATTAACAATTATTCAATGATGAAAACATCTGAAACCTTTGGTTTATTGATTGTTGCCATTAGGGGTATTTCAGTAACAAATCCCTCTGTTGCTACATGGTTAAGTGGTACCTCAAATATAATGAGCAAACGTTTAACCGCTTGTTGCAGAAAGTTTGTAAAGTCGACGCCTGCTCATGTGTAAAACCATTAACTCTCATTATGTCAACGGAGCATGGGTTCAAGAATCTAAACCTTCTGCATTCTATTTAAAAAATCCGTCTACAGGCCTTGATAACATTACCCTGATGTTAGCCAGTAATGCGTTAACAACAACCGCCATTGAATCAGCAGACTTAGCACTGCCGGCTTGGCAGCAATGTACTCCAATTGAAAGAGCAACGTATATTGCGGACATAGTTGTTGAATTGAAAAAACGCAGAGCGCCACTTATTGAATCAATCATGAGTGAATTAGGATGCCCCAGAGCGTTTACCGCTGAAGTTCAAGTTGACGCTGCTATTGAAGCATTCGAAAAACATGTTCAAAGGACAATAGATTTACAGCTAGAAACCGTTATAGATGAAAGCTTAACGGTTTATAAAGAAGCTATTGGTGTTTGTAGCATTATTACACCTTGGAATTACCCTTTGCATCAATTGCTCGCTATGGTTGCACCTGCATTAGCTGCAGGCTGCACTATGGTCGTTAAACCGTCTAAATTCACACCGACATCCGCCATACTTTTGGCTCAAGCCATAGAGGCTGCAAAATTACCCAAAGGGGTATTTAACTTAATTATAGGTTCTGGTCGAGATGTTGGTCCGGTATTAACCACACATCCATTAGTTAAATGCGTTTCATTTTCGGGTAGCCCGGCGATAGGACAGCATATCCAAAAAGTTTCAGCTCAGTCGAATAAAAAAGTGTTGTTAGACCTCGGTGGCAAGTCACCTTATTTAATTTGCCCAACCAAAAACCTAGCACAAGCAGTCAATCTAGGTATTGAAGATGTTATGGCTAATTCAGGACAGACTTATCAGGCGTTAACAAGAATGTACGTCCATGAATCTCAAATTGAGCAAGCCAAAAATTTTGCCAAACAAGCTACTGCGAGCATCAATATTGGTGAACCTGATGCACCTGACACATTTATGGGGCCGGTGCTTAACCAAACTCAACTCGATATTATTTCTAGCGCAGTACAAGGTGCCGAAAATGAAGGGGCAGAAATTATATGTGGAGGCGCACGTATTAAACGAGCAGGTTATTTCTTTGAGCCTACCGTCATCGCCAATTTGCCTCACGCATCACACCTTGCTCAACAACAAATATTAGCTCCGGTAATAATCCTATCCGAATACAAATCACTTGATGATGTGATTCGTCTTTGTAACGACACACCAGATGGATTAATTACCCGAATATGGGGTGACGATATTGAACAAAGTAAAAAATTGGCTAGGAAAATTAATGCAACCCAAACCTACATATACGGGCCATTTTTGCGTAATGCGACATCGTACGGTCGTTACCATAAATCTGGAGATGGTCGCTCAATAGGATCCTTTGCAATTGATGAATTCTTTGAAATAAAATCTATTATTGTGTGAGATTGATATGACAACTAACTTAGTTAACTGGACACAGCTTTTAATGTCATTGCAAGATGCAATTGGCAAGACGACATTTTATCCACTAATGAATAAATTTTTGAGCGAAGTGGCGTTCTTAGATGAGATTTTAGTGTTGGAGTTTATACCGAGTACCAACGCACAATTGATTTGGCAAAATACAAAGACTGACGGCGAGCAACTAGATATATATTTAACCAAAGCGTTTGTATTAGATCCTTTTTATACATTAGGTCGGGAACGAAAAGGCAACGGTTTCTTCCATTTAAATGACATTAGCGCCGAACATAACAAAAGCTACCCTAATTATTTTAACCAATACCTTAGGTTGCTAAAGATAAAAGATGAAATTGGTTTCTTAATTCAACTCCCAACAAATAATGCGTTTGTTCATATAGAAATGGCTAGGTTTCAAACCTCTGAGCCTTTTACAAAAAACGAATTAGACGTGTTTAACGATTTATTTCCACAAGTAGAAAGACTTGTAATTGCACATCATAAGGAACTACATAAACAGATGAGCCTGGACGATTTTGAAACGTCTTATGTGGAAGACTTCCATCGCCTGTTTGGCACGGAAACATTAACACCAAGAGAGCATGACGTTTCTTTATTAATGCTGCAAGGCTACTCAGTAAAAGCAATCGCCTCACAACTATCCATTGGCGATGAAACCATAAAAATGCACAGAAAAAATATATATGCCAAGTTAGGGCTGAACTCCCAACCTGAGTTACTCGCATTATTTATTGAGCTGTTAGTGATGATAGAACCTCCCGTACTACGAGACCCATTAGTAGAATATTTAAACAAACGGTGGGTTGCGTAACCCCAGTTTAATTATCAATTAAGTGAAATGTTGACACCAATTTATGACACCAATTTTTGACACCAACCACCTATGTCGATTGGAGTTGGTAGAATAAGTTATATATTTTCGACAAAGGGTTGATGGCGTCAACCAGAAAAGTAAGTAAGCACTTATTAACGAGATATCAATCATTAGCAAAGGCCAGCTAGTTTAAAATGAGTTAATAAATTTAAGAGCTTTGTTGATCTAATAAATACATAAACGATTTGTATTCAATGCCACTGTTTAATGACAAACCAATTTCACAGGTACGGCTACAAGAAATTCCTGAACTACACTTGTTAACTTGTTTTGGTAAGTCCTTAAGTGAATGTTGATTTAACTCTGGCAGAGTAAAACCTTTATCACCCGCAAAACCACAACATTCAATGCCATCCGGCTCGACTATGTTTTGACTAAGTGCATTAGCTATCTGTCGTAAATATCCATCGGTTGCCATTTTTTTGGTGCTGCAAGTGGCGTGCAGTGCAACTGCATCGGCATTTGTTTTTATGTTCAATTTAGGTAACACATTCACGGCGACAAACTCAGCTAAATCAAAAACAACAACGTCTTCTGGATTCTCATTTAATAAGGCAGGCTTTTGGTTTAATTGCTCAGCGCCTTTTTTTAACTGCATAGCGCAGGGGCTTGCATCAACAATCACTGGAATGATTCCGCCATTATTGTGTTTTCTGACGGCATTAATCACTTCGTCGTTTTTCTGTTTGGCTAAATCAAACAAACCTTTACTTTCAAATGGCTGACCGCAACAAAGCCCTTGTTGTTTATCAATCACTATCAGTTCATAACCCGCTTTGCTAAATACCGAGTTGATCACCGCTAACAAACTACGTTGATCCTTTGAATGTATTTCTGTGCCAAATACTCGGTTAGCACAAGTACTAAAAACAATAACTTGTTCAGTTACCATTTCTGACTTAGTTTGAGCTGGCTCGATATTACGTATGTTGATCGTTTGGCTGAGTTTTGGATGTATATTGTTATGTGCTGCGGTTGGCCATTTGTTATGCCAAAGTGGAATAAGTTTATTTAACTTTCTGAGCTTGCGGCCAATACGATTAACACGTTGCTGTCCTAACACTTTTTGCAAATAGGTTTGAATTTTAAGTCCAAAAGATACAAATGACGTTGTAGCGGAAAAGTGAGAAGCTAACCAACTTGCTACTTTACGCTCAGACTTACTCAGTCGCTCTGCTCTAAGCTGTTTTATAAACATGCCTGTATCTATCGATACTGGGCATTTTTGCGCGCACATACCTGTAGCGGCGCAGGTATCGATACCATAATGTTGATAATCTTTTTTAAGTACCACCAGCTCATGTTTTTCATCACTAGATAATGTCGAGGTTTTACGTTCTGACAACTGTTGAATACGACGCCAAATAGCAATACGTTGTCTTGGTGTTAAGGTGAAATCGGCTGATGGGCAAGCAGGTTCACAAAAACCACATTCAATGCATTTATCTATTGTGTCGTGTGCTTTTGGTAGTGCTTTTAAATTTTGTAAGTGCGCTTTGGGGTCGGAATTAATGATGACACCAGGATTAAAGATGTTGTCGGGATCAAAAATAGATTTTATATCTTTCATCAATTGATAAGCGTCACTGCCCCACTCTTGTTCAACAAATGGTGCCATATTACGACCCGTGCCGTGTTCCGCTTTTAATGAACCAGATAACTCATCGGCCACTAATACAGCAACCGCGCCCATAAACTGATCGTACTTTTCAATTTCTTGTTGGTTATTAAAGGCTTGAGTAAATACAAAATGTAAATTACCGTCCAGCGCATGGCCAAATATTATCGCTTCGTCATATCCAAATTGAGTAAACAACGACTGTAACTGCTCAATACCTTGAGCTAAATGTTCAATTGGAAACGCCACATCTTCAATAATAACGGTAGTACCGGTTTCTCTTACCGCGCCAACCGCCGGAAACGTGCCTTTTCTTATTGCCCATAATTGCTCAGCGATGGTTTTGTTGGAACTGAACGCAATTGACTGCAACATAGTAAATTGAGAAAAAGCGCCTTCCACAGCAATGACTTTTTGCTCTAACGATTGGGCGTCTATTCCTTCAATCTCAACTAACAAGGCAACACTGCTCTCACCATATTCAGTAAAAGTATCTGGTAATCCGGGTTTACCACGAACAGAACATAACGCCCGATAATCTAATAACTCAGCAGCGCTTACATCAAGCTGATGTAATTCAACCACTGCAGCAGCAGCCTCGTTAGCCGAGGCAAATAAAAACAAGCCAGTAGAAACATGAGTTCTAACCGCGACTGTGTCGTAAGTAATGTCGGCAATAAAGCCTAATGTGCCTTCTGAACCAATCATTAAATGAGCGATAATGTCGATGGGATCAGTAAAATCAATTAGCGCATTAATGCCATAACCTGTGGTGTTTTTTAACCGGTATTTTCGTTGGATTTTTTCAACTAATGCAGGTGTATTTTTCGCATGTTCAGATAAAGTTTTTATCTGCTCAATTAAGCCTGAGTTTTGTTGGCTAAATTGCTCACGACTTTGTTTACTGCTGGTATCTAAAATAGCGCCATTAGCTAAAACAAGCGTGATATCACGTAAGCTATGGTAGCTATTATTTTTAACTCCACAACACATGCCTGACGCGTTATTAGCCGCTATACCACCGACTTTACATGTATTAATTGAGGCTGGATCTGGCCCTATCTTACGTTGATGTGGGGCTAATATTTGATTAACTTTGGCGCCAATTAACCCAGGTTGTACTTTTATCTGTAAACCATCATTTAAGATAGTTGATTGAGTCCAATCCGCAGTTAATAACACCAAAACAGAGTCGGACACTGCTTGACCAGATAAACTGGTACCAGCGGCTCTAAAAGTTATGGCAACTTTGTATTCGCGAGCTAGTGCAACAAACGCCTGCATCTCTTGAAGATCGACAATTTTAACAACTAACTCAGGTGTCATTTGATAAAAACTCGCGTCGGTACCATAAGCCCGCCGTTGAATGATCTGAGTGATCACACGATGTTTTGGCAGAAGTTGATTTACACGAGTTAAAAAAGAAATAGGTAAAGACACAGGTTACTCTAACAGTCAGAAAATTAAGGTTACACAATATAATCTGACAGTATTGCCTATAAATTTATTCAATTCCACCACCCTATTAGGGGGGTGGTTATGGACAACAGTTTCGAGACTGGCATCAGGCTATAGAACCATCAATGATTGAGTCAAAAGCGGTTAACGCTTTTCAATAAAACTCTTAATTGCTTTGTTTGATTTCTCAACCATTTTTCGGCTACTTGCTGACGATTGAGTTAATACGATAAACAACAAATCAATAACAAATTCTTGTGACGTTCTGGATAAAATAGAAGATAAACGTACCGATGACTTTTCAGCCACGGTATATAACTTAATGTCAGCCACATTGTTTAGTTTATTACTGCCAAAGCTACTCAAACTGATAACCACAGCGCCATTTTTTTTAGCCACGGTAGCGGCTTCAACAACTTCTGATGTATTACCTGATTCACTGATGCAAAAGAGTAGGTCTTTTTTGCCAAAGGTTGAGCAGTAAGGAATTTGAATATGTCCATTTGGCTCTGCATTAGCCGCTTTTCCAACTTTTTGTAATTTATAGCTCAAATCGGTTGCGACTAACCCTGAAGCGCCAATACCGCTAACCAATATGCGGTTTGCCGCCATGATAGCTTTAACAGCCTCGTCAATATTTCTGACATTATTTAGGCTAGAGGTTTCACTTAATACGTTGTTTTTGCTGGCGAGTAATTTCTGCGATAGTTGTTCAAAGTTATCTTTTAAAGATATGTTACCAAGCCAATCCGTATCTACCACTTTAGCGTTAACAGCTTCAACCATGGCTAATTTAAACTCAAGGTAACCTTTATAACCTAGCTTCTGAGAAAACTTAATTATGCTTGATTGGCTTACACCAATAGCGGCGGCCAGTTCTTTCGATGATAATGTTTTAATTACTTGAGGCGCTTGTAATAAAAAATCGGCAATCTCTAGTTCATTTTTTGTTAGCGTATTTTTTATCGATTTAATTATCGCTATCGCACTCATCTAAATTCCTATTGTTTTTAACTACTTGATAACAGTAATACTAAGGTCTGCTCAACTTTAATTTTCTACCATGTTAACGGCTATTTGTTATAACCATCAAAGCAGAATATATCTGAATAATGGCTCTGTTTAAGTGTCTGTTAACGATGTTGGGATGACAAATAACGCCTTGTCCTTAGGATCTACTTAATCTTCCCGCACTCTTCGTAGTAGATAAACTTATTTAGCCTACTCAATTTGCACTATTTATGTTTCAACTGGGAATGATGTTCAGCTTAACGTTGCATAAAATGAAAGATAAACAAACCCTTAACAAAGGATACTTGTTTATGAGACACAATATCAATCGAAAATACACTTAGGTGAGTTAATTTTAAGATATATATTAAAGGTGATATTTATAAGGTCGAGTGGCGAGGAGCTTTGTTAATATTAAATATCGATAACTTTATAGTAGTAACAAGGGAATTAATGAAACTTACTTATACTTTAAGCTATTGAATTAAAAAGGATTGGTGGCAACCCCACCAGCTACATCCCGGCACACGAGTCACTTGCTGTGGCTGCTCCCTTCCGGGCCTGACCAAGTTCACGAGCTATCGTTGCGAGAGAACCAATGGAGTTACCATAGTGCTGCATAAATAAACAGAAGACTGCTCTCTAAGCGGCGCGCATTATTACTTAAACTGAAATTGGTTGCAAGACCCTATAACAAAAGAACAATTTATAGATCTGACTTTTTAAGCTAGAATCCAACGGTAAACTCCCATTATGTAATCGGATTAAATAAAAAAACCTATAATGATATTCTCCTCTCCTGCAAAAGAATCAACTAACGCACTATTGTTAACCGGTGGCGGCGCGCGTGCTGCGTATCAAATTGGCGTATTAAAAGCGATAGCATCACAATTACCTCGTAATCAAAAATCGCCGTTTAAAGTCATTTGTGGGACGTCAGCGGGTGCAATTAATGCCGTATCCATGGCTTGTCACGCATCGTGTTTTCACTTAGGTGTGAAAAAGACAGAATGGGTTTGGAAAAATTTCAAAACCGAACAAGTGTATGTTGGGAGTTGGACTGGGGTATTTGGCTATATTTTTAAAAACTATTTTTCGAAATATACCAGAACTGGAAAACTCAGAGCCACCAGTTTGTTAAACAATAAACCGCTTGAAAACTTGCTATCTGGATTAATAGATTACAAACGAATTGATAGAAATATTTTAACCGGCCACTTGGATGCCGTTTCCATTGCAGCCTCTAGTTATAGTGACGGTGACTCCATTGCTTTTTTTCAATCAAGCGGCAATAAAGAATGGCAAAGAGCGAAACGAAAAGGCGTCAAAACCGTTTTAACCACTCGTCATTTAATGGCCTCAGCTGCAATTCCTTTATTATTTCCAAGTGTCAAAATAGGTAATTCTTATTATGGGGATGGTGCAATTCACCAATTATCACCATTAAGTCCTGCTGTGCATTTAGGCGCCAATAAAATATTGATCATAGGGGTGGAACAGCCAAAACAAGATAAGTATTACGGTGAGTCAGAGTTTCACCCTAATACGGCCGCCATTACTGGTCATTTATTAGAGACTATTTTCACCGATTCTTTAAATGCCGATTTAGAACGCATGGAAAGAATAAATTCAACCCTTAACCACACCTCAGAAGATAAAGCAGGATTAACCAAAGTTGAGAGTTTGTTAATAAACCCAAGTCGCTGCTTTAATAAATTGGCGGCACAGCATTACAATAAAATGCCTTCAGCGATCCGCTTTTTATTGCGCTTTATCGGTATTTCCAAGAAATCTGAGTCTGCAATGATGAGTTACTTAATGTTTGAAAAACCATTTACCGAAGAACTAATCAAATTGGGTTACGAAGATGGCTTAAAACAAAAAGATGAGATCATGTCTTTTCTTGGTTTAACTGGCAAACAAGAAGTGAATTAACGAGTTACAGCTAACTTATTCAAATATTTAGACAGGGTTGTTTTGATAAATTTAACCCGATTAGCTTGAATTGACTGCCGATTGAAACATAAATATAGGTTTTCCTTCACAGAACATTCAAGTTCATGGATATTAATCAATGTTTGATGTGGGAATGCCTTTGCAGCATGTAAAGGCAAAACGGTAAACCCAAACCCTTTACTCACCGGCTGTAATATCAAGCTAATTTGATTAGAAAACCCTTTATGAATAAATTGATCGACATGTTCAAATTGTTGGAAATTTTTACTCAACAATAACCGAGCGTGGTGCTCAGCGTCAGGATGGGAAATAAAACCAAGTTTTATCAAAGTATCCCAATTGATGGTATCCACATTTTTTGCCGTTACCAATACCAGCGGCTCAACGCCAACTTTATGACTGACAACATTACTTAAATTACTTAGTTGCGTGATTAAACCTAAATCTAACTGACGGGCTGCAACCGCTTGCTCAATCTGTTTATTTGGCGCAAACGTGTAATCAATAATTAACTTAGGGAAAGATTGTTGAATCTCTAACAAGTGCGGATAGAGCCTTAATCCAACACTCCCTGGCGACGCAAGCTTGATGCGCCCTTCATGTGTTTCGTCATGTCTGACTAAACTTTCTAATTCTTCAGAGGATTTAAGCAGTTCTTTGCCTTTTTGAAATAGCTGTTCACCTGAGTCAGTCAATAGAAATGATTTACCGTCCCGCACTAATAAAGCCACATCAAGTTGCTGTTCCAGCTTCTTAATATGTTGACTAACACCAGACTGCGTCATGAACAGTTTATCTGCCGTTTGAGTAAAGTGCCCCACCTCAACTAAGGTGCAAAAGGTTTTTAACCACACTTGATTTATCATTACAAAATGTACTTATAAATATAACAATTGATAATTTTTCATACTTTATCATGAGGAATATACTTTGCCTATTACATCAATAGAGGAAGTCAAAATGAGTAATCCATATCCTAGAACATTTTCACACATTGGCATTTCCGTGCCAGATTTAGACAGCGCAGTTAAGTTTTATACAGAGGTATTAGGTTGGTATTTGATTATGAAACCTACCGTGATCACCGAAGATAACAGCCCAATCGGCGAAATGTGCACAGACGTATTTGGTGCTAATTGGCAAAAATTTAAAATCGCTCACCTATCTACTGGTGATCGTATTGGGGTTGAGTTATTCGAATTTGTTAATCAACAACAACCCGAGAATAACTTTGAATATTGGAAAACCGGCATTTTCCATTTTTGCGTTCAAGATCCTAATTTAGAAGAGTTAGTTGAAAAGATTGTGGCAGCAGGCGGTAAAAAACGCATGGCAGAACCGCGTTATTATTACCCAAATGAAAAACCGTATCGCATGATTTATATGGAAGACCCATTTGGCAATATTCTTGAAATATATAGCCATAGTTATGAATTAACTTATGCAGCGGGAGCTTATTAAAAGTTAATTGAGACCCTAAAAAAAAAGAGTTAGTAAATACTAACTCTTTTTTAAAAGCTTAAATTAGAACAAGTAATGTCCCGCTTATTTCACATCAGTAATCGATTATTAACCCGTCATCAAGTAACGTTCTACTCGTTCTACTCTTCTTGGTTTGCCTTTAATAATAATAGTATCTAACGCTTCAATAACCGTATGTTCGTCAGGTAAGGCAAGCTCTTCACCACCTCGTCTTAATCCCACCACTTCTACTCTACGATGGGTTAAATTGAGTTCAGCCAGCGTACGTTTAACTGCAAATGCATCTAACGGAATGGCAATTGCGTGAATGTACTCCAATAAATCACGTCTATCCGCCGTTACTTCAGTAACATCTCCAGGGTAAAAACCATGTAATTGACCATAACGGTTTTCTCTTTCTTTTCTAATCCGTTTTAATACTCGCGACATAGGCACACCCGACTCAAACAGAACTTGTGACACTAACATCAAGCTCCCTTCCAATGCTTCAGGCACCACTTGATCTGCCCCGTCTTCCAATATCTCTTTTAAGTTTTCATCTGTTTTAGTACGAACCATGATTCGAGCTGAACTGTTTAACTCTTTAACATTCTTGATCACCACATGGGCTTTATCCAAGTCGCCAAAGGTGATCACAATTAATCTGGCATCTACCGCCCCAGCTGATTGCAAAATGGCTTTGTCTCTTGCATGACCATACTGAACATTTTCACCAGCGGCTTGCGCTTCACTTACCCTTACTGGATCAACATCCAAGGCAACATAAGGTACAGCTTCCGACTTAAGAAAACGACTCACCGTTTGACCTACACGACCAAAGCCGCAAATTACAACATGGTCTTTTAATTTTGTTTCAAAGTTAGCATTTGGTGTTTCATCATAACCGCCATCTTGTTTACCTCTTATTTTGTCTAGCTTATCTACAATTTGAGTATTATTAGCGATGATAGACGGAGTGATTGCCATACTTAATACACCAATGCCTATTAAGGTTGACGATAATTCAGCACTGAAGATATTTAATTGTTGAGCCAGAGCCACTAATACAAAACCAAATTCACCCAGTTGAAACATCATTAAACCGGCACTTAAGCCATCATTACGAGTTTCACCGGACATTACAGCTAATTGTTTGATTACGATGGTTTTCACCACAAGCAAGGTTATTAAACCAATTAGAATCCAATGCCACTCTCTGCTCATGACGTTGATATCTAGCTGCATGCCAACACTGATAAAAAACAGACCCATCAATATATCTCTAAAAGGACGTATATCGGCTTCTAATTGATGTTTATATTGGCTTTCACTTAACATCATTCCGGCTAAAAATGCGCCTAATGCCATAGATAAACCAAAAAAGCTGGTTAAGGTTCCAGCCATGACGGTGACCAAAATTGCCGTAAGCACGAATAATTCATCGGTTCTCACCTGTGCAACTTGGTTAAATACTTTTGGCAGTATCCATTTACCCACCGACAATAAAATGGCAACAACGATTGCGCCTTTTCCTAAGGCTAATAACAAGGCAACCACAACGTTTTCGCCACCGTTAGATGCCAATAACGGCATGGCAATTAAGAACGGAACAACAGCAATGTCTTGGAATAATAAAATACTGATGGCTATTTGCCCGCGCTTGGTTTGGGTAATGCCATTTTCGTTCAATGATTTCACCACCACTGCCGTGGAAGATAACGCAAAGGTACAGCCAATAACAAAGGCCGTTGTGCCATTATTCCCCATGAAATAACACACCCCCATTACCAGCAATAAGGTAATAATGACCTGTGCACTGCCAACACCGAACACTAAATGCCGCATGGCAATTAACTTAGGTATGGAGAATTCTAAACCAAGGGAAAAAAGAAGAAATACAATGCCAAGTTCAGCCACTAACGCGACTTCTTCAGGGCTGGTGATCAAGGCTAACGCATGCGGCCCAGCGATGATACCGGTGACTAGATAAGCTAAAATTGGTGGTAACTTTATATGTTTAAAAAACCAAACAATAAAAACAGAAGTCGCCAATAATAAAATCAGCTCGATAAAGTAACCATGTGACATATATACAAAATCCTTTCGGGCAATTATTTGCCGACTGTTAATTGTCAGTCGAGCAGATTAAAACAATTTTAAACATTAATTCTATAAGATTCAAAGTATTACATTTCTGGCACATTTCTCGCTTAGTCTATTACAAGTGAAATTAATCGACCAAACACGGGGGACAATGTGGATTATATCAGTCACTTAGACGCATTAAACTCAGAAGCCAATGCTAACATTTTGGCGTCTTGGTCCAATTATTCAAATTTAAATCGAGAAGCCGACTCTTTAGTTGAACAACTTCAAACTACCTTAGATGTAGAGCAATTGTTATCTATTTATCTTAGTGCAATTACTTCTCACTATAAAATTAATTCTGTCGAACTTGATACATTTCATGGCAAATTTAAATCCAGTAATGGCCAATCCTCCTCGCAAACGATGACATTACCAATTCGAATTAATGATCGCCTTATGGGTCGTATTAGTTATTTTTCAGAAAAACCGATCACCGACATATTAATGTCTTCACTTACCGGTTATCAAAAGAAATTAATTTATCCATTAAGAAATGCATTAGCATTTTGGCAGTTACAGCAAATGGCATTAAAAGATCCATTAACCGGCATTGGCAATCGCTCAATGTACGAAGATGCAATTGAACGAAAGTTTCAACATGCAGAACGTTTTAATGAAGAATTTGTTTTGATGTTATTAGATTTAGATAACTTCAAAAATGTAAATGATACCCATGGCCATTTACAAGGCGATGATATTTTAACTAGCTTTGTACAACTTGTTGAAGAGTGCTTACGTGGCACAGACCAAGTTTTTAGATTTGGTGGCGATGAGTTTGCAATTTTATTGGAAAAGGAAGGGTTAAACGGCGCGCACATTGTTGCAGCCAGAATAAACCATGCTATTAGCCAAAGCCCTATATTCAATAAATTTAATGTTAGTACCAGTATTGGATGTGCTTGTTTTACCAAAAACGACACACCTAAAGATTTGTTTGCTCGTGCAGACAAAGCGCTTTACGCAGCGAAAGATGCAGGTAAAAACTGCATGAAAATTGCGTAACTACCACTACCCCCAGGAGTTGGCCTTCGGGCCGCTCCACCTAAACCTTGTCATAGATGCATAAACACTTTTTCAACTTTATAGTGAAAACTCAATTAAATAATATTACGCCAGAACCAAAGTTTATCCCAATTTATTACCGCCACTTTCACCCTTGATCTCACTAGAATATACATCTCGTTTTACTGGCTAATTAGTTTGTTATTTAACTGCTTGCAGCCACGCCAAACTAGGACTATATTGCGATCATCTGGCGCCAGATTTTTGCGCCTCCTATCCACCTTTAAAGCACATTCTGTGTGAGAGTAACAACATTAATGACATCAACATCCAGCAGGTCAGTTGCCCCTTTTGGCACCTTGTTAGGTATAGCGCCGGGTAATGTGCCCGTTTATTCTTCTGATTACGACAGCGCTGATGATATAAAACTCCCCAATAGACATGCTTACCGCAGTTATGTGGACGGTATTTTTATGGGTTATAAATGGCAATGTGTGGAGTTTGTCCGACGCTGGCTGTATTTAAATAAAGGTTACATATTTGATGATGTGGCTATGGCTTACGATATTTTTCGTTTGACTTCAGTACGGCTTATCGCCGATGAAAGCCGATTACCGCTTAAATCATTTTGTAATGGTTCTTTACGTCATCCAGAAGTTGGCGCTTTATTGATCTGGAATGAAGGCGGTGAATTTGAAGTTACTGGCCATGTCGCTATTGTCACCAAAGTCCTGCCCGATCGTTTGTATTTGGTGGAACAAAATGTGGGTCATCATGTTTGGCCACAAGGCCAAGATTATTCCCGTGTATTAGAAGCTCGCATTAGTGATGATGGAGGTTATTGGTTACGTTGTTCTTATGGTGATGCCTCTGTCATGGGTTGGGTTATTCAAACCGATGACGACCTACACGCTGAAGATATTCAACCTGATGATCCTAAACTATTCGACTTACAAATACGTAAAGTGGCAAACAACCTTAAGTCGTCTCGTGCTTGGTTAAATGTCGCTAATCCTGCAGAAGAAGCGTTTGTCGCTATGATGGGCGGGCATAAACTCGCCAGTAAAGTAGAAGATGATCATAACTATATGGTAATGACAGAGACCGCTGAGCGTGAATTAAAACGAGCCACCAATGAACTGCATGCTTTATTTATGCATGCAACTGACTATGTACTGCAAAACGCAGAGTTACAGTCCAAGTTTAATCTGCCACCAGCCTTGTGGCCTAAAATCCAACAGTCTTGGGATAACCGTCGTAACCAGATGATCACAGGCAGGTTTGACTTTAGTCTTTCAGCCAGTGGCATTAAAGTTTATGAATATAACTGTGACTCTGCGTCTTGTTACATGGAAGCCGGTATTGTCCAAGATAAATGGGCCAAACATTATGGTTGTAAAGAAGGCGAAAGTTCTGCAACAGAACTGGTGGAAGAATTAGTAGAAGCATGGAAAGACAGTGCCGTTAAAGGTGTGATCCATATTATGCAAGATACGGAGCTTGAGGAGAATTACCATGCCCTGTTCATGAAAAGAACAATGGAAAAGGCCGGTTTAGAGTGCAAGGTAATTAAAGGTGTCACTAGTTTACGTTGGGACGACGATGGTGATGTCATTGATGCCGAGGGCATAAAAATTCGTTGGGTTTGGAAAACCTGGGCTTGGGAAACTGCATTGGATCAAATTCGCGCAGAGTGCGATGACGATGAACAGCGTTTACGCAATTACCAAACTGATACGTCTCGTAGTGAGGCGCCGCGTTTGGTGGATGTATTATTGCGCAAAGACGTCATGGTCTATGAACCATTATGGACATTAATCCCTAGCAACAAAGCCATATTGCCGGTGTTATGGATGTTATTCCCTGACCATCCTTATTTGTTAGAGTCGTCATTTGAATTAACTGAGACATTAAAAAATAATGGTTATGTCAGCAAACCCATTGCTGGTAGGTGTGGTTTTAACATTAGTGTGTACGATGGCAAAGAAGCATTAATGGAAGAAACCTCTGGGCGTTTCGCTGAACAGGATCAAATATTTCAAGCGCTGTGGAAGTTACCCGATATTGGAGGCTATCGTTCGCAAGTTTGTACGTTTTCGGTGGCGGGACATTATGCCGGCAGTTGTTTGCGAGTTGACCCGACCTTAGTTATCACCAAAGACAGTGATCTAATGACCCTACGGGTGATTTAATCCTAACGGTATTTTGCTAAAAAGGCGCTACTAGTTTGTAGTAGCGCCCTTATCTTTCAGGACTTTTCAATTACAACATTGAATTTACAAATGCCGCAATATCTTCATCTTGGCTATGAGCAAAGAAACACTCTTGGAAACGTGCGCCGCCAATGGCTTGTTTGATTAACTCTGGGTCTATCGCTTTTAACGCGTCAATATAATCTTTCGCTACCGCAGACTTTAACTGGTTTAATATCCCAGCGTTAGTTACCTGTGACTCTTTACGATCTGCTGGATAACCTTGGCCTTTTTCACCATCAAAGGCTTTTTCTAAAATGTATTTAACATTCAATTCAGCGCCCCATCCAAACCCTTTGGCAAAAGGCAGTGCTAAAGCATTTCCGTTATTAATCTGGGCAAATAAATACGCATCAGATGGGTCAATACAATAACCACAAACAACTCCAGGAAACGCGTTGGCAGCCATCAATGCGCCTTGGCCAGTGCCACAACCGGTAACCACAAAATCAACCGCTTTACTGTTTAATAATAAACTAGCGATAATACCTAAATGTATATAGGTTAATCGATGATCGTTATCGCCATCCATACCAACATTAAACGCTTGATGGTTTTTATCTTTTGCGACATCTTGCAACTGCTGCCAAACAATAGGGTTTTTAGCCGCTTGGCTAAATTCATTCATTAATGCGATTTTCATAATTCTTTAGTGAAGCTCCATTACTTTATGGTGGAATTGTGTTTATTTTAACGTAAAGAAAATCAAACCGCCACCGGTGGCATTTAATATTAAATTATTACATATATAAGTTAATTGCTGAAAAAGTTAAATTAGGCAATAGCTATACCTCCTATTGGATTTTCCTTTAACAGAAAATCAGTTATAGTCAGGGGAAATCTTACCTACAATTAATTTTCTTATTGGTAAGAAATACCCTTTTTTATACATTTTCACACTAACAAATACGGAGATTATTTGTGCGAATAGACAAGTTTTTAATTCTAGTTCTCTCTTTATTTTTGTTACCAAATACGATAGCAGCGTCACTACCTGATTGGGTAACTACTCCACCAGGAGACAGTAACCAGTGGTTTTATTCTGTTGGTATGGGTGAAAATAAAAAACAAGCTCAACAACAAGCCCTCGAAGAACTTAGTGCTCGATTACAAGTTACTGCTCAGAGTAATACACAACAATTTGTCGAAGCAAAAAATGGAACCACCGAACTCTACTTAGAAACAGACTCATTATTTACCGGCACCAATTTAACCTTTACCAACATAGATATCGTTAATACAGCGCAACATAATGACGATGTGATTGTATTAGTTAAAGTGGATAGACAAGCCTTTTTCCAGCAGTTACATGACCAACTTAAAGACCAACTCACCGCTTATTTAATAAACAACCGAGCGTTTGGGATTAAACAGCTATCTCCTGCACTGGTTAAATTAATCCAATATAACCAAGCTAAACCCACTATAAATAAAACCTTAGTGTTATTACGTTCTTATTCTTTTGAAACCGTTCAATTAGATCAGTTAATGATTCAATTAACTCAAGCGGCACAGTCCATTTCCGCAAAAGTGGGTTATCAAGTGTTAATCGCTAATAACGATCAAAAGCATTCAAGCACGGTTAAACTTGGATTAATAAATCAAATGCAATCCATTGGGCTATCGTCAGCTCAACAAGCTCACACACTTAAAGTCGTATTTGCCGGATTAAATGTAGAAACGACCACGACCGATTTTCATAGTGCCATTAAGATGTCCGCTGACCTTATCTATGTGTTAGACGATCAGATTATTTATCAAAACCCAATTCATGCCACGTCGTTTAGTCAAACTCCGGAGTTAGCTGAACAACAAGCGATAGAGTCCGTTCAACTACAATTAGGAAGTAATGAATGAATGTTATTAAGTGCATAACCTTATTGGCTGCACTGCTGCTATTTGGTTGTGCTATCAATGTTCAAGATGGCGACGACATTAAATATAATAAACATAATATTGTCAGTAAATTTAATGCCAAATTAATGCCTAGAGAACAACGTTTGGCTCGTATTAGCAGCGATATGAAAAAAGTTGGTTTTAACAAAGTCAGTGTTTCACAAGTGTTTAATGCTTTCAGTAATAGCGTACTCAGTATATTTAAACATCAACACAACATCATCACTGAACATAAAGTGTTATTAGATAATCACCGAGATGTGTTGTCATTTTTAATGGCCAATAAAGACAAAGATAAAGCTCAATTACAACAAGCCATTACCGACTTTGATAAAACCGCTGAAACTGAAAAAGAAAAAATTGGTCCTAAAATTAAGGCTTATGAAAAAGCCTCGGATAAAATTTGGGAAGAGAATGTAAAGCTATCGCTTTTGATCACAGAACAAACGTTACGACTCGCTTATATCATCAGGTTACAAGGTGATGACTTAATCGGCATGCAAGGTTTGAGCATGTTAATGAACGCCAATAAAATAGGTGAAGCCTATAAACTTGCCGAAATTCGGCTGCATTTAGCTAAAGTGGCTAACGAGTTTATCGAAGACGAAAAAGCCATCATTGATATCGCAAAACAATTACAAACGTTTCAAAACGCAGATTAACAGGAAGTAAAAACATGAAACTATTATTCACAACATCCGCATTAATTTTTATTATGTCTGTTGCGGGTTGTTCAAGTACTGCGAAAATAAAATATCCGGAACAACAAACAAATGTTTCTCAAACTAACACAGGTAATTCAAAACTCATTACCGCCAAATCTGCTTATCAATTCGAAGACAAAGATATTGAAGTCCCAAGTAATTTTAATGTGCAAGGGATTAACAGTTGTACCTTTGATATAGATAACGAGTCTGATGATTGCCCGTTAAAAAAACCTATCGTTAGAGTTTATTTTGCAGGCAATAACAGCGCTAGCCAAAAACCAGAAGAAAAACGCGTTTTAGAAGCGTTAAACAATAAGACCCTTGGCCTAATGTTTGAAAGCCAATTAGCTGGCATTAATCGGTTTAGAATTGTGACGCAAGACGAGGTGACCGCTCAAGAAGTGGCCAGCCAAATGAAAGAACAATCAGCAAAAACCCTAGCTAACGTCATGCGAAATAACAAAACCTTACGCCCTGATTATCTGTTAAAAATCGATACCGTCAAAACCGCAGATCGTTTTTATGCGGAATATAACGGCTTGGCAAAATATGAAGTAGAGTTAACTGTGAGTGTGATTGACCCATTCACAAAAGAAAAATTGTCTTACCCGAACATTGGAAAAATACGTATCAAGGGTACCGACGTAAAACAAAAACAAGATCTTGTTTACACAGAAGTTAATGGCAAATATTACACCGGATTTGATTACACAAACCCTGACAATATTAATGCCGTATTTAGTAAAATGGCTTCAAAAGCATTTGATGTCATGTTATCCAGAATGTTAACGGAAATGCCGGTGTCAGCTCAAGTTACAGGATTAAGAGGCGACCAAATAACGTTAGACCGTGGCCGAAATGCAGGCGTATTAACCGATGATACCCTTATATTATTTAAATACGACGGAGGGTTTGTTGATCCTATCGCTGTAGCCTTAGCAAAACCATCTTCAGAAAGTGCCATAGCTAAAATAATAAAATGGAAAAAGTCTGACATCGCGACTGACTTAAAACAAAAGTCTGCAAATGGGATTTATCGCCCGAGTAACAACGAGCAAATATTTGCCGTATCCGTTGGTTTACCAAGCTCATATATAAAAAATAAAATGTAATTTGAGACCATGACTATGATGAAACGAACACTTTTATTGGTTTTATTTTCTTTTGCCTTACCAGGACATGCCCATACGGAAGAGGTTAAATTTAGTTATGCTAAGTTGAATAAAGAATTAACCCTCTCTGGAGCGTTATGCACTTATGGACGCAAGTCGAAACAAAAACTTCCCGAGTCTGTAATTAGTCATATCCATAACCATGTTAAAGATCAAAACAAAAACTTTATTGACCAAATAAGAGACATCAAAACCGGAATGTTTGGTCGACGTTTGAACACGGCAGAATTAGCGGTGATGTATCAGTTAACCGATAAGCACTTAGAGCTAGACTATTATTTTGAAGGTAATAGTGCCTGTGTTAACTTTCAAGCAAGATTAGAGTTAGACTTTAATGCAGATGCAAATATGTATTTTAACTTTGCTCAGCCTGCCTCATGGACGTTTATGGCTAAACGCAATGACTTAGCTGATATCAATCAAGCCATTAAGTTAATTTATCCAAAGCTTAGTTTGTCTGAACAAGATTTATCAGCTGCAACACAATCTTATTTAATTGAATTATCCCAAGTCAGTGACACCTATGCGTTATATAAATTTGATGCACAAGGTTATACGTCATCACAATCAGTGCAATTAAATACCTTTTATGTTGAAGCACCTGCGCCTTATAAAGCGGCGATGACCGATTATTTAACCAGTTACCAATACAGCACTTTAGTTGATAAAAACCAAGCGAACTGGCAAATCACAGTGAACCCGGTTAAGTCTGCTCAAAATTTACTATTTACCGTAAGTTACCAATCCAAAGACAATCAAAATAAACAAGTTAATAATGACCCAGATGCGTTACCGCAGATAGTCACTAATAACCAACAAGAGTTAAAAAACCTTATTTTATTGCATTTAGAAATGATGGAATTTGTCAACGTATTACAAAAATAATTAAACCAGCCTAAAGCACTAAGCAAAAAAAACGGGTTCTTATAACCCGTTTTTCACTCTAATTTATTACATGTCATTTTAATCTGAATGTAATGCTTCAATAGGATTTAACTGAGAAGCTTTGATTGCGGGAAATGCACCAAATGCAACCCCTACTACCATACAAATAGTCACTGATAAAAAGATAGCCCACAACGACCAAGTCACAGCCCAGTCAGAGTAAAACCCTATCACTTCTGACAATAACAAACCAAATACCACACCCAAAACGCCCCCCATTAATGAGATAACAAAACTCTCGGTGATAAACTGCATTTTAATATCTTGTCTGGTTGCGCCAACGGCACGTAACAACCCTATTTCTTTAGTACGTTCCAATACATTGGCTAACATAATATTCATGATGCCAATTCCACCAACCAATAAAGAAATACCGGCGACACATGCCATAACAATATTGAATATCTGCTGGGTTTGTTTTTGTTGCGCCAATAACTCTGATGGAATGATCAATTGATAATCTTCAGTTTCACCATGACGCAACTTTAATAGTTGCACGACTGCTTTCGCCGCTGACACCGGATCGTATTGTTCATTTACGGCAAGCTTGATAACGTCTAGTTCACTCGCTAAACGGCCTTTATCTAGCTTTTTAAGGCTGGTGCTTAAAGGGATAAATACGGTATTCCTATCCCCGCCAAGTTTTACACCTTGGAAATCGTCTTTATTAATCTGGGCATTTTGTAACACGCCAACCACTTCCAACCATAAATGATTAAGCTTAACAAATTGACCTATTGGATCTTGAGTTGGAAACAAGGCTAACGCGGCGTCTTCACCAAGCACCGCGACTTGTTTAACATTGATGTTGTCGTCTTGGTTTAGTGCGCGACCTTGTTTAAAAGATAAATTGGCCAAGTCGAAATACGTAGGACTGACCCCCATCGCTTTCGCACCGGACTTACCTGAGTCGCTGTATAACGAATACACTTTAATATTCTTTTGTGCGCTATAACCCGTCACAAAAGGTAATGTAGCTCTTGCCGCTTCTACATCAGAAAATGTTAATCCTAATGATTCTTGGCGTAACTCTTTCAATTCTTGATTGGAGTATTTTTTACCTTCGATAATAAGATTATGTAATCCCATCGAATCTATTAATTTTAAAGCTTCTTTTTCAGCCCCTTCACCAATATTTAACATGGCTATGACAGCGCCAACACCAAATATCATCCCTAACAAGGTTAATAATGTTCTTAGTTTTTGCGCGGCTAATTCGTTTATGGCGTCCCAAAACAATGGCATTAACTTATCCATTTATATTCTCCTCTACCGTTGATAATGCTATTGCATCACCAACAGAAATCCCTTGAGTTACTTCAACAAAGTATAAATTTTTGACACCGGTTTTAACCACTTGTTTTTGAAAACTCCCGTCCTTTTTAACATAGACATAATTGACACCATCATCACTATGAATGGCTTGCAACGGTACAGTCAGTTTGGACTCTAATTTATCCACTAATATACTGGCACTCAGTTTTCTACCAGGTATGAATTTACTGTTGCTACTAGCATCTACATTAACGATAACTTCAAAATATTTAGTTGGGTTGCCTCGTTCTATCGTGCGGGAAAAGCCAGAAACTTCTTTAACAACACCATCAAATTCCTCGGTAGGAAAGGCATCAAGCCTTAATGTAACCACTTGGCCCTGTGCTAGGCCAATGGCTTCTTTATCTAATACAAAGACCTTAGCTTGCATCTTGCTTAAA
The DNA here is from genome assembly GCF_018860345.1 of Psychrosphaera sp. F3M07. GTDB lineage: Bacteria > Pseudomonadota > Gammaproteobacteria > Enterobacterales > Alteromonadaceae > Psychrosphaera > Psychrosphaera aquimarina. The sequence continues at coordinate 159,569 of NZ_JAHKPJ010000004.1, read as the reverse complement.
TCTGGAATTTTAGCGATAGCATTACCAGGGAATACAGTTTGTCCTATGCTTGGCTTTTCTCCACGCCAATTTTTTTCGTAAACCAATAAGCCATCGTATGGCGCTCTGATCTCAAGCTTCACTAAAGCATCTTGGTGCTGTTTGTATTTAGCCAAGTGTCCTTGCTTTTTGATATCTATAACTTCAATAGCGCCTTTGCTTTGGTTATCAACACTGAGTTTTTTCCAGTCTAAAAATTCGTCTTTAGCCCCCAAAAAGTCAGTGTTTTGCATTTGATCTATGATCTGTAATTTAGAGTACAAACGTATGTCGTCAATGTTAAAATTTTGAGCGAATTCAAACTCTTCTGATACTAAGTTTTTTTCACTTAATACTTCGGATTGCTGCTGGATCTGCTGCGATTTGGTTTGTATTAAATCGCGCTCCAACAACATCATGGCTAATTCTTCTTTTCTGCTATCCAAAGTCAGTTGCTCGCCATCAAACATAGCCACAAGGTCACCTTTTTTAACTTCAATAAACTCTTGAGCTAACCATGCTATGGTCATTGGCATACGGCCAGGGGATGTTATGAGTTCAGCTTGAGCCGCTTCCAGTTCACCTTGAGCTGGTACTAAAATGGAAAACGTTTTTTGCTCGACGATATAAACGGTTTCTTGTAATTCAGGTTCGGCACAGGCGTTTAAAAATAACAACATCAAGGTGATAAAGCTTAGTTTTAACAACTTCATGTTATTGTGCCTCACTCATGTTATTAATGACTTCTACCTTAGTTTGCATACCTGGCCTCATCAATTTAGGGTCAATGGTTTCTAACTTAATAAATGCATCAAAAACAACCTTAGGGTTTTGATTAGACTTAGAACGATAAGATTGCCCTAATGCGCTAATTTCACCCATAAAAGGCAATTCAGGATAAGAATCCAACATCACTTTCACCTTACTGCCCACACCTAATTTAGCGCTGTCAGGTTCATCAAACTCAGCTCTAACTGCCATTTTATCTAACGATGGTATGGTTAATATACTTTGACCTTGCCATAAGGTTTCACCCACAGCTGGCTTTTCTCCGTCGTGATTTGTGACATACATAACAACGCCAGACTTTGGTGCTTTAATAGATAAACGTTTAATGTCTGTCTGAATCTCTTCCACTTTTGCCGTTAAGCTTCGAATTTTGCTTTGCGAAACAACATTATTAACTTTACGACTGGTTTTAAACTGCGCTAACTTTTGCTGCGCTTGTGCCAATTTACTGGTGGCAATTTCAAATTGTTTTTGTTGTTTTTTTCGGTCAATCTCAGATGTGGCGGCGTCGACTATTTCTGATTTACGTTTTTCTTTGTCATAAAACATATTGGCTTCTGCTAGGGATAGTTTTAAGTCTTCCCCTTTTTGGTCTTGCGCTAACTCTTCTTGCTCTTGTTCTTTGATTGCGGCATCTAATGAACTTTGTTTATCAAGCAATTTATTGCGCAAGTCTTGTCCATCTAATCGAACCACTACATCGCCTTTGTTAACTTGGCTATTTTCTTTGATCAGATATTGTAATTTGTATTGCCACATCCCGTTTACACTTGGCGGGGAGATCGTTGCACTGTCTAACGAAATTAACTCGCCTGTTGCAGTAAGCGGCTTTTCATCTGCAATGTTATTATCTTGTTGCTGAACCTTTTCTGAACAAGCCGCTAACGTTAAAACACTAATTAAAATACCAATTTTATTTATCATTGGCGGTCTCCTTGTTAACCAAGACTCTGACACTCATTCCCGGTAACAATGTTTGCTCAGGCTGTTTATCAAATGTAATTTTTATCAAATAATAAGCGCTATCACTCCACTCTTCTTTTTTCTCAGATTGGCTGGCAACATACGACACTTTGCCTGGATAACTGCTATCCGAAAATGCATCTAGGGTTAACGTGGCTTTATCACCTAACGCGACTTTATTGGCGTCAATTTCATGTAACCAAGCTTCAACTTCAAAAGAGTCCTGTCCCTGAACTAACATAACGTTCATTGACGCTTGTACCATTGAACCAGGTGCTATTTTTTGGCCGTTCCATGGATGCATCATATGAGTCACAGGTCCTGAGAACTTGGCTTTTACCGCCACCTTTTCTAACATGGCCTGCTGATACGATATATTCTCTTTTAGTTTTAATATTTCTATATTCTGTTTTTCTAAACCGGTGATCTGTTCTTGTTTTTTAACTTCGTAAGTTTGTTCTGCTTTAATTTTATTAAATAACGCTCGTTCTAAGGTGACTTGGTATTGACCTTTATCGTATTGACTGACTTCGGCACTGGTTATTTCAGCTTCTATTCTCGCCTTTTCTACTTCTAATATGGCAACGTCTAAGTTACCTTTTGCTTCAATAACGGCTTGCTCTAAGTCTAAGGTTTGTTTTTCTAAAACCAGTAATTCAGATTCAAGTCTTTCTTCATCTTGTTGTATTTGGGTTTGGATTGAACCTGAATCAAACACAGTCACTAAATCACCTTCTTGTGCGACCTTGCCTTCTTCTAACATCCATTGAACTTGGATTTGCCATCGGCTCGTTTTTGGAGCGGTGATCACTTGTTGTTTAGCCGACGTAATTTGCCCTGTGATCAATATGGGTGAATTAGCAAAAGCTGAAAAAGGAAAAAGACTCATTGTGAGGAAAATACTTGTTCGATTCACAACTTTGTTTATTAAGCGGTTTACCATCATAGCTCCCTGCATTAGTCTTGCTCACTTATTACTTTACCGTCGCGCATCCTAACGACTCGCTGTGCATACTGAGCGATATCATCTTCATGCGTCACCATAACTATGGTTTGCCCTTGCTGATGTAAATCAGTTAACAATTGCATGATCTCATAGGAGGTTTTACTGTCTAAATTACCCGTTGGTTCATCTGCTAATATAACGGTTGGTTTGTTAACCAGAGCTCTAGCAATCGCTACTCGTTGTCTTTGCCCGCCAGACATTTCATTTGGCTTATGGTACATACGATGTTCTAAACCAACCAACTTAAGTAATTCAATGGCTCTTTGGTTTGCTTCATCTTCGTCAACATCAGCAAAACGCAATGGCAGCTTTACGTTGCCAATAGCATCTAGCTTGGGTAATAAGTGGAAAGTTTGGAAGATAAAACCAATATGTTGATTGCGGATTTTAGAGAGGTGCTCATCTGACATTTTAGCCACATCTTGCCCATCTAATAGGTATTCACCACTGCTGGGAGCATCGAGGCAACCAAGTATGTTCATTAAAGTAGACTTACCTGAACCAGAAGTCCCCATAAACGCAACAAACTCATTACGTTGCACGGAAAGTGAAACTCCATTCACTGCTTTTACTTGCTCATCACCGTTTGAGAATACCTTCTCAATGTTTTTTAACTCTAACATTTGATCCCTTTTATAAAGCCCAAGCAACAAATTACTATAACGAATTAGCTAACTAATTGAATTAAAATATGTATTCAAAATAGGGTTAATAATAAACCGGATTGGAATTATAGCCAGATATAATTAAGGCGAAATAGTTGCAAGATGAGATTAAGGTAGCGTCAGTTAAACGGGCAATAACCTAAGTTAGAACTTGAAGGTCTTAACCGGCTCATTGATTAATAATCTGCCACTGAGGCCCGTAATAACGTTCAGTTATTTGATCTAAAACGCCATTGTTTATTATGATTTGTACTGCTTGATTTAGTGCCGGTATCTTGTCTTTGTGATTTGATTTTTTTGACATTTGTAACCATTGTTCTTTATAACCTAAATTGAATTTCTTATTAAAGTCGACCTTATCTAAACCATTGACTTTGTTTAATAGGTAATGAAGAACAAATGTGGAGGCGGCCATCGCATCCACTCGATCATGCATCAGCATTTTTATAACTTGTTCATATTGGTTAACTTGCATTACGGTGAGGTTAGAGTCGTTGTCAAAACGTTCACTCAAATGAACGCCTCGTCTAATCGCAATGGATATATCAGCCAAGTCTTCGTAGGAGTTTAATTCAATATTTTTTTTAGCGACGACGGCAACCGACACTGTCCTGAGTTTTGCTACGTATTCAACTAAATGAGAACGAACTTGTGACTTAAAAACTATTCCACCATCATGTTTACCCATTTCTAATCCCTGCCAAATTCTTGGGTAAGGCATCAAAATTGGGGTAATGCAAAGGTTAGAATACTTAGCAATTTGGTGGATGATATCAACATGCTCCCCCACCACTTTTCCTTCTTCATTTAAATAACCTAAGGGTTCGCTGTGGATCACATGAAAATTTAGACATTCATCTTGAGCTATGACTTTACTTGACGTGAGAAACAGAATTACCGCAACTAGATAGAACCGTTTCACCACATTAGCCGCCTAAAGTTTGTCAGAGAGTAATTTTTACTAAAAATTTGTTCATTTGAGTATATGCATGGAGACAAGAAAAACAAACTGGTGGGTAAATAATAGAACAATCGCGAAATTTACATCTATTTCATATCTATATTTGTGCGCTAAATAACGACTTAAGATTATCTTATTATATATAAAAGCAACTTAACTATAAATGAGAACGATTACTATTTGCATTGTATTAAAGGAGTGCTTAGAATATTAGGCCTAATAATGACCAAATACAATTAACTCGGTAAGCTGATGAAATTTCAAAAAAATATAATAAGTGCAGCAATTATTCTGGCAACAATGACGTTAACTGCTTGTGACAGCTCAGATGATGACAAAAACGTTGCACCTACTGACATTACTTTAAGTAGCAATAGTGTTCTAGAAAACACATCTAATACCGTTATAGGCACATTAAGCGCCACAGATGAAAATTCAACAGACACCTTCACTTTCACTGTAAGCGATGAACGATTTACGGTTGTTGGTAATGAATTGACGTTAGCCGAAAATACAGTATTTGATTATGAAACTGAACAGTCCATTGATATTGAAGTCGTAGTTACAGACAGTGGTGCCTTGTCATTTACTAAAACACTAACCATTGAAATTACAGATGCGTTAGATACTTATGCTTTTGACAGTAAATTTATCACTGACGATTCTAGTGTTTCTTATACCGGCCAAATTGCGCGTCATGCTTTAATTGCAGAATTAGCACACTATATTGGCAACGACTTAAAAAGTGAGTTAGATGATGGCACGTTAATGTCTCGTGATGCGGTCATTGCAAAGTTAAATAAATACTATCGTACTTCTGACTTACAATACGATAACTTCCCAATAACCTTTATGTCAGCTAAGCAAACATATATTACTGACATTTCAAGTTCGCCTAAAAACCTTAGCGGTAAAATGGCAGGTAACGATACCGGCGGACAACATAAAGATTGGAATGATGGAGAATTTGCAGGTTGGGGAACAAAAGGTTCAACAACGCCTGAAGGCCTAATTGATATCTTATTTGGCCAGTTAGCCGACAATGCAGAACAACACTTAAATGGTGTAGTACGTCAATCAGTCACAGGTGATGACATTACTAAGGTCTATTTAAATAGTGACGGCACAGATCTTAAACAACTAATTCAAAAGTTATTATTAGTGGGTATCACTTACTCACAAGCAACCGATGATTATTTAGGTCATGAAACTGAAGGCAAGGGATTAACTACTGACAACATTGGCCAAGATGGCGGCAGCAAACCCTATTCAACATTGGAACATCAATTTGACGAAGGCTTTGGATATTTTGGTGCGACCCCGGATTACTTAGCTTATTCAGATACTGAAATTGCAGGCAAGGTAACATCTGATGATAACGGTCGTAGTGATTGGAACGGCAAACATGATAGTAATAACGATGGTGAAATCGATTTAACCTCTGAAGTGATTTTTGGCATAGCCGCCAATGCAGCAAAACGTGACTTAGGTACAGCATCAAATACCTCACCAACTGATTACACAGCTCAGATCATGAACGCCTTTATCTCAGGTAGAAAAATCATCAATGACAATGTTGGTTCTGCGTTAAGTACTCAACAATTAGAAGACTTAAAAGCACAAAGAGATATCATTGCCGACGGTTGGGAGCGCGCGTTAGCTACAACAGTTGTTCATTACATTAATGAAGTTCACAGTGATTTAAGCAAGTTTGGAACTGATGACTTTAACTTTGAAGATACTGCAAAACATTATTCTGAATTAAAAGGTTTTGCTTTAGGTTTACAATTTAACCCTTACTCTAAAGTTACCGATGAACAATTCCAGCAGTTCCATACGTTAGTGGCTGATAAACCTGTACTTGATTCTGAAGACAATGTAACGGCTTACCAAGTTAACTTATTAGCTGCCCGTGACATTATTGAAACGGCACTTTCACTGGATAATGAAAACGTTCAAAACTGGTAGACCACCCGTTTATTATCACATTTTATAAAACTTAAGCTTGGACTAGAAATAGCCCAAGCTTTCTTCGTATATAAAGGCTTAAATTTCGTGTTGTATATTAAAAATAAGTTGTTTGTGTTTGCTTTGCTGTTTTTGTTTTTATTAAGCGCTTGTAACCAAGAAACGAGCAGTTCTGCTGGTGAAGGTTATAACCCGGATAAAGATACGAATACTCAGTTTAATCAGCTTGCATTGATAACGAACTTAACAGATAACGTTATCTCTCCCGCTTACCAAACCTTTCTTACTCAAGCAGAACGTCAAACACAATTAGTGCAGGATTACTGCCAAGCCGAGAAAAATATATTAGACCAAACGGGTGAACAACAAGCTGTTTTAACGGCTATCGACGCTGCTCAAGTTCAATGGCGCAATACCATGGCGGCATGGCAACAAGCTGAATTAATGTTATTAGGCCCATTGTTGGAACAAGACGGGTTATTACGTAACAACATTTATTCATGGCCAATTCAAAATTCATGCGCTGTGGATTATGACGTATTATATTTTCAAACCGGCGAGGTTAACGGTAAACCTTATGACATAACCCAACGTACACCTTCTAGAAAAGGCTTAGGTGCATTGGATTATTTGTTATTTAACCAAGATTTAAATCATAGCTGCGACGCTTCTTTTGCTCCTACAGGGTGGAGTAATCTGACCGATCAAAACAAACGAGTCGCACGTTGTAATTTTGCAACTGAAGTCGCATCTGATATTCAAAACAATGCAGAAATGTTAGTTCAACAGTGGTTAGCATTAGATGGTTATGCCAATAAACTGAAACAAGCAGGAACAACCGGCAATGAATTTAATACAGAACACGATGCGGTAAATCGTATTAGCGACGCCTTGTTCTACCTAGACTCTTCAACCAAAGACGGTAAATTAGCCACGCCTTTAGGCATATTTGCCAACGAATGTGGTTCAACCGCCTGCCCGCAAACCGTTGAATCTAAATACAGCCAGAACTCGTTAGCTAACATACTCAATAACTTAATTGGCTTTGAAAAATTACTAACCGGTAACGGTGGTTTAGGATTTACAGACTATTTATTAGATGTTGGTGATGACTCCACTGCCACAGAAATGGCTAATAACGTGACTAATACTATTAACGCCATCAATCAAGTTGATTCCAGTCTGGCAAATGAGTTAACCAATAACCCGGAGCAAATAGAGCAGATCCATAACAATGTTAAAAACATTACGGACCAATTGAAGACCGACTTTATAACTAGCTTAGCTCTCGAGTTACCAGCCACCTCTGCTGGAGATAATGATTAATGAATACAAACAACAATAAATTACAAATAACGCTTGCACTCGTTACTGCACTGTTTGTCGTTAGCACTTTTGCTCAAGACAATAAAGAAAGTGAGCCCAAAGAAAACGTTAAAAAGACCACAACAGAATTAGTTGAAAGACTGCAAATAATTGGGCACAGCGACAAACTTAGAAAAGAGGCTGGCTCTGCTACCTTAATCAGTGAAGTTGAACTAGAAAAGTTTAAATTTGATGATATAAATCGAATTTTATATAACGTACCTGGTGTTAATATTCGTGAAGAAGATGGTTATGGCTTAAGACCTAACATTGGTTTTAGGGGAGCAACACCTGAACGAAGTAAAAAAATCACCGTAATGGAAGATGGTATTTTAATTGGCCCAGCACCTTATTCAGCACCCGCGGCGTATTACTTCCCTATGATGTCTAAGATGACAGCATTAGAAGTATTTAAAGGACCTGCGGCCATTAAATATGGACCTAATACAGTTGCCGGTGCACTTAATATGACGACTCGACAAGTCCCTGATAGTGCTGAAGGTATGATTGACTTAGCTTCTGGCAGTGATGGTTTGTTTAAAAGTAAAATGTTTTTTGGCGATACTATCAACAACTTTGGCTATTTGATGGAAGGCATTCATTTACAAGCCGATGGTTTTAAAGAACTTGATAACGGGGCAAATACAGGTTTCAACAAAAACGACCTGATGACTAAGTTTCAATATAATCTCAGTCGTAATGGCCTGACACAACTGGTCGAATTAAAACTGTCATTGGCGACAGAAAAGTCCGATGAAACCTATTTAGGATTAAGTGATTTGGACTTCTCAGAAAACCCAAATAGGCGTTACCTAGCCAGTCAAAATGACTTAATGGATTGGGATCATAAACAGGTTCAACTCACTCATTTTATCGCTGCAGAGCGTTTTGATATCACCACTCGTGTTTACCGCAATGAATTCACCCGCTCTTGGAATAAAATTAATGGTTTTAAAGGTGGCTTATTTAACCGAGATTTACAGGAAATATTAAAAAATCCAGAAGATGAAGTGAACGCACTATTCTATGAGGTGCTTACCGGTGAACGCGATACCATTCAAGAATACGAAAAAATCGTATTGGGTGATAACTACCGTGAATATTATTCACAAGGGATCCAGAGTGAATTACAAGCGTCTTATTCTGTATTAGGTTTGGAGCACAAATTTAATGTCGGCGTAAGAATCCATCAAGATCAGATTAATCGAAAACACACTGAAGACACCTTTTTAATGCGTGACGCTCAATTAGTTTCCGACGGTTCAAGCACAGTTTCAACCACCACTAACCTTGAAAAAACCGATGCTACAGCGTTATTCTTAAAAGATACGATTAGCCTAAATGACTTAGAGATCACCTTAGGTGTACGTGGCGAATTTTTTGATTCTTTATATCAAAATCAAGCCGTGGATAAAGAAAATGACTGGCTTAAAAAAGAGACCAGTTTGTGGCTGCCAAGCATTAGTGGCTTTTATACGTTCAATGATAATGCCGGTTTATTATTTGGCATCCATGAAGGTTTTGTGCCCACCAGCCCACAAGAAAGCCCACTGATTGAAATTGAAAACAGTATAAATTACGAATTTGGTGGTCGTTTCAACAATGGCAATACTAAAGCTGAACTTATCGTTTTCTATAATGATATTAAAAATCTAAAAGAAGGCTGTTCGTTTTCAGCAGCAGCGAGTTGCGGAGATAGTTTAGATGAAGAGTTTAATGGCGGTGAAGTTGATGTTTACGGCGTAGAGTTTTCTGCAAGTCGAAACTACAGACTCGCCAACGGCTGGAATGCCCCGATTTCATTTGTGTACACCTACACAACATCAGAATTTAAAAACGACTTTCATTCTGATTTTCCAATGTGGGGAACAATAGAACAAGGCGATCACTTACCCTATTTACCGCAGAATCAAGTGACGGTTAATGTCGGGTTATTAAGTAACAACTGGGAAATGGGTGTAATTGCACGTTATATTGATGAAATGCAAGAAGCGTCGGGGGATAATGTTTTATTGTCTGATGTGGTTATTGAATCTTATACTGTGTTCGATTTCTCTGCAACTTATGACTTGGATACATACGGGTTAGTTTATTTCAAAGTTGATAACTTATTAGACAATCAAGTTATCGTCAGTCGTCGACCATATGGCGCTAGACCAACTAAACCTCAACAGTTCCAATTGGGTTATCAGTATCGCTTTTAATTCCGTATTAGAGATGCAGTTTTAGTTAGAAATGCAATGCAAATTTCGGTTTGCATTGCTTTATTTTAGGTGGTGTAAAACGTGTTTATATTGGATTTTTTATCTGCCAACATTCAGGAGCTTTTTAGCTTCTTTGATGATGCCAATAAAAGAGTCTTTTGGATATATTTAGTATCTGCGTTTATATTAGCTTCGGTCGTTTACTATCAAAAAAAACCTACACAGAAACCAAGTAATTTTTTTAAATTTGTTTTTCCTAAAAACATTTATCTCGCTAAATCCGCTCAGCATGACTACCTGTTATTAATCTTAAATAAACTAATCAAAGCGGCTTTATTTCCTTTAGTGATCTTTACCATGGCTCCTATAGCCATTTCGTTATCCTCTTTATTAGAAACCATTTTTGGCCAACGTGAATTCATTGACGTATCACCTTTCACTATAATGCTGTTCTTTACGGTTGTACTGTTTCTGTTTGACGATTTCACCCGATTTTTATTACATTACTTACTGCATAGAGTGTCTTTTTTATGGGAGTTCCATAAGGTACATCATTCGGCTACCGTATTAACGCCATTTACTATCTATCGCTCACATCCTGTTGAAAATTACCTTTATGCTTGCAGGATGGCCATTACTCAAGGAGCTGCGGTTGGCATAGCTTATTATTTATTTGGCCCTACGTTAAAAATGATAGATATTTTAGGCGCTAATTTGTTTGTTTTTGTTTTTAACCTACTCGGCTCAAATCTACGCCATAGTCACATATGGCTAAGTTGGGGAGATCGCGTTGAGAAATGGTTCATCAGTCCGGCCCAACATCAAGTTCATCACAGCAACCTACCTAGGCATCACCATAGTAACTTTGGCTCAGCATTGGCTATTTGGGATAGATGGTTTAACACCCACACGAAAGCGTCAGAAGTGGAAAACATCACCTTTGGTTTACCAGATAAAACAATAGACCACTCATCAGTATTAAAAATGTATTACCAGCCATTTAGAAATATTGGAGCCAGAATAGCGAATATAAGACAGCAAAAAGAACACGAATGAGTGTTTAATTGGTATTTGTACAAAAGTATGTTTGCTTGAGAGAACGAGTTAAATGGACTTTGGCGTCCCCACCAGGACTCGAACCTGGAGCAGCGACTTAGGAGGTCGCAGTTTTATCCTGTTAAACTATAGGGACACACGGTAATTATACCTAATTAATACTTCGAGTGAAGTTTAATGTGTCCCTTTTAACTTACTGTTTTTATAAGTCTATTTTAGTAAAGAGACTTGTTCTTGTTCAAAAACAGACTCAATTGGAGCGTGTTGATTTGGATCATCCTGCTCGGTTAGATAAGTCATTAAACAACTACTTCGCTTTGTAATTGCTTTGGCCAACGATTTACCGTCTTCGGATTTAATCAATACCGTATCACCGGTATTAAAGTCACCATTGACACTAAGTAACTGATCGCTGGTGATGTCTTCTATACCATCTAACACCGTTTGCTCACCTGATTTATCTACAACAAACTCACCTTGCGAACGAGTTGTATGTCTTAACCAGTGTGTTCTATCACTCATTGGAGTTTGTGATGGCGCAAATATTGTACCTGGGTTTTCATCTCTTAATAACGAGTGAAATACATCTGGTTTTTCACCATTGATGATATAAGTCGTGATCCCGTGAGCTGTGGCTTTTTCCGCAGACTCAACTTTAGTCGCCATTCCACCGGTACCAACATCGTTAGTAGCGGACATATCAATACCTTTAAGACTTGCAGTAATAGATTCAACGATAGGTATTAACTTAGCGTTTTTATCTATTCTTGGGTTGCCTGTGTATAAACCATCAACGTCCGTACATAACACTAAACCGTCTGCGTTTACGGCAGCAGAAACAATGGCAGCTAAGTTATCATTGTCACCCACTTTTAACTCATCCGTTGTGATGGTGTCGTTTTCATTTACGATTGGTAATATCCCATGACTCAGGGCTTTATCAATTGTAGAGGAAACACTTTGGTAACGCTCAGGGTCTTGTAAATCACCGTGGGTTAATAATATTTGGCATGTTGGGAAATCAAATAATCTATCCCAAGTACTTATCATATCGGATTGACCTGCTGCGGCCATTGCCTTTTTCATCGGAATTGAATTGCAGTTACTTTTTGGAAAATATTGTCTTCCTGCTGCAACTGAACCTGACGAAACTAATACAACTTCAATACCGCGACTTCGGCATTCGATAATAAACTGAGCTATTGGAAATAATTTATGAGGGCTGCAACCTTTTCCGTCTGGTGCAATTAGAGCGCTGCCAACTTTTAAAACGATTCGTTCGAAATTTGAAAATAAAACCATAGATCCAGAAAATAATAATTAAAGATAATGCTTAGTATACTAAGTATTAAAATATATTCAACAGCTCAAAAGGTATATGATAATCCTAACAACCATATTTTCTGTTTATTAATCAGACTAATTAAGGGGTTCAGGCGAAATAGTTTGCAGAAATATAATTATTACACTAATTAGTTTTATTTTATAAAGTAGCCTAATTTAAGGCTACTTTTATTCAAAAGAATGGATAGGAGAGGTTATGGTGGTTAAGGTTTAGTGATGGAGTCAATCTCACCAATTTTTAACATTGGCGCTGCATCTAATTCTTCAGCATTCATCATACTAGCGATACGTTGAACACTTGATAATAAAAGGGTTTGTTCCCAGTTTTCTATATTTTCAAACTTCTCAATAAAGGAGTCTTCCATTGCCTTAGGCGCATCGTTTAACGTTAAATGGCCTTGATCAGTTAAATACAAAGAGACTTTTCGACGGTCAACACTGTCACGTTTTCTGACTAACAATTGCTTGGCTTCTAATCGATCTAAGATGCTGGTCACTGTAGCTTGAGATAAGTTTATTCCGTCCGCGACTTGTTTTGAAGTTAAACCCGGTGCGGCTAACACTTCTTGTAAAACTAATAATTGAGGTCCTGTGATCCCTACCGCTTTACTTAATTTTTTAGAGCGTAAGTCGATTGCTCGGATTATTTGTCGAATAGATACAAACAATTCTTCATATTTTTCCAATATTAAACCACCAGATAAGTGTAAAAACGTGAACTCTACCCCTGTTAACTCTGCAAATCAAACAGGGGATGAAAACTAACCATAGCTTATGAATAACTATGTTTAAAACTAGACCGGTAAATTAATTGGCGTTTTTAGCTTGTTCTTCACAAAGTTGTCTTTGTTTTTCAACTTCAGGACATTGCCATTCATCACCTGGATTTGGCACATGCATCCATTTAGCGATTAACCAAATACTCCAGTAAACCATGAAACCTGCGAGAATAGAGTCACTGAGGAAGTGCCCACCTTGGATGACTCTGATCATACCAACAGCAGCGCCGATGCCGATGCCAATATAGAACCATTTTCTTGAACCTAACAACCAGCCCAAGATCATAAAATAGAACCCCATTGCGGCATGACCACTAACAAAAGAACAGTTGCGTTCACATTGGTCCGAAATTACCCAAGCAGGAGTAAAGGTTTTATCACCACCAAACTCAGTTAAATGACGAGGCCGTGCTCTATCCCAACTATCTTTAAATACATTATGAACAATAATGCCAGGGCCAATTAATAATGAAACCAAAGCGAATAAACATAAGTGTCTACGAATTTTGCAATAGTTTGATTTAAAACCTAGTAGTAAGAAAATTAACATCACTGGAAGTAACAATTTAGGCATATGTTTAAATATGTCGTAAGTAATTTGTACTAACGCAGTTTCTTTTAGGTAAAACCCTTCGGTTTCATCGTAAAATTGTCTAGCCATCCACAAATCAATTTCTGGCACTAAATAAAAAAACAATGAAACGGCTACGAATATAAAAAATGCAACCCAAGTCTTTGTATTACCTTGAGATTCATTATTTGAATTTGTGTTATTTTCAGTCGTCATACTGGAATTCATAAGTAAGCAATCCTTTCTAAATGTTGCCATATTGTATGTTTCTTTACGTAAGCTGCAACTAAAGATTTTAAAGTTATTAAAATATAAGGGAAAACCCTTTACCACTTGATGTAAATATTCTGTATAATCGCCCGTCCATTAATGCTGATTAAATTTTAATCAATCGTTATTACTGAATTTGAGCCACGGGTACATCTATATATGCAATCGCAATTGTCAGCTTTGTCAAAATCAAATAAGCCACCACAAGCTACGGTCGTCTCTGATAAGAAATTATGGGATTACCCTAAGTATTGGGCTGAGTGTTTTGGCCCTGCGCCATTTTTACCAACCACCAGAGAAGAAATGGATCAACTAGGTTGGGACAGTTGTGATGTCATTATTGTCACTGGTGACGCTTATGTCGATCATCCAAGTTTTGGTATGGCCGTTATTGGTCGTATGTTGGAATCTCAAGGATTTAGAGTTGGAATTATTGACCAACCAGATTGGCATTCAAAAAATGATTTTCAAAAACTAGGTAAGCCTAATTTATATTTCGGTGTTGCTGCTGGCAACATGGATTCAATGATCAACCGTTATACGGCCGATAGAAAGTTAAGACACGATGACGCTTATACTCCTGATAATATAGGCGGAAAACGTCCAGATCGTGCCGTAACTGTATATTCACAACGTTGTCGTGAAGCCTATAAAGGCGTGCCAATTATTATTGGTGGTATCGAAGCCAGTTTACGCCGTATCAGCCATTATGATTATTGGTCTGACAAAGTTCGTCGTTCTGTATTAGTTGACTCAAAAGCTGACATGTTAGTGTTTGGTAACGCCGAACGACCGTTAGTCGAAGTTACTCACCGTATTGCTAGAGGCGAAGACATCAAGAACATTAAAGATGTTCGTGGTACGGCTATCATGGTTAAAAATGCACTAGAGGACTGGCAAGGAATAGACTCTACTCACATTGATAAGCCAGGAATTATTGATCCAATAATGAACCCTTATCAAGAATATGATGCCAATACCTGTAGTAATAAAGACCAAGCTATTGAAGACAGTGCTGTTGATGCTAGCGCGAATCAAACGGGTGGCCAAGCCATCGTAGTTCAGCCATATAACCGCGTTAAAGACAAAACTCAATTACGTCGTCCTTGGGACCGCGTATATGTAAAATTACCCGCTTATGAAGTGGTATCAAAAAATCAAACGTTATATGCACATACCAACCGCATATTGCACCAAGAGACCAATCCTGGCTGTGCTAAAGCATTAATGCAACGTCACGGTGATAGAAGTATTTGGATAAACCCTCCTGCGTTTCCATTAGAAACTGAAGAGATGGATTTTGTGTTTGGCATGCCTTACGCTCGCGTTCCTCATCCTAAATATGATGGTAAAAAGATCCCAGCATACGACATGATAAAAACATCAGTTAATATCATGCGTGGTTGTTACGGTGGTTGTACTTTCTGTTCTATTACTGAACATGAAGGTCGAATCATTCAGAGTCGTTCTGAAGATTCAATCATAAATGAAATTGAACAAATTCGTGATGTAGTACCTGGGTTTACAGGGGTTATTTCAGACTTAGGTGGCCCAACGGCAAACATGTATATGTTACGTTGTCAGTCGGCTAAAGCAGAGGCCACTTGTCGTAGAGCATCATGTGTTTACCCTGATATATGTAAGCATATGGATACTGACCATGAACCAACGATTAAATTGTATCAGCGTGCTCGTGAACTTAAGGGCATAAAGAAAATATTAATCGCCTCTGGTGTGCGCTATGACTTGGCAATTCAAGATCCACGTTACGTTAAAGAGTTAGTAACACACCATGTTGGCGGTTATTTAAAAATAGCGCCAGAACATACCGAAGAAGGTCCATTATCTAAGATGATGAAACCAGGTATGGGTAGCTATCACAAATTTAAAGAGTTGTTTGAGAAGTACTCTAAAGAAGCCGGTAAAGAACAGTATCTTATTCCTTACTTTATCGCGGCTCATCCTGGGACAACAACCAAAGACATGATCAACTTAGCCTTGTGGTTAAAAGAGAATAAATTCCGTCTTGATCAAGTGCAAAACTTTTATCCGTCACCAATGGCAACAGCAACCACTATGTATCACACAGAAATTGATACATTACATAAAGTGAAGAAGACCAACTCAACCGTTGCGATCCCTCGTGGTGAAAAAGAGCGCCGTTTACATAAGGCTATCTTGCGTTATCACGACTCTAAAAACTGGAAAATGATCCGCCATGCGTTAAAAGAGATGGGACTCGCCAAACTAATTGGTCATGGCGTTAGTCATTTAGTTCCACCTGCATCGGAGAACGAAGAACGTTTGGGTAACCGACGTAATGGCCCTCAAGGTAAAGGACAAAGAGCATTATCTCGTCATACGGGTTTAGGTCAATTTAAACCGGGTGTTAAATCCGACAAAAAACCTAAGAGCAATACAACGAGTAATAACTCATCAAACAAAAATTCAACGGGTGCCGGCGTTAAAAAAACGGGCAACAAACCAGGTAACAGAAGCCGCATAAGGTAATAAATAAATGTCAGACGTAAAAACAGAATTCTTTGCAGAAGTTCAAGCAACACAAATGCTTTGGGCATTACAAGATAAAGAAAACGAAGGTTGGGTTGTCGTTGACTCAGCCAACTTTGAAGATGCTGAAACTATGCCGTTATGGTCTACAGAAAGCTTAGCTTTAAAAAGCTGCACAGACGACTGGGCAGATTATAAACCAACTCAAATTTCTGTAGCCGATTGGTTAGAGTTTTGGTTTGAAGACTTATCTGAAGACAATGTGATCATTGGTTTAGATTGGCAAGACGAACAAGAATGTGCTGAGTTAGAACTTGGTGATTTCACAAAACAAATTGCTGATATTGAGAAATTAAAATAACTCAATGTGTCGAACAAAAAAAAAGCGCTAGATGTTAATCTCAGCGCTTTTTTTATATTGGTGGCCTATTAATAATAGTCCACTTTTTTGATGGTTCTTGAACGGGTATTTATTCGATACAGTTCATAAACCAATTTCATATCCAATTCTAGTTCAGTAGCGTAAGTATCACCGACCGGGTATACCTTAACAATTCTGGCTCCACGAATTACACCTGATACTTTTGAACGCAGCTTATCATCTGACGATACTAAGTTTTTCATTTCTGTTTGACCTTGGATCTGCTGGCCGTAAACTTGCTCAGTTAATTCTCGATAAGCATCAAGCTTTGATGCACGCATCGCCATAATACTCTTTATTTCAGCACTGTCTCCCGGCTGAGCATTGATTGGGGCATAACCTATTGCACGGATAATAGGGTAGTTTTTAGGTTCTTCATATTCCCATACAACGTGTTTATCCAATAAGGTACCGCAGCCTGAAATAACCAATGTAAATAATATGGCAATACTTGGTACTAATCTTGATGATATATTTTTCATATAATCCATTAACACAATTCTCTAGTTATCGCTGATGAGTCATTATCAATACTCTATTCAATAATTGAGCCAATCATTTAAGTCACGCTAGCTTCAAGCTAACCTTATATATTATATAGGATTTTTCCTACTCAATCTTTGGCGTAGATTTTGCTGTTGTAGTACCCAAAGCGTTTATCGTTTGCCTGTGACAATTTTTTGTCGTGTTCGTTAATGGCAAGCAACTTTAATTACCGATAATTAGTGAATGAGAATATGTTTATTAACGCCAAAATTACCAAAGTATGTGTCACATTGTTATTAATGTTGAGTGTCACCGCAGTTCATGCTGAGTGGTACGAGGCAACAGGACAATCCAAAATACGCCACGGTGATTATAAAAGTGCTAAAAATAGAGCCTTACAGGATGCAATAAAACAAGCCATGTTATTTTCTGGTGCCAGTGTTTCAAGTGTACAGAAAATATCACAAGGTCTATTAGTTGATGATCACACGCAAATTCAAGCACTAGGTATTGTTAATCAAATTGAAATTGTTGAAGAAAGGCAAAGCGGTAATTCCTTTTCTATTACTGTGCGTGCTGATATTTTTGCCGAAGATGCACAATGTTATTCATCAGAATTTAGTAAAAAGATAGCTATCACACAATTTCCAATTCAACATTGGGAAGACGCTAAAATTGGCGGCTTGTATAAGTTAGAGAAAGAGATCCCTAGAAAAATACTACAGTTACTCAAAACCGGTGCAAACGGCGTCTATCCTGTCGCTTGGTTAGATAAAAAGTTAAATGTGAATATCGACTTTGAACAACAAGGCCGTGTTCGTCACGAATTAATTGATGCCGTAGCTAACAATGCCAATACCCAGTTTGTTATGTTCGGCCGCATCACAGATTTATCATTTGGGTCTAAAACAAACGATTTTAAATTTTGGCAAGATGACCAGTTTGAGCGTTTTTTCGCGTTAGAAATATTAGTGGCTAATGCCCTAACCCATGAAGTGTTATACCAAAACAAATTCCACACTTTCGCTGACTGGTCCACACCACAAAACCAACAAGTAAATATAACAAGTAGAAAGTTTTGGGATGATGATTACGGTATCGCAATTGAAAGTTTATTAGCCGATGTACGCAATGACTTATTTTCAACACTGAGTTGCCAACAATTACAAAGTAAAATTATGGCCGTTAAAGATGGGGAGCAAATTCAACTTAATATTGGTCGTGGTCAAGGCGTTAATATTGGTCAAGAATATCGAGTTTCTTATCGAGCGGATGTCATTGATGATAGAGGCAATCTGTTAACTAATTTTGTTATCAGCCCTTACCGAGTAAGAATCACCCAAGTGTATGAAAATACAGCAATTGCAGAATCATTAGACTCTGACTTTATGAATAATGTGCAAGTTAATGATGTTATTGAGTTAAAAGATTGGAACAATGCTTGGTAATTACAACATATCTTTCAATTATAGGGATTTCCTACTTGTATGATCACTGAGGTGATCTGTATATTGTTAGCCATTAAATTGAACCATTAAATTTATGAGGCTGATATGTCTATTGCAGCACTAGCAGGAATAAGTGGAATTGACACCACACAAGGACTGACAAATTGTATGGACGATGAAGATCTTTATACATCGGTCGTCGGAATGTTTGTAGATCAATTGTTTGATAATGTTACTCAGCTAAACCTAGCTTATGAAGCTCAAGATTGGGATAACATAGGAAAGATAGCGCATTCGATTAAAGGTGCAGCTGCCAGTGTTGGCGCTTTCGAGATCCAACAAAGCTCAGCGACCATTGAACACGCTAGTAAACAAAACGACATCGATGTTATCACGGATAATTTTGCATCGTTTATTACATTAATTAGTACTACCTCGGTAGCATTGAAACAAAACTTATAATACG
Source organism: Psychrosphaera sp. F3M07 (assembly GCF_018860345.1). Taxonomy (GTDB): domain Bacteria; phylum Pseudomonadota; class Gammaproteobacteria; order Enterobacterales; family Alteromonadaceae; genus Psychrosphaera; species Psychrosphaera aquimarina. The sequence goes on along the minus strand of NZ_JAHKPJ010000004.1, from coordinate 140,278 downwards.
GGTTTTGTTTCTAACAATGCTTCCGAGTCATCAATTAATGGTTCTGTTTGCTCCTCAGCTAAGGCAACTAAGTCAAACTGCTCAGGTGTTTCGCTAATCAAAACCTTATCGCCATTTTTCAACATCTGATACACCATTTCGATATCCGGATTACGTAATCTAACACACCCGTGTGTCGTTCGACTCCCAATGGAGTTGGGGTTTGAGGTTCCATGTAAAAACAATGAATCTCCAAAATGCATCGCATAGTTACCCATTACTCCGCGCCAACAGCGCTCGCCTTTGGCTAATTTACTTTTGAATTCTCCCGCCATTTTCGGCGGAATGCACCAGTTAATACCGTCAGGATCAAACAGTTTAAACTCTATTTCAAATTCGCCCTCAGGTGTGTAATAACACTTACCTCCCTTCGACTTTGGTAAACAACGATCGTAACCAAGTGCAACGGGAGTGCGCATTAACTTTTCTTTTTTACCATCAACAACTTCATAAACCGATAACTCAAAACGTCTTTTGTCGATAATTGCGAAACGTTTGCTGCTTTTATTGCGTTCATATCGACGAGGCTGTGTCCTATCTTGCAGTTTTACCGGCTTCTTGATCCACAATGGATGCTCTAAAGCCTCCCATCCTTCTACAGGGAAATGACCTGTTACTTTGATAAGGTACGCATCTTCATATGAGGTAGTAAACACAGTGTCTTTTGACCATAACATGGTATCAGCCGCTTTGTTGTCTAAAGACACAGGTACGTTGGCTGGTTGTGTCAACTCTACATAGTTTGCGTTTACCTCTAATGACGTATTTAACGGCGCAGCGGTTATTACCTGTGGTTTATTAATATAAACGTGGGCATCTTCTAATAATTTATAAGCTTTGGCATTACTGCCTACTTTTTTCAGCGCCTTATAGACAACGGTTTTCGCTGATTTATGTTGATATGGGGTTCTTAACTTTAATTGCTCAGATTTTTGAACATACAGTTCCGTTTCTAAAGGCTGCCAAACGCCTTCAGGAAAATGACCAGAGATAGTAACCCATAACTCTGATTCTGATGATGAAGTAAATAAGGTTTTATCAGGCCAAGTATCAATTAAAGACCCGTTTGGTGCATCTAAGACGTCAACCTGACCTAAAGTTAAATATGTTTTTGCAGCCCAACTCATTGAGCTCAGCAGGAGCATAGCTAAATACATTAACGAAACGACAACCTTCACTTCTTATTCCTTTATCATATGCAAAACGTTATTTATTTAATTTAAGGTGTTTAATCTAATCGCAGACTAACTGCATTATATTATAAATTTATCCTAGGACTATTTTTAAAACAAACTTTTGTCAAAAAATAAACACATATCAACAAATTACAAATTGCTAACCGATTCATTCTAGGTCAGGATAAGTCATCCTAACTCGAGAATAATAATATGAAAATAACTCACTTTTTTAAAATCGCGCTTATCTTTTGTTGCTTTTTAATTTCAAATAACAGCCACGCTGAAGATTCAAAATATTATGTAGGAGAGATTTCAGCACCGGACATATTGTCGTCATTTCCAACGTTTGCGTCACACATTGACGATGTGAGTTACAACGACGCGCAACTCAATAAATTAGCTAACTTAACAGGAGATATACAGATCAAGGTGTTTTTTGGTCAATGGTGTCATGACAGTGCCCGAGAAGTACCTCGTATCATCACTATGTTAAATCAAGTTAATAACGCCAATATTAATGCTTGGTTTTATGGATTAGACACGTCTAAATCCGATCCACTGATGTTAGCGCAAAAACACGACATCAAAAAAACACCTACTATTATCGTTTACCAAAATGGAGTGGAGCTAGGACGTATATTAGAATTTCCTGAATTAGATTGGCCCACTGATATTTCCCGTTTATTTGAGGGCTAAATATATTAATCTGTATTATGTTACTCCCATAAAAAAACGCCTTCTTAATTGAAGGCGTTTTTGTTTAAAACAAAGGTATTGTTAAACGTTATTCTTCTTCTGGTTGCTCAGAGTTTGCCACCGGTTTCATATGTGGGAATAAAATAACATCTTTGATGGTTGGCGAGTCAGTAAATAACATTACTAAACGGTCGATACCGATCCCTTCACCAGCCGTTGGCGGTAAACCAAATTCTAAGGCTTGAATGTAATCTTCATCAAAGTGCATTGCCTCGTCGTCACCGGCATCTTTCTCTTCAACTTGTTTAGAAAAACGCTCAGCTTGATCGGCAGCATCATTTAACTCAGAGAAACCATTAGCAAGCTCACGTCCACCAACAAAGAACTCAAATCGGTCTGTCACAAACGAATTTTCATCGTTACGACGTGCCAATGGAGAAACTTCCCACGGATAAGCTGTAATGAAGGTAGGTTGGTCTAATAACTCTTCTGCTGTTGCTTCAAAGATTTCACATAGGTACTTACCTGCACCCCAAATCCCATCCACTTCTGGTTCTTTAATATGTAATGCTTTAGCAATTACTTTTAACGTAGCTAAGTTATTTTCAGGATCTTGAATCGCTGTTTTCCATTCTTCATTAGCCGAAGCTTCTGGGTAATATTTTAATACCGCATCAGACATAGTTAAACGAGCAAATGGCTGACCAAAGTCATATTCTTTGGTTTCTACAACATTGCCATCTGTATCTTTAACTGTATTTTTAACAATTGCAGAACCTAGAATATCATTGGCTAAGGTACGTAACATCTCTTCAGTGATGTCCATTAAATCTTTGTAATCAGCGTAGGCTTGGTAAAACTCAATCATAGTAAATTCTGGATTATGACGAGTTGATAAACCTTCGTTACGGAAGTTACGGTTGATTTCGAATACTCGCTCAAAACCACCAACCACTAAACGTTTTAAATAAAGCTCAGGCGCTATACGTAAATACATATCACGGCTCATGGCATTGTGATGTGTTACAAATGGTTTTGCAGATGCACCACCAGGGATAACTTGTAACATTGGCGTTTCAACTTCCATATAATTACGGTCAGTTAAGAAACGACGAATACCATCGACAATTTTAGAACGGATAAAAAACGTATTACGCGTATCTTGGTTAGTGATCAAATCTACATAACGTTGGCGATACTTAGCTTCTTGGTCAGTTAAACCATGGAATTTTTCTGGTAGTGGACGTAATGATTTAGTTAATAGTTCGTATTCAACCATATCAACATACAAGTCACCTTTGCCGGACTTATTAAGTGGGCCAGTTACACCAATAATGTCACCAATATCCAATACACCGTATTTCTCTTTAAGAACTTTTTGTGCGTCTTTAGATGCATAAGCTTGAATGCGACCAGACATATCTTGTAATAACAAGAATGGACCACGTTTAGCCATAATACGACCAGCAACAGAAACGACTTGATTCATTTCAACTAGCTCTTCTTTCGACTTTTCGCCAAACTCTTGTTGTAAGTCTTCAGCATAATGTTCACGACGAAATGTATTCGGGTGACCATTGGCACTACAATTAGCACGAATTGCGTCTAATTTTGCACGACGCTCAGCTATCAATTTATTTTCGTCTTGAATTTGGTCAGTCATATTTTTCTCTAATTACTGTTAATCTATTTTATTAAGCTTTATTAATTTAGCTCAACTTACAATTTTGTCTTTTAACCATTTACAACGTCAATCTATAGACCAGATTTTAAACTGGCTTCAATAAACTTATCTAAATCACCGTCTAATACCGCTTGTGTATTACGGTTTTCAATTCCCGTTCTTAAGTCTTTTATGCGCGAGTCATCCAATACATAAGAACGTATTTGACTGCCCCAACCTATGTCAGATTTATTATCTTCTGCCACTTGTTTTTCCGCATTTTGTTTTAACATTTCTAACTCATACAATTTAGCTTTTAATTGCTTCATTGCTTGGTCTTTATTCTTATGTTGTGAACGTTCGTTCTGACATTGCACAACGGTATTGGTTGGCACATGCGTTATACGTACCGCAGAGTCAGTAGTATTAACGTGCTGACCACCGGCACCAGATGCACGGTAAGTATCAATTTTTAAGTCTGAAGTATTAATTTCAATATCAATATTGTCATCTACTTCTGGATAAACAAACGCAGAGGCAAATGACGTATGGCGTTTGCCACTTGAATCAAAAGGTGATTTTCTTACTAAGCGATGCACACCTGTTTCAGTGCGGCACCAACCAAATGCATATTCACCAGATACTCGTATTGTTGCCCCTTTAATTCCAGCAACATCTCCGGCAGTAACTTCAATCAGCTCAGTTTTAAAGCCTTTTGCTTCGCCCCAGCGTAAATACATGCGTAATAACATATTACACCAGTCTTGCGCTTCTGTGCCGCCAGAACCAGACTGTAAATCAATGTAGGCATCACTGGCGTCTTGTTCGCCAGAAAACATGCGGCGAAACTCTAATAATTCCAATTTTGAAACCAATTCGGCTAATTCAGATTCAGCTTCTTCAAAGGTTTCTTCATCGTCTGCTTCTTGAGCTAGCTCAACCAAACCTTCTATATCTTCACAGCCTTGGTCTAACAAATCGATAGTTTCAACGATAACTTCAAGTGTTGATTTATCTTTACCTAGCTTTTGTGCTCTTGCAGGATCATTCCACACATTTGGATCTTCAAGCTCACCTGTAACTTCTTCTAATAACTCTTTTTTATTATCGTAGTCAAAGATACCCCCGAAGCACGTCAGTACGAGTGCGTATATCGTCAAGCTGATTTAGTACAGGATTCACTTCTAACATAAATAGGAAATTCTTACTTTTGGGTTTCGAACAAAAATGAGGCGGGATTGTAACAAACCTTATACAGGAAAGTCAGCTATAAAGTGCTATTCCACCTCAAATATTAAAGCAATGCATTTATTTTATTAACAACCGGTACATTCGCATCTGGAAAGGTTAACTCCATAAGGGCTTCCTTGTTGAACCACTGTACTTTTTGCCCTTCAACACCTTGCTCTTTACCATTAAATTCTGTTACTAGCTGGAAGTGTAAATTCACATGTTTTTCTGGGTATTCAAAACTTAATGACATAAAAGGTGATTGTTGTAAAACCCCAATATTCAACTCTTCTTTTAATTCACGTACCAGAGCCTGTTCAGTTGTTTCTTCAGATTCAATCTTACCGCCGGGGAACTCCCACTTCCCCCCTTGGTGTTGGTGATCTAATCGTTTGCTTAATAAAAACAAACCATCGACATAAATCACAGCAGCAGCAACATTAATTGTTTTTTTCATTATTAGGTCGCACCTTGTTTAAATTCTTTAATTTAGTTATCTGGGAACTTTATTTGGAATATTTTGCCATATTACCGTCAATTTTGACGTTAAAGGCATAAATAAAATAAAATAAAAAGGATTATTTATTATGAAAAAAACGTTTCTCACCACTTTGCCCCTGTTATTCCTGTCCTCTGCTGCGATTGCCAATCAACCCGTGAATACTTTTATTAGCGCACGTGTTATTAAACCTAATGAAACCACAAATATTAGTGTAGCTGGACAACATTATTTCAAATCTCAAATTGCTAACGGTGTTTACGACGAGTTTGGTTACTTCGATACAGATAGCAGTATAAGTGCAGGTTACTATAGTTCTGACCAAACAAATGGTTTATCAAGTTTGCAAAGTATTAGTGGCAATTATTTTCACGACAAATGGTTAATTGGCGGTTCCTTTTCGAGACTATCGTATGAATTTGACAATGCTGAATCCGACACTCAATCACACACTTCCGTTAAATTAGGATATTTGGTTAACGATAACTTGTTAGTATCAGCTTTGTATAATGATGATTCTGGTCGAGGTAGTTTTAATGCTCAATATTCTCACCAGTTAAATCCCCAAGGTGATTACATTGGATTTAGTCTAAGTACCAATGATGATTTTGACTCTGTTAGTCTATCCTCTAGTTATTTTGGTAGGCTCAATGGAGACAACTATATTCGTCTTGGTTTTGATCATAGCCAGCAAGGGGGAGACGATATAAATACCTATAGTGGCAGTTATTACTTTTCTGAGGGCACCAGTGTTTCGCTAAGTTCTGACCTGGATTTATATATGAATGTTACTGGTAAACACTTTATTAGCCAATCTACCGCGATAACCATTTCGTACATGTACATAGATGACAGTAACGGAGAAGGTACTTTTCAAGTTGGGTTAACAAGTCAGTTTTAATAGCTAACTCCCATTACATTCGTCTCGAAAATGTATAAATATAAAAAAAAGGGCAGCCTCAGGCTGCCGTTTTTTGTTAGTTTCATGTTGCCGTTGCAACCAATGTAGGAATTATTTAGCTTAATTTACCGTGACATTGTTTATATTTTTTACCAGAACCACAAGGACAAGGATCATTACGGCCTACTTTCGCTTCCGTTCTGATCACTGATTTCGAGTCTTCTGGCTCATCTAATTGATTTGCACTTTCATGTTGATACTCTTTAGGAGCTGCGTCGGCTTTACGACGTTGCTCTTCAACAGCAGTCACATCTTCTTCAGCACGTACTTGTACGCGACATAAGACATTGGTCACTTCTGCTTTTAATTGTTCCAACATGCTTGAGAATAATTCAAACGATTCACGTTTATACTCTTGTTTAGGATTTTTCTGAGCATAACCACGTAAATGAATGCCCTGACGTAAGTGATCCATTGCCGCAAGATGCTCTTTCCAATACTGATCTAAGCTTTGTAACATGATGGCTTTTTCGAAGTGACGTAACACCTCTTTGCCCACTAACGCTTCTTTTGCGTTATACATGTCATCAATGCTTTCACTGATGCGTTGTTTTAACGTTTCTTCATGCAGTTTTTGATCTTCTTCCAACCAAACACGGATTGGTAAATCTACTGATAAATCACTCTTCAGACGTTCTTCAAGGCCTTCAAGATCCCACATTTCATCTAGAGATTGTCGTGGAATATATTGGTCTAACACTGACGCTACAACATCTTGACGAATACCAGCGATAACTTCACCAATATCACCTTCGTCTAATAACATGTCGCGTTGAGAGTAAATAACTTTACGTTGATCGTTAGCAACATCATCGTATTCTAATAATTGTTTACGGATATCAAAGTTACGAGCTTCAACTTTACGTTGTGCGTTTTCAATAGCTTTGTTTACCCAAGGATGTTCAATAGCTTCGCCCTCTTCCATCCCTAAACGACGCATCATGTTAGTAACACGCTCTGATGCGAATAAACGCATTAATGTATCTTCCATAGAAAGATAAAAACGTGAACTACCTGCATCACCTTGACGACCAGAACGACCACGTAACTGGTTATCTATACGACGAGACTCATGACGTTCGGTACCAATAATATGTAAACCACCAGCGGCTAATACGGCATCGTGACGTTTTTGCCATTCAGATTTAATGTGTTCGATTTGTTGTTCTGTTGGGTTTTTCAAACGTGCCGCTTCTGCTTGCCAATTACCACCTAATACGATATCGGTACCACGACCTGCCATATTAGTTGCGATAGTAACGGTTCCAGAAGTACCGGCATCTTCAATTATCTGTGCTTCTTTTTCATGTTGTTTGGCATTAAGTACGTTGTGCTTTATCTTTTCTTTTTTCAATAAAGTAGATAACAATTCAGAAGATTCAATCGAAGCGGTACCTACTAACACTGGCTGACCACGTTTTTGACAATCTTTGATGTCTTCTATGATGGCTTTGTATTTTTCTAACTGAGTTAAATAAACCAAATCTGTCATGTCATTACGTACCATAGGACGGTTAGTTGGAATAACTACCGTATCTAGTCCGTAAATTTGTTGGAATTCAAATGCTTCTGTATCGGCAGTACCTGTCATTCCCGATAACTTGTCGTACATACGGAAAAAGTTCTGGAAAGTAATAGATGCCAATGTTTGGTTTTCATTCTGAATCTTCACACCTTCTTTAGCTTCAACAGCTTGGTGTAAACCTTCAGACCAGCGACGTCCTTCCATTGTACGACCAGTATGTTCATCAATGATCACGATTTGATTGTCTTGAACTATATAATCAACATCTTTTTGGTACATGATATGCGCACGTAATGCAGCATAAACATTATGTAATAAAGGAATATTTGTCGCAGAGTATAATGATTCACCTTCGGCAACTACACCACGTTCAAGCAAGATCTCTTCTACTCGAACTTGGCCACGTTCCGTTAAATAAATCTGCTTAGATTTTTCATCGGCAGTAAAATCACCGTCGCCTTCAACGCCTTCTTCATCTTCTTTTTCTTGTTTTTCAAGTAAAGGAACGATTTCGTTGATCTTAAGGTACATCTCAGAGCTATCTTCAGCTGGGCCTGAAATGATCAATGGTGTACGAGCTTCATCGATTAAGATGGAGTCAACTTCATCGACAATAGCAAAAGGCAAGCTACGTTGAACACGTTCTGCACTTTCAAACGCCATATTGTCACGTAAATAATCGAAACCAAATTCGTTATTCGTTCCGTAAGTAATATCGGCATTATAAGCGGCTTGTTTGGCATCATGAGCCATACCAGGAATGTTACAACCCACACTCATGTCCAAAAACTCAAATAATGGACGGTTAGCTTCAGAATCTCGACTCGCTAAGTAATCATTCACGGTAATAACATGAACGCCGTTTCCGGTTAATGCATTTAAATATGCTGGCAAAGTCGCGGTTAAGGTTTTACCTTCACCGGTTCTCATTTCTGCAATAGAACCATTGTTTAACACCATGCCGCCAACTAGCTGCATATCAAAATGACGCATTCCAAAAACACGTTTACTGGCTTCACGCACAGTTGCAAATGCTTCTGGTAATAAATCATCCAGTGTTTCATTTTGCTCTAACCGCGCTTTAAATTCGGCAGTTTTTGCTTTCAATTCTTCATCGGTAAGACTTTCAAACTGAGGTTCTAGGGCGTTAATTGTAGATACAATTTTGTTTAATTTTTTAAGAGTGCGTTGGTTTCTGCTACCAAACATCTTTGTAAGTAATGATGAGATCATGTGTTTAGCTTTTTACTTTTAATTATTCTAAAAATAAACAATCGGCCAAGGGCCGATTGCTACATGTTGATTAAAATATGGTCTAATTAATCGTCAGTTAGCTTTCCGATAGACATACGGTAATGGGTCTATCTGCTTGCCACCTTTTAATACTTCATAATGGACATGCGGTCCTGTAGACCTACCTGTGCTGCCCATTAATCCAATTTTTTGTCCTTTGGTAACTATATCACCAACGTTTACCAATAACTCTTTATTGTGTCCGTATCGAGTGATAATGCCATCACCATGATCAACTTCCACTAAATTTCCATACCCAAATCGACTGTCTGCCCAAGTAACAACACCAGATCCTGTCGCAATTACACCCGCACCATCTTCACCAGCAAAATCCAAACCTTTATGAGTGGCAGGCATCCCAGTGAACGGGTCTTTTCTTACGCCAAAATAAGACGATAACCAACCACTTTGAATTGGTCGACCAGATATAAATATCTCTTCTTCTATATGGGTATTCATAAGGATAGATTCAAGTACTGCCATTTTTCTTTCTTGGCCATCTAACTTAACTAACATTTCATCCATCTCACTGAATAAGTTTTCGGCATTTGCACTTACATCTTCAGCACTTGATGTCGTAGGACCTCCAGTGGCAGCTAATGTATCAAAATTGAATTCATCATCAGGTATTTCAGATTGTTGAGCTAAACGAGAAGCAAATGCATCTAACCTATTAACTTGGCCTTTAATTTCGCCAAGTTTTAATGTTAAAGCACTTAATTGATGTTGTGTTTGATTTTTTAGTCGAATGAGCAGTTCTTTTTCATCACTGTATTCTTTTTGGGCAACACTTAGTTGTTCGCGCACGTGATTGGTATCGTCGGTTTGACCGATTGCACCACGTATAAGCCAGACAGTGAGTAATATTAAAATAGCAGCAATAGAAAGCCATTGAGCCTTTAACATTCTCATTTTAAAGCTTACATTCTTTCCTCTATAAATAAGTGTTAAACTCATTCACTACTACCTAATTTCACGGACATATAAGTGAAGACACCAAAATCGTTAAATGAACTAATCAGTTCTGATAAAGAAACAAACAATCTATCTTTATATCGTCAAAAAACCAGTAAATTTAGATTAATTCACCAACTATTATCAGAAATATTAGGTGCTAATATCGCTCAAAACATCGTAGTAAGCAACTATAAAAACTCAATTGTCTATTTAGAAACCACTTCTGCAGGCATTGCCACTGGCTTTAAAATGTACCAATCACAGGTTTTGTCTTCCTTTCGGAAACAGCTCGATCCTGCGTTAGTCACTGTTGAAATGAAAGTAAGTCCTCATTCAGCCGCCTTACAATCAAAACGAGCAAAAGCAGAAGCCCCTACTATTATAAAAAAAAGTACTCGAACAATTCCAGATGATGTTGCAAAAATGTTTGAATCTATAGCTCAGTCTAGCAAAGGACCATTAAAAGAACAGTTTATGAAATTGAGCCGACTTAATAAATCGAACAAAGAGAGTGATTAATTCAAATCCCAATTATTTGCTTCATTAATAATATGATCAATCTCATCAATCAGTTCTAACAATTCAGGGTCAACCGCGGCTATATTTTTTTCATTCTTTAATCCAGTTTCAATAAGTTCGGCTAATTGCTTTAGTTTAGGTACCCCAGTGTAACAACACGCGCCATGAAACTTGTGTATAACCCCTAACAATGTTTCCAGATCCTCATCCCCATAACTTTGTTTTAACGATTGGGCTAATTCCGGTAACCCTTTAACTAACATAACAAACATTTCTATTGCGAGTTCTTTTTTGCCCGCAGCACGGGTTAAGGCTAATGACCAATCAACATGATGGTAATGTGCAAAAGCAGGTAGTGATTCGTCCGGTTGAGTTGCAATAACGGGCACAGCAGTTGGCTGCCTTATTTGTAGCTGACAACCTGGACATGCATCTAATATAACTTGAGTTAACATTTCTTCATCTATCGGTTTGGCTAAATAGCCAGTAAAACCAACTTCTAACATTCTTTTTTGTTCATCTTGTCCTGCGTGAGCTGTTACGGAAATAATAGCCGTGCTCTCATTTAACGACGACTCTTTAATTTTTTGACATGCCGTAATACCATCCATAATCGGCATTTGTATATCCATAAAAATAACATCGTAAATATGCTTTTGTGCCTGATGTAACGCAGCAACGCCATCATGTGCTACATCAACTACCATACCCATTTCATCCAACAAAGTTGTTAGTAGTTTAAGATTAGCGGGCGTATCATCAACCGCGAGAACCTTCATTCCACCAAACATTGTGGTTAACGCTTGTTGCTGATTAATATCTTTTATATAAGGTTCAGCAAACGTAGTTATCAACTTCCTATGATTCACAGGCATACTAAAACAAGCTCTCGCTCCAGATCCAATAATCGCTTCTTTTAAGTTCGGTGAAATACTATTGATGATGGTGTAAACATGTGAACAATATTGTGTTGCCACTGTGATGTATTTTTTTAGTTCACTTACTGTGCTGGGCGATATTTTTCTGCCTATCAACACAATATCAAATTTGTCTTTTTGTAAGGCTTCTAAATAGGCTGAGTCTTGATCACAACTTGTGACAACTAGTTCAGTGTCATCATTAAGTAGTTGGTTGATATCGTTGAACGCTTGAGGGCACGAGTCGAAATACAGTATTTTTTTATTTTCAATTTCTTTTAAAGGTAATTGTTGTCCAATGGCAGTGTTATTTTCTTTGATATACATATCAAAAAAGAACTCAGAGCCTTTATTTAACTCACTATTAAAGTGAATACTGCCTTTCATGCTTTCGACTATTTTTTTACAAATGATCAGGCCTAATCCTGTACCGCCATATTTTCGAGTGGTGGAATTGTCCGCCTGTCCGAAAGCCGCAAATAATTTATCTTTGACCTTTTCTTCAATACCAATGCCCGTATCTGACACAATAAACTTAATGTGATGTCCGTATTCGTGACTTCCTAAATATTTAACATCCAATCGGATATAACCGTCACGGGTAAACTTGATAGAGTTACCGACCAAGTTAATGATTATTTGTTTTAACCGAACAGGATCACCCTGTAATTCATCCGGAACACGGGTGTCGATATTAATATGAATATCCAGACTCTTATCAAATATACTTGGCGCTAATAAGGTCATAACTTCATTAACCGTATCGCGAAGCGCGAATGGAATTGACTCGAGTTCCATTTTTCCAGCGTCCAGTTTAGAGAAGTCTAAAATGTCGTTAATGATCTGTAATAAGTTATTCGCCGACGAGTCGATTGTGTCGAGGAAATCTCGCTGGTTATTATTAAGCTGGGTTTTCTTTAATTGGCGAGTAAAACCTAATACTCCATTTAACGGGGTTCTTAACTCGTGACTCATATTTGCTAAGAATTGAGACTTCACATCGTTAGCATTTAACGCGTCCCGTTTGGCAATATTAAGTTCAATATTCTGTACTTCCAACTGCTCCACGGTTTGCTGTAATTCTTGAGTATGTTCACTGATATTATGTTCTGCTTGTTCGGTCACTACATACATGGCTTTGGCAACAGAGTTAACGCTCAGCCTTAAGGATTCTAATTCCCCAACCATATTATTATTCACACGATATTTATAATCACCATCGGCAATGGATTTAACCGCTTTGTTAAGTTCGTTAATAGATGAGGTGATATCTTTAATAAAAAAGAACGAAAACACTGTGGTAGAAATAATCACGAGCAATAAAATAAGGATTAAAGTGAAGACTGAAGATTGTTGCTCTAGGCGTGCTTGATCTCGGCTTAATTCAACAACTAAATAACCAAATAATGTCTTGCCATTTTTGGTGATGAAAATAAACGAGTCGTTTACTTCTAATTCTGCACTGTATATTGGGCTGCGAATGTAAATTTTATCGTCGGTCATTTCGACTTGGGTATTTTCAGATAGTAAACGCCCCGGTTTTAGACGGACTTTAGAAAAATCTTCATGCATATTCGAAGAAACAAACAATTGATGGTTAGGTAAAAATACCGAAATAGACTGTACGATTGGACTGGCTTTTCTATGTGCCATGTTCAGGGTTTCTTCTAACCTTTTTTGATTACTGTTTAATATTGCATCCGCACTCAAAATACTTAATGGCTCTGAAAGGTAGATACCACGTTGGATTAAGTTGTCATCCAGCTCTGTGTATCTTTTATAAGTTAAGTAACCCCCTAATAAAAGACCGATCAATATTGTAGGTAATATGGTGATCATCAACGCGCGTTGACGTAAAGAAAGCAGTTCTTTCATTAATAATACGAGAATAATTTATATAAATTAGGGAGATTAACTTATCCTAAACTTGTTAAACTAACAAGATTCCAGCTTCTGAATTTCATATTTAACGATTTCATCACGATTTAAAGGACAGGCAACCGCTCGCATGGCAAAAATATTCAACCCAAGTAAATCAGGCAAAAACAGAAAACATAAATCTCTTGCCAAACAATTGCCCGACTTCGTTGCAAAAGTGCAGAGTTACGACCCCGAAGGGAAAGGGATCATTCGAACTGAAACTGGTCGTATCGCTTTTGTTATCGGCGCATTAGTTGATGAAGTTGTAAAAGTTCGTCCTATTACCTATAACGAAAAAATCATTAAAGGTGAGACGTTAGAAGTACTTGAAGCCAGTGATAAACGTGTAGAACCTAAATGTGTACATTTCGATGTTTGTGGTGGTTGCCAAATTCAATATATGGAACCAGCTCATCAAACCGCAGCAAAACAATCCGCGTTAAACTCCCTATTCCAAAAACAATTAGGGTTAACCGATATTCCATGGCAACCAGCAATAACGGGTCCCGACTGGCACTATCGTCGTACAGCTCGTTTATCTATCTGGTTTGATTCGGACACATCATTACGTTTAGGCTTTAGACAAGCAAAGTCTAAACAAATTGTTGATGTTGAGCAGTGCCCTATTTTGGTTCAAAGTTTAACCAATTTACTGCCATCGTTAAAAACGACAATACAAAGTTTAACCAGCCGTAAATCAATAACGCACATACAACTTTATGCATTAGACAATTGCGATACTGTTATTTTTCGAGTTGTTAACCCACTGAATAGTAAAGACAAAGAAATACTAAACCTATATGCACAAGCTCAAAATATAAACTTGATTTTGGAACATGAAGACCATAAGTTTGAGCAAATATCATTATTAAATAATACAACTGGTACAGAGCTTGAATATGTAATTGAAAATTGTCGATTCCAATTTTCACCAGAAAATTTCATTCAAGTAAATGCCGATGTAAATCAGCAGATGGTCTCGCAGGCAATTGATTGGTTAGCACCAACAAAAGAGGAAGTTGTGTTAGATTTATTTAGTGGCATAGGCAATTTCACATTGCCCTTAGCGCTTAAATCTAAACAAGTATTTGCCGTTGAAGGCGTAAACAATATGGTGTTACGCATAAAACAAAATGCAGAATTAAATCAGATAGATAACATCTCTGCTCATCAAGCCGATTTATCTAAATTACAATTAAAATATAAACCACAGTGGTTAAAACCTATAGACAAGTTATTATTAGATCCGGCTCGTGATGGCGCCTATGATGTTGTCAAAAAAATCCCACTGTTGGCACCAAATACAATATTATATGTATCTTGTAATCCATCCACTATGGTCAGAGATATTAAAGAATTACAACAAAGCGGGTATAAATTGTCGAAACTTGGATTATTGAATATGTTTCCTCATACTGCTCATATTGAAGCGATGGCTTTGTTAGAAAAATAAAAGGATAACCTGTGGTTTCGGTAACTCGCACGCATCACTTAGAAGACGTTCTAGAAAGTAAAGATACCAAACAGTGGCTAATGTCTGCTGGTCTAGCAGAACATACTGTTCAAGTAATTGACGACGCCGTTCAGTGGTTACAAAAGCAACCCAAACAAGCTGAGTTACTTTCACCGGTTGATGCCGATTACACCCGCCAAGGTCTACTAATTGTTGAGATATTACTTGAACTTCATATGGACGATGACAGTTTAATAACTGCATTGTTATATCCCTATTTTGAACATCAGGCATCCGACACCAAAGTTAGAGAAAAACTCAAAAAGAAATTTGGCCGTAATATCATTAATTTGTTAAACGGTGTCACCAAAATGGCCAGCATGGGCTTGTTGTCAGCTCGAGTAAAATATTCGCCTGAGCAAGGTGAAAATATACGCCGTATGTTAACCGCAATGATTGAAGATGTACGCGCGGTTGTTATTAAACTTGCGCAGCAAGTGGTCTTTTTACGTGAAATCAAAAAAAGCGACGAAGAGACTCGAGTCCTTGCCGCCAAAGAAACCCAAACCATTTATGCTCCGTTAGCTAATCGATTAGGTATAGGTCAATTAAAGTGGGAGCTAGAAGACTATGCTTTTCGCTATTTACAGCCTGATATTTATAAAAATATCGCATCTAACCTTGAAGAAAAACGTACTGAACGACAACAGTATCTAGAAGACTTTGTCGAGTTACTTGGTGAACGCTTAGCTGGCGCTAACATAAAGTCTCAAGTTTACGGTAGACCAAAACATATCTACAGCATTTGGAAAAAAATGCAGAAAAAAGGGTATGAGTTCAGCCAGTTATTCGACATTAGAGCAGTACGTGTTGTTGCTGATAAAATCCAGGATTGTTACTCATGTTTAGGCATCATTCATACTAGCTGGCGCCATATACCGTCTGAGTTTGACGATTATGTTGCCACGCCTAAACCAAACGGTTACCAATCGATTCACACTGTCGTAATAGGTCCGGAAGGTAAACCGATTGAGATTCAAATCAGAACAGAAGAAATGCATGACGACGCTGAGTTAGGTGTTGCGGCTCACTGGCAATATAAAGAAGGCGCCTTACCAACTAAGTCTGGTAAAGGCTCTAGCTATGAAGACAAGATTGCTTGGTTAAGAAAACTACTTCAATGGCAAGAAGAAATGGCAGACTCCGGTGATTTCGCTGAAGAGCTAAGAAACCAAGTTGTCGAAGACCGCGTCTATGTGTTTACGCCACAAGGTGATGTTATTGATTTACCGAATGGGTCTACCCCGTTGGATTTTGCTTATCATATCCATACTAATGTGGGACATAGATGTATTGGTGCAAAAGTGTTTAACCGCATTGTGCCTTTTACTTACCAACTTAAAACGGGTGATCAGATTGAGATCATTACAGGTAAAGAATCCAATCCAAAACGCGACTGGCTGAATCCTAACCTTGATTACATCCACTCTTCCAGAGCGCGAGCTAAAGTTCACACTTGGTTTAAACAGCAAGATAAAGATAAAAACCAAACCGAAGGTAAGCAACTTTTAGAACAAGAATTGTCTCGTTTAAATATACCTTGGTCAGAAGCGGAACAAGCTAAAGACCGCTTTAACATGGTGACGTTAGACGACTTATTAGCTTCAATTGGTGGCGGTGATGTTCGTTTAAATCAAGTCGTTAATTACATCCAGTCCAAGTTAAGAAATGAACAACCACCTGAAATTGACCCTCGTTTAATTCAAAAACCGAGAAAACAGAAGAAGTTTCAAAACGGCATTGTACTCCAAGGTGTTGGTAATCTAATGAACCAACTAGCTGGCTGTTGTAATCCAATTCCTGGTGATGAAATCGCTGGCTATATTACTCAAGGGCGCGGCGTCGTTATCCACAGAGAAGATTGTGAACAATTTAAAATTGTCATGAATGAACACCCAGAGCGCTTCATAGAAGCCAGTTGGGAAGAAGAGTATTCCGGTGGTTACATTTCACAGTTGCGTATTATTGCAAATGACCGCAGTGGCTTAATACGAGACGTCACTAGCATACTTGCAAATGAAAAAATCAATGTACTGGGTATGACCACAGAGTCTGACGTACAGAAACAGATTGCGACTATGGGACTTAAATTAGAAGTCTATAACGTAGGGGCATTTAACCGCGTGGTAAGCAAACTCAGTCAGTTAGATGAAATGATAGAAGTTAAACGAATCTAATACCGGAAAAGTGACCTTTTAAGAATGTTAAATAACAAATCATCTATGGATAAACTCAACTGGATCATGTCCCAATTACGTCACCCTGAAACAGGCTGCCCGTGGGACTTAAAGCAAACCTTTGATTCGCTAATACCTTACACTATTGAAGAAGCGTATGAAGTTGCACAAGCCATAGAAGACAAGGACTATGTCGACTTAAAAAGTGAATTAGGCGATTTATTATTTCAGGTTGTGTTTTACGCTCAACTTGGCCAAGAGCAATCCTTGTTTGATTTTAACGATGTGATCGACACCGTTTGCGACAAGTTGATCAGCCGTCACCCGCATGTTTTTTCTGATGCTCAATTTGATTCTGAACAACAAATAAAACAAAACTGGGAAAAACAAAAAGCCGCAGAACGTCAATCTAAAGACGCACAAAACACCAGCGTATTAGATGATATCCCAATGGCAATACCTGCTATTTCCCGTGCCTATAAAATCCAAAAACGAGCCTCAAGTGTTGGTTTTGATTGGCCTGATGTGCATGGTGCATTTGATAAAGTCAGTGAAGAGATTGAAGAAGTAAAAGCTGAACTCGCCCTTAATATTGATAACGCATCGTTAAAGGACAGTGACAATATTGACGCCATTGCAGATGAACTAGGGGATCTCTATTTTGCCCTTACCAATGTGACCCGACACTTAGGCTTGAACCCAGAACAAGTGATCAAATCCGCCAATAAAAAGTTTGAAAAACGCTTTCGTCAGGTTGAACAGATTGCATCAGAGAACAACGCAGAAATTAGCAATACCAGCCTTGACCAGTTAGACACATGGTGGGAACAAGCAAAATCTAATACCTAATTAGACAGATTATCACCACCACACATCTTATATAAAATCGAATATATCCTTAGATGGCATTGAGTAACATATCTCAAATTGTCCATTTTAGGTCTGTCATTTAAGTACCTATGTTAATTTTGACTATACTCTATCCATACACATTGTTGATATCCGGTTTTCAAGGATCAACTACAGCGATAACGTCAACCAACATTTATCGGTTGCCCCCTCTTGAGTATTTAAGGATGTAAATGAAAACACTTTTTTTGGTTACCAATCTATTGTTTAGTGCATCATCATTCTCTGGCATATCTGTCATAGTGCACCCATCTAATCCGGTGTCTTTAGGTGAATCAGAAATTGCAAAGATATTTCTGGGTAAGATGAAGTCATTCCCAGGTGCTGGCCACGCTATTCCTGTAAACCAAACGGAAGGAAGTACAGCAAGAACCGAATTTGAAACGGCGGTTTTAAAAAAGTCAGGTACACAAATCAAAGCTTATTGGTCAAAATTGGTATTCACCGGTAAAGGCACTCCACCAAAAGACGTTGGCAATGATGCCAATGTGATTGCTTTGGTTAAAGCGAACCCCAATTTTATAGGTTATGTCGATGATTCATCAGTATCGGATGACGTTAAAGTGATAACCCAGTTTTAAATAAAAACGGTTACACATAAAAAAAACAGTTACTTAGGTAACTGTTTTTTATATAACTCAAATTACGATTACAAAGAATCCGACAAGGTCATCCCAATAGCCGCCAAAAATCCTTTTCTGTCTTTTGGTGATATCTGAATTTGTCTTTCACCTTTGATTTTATCAAAGTAATGTAATACTAACCGTTTTCTAGATAACGCCGCTGCGGATATTACGTTAATTGTATGTGTTACCTTGCGCACGTCTTTAATAGCAATAGTTTTACTGAACAAACCATTGTGAATTATGATCTGTGTGTCGGTAACTTGGTATTTAACTTTTACAAAGATATAGACAACAAAAACCGTCGTTAACGTTAATACTAACAAAGCCGACCTTGATTCACTTGGTTCATTAAGTAGAGATAACAAACTTGAATAAAGATCAGGTTGATTAATTTCAGTAAACAAAGCATAAAACGAAAATAAAAAACTAGCGATCAAAATAATAACAATGGATTTGTCGACTTTAGATTTAAACGTTTTTTTCATCATCGTCTTTCTCTTCAACAACTTCTGTTAACACCTTTTGTACAAGTTTCACTCGTCCATTAGACACCAATGCCTGTCTTAACACATATTCAATTTGAGCATTAACACTACGTATTTCGTCGTCTGCCCAGCGCTGCATTGCGGCTAAGACATCGGGGCTAATACGTAATGGATAACTTTTCTTTTTGGTCACATGGGCTCCTTATTAAGTGAGCTTAGGTTTATGCTCTTGTGTGTAATGCTGATATTTTACTACTTAATATAACGAGCCAGCATTAACAATGGGTTGAGTATTTTGGTCACTGCACAGAACTACTAATAGATTACTGACCATGGCAGCTTTGCGTTCTTCATCAAGCTCTACAATGCCTTTTTCAGCTAACTGCTCTAATGCTAAATCAACCATACCAACGGCACCTTGTACTATCTTTTCACGCGCGGCGATGATAGCGGTTGCTTGCTGACGTTGTAACATAGCATTGGCTATTTCTGGTGCATAAGCCAAGTGGCTAATACGTGCTTCAATGACTTTCATGCCAGCATTTTCCAATCGATTTTGAACTTCTTTTGTCAAGGCATCAGAGATAACTTGAGTGTGACTACGTAGTGCAATATCCCCGTCCTCATAAATATCATATGGATACGTTGTTGCCATATTACGAAGTGCGGCTTCTGATTGAATGCTAACGTAACTTTCATAATCATCCACTTCAAACACGGCTTGTGCCGTATCATCTACTGCCCATACCACAACGGTTGCTATTTCAATTGGATTACCATGATTGTCATTTACCTTTAATTGACCACTTTCAAAGTTACGAATTCTTAATGAGATATTGCGACGACCAAAAAAAGGAATAGTCCAACGTAAACCTGTTGCTTTTACTGTGCCAACATAAGAGCCAAACAAGGTTAACACTCTTGCTTGTTTAGGTTGCACCATAAAAAATCCCGCTGACATAGAGCCTGATAAAGCTGTCAACAAAAGCATTAAAATTTTGCCTCCTTCAGCATCTGGAATTTGCCTTATAAATAGATAAAGTAGAGCTCCAACGACAGGTGCAGCAATAAAACCATTTATTGAAAAACCAACTTTCTCTTTCATCTCTTTTTCTATTTTCATGATATTAATCCTTTTATTAGTGATATCATTTTGATATCACTATAACTACAATTTTAAAAAGATCAATAATTTCCGCATAAAAAAAACGCCAAACAATTACTTGTTTAGCGTTTTATTCAGGCAATACAGCTTGTTGTCATTCTATTACATAGTAATTAAATCGCTTCAATCTCTGCGTATTGCTCTTTTAATTTATTAACCGTTTGTTGGAACTCAGCCATTTTAGCTTGTTCTTTTTCAATAACGGCCGCAGGCGCGTTACTTACAAACTTCTCGTTAGATAACTTACCCGATACACGTTGTAATTCTTGATTGGCTTTTTCCATCGCCTTAGTTAAGCGAGATAACTCAGCGTCTTTATCTATCAAACCCGCCATAGGGATAAGTACGTCCATAGTACCAACAATGCCTGATGCTGACGCTGGCGCTTTTTCGCCTTCGGCTAACACGTTAATAGATTCTAATTTAGCTAACGCCATCAAGAATGATTTATTAGCCGTTAAACGTTCAAGGTCTTGTGCTGATAAGTTACGTAACAATACATTAATTGGTTTGTTAGGCGACAAGTCCATTTCACCACGTATGTTACGGATAACCAGAATAAACTGTTTTAACCATTCAACATCGGCGACCGCTTGTTCATCAACCAAATCAACATTATAAGTTGGATACGCATTTAACATGATGCTTTCAGCGTCTGCATCAAAACCGGTTAACGGTTGTACACGTTGCCAAATGGTTTCTGTGATAAACGGCATAATTGGGTGCATCAAACGTAATAACGATTCTAATACCACAACCAATGTTTTACGTGTAGCCCGTTGTTGAGTCTCAGAACCACTGTTCATTACCGGCTTAGTTAACTCCAAGTACCAACCGCAGAATTCATTCCAAGTAAAGTCATACAATGCATTAGCAGCTAAATCAAAACGATAAGCGTCCAAATGGCCACGTACTGTTTTAATGGTGTTTTGCATTTGTCCTTGGATCCAACGATCCGCTAATGAATATTCAAGTTCTGAATCTGTTGCGTTTTTACCGCAATCAAACTCTTCTGTATTCATTAATACGTAACGGCTAGCATTCCATAATTTATTACAGAAATTACGGTACCCTTCCAAACGTTTCATGTCCCAGCTAATGTCACGGCCTGTTGAAGCCAGTGCTGACAAGGTAAAACGTAGTGCGTCTGTACCGCTGGTTTCCATGCCTTCTGGGAATTCTTTACGAGTACTTTTTTCAATTTTTGCAGCCAGTTTTGGTTGCATCATGTTGCCCGTACGTTTTTGTACTAATTTTTCTAATTCGATACCGTCGATAATATCTAAAGGATCAATAACATTACCTTTAGATTTAGACATTTTATCGCCATTTTCGTCACGGATAAGTCCAGTAACATAAACCGTTTTAAATGGGACTTGTGGTTTGCCATCTTCATCTTTAATGAAGTGCATGGTCATCATGATCATACGCGCAACCCAGAAGAAAATGATGTCAAAGCCCGTTACCAGTACATCGGTAGGATGGAAGGTTTTTAAATCTTCTACATTGTCAGGCCAACCTAACGTTGAGAAAGTCCAAAGCGCAGAGGAGAACCAAGTATCTAATACATCTTCGTCTTGACGTAGTTTAACGTCATCCGCTAAACCATTAGCCGTACGAACTTCCGCTTCACTGTTACCAACGTATACTTTGCCGTTTTCATCATACCAAGCTGGAATTCTGTGTCCCCACCAAAGTTGACGTGATATACACCAGTCTTGAATGTCGCGCATCCACGCAAAATACATATTTTCATATTGTTTTGGTACAAACTGGATATCACCATTTTGAACCGCTTCTGTGGCTACTTTCGCCATAGATTCAACACGTACATACCATTGGTCTGTCAACATAGGTTCGATAACAACACCACCACGATCACCATATGGCACAGTTAAGTCATGTTCTTTTATTTCGTCTAAATAACCGCACTCTTCCATGGCTGCCACAACCGCTTTACGTGCAGCAAAACGTTCTAAACCTTGAAATTGCTCTGGCAGATCAGTGGAATACACATCGCTTACTTCACCATTGGTATTAAAAACTTCTGACTCATTACGAATGTGACCAGTAAAGTTTAATACATTGATCATAGGTAAGTTGTTGCGTTTACCTACTTCATAGTCGTTAAAGTCATGTGCAGGCGTGATTTTTACACAACCTGTGCCTTTGTCCATATCAGCATGTTCATCGCCAATAATAGGAATAAGACGACCCACTAAAGGTAAAACAATTGATTTACCAATTAAGTCTTTATAACGAGGATCTTCTGGATTTACCGCAACGGCAGTATCACCTAATAAGGTTTCTGGACGTGTTGTCGCTACCACTAAATAATCTTTACCGTCTGCCGTTTTTTGACCATCAGCTAGAGGATAACGGAAGTGCCACATGTGGCCTTTTTTGTCTTTATTCTCAACTTCTAAATCAGAAATAGCCGTTTGTAACTTTGGATCCCAGTTAACCAAACGTTTACCACGATAAATTAAATCGTCGTTGTATAAATCGACAAATACTTTTTCAACGGCTTTTGATAACCCAGGGTCCATAGTGAAACGTTCACGTTCCCAATCTACCGAGTTACCTAGACGGCGCATTTGCTTGGTAATTGTGCCACCAGACTCTGCTTTCCAATCCCAAATTTTGTCGATGAATTTTTCACGACCTAAATCTTTACGAGTAACCTCACCTTCGGCAGCAAGTTGACGTTCTACCACCATTTGCGTAGCAATACCGGCATGGTCCGTTCCCACTTGCCATAAAGTATTAAAACCATCCATACGTTTATAACGCGTTAACGTATCCATAATAGTATGTTGGAACGCATGCCCCATGTGCAAACTACCAGTGACGTTTGGTGGTGGAATGACGATGCTATAACTGTCCCCTTTACCTGAAGGTTTAAAATGACCTTTAGATTCCCACTCTTCATACAAAGATTGTTCGATATCGGTTGGGTTATAAGTTGTTTCCATGATGGTTTTTGCCTTGAATTTCTGTAAAGATTAAATTTGATGTCTACTTCGTTTTACACGATTGAATCTGGAATTTGATTGGTGGTTAAATTAAAACCAGCTTGTTTCAATAACTTGTATCGCTCTCGCGCAGCCGCTTTGCCAGCTTCGTCATTGGGCACAAAATCATGCCATTCATTCACACCTTTTAGTTTAGAAACGTAATCAGGTAATGTTTGGCAGGTATTAACAAAACAGCCCCGGCGTTGTTGACTTGGCTCCCAGTTAATTTCTACTGGTGATCCATAATGTGGGCCTTCTCCCGGCAAATTATGAGGGATAAATCTATCAGCCTCAAACTGCCATAACCAATCATCAACAATATGTGCTTGATCTTGGTTTTCAACACCTATATGTATTTTTTTATTTTGACGATACAAATCCGCTGCTAACACGCAGGCATAATGAATGTGCGCCGTTACATCACTGTCTTTGGCGTGTAATGGCGCTTGTTGTTGTTCTGATAATATCCAGAAAATTGCATTCATTGGTTATATTCGTTTTGTGATTAATTCTAACGTTCTAACTTTCAACCGAAATACCGGCACGGTTCATTAAGAACTGAGTCAACATTGGAACCGGACGCCCTGTCGCACCTTTTTTAGCACCACCGCTTACCCATGAGGTTCCAGCAATGTCTAAATGCGCCCAATTATATTTTTTTGTAAATCTAGATAAGAAACATGCAGCGGTAATAGTCCCTGCGTCTCGCCCACCTAAATTACTAAAATCAGCAAATGGACTTTCTAATTGGTCTTGATATTCATCCCATAAAGGTAAACGCCATGCTCTGTCACCACTTTGCTCTGAGGCATTTAACAGCTCATGCGCCAAAGGATTATGTGTACTTAATAAGCCAGATGCATGTTTACCTAACGCAACCACACAAGCTCCGGTTAACGTAGCAATATCAATTACAAGTTCAGGGTCAAAGCGTTCTACGTAAGTTAACGCATCACATAAAACCAAACGTCCTTCCGCATCGGTATTTAACACTTCAACGGTTTTACCCGACATAGTGGTTAATACATCACCTGGGCGATACGCTTTACTGCCAGTCATGTTTTCACAACCAGCTAATACGCCAATAACATTGATAGGTAAATCTAATTCAGCTAAAGAACGCATGGTACCTAATACACCAGCGGCACCACCCATATCGTATTTCATTTCATCCATGCCTGCGGCCGGTTTAATGGAAATACCACCTGAGTCAAAGGTTAAACCTTTGCCGACTAATACGATTGGTGCTTCGTCTGACGCCCCACCATTGTATTTAATGATGGTCATAATTGATTCGTTGTCACTGCCACGGCCAACTGCTAAATAGGAATTCATTCCTAGTGCAGCCATTTGTTCTTCACCAACGGTTTCAACCGATACTTTGTCATAAGACTCTAACGACTTACCTTGTTCGGCCAAATACGCTGGATTACAAATGTTTGGCGGCATATTTGCTACGTCACGACACAGTTTTGCACCATTTGAAATAGCTAAACTATGTTCAATCGCATGTTCACCAATAGGTAATTCGCGTCTTGTAGGTACATTAAATACTAATTTTCGTAGAGGACGACGAGCTTCGTCTTTTTTACTTTTTAGTGCATCAAAGCTATACAAGCTATCTAACGTTGCTTCAACCGCTTGTCTAACTTTCCAATATGTATCACGACCCTTAACGTGCATTTCCGTTAAGAAACAGACGGACTCCATTGAACCTGTATCGTTTAAAGTATCGATAGTTTTTTTGATAATCTGGCGGTATTGACGTTCGTTTAATTCACGCTCTTTACCACAACCAACCAATAAAACACGTTCGCTCAATACATTAGGTACATGATGTAATAATAAAACTTGGCCTGGTTTACCTTCAAGGTCACCACGTCGTAATAAGTTACTTATGTAACCATCACTAATTTGATCTAATTGTTCAGCAATGGGAGAGAGTCTACGTGGTTCATAAACACCAACAACTATACAAGCGCTGCGTTGTTTTTCCGGGCTGCCACTTTTAACACTGAATTCCATGATTTCTCCAATTGCACTACATTTTGATTATTTTTTGTTATTTATTGAAATATTAATCGGCGATTGATGGATTTATCATTATAATAATTTCCATGCCTGTTATTATTAGGCCGCCAAAATTGTAAGTAACTTATCAACTTCAAGTATTACAAAATAGTTTTCTTATGAAAATAAGAAGTTTACTTATAAATTGGCATTATTCCAGTAAAAGTATAAGTTTTCTAAGGTTTATTTGTGATAATTCTGCGTTATTTAACCGCTGAAGTATTTAAGTCGCAGTTTGCGGTTTTTCTAGTCTTCATGAGCATTTTCCTCAGCCAAACATTTGTCAAAGTATTGGCCGATGCTTCAGAGGGCAAAATACCAGGTTATCTCGTTGCGTCCATTATTGGACTTCGTTTTCCTCAACTGGCTGCCGTTATACTGCCTTTAAGTATATTTTTAGGCGTCATGTTGGCTTATGGTCGACTTTATAGCGATCACGAAATGAGTGTTTTAAAAGCCTGTGGTGTATCCGAATGGTTTGTCACTCGTATTACGTTAATTTATGCATTTATCTTAGCCATTGTTGGCGGCAGTGTAACCTTATACTTAGCCCCATTAGCCGCTGAATATGAATACCAAGCCAGAGAAACCGCCGCTGCAGATGGTGTATTATCTACCTTAACCGCTGGCCGATTTCAAAAGGCAGGCAGTGGCGATTCAGTTGTGTTTGTTCATGATATTGAACGCAAAACCTACATAATGAAAAAAGTATTTGTTGCCAATGCCAACGAAGATGGCGTTGATAATGTTGTTTATTCGGAAACCGGTCGAATTGTTGAGTACGACAGTGGCAAACAAGACTTGGTGTTATCTCAAGGTCACAGATATTACATTGGTAAAGATGATGCTTCACAACGTCTGACTTTCTCTGAGTATCAAATCCAATTACAAGACCAAGCGGTTGAAAAGCGTCGCCGTAATTATGCCGCACTGCCAACTTTAGAGTTAGCTAAGTCCAAAGAGTTAGATGCAATTGCTGAGTTCCAATGGCGTATCGCCATCCCTCTTTCCATCCCAATACTCGCTATGATTGCCGTTCCATTAAGTTCAGTAAACCCAAGACAAGGACGGTTTGGTAAAATTCTACCGGGTCTTGGCATATTCTTTACCTATTACATTCTATTAGTGTTAGCTAAATCTGCGATAGAAGATGGTCACTTACCTACTTATATCGGTTTATGGTGGATACATTTATTAGGGTTAGTCACCGCCTGCTTATTATTAATTAAAGACCGAAGTTCCGGCGGTTTGATCAGGCAAAAATGGTTAAAATTAACAAGGAAAGGTGACTAATTATGATGACTTTGATCGACCGTTATATTGGTCGCACTGTTTTAAGCTCAATCGGCGTGACATTAGCCGTACTGGTAGGCATCAGCTCATTATTTAGATTCATAGATCAACTTGGTTATATTGGCCGTGGCGACTTTACCTTTATGACTGCTGGGCTATTTACTATCTATCTTATCCCTCAAGACTTAGAGGCGTTTTTTCCGATGGCAGCCATGATCGGTGGGCTCGTTGGTTTGGGTGCTATGGCGAGTAATTCTGAATTAGTGGTTATGCAAGCTATCGGCATGTCCAAAGCCAATGTGGTCTCTGCAGTATTAAAATCCAGTACTATCCTCATCCTCATTATGATGATTTTTTCGGAATGGGGTGTGCCCTACGCAATTCAATCAGCCAAAGAATTAAAAACCCAAGCAGTTTCTGGTGGTAAATTATATTCAGCAGAACAGGGACTTTGGGCAAAAGATACCGACGCGTTTATTAACATCAAAGAAGTGACTGAAAATGGTGATTTAATCAACGTAACGGTTTTTGACTTTGATGATGACTTAAAATTAGTCCAACAAATAACGGCTAAATCAGGAAGTTTTAGTAACGGTAATTGGTTATTAGATGACGTAATTATAAAACGTTGGCAACAAAATAAAATCGATACTGTATTACTAGATAGGCTACCTTGGCCAACTGAGTTATCGCCTGAAAAGCTGGGCGTTGTGTCAATAAAACCAGAACGTATGGCCGTATCTGACCTAGTGGAGTATTTACAATACTTAAGCAAAAATGAACAAAGTGCCAGTCGTTATGAACTCGCCTTATGGCGCAAAATATTTCAGCCAATCAATGTGGCTGTAATGTTGTTACTCGCTTTGTCTTTTATCTTTGGTCCGTTACGAAGTGTCACGATGGGCGCTAGGGTAATTTTAGGAATTATTACCGGCTTCTCATTCTTTTTATTCGACAAGATATTTGGTTCGGTGTCGTTAATTTATGAAGTGCCAACCGTAATTGGAGCATTCACCCCAACCTTGGTATTTAGTTTGTTGGCTATGCATTTGCTGACTAAGAAACAGAAATAGTAAGCTGTAAGCTGTAAG
>NZ_JAHKPJ010000004.1:86852-112349 GCF_018860345.1 Psychrosphaera sp. F3M07 | reverse complement strand
GCTGTAAGCTGTAAGCTGTAAGCAAAAAAGTATAGTGCGTTTAAAGTATAAACTTTTATTTATAGTTCTTTTTTACTGCATTTTCTGTTGGTACAGCTTCATCTATATGCGCCTTTTTTGGTAAAGGCTCTTCTATCCCACGTAGATACACCTGTTTATTGGCTTCTTTGGTTAAAACCACCATTTCTGTATTAGTAAGTCTGTCTTGTAACGACAACTTAGTTTTAGGCATTAACAACACTAAGATATTACCTAAGCCAAATAACGCGAACAAGGCTCTTTTGGCTGCCCTAATAAAGGTAACCGGCTCATCGTTGGTGCTTTGAATTTTAACCCGCCATGCCCTCATGCCTAAAGTCTGACCGCCGTCATGCCAAAACCATGCATAAAATCCCCAAATAACGGCAACCGTTTCTACTTTAAACCACCATTGTTGATTCAAATAGGCAGAATGATCTTGATAACCTGTAAGTTCAAATAAGCCAAATGCTTGCAGCGCATACAACGCACCTAAATTAATAATACTCAACAGCATACATAAGGCAATTACAGCCAATAAGTCATAAACTATGACAGACAAACGTTTAAAAAAACCTGCGCGAGGGAAAACTTCAGACATAAATATTCAATGTAAGTGATAATAACTGGGCGTTAGTCTACCAACAAAAGCATTAAATCCAAACAACATAGAGCGTCTTGATTTAGTAATTTGCACAATATATAAACACTCAAGGCGTATATATTGATAAATCACTTGCATGCATACAAACCGTGGTTATAATTCCTCTCGCTAAATGTAATGAACTTGCAACGAACCTAATCGTTTCATCAATTACCTTATAGCGTGAGTTATAAATTAGAAATGCCAGCGTGGTGAAATTGGTATACACGGGGGATTCAAAATCCCCTTTCGAAAGAAGTGTCGGTTCGAGTCCGACCGCTGGTACCATTTCTAACTTATAACTAAAACAACCGATTATTCTTGTAATGAGAACATCGGTTTTTTTATGCCTGAAATTTATGGTGGATTTCAAGATGTGGTGAAATTGGTATACAAAGGGGATTCGCTTTCCATAAGAGCCGCCCTTTCGAAAGACGTGTCGGTTCCCGAGTTCCCATATAACGACCGCTGGTAGCATTTCGCCTTGTTCTTATAGAGCATAACTAAAACAACCGATAATTCTTGTAATGAGAACATCAGTTTTTTATGTCTGCACTTTATGAAAACCTAAGAAGTGAAATTGCTATACACGTAGGATTCGCTTTTACTTCTAGCTTCTAGCTTTTACTTACCGCTTATAGCTTACAACTCTTTGGTCTTAACTGACTTGATCATAACGTTAGGATCTAACAGGACGGTTAATACCTCTTCACTTATATCAGTAAGTTCTTTTGCAACTTCAAATACCGTTCTTTGCTCTGCGTGGGCTTGTTTTGCAATTTCTGCGCTTTTTTCATAGCCAATTAAATTTATAAGTGCGGTTGCCAGTATCGGATTTTTTGCTAAGTTACCTTCAATATGTTGATGGTTAATTTGCATACCTTTAATAGCTTTGTCGGCCATCGTTATACTGCACGAGCTCAGAAGTTGGATACTTTGCACTAAAGTATGTCCAATTAATGGCAACATGGTATTTAGCTGGAAATTACCTGACTGCCCAGCTAACGTGATGGTGGTGTCGTTGCCAATCACTTGTGTACAGCCCATTAATACCGCTTCAGGGATCACTGGATTAACCTTACCGGGCATAATACTGCTGCCTTTTTGTAATTCTGGTAAATGAATTTCATTTAACCCATTTAATGGCCCACTACTTAACCAACGAATATCATTACTAATTTTGCTTAAACTCACAGCTGTAGTTTTAAGAATGCCACTGACGGATACGGCAACATCTTGAGCACTGATTGCATGAAATAAATTATCTGCGGGAGTAAACTTTAATTTAGTTTTCTCAGTTAATATACGAGTGACAATTGTACCGAATTCTGCATCCGTATTTACCCCTGTGCCTATCGCAGTGCCTCCAATTGCCAGTTTACAAAGATGTTGCAAACTATTCTGTAACTGGTCATGAGCAAATCTTATTTGACTACTCCAAGCACTAATCTCTTGAGCAAAGCTAAGTGGCATTGCATCCATTAAGTGAGTTCTACCCGTTTTAATTGTATTGTGATGTTCAGAAGCTTTTTCATCTAAAGTATTACTTAAGTGTGATAATGCAGGGAGCAATTCTTCTGAGATAAGTTTTGCTGCACTTAAGTGAATACAAGATGGAATTACGTCATTTGAGCTTTGCCCCATATTCACATCATCATTTGGGTGAACATTAATATAATTGTAACTTTTTAACTTTATTAATGACGCTATAACTTCGTTAGCGTTCATATTAGTGCTAGTGCCAGAACCTGTCTGAAATATATCAATTGGAAATTGTTTATCATGCACTCCATCCGCTATTTCATTTGCTGCATGTTGAATAGCTGTTGATTTATCAGTCTTCAACAACCCCAATTCATTATTAGCTTGAGCACATGCACTTTTTAATGTGCCTAATGCCCAAAGAAATGCACGAGGCATTTTTATATTGCTGATCTTGAAGTTACCCAAGGCTTTGGTCGTTTCGGCACCGTATAATATTTCAGATGTTCGATCGGACATTACAGCCTCTTTAGATTCTTGCATCGTTACAATCCTTTTTATTCAATTGAATTATTATACGGGGTGTTATTAAAACTTTAGTTTGCCCACCAAGATATAAAATTTAAATCTTACTTTCTCACAGTTGATCCTGCACTTGTGCAAGGTATTCAAGGTCGTTCAACTTATCATCGTGATACTCAGGACATGCTTAAATCTGTTCTAAACTAATATTACACTTCACAGTTCTCTCCTCCCAATTCATGCTCTCAAGTTGTTGTGGTGATATCAGTACTTTTTTCCCACCTGGCAGCCAATCTCGTGTATCAATAACAAGGTAACGTAAAGACCAATCATAGGTATCCCATATAAAATCTTTTACATAACCTTTTTTGCCATCAAGTGCATCTATACCATAATGAGTGATCTCATTGGCGGAGCGAAGATGGTTCACGGCTTTATAGTCACTATTTTTATCCAAAGGTAAGGTCTTAGCTTCAACGAGTCCGGTCGGGTTAGCATACTCACCCCATGTGTCTAAACCCATCCAATAATAACCATAACCGTAATAATCAAAATATTTTTTCTCAAACTCACGAGAAACCGTTTCATGCTCATCAATCCCAGGGCTGTTTTTAACCATATCTTTCGAAATGGATACGTTAAGTAATTGTTCTTCTGTTGTAAATTCACCTAATGCTATAGGACTTATCAAGGTTTTTTGGCTAAATGGTATCCAGGGTTGTATATCAACAACCAGAAATCTTATCGCCCAATACCTATCATCAAAATAGACATCTTTAACCTTGCCGATATCACCATCTAATGCATTAATAGTCGTGCCGTTTAGATCATTTAATTTAACTAGCATTATTTCTCCAATCATATGTGTTAATTTTACAAGCTCATTTCTGATTTAAGATAATTACATTGAACAACAATGTTCATTCCACTTTGATAGCTCTAGTTTGCTTACCACCAAAACAAATAATTAGAGTACGAACCAAATAAAAACCCTAAAAACTAATAAAAACCAATAAAAACAGCTTTATAAATACTTATGTTATAACAATGGTATCATACAACCAGAAATATACTTAGTACACTAAGTATGTTTTAAGATCGATTATTATATTTAAGACAAATAGCATATTAATGTTACTGAGGCGCAGTTATGAGTTACAAGATCACAAAAACAAGTCGTAAACATGCACCTTTAGAAAAAGAATTTCTTAAACTGTCTTCTCCTATTGAATCATTTATTGATAGTCAGGCCATAGCCGGAATCGTATTGCTTATCTCAGCAGTTGTAGCCATTTTGATGGTTAATTTGGGATGGCAACACAGTTATGAGGCGATAAGTTCAATCCAGTTCACTATGTCTCTGGGTGATTCAGAAATAAGTCATTCCATACATTATTGGGTCAATGATGGTTTAATGGTGTTGTTCTTTTTTATTCTGGGATTAGAAATAAAGTACGAATGTTTAGTTGGTGCAATAAGTAATTTAAAAGACGCTGGATTAGTAATAGTGATGGCAATAGGCGGGATGGTACTTCCTGCTTTGATATATATAAGCATTATTTGGCTGAGTGATACTACGGCTTATCAGGGATGGGGGATCCCAATGGCAACAGATACAGCATTTGCCATTGCGATTTTAACTCTGCTCGGCAAAAAAGCGCCCAAAGCAGCAGCCGTTTTACTCACAGGATTAGCCATAGTTGATGACATGGGTGCTGTCACCGTTATTGGCTTTTTTTATACTGAACAAATCGTTGTTTTATCTCTTATTTGGGCAGGCATCACTTTATTTGCCATGTTCATGCTAAATATACTTGGTATTAGAAAGCCTATATTTTATTTTATTGGCGGAGTTTTGCTTTGGTGGTTTATCCTTCAATCCGGAGTGCACGCCACAACAGCAGGACTTTTAGCCGCTTTAATGGTGCCAACTCGACCTTATGCCAAAAAGAAATGGTTTAGTAATAAAATGCAAAAGGTGATTGAAAATTTTCAGGAAATGGACAAAGCCAATACTCCAATACTTGCTAATGAGCAACAGCATGCACTCGCGGTTCAAGCAGAAGTCATAGCTAAAAGCACCACAACGCCTATTTTACGTTGGGGGAATACGCTAGACAAACCAGTCAGTCTTATAATTCTACCTTTGTTCGCTTTTTTAAATGCAGGGGTATTATTACCCACTGAGGTTCCTGAATTTAACGACAGTATCGTCACAATAGCTATCATTTGTGGATTAGTTTTAGGTAAAGGCATAGGAATAAGCCTTTTTGCTTGGTTTAGCTTAAAAATAGGTTTGGTTAGACTGCCCCCAAACATACATTTCTCTCATATCGTTGGTATAGGTTTTTTGGCTGGAGTCGGATTTACCATGTCATTGTTTATATCGGCATTAGCATTTGCAGGGCAACCTGTATTAATCGAACAGGCAAAACTAGGTATTTTATTTGGTTCTATTATTGCTGGAGTGTTAGGGATCATCATCTTTTCATTGCCAACAAAAACAAAAAATTTGTAGTCTACAATATTGATATTGTCGGTTACCATCTGAATAGTAAGAATATTTATAATTTTAGGATCACAACAATGGCAATCGAGAGATTAGAAACCAAACAGCGTATGAGCCGGATAGTTAAACACAATGGTGTGATTTATTTATGTGGCCAAGTGTGCGCTGATGCTTCTCAAGGCATCACTGAACAAACACAGACTATGTTAGATAAAGTAGACGCTTTACTTATACAAGCTGGCAGTGACCGCGAACATATCTTATCTGCCACTATCTACATCAAAGATATGCAAGATTTTGCTCAAATGAACGAGGTTTGGGATAACTGGGTGCCTGAAGGCTTTGCCCCTGCAAGAGCTTGTGTTACGGCCAATATGGCACGTGAAGCTTTATTAGTTGAGATTTCTATTGTTGCAGCTGAGATTTAAATAAGAAGAAACGAAGTAAATTATTTGAGCTATAAAAAACAGCGCTATTTAAGCGCTGTTTTTGTTTATTAACATTCAGTATTAACCTTACGTTAATAGAACTACAAACCGTTGTGGTATTGCACTACGGTTGAGTCTGGCACTAATGAATTAATCGTTTCTATTGGCGCAGTCTCACCACTAAGTAATTGTTCAAACTGTTGGATCAAGGTCACTTTATCTGGTGAGGTTTTATCGCCTGCACCAATATTAGTTAAATCAATCATAAAGGTATCAAACAAGTCAGATAAATCGTTGATGATCTCAGTGTTTAAGAACTGATCTTGATTATA
This sequence comes from Psychrosphaera sp. F3M07, assembly GCF_018860345.1. Lineage (GTDB taxonomy): Bacteria > Pseudomonadota > Gammaproteobacteria > Enterobacterales > Alteromonadaceae > Psychrosphaera > Psychrosphaera aquimarina. Next base: position 106,415 of record NZ_JAHKPJ010000004.1, on the reverse strand, counting down.
AATACTTGGATAACCTGCTTTTTGTTTGTCGATGGCAAACGAATCACCTTTGAGATTTGTGATGCTAGTAGATTTATCACAAGACAACATACAACCGTTATCTATACGTGGTTTTTCACAACCCACACTTTGTTGGAAGAAACACTGTCTGCTAGTCATCAATAATATTGGATGATAAATGCTATACATCATCTTAAAGTTATCCGGACGCGCAATATGCCTAATTTGTTTAAAGTTGATCTCGTTAGAAATAAACGCACCGGCACAATCGAATTCTTGCTGTAAACCTAATAACGCATACGAGTTAGTGGTATTTAAAAACGGGCCTGCTATCCATTTAATCCCTAATGCGTTGGCTTCATAAGCGATACCTGTGTTGTTAGTCACAATAAGCTTAGGTTTAACCTGCTTTAAAATATTTACCGCAACGTCGTAATCTTTACCAATTAATACTGGTGGAAACCATGGGATTAAACGCGGGTTTTGATTCAAAAAATCTATGTACTTGGTGCAATCACGTTTGTAAGCATCTGGTAATTTGAAATAGATATCAGCATCAGTTTCATCTGCCAAAGCCACATCCGCTTCATCACAGATTAAAATACTTAAGTCCGCTTTTTTAAGGCCATCAGTTTGAGGTTTCTGATGTTTGGTTAACGGTGGTAAAGTTACTTCTGGATGAATTGGTGCGTTTTTATTAAGAATGATTGAAATTTCATTTCTAATCGCGGTCAATTCTTTATAAGGGATAGTTAATCCTGCATCTAGCTCATCTGAGTTTAGAGCTTGTAAGTCATATTCTTCATTGTTTAACCCTCTAAATCTTTTATCAAGCGCGTTTTCATCTAAGCTCAGTTTCTCACTTTTAACTAACGGACTGCTAGATTGAAGTACAAACGATTTAGTTTCTGTTGATAATAAACTAGATACATACTCTTGAGTGGTGACTGTGACGGTAAATACGTCACCAAGTTTACCGGAGAAGCTTAACGTTAATGGTATTTTATCAATGTTTAGATGTTTAATTTTATCTAACATGATGTCTTGAAGTTCGCTTTTCTCTTTGTTCAGATCTTTCTCAATTTTTTGAATTTGAACGACCGAAATTAAATCTTTGCTCTCAATACCTGGCTTTCTTAATACTAAACTTTCTGCAACTTGTTTTTCTACACCGTTTTTCTCTAATGCATAAACTTTAGAGTTATCTCTCGGGTTGTCGATAAACATTGACTGATTTAAATCACCACGTAAAAAGGCATTGGAAAAGTCGCGGTTAAATACTTTGTACAAACGCTCGCCATCTTCTAATAACTCACCGGTTTTCAAGAATCCGTCAATCTGTTTACGGAAACTATCTACGACTGTGTGTACATAACTTGCGCCTTTAATGCGCCCTTCTATTTTAAAAGAATGAACGCCAGCTTCGATTAACGCAGGTAAGTCAAAAAAGGCGGAATTATCTTTTATATTCAGCGGGAAGTTATTGCCAGATTCAGTAGTTTCATATTCTTCACGACACGCTTGACTACAACGGCCTCGATTACCTGAATTACCCACACTGGCAGATGTTGAGTAACACAAACCAGAAAACGCCACACAAAGTGAACCATGAACAAATACTTCCATTAGTACATCGTGTTCAACACCCACTTTAGTGAGTGCAGTGATTTCGCGTAAGTTCATTTCTCTGGATAAGTTAACACGGGATGCGCCAAACTTTTTCAAGAATGGAATTTGTCCAGCATTATGCGTGGTCATTTGCGTAGAGGCATGAATATCCAAGGTTGGATAATGTTTCTTTAAAATATAAAGCAAACCAAAATCTTGCACGATCACGCCGTCTAACGTGGTGTTTACTAACTTGTTTAATAACTTAGTTAGCGCCTTAAATTCATGTTCTAAAATAACAATATTAAGGGTTAAGAATATCTGACATTCATACTGATGCGCCAAACGTATTAAACCAACAAGTTGTTCAAATGTGATATTACCCGCACGATTACGTGCATTAAATGTGTTTAACCCACAATAAACGGCATCTGCTCCAGCTATAATTGCGGCTTTAATGGCTTCGGCGTCTCCACCTGGGGCGAGTAATTCAATTTTAGGGCTCATTTGTAGGCTCATAAGTACAACTTGTTATCTGCAAAACTTTGGGCGGGGATTTTACCTGTATAATGAGCAGATGAATATCGTTAAAGTGTTTTATTCCTAGTACAATCAATCGCAATGACATACATATTTGCAAAGAGCGCGGCGTGACAGAAAATAAGATGAATAAAACTAACCAGTTACCAATACTTTACTCATTGAGAAACTGTCCCTTTGCCATGCGTGCTAGGCTTGCCATTTTTCGCTCAAAGAATCCGGTTATTCTACGATCCATCGTATTAAATGATAAACCTGCCGAAATGTTAACCGCATCGCCTAAAGGCACAGTGCCCGTTTTAGTTTTATCCACAACAGAAGGGAAAATTGAACAGGTTATTGATGAAAGTTTTGATGTGATGGTATGGGCATTAACACAAAATGATCCTAATGATTTATTACATAGCCAAGATTCAGCCGCTTCAAGCGATATGTTTGCCTTAGTGGCAAAGTTTGATAATGAATTTAAAACTGCCTTAGAACAGTACAAAGCGGCCAAACGTTATCATGAAGATAACTTAATTGAATACCGTCAAGTTTGTGAAAACTATATTGCTGACTTAGAGCAACGATTAACGGCCCACTCGTTTTTAGTTTCCAACCAAGAAAGCTTAGCGGATTTAGCAATTCTGCCGTTTATCCGCCAATTTGCTAAGGTAGAACGCCAATGGTATTTACAATCACCTTACCCTAATCTACAAAAGTGGCTAAACAACTATTTGCAAAGTCCAATGTTTAATAAAGTCATGGCGCAGCACCCTTTGTATTTATCGACTAATGAGGTTATTTATTTTTAATAACTTAACTAAAGGTAATCAGCTTTTAATACTGCTCCACATATCAAGATGCATTCGCCATATGCCGTTTACTTTTTTCCAAACGATCACATAAGTACCTCTAAATTGACTTTCTTTGCCGCTCGGGTGTTTACTCAAACCTGAGTAATATCCAACGTCACTGGCCAAGTCTCCGCTTATTAATAACTCTTCTGAGTTCGTTTTATGCCACTGTAATTTCCATTCACTCTTTTTATTTGGGGTCCAGTACGCTCGAATACGGCTAATATTGTCTTCAATTGGATTATTACCGTAAATGATCTTGGCATTAGGGCTATAAATCGCCATGATTTTATCAATATCCCCGGCAACAAATGCTGCTGAAAAGGCTTTTGCTTGAGCCTCTATTGCCGCTTTATCCGTTTCAGCGTTGTCTGCATATACCAGGTTATTAATGAGTAATATTCCAACAAGAATCTGAATAACTCGAGTTAATGAATGTTTAGATTTCATAATTTTATCTCTTTAATATTATGTATTTTGACCTTAGATTGATTTGTATAAGCTGTATATAGATAACCCAGCTGTTTATGATATCGGACACAAAAAAACCGACATTTCTAAATACCAAAATGTCGGCTCTTATCAAATTACTGTGTATGCTTCTCTGTTTACTTGTGTAAATGCACATCCATTTGAGGGAATGGGATATTAAGCCCTTCTTTACCAAATGTTTTGTATACGTTTTCGTTCATATCGAAGTATACGCCCCAATAATCTGGTGCTTTAACCCAAGCTCTCACTGCAAAGTTCACTGAACTGTCAGCTAATTGAGATACCGCTATAAAAACTTCAGGATCTTTTAGTATTCTATCGTCAGCATCCGCTAATTGCTTAATAACTTCACGAGCCTTATCTAAATCGTCACCGTACGCAACACCGATTGTCCAATCAACACGTCTTTTTTCTTCCGTTGAATAGTTGATCATTGATGAAGTCGATAATCCACCATTTGGAATAATAATCGTTTTATTATCTGGCGTTTTTAAAATGGTATTAAATATTTGAATTTGTGAAACCGTTCCAACATATCCTTGTGCTTCAATAACATTACCAACCTTAAATGGTTTGAAAAGTAATATCATCACTCCGCCGGCAAAGTTTTGTAATGTTCCAGACAATGCCATACCGACAGCAAGACCAGCGGCACCTAATATGGCAATGAAAGATGTCATTTCAATACCCAGCATGCCCAGCGCACTAATCACCAACATGACTTTAAGCAACATACCTAACATGCTAAGCAAAAACGGTTTAAGCGATGGATCGATACTGCCTTTATCCAGTGCCATTTGCACACTTTTCATAATACCTTTGATAATCCAGCTACCTACAAAAAGAACGGCTAAGGCTGCAAGCACGTCCGGTCCGTTAGCTAAAACTAACTCAGTTAACTTATTTAATAACACTTCTGGTTCCATAATATTTCCTATTGTTTAGAAATTTAAAATAACGACTTGCCTCAAAGCATAACAATATACTGTGATTTGTTCATAACTATATACTGAATGTTTGTTTTTATTTTCTGTCAGAGCTTGCAGAAAATAAAGATTTACTTATAGTATCAACCAAGAGCAATTATGCTTTATCGGTTTGGATAAATTAAATTAATGGACTTACATTTAATTCGTCATATTTTTGCAAAATTGGCACTTTTAAAAGGCTGTAATATAAATCCGCCTGTATTTTTAGTCTTTAGTTTCATCATTATCCCACCATTTTCTGCACATGCTAATCCACCATGTTGGTTATCTAATCTTAATATCGAGCACAAACAAATTTATGGTGTTGCAAGTACAATAAGTGCTTCAAACCTACCCCCGCTTCACTTTGCAAAAGCGAATGCGATTAATAACTGGTTATTATCTGAAGGCCAAACAGAAATTAAATTTGATATTAACCTAACAACAATTGAAAAATACGATCTTGGTGGAGAAAACTTATATTTCTTGGCGGACTATCAACAAAAGAATAAAGTTTATAGTTTAGTTTCTACTAACCCTAATGCTAGCAACACCTCTCAAGCCTGCGCTATAACAAGCTGCAACATTCAACAATGTTCGCCATCTTGGATTTGTGAAGATCACTCAGAACAGGTTTCTTTTATCAGTGTCGCCGCACCAACTATATTTGCAAATAATCAAATAAAAAAGATTATCGACAATTCACAAAGCATAGCGAACACCATTAATCGAGCAAAGGTGGTAGGTGTTATTGATTTGTTACATTCAGATACCAGTCACCTTATCATTTCAAATATTCAACAAAGATACTCAATTACAGATTTAAGCCAACAAACAAATACCATAACCATTGGCGAAATGTGTACTGACAAGGGAACTTTATATTCACAAGTTACCCTTAATACCCCAAATATAAGTGCATTTCACAACTGGATGGATCAACCCTTGCTAGATAATATATTGGGAGTTGTTGGTTATGCCAAAGGTCAAACGTCAACTGGGCGCCTCAGTGACCTGCTAAACGTAGCGGTCAGACGCGGCTTGTTTGAAATGGCAAAAACAAAAAATATAAACGTGGAAAATGATCTAAAATTAACGTCTAACACAGATGGTTATTATTCATTGATGAGCAAGTCTCATCAATACACAGAATCTATAGTGTCTGCCTATATTGCTGATATGAAGATGAAAATTAACGACAAATTACAACCTGAGATATTTATTTGGTTATTGGAAAATAAGGACAAATCATGAATAAGCTTACAAAATTATCAACTGCTATTGCGATTTCAGTGGCAATTACTGCTTGTGGAAGCACACCAGAGACACCGGATGAGCTAAATGCCAATATTCCTGAGTGGGTGTTAAACCCGGTTGTTGAAGACGGTATCGCTGCAGCGGCATGTGTATCTTCTTCAGGAAGCATGACAACTGACAAGGCTCAAGCAACCGCGTTATCTCGTGTTGATTTAGCACAGCAAATTGGAACAAAAGTTAAGGCACTTGATAAAACGTATCAAGAGCGTGTTGATGTAGCAGGACAAGCGCAAGTTGGTTCAACATTCACTTCAGTTTCAAAACAGTTAACTGAGCAATCATTAACAGGTTCTCGAGTAATTAAAACGTCTTATGCAAACTTTGATGGTAAAAACCAACTATGCGTATTAACGGCATTAGGTTCTTCTTCAACTAAAGAATTGTTTGATAACATCTTAAAACAAAGCGAACGTCCAGTGACGATCGATCAAGAAAAAGTGTTATATCAAGAATTTAAAGCGTACAAAGCTCAAGAAGAATTAGACGCTGAACTTATGAAAAATAAGTAACGAATAGCTATTAATAAATAGTAAATCGTACAAAAAAACCCAAACTAATGTTTGGGTTTTTTATTGCATCAATAACGCTCTTTATAGAACTAATCTCTAAAGTTATTAAACTGCAATGGTTGGGCTAAATCAGCTTGTCGTAACATTTGCATTACTTGCTGCAAGTCATCACGCTTTTTACCTGTAATACGAACTTTATCACCTTGTATAGACGCCTGAACTTTAAACTTATCTTCTTTGATCATCTTTACAATTTTCTTAGATAAATCTTGTTCAAGGCCTTGTTTAAAGTCCACCCATAACGTGTGCGTTTTGCCAGTAATATCTATCTTACCTGACGCATTCATCGCCTTCGCATCTAAGTTACGTTTAGTACATTGTGAACGTAAAATATCTGACAATTGCTTTATTTGATATTCCCCTTCAGCCGTCAATTTCACTTTTTCGTCTTTAAATTCAACCGAGGCATCAACACCACGAAAGTCAAATCGAGTGGCCAGTTCACGTTTGCTGTTTTCTGCTGCATGACGAACTTCATTCATGTCTATTTCAGAAACTATATCAAAAGATGGCATGGGTATTTCTCCTAACAAAAAGCCTTTCAAACGAATCAGAAAGGCTTTATTTCTAACAAATTTACTATTTACCGTTAAGGCATCATGGCGTCTTGATCGGCGCCTTCTTTTTCAACGACAGTCGGCATTAGATCTTCTTTACTAATACCTAAACCAAGTGCTATTGAACTGGCAACATACACAGATGAATAAGTACCAATAACAACACCGAACAGTAATGCTATAGCAAAACCTTTAATTAACTCTCCACCCATCAATAACAAAGCAAATAAAACTAAAGCAGTTGTAATAGATGTGATCATGGTACGGCTAAGGGTTTGTGTTAAAGAAATATTAATAATTTCCTCTGCATCACCCTGTCGTAATTTTATAAAGTTTTCACGGATACGGTCAGATACAACAATAGTATCGTTCAGTGAATAACCAATAACCGCTAATACAGCTGCTAAAACAGTTAAATCAAACTCAATACCTAAGACACTAAACAAACCAACAGTGATGATAACGTCGTGAGCAAGCGCTGATACAGAGCCTAAAGCAAAACGCCATTCAAATCGCATAGCAACATAAATTAATATGCAGATAAGTGCTGTTAACATTGCTAAGCCGCCTTGCTCTCTTAGCTCACCACCAACACTTGGGCCTACAAATTCAATTCTACGCATTGTAGCGGTATCATCCATGGCCGTTAATGATTGCATTATACGGTTACCAACCATTTTAGAGTCTGCTGTTGTTTTATCTGCATTTTCTATTGGCGCTAAACGAATTAATACGTCTTTACTAGAACCAAAATTTTGCACGGTTGCGTCTCTAAAACCTTCTTCGTCCATTACTGAACGAATTTTTTGTAAGTCAGCGCTTTGATCAAAAGAAACTTCAATCAAGCTACCGCCAGTAAAATCTAATCCCCAATTTAGCCCTTTTGTCATAAATGACGCAAAAGCTCCAAGAATTAGTATTATTGATAAGGCCATACTAAAACGGCGTATCGACATAAAGTTAATTGTGTCTTTTAGATTTAATAATTGCATTGTAATTATTCCGTCGTTTTAAATTGAAAGGTTATCAATACGTTTACCACCCCATGTGGCATTTACAATTGCTCGTGTACCTACAATTGCAGTAAACATTGACGTCGCAATACCAATCGCAAGCGTGATGGCAAATCCTTTAATTGGACCTGTACCAATTGCAAATAAGATCACAGCCGCAATAAAGGTAGTTATGTTTGCATCGGCAATCGTTGAGAATGCACTATCATAACCATGATGTATTGCTTGTTGTGGACTACGGTTATCTCTCAACTCTTCTCTAATACGTTCAAATATAAGTACATTGGCATCAACGGCCATACCTACCGTTAATACGATACCAGCTATCCCTGGCAAGGTTAATGTCGCGCCTGGGATCATAGACATAACACCAATGATCATTATTAAGTTTGCAGCCAGTGCAACATTGGCTACTAAACCAAACTTTTTATAATAGATAAGCATAAAGATAAGCACTAATCCAAAACCTAATAATACGGCATTCATACCCGCATCAATGTTTTCTTGACCTAGGCTTGGACCAACTGTACGTTCTTCAACAATTTGAATTGGCGCAATCAAAGCACCAGCACGTAACAATAACGCTAAGTTATGAGCTTCAGCTTGTGAACCAGAACCTGTTATGCGGAAGTTACGGCCTAATCGAGATTGGATTGTGGCAACACTGATTACTTCTTCAATCTTCTTAAGTTTGAATTTGCCATTCGCGTCTTGTTTGTCTGTTTTTTTGTATTCAATAAAGACAACGGCCATTTGGTTACCAACATTGTCTTTAGTAAACGCTGACATTTTTGTGCCGCCTTTTGAATCTAAAGAAATGTTTACTTGTGGCATGCCGTACTCATCAAATGAACTACTTGCATCAACAATATGATCCCCAGTTAACGCCACTTTCTTCTCTAATAAAACCGGCCCAACTTTTGACTTTTCATATAATTTTGCACGAGGTGGAACGCGTCCATTTAATGCAGCACCTAAGTCTCCGTTAGTATCAACCAGTTTAAATTCTAGTGTCGCGGTAGCACCCAAAATTTCTTTTGCTCTTGCAGTATCTTGTACACCAGGAAGCTGTACAACAATTCGGTCTTGACCTTGACGTTGTACTAAAGGCTCTGCAACCCCCAATTCATTAACACGGTTACGAATGATGGTAATATTTTGATCTACAGCATAGTTACGCGTTTCTTTTATCTTTTCTGGTGTCATTCTTACCAGTAATTCGTAACCATTAGAATTACTGTCTTCAACAATACTGTAACCTTGATAGCGTTTTTCTAGTAATCGACGAGCCGGATCTAAATCCTCTTCTTTACGAAGCTCGATACGAACTGCTTCGTTTGCTACGTCACGTTTAATAGTACGATAGCGAATTTTTTCTTCACGTAAGTCAGCTTTGAAATCTTCAACCATTTGGGTATACGACTTATTCATCGCTTCACCCATGTCCACTTCCATCAAGAAATGTACACCACCACGTAAATCTAAACCTAACTTAAGAGGTCCGGCGCCTATCGCTTCTAACCAAGCTGGTGTCGCAGGCGCTAAGTTTAATGCCACAACATAACTGTCGCCTAAACTGTCGCCAATCGCTTCTTTAGCTTTTAATTGGTCATCTGAATTTTTTAGGCGAATTAATATACGGTCTGTTGTTAACTCTGATTTTTTGTAACTGATATTTGCGTTATCTAATTTTTCTACAACGCTATCTAATACTAATGCGTTAACTTCCGCACCACGAAGTCCTGAGACTTGAATCGCTGGATCTTCACCATATAAGTTAGGTGCTGAGTATAAGGCGCCTATGGCCAATATCATCAACACCATTATGTATTTCCAAAGTGGATACTTGTTTAACACGTGTTAACCCTTTTGAATTTATTTAACTAAAAAAAAGCCAGCCCAAAGGCTGGCATTTTGGAACAATTAGATTGATTTAATTGTGCCTTTAGGAAGTACTGAACTGATTGATGATTTTTGGATCATAATTTCAGTATTTTCCGCTAATTCAACTTTAACAAAGTCTTTATCATCAGATACTTTAGTGATTTTACAAAGCATGCCACCGGCAGTAAGCACTTCGTCACCTTTGCTTAATGAGCTAACCAAGTTTTTATGCTCTTTAACGCGTTTAGCTTGCGGACGATAAATCATGAAATAAAAGATTAGACCGAAGATCAACAACATAATTAACATGTCTGGACCTGCTGCTGCTGGTGCTGCTCCGCCTTCTGCATACGCATTTGAAATAAATAAGCTCATTAGTTTTCCTTAATATTTTATTTTAATTTTTATATTGAAATTCTATATAAGGGCAAACCGTATAGATACAACTGCATGCCCTTAGTTTTATTATTTTATGTATTTAACTTGCTAAACCTTCATCAGACAAGCTAGGAACAGGTAATTCTCTTCTTGCGTAGAAATCAGCAACAAATTCATCTAATTTATTTTCATCTATTGCTGCTCTTAACCCTTCCATCACACGTTGGTAAAAACGCAAATTATGAATCGTGTTTAATCTCGCACCTAAGATCTCATTACATTTGTCTAAGTGATGTAAGTACGCACGTGAATAGTTTTTACATGTGTAACAATCACATTCATCATCCAATGTTGAAGGATCATCCTTATGGCGAGCGTTACGAATTTTTATAACCCCATTGGTTACGAATAAATGTCCATTACGCGCATTTCGAGTTGGCATTACACAATCGAACATATCAATACCACGACGCACTGATTCAACGATATCTTCTGGTTTACCAACCCCCATCAAATAACGAGGTTTATTTTCTGGTAATTTATATGCTGTGGTATCAAGAATATTAATCATATCCTCTTTTGGTTCACCAACAGATAATCCGCCTATTGCATAACCGTCAAACCCGATACCTTCTAGACCTTCCAACGAAGATTCGCGTAACTCTGGATACATACCACCTTGCACAATACCGAATAACGCTGATTTGCTATCACCGTGTTCATTTTTAGAACGTTCCGCCCATCTTAGGGATAATTCCATCGACGTTTTCGCTTCTTCGAATGTCGCTGGGTAAGGGGTACATTCATCAAATATCATGACAATATCTGAACCTAAATCACGTTGAACCGCAATTGAACGTTCTGGTGTTAACATGATCTTTTCACCATTAATTGGTGAACGGAATTCAACACCGGCTTCTGTGATCTTTCTTAAATCACCTAAACTAAATACTTGGAAACCACCAGAGTCAGTAAGGATTGGCTTATCCCAACCCATGAAGTCATGTAAATCACCATGTTTACGAATGATTTCTGTGCCTGGACGCAACATTAAATGAAAGGTATTACCCAAACAAATATGAGCACCCGTTTCTTTAACTTCTTCTGGTGTCATCCCTTTTACAGTGCCGTAGGTACCAACAGGCATAAATGCAGGTGTTTCAATAACACCTCGGTCAAAGGTAATTCTGCCTCGGCGAGCTTTACCGTCTGTATTTAATAATTCAAACTTCATTCTAAGTCTCAAAACTAAGGGCTGATTAATATGCTTTAGGTTCAAATTTTATTTAAATAACTAAGCATTCAGCAATGGGTAATAAAATGGCGGGTATTATATACCAGAGGGTTTAAAGAGTAACCCTCTAGTTGAAATTAGCTATGATCTATAAACAAGCTTAATCCGTAGCTTGATTCGTTAAAAACATGGCATCGCCGTAACTAAAAAAACGATACTCGTTAGCAATCGCTAAATTGTAACCTTTTAATATATTCTCTTTACCTGCAAAGGCAGACACTAACATAATCAAGGTCGATTCTGGCAAGTGAAAATTAGTCACCATGGCATCCACCACCTTAAATTCATATCCTGGATAAATGAAAATGTCGGTTTCGCCTGTAAAAGGAACTAATTGATCAAATTGTTTGCTCGGCATTGCGCACTTCCAAGCAGCAGATTCTATTGAGCGCACTGAGGTTGTACCAACGGCAATGACACGCTTACCATTGGCTTTGGTTGACTGTATAGCTTCAACAACGTTTTCCGGCACTTCTGCATATTCAGAATGCATCACATGTTCTTGTACATCATCGACTCGAATTGACTGAAACGTTCCAGCGCCAACATGTAAAGTCACAAACTCTGTACTTACGCCTTTGTCTTTTAACTTTTGTATTAATTCTTCAGTAAAGTGTAATCCAGCAGTTGGTGCTGCTACTGCCCCCGGTTTTTCATTGTAAACCGTTTGATAACGCTCTCTATCATCTTCCGTATCAGGTCGGTCAATATAAGGCGGCAACGGCATATGACCGTAGTTTTCTAACGCCGACAATGCTGATTCATTTGATAAAAACTTCAATTCAAACAAATCATTGTGACGCTTTATCATTTCCACTTTAACGGCATTTTCTAATGTTAAAATATTACCTGGTTTTGGTGACTTGCTTGCTCGAACATGCGCAAGTACCGTATGTTCATCCACTAAGCGCTCAACTAAAATCTCTACCTTTCCACCACTTTCTTTTTGGCCAAACAATCTTGCTGGTATAACTCGAGTATTATTAAATATTAATAAATCCCCTTCATTCACCAAATCTAAAATTTGTTCAAATTGACAATGTTTAATATCGCCAGTTTGCCCATCTAACGCCATCAATTTACTACTACTGCGCTGCTTCTTTGGCGCTTTGGCAATTAATGTTTCTGGTAAGTCAAAATGAAAATCAGCTACTTGCACTACAAACCTCTATTAAGAAATATTGCCATACTCATCAAGTATGATCGTTAGATAAAATCAAACAAATAGATATTGTATCAGCGTTTAAGATTTAGAGTCTTGTTTATTACTCATATTATTTATAAAGTAGGACACGTTTTAGTCCGATTACATAAAATGAGCGATATTACTCTATATGAATAGTCAACTACCCTTGTTGTTAATTTCTGCCGATGCAGAAACTAGGACAAAGTTGAAAAATTACATTAACAAACTTCAACTTTTTGATGTTGACGTAGCTTTTGATAGTAATGACGCAATCGACAAACTTAGGCAAAATCCTTATCAATTTATCATTTCTGATATAAATATCGGTGATGTAGATGCTTGGTGTTTATCCAGTTTAATCCGCTCAGACATTTACAAATGTGATAAAAAGACGCCCATCGTTTTATTAGCCGATACCCATAGTGAACGTATCGCAGAGGCAACTGCAAAATCATTTGGAATCAACTCTGTATTAGCTAAGTCTGACTCCGCTCGTGTAAATGAAATTTTAGCTGACGCCTTTTCTACTTCTTTACCCCTTAAAGATAGGTTAAATGGGTTAACCATTATTTCACAGGAAGACACAACTCAAGACTTCCAAGCATTATTAAAAGAACGATTTTATGTGGACACCACAGATTCAGCAAAAAGTGGATTGTCACTGATCCGTCAAAAAGACTTTGATTTTGTCATCATCGACAGTGAGCTTGAAAACGAAGCGGCAATGCCATTGATGCAAACCATTCGTTATGAAGTACCTAGTTTACCTATTGTTGTGCTTGTCCCAAGAAATGACTTTGACTGCGCTGAACACTTTGTATTAAATGGTGCGAGTGACTTTATATACAATCCTTTTAATGCATCACGAGTGCTTAACATTTGTGAACGCGCTGCCCGCCGTAACGATTTTATGATCAGTAATAAACAATTTACTGGCAAAGTCGATCAATTAGAGAAAAGTGAACGTAAATTTAAAGCCTTATCCAATGAACATACTCAATTACTAGGGCAATTGAGTTCCGTCGTCATGGAATTAGATGAAACAGGGCACATACGATTTTTAAATAACGCATGGAAAACCTTAACCGGTTTTACTATTGCACAGTCTCTTGGTCGTAACATTATGGAATTCATCGACAATGATGAATTTGGTACCGCAAAGTTTTCTGCACAATTAAATAACTTATTAATGCAAACCACGTCTTCGTCAACAGAAGAAGTTCGAGTGCTTAACGCACAAGGGAAAAGTGTTTGGGTTGAGATTAAGTTTCATCAATTGATTAAAAATAAGAAAGTAAGAGGCCTTGCTGCCACCATAGATAATATCGATGACAGAAAGATTGCAGAGGATAAATTACAACATCTTGCCTTACACGATACCTTAACGGGACTGCACAACAGGTACTTTTTTGACACCGAATTAAATAGGCTTACCTTACTTGCCTCACGTGGCAGAACCGCACATAGCCTTCTTTATATCGATTTAGATCACTTTAAGATCATCAACGATACCGAAGGTCATCAAATGGGCGATCTTGTATTAAAGGAAGTGGCGCAATTATTGTCAAAACGGGTTCGCCAATCTGATATTTTATGTCGTGTAGGTGGCGATGAGTTTGTCATCTTATTAGCAGAGACACATTTAGACCAAGCGATGAACATTGGGCAAAGCATTTGTAATCAAATTGCCAATGCCCATTTCCAATTCGGCAATAACAGTTACAAAATAAGTGCAAGTATTGGCGCGTCTGAAATCGATGGTAATGCGACGGCCCCAGAGTATTTACGAAGAGCTGACATTGCTTTATATGTTGCCAAAAATAAAGGCCGGAATAGAACTCACTGTTATTCTGAAACCGATACCGATACCAAACAACAGCATGACAATATGCAATGGGCACATCGTTTACAAGAAGCCGTAGTGAACGATGGCATTATTCTCCACTTCCAACCTATTTGGGATCTTAAAAATGATGAGGTGGCTTATTATGAAGCCCTAGTTCGTTTAAATCTAAATGGGCAAATAATCTATCCCAACGAGTTTATACCTGCATTAGAAAGAGCAGAAGATATAAACATGTTGGATCACCAAGTGGTTCACCAAGCTATAAAATTAGTCAGCCAACACCCAGAATTGCATAAAGTGGCAATAAATCTATCTGCACAAGCCTTTTCAGATGAAAGGCTTTTACCGTTAATTCAAGAAAAATTAAACCTCCATAATGTTGACGGTGCCAAGATCATTTTCGAATTAACGGAATCCGCCAGTTTAACTAATGTAAGTGGAACACGGCGAATGATAGAAAAACTAAAACTGCTCGGCTGCCAGTTTTCCATTGATGACTTTGGCACTGGATTTAGTACCTTTGCTTACTTAAAAGAGTTACCCGCGAACTCAGTTAAAATTGACGGTAGTTTTGTTAAAGATATGGCGACAAATTCAGTGGATAGGTCACTTGTTTTAGCAATAATAAGTGTTGCTAATACCCTTGGAAAAGTTTGTGTAGCTGAGTTTGTTGAAGATAAACTCACTTTTGATGAGCTACGTAAATCAGGAGCTGACTTTGCACAAGGTTTTTATATAAGTAAACCGTTACCAATAGATCAAATAAAAGACTTTTCATTTACGCCATAAATTTTTAGTTCAATTTCACTTTGCATCAAACATAAAAAAACCGCCTTTAAGCGGTTTTTTTATTTTATGTCGAACTGGTATTAACGCTCAGCTATTGCTTTAACGATTGGTGAATCACCAAAACCGTTACTGGCTGCCCATTCTGCATCACCAGAACTTGCAAAGTGTGATGCTGGTAGACGTTTAACAATAAACTCACCAGTACTTGTCGCGCCGCTCTTTATCGCATAACGAACAAGAGGCTCACCACCACAAGAAATACCATCATATATATTACGCAGTTTAACACCGGCTTCTTTTAATTTTTTACGGAAACGACCTTTATTATCCGTTGCAACATTGTCACAAATACCGGCTAACAAAGCTCCAACATCCGCAGATTTAACCACTGGTGAAAAGGTTAATACCATCATCACCAATATAGTTGTTAAGATACTTGCAAAAAACTTCATTAAATACACCCCATTAGTTTCTTTCGAACTGAAAATACCATAAAACATTTTGTTATTAAACTTTAAAGCTAAACTTCGTTTAACTATTTTTTGTCAAACCGAACAAATTCATAAGCAAGAGAATTCTTTTCATCCGGCTTATGGCTTTCTGATTCAACTTGTTGCCAAGCACCGATTGTTGTCCAATCCGGAAAACGAGTATCGCCATCAACGTCCAAGTCAATAAATGTTAAATACAAAATATCAGCCTGGGGTAAAAATTGTTCATATATTTTACCACCACCAATGATCATAACTTCATCAACGCCTGCGACTAAAGACATCGCTAACTCTGTTGAAGATACAACCTCCACTCCCTCGTGTGTCCATTGTTGATTACGTGTAATAACAATGTTTTTACGACCGGGTAAAGGACGTCCAATTGATTCGAACGTTCTTCGTCCCATGATCACAGGCTTACCTAATGTCACCTTTTTAAAGTGTTTTAAATCGGCTGGTAAGTGCCATGGCATGTCGTTGTCTTTGCCAATAACTCTATCTTTTGCCATCGCGGCAATTAAAGATATCTTTGTCATATTCTTATTCTTTTAAAGCTATTCTTTGGTGTAAATGACATTAGGGTGATCGTCTTCATCATCCCAATCTTCGTCGTCAAGGTCATCATCAAAACCTTCAGGCTGAGGAGTATCCCATTGAAACATTAATTTATCTTCTTCATCTGTAACTAACTCTCTCGGCATTAACTCAAGCGCATCAGAGATGTCGTTACACAATTCTTTGGTGTTGATGCCATTTACCGCAGATATTTGGTAAATAGGTCCTTCCCATTCCAATTCTTTCGCTATGTTCTGACAAAGTTCATTTGCTTCATCTTCAGGTAACAAGTCAATTTTATTAAAGACTAACCAACGCGGTTTCTCAACTAACTTTTCACTGTACTGTCTTAACTCATTAACAATGATTCTCGCATTATCAACCGGGTTTGAACCGTCAACTGGCAGAATATCAACCAAGTGTAATAGTACACGACAACGTTCTAAGTGACGTAGGAATCGAATTCCAAGACCAGCACCTTCTGACGCACCTTCTATTAACCCTGGAATATCAGCAATGACAAACGAGTTCCCCGCTCTCACAACACCTAAGTTAGGTACTAAAGTGGTAAACGGATAATCCGCCACTTTTGGTTTAGCTGCTGATACATTACGAATAAATGTTGATTTACCAGCATTTGGTAAACCTAACATGCCTATATCGGCTAATAATAATAACTCTAATTGAAGATCACGAACTTCACCTTCAGAACCATTCGTTTTTTGGCGTGGAGCGCGGTTTACACTACTTTTAAAACGAGTATTACCTAAACCGTGGAAACCACCTTTAGCCACTAACAAACGTTGACCATGTTTAGTCAAGTCGCCAATAACTTCATTTGTATCTAAGTCACGGGCACGAGTACCGATAGGTACAGGTAAAACACAATCTACACCACGTTGACCTGTACATTTACGCCCCATTCCATTTTGGCCACGTTGCGCTTTATGAAAACGTTCAAAACGGTAATCAACTAAAGTATTTAAACCTTCATCAGCCTCAAGGAATACGTCGCCGCCGTCGCCACCATCACCACCGTCAGGACCGCCCATTGGAACATATTTCTCGCGACGAAATGAAATGGCACCGTTGCCACCATCGCCAGCTTCTACTTTAATTTCTACTTCATCTACAAATTTCATATCACGAATAACTCTTATCTTAAGAAGAATTGTAACTATTCAACTTGCAACTCTGTTAACACAAACGAGAATAACAACTTGAATAATTACAACTATATGACTGAACCCAAACATCTGCCAAGTAAATGGGCCATTCGCATTCAATATTAAGTGTAAAAACAAAAAACCCCGCAACAGCGGGGTTTCAAATTTTGAAAAGGTTAACTGAAATTATTCAGCTACAATACTTACGTATTTACGGTTAAGAGGACCTTTAACGTCAAACTTAACTTTACCTTCTGCAGTAGCAAACAATGTGTGATCGCGGCCCATGCTTACGTTAGAACCAGCGTGGAATTTTGTTCCACGTTGACGAACGATGATGCTGCCAGATAAAACTGATTCGCCACCAAAACGTTTAACACCTAAACGTTTGCTTTCTGAATCACGACCGTTACGAGTACTACCACCAGCCTTTTTATGTGCCATTTTATAGTTCCTCTATTAATTAAGCGCTAATGCCAGTAACTTTCACTTCTGTAAACCACTGACGATGGCCAGCTTGTTTACGTGAATGTTTACGACGCTTAAATTTAACAATTTTAATTTTCTCACCACGACCGTGAGATACAACTTCAGCTGAAACTTTTCCGCCAGCTACTAATGGAGCGCCAACTTTAACGTCGTCGCCATTAGCTACTAATAACACCTGATCAAACTCAATGATAGAACCAGTTTCTACATTAAGTTTCTCAAGACGAATAGTTTGGCCTTCAGCAACACGGTGTTGTTTACCACCACTTTGGAATACCGCGTACATATTACTCCGTCTCCTGTGCGTTCTTCGCACAAATTAATTCTGTAAAACAGGGCGCGAATTCTAATGGAGTTGAAATATAGACGCAAGCATAAATTGACTTAATTTTAAATTAATCTTGATTATTTTACATAATCTTCTAATTTTCACGCCAAGTTGCTAAATATTTGAGTATAAATACAATTTCATTGATAACTATTTCCACTAAATATCAAGAATTTGGGTTAAGTTATTTAGAATGTTTGGATACTCAGGTAAGATAACGCACAATTTTAGAGTCCAAGTATCAATTAGTCGAACTGTAAATGAACATCAAACAAATTTCTGAATTAGCAGAGCAAGATATGCAGTTGGTTAATCAGTGTATTAGCAAACAGTTAAACTCTGATGTCGCGTTAATAAACCAACTCGGTATGTATATCGTAAATAGCGGTGGGAAACGTATTCGCCCTATGTTGACAGTTCTGGCTGCCAGTGCCTTAGGTTACCAAGGTGAAAAGCAACATACATTAGCCGCAATCATTGAATTTATTCATACGGCTACCTTATTACACGACGACGTTGTTGATGAATCAACCCTAAGACGCGGCAAACAAACCGCAAACGCGGTATTTGGTAATCAAGCCAGCGTTTTAGTCGGTGACTTTTTATATACTCGCTCCTTCCAAATGATGGTGACATTAGATTCAATGCGCATCATGAGCATTTTAGCCGATGCCACCAATGTTATATCTGAAGGCGAAGTATTACAGTTAATGAATTGCAATGATCCAAGCACAACGGAACAAAGTTATTTTGATGTCATCTACGGCAAAACAGCCCGTTTGTTTGAAGCAACAACACAACTAGCGGCCATCATTGCTAACAGTACACCTGAAGTCGAAGACGCTATGCGTTTATATGGCATGCACTTAGGCACCGCGTTCCAATTAATTGATGATGTTATGGATTATGCGTCAGAAGCACAAGATATGGGCAAAAACGTAGGGGACGATTTAGCTGAAGGGAAACCGACATTACCGCTGTTATACGCCATGTGGAATAGCTCAGGTATCCAACAGCAGCAGATCAGTGATGCGATTGAACATGGTAATGGCATGGAGCATTTAACTGCTATTTTAGCCACTATGGAGCAAACCGGTGCTTTGGAGTACACAAAACAAAAAGCAAACGAAGAAGCTGATAAAGCAATTCAGATGTTAGACATTATTCCTGATTCTGATTATAAACAAGCACTAATCGCACTGGCTAATATTTCAGTTAATCGAACGGCTTAAAAGCTGTAAGCTGTAAGCTGTA
>NZ_JAHKPJ010000004.1:0-86686 GCF_018860345.1 Psychrosphaera sp. F3M07 | reverse complement strand
GCTGTAAGCTGTAAGCTGTAAGTTGTAAGTTGTAAGTAAATTAATTGTCCGCATTAATTAGGATACTATAAGGTTTTTCTTTAATTTATCGTTTATACCGAAATTATTCTCATAAGCTAAAGGCATATTTAATACCGACATTTTTTTAAGACTCTCAAATTATATTGCTACTTTTGACTTCCTCTCACAACTTAAACCTCACCAATAAAAAAGGTGCATTTAATATGCACCTTTATCTTATAGCTTATAGCTTATAGCTTATTAAGCAGGATTATTAACAAAATCTTCGCCTAATTTAATGTCAGCTTTAAGACCGTCTAACATGTCAGCTTTACATTTAGCTTCATATTCACTGATATCGCCGTAATGTAAAATTTCTTTCACGCCGTCTTTACCAATTAATACTGGTTGTGCAAAGAAACGTGCATCTTCGCCGTCGCCTTCAACATAAGTATATTCATAAACGTCGTCTTCGCCGTTTAATGCATCTACTAAGCTTAAGCAGAAACGTGCAGCTGCAAGTCCCATTGATAATGTAGCAGAACCGCCACCCGCTTTAGCTTCAACAACTTCAGTACCCGCATTCTGGATACGGTGAGTTAATTGCTCAATCTCTTCTTGTGTGAAATCAGCACCTTCAACTTGTGAAAGTAATGGAAGAATTGTAGTACCACTGTGTCCACCGATAACTGGAACAACGATTTCTTCTACGTCTAAGCCTTTTAATTCAGCAACAAACGTTTCAGCACGGATAACGTCTAGTGTTGTTACACCAAACAATTTAGCTGGGTTATATTTACCTTTCGCTTTTAATGCTTCTGCTGCGATTGCAACAGTCGTGTTAACTGGATTAGTAATGATACCGATACATGCTTCTGGAGCGTGATCTGCAATTGCATCAATTAAGTTTCTAACGATACCAGCATTGATGTTAAATAAATCTGAACGGTCCATGCCAGGCTTACGAGGAACGCCAGCTGGAATTAATACAACGTCAGCACCCGTTAATGCTTTATCTAAGTTATCAGCACCAAAACCTTCCACTTTTACAGCTGTAGGTATGTGGCTCAAATCAACAGCAACACCTGGAACAACTGGCGCAACATCATATAGCGCTAATTCTGTGCCCGCTGGTAATTGAGTTTTTAGTAATAAAGATAGAGCTTGACCTATACCGCCTGCGGCACCTAATACTGCAACTTTCATATTCTTCTCCGAAGTCATTTTGTGTAGAGTACATTTTGCGGGCAAACCATACTTAAATATGAGTAAAAACTCAATTAGCATTTAGTCTAAATTAGTATATTTTAGTTAAATACTTTAAACTGCGCCCAAGTTAGAAGGGGAATCCATGAGCCAAGTAAAACAAGAAGAATTAATTAAGTCATTTAAAGCGCTGTTAAAAGAAGAAAGATTCGGTTCTCAAGGCGATATCGTCGAGGCCTTAAAAGGTCTTGGATTTGATAATGTGAGTCAATCAAAAGTATCCAGATTATTGACTAAATTTGGCGCAGTAAGAACACGTAATGCCAAACTAGAAATGGTGTATTGTTTACCTGCTGAGTTAGGCATGCCAACGGCTAAAAGCCCATTAAGACAGTTAGTATTAGACATTGAACACAATGAATCTATGGTGATCATACGTACTAGCCCAGGTGCAGCACAGCTTATTGCCCGATTGTTAGATTCAGTCGGTAAAGCAGAAGGTGTGTTAGGTACTATTGCAGGTGATGACACTATATTTATCGCCCCACTGAAAGTCAGTGACATCGAACATACAATTAAAAACATCAGACAATTATTTGAATCTGTATAAATAAAAAAGCGCAGCACTTTAAAGTGTTGCGCTCGTTGTTTTAACAATTAATGTTTATTCATCATTGGTTGACGCAATTTTATGAATAGATAAATCAGCACCATCAAACTCTTGTTCTTCAGAAAGCCTTAACCCAAATAATACGTTAATGAGTCCATAGACAATTGCCCCACCAGCTACAGCTAATGCAATTCCACTTAATGTTCCTATTATTTGCGCCGAGAACGAAACGCCACCTAAACCGCCAAACGCCTCACTGCCGAAGATACCCGCAGCTATACCACCCCACGCACCACATACACCGTGTAAAGGCCACACACCTAATACATCATCAAACTTAAATTTGTTTTGTACGTATGTAAATAACCAAACAAATAATCCACCAGCAACTAAGCCTACCACTAGTGAGCCGATTGGATGCATCACATCAGAACCTGCACACACGGCAACAAGACCTGCTAATGGCCCATTATGTATAAAACCCGGATCGTTTTTACCAAAGTATAATGACGCTATAATGCCACCGACCATGGCCATTAATGAGTTCACAGCCACAAGTCCAGATATTCCGTCCAACGTTTGGGCTGACATCACATTAAAACCAAACCACCCAATACTTAAGATCCATGCACCTAAAGCTAAAAACGGTATATTGGAAGGAGCAAACGCAACTAATTTACCACCACGGCGGCGACCTTGGCGCATGCCAAGAAATAATACAGCGACAAAGGCTAACCATCCGCCAACAGCATGTACAACAACGGAACCCGCGAAGTCATGAAATTGCGCCCCAGTGGTCGTTTCTAACCAAGCTTGAAAACCCAAGTTGCCGTTCCAGATAAGGCCTTCAAAAAATGGATACACCAAACCTACGATTAACATAGACGCAAATAAGAAAGGATAAAAACGGCCACGTTCGGCGATACCACCAGAAACTATAGCCGGTATTGCGGCGGCAAAGGTCATTAAAAAGAAAAATTTAACTAGGTCATAACCATTATTTTGTGACAACACTTCTGCACTGGCAAAAAAAGTGGTGTCGTATGCAACCCAATAGCCAATGAAAAAGTACGCTATACATGAAACGCCAAAATCGGCCATGATCTTTACTAACGCATTTACTTGGTTTTTATGCCTAACCGTCCCTACTTCTAAAAAAGCAAAACCGGCATGCATAGCAAACACCATGATGGCACCTAATAATATAAATAACGTATTTGAACTCTGAACTAAGGTCTCTACTGCACTATTTACTTGATCCAAAATCAATACTCCTAAATAGCTTCGTTATCTTGTTCACCCGTACGTATACGAATAACGCGTTCAACATCAGAGACAAATACTTTGCCATCTCCAACTTTACCAGTATGAGCCGCTTTTATGATGGCTTCTATGCAACGTTCAACATCATCGTCAGAGACAATGAGATCAATTTTTACTTTAGGAAGGAAATCAACTTGATATTCAGCGCCACGGTAAGTCTCGGTATGCCCTTTTTGGCGTCCAAAGCCTTTAACTTCGGTAATGGTCATCCCCACCGTACCAATTTCAGATAATGCTTCTCTCACATCATCCAGTCTAAAAGGTTTAACTATCGCTTCTATTTTTTTCATTATTATATGAACCCATTTAACTATTTATGCTAACAATTAGCTTAACTATGCAAAGGGAGCATATAAGAAAATAAATGAGTTTGCCTCACTTATACATAATAATTTTTATTATATATAAGTGAGTTTATGAAGGTAATTAAGGCTTGTTAATCTATATTTCCCTGAGAGGTAAGGAAATCTATAGAAGGAGCAAAAAAGGCAGCACCGGTCTCTGCCGTGGTATAGTCGAGTAAATGATCGTAATTACCTTCATCAGTACCAAACACCATGTTATGTAATATACGCTCAAAATTAGTGGCATTGGCACAGTAAGATACAAACAATAAACCTTGGGTAGAAACATTACCGTAAGGCATACTTTGACGCATGAGTTCTAAGCCATTGCCATCTTCGTCTTTCACATTTGCTCTTTTTACATGAGCAGTTTCCGGCATTTCTTCTTTTGACATTTCAATGTCATCAATTTTAGTTCGTCCAATGATTAACTCTTGATCTTCAGTAGGTACTTGTTCCCAGCGGGCTAAATTATGACGATATCTTTGCACATGAACGTAACTTCCCCCTGCAAACGTACCTTCTTTTACCAATGCTACATCTCTTCGCTTTCGGCCTTTAGGGTTTTCGGTGCCATCAACAAATCCCGTTAAATCACGCCCATCTAGATAACGGAAACAAGGCACTTGTTCAATTAATTCTATCATCTCACCAAATAAGCTCATTAACCGTCTGCAAGCAATATAATTTACATCTTGTCTGTCCGACCTTAATTGTACATATAAGTCGACAGGTACAGCAGGCATGTGTCTGTCTTCGTGATGGATGGCTGGAAAAGGCCTCAATTCTTCAGGTTTTTTATCCGGGTACAACTCATCCCAAAAACTAGATCCAATTGCGATAACGCCACTAAACATCGCCTCAGAAAATTGTTCGTTTATCTCTTCTAATATTATTGGTAACTGACTTAATGCTTCACGTATTACGGGTTCATAACCATCGTGTGCATTAAAAAACAAATGAAGTCCGTGTAAATTTGCTTCACCACATATCCCCCATTGCTCTCTTGCCATGAGTCACTCCTAGTTACATTTATGATGTTGATAAAAATAATATACTTAATTGTACCGACCGGTTGGTCTATACTGCCAATACTTATTACGAATACTTTACATTATCGATGAGAATACTTCTTTTATTTATATCACTTTTATTTTCAGTGCCCAGTAAATCAGGTGAACAACAGCTAGAGTTTCAAACTTCTGGGCTTGTGGGGTTAGGCCATGCTTTTTATAGCTATACATTCATAAATAAACACACATTATCGATAGGTGCAGGGTACGTACCTGAGTTAGCTGATCATGATGATATGACATTACTAAGTTTAAAATACCGATATACCCCAACAAAGTCATACCCGTTTATATCAATGGGCCAAGAAATCATGTGGAAACCTTATAGCTTTTCAGTGACGGTATTACGAGGGGAAGACAATGATATTTATAAAACTTTACCTGACGACATCCCAAAAGACTATTACTTACCCAGTGCCCGACGTGTAATTTTTAGTATGCAAACAAACTTTGTTTTACAAGATGGAGTTGAGTTTTACTGGGACTGGAGTGTATTAGATATTGGTTTGATTAATTACGTTAGAAATTTTGAGTTTTATCGAGACAACTACCGATTTTTAGGCTTAGAAGGCATTTTAAGTTACGGAATTGGATTTAGGGTGGATTTATAATGACATTAATAAAAAATATCATGCTTGCAACCATAACTTCATTGTTAATATCTTCATGTCGATTTGATATATCGCCTTGGGAAAACGATGTCAATTGTGACACGTTAAACCTTGAAGCTAACTTAGAATGGCTCAACCTAATCGAAAAGCGTTATAAGGATAAAACGGATTTTAGTGTCGCCGTTATTGGTGATCCGCAGCAATATCCTGGTGATCTTGAGTTAACAATTAAAAAAATTAACAAAATAAATAAAGTAGATTTCGTTTTGCTGTTAGGTGATTTAACAGAGACTGGCGTTGAAAAAGAATACGAATGGACATGCAAAGCCGTGAGCCACACTAGTAAGCCTATTTTATCCGTTATTGGAAATCATGACGCTCTAGCTTATGGACGCGTTATTTGGTTAGATACTATTGGTCCATTTGATTATTCATTTACCTATAAAAACACAAAGTTCATCGCTTACAACGATAACAAATACGAATTTGAAAACGTGCCTGACAAAGAATGGATAGCGAATGAAGCGCTCATCTCGAGTGATGAAACACGTCTTCATACAATTGGAATGTCTCACATTGAGCCTTGGGATGTTGAGCCAACGTTAACAGATGAACTCAAGCTAATGGGGTTCGATCAAATGCTCCATGCTCATAACCATAAGTTCGCTTATTGGCAAAAATCCTCAGTAGAACTGCCACACTTTATTACCGCGGACACACGAGATGTTAAGTTTGGCATTATGAACATTACACCTGATAGTATTTCAATAGAGCAATGTGATCCAGAATGCGTACCAATACTTCCAGTTAACAGATAGTTATATTAAGTTGTCGTTTTAGTAATATATTCTTATAGTGAAGTCATAATTCATTTTTACTTCATACTGATGCGCGTACTTTCACTATTAATATTTTTATTTACCTTTAAAAGTACTGCAGCGACTAAGCAAATAGAGCTTCAAACATCTGGGCTTATCGGTGTGGGACATGCCTTTTACAGTCTGACCTTTTCAGACAGGCATACTATAGCTATGGGCATTGGTTATGTCCCTAAACAATACGATCATGATGATATGAGATTGTTCAGTGTTAAATACCGTTATACCACTGATATTAAATATACTTTTCAAATTAAAAGCAAACTGATCCAATGGAAGCCATTTAGTTTTTCAACCACAATGTTATTTGGTAAAGATCACGATGATTACAAAATATTACCGGACCGTGATATACCAGAAGGTTACTACACACCAACAGACCGACGGTTTATCTTTAGCATGCAAAGCAACTTTCTTGTGCGAGATAATATTGAACTTTACTGGGATTGGAGCGTACTGGATATTGGCGTAGTGAATTATACAAGAAACTTTGAATTTTATCGTGATAACTACTACTTAATGGGTCTTACTGGAATTGTGAGTAGTGGTGTTGGCATTAGGGTGTACTTATGATGAGAGCTATTTGCCAAATATACTTGCTAGTCATGTATTCACTACTGATTTCATCATGCCGATTTGATACTTCGCCATGGGAGTATAGCGTCGACTGCGATACCTTGAACTTGGATGTTAATTTAAATTGGCTAGCTAAAATTGAAAATACAAACAAAGAACAACCTCACTTTAGTATAGCAGTTATCGGCGATCCGGGGCTTTTCCCAGGAGATTTGGAACTCACGATAAAAAAGATCAACCAAATAAACAAAGTGGATTTCATTTTGTTATTAGGAGACTTAACTGAATTAGGGGTTAAACAAGAGTATGAATGGACTTGTAAAGCGATTAGCCATAGTAATAAACCAATATTGTCCGTCATTGGCAATCATGATGCTTTATCATACGGACGTGAAATATGGTTAAACACCATAGGTCCATATGATTATTCGTTTACATATAAAAACACTAAGTTCATTGCTTACAATGACAATAAATACGAATTTGCAGATGTACCAGATAAAGAGTGGTTACAAAAGGAAGCCGCGTTAGAGACTGATGAAATTCGTCATCACACGATTGGCATGTCACACATAGAACCTTGGTGGGATATCGATTTTACATTTACAGATGAATTAAAAGCGTTTGGTTTTGACCTTATGTTACATGCTCACAGCCATAAATTTTCATATTGGTACAAACCTTCGGTTAAATTACCGCATTTAATAAATGCCGATACAATAGATATAAAATATAGCATTGTTAATTTTACCCCCGCCAATATATCAGTAGAACAGTGCGAACCTGAATGTATTCCAGCCACTGCAGTAAATTGGAGCGACATTCCTTAAATATTACAAAATTTAGTCTTATTTATTACATTTTTATTACCCATGTAATATTCCTGTAACATTTGTGTTTTTTAATAGTCTAAACTTAAATAAAACGACTACTTTTATTTATCTATTAAATTAATCAGTTCCTTACCTAGGGTCATAATAATGAAAATGCTTAAAACGTTAATTGCAACTGCCATAATCTCAGCGTCGATTAGTCCAGCTATAGCGGCAACCGATTTATACGGTAAAATCAATGTGTCCTTTCAAAATTCAGATGACGGCGATGCTGCAATCACTGAGTTAAAAAGTAATTCTTCTCGATTTGGCTTAAAAGGTTCAACAAAACTAGACGGTGGTATATCACTGGTTTATCAATATGAGTTTCAAGTTGATGTGGCAGACAACTCTGGTTCAGAGAACATAAAATCAAGAAACCAATACATTGGATTGAAAGGTGACTTCGGTGAAGTATTATTAGGACGTAACGATACGGTATTAAAACAGTCACAAGGTAAATTCGATATTTTCTCTGATTACGAAGGCGATATTAAAAACTTAGGCTGGAAAGGTGAAACTCGTGCCGATGACTCTATCACTTACAAAAGCCCTAAATTTAATGGTGTGCAGTTTGGCTTAAGCTACATCTTAGATGAAGATAATGATGATGCTGCGACGTCTATTTCTGCAACTTATGGTGATAAAGCATTAAAGAAAGATAAGTATTATGCGGCCATTGCCATGGACAGCGATGTTAAAGGCTATGACGCAACACGATTAACTGTGGGTACAAAAGTATCAGGTGTGGTATTAGGCTTGATATTGCAAACACAAGAAGCGGTTTTATCAGGTGTTGAGAAGTCTGGCATGATGTTAAGTGCACAATACAAAGTAGGTTCTTATAATCTAAAAGGCCAATACCAAACCCTTGAAGATGACGCTGGCATTTCAATTGGTGCGGATCGTAAGCTTGGCAAAAACACAAAAGCTTATGTATTTTACACTACCTTTAATCATGACATGAGTGCTGACGAATCATACGTAGCACTTGGGTTAGAACATAAATTCTAACGCTTAAATTACATAAATCTTTATGATGTAAAAACCGCCTAGTGCGGTTTTTTTCTTTTTAAATTCATGTTTTATTAAATATTAGTTATAAACTAACCTCGATGTAATAAAACTGTCATAATAAGAAGACATACTAAGTTCACTAGATAATTACCGCATCATTCTATTTGAATTTTGTATAACCTATTGATAAAGATTAACAATGATGAATAAAATTTTGATTATTGAAGACGAAGCTCCTATTAGAGAGATGTTGGTCTTTATATTAGAACAAAATGGCTACCAAGCCCTTGAAGCTGGCAGTTTTGAAGAAGCTCAGCGTCACTTAGTTGAACCTGTACCTGTGTTGATTTTACTTGATTGGATGTTACCAGATGTCAGTGGTATACAGATTGCCAAATCGTTAAAACAAGGTGATTTAACCAAACATATCCCTATTATTATGTTAACCGCTAAAGGCGAAGAAGAAGACAAAATTAAAGGGTTAGAAGTAGGCGCTGACGATTACATGACAAAACCTTTTTCACCTAAAGAGTTAATGGCTCGTATAAAAGCGGTACTTCGCCGAGTTGCACCAACCGCAATTGAAGAAGCGGTTGAAGCAGATGGTATTATTCTTGATCCAGTATCTCATCGTGTTACTGTGCACAATAAATTAGTAGAGCTAGGTCCCACTGAATTTAGATTGCTTCACTTTTTCATGACTCACCCAGACAGAGTTTACAGTAGAGAACAACTGCTTGATCATGTTTGGGGAACCAATGTTTATGTAGAAGATCGTACGGTCGATGTTCAAATAAGACGATTAAGAAAAGCGATTGGTGAAGTTAATACCATGATCCAAACCGTCCGAGGCTCAGGGTATCGTTTCTCTAAAACGACATAAAGAATTAACAAATGCGTCAATTACCTAACAGTCAAAAGTTATTTACGAAGGTAGTAATATTTTTACTGCCTTTTTTCTTAATAGGCACTTTTTTTGGCGTCCCAGCTGAAAGCCTATGTCTAGGATTTATCTGTTTATCAGTTTGGCATTATCATCAGCTCTCTTTACTTATAAATTGGTTGTGGACCAAACGTGGTGCTTACCCTCCTGCATCGAAAGGGATCTGGGCAGACGTTTTTGATGGTATTTATCAACAACAGCGTAAACACAGAAAAAAACGTAACGAACTCAGTGTATTAGTGAGACGTTTCCGTTTAGGCGCAGAGTCACTTCCAGATGCAGCGCTGGTATTTAACGATGACAGAACGTTAGTTTGGTGTAATTCGTTAGCTCAAAGTATGTTAGGTTTTAAATGGCCAGAAGATATGGGCAATCGCATTGATAACTTTTTGCGCCAACCTGAGTTTATTCAATACTTAGAATCAAAAAACTACGACAAGCCATTCGAGCTGACATCGCCAGAAAGTGAATTCATCATTCTTGAATGCCGCATAGCTCCATTTGAAAAAGACAAATGGACCTTAATTGCTCGAGATATAACCCAAATCAAACAAATGGAACAGATGCGTAAAGATTTTATAGCCAATGTTTCACATGAGCTTCGCACTCCATTAACGGTAATGCGTGGTTATTTAGAATTACTCACCGAATCCGATGTGCCCGATCCTATTATTTGGAAAAAAGCACATACTATGATGAACGAACAAACCATTAGAATGGGAGGATTAGTTAACCAATTACTCACCCTGACTAAATTAGAGAACAAACAATACGTATTAACTCAAAGCAAAGTTAACGTTGCACGGTTGTTAAATATTATCGTTGAAGAAGCGAACACCCTATCTGACAACGAACACGTGATTACTTTAAACGCCGATTCTGAATTGTTTATACGTAGTAGTGAAGAACAAATACGAAGTGCTTTTTCAAATTTGATATTTAATGCCGTTAGGTACACACCAAAAGGACAAAGTATTAACGTATCTTGGAAAATAACGGAGGAAGGAGGTGCTAAATTTACTTGTCAGGACACCGGCGATGGTATTCCTGCAGAGCACTTATCAAGACTTACCGAACGATTTTATCGTGTCAATCAAGCCCGAACTCGTGACTCAGGCGGTTCCGGATTAGGATTATCCATAGTGAAACATATATTAGCAAATCATGACTCTGATCTAGAAATCAGCAGCACGCTGAATGTTGGTAGTTGCTTTTCATTCACAATACCCGCTAGGTTTATTGTAAAAGAAGCAACAATAGTGGACGAATAACAAACCAAATGGATAATAAAGCGCCGCTCCACTGCTAAAAATCCCCCGCTAATAGACAAAAACTAAAATTGCAGTTATGTTACAAATCTATACATATTGATGAATACATAAAGTCAGTATGTTATCTATTGGTAACTGGACAACAATTTGAATATCTCTCCTTTAAAAAACAACCTGTCGAATACCCACAATCATGTTGCAGTGTTAGATATAGGTTCAAACAGTTTCCACCTGACCATAGTTCAAATCAATAATAAAAAATTAAATATTATTCATAAATCCAAGTATAAAGTTGGCCTTGCAGATGGCTTAGTCAATACAGGATTAATTAATCCCGATGCATTCTCTCTTGGCTTAGAAACGTTAAAAAAACTTAAAGTCGTATTAGAGCATTACCCAATCAAAACCGTTAGAGTTATCGCCACGCAAGCACTAAGGTGTGCAAATAACACTAATGACTTTATCTCACAAGCACAAAACGTATTTCCTTACCCTATCGAAGTCATTCAAGGTAAAGAAGAAGCTCGTTTGATATATAAGGGTGTGATAAGTCAGGTTTATTCAGAGCAAGTTCAGCTTGTAATAGATATAGGTGGAGGATCGTCAGAATTTGTCATTGGTCATGGATTAGAGCCAAAATTACTTACTAGTTTGAATATTGGTTGTGTGAGTTTTACTAACCAATTTTTTGCAGATGGGCAAGTCTCCTTGGAAAATTTTAATAATGCGATTCAAGCGGCGAGTACTGAAATAAAAAACATAGCGCAAACTTATAAACAACTTGGCTGGGATACTTGTTTAGGCACCTCAGGTTCGATAGAGAGTATATTTTCCGTAATTGAAATGATGGACAAGAATAAACTAGTTACCCTTCACAATTTAGAAACATTAATGTCACAAATCATTGAATTTAAATCCATTGACGCATTACAGTTAGGTGATATTAATAAAGAAAGACAACATGTATTCCCCGCAGGCTTGGCCATATTAATTGCTATGTTCCGCACTTTAACCATAACTCAAATGCAATACTCCCACGCCGATCTTGGCCAAGGTGTTGCCTTTGAAATCATTGAAAAACAAGACTAGCACCCTTTTTTATCAAAAACTTCTACTCCGGGTAGATGTGCGCCTTGAGTACTTATCCGCTGTCAAAACACAAAAAAACGTTGCCGCTAACAAATGAATTTTTAATTATTTTCCAGTTAAATTGACTTTGTAATATTACTGACACATAACCTCAATATGATTGCTGCAGATTTTAAGAAACATTAATTCTTTGTAACGAAACCTTTAACCCATTGCCAAATAAATAACTAAATTGGCAGGAGTAAAATATGAAATTAAAAACTTTGTTCAGCGTATTAGGTTTAACCTTAACTGCGTTAGTATCTACATCATCAGCAGCAGTTGATAAATCAATTGCGGAATATCAAAAAACCAGCGGTATTTCTGGCAACCTTTCTACAGTAGGTTCAGATACATTAGCTAATATGATGACATTTTGGGCAGAAGAATTTAAACGTTTATACCCAAATGTAAATGTTCAAATACAAGCTGCAGGTTCATCTACTGCGCCTCCTGCATTAACGGAAGGTACATCTAATTTCGGTCCTATGAGCCGTAAAATGAAGTCAAAAGAAATTGAATCTTTTGAAAAACGTTTTGGCTATAAGCCAACAGCTATTCCTGTTGCGATAGATGCACTTGCTGTGTTTGTCCACAAAGATAACCCTATCAAAGGTTTAAAAATATCTGAAGTGGATGCCATTTTCTCTGCAACTCGTAAATGTGGTAGTGACCAAGATATCTCACGTTGGGGTGATACTGGATTAACTGGACAATGGGCTGCTAAAGACATTCAGTTATACGGACGTAACTCAGTATCTGGTACATACGGCTACTTTAAAAAGAAAGCATTGTGTAAAGGCGATTTTAAAAACAATGTAAATGAACAACCTGGCTCTGCATCTGTTGTTCAATCAGTTTCAGCATCACTTAATGGTATTGGTTACTCAGGCATAGGTTATAAAACATCTGGTGTAAGAGCTATTGCTTTAGCCAAAAAAGGTAACAACTATGTTGAAGCAAACATGGAAAATGCAGTATCGGGTAAATACCCATTAGCACGTTTCCTATATGTTTATGTTAACAAACACCCAAATAAACCGCTTTCACCAATGGAGTCAGAATTCGTGAAAATGGTACTTTCTCAGCAAGGCCAAAAAATTGTAGAAAAAGATGGTTACATTCCATTACCTGCAAAAGTCGTTGAGAAGCAACTTAAGGTTCTTGGTTTAAACTAAGGGCATTAAAAATACAAAAAACCGAGCTAGGCTCGGTTTTTTTTTGTATTTTCAACTTAACGTTTATGAGTAACTAACAAGCTTCATCTAAATCGACAATAATATCTGAAGCCAATCCTTCAAGAGCTTCCGCAATCACATCCGCATTCATACCTACAGGTAAATAGACTTTCGCAACCGCGTGGAACAATCCACCTCCCCAATTAGGTGCGGTTTGTCTACTACTGGTGAAGTGAATAATACTGCCACCTTTATGAGTAATGATACTGGCCAACTCTTGAACAATGCCCTTACGATCGTTACCCGTTATTACAAACTCAATTTCTTGCCCTTCAGGTAATTCTTCACCGAGATCATCATGTATATCAATTTTAAGTTCATCAATTTGAGTCAACGCAGAGGTTAATATTTCAAGATTATCTTCAGCAACTTCTATTTCTACAACCCCAGCAAAGTAGCCACTTAAATGAGACAAGTTGCTCACTAACCAATTGGCATTATGCTCAACCAATGTATTAGAAAGGATTTCTACTAAACCAAGTCGGTCTTTACCTATAACTGTTAAAATAAGTCGTTTCATGAAAATTTAGATCCTTAACTGCTTTTCATCTTTTCCAAAGTATTAACCGTAAACAATAAATAATCCAGAAAGTGAATTGATTAAAAGACTGACACACCGCTGTATGATTAATTTTTAATCAATTTTATTTATTACATTATCAAATTATTACACTACCCTAGTTGTAATGTCACATAACTGTAACATTAACGCCATATAATGCCCCCAATCGAAAATAAGTTGGATTTTTAGATGTCTAGAACTTCAGACAACGCTTTAAAAACTGAATCAACTAGGTTGATCAAAGATAAAGTTGCAAAATATGGTGTAACCGTAGGTGGCGTAATGGTTTTATGCGCCTTGTTACTTATATTCTTTTATCTGCTTTACATTGTAAAGCCCGTTTTTAATGCACCTCATATAGAACCGATCAGTGAGATAACTGAATTAACCAAAAATTACGTCAGTGTTTCGGTAGAAGAGCAAAATGAAATTGCCTTTGCTTTAACCAAACAAGGTGAAATTGATTTTTATTCTCTCTCAGGTGAAGATGCCGGGCAATTAGTGTTAACGGAAACAATTCCGTCATATAACAGGGTAACAGCTTTTAATGCTGCGGCTCCGCAACAAGGTTTATTTGGCTATATCAACCAACAATCTGAATTAATGATTGTGAAACCCACGGTCAAAATATCTTTTCCAAATGACAAACGAAAACTAATGCCATACATGAGTTTCCCTTTTGGAGAAGCCGCTATGCCATTGGAAGTTGATAACTTATTTACTATTGATCAGTTTTCATTTGCGACAGAAGAACAATCAATTGGCTTAGTCCACCAACATACCGATTCAAAAGTTTACTTCACCAAATTAGAAGGTGAAGAAGATATGTTTTCTGATGAGATTGTATGGACAAAGAACTCAACAGAGTTAACACAAGTTAATGGCAAAATAATCAGTACCTTTGTTTCACCTGGTTTATCCCGAGTTTTTGTGGTTACAAAAACGCAACTTTATGTATTTGATACCATGGATGCTGAAGAGGTTGAATTACTGTACACAGTCAACTTAGTGGCTAAGTCAAAGTCAGGTGTGACCATAACAGCTGCAAACCTTCTTGCGGGTGCAAACTCTATGATCATAGGGTTTAGTAATGGAGTTCTTGAACAATGGTTTGAAACCAATAGTGATGAGGGCCGTGATTTTGTAAAAGTTCGTCAATTTAATATGACTGGCGAAGCACAAGGTTCAGCTATTGATGCCATCTACCCAGAGTTTTATCGTCGAACTTTTTTAGCTAGCACGAATACAGGACATATAAATCTTTTCCATACCACATCTGAAGCTGAGTTATGGCAAGGTCAAATTGCACAAGGAAAGATTAATACACTGTCTTTCTCTCCTCGTTCAAATGCAGTAATTTCAATTTCTAACAACACATTGGATATATCAAAAGTCGATAACGAACACCCAGAAGTAACTTGGTCGGGTTTATGGCAAGAGGTGTGGTATGAAGGATATCCAAAAGCGGATTATGTTTGGCAGTCGTCATCGGCCAGCGATGATTTTGAATCTAAATTCAGTTTAGTTCCAATCTCATTTGGTACATTAAAAGCAGCGATGTACGCCATGTTATTTGCGGTTCCAATTGGTTTATCCGCGGCCATTTACACGGCTTACTTTATGGCTCCAAACGTTCGTAAAATTGTTAAACCGACAGTTGAAATCATGGAAGCATTACCAACAGTAATTTTAGGTTTCTTAGCTGGACTTTGGTTAGCTCCGGTAATAGAGCAGCACTTACCTGGTGTAGTGTTATTGCTTATATTATTGCCAATCGCTATTTTGCTCACCGCGTTTGCTTGGCACAATTTACCGCAAAAAATAAAAAACATGGTACCGCAAGGATGGGACTCCATTATCCTGTTACCTATTGTTGTTTTAGTTTCATACGCTTCGTTTAGCTTAAGTCCACTGGTAGAACTTTGGTTATTTGACGGCAACACACGTTTATATATTACCAATGAGTTAGGTATTAACTTTGACCAACGTAATTCATTAATAGTTGGTATAGCCATGGGCTTTGCTGTAATCCCAACCATCTTTTCGATTGCAGAAGATGCGGTATTCAGTGTCCCAAAAACACTATCAAACGGTTCTTTAGCACTTGGGGCTACTCAATGGCAGACACTAGTAAAGGTTGTATTGTTAACAGCGAGTCCAGGTATTTTCTCAGCCGTAATGATGGGCTTGGGACGTGCGGTTGGTGAAACCATGATTGTATTAATGGCAACCGGTAATACACCAATTATGGATTGGAGCATCTTTGAAGGTATGCGTACCTTATCAGCGAATATTGCAGTAGAAATGCCGGAATCTGAAGTGGGAAGTTCTCACTACCGAATTCTATTCTTAGCAGCATTTGTCTTATTTATATTTACCTTTGTTGTAAACACCATTGCCGAATTTGTTCGTCAACGTTTACGTGAAAAGTACAGTTCACTTTAACCCCATAACTTGAAGATATCAGGAGTATTAAAATGAAATTATGGTTCAAGTCTGGGTCACCATGGGTATGGATGACAGCGGGTGCAGTGAGCATCAGTTTGTTATCAGTAATTGGTTTGTTGATGTTAATTGCAAGTCGTGGCCTATCTTATTTTTGGCCTTCGAGCATTCATCAATTTGAAATCACCACACAATCCGGTGCTACCAAAACAATTATTGGTGAAATATATGAAAAAGAACAAGTACCTACTCAGCAGTTGATTGAGTCTGGTGTTTTGTTTGAACAAGCACAAGGTGAAACCGTAGAGCGCTACTTAATAAAAACCGGCAACCGTGAGTATGTTGATTTAGATTTCCAATGGTTATTAACGCCATACATAAAACAACAATCAACGCCTTCAGGTTTAGCCGTATTTGAACGTAGTAAAAATGGTAACTTTTATGGATATGTTGAAAGTGTGGTTCAAGATGGCAATGTCATTACCGAAAACAAACAACAAGTTTTATTAGCTGCGATAGAACGAGCCGTAGAATTAAATGGAAAAGCGTTAGATTTACAAAACAATGAAATCGGCGCAATTAACTATGAGTTAGAGCGTTTAAGATTAAAACAAAGAAAACATGAACTGGATGGCGATTTAACCGACCAAATCAAATTAGACTTATCTGAAAAACGTCAAGCTCTGCAAACTGAATATCTCGTATATGAAAAGCAGTTATTTGAATTTCGTCAATTAGCTAAACGTGACAGTGTTATCGTCAAAGATATGCGCGGCGAGCAAGTTACTTTGCCAGTCAATTATATATTGGACGTAACTTTTCCTAATGACATGTCATTTCTGGCTAAGTTAGGTCAATATGGTCACCAAATTGGCAAGTTTATAATGGATGATCCGCGTGAAGCTAATACGGAAGGTGGTGTATTCCCTGCTATTTTCGGTACCGTCTTTATGGTTATGTTAATGGCGGTCATCGTTACACCATTTGGTGTTATCGCTGCGGTATATTTACATGAATACGCAGGCAACGGCGCGATTACTAAAATCATTAGAATTTCAGTAATTAACCTAGCAGGTGTGCCATCCATTGTTTATGGTGTATTTGGATTAGGCTTCTTTGTTTATATGTTAGGTGGTTCATTAGACCAACTATTCTACCCTGAAGCATTGCCGGGTCCTACGTTTGGTACGCCTGGTGTTATGTGGTCAGCACTTACATTAGCCATATTAACTCTACCAGTTGTTATTGTATCGACTGAAGAAGGGTTATCACGTATTCCAGGCGCATTACGTCAAGGTTCGTTGGCCTTAGGGGCAACAAAAGCAGAAACTTTATGGCGCATCGTTATCCCTATGGCAAGCCCTGCAATTATGACAGGTTTGATATTGGCTGTAGCGCGTGCGGCTGGTGAAGTTGCACCGTTAATGTTAGTTGGTGTTGTAAAAATGGCACCTACTTTACCGTTAGATGGTAACTTCCCGTTTGTCCATTTAGACCGTAAGTTTATGCATTTAGGTTTCCACATTTATGATGTTGGTTTCCAGAGCCCGAATGTGGAAGCGGCAAGACCATTAGTTTATGCAACATCCTTTTTATTAGTGAGTGTGATTGTCGCTTTGAATATCACGGCCATCGGCATACGTAATCATTTACGTGAAAAGTATAAAGCACTAGACCACTAATAAATGAATAAATCGGTATTTATACCAATTAAATAAAAGATTCGTTAAGACAAAATTAAAACGATTAAGTGAGTAAGACATGATTTCCGTCGCACCTGATATGAGTAACAAAACGTCATCTGTAATTGATTTAAACAATTTACAAGATCAACAAATTGCACTGCGCATTAAAAACTTGAACCTTTTCTATAGCGAAAAACAAGCCTTAGAAAATATCACAATGAATATTCCAAAAGGTCAGGTAACGGCGTTTATCGGTCCTTCTGGTTGTGGTAAGTCAACGTTACTACGTTGTATCAACCGTATGAATGACTTAGTAGATACCTGTAAGATTGACGGCCAAATCTTGTTACATAATCAAAATATATATGACAAGTCGGTTGATGTTGCGTCATTACGTCGTAAGGTTGGTATGGTGTTTCAGCGCCCTAACCCATTCCCAAAAAGCATTTATGAAAATGTGGTTTATGGATTACGTTTACAAGGTGTTAACGATAGACGAGTCCTAGATGAAGTGGTTGAAAACGCATTAAAAAATGCGGCGCTTTGGAATGAAGTTAAAGACCGTTTACATGACAGTGCTTTAGGCCTTTCAGGTGGACAACAACAAAGATTGGTTATCGCTCGCGCTATTGCGATTGAGCCAGAAGTTTTATTACTTGATGAACCAACTTCAGCACTTGATCCTATTTCTACATTAACAATTGAAGAGTTAATTACAGAATTAAAAGATAAATACACGGTCGTCATCGTTACTCATAACATGCAACAAGCGGCGCGAGTTTCGGATCAAACGGCCTTTATGTATATGGGGCAGTTAATTGAACATGCTGACACTAATACATTATTTACAACACCAAGTAAGAAAAAAACAGAAGACTACATAACGGGTCGTTACGGTTAGTCGAATTAAGTCACCCTTTAGGGTCTTGATGAGAACATGGCATAGCAAAATTGAGCAAAGGTAAGACGATGGAATTAAATTTAAACAAACACATATCAGGTCAGTTTAACGAAGAGTTAGAGCAGATCAGAAACGACGTATTAAAAATGGGTGGTTTGGTTGAGCAACAACTTACCAATGCCTTAAACGCCGTTAACAAACGTGATAAAGATTTAGCAAAACAAGTTTTAGAGTCGGATTACCTTGTCAACAAGATGGATGTTAAAATTGACGAAGATTGCACACGGATCATTGCAAAACGTCAACCAGCCGCTTCTGACTTACGTTTAGTGCTTGCCATAATCAAGACCATTACTGACCTAGAGCGTATTGGCGATGAAGCAAAACGTATCGCTAAGGTAGCACTAGAGTCATTTAGTAATACTCAGCAAGAGTTTCTAGTCTCTATGGATGGCATGGGCAGAAAAGCGCTTGCTATGCTGAATGATGTTTTGGACGCCTTCGCTAGAATGGACGTGGATGCAGCTTTCGAAGTACACAAAGCGGATAAAGAACTAGACAAAGAATACGAAGCCATTGCCCGTCAATTAATGACTTATATGATGGAAGACCCGCGTTCGATTCCTAAAATCATGGATGTATTATGGTCGATCCGTTCATTAGAGCGTGTTGGCGACCGTTGTCAAAATATATCTGAATACGTGATTTATTTTGTTAAAGGTAAAGACGTTCGTCATACATCGGAAGCCGATATTAAACAAAACATTCTTAACTGATTCAAATTAGGACTTAATGAGTTAAGCGCAGAAAAACGGCGTTTAACTCATTAACTCTCCTTCAACTCTATTTTTATTTCACTATTTCCTCACTCGTCACATAATTGTAACATTTCTGTCATATACTCTATTCTTGTTGCAATGCTTATGTAATTAAATGGCATTATCAACTAAACAGGTGTGACAAGGTCACAAACACAAGTTACAATTCGCACGTTTTTACCAACCCCTAAAAGGTATTAAAAATATGGCCACAAATTCAATACTTGGCTTATTTGCAAAATCTCCTCTAAAAGCATTAGAAGAGCATATTAATAAAGTTCATAGTTCCGCTAAATTGTTAGTTCCGTTTTTTGAAGCTGTATTTGCTGAAGACTGGAAAAAAGCAGCCGAAATTCGCACTAACATTTCTAAATTAGAAAAAGAAGCCGATGTGCTAAAACGTGATATTAGAATGAATTTACCACGCGGTTTATTTCTTCCTGTAGAACGAACTGACATCCTCGAACTTGTTACTCAACAAGACAAAATAGCTAATAAAGCGAAAGACATTTCAGGTCGTTTTTTAGGTCGTGAACTTACGGTTCCTAAAGAGATCCAAGCCGAATTTAAAGCATATGTTCAACGCAACATCGATGCGACTAAACAAGCTAGAAATGCTATCAACGAAATGGACGAGTTACTTGAAACTGGTTTTAAAGGCCGTGAAGTAGACTTAGTTGAAAAGATGATCAATGAATTGGATGCTATTGAAGATGATACTGACAGCATGCAGATCGCAATTCGTTTACAACTTAAAAATTTAGAAAGCGAATTAAATCCTATTGATGTCATGGTTACATATCGCATGATTGAATGGATAGGTGAGTTAGCCGACTTGGCTGAACGTGTCGGTTCGCGTCTAGAGCTTATGCTTGCACGCTGATAATAAACATTATCATTTACTAAATAAATTAGGTTAATCCAATGGATAATATTTCAAATTTTTTTGAAGCATACGGCGTAATGTTAGTCATTATCGCTGCAGTAGTTGGTTTTTTCATGGCGTGGGGCATTGGTGCCAACGACGTGGCAAATGCAATGGGGACCTCGGTAGGTTCTAAAGCCCTAACTATCAAACAAGCTATCGTCATAGCGATGATATTTGAGTTTGCTGGGGCTTATTTAGCCGGTGGTGAAGTTACTTCTACCATTCGTAAAGGCATCATAGATTCAGCGATGTTTGTTCCAATACCTGAGTTACTCGTGCTTGGTATGATTTCAGCATTGTTAGCCGCTGCAATATGGTTAGCCGTTGCTTCATATTTAGGCTGGCCTGTCTCTACTACCCACTCCATTGTTGGTGCAATAGTTGGTTTTGCTGCCTTTGGCGTTGGCGCTGATGCAGTAAACTGGGGTAAAGTTGGTGGCATTGTATTGAGTTGGATAGTAACCCCTGCGCTTTCCGGTGCACTTGCTTACGTTATCTTTATGTCTGCACAACGTTTGATATTCGATACTAAAGACCCGTTATCAAATGCTAAAAAGTATGTTCCTTTTTACATGTTCTTAGCCGGTTTTATCATGTCTCTTGTGACAATCCAAAAAGGCTTGAAACACGTTGTTAAGTCTGGCGACCTATCAATCAGCACCACTGAAACATATTTATACGCTATATTAGTGGGTGTTATTGTAGCGATTATTGGTAAGTACTTTATTAGTAAAATCAATATTGACCCTAAAGCTGACAAGAAGATGCATTTCAACAATGTTGAAAAAATATTCTCAGTATTAATGATTATCACAGCATGTTGTATGGCATTTGCCCATGGTTCAAATGACGTAGCAAACGCGATTGGTCCTTTGGCTGCAGTTGTAAGCATTGTTGGTAACAACGGTGAAATCGCTTCAAAAGCAACGTTAGCTTGGTGGATATTACCACTTGGTGGATTTGGTATTGTTGCTGGTTTGGCGTTATTCGGTCACCGAGTTATGAAAACCATAGGTACAGGTATTACGCATTTAACACCAAGTCGTGGTTTTGCCGCTGAACTAGCTGCTGCCTCTACTGTTATTATTGCATCAGGTACAGGTCTTCCAATCTCTACGACACAAACACTTGTTGGTGCGGTATTGGGTGTAGGTTTAGCACGTGGTATTGCAGCGCTTAACTTAGGTGTTGTTAGAAACATAGTTGTTTCTTGGGTAATTACACTACCAGTTGGTGCAGGCCTTTCAATTATTTGTTTCTTAATTCTTAAGAGTGCATTTGGCATCGCTTAATATCTAATTAAAACAATACAGTTAAAAACCAGCTTCGGCTGGTTTTTTTTATTTCTCCACATTAAATTACCTAATATGGAAACTTAATCTATAATTATCTTTCCCATTTATTAACAAGGATAGTTATGGCTCAGTTACTTATTTTATTTATCTGTATTTTCTTAATCATTACTCCGTTATATGTGAATAGTAAACTCGTCCCCCCAGAATTAATGTTAGCGAAAACCACTAACCTACAAAGCATTCAATTAAGTTATCGAGGCTATTTAGTCAGTGAAAAACTTGATGGTGTTAGAGGATTTTGGAACGGTAAACACTTGTTAACTCGTACAGGTAAACTTATTCATGCGCCGGCATGGTTTACTCATGACTTCCCCACTGAGCCTTTAGAAGGTGAGTTATGGATCAGAAGAGGTCAGTTTGATTTAGTCTCTGGGATTATAAGAAAACAAACACCTGTGGACGCCGAGTGGAAAAAGATAAAATTTATGTTGTTTGATGCACCTGAATCTGAGTTGATTTTCAGCCAACGTCTAAACTATATACAAACACTAATCAGCCCTCTTAACATTCCTTGGTTAAAGCTCATCGAACATAAATCCTTTACTGAATTTAGCCAACTAAAGACCTATTTTGAAAGTATTGTTAACCAGAATGGTGAGGGGGTGATGCTAAACAAAGCAGATGCTTATTATCAGTCAGGCCGCACTAACAATATCCAAAAACTAAAACCCTACCTTGATGAAGACGCAATTGTATTAAGCCATTTAACTGGCAAAGGTAAGTTCCAAAATATGATGGGGGCATTGTTAGTAAAAAATAAACAAGGCATAGAATTTAAGATAGGTACCGGTTTCACCACAGCACAAAGACAACATCCGCCTAAAATAGGCACTATTATTAGCTATCGCCACTCTGGTGTCACAAAGACTGGATTGCCTAGGTTTCCTACCTTTATTCGAATTAGGACTGATCTGGAGGCGTTGTAGGGGGGAGTTTCTAATGGCGAGTTTCGAGAAATAAGCTGTAAGGCTGTAACGCAAATATGATAAATAATGCACACTACTAATATTAATTTGTATTTAGATTAGCTCTGAGCGTTTTATTACCGGCTATTAAAACTGCATTTTTGCTTACAAAAACAAACGCGTTAATATTT
This sequence comes from Psychrosphaera sp. F3M07, assembly GCF_018860345.1. GTDB lineage: Bacteria > Pseudomonadota > Gammaproteobacteria > Enterobacterales > Alteromonadaceae > Psychrosphaera > Psychrosphaera aquimarina. The sequence continues at coordinate 63,806 of NZ_JAHKPJ010000004.1, read as the reverse complement.
CAGTAGAATTTAAGCTTCTAACCTCTAACATCCTCAGTATTGAAATTGCTTACTTATCGTATATGTATCTTGAAAAGCCAACCGACAAGTATATCCGAAATAAAATCTTTAAAAGACCGATAAATTAGTTATTAAAACCCAAGCAGCTCCCAAAGTAATGATTTGAAAAGGGACAAAGTGTAAACCTCTAATAGCTATAACTAATCTCTTTTTAATACTCTTATGATCTGTGTAATTAGGTATACCACTTCTATGTTTTACCATCATAGCTAAGGTAATTTTATCCGCAAATTCAATTCGATTTTTAAGCGTAGGAAGGTATTCTGCTAGCGTTTTATCAAGAGATAAATCACCTCTGGCGACCAATTTGGTTATTGCAAACGCATTATATAACTTGCCAATACTGGCTATTTTAAATAATGCGCTAGGATCAGCAGGGATTTTTTTATCTCTGTCATGCCAACCACTGGTAAATAGTTGAGCATCCTGTCCTGATGTTTGGACATACACGATAATGCCATCTAATCCTAGATTAACCGCCTCATCAACTTGCGCTTGTATGGTTAAAGGTAAAGGTGTCAGATAAAGTTTAGCTGCTTGCCATGGTGCAAATAGATAAATACTACCAATAGTTACGAATACCGCAGCGATGCGCATTATTAATTTTATATAGCTTTTCATTCCGCCTCTTTTACTCGAATAAACATAAGTATTCTGTAAAGTCTTAATAACATGATATCGCAAATCAAATAAATGCAAAAAGCAATTGCTTACTAGCGCTTAAATGGCTAAGAAATAGCCAATAACTCAAATGTTTGGAGGATATATAATTCGTTGAAAGCTAGATAAAAATTCATTTTTTTATCTAGCTAAGAGTTAAGGTAATTATCTAACAAGCCCTGTAACTTTTTCACATCAATGGGTTTAGATAAAAAGTCGTTCATCCCTGCATCTAAACATTTCTCGCGTTCTCCATTTAAAGAATTCGCGGTTAGGGCAATGATAGGCACTCTAGGGTTTAATACATTCGAGTTGGGAGCTCTCACTTGAATTGTTGCTTCGATCCCGCCCATCACCGGCATTTGACAATCCATTAAAATGAGATCAATCGGCATCTTTTCAAGAATCTTCAAAGCTTCAAGACCATTGCTTGCTACTAAGGTCTTTATGCCCAACTTTTCTAACAAACCAACCGCGACTTTCTGATTTATCAAGTTATCGTCCACAACCAATACTTGAGCATTATATCCTGTTATTTTTTTTGCCTTATGTAATGAAGTAGTCTCATCATTTCCATTTATATTGATAGCCACTAACAAATCATATAACGCAGTTTGATCAATAGGTTTACTAATATAGCAATGACTACTCTGTTGGTTTTTAACCTTTTGATAATGCCCTTGAGAAGTAAGCATAATTAAATTTAAGTCCGCATTATGTTTGTCTTTTTTTATAACTGACGCTAAACCTAATCCATATATTGTCGACATTTGTGTATCAACAATTGCTATTTGGTAAGGTGTTTTATTATCTGATGCGGCACGTAATTCATTTAACGCTTGTTCACTTCCCTCAAATAAGGTGAAGTCGACTTTCCACTTAGTAAGTAACTGGCCTAACATTCTTCTCGTTGTTTTATTTGGTTCCACAACCAAAACTCTCAATCCGACCAAATCATCGTATTCATGTTTCACTAAAGAACACTTAGCGCTAGAAAGGGTTAAGATAAACCAAAAAGTTGATCCCTTATTAATTTTGCTCCTAACGCCGATTTCGCCTCCCATCAACTCGACCAATTTTTTACAAATGGATAGTCCTAAACCGGTTCCACCATATTTTCTTGTTGTTGATTCATCGGCTTGAGTAAAACGTTCAAACAAGCTGGATTGTTGCTCTGTACTTATCCCTACCCCGGTATCGTTTATTTCAAAAAGAAATCGAGATGTTCCCCCATCACTTTCTAGCAACTGACAATCAACCGAAATCTCACCTTCATCGGTAAATTTAATGGCGTTATCAATAAGATTATTAAGAATTTGACGTATACGACCTGAGTCCGCTGAAAAGTAAGTATGTTCCAATAGTACCGCAGGGCAAGTTAAATCAATGCCTTTTTCTTCCGCTCTAAATGCAAGATCATTGCTCACATCAAATATTAACTGGCTTAGGTCAAAATCAGAAAACTCAAGTTCCATTTTGCCTGACTCTACTTTTGAATAATCAAGAATGTCATTAATAATTGTTATCAAAGACTCAGAGCTACTTTTTACGACTTTGGCAAAGTTATATTGCTCCGGATCCAAATCAGAGCCTAACAACAATTCCGTCATGCCTAACACACCATTGATGGGAGTTCTAATCTCATGACTCATGTTAGCAAGGAATTGTGTTTTCGATTCGTTTGCAACATCGGCTTGTTTTTTTGCTTCTGCTAGACTGGTGATTATTTCTTTTTGATGCGTAATGTCAGTACGGATAGATGTGAAACCACACAAAACATTGTCAATGTCATACAGAGGCACTATCGTAGTATCAACCCAATAAAAATGGCCATCTTTAGCTCTGTTACATACTTCGTCATGCCAATACTCACCTTGTGATACTTGGTTGAACATTTCGCGCCAATAGTCTTTAGGCTGCTGATTGGAGTTTAAGATTCGATGATTTTTTCCTATCAGTTCATCTCGGCTATATCCGCTAATGGCACAAAACTTATCGTTAGCATAAGTGATGATACCTTCGATATCGGTAACAGATACTAATGAGTGTTGATCCATCGCCGTTTTCTGTGCCGCTAAATCTTTATTGGCCAATTCCGCTTGCATTTTAGCTTCCGCTAAATGAGCAATAGTTTCTTTCTGATGGGTGATATCCGTCCGAATAGAGGTAAAACCATTTAATTTATTATCTATGTCATAAAGCGGGACTATTGTTGTATCTACCCAATAAAAATGACCATCTTTAGCTCTGTTACATACTTCGTCATGCCAATACTCACCTTGTGATACTTGGTTGAACATTTCGCGCCAATAGTCTTTAGGCTGCTGATTGGAGTTTAAGATTCGATGATTTTTTCCTATCAGTTCATCTCGGCTATATCCGCTAATGGCACAAAACTTATCGTTAGCATAAGTGATGATACCTTCAATATCGGTAACAGATACTAATGAGTGTTGATCCATCGCCGTTTTTTGTGCCGCTAAATCTTTGTTGGCATTGTCTGTGAGTATATTCGCTTCAATTAAATTTTTTGCGTTCTCATTTAATTCTAAATTTTGTGCATTTAAAAATTTTAACAAATCTTCGGTTTCAATACGGGCTAATACCGTCTTCAAAATAACGCCTATATTAGTCATAACTTGCATAAGTAGGGCTTTATAAACAGCTGAACATTCTTCTAACCAGCCAATTTCTATCACTCCCAGCGTGTCACCTTCAAACGTTATTGGCATTAATGAAATGTGTTTTGCGGTTGTATTAATTAAAGCAGAATTAACGGTAAGTTCGTCAGATGCCCCTTTACTAATATGCATATATTGCTGAGTTAATGCACATTGCCCTATTAATCCTTCGCCTAAATGGATTTTTTGTACTTTATTTGATGCTGGTGATAAGTATGCATAAGTACCGACTAACCTTAAGATCGCACTTTCATTAAGGGTATCTTGATCGGTATAACTGTTTTCAATTGAATTAGTTGCGTCTTTTTGTTTTATATACAAAACCCCCACAAGACCATCAACTTTAGGAACCAAGTTATTAAGTAAATCATTAGCCCATTCATTAAGGCATACATAACCTTGCAGGTTTTGTAAAATAGCCGATGTATTACTTAAAACCCAATCTTCATCTGCAAGCTTCTTAGCTTCATTTTGTATCTGTAAGTTCCGTTTCAATAATTCATCGGATAATGATTTTACTGAACCGCTCAGTTGATTAACCTCATCAAAGTCGCTCTGCGTTGACTCAATGTTCAACTCACCATCGGTCATTTTTTTAATATTGCGTTTAACGCCGTCTAATGAGGTTTTAACTGACCTAATAGACCTCACCCCAACATAAACTGACATCCCAAAACCAGTGGTGATTAAAAATATTAGTAGCCATTTTAGATAGGACAACCGACTCTGACTGTCAGCATATTGTTTAACTCTGTTATTTTCACTTTCAATTAAATTTTCGATTAATACTTTAATTTCAGATGCTAACGGTATTGCTTTAGTATTTATCCGTTCTGTGACGTCAGTTAAATATCCGTCATTTGTGTTATTAAATACTTTAAATTGTAAATCGATAAAAGCCTCTCTGGCGCTTTTCAGTTGAGCGTACGCAGAAAGCAGCTTTTTGCTTATTGAACGTTTGTTAACGGCAATACTTTGAAATAAAACTTCACTTTTTTTCCAGTTTTGCTCAAAAATATGTTGATGCTGTTTATCACCAGAAAGGGCAAATGCGTTGATACTTTCAATACTAGCAATAATAAGTGTACGAACTTTCGTTAAAGTGGCCATCCTCTTATCTCTTAAAACAGAGGCTCCTAATTCACGCTCGATATTAATTACATTAGAATGTGCATTTAATAGAATATCGCCTTGTTCCAAAACCTCGTTAACCAGGGTTTGCGGTATAACTAAACTAGATTGGTTATTAACAATGGTTTCAATTTCATTGGTATGTCGTTGAAGTTGATATAATGAATTTTTTATATCATTTATTGAGTCGCGGTGAGTTGAATCATTATTTGTGTCAAAATATAATTCTAACTTATTTATATTGTTTACTACTTCAGCTTCCCAGATATTGTGACTATCTTGAACAAGCCTTGCACTCTCTAATTTATCTAATGTATTACGCCAGCTTTTTAAGCTTGCCATATAATGAGTAACACCACTAAGTAACCTAAAACTAGACTCAAGGCTTGGGTTAACAATGTATTCAACTTTTTGTTCAGAAAATTTATTGGTTGTTAGATGGTTTAATATTATTAAAGATGAGATGATAACGACTAACAAGAAGAAGGTGTAAGTGGATTTTAATTGTTTTGATAATGAATTAAATTCAAACATATTTCATACAGCCCATTTATTCACCTAAACCCTAATATCTTCCCTAGAATTATTAGTTTAGTTCATACAACAACTCCTTACCTATTTTTTTTACTACACTCAAACTACGAAAATGACCTGTAGGCTATTAGTATTTAATCTATTTTAAAGTGAAACTCATGATCGAAAAAAACAAAAAAATGCCAGCTATTCGCTGGCATTATTTAACGTTTAATTTCAATAACTGATATCAATTACCAAATTTTCACACGGTCTTCTTTTTTCAAGTAATGGCCATCACCTTCTTTAACACCGAAAGCTTCGTAAAATTCAGGCATGTTTTGAACAATGCCATTTACGCGATATTCACTTGGTGAATGAGAATCCGTTTTAAGACGTGTTTGTAACTCTTTATCACGATACAAACGACGCCAGATTTGTCCCCAACCTAAGAAGATTCGTTGCTCAGCCGTATATCCATCAAGTACCGGAGCTTCTTTACCATCAAGTGACAAGAAGTAAGCTTTATAAGCGATAGTTAATCCACCTAAATCGCCAATATTCTCACCTAAGGTTAAATCGCCATTTACAAACTCACCAGGGAATACTTCGAACTTGCTATATTGCTCTGAGAACATTTGACCACGAGCATTAAATTGCTCTTTATCAGAATCAGTCCACCAGTTACGTAAATTACCATCACCGTCGTACTTAGCACCTTGGTCGTCAAAACCATGTCCTAATTCATGTCCGATAACCGCACCGATGCCACCGTAGTTCACTGCATCTTCAGCTTCTAAGTTAAAGAATGGAGGTTGTAAAATAGCAGCAGGGAATACAATTTCGTTCATAACTGGGTTGTAATAGGCATTAACTGTTTGTGGCGTCATGTGCCATTCGTTGCGATCAATAGGCTTACCTAATTTGTCCAACATATTTTGCATTTCCCATTGGTTGTAACGCATGTAGTTACCAACCAAATCACCCGCTTTAATTTCTAAAGAAGAGTAATCTTTCCACTCATCAGGGTAACCAATCTTAGGTACAAATTTAGATAATTTATCCAATGCCGATTTCTTTGTTTCTTCACTCATCCATTCAAGGTCTTGAATGCCAACTTCGAAGCCTTTGATTACGTTTTTAACCAACTGCTCCATGCGTTCTTTCGCTTCAGGTTTAAAGTGCTCCGCGACATATAATCGTCCCAATAATTCACCTAACACCGAGTTAACGCCATTAACGGCTTTTTTCCAACGTGGCTGTTGTTCTTCTATACCGCGTAAATCTGTACCATAAAAGCTAAAGTTACGATCAACAAACTGTTTAGACAATTTACCACTGTATTCAGACACTAAATGCAGAGTTAAGTACTCTTTCCAAGTGTTTACGTCTATGGTATTAAATATTTCACCAAACGCTTTTAAATACGTGTTTTGTGAAGCAATTAAGCTATCAATTTTATCTAAACCCGTTGTTTTTGCATAAACTTCCCATGGGAAATCACCCATGTATTTAGCAAATTCTTCAGTGCTATATTTGTTATAACGTTTATTGGCATCGCGGCTTTCAACTCGTGACCACTGTCTTTCAGCAATTTGAGTTTCTAGTGCTAAGATACGAGTCGCGGCTCCATTGGCATCTTCATAACCTGCCATTGTTAACATATCAGTAATATAACTTACGTAAGCAGCACGGTTATTAACTGATTTTTCGTCATCTTTTAGGTAGTAATCACGATCCGGTAAACCTAGACCCGATTGCACTACATATACAGCATATTGGTCTGATTTTTTTGCATCATTGTTAACATACCAACCTAAAGGTCCATTAACACCAGCGCTATAAAGGCCGCCAATTAATGAAGCAACGTCGTTATGTGTTTCCACTGAATTAATCTTTGCCACTAAACCTTTTAATGGTTCAAATCCATTTTTTTCAGCTTCTGACTCATCCATAAATGAATTATAAAAATCACCTAATTTTTGCTCGTCAGAACCTGGCTTATTATTTTTTGCCGTAGAAGCACGCTCTATAATCGTTTTTAGGTTTTGTTGTGCATCGTCATAGAGTTTTGTAAACGAACCATAGTTAGATTTATCCCCTGGGATCTCTGTAGTATCTAACCATTTACCATTGGTATGACGATAAAAGTTGTCGGTCGCTTTATAGCTTTTATCCATATTTTCAAGCGCGATGCCTGACGTTAACGCTTTAACTTCAGCTTGCTCAACTTGAGAATCTTGTTTTGGCGAACATGCCGTTAACGACAGCGCTCCAATACTAAGAGCAACACTGGCTGCAATTACACTAATTTTTTTCATGACTATTCCAAAATGACTGGTGGTAGATTGATTGACTAAATTCCGCTTTAACCAATTATCAATATTATTATTATAATTTTTAACAGTTGTTATAAGCGCACGACTCACTGTTAAAAAGACTCAATTAGATTACGGATTGTTACATTAAAGTCAACGCTAGCAATCCTTGCTTACAATTTAAATCGACTATCGTTTAAATTCTTTGTAACCATCTTTAAACACTTCAAATAAATGGTTTAAATTTTCAGCAATGTTAACCTCACCAACTTGTTTAAATATTTCAGCGGCAACTTCCACCGTGCTCAAATGATGTTCATGATAAGCCTCACGTAATTGATAATTACCTTTAGCGATATCAGACACTTGCAATACTGGCAAATTTGACAAATATGGCGACTTCACAAACATCTTTTTCGCTTGACGCCATGTGCCATCTAAAAAGATTAACAAAGGACGCTTACCTTGCAGTTGCAGTGAATCTGGAACTTGTTGTAATTGACGTTCAGGCTCTACATTATCGTGGGGGAAAACAATTATGGGATACCATAGTTCATTCGTTAATAGTTGCTCAAGTGTCGACTCCAACTCCGTCCTTTGCCAACGAAAAGCATAATTGTCTTTGATCACCGCGCAAATTAATTGTCCGGTGTTAGAAGGTTTATAATACTCAGCATGGTACATCAGCATACACACACCGATATCCGACTCTAACTGCGGCACTAAATCACAAACACATTTACTTTCTGCTAATAAACAAGATTCACATCGTTTTAAAAGATAGCCGCGAGCTTTAAACTCACGAGTTGAAAACTGGCGTTGATAATCGCGTAAAACCCTTACTGAATTATTTTTAAAGCCGACTGAATCTTTGATATCCGGCTTATCGCCCTGCTCTAAATTGGTATTATTTGTTGTCATCCGCTTCTTTATTTCGTTTGTTAGCTTCGTTTTGTGCTGATTCAAATAGCTCATTGGTATTTTCAATATATTGCTCTGTGGATATTGGCGAACTCACCAACATACTCGAAGGTAAAACTAACGCATACGCCATTGGGTATGGTTGAACTTTACCATCGCTTTGAGCACTAAAATGAAACAACGCAGCAATCGAAACCACCAATAAACAAGAAATAACCGCAATGCGTTTTAAGCTCATATTACTGGCGAGATAAAAACAGCCACTAAAGAAAATCACCATTAATACAAATTCTACTATGTCGGCACCTACCGTTACTAAACCAGCGTCACCCCAGTTAAATAATAGTATCTGACCAAACGCGGTGGTGATCTGCCATGTCACAAACATCGCAAAACTAAAGACAACCGCAGTAAAAAATTTAACTTCTTTCTTAAATACTCTCGCTGACAATGCAATTAACATAGGGACTAACATTAATGCGATAGTCACTAACAAAGCGGTGGCAGATAACTTACTCCAGATGATCTCCGTCACAGACGATAAATATGATTTAATTATCGTGCTCGAAAAGAAGACTAATGCAGCCAACAGTGCTAAATACCATTGATTCATATGTCTTGCTACGTCTTCAAACACGTTAAGCTTTTTCGTTTGAGTGATTTCATGATTCGGCAACAAAATACGGATCAGATGTTTACCTATGGTGACCACATCCCCCGATTTGAGTTGAACTTTTGAGCCTAACACTTTGTTTTTACGGTCTCGGATGCCATTAACCGAATCATTATCAATTAAGGTGAGCTCACCTTCTTCTGAATATTCTATTTTGGCGTGATACGGACTTGTATGTTCTTCTTGTAGTACAAGATCATTGTCGTAAGCTCGCCCAATCCTGATCGTTTCGCCAGACAACTTATGAAAACTTTGCACTTTGTTATTACGGGTGATCAATTCAATAATTAATTCCATTGAACATTCTCCATAAACTTAGCATAAAAAGCATGAGCCGTTTGCTGGGTTACCCCTTGCAAAAAGTATTTACCAATAAGGGTTTGGTTATCCTTTTCGAGCAACAAAGAATGAAAACGTACATCAAATAAACCTTCATATTTACGATACGCTCGAATACATGTCATGCCTTTTACCACATCTCCGACCGCATTATTCATAATGCTTTCATTACAATGAAAATCCGTTACATCATCGCTGCCGGCATTGTTTCTTCCGTAACGACTGTTTAGGTTTAATGTATACAAATGACTTAATTGCATATTGTTCAGCTTGTCACTTTCAATCCAATTAAAGCCGATTTGAGCGAAGCCTGTACGTAGTGAGTCACTAATATAAATGCTTTCATCCAAACGACAGTTTGACGTTGCTTGGTTGTATTGTTTCTTCTCTTGGTCTTGGTTTGAATCACCCCAACAAGGCATAAATTTAGACATTTCTTTAGGCACTGTTGCACCACCTAAAGTGCTTGATGGCCATTCACCTTTTAATAATTCTTGGTATAAATCGGTTTGGTTTTCTATTAATTGGTCGCGGATGTCGGCAATTAAATCAGGGGCTGTTTCTACTACTCCCGACTCATCTTGATTCACAAGGTTATCGAGTTTTTTCTGTTTTTTTATTAACAACCATAAGCGTTCAACCGGCACTAAGAATCCAATTTGATTACCTGCAGTAGCCACATTAATACCAACCACATTGCCAGCTTGATTAACCGTTGGCCCACCAGACATACCTGGGTTTATTGACCCAGTGAAGTGAATACGTTGGTAAAAGCTTTTTAATTGCACACCATTATATGTACCAGGAACGACGATCATTCCAAGATCATGCGGGTTACCTAACGCAAATAAATCCGATCCTTTTTCTGGCTCTTGCTCTGACAATTTAAAAAATACATCGCTGTTTGCATTACTTGATAACAAGGCAAGATCATTAATCACATCTACCGCAACCACAGACACACTACTCGTGCGCTCTTGATCATCGACATATTCTAACTTGTATTGTTCTGGTGACTGCACATAACTAGAAATGACGTGATAGTTAGTGACTAAATCACCACTTGCTGAGATGAAAAATCCAGTGCCTATTGAGGATTTCTGTCCTGACTCTAGATTAATAGACTTAATCTGAACTAACGCTGGGCTAAAGGTGGTAAATAACTCATTAGCATCCTGTGCTACTACGGCTTTGGGTATTAATAAACATACCATTACCATTAAGCTACATAAGCCAATTCGTAAGTTTGTAACACTTATTTTTTTTGTATTATTCAATTAAACAAACTCCATTGGGTGATACCCATTCACAGTTTTAAACGATGAAAATAAAAATGCCGCTCTTACTTAAGAGCGGCATTAAATACGTATTAACTGTTATCCATAAGGTGAACCATTAAGATAGTTTTTCAGTTAAAAATGCAGTTACTGACGCTAATGCAGTGTCTACATTTTCTGGTTGTGTGCCGCCAGCTTGAGCCATGTCTGGACGACCACCACCTTTACCACCAACTTGTGATGCAACGTGGTTAACTAAGTCGCCCGATTTTACTTTGCCAATTAAGTCTTTAGTCACACCAGCAATCAAACTAACCTTACCGTCATTGACGGCAGCAAGCATGATAACAACCGAACCTAGTTTATTTTTTAGTTCATCCACCATACCGCGTAATGATTTAGGGTCGACCGCTTCAAGATTAGCGATTAAACATTTAACACCGGCAATGTCTGTGACTTTTTCAGTTAAATTACTGCCTTGTTCACTGGCAATTTTTTCTTTTAACTGGCGCAGTTCTTTTTCTAAAGATTTGTTTCTCGCTAACGATTGCTCAACCTTTTCAACTAATGAACTGGCTTCGCCTTTTAATAAACTTGCGGCGGTATTAATGGTATTTTCCGTCGCATGTAAATGCGCTAATGCCGCCATGCCGGTCACGGCTTCAATACGACGAACACCAGCTGCAATACCAGCTTCTGAAACAATTTTACATAATCCTATATCGCCAGTACGCGATACATGTGTTCCACCACAAAGCTCAATAGAAAACGCCCCCATACTAACCACACGCACTTCATCGTCGTACTTTTCACCAAACAATGCCATTGCGCCTTTTTCTTTCGCTGCATCAATTTGCATTAGTTGCGTGGTTAAATCATGGTTTTGTTGAATTTGCTCATTCACTAAACGTTCAGCTTGTTGTAATTGCTCTGCTGTTACCCCCTCGTAATGAGAGAAGTCAAAACGGAACTTATCGGCTTCAACCAAAGAACCTTTTTGCCCTACATGCTCACCTAATACTGTGCGTAACGCAGCATGTAATAAGTGAGTCGCTGAATGGTTTTGTTTAATCGCATCACGGCGTGCGGTATCAACCATAGCATTCACACGAGAATTAACCGTTAACGAACCAATGATCTTACCGTAATGGCCAATAGCATTACCCACTTTTTGAGTGTCTGTAACCGTAAATTCTGCCACTTCATTATCAAGCACACCGTGGTCACCGGATTGACCACCCGACTCCGCATAAAATGGTGTATTGTCTAAGATCACAATACCTTCGTCACCGTCACTTAACTCGTCGACTGATTCGCCATTTTTAAATAACTCAATTACGGTCGCAGAATATTCTAGATTGTCATAACCTTTAAAATCAGAGCTATGTTCAGTCTTTACTTGTTCATCATAATCAGCACCAAAGTTAGATGCAGCTTGAGACTTCTTACGCTGAGCCGCCATCTCTGTTGCAAATGCATCTTCATCAATCGTTAATTCTTTTTCACGAGCGATATCAGCCGTTAAGTCCGCTGGAAAACCGTAGGTATCATATAACTTAAATACGAGTTCACCTGGAATTTCAGTACCTTGTAACTCAGCTAACGACGACTCTAACAACGCTAATCCGCGTTCTAATGTTTTAGCAAATTGAACTTCTTCAATGCGTAACATCTTCTCAACAACAGCTTGTTTTTGGGTTAATTCTGGGTATGCTGCGCCCATTTCTTGCACTAATGTTTTTACTAATGAGTGGAAGAATAAATCCGTTGCGCCTAGTTTGTTACCGTGACGAATAGCACGACGAATTATACGTCTTAATACGTAACCACGTCCTTCGTTTGACGGCATGACACCATCAACAATTAAAAACGAACATGAACGAATATGATCGGCAATAACGCGAAGTGATTTATTTTCCAAATCCGTCACGTTTAATAATTCAGCCGTTGCTTTGATTAGGTTTTGAAATATATCGATTTCGTAGTTTGAATGAACGCCCTGCATAATCGCAGCAATACGTTCAATACCCATACCAGTATCAACTGAAGGTTTTGGTAATTTATCCATTGTGCCATCAGCAGAACGGTTAAATTGCATGAAAACAAGATTCCAAATTTCAATAAAACGGTCACCGTCTTCTTCAGGCGATCCTGGAGGACCACCCCAAATATGTTCACCATGATCATAAAAAATTTCAGAACATGGCCCACACGGACCCGTGTCGCCCATTGACCAGAAGTTGTCTGATTCATATTTTTTGTCTGGAGACTTGTCACCAATACGAATGATCTTTTCTGCTGGTACGCCTATAACGTTATTCCAATAGTCAAATGCTTCATCGTCGGTTTCATAAACAGTAACCAATAACTTGTCTGCTGGTAGTTTTAACACTTGGGTCAAAAATTCCCACGCAAAACTCATGGCTTCTTGTTTAAAATAATCACCAAAACTAAAGTTTCCTAACATTTCAAAAAACGTATGATGACGTGCTGTATAACCTACATTTTCTAAGTCATTGTGTTTACCACCAGCTCGAACACAACGTTGTGCAGATGTCGCACGTGTGTAAGGTCGAGATTCTGCACCTAAAAATACATCTTTAAACTGCACCATGCCGGCATTGGTAAATAACAACGTTGGGTCATTGCCCGGAACCAATGAACTAGAAGCAACAACTTGGTGTTGTTTGTCTGCAAAAAAATCAAAAAATGCCTGTCGTAAACCGGCCGTCGTGTTATACATACAATAATACCTAGGTTCTAATATCTATTTACAATACTCTGGATTTACCAATCGTCCGACTGGCTATCCATCGAGTATTTTATTTCATCGGGGTTAAATCCCCGATACGACATATAGCGATAACGTTTCGCTTTTTCTTTATAAAATTTGTCTCTGCCTAATTGTTTTACATCCATAGGCTTTTCAGCAAATTTACGCTGATAAGTGGATTTGGCCTGTTCAAACCAATCAATTTCTAACGATTCAATATATAAGACAATCTCGTCTGTTTTTAAACCGTGCTGTTTTAATTCTTGCTGGATTCTTTGGTTGCCCAGTCCCATCGCCACTTTGGTACGAACAAACATTTCCATGTACCTTTGTTCGTTTAACCAATCTCGGTTAATAAAATCTGTTATTAACGCGTCAATCAATTCCGGTAATTCACAAACCTTTTCTAACTTAACTTTAAAGTCATGTATTGAATAATCTCGTTTCGCTATCCAATACAAAGCTCTCGCTCTTAACTTAGCAGGATCAGTTATTAGGGGGATTGTTTTTTGAAACTGATTCATCGTCTGTTACTGATTGATTATCCGAGTTATGGTCTTTCTCTATTCCATCTTGTGACGCAACATCTTCATCAGCGTTTACGTCTTTAATAACTGCCTCGTCATCATTAACCAGATTATCTGTTGTCACTGTGTGTTCAGGTTGATAAATAGATAAAAACATCTGATAAAAAGACAACACGCTTACAGAATACATAATCAACCAGCCCACCAAAATAACAGGCATGCTAATCAAGGCTAAAACAAAGATGATCAAACCATACAACGTTAATGGCATAACGTTTATCCAACATGCTTTAAAACTTTGTTTTACCAACGTCATTACATCGGTCTCTGGCGCTATCCAAGCCGCAGGTAATGCAAAGGCCAACAGCATAAAGTTCAACCATAACAAAGCCAATAACAAGATCACGCTGCCAAAGTCGAACATCTCGCCAGCTAATAAACTTTCTTGCACACCAACGGCTACTTGGGTCATGGGGATACTTAATACGATACTTACAAAAGCTAAACGAATAAAAACACGATGACTGCGTATATGAGAAAGGTAATAAAATATATCTGCAGGAGTTATTTTCTCCCCCTGTTCCGCTCTTGATGCACATTGATAATATCCGGCGGATAAAAATGGCATCATAAACACCACTACGATACCTAATATTGCATTTAGGTTGGCTAATAAGCTAACGCAGATAATGATGGCACTCATTGCCATAAATGGACCTGGTTGTAAGGTAAATAAACGCCATCCTTGTTTAATCCAAGATAAGGCATTTAGAGTATTTGATTTTGTTACTACAAGTTGCATAAACTCTTCTTTAATTCCGTAATTCAACTATCAATTCAAAATGATGTTTATTTGGTAATGGTATTCTGTAACGAAGTGAGCAATCATACCTTATTAACTATGGAATTCCATCGTTGCAAACCACAATTTCAACAACTATTTGAACAACTAATTAAGATAACTTGTGACTAATAATAATAACTGGCAACTAATTCACTCTCTAACTGAAATAAAACCTGAATTACTCGAGTTGATTTTTTCATGTTCTGATAACCCTTTCACGAGTCTAGATTTTTTACTTGCGTTAGAACAAACTCAGTGTATTGGCGGTGATTCTGGTTGGATACCCCATTATTATTTATACACAGAGGAGCAAACCTCAACTGAACAAACTCAAGTCCCTGCCAAGTTTGGCTTATTTATCAGTTATCTAAAAACACACTCCTATGGTGAATATGTATTTGATTGGGCCTGGGCCGAGGCTTATCAACGTAATGGATTAAATTATTACCCTAAATTATTAGCCGGCATTCCGTTCTCACCTATACCGTGCAACAAATGGCTAACAAACTCGTCAATTTCAGAGTTAGAGGCGTTTCAAAAGGTGAAAAACAACGCGGTAAATAAATTTAACGTCAGTGGTAGTCATTATATTTTCCCTGCCAATCGTTTAGCGCACAATGAGCAATGGATTGAACGTGAAGGTCACCAATTTCATTGGTTTAATCAAAACGAAGACGGAACTTTATTAACTAGTTTTGAACAATATTTATCTTTAATGATGGCGAGAAAGCGTAAAAATATAAATAAAGAGCGTAAAAAAATACACGATAGTGGTATCACCACAGAATGGCGCAATGGTAAAAACGTATCAACTGATGAATTAGAGACTTTTTATCACTGTTACCAATCTACTTATTACAAACGCAGACAAACGGGTTATTTAAATCTGAAATTTTTTCAGCAGATCTGCGCTACCATGGCATATAAGGTTCAAATCCTATTTTGTTTTCGTGAAAATAACATCATAGCGGCGGCACTTTATATACGATCTGATGATACACTGTATGGGCGTTATTGGGGTTGTATAGAAGATAATGAGGCATTGCATTTTGAGGCTTGTTATTACCAAGGTATTCAATTTTGCATTCAGCATAAAATAAAGTGTTTTAACCCTGGCACTCAGGGTGAACATAAGATTTCGAGAGGGTTTAAACCAATTACAACCTATTCTTATCATCAAATAGAATTAGAACCATTTCATGACGCGATTGAACATTTTTGTAAACAAGAAAAGCATCATAACAAAGCTTACATGACTGCTTGTGACGCTAGGCTTCCGTTTAAGTCATTAGATCATACTTAACGGTTAAAAACTTAACAGATCACCGTCAATTTCAGATTGGATTTTATAGGTATTTTCTAATTCACTTTGCCACTTAACAGACAAGGCATGTAAAGCCCCATTTTTTTTGATTGCTAAATAACGAGCCTTTAGTTCCTTAACCATTTTCATATCCGTCTGCTTTTTTGACATCGCAATATAGTTGTTGGCTTTGTTTAGAGTGAAAATGGGTTTTATCACAGAAGCATCTTCATTTAATTTACGAGTAATAAACGTCAACCCTTGGTTTTCAAACGCAATAATCGGGAGTCGCCCCATTAATAACAATTTTACATTTTGTTCATGCTGGGTAACTGAAACTAAATTGACAAATCCCTGATCGATTAACCACTCTTCTCTTACGTCACCACGGACAACACCAATCATTGGAAATTGTTTTAGCTGTTCAATGGAGTCAATGTGAATATTAGAGTGTTTTAATGCATAGGCTTGCCATTTTTTGGTCGCAACCGCGCCTATCCAGTGATATTTATCTTCTCTTAAAGCCGTACGAGAAAACGCAAAAAAGACGATATTCGACTTCTGATCCGCAATATTCAACACCCGAGCTTCAGGCACAAATTCAATCGTGTAGTCGTTTTCAAAATCAGTGTTTTTTACTAAAAGATTAAATATATCAACAGCGTAACCTGTTGGCACACCTTGTTCTGAAATGTAGCTAGAAGGAGGCTCCATAACGGTTAACACTCTTAAATTTTCAGCTAGCGCTGTAAATGAAATGAATAAGAATATAACCAAATAATATTTCAATGGAACCTTCTTTATTATCTTTTAGTGACATAAGAAGTGTAGTCTTGGTTCTGAGTAACCCCAAATAGCAGTACAACGATTATTAATATTTGAACACGTACATTTGCCACTTCCATTTAATCGCAGCTAAACGCAGCAATAACACCGCCGAAAATGCAGAACCAATTGCTAAGTCATGATGGAAAGGAATAATAAGGACATATAAACTAGCCCCCACAATACAACACATAGCGTATAACTCTTTTTGTAATATCATAGGTACTTCATTGGCTAACACATCTCGGATCATGCCGCCAAAACAGCCAGTCATCATCCCTAAAATAATAGCAGTCACGTCTGACACCCCGTAACTCAAGGCTTTACTTGTGCCCATAACAACAAATAATGCCAATCCAATGGCATCGGCAATTTCGAGTGCTTTTTCTGGTATTTTTTCTGAATAATTTAACCAAATAATGGCAAGGATTGAGGCAGTAATGATCACGTATATATAATTAGGTTGCGTTAACCAAAACACAGGGGCGTCCAATAATAAATCTCGAACCGTACCTCCGCCAATAGCAGTAACCGCAGCAAGTACTAACACACCAACCCCATCCATTTTACGTTTATACGCCATAATGGCACCTGAGATCGCAAAGACACCGCATCCAATCAGATCCATCATATAAACCATGTCCATGAAAACTAACCCCTAATCTTTAATATGTTGTTGATCTTGTTTTGTCTGTTTCTCGTATAACTCATTATCTTTTATATATTCTTGCCAGAGTTTTAGTTTTTCAAAATAATCGTCCCAAACACAAGGACAACAACTGCCACCGCCACAACATTCATTCGGGGTTGGTTTATCTGGTTTTTCCATAATTGATGTCTCAAGATGGTAATAAAGAGAATATATAAGAAGCTGATGGAGGATTATAGCGTTTTATCGTATTTGCGGTCTTTGCTTTTCTCGTTCAGAAAACCGTTATTTTCAATATCCGTGCAATTAAAAATGGTTTCGACCTGTCCTATTACACATATCAACTGCATTTAGTTTGGAGTCAAAATGAATTTACGAGCAATATTACACATTATCGCCATTAGCTTAATGGCGTTTAGTTTTGCTAGTTGCAGTAACGAGACCAAAACAACATCAAAGCTGTTGATGGATTCAGAGTTAAAGACTACACATATTGAAACTGTGGTATTTGGTTTAGGCTGTTTTTGGGGAGCAGAAAAACGTTTCTCTCAATTACCTGGTGTGGTTGACGTTATATCGGGTTACGCTGATGGCGTTGGCGTGAATGCTGATTATAAAACCATTACACAACGTAAAAATAGATTTAATTCAAATAATCACGCAGAGGTTATACAAGTTTCATACAATCCGGATCAAGTATCGCTTACAGTATTACTACAAGACTTTTTTGAACAACACGACCCAACACAATTAAACCAACAAGGTAATGATATTGGTACACAATACCGTTCAATTATTTTAGTAGCAGATCAAGCTCAAATTACGTTAGCTGAAAACGTTGCGGCACAATATCAAACGTTATTAACTGAGGCTGGGTTAGGACAAATAACCACTCAGATAAAGTTAATCGACACTTTTTATCCTGCTGAGGAATACCACCAAGATTATTTAGTTAAAAACCCTAACGGTTATTGCCCAGATCATTCAACTGGTGTGGTGTTCTCTCCTGCTGATAAGGTAGAAAAAAAAGACAATAGTCCTATTCTAACCGGGCAACATATAGTGGTAATAGATTCAGAGTTTTGTCCTTATTGCGACAAGTTTAAATCGGATGTGAGCAATGATTACCAAGGCAGTATTCCAATGCATTTTCGCCGCGCATCACAACTTGATGGGTTAACAATCACCTCACCAACTTGGGCAACACCAACCATATTATTTATGGAAAATGGCGTAGAGAAATTTGGGATACAAGGATATGTTAATGCAACTCAGTTTTATAAAGCGTTGGGTTATTTCAAGTTAGGCAACAGTGAAGCATTTAATGTGGCGTTTACGGAAGGTACAGACTCTCGTTTTTGCAAACAATACGAGATCTTTAAAAATACCCCTGATGGTTTATTTATCGACAAGGTTTCTGGCGCAGCCTTATTTGATACCCGTGATCGATTTGACTCAGGTACAGGTTGGTTGTCTTTTACCAAAGCCATTGATGACTCGGTCTATTACAAACAAGACAATCGTTTTGGCATGAAACGTTTGGAGATCCGGGCAAAAAAATCAGATATTCATTTAGGTCATAAATTTAATGACGGTCCAAACGGACAACCTAGATATTGTATCAACGCAACTGTTTTAGAGTTTAAAGCGCGTTCTTAAGGTAATTCGTTCTCATTAAACCAAGTAAGAACGGGACACGTTTATAAAAAAAGGCGGAATCTAATCCGCCTTTTATTTAATCCGCTTTGACACGATTTAAAATAATCTGAACTAAACTATTTAATTCCTCATCTTCGCACTTTTGGTGCCCCATAAACCAGGCAAACAAATCTGGGTCTTCACAAGCTAATAAACGCTGAAAAATTGCTTTTTGATGTGTTGAAAGCGCATCGTAAGCATCATCAACAAAAGGTTCTAACAATACATCTAATTCCAACATACCACGTCGACAAGCCCATTTTAATTTAGGTTTTGAATCTAAGATGAACTTATTGCCACTCACATCAACATAAACTACTTCTGCTTTTGGTTTTTTATCTGTCATTTTGTCTCTGAGCCATTATGGGTCTAATAAATAGTTAACTCGCCAATAATAACAAACTTCTGTAAAAAGATTAGCGATAATATCGGAAACTACTTGAGCTTTAGCGATTTATCCCCATTATTAACTGTTCTAATTTATTAAATTTTAAGTTTTATTAAATGTCGACTCAAAATATTACCCAATTAACTGATTTTTCGGTGATCAAACTTACTGGTGTTGATGCAGTTTCATTTATGCAAGGTCAAGTGAGTTGTGATGTCACAAAACTGGCAGACAAAAAGATCATGCCTGGTTGCCACTGTAATGCAAAAGGCAAAGCATGGTCTACGTTCATCGCAGTCCAACATGAGTCCGACATACTTTTAGTGTTAACCAAACAAAGCGCTGAGATTTCATTAGCCGAGCTAAATAAATACGGTGTTTTTGCCAAGGTTGATATCACAGATGAAACTGACAATTGGTTTATATATGGCTCAGATCAAGTAATAAATGCGGATATTAATATCCCATTAGCTGAAAACCACTATATTCATCTATCCCAGCAAGAGATAACGGCCACAGCCAGTTCTGAAACTTGGTGGAAAACAGAAATCTTATCAGGACGAGCTCATCTATATAGCGCCACGTCTGGGGAATATGTTCCGCAAATGATCAATTTGCAGGCATTAGATTATATTTCCTTTAATAAAGGCTGTTATATGGGACAAGAAATGGTTGCTCGTATGCGCTATTTAGGTAAAAACAAACGCGCTTTATTTATTGCTAGCTCTGATAACATCGAATCGGTAAACATAGGTGATGATGTTTACCGAGAATTAAACGGTAATAAACGTTCGGCAGGCAAAATCATTAATTTTTGTCACGCCAACAACAATACCTATTTACAACTTGTATTGTCTAATGACACTGATTTAGCTGATCCAATATTTGTAAGTCAAACAACGTCACACTCCTTATCATTAATGGCATTGCCATATTCTTTAGAACAAAGCTAACAAGGTTTACCCATGAAAATCGCAGACAAAACAGTAGTAAAAATGCACTATTCAGTACTAGATGGTGAAGGTAATTTAATTGACAGTTCGTATGAAGGTGAGCCATTAGAGTTCCTTCACGGTACTAAGTATTTATTAGAAGACTTAGAAAACGCGTTAAACGACAAAGCGGCTGGTGACACATTTGAAGTATCAATCCCTGCGGATAATGCCTATGGTCAACGTATTGATGGTTTAGTACAAAAAATTGAATCTAAAATGTTTACAGAATTTGAAGTTGAAGTAGGTATGCAACTTAGAGCGGGCACGGATAATGGCGAACAAACAGTAATCGTTATCGACAAAACCGACGATTACGTTACTGTAGATGGCAACCATCCTCTTGCTGGTATCGATCTTAAATTTGACGTTGAAATTCTTGACGTACGTGCCGCCACGGAAGAAGAACTTTCTCACGGTCATGTACATAGCGCTGGCGGTTGTGGTCATTCACACTAATAACGTATTTTAAAAAGGATGCCAGTTTTGACTGGCATTTTTTTTGCCCCAAATTTAATAAAATCAATATAAAACGACTATCCTCTTCATTTATTTCAATCTTTGTCGATAAAATGATACAGAGTTTTGTCGAGCATTTTATTATGGTAGAAAATAGTCAATGAAGTCATTTTGGTTACGATTAAGTTTACGTTGGAAACTACAGATTGGTTTCATGGCCATTGCTATGTTCACCACTTTTTACAATCGTTGGATTGCTGCCAATGAACTAACCTTATTTATTGATACCGTTAAATCAAATACCAATGATCAAACCTTATTAACCGCATTAAATCAGCACTACGAAACATTTTTGGTAAATTCTATTTGGGATACATTACTGCAATTTACCGTACAATTTTTTATCATTGCCTTTATCGCCAAAATTTTTGTGGGGCCCATTATCAGCCTTATCCACTCTTTAGAAGCCGTTGAAGAAGGTGACTTAACCCAAACGGTTGTTGTGCATTCCAAAGATGAGATTGGTGAGCTTGAGCAACATTTTAATCTAATGTTAGAAAAGCTAAATTCTATTTTAATTAATGTTGAACGTTCTACTGTTCATATGGGGCAATCTGCATATCAAATCGCTGCCATTTCAAAGGAAATAGAAGAAATGAGTGAGGCTGAAAAAGCCAAAGAAGACGAGATAACCCATGCCACCAGCAACGTAAAACAGGTAGCATTAGAAGTGCAAAACATTGCAGCCGATGCCAATCAAAAGTCTGTCGCCGTTGAACAACAAGCACAACTGAGCTACCAATCATTAGAGCAATCAATTGAGCAACTAAATCAAATGTCGGTAGATATCTCATCAACGTCTGGGCAAGTTGAAGAAATCGTCGAATTTAGTAAAACCATAAATTCACTGCTCACAAACATAAAAGACATTGCCTCACAAACCAACCTTTTAGCCCTTAACGCAGCGATTGAAGCCGCGAGAGCTGGCGAACAGGGCCGAGGTTTTGCGGTGGTAGCCGACGAAGTAAGACAACTCGCAGTGCGTTCACAAACGTCTGCTGAGCAGATCACCAACATACTAACTGAGTTATCTAATAAAGTTGAAGTCGCTCAAGGTTCAATGAACAACCTTGTACAACAAATAGATTCAAGCCAAACACAAATTACTGAAACCGCTAATGTTGTGTCCGTAATGCAAAAAGACGTATTAGATACTTCTGAGTTAAATCAAAACATAGAAACCGCCTCTGTTGAGCAAATGAAGAGTTTTGATGATTTAAGTCAGCAACTTGATTCTCTGTTTAAAACCTTAACTGAAAATGGCATTAAGATTAGTAACTCAACCAATATATCATCAACATTAAACGAGCTGACCTCAAGTTTACATAATCAATTGTCTGGGTTAAAAATAAGCAAAACGTCGCAACCGTTGAACAACCAAACCATAACCCAATGCAAACGCAGCAGCGCACGAATCAAAGGGCACAATCTTATTTCGATCGTGGGTGACTTTGGACGTGTTGAAGGTTTATCAAAAGACATTAGTGAAACCGGCCTTGGTATCATGACTACTCAGGTATTACCGGATACCAAACAAGCCCATATTGAAATCAAGATCCCAAAAAGTGAACTGAAACATTACAAACAGCAAAGTCCAATTGTGATCCCTGCTGAAATTGCATGGCGTCGCCAACAAGATGGACAACACCTTGCAGGCCTTAAATTTACTTCCATTAGTGAAGAACAAAAGCGGGCAATAAAAGAAAGCATTCAGTTTTATAGTTGATGCTAATCCTCATAAAGAGTTGGTGTTACTTTACGCTCGATTAAGTTATTATTTTTAAGCACTCTATGGAGATTATATGTTTAAACTGATTGGATTAATTATTTGCGTCGCATCAATAGCGGTTGTTGCGGATGCACAAGGCGGTGTTGGAATGTACCTCGACATACCGGCGTTAGTGTTATTATTTGGTATCACCTTAGCGGGAATGATTGTAGGTTATGGTAAACAAAGTATTTACTACTTTAAGTTAGCCGGAAAGGACAAGATACCGTCTAAAGATTTATTACCCGCGTTAAACTTTTTTAACTATATTTCCAGACTGACATTTTATTCTAGTATCTGCGCTTTTTTTATCTCGTCGATTGTTATCTTAATAAATATTAGTGAGTTAACAATGTTGGGGCCTGCGATTGCGATGACTTTATTGAATATCATCTATGGCTTAATTTTTTCTTTTATCATCATTCAACCTATTAAACATAGCATATTGCTCAATCGTTTAAAAGCCGATGCCGAAGCGACTGCGAGTACACAAGGAAAGTAAGATGAATAAATTAATTGGTTACTTATTTTTCATATTAACTTTTGCAGCTGTGTTGATGTTAAATGATTACGCTAGTTTTCTAATCGACCTCTATAGTCTGTTGTTGATCTTTGGTTTGGTATTTGGCGTAATGTTTTTAAGTTATGGAACTTTTGCATTTAGTGCATTCAAATATATTTCACAGCCGGTCACATCACAAAAAGAGTTCTTTTTGGCGGTTTCATTCTTTGACCATTTATCAAATACCGCAATCATTGCGGGAATTTTAGGTACCTTACTTGCTCAGTTAGCATTACTGTCAAACATGGAAACCTTACCGGAGTTATTTCCGGCCACCGGCATTAGCTTGATTAGCTTTATATACGGTTACTTAGTATCAAAGTTTATCTTTGAGCCATTGAAACAAAATGTTATCCGTAATGCCAAAATCGGAAATATAAATGGCTTAATTCAACTGCACATTGATCAAAACAATTCGCTACCAAATGGTTTTGTATTAATGGGGTTTGCCGCTGTGATTGGGAATTTTGTTCTGCTGTTCAGTTCGTTTGGTAGCATGTAATCAAACAAAGATAAAAGTATCGTGGTAACTGGATGAATGAAGAGGGGTTAAACAAATTCCCCTCTTATTTTGTCGTCAAGTTATTGTATTGATGTTTATGCTTCTATTAACCCAACACGAATTGCAAATCTGACCAATCCTGGTACATCTCTAATATCTAATCTATCCATAATGTTAGCACGGTGTGCCTCTATCGTTTTTACACTTAAAAACAGTTTTTCAGCGATATCTTTGGTGGAATGCCCTTCCGCTATCAACTGTAAAATATTCCGTTGACGTGAGGTGAGTATATCAAGCGCATCCACGGCCCCTTCTTCGCCATTTTTAATCTTAGTCACAATGTTTTGATCGATATCTGGGCTGATATACATATTGCCATTTAAGATATCTTTTAAGCCATCCTGCAACTCATCTACCGCTGCATCTTTTAACATATAGCCGTCGGCACCCGCTTTTAATGCTCTGATCACATAAGGTTCATTATTGTAATGAGACAACATCAAAACTTTAATTTCTGGAAATTGGTTTTTAATCGCATCGACCGCTTCTAGCCCATTCATTTCAGGCATTGACACATCCATCACAATTAATTGAGGCTGTGTTTTTTTTACAAAATTAACAGCCTCGCGCCCATTTGCAGCTTGGTATATTTTCTCTTTATCAATAAATGGGAAATTTTGGGTCAAACTGATTAAACCTTGGCGTAACAAGGTATGATCATCTGCAAATAAAATACTGTACTTATTCATAATTAGCCTTAACTATTAGCCAGCGCAGCTTCTGCTGTTTTTAACCGGCGTTCCAACTCACTAATTAAGCGAATTAGATTCTCATGTTCTTGTTTTATGGAACTGATATCTCTCATACTCGATACCAATCGTTTCGCTCTGCCATTATCGTCTCGTTCGATCACACAACCACGCTCGACCAACCATATCCACCCATTAGCTGAGTCAGAAATTCGATATTCAATTTGATAGTTATTTTTACCACCATGAATTAATGACTTAAAGTGTCCCAAAAATATGCTTTTATCATCGGGATGTAACGAACGTATAAAAGATTCAGATTGAAAATAGATTTCATCTGATAACCCAACGGTGGCATTTTTGTTAATTCGGTTAATCGTATTATTAACGATATCACAATCTAATACTTCGTCACCTGTCGCTAACGATGCAATGTTTAAAATTTGTTGTTGAACTTTAATTCTTTCGTAATATGAACGTCGTCGTTTGTTTAATGAAGATTGATAATACAGATAAACAATCACAAAAATGACCGCCACAAATATATAACTTACCCCTACCAACTTTTGTAACAAACTTTTTGGCTCAGCATGTATATTAGCGATGAGCTGTTGATAATCTTGAGTATCAAGTTGTATTTTTTCGGTACTATCCACGCGTGTTAATGTATTTTGATCTATTAACCAAGTACCATTATTTGTCAGCAAATACGTTTGTCCATTAGTTGATTCAATCGACTTATATATTTGACTAAAGCCCTGCTCAACACTTGCGCTCACTTGAACGCAAAATCCCAAACATAAACAACATAATAACAACCATTTAGAGTAAACCATTTCCACCCTCAGTTTCAAAAGGAGTTTCATCTAGCGCATTATCAAACACAGGTACCCTTAGCTCGATTAGTGTTCCATTCTCAGGAGTTGATGATATTTCTATCAGGCCATTAATTAAGAAGGCTCGTTCTTGAATACTCAATAAACCTAAACTTTGACCTTTAATGGCACTGTTTAATTTAGAACCAACATCAAACCCGATACCGTTATCTTCAATCGTCAGTTGTAAATAATCATCTTGGATAGAACAGTGGATATTAACCAGATCCGCATGCGAATATTTATGTATATTAGTAAAAGCTTCTTGAGCAATGCGAAATACCGATATCTCAAACTTGTCATTAAATCTAGGTAAGTTGGAAGAGATGTCACTAACAATGGCCAATTGGCTAAACTTACGTTGCCTATCGGTTAACCATTCCAATGCCGCTGACAACCCCATGTCATCCAGAATTGATGGCCTTAAATTGAGTGATAAGTTCCGCACCTTGTCGATCAGTTCAGACAAAACCGACTTAATTAATTCTTTATCTGGTTCAGGTAACTGTTGCTGAATTTTTAATAGTGTTAAGCCCTGTCCAATTTCGTCATGCAGCTCTTTAGCAAAGTATCTCCTTTCCTCTTCTTGTTTATCCATTAAATTAAATGACAAACGTTCAAGCTTCTCTTGGATGGCGTGTTCATTTGTTCGTAGTGCAATTTTTTCGGCTAAATCTAAAAACCAAGCTTGGTAATAACTAACATCGTTAATAACGATAACGTTAAAATCAACATGCACCGAGATGACGTTGCCATTATCGCCAACGATCACGGTTTCGCCAGACCAATAACCTTGTTGTGACAATGAATTAGAAATTGTTTCAAATAAAGGATGGGAATGTAATGGGTGTTTTATCTGATTGAGGGGAGTGTCTTCCTTTATCCCAAATAACTTTTTAAAAGCTTGATTAACAAAATGAATTTCACCTGTTTGGTCATAATAGAAGTACGCATTGGTTGATGTATTTAACCCAGTAGATAACAACATCCAATCTGCTGCAAAATGTTTATCCACTTTAACTATTAAACTAATTACCGTACCGACAAAGAACATATGTAATAAGACAGCTGACGACCAAATAACCAGGTTGTCGCCTGCAATTAACGTCAAAAAACCACTGAATAAAATTAACAAAGGCATTAATTCAAATTCAGAATACTGTTTTAATTTGTACTGGATCCTCATCAATGCAATGGCTAATAATAAAGAGCAACTCACCGCACTTAGAATTAACAAAATGGGTTGAACGTCGTTAAATAAAACCGATGTATTCCAACCATGTCCATTCCATTGATAGGCATAACCTATAAATAAAAAGAAACCAGCCGCCAAAAGGCTAATTACAACGAGATCGGATAAACGTTTAGACAAAAATGTAAAATACAAATGAATATAGAGGAAGCTTGTAGCAACTAAATTAAAACAAACGATGACAACCCGATAACTTTGATCCGGGATAAAAAAAATCAATAAACCATCAATCCCCTGCAATAAAAACACTACGCCTGTTTGCCAGGCTTTAAACAAATTAAAGAGCGACTGTGCAACTCGGCTGAATCGTATAAATAACCAATACAAAAACACCGAAATACAGATCAATCCCTTCATTAAGTTGATGGTTTGATAGGTATTTACATTAATAACATCCTGATGAATAAACTGGCCAGCAACAAGACTGCTAACAAAAATTAGAAACGTTAGAATTAATGAACCGTGTAATATGTTTTTTAGCAATCAATCACCCCTTTCTTATTCGTATCTAAAGTCGACCCAAGCCACCAACAATTCGAGTAAATCGGCTTTGCCACATTCACATTGAAAATCCCATTCAAGATCAGACAGATCTTGCTCTAATTGCGCTGTTTTTTCCTTTTCAGATTTTGTTTCAAGCTGACTACTATGGCTAATGGTTAAATCGTCACGGTCAATCTCAATGGACCATTCTGTAAATTCAACAACGCCTTCTATTGATGTCTCTAACAATTCAATTAAATCATTTAATTGTTCAACTGAGTTGTCATCCAGAACAAACTCAGTATTTAAAAAACGCCCCACGGCAAATTGTTCACCAGCGACGGCTACACTATGAACTTTAGTATTTGTATCAAAGATAAATTCGTAATCCATACCGAGTCCTCAGTTATATTTAGCAAATTGATTTTTATGCGCTTTTTCAACACATTCTTGAATAGAGGAGTATATGTGAATCTAGCAAAAGCGCCATGTAGAATTTACGATATGCAGGGAAAGTCGTCGCTTATAATACGGTTTAGTGGAATATCAAAATCAAAGTTTATAAATTGTAATGAAGCAGAAAAAACTAGGGTAAAACGATAAGTAGAAAGCCATAAATCTACTCCCCAATAAATTTAAAGTCAGTTTAATAAAAATGAATAAATTAACTATGGATTAGATTTTTTAACCAATTTTCCGTTATTTATAGCTAGCTTCATTGTCTAACTCTAAAGTACCTTTGGAAGTCAAATAGTTACCTTGAATATTGATTACAGATGTTGCAACCTGATTTTCTTTTAATACGCTAGTTTTAACCACATGGGTGAATGAGTCTTCTATAGAGTTAAAAGTGGGTTCGTCTTTTAAGAAGGTTAGTAATAGCGGCTCAATACCCTTAATACCTAGTGAAATTGTGCTCTTTTTTATGAATTAACTCCTGTCGGATTTACTAAAGAACTCAAAATCAATATCGTCAATGATTTTTGTATTTTAGTGTACTTATTGAAACATACGTTAATTAAATATATACAATACCTCTTTAGTCTTTCAACGTCTGCTCCTTGAACAAAGAGGCTTGTCAAATTTTAGAATTGCTAAGGTATTTCGGGACATAAATGAGTTACAAAATTTTATGGGTAATAAAATAGATACCAGTAGTTTTCTAAGGCGAGTTAATAAATAAAATGTCAATAACTAGTCATAGGGTCGTTACTGACATTTTCAACTGAGTATACTTACACGTTAGTCAGTACATTCTGTCCAGTTTTCACCATCCGAACTGCATTCATATAATGTTGTGCCATCATCTTGCTTAGTAGCTCTCTGCCAGTTGTTATCATTATCGATATCTATTTGAACACCGGGTTCCTCTTTGCGTTTACGCCAATATGCGGTATCAATAGTCACTTCATCTTCCCATTTATAAGGCGTTAAAATAAGGGTATCTATCATGTCTTGTGCGTTGAATTCGGGGTTATCAGTAAACTCTTTCCAGTCAGCTAGTTCTGTAAAGCGAGCTTGCTCAGCTCTAAAATAAAACGCTGCACTGTATGACGCCTCACCTTCTGTATATCTAAGGTGATAGTTTTTCTCATAAGGAGAACTAAAATCATCAAAGTTGCATTCTTCAAATGAGTTAGCCAGCGTGGCTGAGTCTGAGCTATTACCTAGTTCATAATGAATACCATTAACATCGAAGCTTACTCTTTCGTTTTTAGCACAGCGATACGTACCATTCATTTCTCTGTAAGCGTCCTTTCTAACACTTAACCACCCACTTTTATCTTGCTCATTCCACTCTTGACCTAACTCGTGAAACTTACTGCTGATAAAATCTACTTCATCCAGCTTGTCAGTATCTTGTAGCTTGCTAAATTCGACCAAATCTTCAGTACCTAGAAATACTATTTCGTCACGATACCAGCCGTTATCAACTTGAAAATATTCGTCTAGCTCTGGGTTTCTATGTACAAATACTCGAATTTCAGCATTTTGATAATCGGAATATTGTTCTCTTAAATCCGTTTTACGTTTATAAGCTGCCTTTAGCCCTTTCATAATGTCTTGTGCGACATGAAATGCATCAGAGTCTTTATCAGCTATGAAATCTGCATACATTTGATCTGCAGACAAATTATAAAACTGGACTAAGCCAACAACAGCGTCTTCAATCTCTTGTTTTAACTCTTGAACCGCTTCATCATGTTTTTTCAAGTAGTGGCAATGTTTAGCATTAGTTTCGCTGTCATTAGGGTTGTTACCTTTATTTTCAGCAAATGGTGGATAACTTCGTTCTATCGCTTCCCATACAACGGTAGTTAAAGGAGATATATTTCTAACTAAACCATTAGTGAAGTCTTCCTCTGTGATTGCTTTAAAAGTAGGTTGCAATACAATTTGATAAGGGTCAGTTACTTCATGAGCTGCAACATTTTCATCCTCAGAGCCTTCATCCCATGCACCTACAGGCACATCTACAATGATTGCAGAATATGCTAAACACTCAGCATCTTCTTCAGAGATATTTAAGGTGTAATCACCACCTACTTCGGTTTCTTTTTGCGGTTCATTTGGTTCAGCGTTACCATTGCCGTTAATATCCAAAAATACCGTTCCGCCGACAATATAGCCGTCTATGGCTTTACCTGTAACAGTTAATATTTTTTCCGATGACGCTGCCGATACATTCTCATCGTCAAAAGAACTGCCTCCACAACCACTTAGAACTAAACCCAACGCTAGTGAAAGTGCTAATTTCATTTTGCTTTTTACCATCTTTATTTCCTTAAATGATTACTATCTTAAAGTTTTCTTGAGTAGCACTGTAAGTTACCTTACTTATAGGACATATAACGTCTCAATTTGAAATTACTAACTTGAAGTTGATTAAGTTCAGTTGGACTTATCAATAAATTGTTTTTTTGGGGAAGATATCTAGAAATATTATTGAGGTTAATCACTTAGTTCATGATCAGCTCCTAATTTTACGTAGGAGCTTATCCTAGAAAAAAAATATTAAAACTTCGTGTGAAAGTATGTAGGTAATCTTGAGTAATTTATGCCTACGCCAACTTAAATTCACAATTATTTTTTAATGCTTCTAGAGCTGATATTTGCCTAGGATCAGAAACTGCCTTTAGCTGATTTGAGATACTCTCATCAAGAGCTATACAGTAATTTTGTATGAATTTCAGTGCTGCGTAATGTTGTCCTGATTTTGAGATTCCATCTAAAATTAATTGTGCAATAGATAATACTTTTGAGTAACTAAATTTCTCTGATAACAGATTTTGTTTAGTCACATGTTCAAACAGAGCCTGATGGTGAGTGCGCTTCTTAGCGCTAACTTTTTCTTTAGCTTTAGCTTGTTCAAGATTGCATATAGTTTTCTCGTTCCCCTGTATGTTTTCTATTGCTTTTTTCGCTACTTCTTCTGCGTTGGCAAATAAAACCATCTCAAGTTCGTATAACTTCCAGTCGGGATTATGCTTAATACACGCAAATAAGTAATCCAAATAAACCTGATATGTATCCTCTTTTGCTATTCTCTCCCAGCCTCTTTTGACTAAACTTGCTACCGAATGTTCTTTTTGCTGCGAAAAACCTTTTTTTGTTTCTTTATTTCCAGTAACGTTATTTCTACCTTCCAAATAATTAAAAACGATACCAGAACTAATATTTGCATTGCACTGTAGAGCATTTAGAGTAACAACTACACGCGCATCAAATATCGCGAAACGCTTTGGTTCAACAATTGAATAAAGCTTGGTATAACTTGCTAGCCCCTTAAATGGCATTTCAAAATTACCACTTCTAACTCTGTTGATATATTTTTTTATGGTTTCGTCCTTATTGCCTTTTACCCCGCCCCAGTCTTTGATAATAATTTTAGCAACTTCAAAATCTGATTTATTTTCTTGTTTCCATAATGAATTTAAAAAATACTTTAGCTTCACATTTGCTGAAAAACCTTTCTCCATAGAGTGTACAAAGCCATCAATCTTAGGGATCTTCCAACTGTATCTTCTTTCCAGTAAAGGAACTTCAGTTTCAAAATAGTTTATTAACAGGTTAAGTACTTCTTTATTCAATGATTTAATTTCTTTCATTATTTATTCCTGCCAACTTATGTTGGCTAATTAATCTATTTGCCTGAATATTGCCCCAATAACAGGACATATAATGTCCTATTAGATTTAATTATCCATTAATCATTGCTTGCCAAGCTTCTTGAATCATTACCATTGCTAATGTATCTAGCTCACAATACATCAAGAGTCCGTGTTCAAGCTCTTTTCTTTCATAATCTGACATTTCGGTGAACTGAAGTCGTGCATATGCCGTTAATGCTAGACCTCCGTTATTTAATTCATCAGACTCAGATAGTAGCTCAATGTCATGCTCGGAAGCTTCCGCAAACATTTTGGGTAATGATTTATACGGGTCTTTTACTTTTCCAACGTCATCAAATTCAATCCAAACTTTGTTTTCAAAGTTAAAGCTCGGTAACTCCTCAGTCCCATAAATCGTTTTTGCGTACTTTTCTTGAAGGAATTGAGAGCTATTTAAAATAGCAGGTAGTACAGCCTTTATAGAATTTGAGCCACCAGTGGCAGGATCATAATAATATTTCTTAACAAGCTCCCACTGGTCAACCATGCTTCTATCGCCCAGCCAATTGTCTTTGCTGTTATTGGAAGACTTGGTTATTGTCTTGATGAAATCACAAAGCTCGTCTTTATCTAGCTCAAGTGATGACTTCAATTGTTGATACACCATGTTTAGATAAGCATTCTCATGGTTGGAGTATCTAAAGATAGTGCCACTGTCTTTTTCTAATTGAGCTTTCAATTCTCGTACGAAATTGAAGTTCGGGAACTCACCAACTTTTGAACTTAAAAACTGTCCAGCATGTTCAACTTGACCATCAGCATATAAAATATGATGTGAAAACTGGAACGCAATTCCTTCGTATGGAGACATTCCTTTATAAAATGGAATAGCCACCGCACAAGTTTCAAAGTCTATAAAGTGCAGCGGGTAGGTCCATGTTGCCATTACATTTCTCATGCTGTCTTCATCGAAATAAACGCTTGAATCATTATCTTGTACTTTTTCTATTTGCAACCACTGTCTTTCTTTTAGAGTTAAAGCTGGTGTAGGCGAGTCTTCATAGTTGATGTCTTCAGGCGTTAATTCTTTAAGCTTAACTTTACCACTTTCAATGCACCTGTCTGATCCTCTAAAGTTGGAAATTTCTAATACTGTAGGCTCATTAAAATCGGATTCTCTCCAATGAAGTTGCTCTTTCCAACATTCTTTAAAACCGCTCTTGTAACCATTTTTTTCTTCTTCGGTAGAACTCTTAAATTCGCAACTTTTACATTTCGAGCCGATAACAGGCAGCACCTTATCATCGTTGGCATATCTCTCAGCTAATATCTCGATATTGGCAACAAACCCTTCAGCAGGCATTCCTGTTCGTAGTTCTGTTTCATATGCTATTTGAACGGCTTTATCGGTATTTACTTTTTTAAGAATTTTAACCGATAAATCTGATTCAGTTAAAGAATTAGAAACGGCCACCCCTCGCCTATTTTTTTCATCACGAGTTAGCTTGAATTTTTGGTTCAATCCATTAACCGGGCAAGGCATATCTTTATCTACAATCATTAAATAACTGCTGACAATCGCACTAGGTATTGCCTGTTTTAATACATATTTTTGGAACGCTACATCAAAGATATAAGGCTTCCACTTAGAATCTAGCTTTCCTGATTTATTTAAGAAGTCTTTGTCTTTTTTTGCAGAATAAGACTTGGCCTTAACTTCAATTAGTTGATATTCATTGCCTTGTTTAACCAATATATCAACACGAACAAATAAATTACCAAATCGAATAGCAGGTTCAAAAATAACAACCTTTTCTTGTTTCAATAACTCATTGGTTTGCTGAATGGATGTTTCATAATCAAGTGATGTAATCTCGTGTCCACCAGGGAAATAACATTTTGCCAATTCTCCCACTTGAAAGCCCCCATCAGCTAACGAAGACAAAAATGGATCGTTTAATTTATTATCGGGATACTCTTTTTTCCCCGTATAAAATAGTTTTGTTGGGCATTCTGTTGCCAACTTAAATCGTGACTTCGATAAATATCTAGGCGGGTTCATAATTCACTTCCTTAATTTAACGCTTTCCATAACCCTACACCTGCATTAAAACAGATTAAGTCCTGATTGAATTCGAATTTAATTTATCTACTAAGCTATGGCAATTAGGCTAAACATAAATACTAGTTTGCACTTATTATGCGAATCTAAGATAAACAACCTTAATATTAGAAGGTAAGTTATTTTTAATTTCGTAAGCTTCGCATGCAGCAGACCAATGCATAAAACTGTAATTATCGTCATGTTGCACATTTAACAGTGAGAGTTCGATTTGATTGAGGTGGAATTCATATTCGACACGGCTATGAATTACACGGTCCCCCGCCCATATTAAGCAAAATTCTAAGTTCGTCATACTCCCCCCCCTAAAAATGAATAAACTAACAGTTTATTAGGACATTATTTGTCTCATCAAAGCTGTAGGCTTATCTAAATTAATAATGAATAGGCAAGGCAATGAACCGAAATCAAATATTAGATGATTACTTTCTAATAAGTATAAACCCAGATAAAAGAGTATCAGCCTATCAGTTGCTTTCGCAAACTGGAGTTTTGTTTTCTAGTAACCTAAGTCACAGACTTGCTATTACTGATATTCAAACTCAGCCTGTTAGTAACAACTCCACGTATCTCTTTTTAAAGGTGAATGCTGAGATACATGACATTTCAAGCTTTCAGAATAACCTAATCGAATCATTAGAGGCCGTTGGTAGCTTTTCTCAAATTTATCAATGCTTGATCAATCAGTTTTACACCTTTTGCAATGTCAACGGACTGAAAGTATTTATGTATGAGGAAGC
This sequence comes from Psychrosphaera sp. F3M07, assembly GCF_018860345.1. Taxonomy (GTDB): domain Bacteria; phylum Pseudomonadota; class Gammaproteobacteria; order Enterobacterales; family Alteromonadaceae; genus Psychrosphaera; species Psychrosphaera aquimarina. Next base: position 29,550 of record NZ_JAHKPJ010000004.1, on the reverse strand, counting down.
GCCAAATGCTTAAGTATATAATGCTACTGCTAGCCATAAGCCTTTTCGGTTGCTCAACTGTGAATAGAACTTGCGGGTTACCTCTGACTTTATATTACAAAGTTAAACAATACGACAGAGGTCCTAACAATGGTGCTATTGACGACAATCAAGATGGTAAAGTTGATCAATATGAGGCTTTTGGATATTGGGATTTTGAACAACTCATTAGAGTTTTCCGCTCAGGAGACCCATACCAAGAATATAAATGGACGAACATTGAAACTTGCTATGTATTCAATGTGAAAGCACTAGATTACTTGGAAGATCTAAGCCAAGCTGTTTTATATCAAACTTGCAGAGAGTTTACTTTTCAGGTTATAAGTCCGTCAGGTCAAAATATGGGTGTTGGGGCAGGCAAAGCCTGCCGGAATTTTTCAACTCATCGTTGGGAAATACTTTAGACTTTAACGCTTTGGCTTTTCATCAAATATCAATTTGATGAAAGCAATAATTAAAGCAAAGAATAACAAATATAAACAAAACCTTATAATCAGCCATATGATACTTTCTTTTTGAAAGTCGATATCTTCCCGATATCGTGTTTTTAGTTCTGATGATATTATTTGCCTATTTATCCATTGCTTTTGTAGTTCAAAATCCCTTTTTTCTTCAGCCTTATACCAGATTATATGCAACGTTAGCATCGAGACAAAAATTAAAAGAGCCAAAATATCCAATTGCATAAGTTGGTTTCCGTACATAACACCAACCAACAATGCACCTGCGGTTAAGCCTGCGTAAGTAAGCATGTCTATTTTATCAAAACGCTGATTATTTTGTGTTGGCATTTTGGCAACCAAAGAACTTAACGTAGGTCTATTTTCAAGCATTTGCTCAACCGTTGGTAAATTATTAGTCATTAGTGTCGCCCCGCTTCTGTCGATAATAATATGAGCTGGAATTGTTCCAATTCGTTAAAAAGTAAAGCAAGTTCATGTGTAACCTCTTGGTCATTGACCTTACTTAAACTCGACTTAAGCGCATCTAAAACAGCTATATTTAGACAAGAAATAACATACTTTTCTCTATTTGAGGTCAGTCGGTTGAGTGACAGTTGATTAATAACATTTGAAATCTCTGAGCTAGTAGAAAAATCTTTATATATGGATGGTTCAGCAAACATTCTCATTACGTTTAACAATTGTTCAGATAACATGAAAGTTACTCCTTTGATTGACAGCAACTGTAATTTACAATTAAGTTAGGACATAAAGTGTCCTAACTTATGCAGAGAGTGGTATATGAGAACCCCGAATTCAGAATTTAAGAATGCAATTGTACGAAGCATTGATGTCGGTGAATATAATGCAATTAAATTAAAAGACTTAATTGAAAATAGACTTTTAAGCTTTAGGAAGGACAGCCAAGATTCCTTTGATTCGTTTAAGAAAAATGCTTATCGAATTATAACTTCGATGCTAGACGATGAAGGTGAGGGACTTACCAGAGTAAAAAAGGGAAATGCATATTTTTACTACTGGGCATCACAAAAAGATAAAGATGATGCTGTTGAACAGTTTGAAATGTCAGAAGAAAGAGCGTTTGCATTTGCGTTTATTAAAGAATATCTACCAGAACTGATCCCCCCTCATATATACAAAAGTCTTAAGACAGAATTTGATAAAGCGGAAGAAGTACTTGAAGACTTAGAGCTAACAAAATATTTAAGTAAAATAGACTTTAACCCTATGGGTTATGACATGCATAGCCAGTTGGATCACGATTTCGCGTCCAAAAACGAACTACAAACTTGGCAATTTGTATTTGATTGTACATTCAGCGAAGCAAGCTTTTCTGCAAAGTACCGTTCAATTCACGACAATTATGACTCTACTAAGTTGATTCTATCGCCACAGAGGATCGTACTTTTAAATCAGCAATTAAAAGTACTGGCATATGAGCATAACACCAACACGACTAGGTACTTTGAGATAAGAAAATTATGCGAAGTAAAAAAATCAAATGAACCATTTCTTGAGGTCAAAAAAGCCGAGTATGAATCAAGAGAGAAATTCTCTGCCATATGTCACACGTGGGTAAAAAACCACTTTGAATCTACATCTCTAGCCAATACAGCAAAATTTAAGAAACTTGCAACTGATGACTGCTGGCTGATGGAACTAGAATTAAGTTTTCCACACCATTTTAACCGCAAAGAACCAGATCCATTTTTTGTCGCAAACTATTTAAGCGGGTTTTCCGATTCAATGATAGTGATCGAACCTGAATTTCTTAAAAAAGAAATGCAAAGAAGAACTTCTAGTTTAAATCTGGCATATCAAGATAATAAAAATGCTGAAAAAGTAATTTCTATTAGCCCATATGTTATGGCTAGAAAGCTATAGGAATATTATTTCAAATGAGCAAAGACAGCTCTAATTTCGCTTGGCTGAGATTCTGATTTGGGATGGCAAATACCATATGCAGAGATTTGATAGAGCATATCTCGATTACTTGTGAGATATATCTCACATTCAATAGGGCAAACACTGCCTTTTCTACTTACCTCAAATTAATAAATAGACTAACGAACTGTTTTTAAACAAGTTTTTATAAAAACATCCAATATTACAACTTAAAACTTCTTAGGTTTATGTCTTTTTAGCCTTTTTCCAATTTTTTAATTACGTACTATAGTTTCATCTTAACGACGAGACTGCTAAATGATTTAGCAAACATGGATTGGAATCGCTGGATGCGAAAAGGGATTTAATTAGGAAAGCAGGAGCTTTTTTGACAAGGAAACTAGGACAACAAGGACATGGATCGCAAGATGCGAAATGGATGACGAGTATTACGTCGAACCAAATTTAGGGAGAGGAAGGCTAGGAAGCAAAAAGGACTATAACGAAGGCAGGAAGCTTTATAAAGGATTGGGAGTAGAAGGAGTGGATCGTCTAAGGATTGGACAGCAAGGACCAAGAAGGATGAACATACAAATTGGATTTGTTTGGTAGGATGCCAAAGAGAATATAAAAAAAGTAGCTTTGGCTACTTTTTTTATGCCTGTAAATTAGCCACTTGCACTTGCTAGCTGGTCAAACTAAAAAAATTTTACCATCTCGCAACAAAACACTTAACATATTAACAACGTCTCGATGTTAAATAATTCCGCCATTGTTCATCATATTCCGTCATACGTTTGTGTTTTTTACCGACTAAATGATTATGTCTTTCAGTCTCAGTTATAAAAGGCCCAGCATGACAAATATCGCAACCATTTTCACCAAACAATTCCGGTGGCGGCGTTAATGACGGAATTCGTTCTAACGCTGCTTGCCTATTATCCATTGTCGTCCAAACGTAGGTTAAAGATTCGGTATCTTTTACATGTTTATCACGGTCTACATTTCTAATTTTGTAACCTGGGAATTGTTTAATATCAAATGGCGTGCTGCCAACAAAATGGATATCGCTAATCTGCGTTTTAAAGCTTTGGGTTAATGAATACTCAATATCCCACTCTATATAAGGTTTAACGTCTTTGGAGCTGATATAAGCTAACTGAGCCCCCGATTCTGATAATAAAGAGTTAAAACTATGTTTTAAAAACAACCTTAACAAACGACGGTTTAATGTATTTACACTCAACTTAATATCATCAAACTGGGTTTGTTGTATAAATTGTTGCTGGCTTGAGAAATTAGGGACAAGGGGAAACTGGAATATCACTACGTCATAACACGGTGACAATTGGTCAATGGACTCAGAACGGGTGACGTCAAATTCAGTGATCACTTCACAGTTATTATTCTGTAAAAAAACTAAATTATCATTACCGTACTTATCGGTTAACTCGACTTCTGAGTCCAACACCGTAGCGGTTAATTTTTTAGGCTTGTTATGACTGAATAACGATCGGGAGAAAGATAAGTCACCATCTCCCACCGTTAATATCGACCATTGCGGTTTTATAATCATGTTTTTAAACTCAGAGCTATTATATAAACTCTATTATGCCTGTTTAGTACCCTAATCTACAGACACAAAAAAACCGCCTTTAAGGCGGTTTTCATTCAAATATTAATTACTTAATATTAGTTGTTGCTAACGAACTCTGGGTAAGCTTCTACACCACACTCAGAACGGTCAACACCTTCGTATTCTTGCTCTTCAGTAACTCGAATACCAATAACCGCTTTAAGAATTGACCAAACAATGAAGCTTGTTACAAATACCCAAACGAATATTGTTGCTGCACCAATTAACTGACCAGAGAACGAAGCTCCGTCGTTTGTTAATGGTACTAATAATAAACCTAATAAACCAACTACACCGTGAACTGAGATAGCGCCCACAGGATCATCAATTTTTAATTTATCTAACGCTAAGATAGAACCAACTACTAATATACCACCTAGAGCACCAAATAAAGTTGCTTCTAGAGCAGTTGGTGTTGAAGGTTCTGCTGTAATAGCAACTAGACCAGCTAGTGCACCGTTAAGCGCCATCGTTAAGTCTGCTTTTTTGAATAATAATGCACTTAGTGCTAAAGCGGCAATTGAACCACCAGCTGCTGCTGCGTTAGTATTTAAAAATACCATTGCAACTGAGTTAGCGTTGGCGATATCACCAAGTTTTAATACAGAGCCACCGTTAAAGCCAAACCAACCCATCCATAAGATGAACGTACCTAATGTTGCCATTGGCATGTTTGCACCAGGAATTGCGTTTACTTTACCGTCTTTAGTATATTTACCTTTACGAGCACCTAGTAATAAAACACCAGCCAATGCTGCTGAAGCACCTGCCATGTGAACGATACCAGAACCAGCAAAGTCAGAGAAACCTAAGTCGCCTAATGTATATAGACCGAATACAGAAGCACCGCCCCAAGTCCAAGCACCTTCCATTGGGTAGATGAAACCAGTCATCACTACTGCAAATGCTAAGAATGCCCAAAGTTTCATACGCTCAGCAACCGCACCAGATACGATTGACATTGCTGTTGCTACAAATACAACTTGGAAGAAGAAGTCAGAAGCACCTGAGTAGATAGAGCCACCAACAAATCCGTCTTCACGTGCAGCGAAATCTGCTAATACTGCAGCTTCGTCAACAGCTTCAATTCCTGATAAGAAAAGGCTGCCGTCATACATGATTGAATAACCAACCACTAAATACATAACACATGAGATTGCAAACAAGGCTACGTTTTTAGTCAGAATTTCTGTTGTGTTTTTAGAGCGAACTAAACCCGCTTCTAACATGGCGAAACCAGCCGCCATCCACATAACCAATGCACCACAAACTAAGAAGTAGAAAGTGTCCATTGCATATTGAAGATGAAATATATTTTGTTCCATTGTAATTCCCCTATATCGCTTCGCCGTCAGTTTCACCAGTACGGATACGTACCGCTTGCGCTAGATCTAATACAAATATTTTACCGTCACCGATTTTACCTGTATTAGCTGCTTCAGCGATCACTTCAACTAAACGTTCCGCGTTCTCATCTGATGTTGCTATTTCTAGTTTTACTTTTGGTAGGAAATCAACTTGATATTCCGCACCACGATATAGTTCTGTGTGACCTTTCTGACGACCAAAACCTTTAACTTCAGTTACTGTTAGGCCTTCAACACCTACTTCACTGATGGCTTCACGTACATCATCAAGTTTAAATGGCTTGATTATGGCTGTTACCAATTTCATTGTTATTCCTTAGTATATTGTTTTTCTTATCGAGCTTACTAAAGGAAGATCAATGCCAGTAATGTAAGTTACTGTTATATATGATTGTTTCTGATTTTAGGGGCGTGTTATAAAATCAATTGCACCAGATTGGTTTGTTTACATGTGCATTTGTGGTGCACAATTAATGTGCACGCATCAAGGGAAATTAAGGGGAGTTAAATTATGAAAATACCGACCAAACAGAGGTATTCACCTCTATCTTTACCGATTTATTTATAAATGCCGTGGTACTTTTTACGGTGATGTTTTGATCTGACCAATTAACTTGCGACTCATAAAATTCGCCAGCAAAACGCTCTTGTTCAACAACAAGGGCAGAATTATCCGCTAACGTTAATTTTAATTGATGCGGTCTAATGTACACATCCACCGTTTTATCAATTAGAGTTGTTAAGTCTTGTTGTCCTGCATATGGTATTTCACCCAGTTCAGAGCTGAGACTGTTAGCAGAAATAACCTTACAAGATAGCCACAGACCTTGCCCTAAAAACTCCGCAACAAACCGTGTACTTGGAGTATTAAACAAACGTTCTGCCACATCTATTTGTTCAATTTTACCATGATGTAACACCGCAATACGGTCACAAAATGCAAAGGCTTCATCTTGGTTATGCGTCACAAACAAAGCAGCAATATTATGCTGTTTTAACAAGGCGCGTATATCACCGATTAACTCAAAGCGAAATTGTGGATCTATGTTTGAAAAGGCTTCATCAAACAACAATAAATCCGGTTCACAGGCCAATGCTCTTACAATAGCAATACGTTGTTGTTGACCACCAGACAGTTCATGTGGATATCGGTCTGCGTATTCAGACATTTTTATAAGGGACAATAACGATTTTACTTTTTGCTGCTGTTCAGCTTTTGATAATTTATCTAAACCAAAAGCCACATTTTTAGCCACAGTCAAATGAGGAAATAAAGCATAATCTTGAAAGATAAGGCCAATCTTTCTTTCTTCGGAAGGTATATTTACACTATCACCTAGTACTTGTTTCCCGCCAATTAATACGTCACCAGATACGTTTTCTAATAATCCAGCAATCGCTTTTAATACGGTACTCTTACCGCCTCCCGATGGACCAAACAACGCAACTATCTCACCTGCGTTTACCTGTAACTCAAGGTCTTTAATGATCTGATTGGTTTGATAACTCACATTTAATTTAGACAGGCTTAACACTGGCACAGTAATACTTCCATAAGGCAAACAAAAATTCTATTTAGCATCAATAGAACGATTTAATACTAATAAAGGGATAAGGCCCACCAATACTATCAAAATAGCGCCAAGTGCTGCTAGTTCTAGTTGTTCATCACTGGCGAACTGATATACATAAGTGGGGAGAGTTTGAAAATCAAATGGTCTTAACAATAATGCCGCAGGTAATTCTTTCATACTTTCAACAAATATTAATAGCGCGGCCACTAAGGCGCTTTTTCGAATCAGCGGTATATGGACTTTTCTTAATAAGTTAACGCCATTGGTGCCCATGGTTTTAGATACCATGTCCAATGACGGACTAATTTTTTCATAACTGGATTCTAATGTTTTATTGGCAATCGCAATAAATCGAACCAAGTGCGCAAATATAATCGCGATAACAGTACCGCTTAATAACAATCCCGGCGCAGACAGTCCCATCCATACAGCCATATCGTTAATCTGAGTGTCCAAAAATGTTAATGGAATTAAAACGCCAATTGCCATTACTGTGCCTGGTATCGCATAACCAGAACTTGCAACTTTTAACGAAAACGATTGGGCTTTGGTAGGTTTAACTCGATATGTGTAATTTAATATTAATGATAATACTAAGGCTAATAACGCAGTTATCAACGCAATGCCCGCACTGTTTAGTGCAAAATCAAAGACCTCTGTAGTCCAAGACTGCTCAAAATAATGAATCGCATATTGTAATAAGATGACCACAGGAACAATAAAGGCAAGAAACAAAATCAAGCTACAAAAACTCACCGCCAGAACCGTTTGTTTGGTGCTGAGTTTATAACTAAGGGTTTGTTGGCTGACCTTGGCATCATTACTATTTTTTTGTCTGCCCTTTTGCAGTTGTTCTAAAAACAACAAAACAAAAATACCCATCACCATGATTGCCGACAGTTTAGCGGCACTGGCTAAGTCATAATGACCTAACCAAGTATCATAAACCGCAGTGGTTAATGTGCTGACAGCAAAATAATTTACGGTGGCGAAGTCAGCCATGCTTTCCATCATCGCCAACGCACAACTTGCAATAATTGCGGTTCTGGCCAACGGCAAAGAGACTTGCATAAAGCACTTAAAAGGCGATTTACCTAACACCCTTGCCGCATGAGTTAAGGTGGCATTTTGTTCAAGAAAGCTGGCTCTGACCATCAGATAAACATATGGATACAAAACCAAGGACAACATAATGGCGGCACCGGATAAGCTTCTGATATCAAAAAACCAATAATCATTAATACTTGTCCAACCAAACCAATCACGTAAGGTTATTTGAATCGGGCCTGCATAGTCCAACAAATCGGTGTAGGTATACGCCACCAAATAAGCTGGCATTGCTAACGGTAAAACCAGCGCCCAATTAAAAAAACGTTTCCCCCAAAACTCACAATTGGCAATTAACCATGCTAATGGAATGCCAATGAGTAATACCAAAAAGCCAACAGAAGCCATTAACAATACTGTGTTAATAACATAGTCGGTTAAGACAGTTTCTTTAATATGAGTAAAGCTATCACCATGGGTACTTAACGCTTCAAAAAGCAGGGTTAATAATGGCAATGCCATGCATAAGGCAAGCAACAAGCTTGATATTTTGATGTGTTTAAAACTAGGCCAACGCATAGCCCATTTTTTTACCAGATGATCGGTGTTTAAGGAAGAGTCACCAACAGCCGTTGTTTTTTTTATAACCGCTGTTGGCCCAGTTTCATTCATTAATAATTCAAATAATCTATTTTTTTAGTTTGTGAACACTATTTACAGATCAAATTTAACTTTATCAACTAACTTTAACGCAGCTTCTCTATATTCAGCCACTTTAGTCAATGACAATGGATCTTCTTTAAAGTCACCCCAACTTAGAACCGTTGCTGAAGGTTTCACTTGTGGGTTAACTGGGTATTCCATATTTAATGATGCATAAGTCTGTTGAGCTTTCTCTGACGATAAAAACGTAAGTAGCTTAAGTGCATTGGCTTTATTAGGCGCGTATTTGGTAATTACAGCACCAGATACATTAATATGTGCGCCACGGTCATTTTGATTTGGGTAAACAATGTTAACCGCATCAGCCCATGGTTTTTGCTCTGCATTGTCTAACATCTTGCCATAGTAATAACTGTTACCTAAAGAGACATCACATAAACCTTCTTTAATGGCTTTAACTTGGCCTCTGTCGTTACCTTGAGGTTTACGAGCTAAGTTAGCTTTCACACCTTGTAACCAAGTTTGCGCTTCGGCTTCACCTTTGTGCGCAATCATAGAAGCAATTAAACCTAAGTTATAAGGATGTTTACCACTACGAGTACATACTTTTCCTTTAAATTCAGGAGCCGCTAGCGCTTCGTACGTTAACGCTTTTGCGTCAGCCACTCTGTCTTTTGATGCATAAATATTGCGAACACGTTTCGTGAGGGCTATCCACTGCCCATTATCATCACGGAAATGTGCTGGTACATTTTTATCAATTTCTTCACTGACGATTTCAGATGTTAATCCTTCATCTTGTAATTGCAGTAATTTACTAAAGTTAGACGTTAGCACAACATCTGCAGGGCTATATTTCCCTTCACGTTTAATTCGTTCTATTAGCCCTTTCTTGGCAAATACCACTTTGGTTTTAATGCCTGTTTCAGCTGTAAACTTTTCTAAAATTGGGTCTATTAAAAATGACTGTCTAAATGAATAGATGTTAACCGTTTCGTCTGCGGCGGCTAAAACATTAAATGTGCTTAAAGTTAAAAGTGCGAGTACAAATTTTTTCATGAGTATTAAGATCCAATATGCGACTAGTTGCAAGTGAGAATTATTCTCAACAATTTTAACAATGGCTGTCAGAAAGTACAGAATTAAATTTGATTTAAAACCAAAAAACAGTCATTTTTACATCTCATTAGACATAATAATAAAATTAGAGACAATTTAGTGGTTAAAAATATTGCACTTGTCGCACACGACAAAAAAAAGCCAGAGATTATAGAGTGGGCTAAAAAACACCAAGCCAAGCTTTCCCAACACAATTTATTTGGTACAGGCACCACGGGTAAGTTAATCAAAAATGCGTCCCCTGAGTTAAATATAACGCCATTAAAGAGCGGCCCTTTAGGGGGTGATCAACAACTTGGCGCTATGATTTGCGAAGGGAAATTAGACATCCTATTTTTCTTTACCGATCCGATGACCCCCCAACCACACGATGTGGATATTAAAGCCTTATTGCGCTTATCTACAATGTATAACTGTGTTGTTGCTTGTAATTTAGCCACCGCCGACTTTGTTATTGAAAGCCCTCTGTTTGAAGAACCTCAAGTTCACACAACTGACTTTAGTGAATACGCTGACAGAAGTATTTAACTCAATGTTGGAATGCACGTCTTTAGTTAAGCGTTATGGTCAGCAAGAGGTTATTAAACTATTCAACCATAGGTTTTCTGCTCGTATTACAAAAGTCACAGGTGCTAATGGCAGTGGTAAGTCCACGTTATTAAGGATGTTAGCTGGACTTGAGTTGCCAGATGAAGGCCAAATACATTCAGCAGTGCCTTTATCAGAATTGGTTTCACTTAGTTCCGACAGTATTATTCCACCTGAATTTTTGACTATTGCTGAAATCACTTCGCTGTTTGAGCGTTATAGCAGTTTTAACCTAAATTATTACCACCAACTCATTGAGCAGTTAAATCTCAAAGAGTTTGAGTATAAAAAGTTTGTTAATCTCTCAACCGGAACTAAAAAGAAGTTTTCTGTTATTTGGGCCTTATCGCAAAAATCAGGCGTTCTTATCCTTGACGAACCCTTTGCAAGTTTAGATCAAGACAGTCACGTTACCGTTAAAAATATAATTGAAGCGGATAGCCGAATACTCATCTTTGTTGATCATGAAAATATATTAGAATTTGACGAATCCATTAATGTTTAACCAAGTATTCAGTCAAAAACAGTCAATACATAAACAACAAAACCAGTTATATCGCATCATTTTTTTCTGCTTAGTTTTGTTCAGTCCTGTACTCTTATTGTTAGCTCCACTACCTGGATATTTAATCTACCAAGGTACTGAGCATTTCTTTTCTCACATTTTAGGTTGGCTGATCATCACGCTTATCGGGGTATTTGAGGGATACTTATTTATGTCCGTTTGGCAAAAAAATGAATTGGTGTTTTTTAAGTATTTATTCGGCAAAGACTTTAACAAAAACCTGTTAGTTTCCTTTTTCCAATCTAGTTTTTTATTGCATTTGTTTATTTGGGCGGGTTATATCAAAGCTGACGTTTCCGTTTCTAACCTACTATTAACCGCAGCGATTTACCTTTATAACGCATGTATTTTTATTGTCTATTTAAAATATAAACTGGCCACCAAAACCGAGCTGAACATAACTTGGCCGAATACAAAAATCATTGTTCATCTATTTTTAAACGGCAATCTAACTTCTATCATTTTATTAATCTTAGGCAGTCTTATATTTAGCACTTTTTTGTTTAATGTAGAAAAAGCAGATGTCATATTGTCCATTGCTAGTTTGTGGTTGTTGCTGAATGTCTACCTGATAGCACAAGTATGGCGTGCTCATAAAGTAAATCTAAACCAGTATTCCATGTTTTTAACTACGATAAGCCCCAAATATATGAAAACGATTAAGGCTGTCGCGACAGTCAACTGGTGTGTTATTTTTATTACTGTATTAACACTCAATATATCTATTGCAGCGTTGCAGTTAATCAACCATTGATAAATGCTGTGCCATTGCTTTCATAATACGGTCTTTATTGGCTCTAAGTCGATAATCGTCGGATTGATCTATCCACTGAATTACACCATGTTCGTCAACCAAAATGGACGTAGGAATTGACATAGATTTAAACTTAAGTTGGTGTGGCTTAGGGAAAGGCAAACCTAACAAAGTCATAATATTATCTGAATCTGCACCAAATGCTTTGTGATGCTCAACGCCATACTGTTTCACAACATTTAGCTCTGGGTCAGATAATAATAAATGGCTTAACTTATCTCTTTTAGCATGAAATATAGATTGTTCAACTGTGTCACCAGAAAGCGCGACAATTTGAACCCCATACTTATCAAACTCAGGCTTCATTTCATCAAACATAGTTAACTCTTTACTGCAGTATGGGCACCATGAACCACGATAGAACTTTAGTAAAACTCGTTTACCCATTAATTCGTTTGTTGAGAAATTATGACCATTTGCGGCCTTAATGCTAAAAGGAATTAAAGAGTCACCAACACGCACTTTTATATTACCAACCGGTGTCTTTCTCTGCGACAAAACCCACAAGAAAAAACAGCCCATAAATATCGAAATACTCGATAACAAAACAACAGGTATAACACTCAAAACAGAGCCCGGTATAGCTATATAAATAGCCACACTTGCTGAGGTTATTCCCAATAATAAGGATACGATTAACCCAATTGGGAAAACCGGTACTTTGTTTTTCATTAACTTGGAAAAATACATTGCAATACCAGTCAGTGATATAATTAACCCCAAAACAGAAACAAACAGAGCCGAAAAATTCATATAATGTTGCCTACTTTTAACTTGTACTCACTAGTACAATTGACATTAATGTACCAATGAGTACAATTTATATCAAGACGTTATTATGTATAGAAACGAGCATGGGTAAAAAAAGACAATTTGATGAAGATGAAGTGTTAAAGATTGTTGCTGACCATTTTTGGAAACACGGTTATTCATCAACAAAAGTAGACCAACTTTCTGCGATTACAGGCTTAACTAAGACCAGTATTTATCATGCTTTTGGTAATAAAGAGACTTTGTTTTTGCGAGCTATTGATTTTTATATTGAGAAAGATCTTAGTCAACATATGAAAACGATAGACTTAGCGAATTCTTTATCTGAAAACATAGAGAGCTTGTTATCCCAAATATTCTTAAATGACGCTAACGAACACTTAGCCAATGGCTGTTTTCTAACCAACAGTATTTTGGAGTTAGCTGGCAGTGACCCATTGTTACACGATGAAGCCACTAAACGTTTTGCCAAAGTGCAACAATCCTTTTTGCCGATATTTGATCATTACATCGAAAATGACTTACTGAAGTCAGACGTAAGTTGCACTGCGTTGACTGATTTTTTCATGACCTTCTTTCAAGGCCTACGAGTGCAATCTCGTAATCAAACTCAACCTCAAGCGTTAAAAAATGCGATTAGTATGTTTGTTGGATTAATAAAAACAATAGAAAAAGAAAACCCTTAACATTGCTATAAGGTTAAGGGTTTTCTTGATATTGATTTAACTGAACTAGTCTATTTGAGCAACATCAATTTTATTGGCCAAATATTCACGGATCTCAGCTTCCATTTGGTCTGCTGCACTGTCGTTATCAATGCGTTTTTTCTGACGTTGGCCATTAATATAAAAACCACTGCGTTTATTTGCCCCAGCTAAACCTAAATCGGATACTAAGGCCTCTCCAGGTCCATTCACAACACAGCCAATAACGGATACGGTGATAGGTTCAATAACATCTTCTAAACGTTCTTCTAACTGGTTCATGGTTTGTACAACATCAAACTCTTGCCTTGAACAACTTGGACAAGCAATAAAGTTAATTCCACGAGAACGAATACTAAGGGATTTTAATATGTCAAAACCCACTTTCACTTCTTCTACAGGATCGGCGGCAAGTGAAATTCGTAAAGTATCACCGATACCTTCAGACAATAACATGCCTAAACCCACAGCGGACTTAACAGCGCCAGAACGGAAACCGCCAGCTTCTGTAATACCAAGATGAATAGGTTGTTCTATTTCTTTTGCTAATAAACGGTAAGCGCCAACGGCTAAATGTACATCAGACGCCTTTACACTGACTTTAAAATTGTGGAAGTCATATCGCTGCAGAATATTAACATGACGCATTGCTGACTCTAACAGGGCCTCTGGACAAGGTTCATGATACTTTTCTTGAATGTCTTTTTCTAACGAGCCACCATTTACGCCAATACGTATTGGGATATTTTTTTCTTTGGCAGCATCAATAACCGCTTTGATCCTTTCTTCACTACCAATATTACCCGGGTTTATGCGCAAACAGTCCGCACCATACTCTGCCACTTTTAAGGCGATTCGATAGTCAAAATGAATATCCGCAACCAAAGGAATATCAACTAACTGTTTGATTTGTTTAAATGCTTCAGCCGCATCCATAGTCGGCACAGACACTCTTACTATATCAGCACCTGCATTTTGCAGTGCTTTAATTTGATTGACGGTTGCCTCTACATCTAATGTATTGGTATTGGTCATTGATTGTACTGAAATAGGCGCATCGCCACCTACTGGTACATTACCAACCATTATCTGTCGTGATTTACGGCGGGTTATCGGGTTTTCACCAAACATCTATTTCTCTCTACAATTAAAAAAGGCCGAATAATCAGCCTTTAATCTTTAAAAACTTAATGACGCTATTATAAAGCTTCTATCTCGAATCGGGCTACTCTATTTTTAGGTAAATCAGCAATACTAAACGGTTTGCCATTTACCCAAATTGAAACGCCGTCTGGGTTTCCAAGTAATACATTTAATGGGCCTTGCGCATTTAACGACATCAAATACCCCGCAGGTTTATTACCAATCGCAATTCGGTCACCACTAACATCGTGAACTTCAACCCAGCATTCATTTTCAAACTTCATTTCAACTTTGATAAAACCTTCTTCATCAATTTCACCATTATCTGCCACGGCTGCTTTTTGTGATGCCGTTAAGACAACCGGTTGTTGAATAGCGGGTTGTTCATTCTGCTCAGCTACTTTAGCTAATTCTGCAGGGGGAATAGTTTGATTTAAATTGCTTTCATCTTCACCTTGATCGGTAACAACGGCCGTGGCTTCAAGTTCTGTTTTTACTTCATGTGCGGCAACAACAATATGATCATCGGAGCCAGCAACCGGGGCAAAATCACTATATTGATTATCCTGCATCCACCAAATAATTAGAGCTATGATTAATACAACTCCAAATACCCAAGAAATAAGCGATAACCTTTTTTCTACGGCTTTACGTTTATTTCGGCGTGAAAAAGACTGCATATCTTTATCAGGCTCATCATAAACCACACCAATGGTTTCAACTTGAGGTAGTACTAGTTCTTCTGCTACGTTTACTTTTTTAGCGTAAGAACGGATATATCCACGTACAAAAGTCTCAGGTAAATTTTTAGGAATTCGATCTTTTTCAATAGCCTCTAGTACATGTAGAGGCACTTTGATTTGGTCTGCTAAATCAGCCAAATCAATATTTAAAGCTTGTCGAGCCGAAACTAGAATTTGTCCAGGACTTTGTTTTTCTTTTTGTTCTTGGTTCGTTTGCTCAGTCATTACTAAAGCTGCTCCACTTCCACTTTTAAAATTTTAGTTCCCGCGGTGACAACACCGTCTTGTTTCACGTTATTCCACTGCATTAATTTATCCAAAGGAACATTCAATTTATCTGCAATTGTTGACAGATTATTCGTTTCTTTAACGGTATAAAACACATCCGGATTACGAACATACAACTTGTCACCAACATTAATCTGCTGTTTCTTTAACTTATTCCACTTCATCAAAGCTGAAATTTGAACGTTAAATTTAATAGAAACTCGATACAAATTTTCACCATACTGAACTGTATACCGCGGAATTTCAACATTATCGACATTTATATCTAAGATTGGAACACGTTCAATAATTTCAATTCCTGAGTTTTCACCTTGTTGTGAAATGATTGTTTCCTCTGGTAACGATAAATCTTTGCCTATTCCCACAACGGAATGCACGCTGTTAGGGTTAACAACTAAGGCTGGAGACGACTCTTGCTCGCTTTTCTTGTTAACATTCATAACACTAGCATTTGTATTAGGTTTTAGACTTGATGACTTTTTACTTTTAGCAACGATTACCCCACCGATTGTGTTATTTCGTCTTTGTAGTTGCAAATATCTATGTTTACGTTGTTCAAAAACAGATTCACTTAATAAGTCCGCGTTTAATAATAAGTTCTCACGACTTAAAGGAAACTCAGTGGTTAAACGTTTACGGAACTGTTCGGCAATATCATAACGCCCGGCTGAGCTTTCTAATAATACCCCAAGCAATAAACTGGAAGATGTATCATCAAAATGAGATAAATGATGTTCATATAAATCAAACGCGACAGGCATATTGCCTAATGCATATTGTAATGAGATCAGGTTAATTAAGGTTTCAGAACGATTGGGGTTATGTTGATAAGAGGTTGTTAGATAACTAACTGCTGAATCAAAATCATCAGACTTTAAAACACACAAAGCCATGTTTTCGTAACTTTCGGCAACTTGAGTATAACTTGGTGTCGCGATCGCTCGTTTGAATTGAATCGTCGCTTGTTGATGATCACCCAATTCACATAAAAACACACCATAATTGTTTAATGTATCTGGGTTATTGGGCTCTATCTTTAATGAACTTTGATAAGACTGTTCGGCTCGTTCAACCTCACCAACCGCTTGATAATAGTAAGCTAAGCTGTAATGCACGTCCGCCCGGTTAGGTGCATATTCCAACGCTTTATCTAGATTAAATTTAGCTTGAGGGTAGTTATTATTACGTAAATACCCTAAGCCTAATAATAATCTGGATTTAGCCGCATCTTCTTTATCAAATGCCAACGCACGAACTTTTTGGTTTGAATCCACGTAAGATTGTTCGGTGACACAACCTGTTAATAATGCTAATCCCAAGCAATAAATGGCGGTTCGCAACATCCTAAAGCGCATAGTCGATCTCAATAATTTGGTAAAGTAGTTAAATAAATTTAAACTATCTTGACCGAAATTGAGTCACCTTTCACCTGTTTTTTTAACATCCGTTTTGTACGATCAACAACATCACCAGCTAATTGCCCACACGCAGCATCAATATCATCGCCACGAGTTCGGCGAACAATACAAGTATACCCTTCTTCTTGCATGACTTTGGCAAACCTATCCACTCTTGAGTTTGATGATTTTCCATACGGAGCCCCTGGGAACGGGTTCCATGGGATAAGGTTAATTTTAGATGGTGTGCCACGTAATGTTTGAGCCAGCTCTCGCGCATGATCCATGGAATCATTGATGCCGTCTAACATCACGTATTCAATGGTAATATCTTGATTTGCTGTAGAACCATCAATGTAACGGCGACAAGCTGCTAAAAATGATTCGATGTTATATTTTTTATTCACAGGTACTAAGATGTCACGTAATTCATCATTAGGCGCATGTAATGAAATCGCTAATGCAACATCAATTTTTTCTTTTAATAAATCCAATGCTGGAACAACACCAGAAGTACTTAGCGTAACGCGGCGTTTAGACAAACCAAACGCAAAGTCATCCATCATTAGTTCCATTGCTGGAACAACGTTATTAACATTTAATAATGGTTCACCCATGCCCATCATAACGACGTTGGTTACGGCTCTGTTGGTTGATAAACCATCCCAACCAATGTCTTGTACTACACGCCAAACTTGGCCAATGATTTCGCCCACTTTTAAGTTGCGATTAAAACCTTGAGCACCCGTTGAACAAAATGGGCATTCTAATGCGCAACCAACTTGAGAAGAAACACACAAGGTGGCGCGATTCCCTTCTGGGATCCAAACCGCTTCAACTTCTTGGCCATCTTCAAGTAATAAGGCATATTTGATGGTCCCGTCGGTCGACTCTTGACGAACGCTGATCTCTGGCGCTTTTATGACACATTTTTCTTTTAATTTGGTTCTAAGGACTTTTGAGAAGTTGGTCATCTCATCAAAATCGGTTTTCCCCATTTGATAAATCCATTTAACAGCTTGGTCGGCTCGAAAACCTTTTTCGCCAAATTCATCAGCAAAAAATTTACGCAACCCTTTGCGGTCAAAATCTAAAAGGTTGATTTTGGGGGTAACAGGAGTAGATGTTTCAACAGTCATAAAAGCCTCTTTGTAACTTATATCTTGGTTCTCTTTAAGATTGCCCTTAAAGAAATGGATGCGTTATTACACGCGTACTTTGTTTTTCTAATAACTCTAATGCCGATATCTCAAAGCGATTAGAAAAACAAAAAGGACTCAGATTACCTAAGTCCTTTTTACGTCATCTATAAATAAACGATAAATGTTCACCCTGTTATGCAGGTCAACATTTAGTTAAGTTTATATTAACGAGTACGTGGGCAAACTTCTTCAGCTGTGAAGAAATAAGCAATTTCACGAGCTGCTGATTCAGGAGCATCAGAACCGTGACAAGCATTTTCATCGATAGAAGCAGCGTAATCAGCACGTAAAGTACCAGCTAAAGCTTCAGCAGGGTTAGTCGCGCCCATGATTTCACGATTTTTTAATACTGCGTTTTCGCCTTCTAAAACTTGAACCATTACTGGACCAGAAGTCATGAAAGAAACTAAAGCACCAAAGAAAGGACGTTCGCTGTGTTCTGCATAAAAACCTTCAGCTTGTTCTTTTGAAAGGTGAACCATTTTAGAAGCTACAATGCGTAAGCCTGCAGATTCAAAACGGTTGTAGATAGCGCCAATTACATTTTTAGCAACTGCGTCAGGTTTGATGATTGAAAAAGTACGTTCTAAAGCCATGTTAAACTCCAAGGTTTAATGTTTAAAAATTATAGGGTTCTAAAATTTAGGGCGCGAATTATACGTTAATTATTTTAAAATAAATATGGGAATAACCACTATTAACAAAGTTATGTTAATTGCGCTATCCTTGCTCCCTGCCTAAACTGGAATTCTCTGTTTGTTTCTAGACAACACATACAAAAATTTATACACGATGGACTTAATTTAATGGCTCAGCCACAGTTAGTAACTGAATTACTCAAAACCTTAAAAGCAAAATACCAAGTTGTTCTAGATGATGCTGTATTGTTTTATGAACAATATGAGTCTTTATACGGCGTTTACGCAAAAGAATCTCAACGTGTTATTGAGATTAAACATCAATTATCTACAATTCATGGTTACAAAAAAAAGCATGGCTCTTTTCCAAAAATAAAAGGGCAAGACAGTACCGATGCTTACATTAAAGAATTAGAGAAAATCAAACAAAGAGCGCAATCGGAAATTGATCACGTAGAGCCTGATGTATTAGAAGGGTTTGAAAAGCGTCAAGCTTTGTTAACAGATATAGCAAATTCTATTGCAAAAATGATGATCAGTGAACGTGATGCTAGTCAGTTTATTGCCACTATGATGTTACGTGCTCCCCTTCCTGCCGATAGCAGTCGCTGCCCAACCAATGAGAAAAACAAACCTATTTATATTGCGGCTTTAGCCATTTCGTTGTTAAAACAACTCACTAGCCAGCAACTCATTGAAGAAGATTACATTACACAACGGGTTCCGCCGCTTGTTCCAGGTGAGTCTCACCCAGAGCAGTTAGAATATCCACAAGAGATGTTAAGTGATTATATTAACGAAGTTTTAAACCCAATAATTATAGCTGTACTAATCCATAACATTGGCAGTTATTCTGTTGAAGCTGAACGTATTTATAAAGGTAACCGTTATAGGATGCTTGATGAGGAAGCCCGTAAGAGTTTAATCAATATTATTCATTCAGCCACCAACGATTATTTACATTATGGTTTTGGCAAACCTCAACAAGAAAAAATGGACGAAACACAATTTGAACTTGAAATGGAAAAGTTTGAGTTGACCCAAACCATCGTGAATGATTATCCAAAATCACAAAGCCCTATTGGTAATTTGTTGCGTATTCCCATGATTTACTCTTCATTTATGTTATCAACCAAACCCCAACATGATTTTAAATTAAGTTTTAAAGCCTATGACATTTTAAAAAGTGGTATTGATAAAAATGTTGTATACGCACCTTACGGTGAAGTGTTTTTAAATATGGTTGGCCAATATCCACTTGGTTGCGGAATTTTCTTTATTTCTAAAGAGACTGGCTTGCCAGAACGAGCTGTGATTTCCAGTTTGAACCCGCCAAAACCAACAAGTGCTATCGTGAAACAATTAACACGACGCCAAGTAAAATTTGACGATCATACGCAAGTAGCCGCAAGTGAAGAATATATAGTGTCTAACGACATCGCTCGTAAAAAATCTGACTTTGCCGCGCCGTATTATAAAAAACAATTTCCAACTGGCTTTTATTGGAACCCGGCAGAACCTTGGGAAAGAGATATCGATCATCAGAAGTTTTGGCGTCGAGATAATAAAATAAAGTCAAATTAAACCACGTATTTAACGAGCGCTTCTAATCTAGTTGCGCTCTGGTGTTTCCCCTTAAATTCATTAAACTACTTGGTATCAAAACTTAGGAGTTTCCAATGAAGCTAAAATCCATTTTATTGATATCAACCATGTTGTTTATCAACGCCTGTACCGACAATTCAGTCGCCAGCACAACCACTCTATTCCAACAGTTATTAGATGAACATTGGCAACATGCCACAAAAGAACAAGTGTTTTTCCGAAATGACCCTGATACATTCAGAATGAATGGCAAACTGCCAGATATGTCCGAAGCCGGTAGAACAAGAAGAGCTGAATATAACCAAACCTTGTTAAACCGCTTAGCCGAAATAGACTTAAGTAAATTGAGTGACGCTGACCAAGTAACTTATCGTTTATTTAAATACGAACGTGAGACAGAAGCTAAAAGCTACCAGAATATAGACCATTATTTCCCAATGAATTATTACGCGGGATACCACAGTTATTTTGCTGGTGCGCCGGGGAACATGTCGTTTTTAACCACCAAAGACTATGACAACTACTTAATTAGTTTGGCGGATTTCCCTCGTTATAATCAGCAGCATATAGATGATTTAACTGTCGCTATCGAGAAAGGGTATACCCAATATTGCGAAACCTTTAAGAACTATCACAAGTCAATAAGCAAACATATCGTCGATAATATTGAAGACAGTAACTTTTGGGCACCTCTTGCCAATATCCCAGCTAATTTTAATGAACAAGACAAACTGACTTACCAAACTAAAGCAAAACAACTGATTACTGACGTTGTTATCCCTGAATATAAAAAGTTTTATTCCTTTTTCACTCAAGACTATATGAGCAATTGCAGAAAAACAGCAGGTATTAGCAGTGTTGACGGCGGCGCAGAATTCTATGAGTACTTAATTAACTACTTTACAACCACTGATATGACGGCAGATGAAATTCATCAAATTGGTTTAGAAGAAGTGAAACGCATACGCCAAGAAATGCAGCAGATCATCAAGCAAGTTGGCTTTAAAGGTGACTTCAAAGCCTTTATTGAGTTTTTAAGAACAGATCCTCAATTCTACGCGACGACTGAACGTGACCTGTTAGAAAAAGCCAGCTATATCAGCCGTAAGATGGCTGCTCAATTACCTAAATGGTTTTCTTTATTACCAAGAACGCCATTTGATATTAAATCCAGCGCAAGCGGTGCGTATTATGTTGGTTCAGATGGAACAGGAACAACGTCTGGCACTTACTTTTTAGCCACCAAAAATCTTGCTGCAGAACCGCTATATACACTAGAAGCGCTAACGTTCCATGAAGCAGAACCAGGGCATCACTTACAAGGTTCTATTGCTAGAGAAGTGGATATGGCGGAATTTAGAAAAATATTATCTCATTCAGCCTTCACCGAAGGATGGGGTTTATATTCTGAGAAATTAGGCAAAGAAATGGGCTTTTACCAAGACCCATACAGCGACTTTGGCCGTTTAACTTATGAAACTTGGCGTGCCTGTCGCTTAGTGGTTGATACGGGTATTCATGCTAAAGGTTGGACTCGCCAACAAGCTATTGATTATTTAGCCGAGAACACCGCGTTAAGTATGCCTGATGTTATAGGGCAAATTGACCGTTATATCAGCTGGCCAGCACAAGCTTTGTCTTACAAGATTGGTGAGATAAAAATGATAGAGCTAAGACAGTTAGCAGAAAAAGAACTTGGTGAGCA
Organism: Psychrosphaera sp. F3M07; assembly: GCF_018860345.1. Lineage (GTDB taxonomy): Bacteria > Pseudomonadota > Gammaproteobacteria > Enterobacterales > Alteromonadaceae > Psychrosphaera > Psychrosphaera aquimarina. The sequence goes on along the minus strand of NZ_JAHKPJ010000004.1, from coordinate 7,594 downwards.
ATTTGATGTTAGGGCTTTCCACGATCAAATATTAAAGAATGGCAGCCTACCATTAGCGTTACTGGAAGAGTTGACTAAAGACTGGATAGCTAAACAAAAAAGTTAACCTAATCATGCCCCAAACAAGGCAGTACAATTAACCACCAGATAATAAAAAGCAACGAACATAACTCAGTTATGACGTTGCTTTTTTTGTTCCAACTTTTATTTAACTTAGAGTCAAACGAACCTATGATATTACGACTTAGTATCGCTGGCTTTGTTATTTATACTCATTGTTTCTGTTGGCGGTAACATGCCTTTTAATAACCGACCAAATATATCGGCACCGGTAATAATACGTTTCTGCTCACCCCATACTAAAAGTACATCATGCTCAATAACGCCATCAAAATTCTTATCCGTGGAAGTATTCACTTTCATTTCCAATATGGCTTCATTTAACGATGTGGATTCGTCCGTTAATACCACTGGACGGTGGCAATAATGATAAGGGTCAAACTCATTTGGTTGAAATAATGCCGCTCTTGAAAAACCATCAGCATCTAACACTAACAATGGCCAACCGTCTTCGTTGGTTAAGATCACCCAGTTATAATCGGTTTGATTTAATAACACTAAAAACGGGTCATCCGCTGTATTGGTCATTTCAGGGATAATGGGTAAATCTAATTTAGTTGGCAATGCTAGAATTGATTTAGGGTCGATTAATTCCCCCTCTTCAATAACTTTAATTTCATCCATTGAGAAAAAGTTAAGCGCGCCAATGCCTTCAACATGGTTTAAGTCGGCTTCTTCGGCAGTGATATGAGAACGAATTATGTTACGTAATTCACTTTCCTCAAAGTAAGTAATACCTTCTTTACCCAACCAAGCATCAAGTACCAAGCCTGTAGGTTTCGCCACTATATAAAATAGAAACTGATAAAAACGTACGATTGGTGACAAAATACTGCCCATTTTTAAAGCATTACGTGAAAAATAAGCCTGTGGGGTTATTTCACCAATTATGGTTATCGCGATTGTCGAGAATAAAAAGGCACTTACGCCAGCCAACACAGAGTCTGACAGTAAAGTTAACAACACATTAATACAAACATTGCCCCATAAAATGGTGGCTAATAAGAAATTTGAGTCATCACGTAACTTAAGGATCTTCTTTGCATCTTTGTTGCCCTTTTTAACTTCAACTTCGAGGTGTAACCGGCTGATTGAAAATAGCGCTAAGTTCAAGCCTGAAAATATAGCCGATTGTGATATACAAAGTGCAATAGCGCACCAAATGATTATGTCTGTTGACATGAGTAATGTCCTAGTTAGGAAGTTAAGCGGGGAATATAGTCTATTTTCCTATAATTTCATTAAATATATTTTTGTCGTTTCAACAAATTATGCTGTGGTAATAATACAACAAACAAATTCACTTACTTTATGAGTGAAAAGGCATGTATTATGTTGCCAATATCATTACTTTTTTATCCATCGAAAGAAGATCACATTGAACGACATAACCGTAACTATCAACACTGGAACAATACGTAAATTTCAACCTTTGATCATTTGGTTCGCCAGCATCTTATTTCTCGCCTTAGGCGTATATTTAACCCTCATCAATTATTGTGATATTGAGTGGTTAACCCGCAGTGGTTGTGTTGTCGTCATGTTAGGGATCTGGTCTGGAATGGGTGGCATAATTGAAGAACGCATATTAACAAAACGGTTTGATGTACAAAGAAGAATAGCGTTATCCCGCGCCAAACTTAAATTACGAAAAATTAATGCTCCGCAAGAATACGTTGAAAAAGAAATAGAGTCGATTGAAGAAGATTACGAACAAAAAATGGAACAACTTAGAAATAAAGTACGATTACAATTAGGTATTCTGGAAGTTTCTTTGTTGATAACCGGTACTTTTGTTTGGGGTTTTGGCGACTTATTTTTTAAATTAAGCTTTTAGGATCAGATTAACATATGTCTAACAATCAATGGTGGGGCGACTTTACATTCGACGATCAACAAATCAAACGTTGGCAAATTGGAGAACGAGCGATCACAATCAAACGTTCGGTTAATGAATGGAATTGTTGGAACTATGAAACCAGTGATGAAATTGATCTGCCCATTGAGTTAGTAGATATAGAACAAAGCACTGATAATTCCGAAAAGATGTTTGGTCGATATTTAGAAAATAACTCTGAGGGTAAAATTAGAATTTCACCTAAGTTGGCAGACCGTTCTGTAGTCACGCGTCCGGCCACCCCGTTAACCTTATTAACCGGTGAAAAAACACAATTATTCATTAGCACGCCTATTTGGTTTAGCGCTAAAACGCTTTCAAATAATCAGCAGTTCATTGATTTACCCTTCTGGCGACCTTCTGACTCTTGGTTTGGCGCGTCGACCATTGATGGTCAATTATGTTATGCAAAGTATACATCGGCCAGAATACAACTTGCCCACTTAGAAAAACGTTCTCACCGAGCGATTACCCCTATCACTGTAATTAATCACCAAGACAAACCTTTGGTGATAGAACGTCTTAATGTGCCAGTTAATTTATTAAACTTATATTGCGACGACCACAATCAATTCTGGACATCCGGGATTACGGTTAAAACCGAAAGTCACTCTCGCAATGTTGAAATGCACATTAATGAAAAAGTCCCAAAAGAAGTGCAATCCTATGAGTTGATTAGCCCACCTCGTATTGTCTCAGAAACGAATAAACTAATACGCAACATCAGCAACTTACTCGGATAAGAATATATTTATGGAATCCATTATTGAATTGATAGAGTTAATAAAAACCTCGTTTTTATACTCTTTAATACAAGCACTGTTATTACTGATCATTGGTTATATTGTGAGTCGTTTAACCAGTGGCATTGTTGCCAAAGTGGTTGAAAATAAAATGACGACTCATGGCCAGTTTTTGTTAAAAAGAACGGTGTTTTACACCATTTTAACCTTGTTTACCTTATCTGCATTAAAACACGCAGGATTTGATTTAAGCATATTATTAGGAGCAGCAGGACTGTTTACTGTGGCAATAGGTTTTGCCTCCCAAACATCCGCATCTAACTTAATAAGTGGTTTATTTTTGATGGTAGAAAGACCGTTTTCAATATCGGATGTTATCAAAGTAAGTGATATTACCGGAGAAGTGATCTCTATAGATTTATTGTCAGTCAAACTACGTACATACGATAATCTATTTGTTCGTATTCCAAACGAAAGCATGATCAAAACACCAGTCACCACGCTAACTAAATTTCCGATAAGGCGCGCCGATTTAAAAGTAGGAATCGCTTATAAAGAAGACATTGAACGGGTAAGGGAAGTGTTATTAGACATTGCCGCTAAAAACGTGATTTGTTTAGACGAACCAGCCCCTCTATTTATCTTAACTGGATTCGGCGACTCATCTGTAGATATTCAATTTTCTGTTTGGGCTAAAAGGGAAAATTTCTTACAACTCAAAAACTCCATGTACCAACAAATTAAGAAAACCTTTGATGAACAAGGTATTGAGATTCCGTTCCCACATGTCAGTTTATACGCTGGAAGTGAAACCAAAACGTTCCCAATACAAATAGATACCGACAACAATAGGTAAAGAATTGATTGGCTTGACCTTTAATTGAGTTAAAAAAAGACCTAATCCACATTGTGATTAGGTCTTATTTATCTTCATTTAATTCATTCTGAGTTAACAGGCTTTAACTAACAAGACCCCTACTTTAAACTCCAGAACTTCGACCTTAGTTCCTTTTGATATGGGTTGATCAGACTCTACTTTCCAATCAATACCTGAATAATGATGTTTACCCACAACGCCATTATCTATGTCCTGCTCTAGAGTAAATTGATAACCATCTAAGTCTGAAGTAACTTTTTTATGCTCACTTTGTGATTGTAATTGTTTTAATGGTTTCCATAATAACAAACTAAATATTGCGGTTAATATGGCCACTGAAATCAACACTGTGGCAGTACTATCTGAAATAATACCAAAATATATCAAGGCACCAGAAACCAACATAGCCAAACCAATTAAGGTTAAAAAGAAAGTAGCGAAACCAAATACTAAAACATCAATCACTGCCATCAATAACCCTACGGCCATTAACGACTGACTCACATCAGAAAATAACCACATAATGACTCCCAATTAACTTTGTTTTGTATTTAATGTATTGATGATTGTCATTGCTTGAGCAACCACACTGGACGCCTCTGATGTACCATCTGGTAATAGAACAACGGTAGACTCTTTGGCTATAGCTTGTTTAGCGGCAATCGCTTTTGTCGCTAGGTCTAATTGAATTGCGCTTTGGCCTTGTTCCGTTTTAGCAATATTACCTATGAGCTCTAAGGCTTCCGCTTGTGCTTTAGCAACTTGTAAAATAGCTTGAGCTTCACCTTCCGCACTTAAAATTTGTTCTGCTTTTTCACCTTCAGCTGCCAATACTTGCGATTGTTTTTGACCTTCAGCTACGTTAATTGCCGCTTGTCGATCGCCTTCAGACTCTAACACTTGCGCACGCTTTTCACGTTCGGCTTTCATTTGACGTTCCATTGCTTCCATTACAGAAGAAGGTGGCACTATGTCTTTTATTTCATAACGTAATACCTGCACGCCCCAAGGTGCAGCAGCATCGTTAATCGCGGCTACGATATTAGCATTCAAACTGTCACGTTCTTCAAAGGTCTTGTCCAATTCCATTTTACCAATTTCACTACGCATCGTTGTTTGTGACAACTGCACAACGGCAAATATATAATCATCGACACCATAAGACGCTTTATATGGGTCAAGTACTCTAAAATATAAAACACCATCTACGGTTAAAGATATATTATCTTTAGTGATGGCTGACTGGCTTGGCACATCAATGGCCTGTTCTTTTAATGAGCGGTCATAACCAATTTTATCAATAAATGGCACAATGAAGTTTAATCCCGCTTCAATGGTTTTATTAAACTTACCAAATCGTTCAACCAAGAAGGCTCGATTTTGCGGTACAAACTTGATTGATGATTTGACTAATACAACAACTAATAACAGTACCGCAAACTCAAACGTAAGTACGGTAGACAGTAATATTTCCATTTTTATATTCCTTAAGACTTGGATAATAACAACCGCTTCATTAATGCAAACAAACAAGAGAATGTAAACCGATTTCGTTTTTGGATAGATAAAGTACAAATCAATAAAAGCAGTTTAAAACACTTAGAGTTTTGGTCACGTACTTTGCAATACATTTTCAAAAAGTAGCTAATAGTTGACCCTAATTACATGAAACCTATCGCCTAATTTGCCTTTATCCCTAGACATTGACCTTACATTTAAATAACGTAAGGTTGGAACCAATTTAACTGGATAAAGAATAAATGAATAATAAAAAACTCTCTTTAAGTTTGGCTGTCATTTCAGGCTTATTTTTAGCAGGTTGTGGTCAACAATCTAGCACCTCAAGTACCGCACAAAATAGTCAATTAGCAGAAGTAAAAATGGATAAAGTTATGTACCCAGTCACTAAAAAAGGTGATGTTGTCGACGAATATTTTGGTACTAAAGTACCGGATCCATACCGTTGGTTAGAAGACGATATGAGTGCAGAAACGGCTGATTGGGTTAAAGCACAAAACAAAACTACCCAAGCGTATTTAAGTAATATTCCTTATCGTGAAAAAATTGAACAACGTTTATCGGCATTACTAGATTACGAAAAAGTTGGAATGCCGTTTATCGAAGGTGACTATAGCTATTTCTATAAAAATGACGGTCTGCAAAATCAATATGTATTATATCGTCAAAAAGAGGGTGAAGAAGCTGAAGTATTCTTAGATCCTAATACGTTTAGCGACGATGGTACCGTATCTCTTTCAAGCATTGAGTTCACGAAAGATGGCTCTTTAGCTGTTTATTTAATTTCTGAAGGTGGAAGTGATTGGCGTAAAGCAAAGATCATCGACACGAAAACAAAAAAAGAAGTCGAAAACGAACTGATAGATATAAAATTCAGTGGATTATCTTGGGTTGGTAATGAAGGGTTTTACTATTCTAGTTACGACAAACCTAAAGGCAGCGAGTTGTCTGCTAAAACAGATCAACACAAACTTTATTACCATAAATTAGGCACGCCTCAATCACAAGACACCCTAATTTTTGGTGGTACAGAAGCTGAGAAACATCGTTATGTTGGTGGTAACGCTACTGAAGATGGAAAGTATCTTATCGTCTCAGCTGCCGTTTCGACTTCAGGCAACCGACTATTTATTAAAGATTTAACCAAAGCTGATTCCAAATTAATCCCAGTTGTTACCGATACCAATTCAGATACATATTTATTAGACAGTAAAGGTGATGAATTATTATTAGTCACCAATATGGATGCACCCAATAAACGTGTTGTTAAAATGGATGCCGCCAATCCAGCGCCGACTAATTGGGTGGATGTGATACCAGAAACAGAGAACGTTTTATCTGTATCTACCGGTGGTGGTTATTTATTTGCTAAATACATGAGACATGCAACGTCATTTGTTCAACAGTTTGATTTAGCGGGTAACAAAGTACGAGACATTGAGCTGCCAGAAGTAGGCACCGCTGGCGGTTTCTGGGGTAAGAAGAGTCAAGATAAGGTTTATTACTCGTTTAGTAATCAAAAAACCCCTAGCACTATTTTAACTTTAGATGTTAGCTCTGGCGAATCGAGCGTTCACTTAAAATCAAAAGTGAAATTCAACAGCGATGATTTTGAGTCTAAACAAATATTCTACACCTCAAAAGACGGTACCAAAGTACCTATGATCATTACTCACAAAAAAGGCATTAAGCTAGACGGAAGTAACCCTACCATTCTTTATGGTTACGGTGGTTTTAATGTGAGTTTACAACCTCAATTTAGCTCGACTCGTGCAGCTTGGTTAGAACTTGGTGGTGTGTACGCTGTTGCTAACCTTCGTGGTGGCGGTGAGTATGGTAAAAAATGGCATGACGCAGGTACACAGCTAAAAAAACAAAACGTATTTGATGACTTTATTGGTGCCGCAGAATACTTGATTAAAGAAAAAGTAACCTCTTCTGAAAAGCTGGCTGTTATGGGTGGGTCTAATGGTGGTTTATTAGTGGGTGCTGTGATGACTCAACGCCCTGAGCTGTTCAAAGTTGCTTTACCGGCTGTTGGTGTATTAGATATGTTGAGATACCACACCTTCACATCTGGTGCTGGTTGGGCTTACGATTATGGTACATCTGAAGATAACAAAGAGATGTTTAATTATCTACTAGGTTACTCTCCTGTCCACAATGTTAAAGCAGGCGTGGAATACCCAGCTACCTTAGTCACCACTGGTGATCATGATGATCGTGTGGTACCAGCACATTCATTTAAATTTGCCGCCGAGTTACAAGCGAAACAAGCTGGTTCAAACCCAACACTGATCCGCATAGAAACAGATGCAGGTCACGGTGCAGGAACGCCAATTAGCAAAACAATAGAGCAATATGCCGACATATATGGCTTTACTCTATATAACATGGGCGTTAAAGATATTTAACCCACTGTCTCGTCCTAAAATACGT
>NZ_JAHKPJ010000027.1 GCF_018860345.1 Psychrosphaera sp. F3M07 | reverse complement strand
GTATCCGGGAATTATTGACAACAAATCAACCATGGTGAGCAAGGGCGAGGAGGATAACATGGCCATCATCAAGGAGTTCATGCGCTTCAAGGTGCACATGGAGGGCTCCGTGAACGGCCACGAGTTCGAGATCGAGGGCGAGGGCGAGGGCCGCCCCTACGAGGGCACCCAGACCGCCAAGCTGAAGGTGACCAAGGGTGGCCCCCTGCCCTTCGCCTGGGACATCCTGTCCCCTCAGTTCATGTACGGCTCCAAGGCCTACGTGAAGCACCCCACCGACATCCCCGACTACTTGAAGCTGTCCTTCCCCGAGGGCTTCAAGTGGGAGCGCGTGATGAACTTCGAGGACGGCGGCGTGGTGACCGTGACCCAGGACTCCTCCCTGCAGGACGGCGAGTTCATCTACAAGGTGAAGCTGCGCGGCACCAACTTCCCCTCCGACGGCCCCGTAATGCAGAAGAAGACCATGGGCTGGGAGGCCTCCTCCGAGCGGATGTACCCCGAGGACGGCGCCCTGAAGGGCGAGATCAAGCAGAGGCTGAAGCTGAAGGACGGCGGCCACTACGACGCTGAGGTCAAGACCACCTACAAGGCCAAGAAGCCCGTGCAGCTGCCCGGCGCCTACAACGTCAACATCAAGTTGGACATCACCTCCCACAACGAGGACTACACCATCGTGGAACAGTACGAACGCGCCGAGGGCCGCCACTCCACCGGCGGCATGGACGAGCTGTACAAGTAATCTAGACAGCGCTTTTCCGCTGCATAACCCTGCTTCGGGGTCATTATAGCGATTTTTTCGGTATATCCATCCTTTTTCGCACGATATACAGGATTTTGCCAAAGGGTTCGTGTAGACTTTCCTTGGTGTATCCAACGGCGTCAGCCGGGCAGGATAGGTGAAGTAGGCCCACCCGCGAGCGGGTGTTCCTTCTTCACTGTCCCTTATTCGCACCTGGCGGTGCTCAACGGGAATCCTGCTCTGCGAGGCTTGGCGGCTGCAGGCATGCAAGCTTGGCACTGGCCGTCGTTTTACAACGTCGTGACTGGGAAAACCCTGGCGTTACCCAACTTAATCGCCTTGCAGCACATCCCCCTTTCGCCAGCTGGCGTAATAGCGAAGAGGCCCGCACCGATCGCCCTTCCCAACAGTTGCGCAGCCTGAATGGCGAATGGCGCTGATGTCCGGCGGTGCTTTTGCCGTTACGCACCACCCCGTCAGTAGCTGAACAGGAGGGACAGCTGATAGAAACAGAAGCCACTGGAGCACCTCAAAAACACCATCATACACTAAATCAGTAAGTTGGCAGCATCACCCGACGCACTTTGCGCCGAATAAATACCTGTGACGGAAGATCACTTCGCAGAATAAATAAATCCTGGTGTCCCTGTTGATACCGGGAAGCCCTGGGCCAACTTTTGGCGAAAATGAGACGTTGATCGGCACGTAAGAGGTTCCAACTTTCACCATAATGAAATAAGATCACTACCGGGCGCTGAGAGATCCCCTCATAATTTCCCCAAAGCGTAACCATGTGTGAATAAATTTTGAGCTAGTAGGGTTGCAGCCACGAGTAAGTCTTCCCTTGTTATTGTGTAGCCAGAATGCCGCAAAACTTCCATGCCTAAGCGAACTGTTGAGAGTACGTTTCGATTTCTGACTGTGTTAGCCTGGAAGTGCTTGTCCCAACCTTGTTTCTGAGCATGAACGCCCGCAAGCCAACATGTTAGTTGAAGCATCAGGGCGATTAGCAGCATGATATCAAAACGCTCTGAGCTGCTCGTTCGGCTATGGCGTAGGCCTAGTCCGTAGGCAGGACTTTTCAAGTCTCGGAAGGTTTCTTCAATCTGCATTCGCTTCGAATAGATATTAACAAGTTGTTTGGGTGTTCGAATTTCAACAGGTAAGTTAGTTGCTAGAACCCATGGCTCCTTTGCCGACGCTGAGTAGATTTTAGGTGACGGGTGGTGACAATGAGTCCGTGTCGAGCGCTGATTTTTTCGGCCTTTAGAGCGAGATTTATACAATAGAATTTGGCATGAGATTGGATTGCTTTTAGTCAGCCTCTTATAGCCTAAAGTCTTTGAGTGACTAGATGACATATCATGTAAGTTGCTGATAGGTTTCCAGTTTTCCGCTCCTAGGTCTGCATATTGTACTTTTCCTCTTACTCGACTTAACCCGTACCAACCCAGCTTCTGAACGAATTTATAC
>NZ_JAHKPJ010000006.1:30222-132012 GCF_018860345.1 Psychrosphaera sp. F3M07 | reverse complement strand
ACATTTCAGGACGAGACACAGGTAGTCACAAAAAAGCCCAGTTAAAAACTGGGCTTCTGTAAAATATGGGGCGTAATAATCGTCAAACTAAAATCAACGACTCTGACCCCATTGATCCTCTATCATTAGGTTTCCAACTTCAGACCAACTTTCAGGATATTTACCATTTGGATCGGTGTATCTATATGGGTTGTTATTTACGTATGTGTATCTACCAAAAGAATGAACGGGACTAGAAGCCGTCCAACCAACTGGATCATTCGAATAAAAACGACCTATGATTGGATCATAGTATCGTGCCTGCATATAAAGTAATCGTAATTGCGATCCACTGCAATTTATTTAAAAATCCAATATAAACAGTTAGTTACCAGTATAGCTAATTTCATGTAGTCAAAAAAACACTTAGTAAATTAAAGACGGATGTCTCTAATATTTACTCTGTGTTTCATCATAAATAAGTAATAAAAAAAGCCCAGTAATCTACTGGGCTAATTGAAGTTCAAAATAAATAACTACAATACTTTAGGCTCAAAAACCTCTTTACAATAATAATTGTAAATGCGTTCTTCCGGTTTAGAATAAATAACTAAAGTTAATCTCTTATCTACTATTAGATATGTTGCTTTATCAATACTATACAAAGGATGATCATCTTTTATTTCAAAAAGTTGGCAATTACTTTTTAAACTACTGACGTCTAACCCTGCATTATTCAAAAAAATACGTGCATCATAAATAAATACATTACCTTGAATGGCTCCAAGCTCTTTGTCTTGAAGGTAATATTCATCCTCATTTACATTCATAATTGCAAAGTTCTTCGATAAAGTATAATTATATCCGGCAACACTAATTGAATTACCATTTATGACTTTATTTAAGTGAAAATAAAAACTGTTAGTTTTAAATATTGCAAAAAATATTAATGGGATAACTATTAATAATAAAACTCCGCCAAATATATTCTTAAATGTTATTTTACTCAAAACTTTTCCTCCCTAAAGTTTTCATTAATCTCATCTTTAACTCCATTAGCTGCCGTAATCTTAGCGTCTACTTTTTTAGTCGGAATAGAACCACTTGTTGTATTACCGGGTATTGCTTTCGCTACTACCTCTGCGGTTGTTCCCACGGATTCTGCTAACTCCTGATAAGACGCATCAGTTCCACTAGACGAACTAAAAGCAGCTTTATAATCACCTGAGTCAGCGAGGGCCTTATCATTTAGAGCTTTATCTTGTTGTTCCATTGCTTGTTCCTGAAGATTCGTATACGCAGTATTAGCTGCAATATAACCTGTTGCGAGAACTAAATCTGCTGCTATAAATGAGGCTGTATATTCCGCAAGTGGAACAAATAATATAAATAAAAATTCACCACTAGGATCAGTATACTTGTACGGATTATTATTAACGTATAAATAACGGTTAAAGGACATCACAGGGTTTTTAGCAGTATATCCAACCGGATCATTCGAATAAAAACGCCCGATAACTGGATCATAGTATCGTGCCTGCATATAAAGTAACCAACAAAAAACCGCCTAGATAGCGGTTTTTTGTTGGGTGTTATTAGTTATTAATTTGTATTAATCGTCTAACAATATTCTAGCAATCGTACGAACACCAAGGCCTGTTGCACCTGGCGCGTATTTGTCTGTTCCACTTGCAACAAAGGCACCAGCTAAATCAAAGTGTAACCAATTTTGACCTTCATTAGCGACAAATCTTGATAAGAAACCTGCTGCATTAGATGCGCCCCCCATGCCACCACCTTTTTGTGGACGACTGTTGGCAGTATCAGCATAAGCGGATGGACATGATTGCTGATGAAATTTCTCTAAAGGCAATGCCCATGCGCCTTCAAACTCTAATTCAGCGGCATGTAATCCTTGTGAAACGAATGGTTTGTCTAAGCCAAATACTGCATTGTATTCACTGCCTACAGCCATCATGGCTGCCCCTGTTAATGTCGCGGCATCGATTACACGTTCGGCTTTAAGCTCTCCGGCATGTAACAAACCGTCGGCTAATACAATACGCCCTTCGGCATCAGTATTCACTATCTCAACAGTTGTACCATTTTTGTAGGTTAAGATGTCACCCAGTTTATAAGCATTGCCACCAATTAAGTTTTCTGCACAACACAGAATTAACTTAACGCGTTTATTAAGACCACGAGAAATGGCTAACGCCAGCGCTGCAGTCACTGTTGCAGCACCACCCATATCACACTTCATGGTTAACATGCCTTCTGAGGCTTTAATTGAATAACCACCACTGTCAAACGTAATCCCTTTACCCACCAAAGCTGTTGAAATTGGCGCTTGTGGATCTTTGCTTGGGTTATAATCTAACGTTAACATCACAGGAGGGTGAATACTGGCACGACCTACAGAGTGAAGTCCTACCCATCCAGCTTCTAACAAATCATCACCCATGACAATTTCATGTGTTACGCAATCTGGTGCTAATTCAGTGATCAGGTTGATTGCACTATTAGCTAACGCCAAGGGGTACATATCTTGTGGAGATAAGTTCGTTACTTTTTTAGACCAGTCATAAGTCAGTTTTCTGTTATCTAATTCTTTAGTATCGCCTTCTGCCCATACAACAGTTTGACCACCTTTTGCGGTCACAAAACCTAGGTAAAAACTCCATTGTTGTTCAATATCCCACGTTTCTGCGAGTGCAACCGCATTTACGCCCATAGACTGAATTTTACGAGCTGATGCTTGAATAGTGCTTAATTGCGACTTGTAATCAGTGTGAGTGATATGAATGACATGACCATCAGCATTCATACTAATTGCCGTATTTGTCCCCCATTGGGCAGGTGCAGCTTGTTTAGAAACGGTTACGTTTAGGATATCTGACATGGGTTACTCTCATAGTTAAAATAATTGGAGATAGGATAATGGGTTCATAATAGAAAATTAATTCTAATTAGTCAGTTTATTCCTTGTTTTATCATTAATATAGTTATTGAATACATCTCATTAATTAAATCGTTTTACAATTTTAATCAAATTTTTTAATCGTTCTTATGAAGGAAAATACCTATGGCTGGCGCTAGCTTTTTTGCCTTATTTGATGACATCGCTCTGATCTTAGATGACGTTGCGGCAATGACAAAAGTTGCTGCAAAAAAAACTGCAGGCGTACTTGGTGATGATTTAGCCGTTAACGCTGAAAAAGTTTCGGGGGTTTCCGCAAGCAGAGAGTTACCAGTAGTATGGGCGGTAGCAAAAGGCTCTTTTATCAATAAGTTTATTCTTGTTCCCGCGGCATTATTAATTAGCTTTTTTGCTAACTGGTTAATTGTCCCTTTGCTAATTTTAGGTGGTTTATATTTATCTTTCGAAGGCGCTGAAAAAATCCTAGAAATGGCCGCCAATCGAAAATCAAAAAATAAACAACAAGAAAAGTTATTGTCTGCATTATCCCAGCCAGACTTAGATATGGTGCAATATGAAAAAGACAAAATTAAAGGTGCGATAAAAACAGACTTTGTGTTATCAGCCGAAATTATCATTATCGCCCTTGGCACCATAGCCAATGTTCCGCTTAACGAACAAATTATGGTGCTGTCTGTCATCGCCATTGCTATGACTATTGGGGTTTATGGCTTAGTTGCTGTCATTGTTAAGCTGGATGATGTTGGTTTATTCTGGCAATCGCTTAAACCCACCAATGTTTTCAACAAAATTTTAAACAAACTGGGCGCTGGTTTACTGGTATTCGCGCCAAGATTAATGCAAAGCCTGAGCTGGATTGGTTTGGTGGCTATGTTCTTAGTTGGCGGCGGCATGTTAACCCACAATATAGAATGGTTACACCACGCCTCCACTTTCTTATTAAGCATAATCCCTGCGACAAGTGGTTTATTGCTTGGCATAACAAGCGTCATATTAGATGGTCTTTATGGCATCATAGGCGGCTTAATTGTGGCAGGATTACTTCATTTGAAACCCAATAAATCTAAGGATTAATAAACTAAGTTATGCAACATAACTCTGCATTATCCCAAGGAAAATTAATTAAACGCTATAAACGTTTCTTGGCCGACGTCACCACGACCTCAGGTGAAGAGATCACCATTCATTGCCCCAATACCGGGGCGATGACAGGTTGTGCTGAGCCTGGTTTCAACGTTTATTTTAGTACCAGTGATAACCCTAAACGAAAATACCCTAACACTTTTGAGTTAGCACAAAATCAATTAGGTCACTTTATTGGCATTAACACGATTAAAGCCAATAACGTTGTCGTTGAAGCTATCAATAATGGTTTATTGCCAACGGTCACCAATTACGCAAAGCTGGCAACAGAAGTAAAGTACGGTAATGAAAATAGTCGAATTGACATATTGCTCACGGATAATGATCTTAGGGGCGATGCAAAACCTAACTGTTTTATAGAAGTAAAATCTACAACTTTGTTGTTAGATGAACAAACAGGGTTAGGGGCATTTCCAGATGCGGTGACGACTCGGGGACAAAAACACATCCGAGAATTAGCAGAAATGATCCAACAAGGCCATCGAGCCGTATTGGTGTTTTTGGTGCAACATACTGGCATTAAGTCAATGACAGTGGCTGATCATATTGATCCTAAATACGCTGATGAACTAAAACGAGCTCATACTGACGGGTTAGAAATTATCGTATTACATACACATATCGATTTAGATGGAATTGTTGCCACCAAAACGAGTGAATTTCAGTGGTCTTAATTAATATTTATTTTGGCCATTTTAGATAAATAAATTGCGGTAGGCGCTAATTTTTGCTATAGATAGCGCCGTTTTTTAAAGCAGTAACGCCACTGGTTGCTGGATAAAAATACTATAACGCGCTAACCAGTTGAATTATCAGGAGAAAACAACGCATGGCAGATAAAAAATCATTAGGATTGCTAGCCCTCGCAGGCGTTGAGCCGTATGTTGAGTCAAAAAATGAAGAGTACATGTCAGATGAACAGTACGATCATTTTAGAAAGATTTTAGAAGCTTGGCGTAATCAATTACGTGAAGAAGTTGATCGTACTATGTCTCATATGCAAGACGAAGCGGCAAACTTCCCAGATCCGGTTGATCGTGCCTCGCAAGAAGAAGAATTTGCATTAGAATTACGTACCCGTGACCGTGAACGTAAATTAATTAAGAAAATTGAAAAAACACTAACTCTAATAAAGAGTGGTGATTTTGGTTTTTGTAAGACATGTGGCATCGAGATTGGTATTCGTCGTTTGGAAGCTCGTCCAACCGCTGATCAATGTATCGATTGCAAAACATTGTCTGAAATTAAAGAGAAACAATTAGGTGGTTAAGGCATAAGCCTTAACCCTTTTTCTTTTGTGAAATCATCATTTCAACTGCAACACCAATTTCAACAATCTAATACTCAATATCGTGGGCGTTTTGCGCCATCCCCATCAGGACCATTACATTTTGGTTCTCTCGTGGCGGCTCTTGGCAGTTATTTACAAGCTAAATCGCAAAATGGCCTTTGGTTTGTTCGCATAGAAGATATAGACAAACCAAGAGAAGTCCCAGGCTCTGTTGATACCATCTTAGATGGCTTGCAACGTTTTGGCTTATTTTGGGATCAAGATCCAAATACAACAAGCGAACAACAATATCGCCAATGTTTGGTTCAATCTTCTCGGCAAGAACGCTACCAGCACATATTTGATCAGTTAAAACAACACAACCATCTATACACTTGCCACTGCACACGCAAAGGCATTAAAAAATTAGGTGGCATTTATCTTGGTCAATGCCGCGATAAAAACCATGAATTTGACCAACATGCTGTTCGATTAAAACAACACTTTGAACATGGTCAATTTGAAGATTTGTTGCAAGGTCATATCGAGGTAGATAAACATCTTGTAAATGAAGATTACATTATAAAACGTACTGGTGGATTATTTGCGTATCAACTGGTGGTTGTGATTGATGATATTGATCAAGGCATTACGGAAGTTGTACGTGGTGCAGATATTATGGAGTTAACCCCAAGGCAAATAAACTTGTTTAATTTATTTGGAGTTACGCCTCCTAGCTATTTACATCTTCCTTTGATAGTCAGTGAAGATGGTAAAAAACTAAGTAAACAAAACCATGCTCCCGCACTAAACTGCGACGATCCCATTCCTGAATTAATAAAAGCATTAACTTGTTTAGGCTTGCCCACTGAGAATGCAACTTGGTTAAGTTCAAGCTCAGTGACTGAAATCATTGAATGGGCGATAAAAAATTGGGATATAAAACATATCCCAACTCAATTAGATATCTTAATTTAATCGACAATTTATTTCATCAATCTAGGGTGGTACAGACATCACCACACTGCAATAATAATACAAACCACTAAGGTATAAATTGCGCGGTAACCACCTTCAATAAGTGCCAACTTCGTACTTTGGTTATTATACAATCCATCCGAATAACGAGTTGCCAACATAACTCCTACACCTAACAACAAACCTAACTGGACACCTTCCATTAATGTATCCACACCTAAACCTGAAGCAATAACCGCAATCACCCAAGCGGTAATTGTAGATGTTATAAAAGTCAGCCCCATCGCTTTAACAGGGTTACCTAGCGAATCTAAAGTATGGCCATGCTCATCCATCCAGCTTTGTCCAAAGACTTTAGGGTTATACCAAACACCACCAATGACAAATGCCACTACGCTGCTCACTAATATTGCCCACCCGTTTACATTCATTAAATCCAACATTTTTATCTCTCTTTTTTATTGTTATACATTGCGAATTTGCCGAGATTAACTACTTGTAATCGCTTGAATTTATCTCGCTTTTACTGAGTAAATATAGTGTAGCTTTAATAATTAAAAATTAAAGGTGTTTGATTCGCAGTTAACTTATTTATATTTATTGGTATTTGCTGTAAAATGCGCCGCATTCGCAGCTTTCGCTGCATGTTTCGAACTTCAAACAACAAAATTGGATAAATCTCTTAGTGGTTTTTAAAAAAGTAATTTCTTGGTTTAGTAAAAGTGACACTCCATCACCAGCAATTAATCCAAATACGTCAACGGCACCGACCAAACAATATGTCGCTAGAGTTCCTAAAGTGATAGAAGGCGCCACGACAATTCCACGTAGCGAACACCCGGTTTCTAGAAAAGACATCAGCCCAAGCGCTCTCAAAGTTTTGTATCGATTAAAAGACAACGGTTATGACGCTTACTTAGTCGGTGGGTGTATCCGCGATATTTTATTAGGCTTAGAACCTAAAGATTTTGATGTAGTGACCAATGCAACTCCAGAACAAGTTAAGCGTTGTTTTAATAACTGCCGTTTGATTGGCCGACGTTTCCGTTTAGCCCATATTATGTTTGGTCGTGAAATTATCGAAGTGGCGACTTTCCGTGGTCATCATGAAGTAGAAGTTGAATCAGAAGAAAATGTTAGCAAAGAAGACTTAGCTAAAAAAATCTCTCGTCAAAGTGACGAAGGTCAATTATTACGTGACAATGTTTTTGGTTCAATGAATGAAGATGCTGAGCGTCGTGACTTTACCATCAACGCGTTATATTACGACATCAAAGACTTCTCCATTTATGACTTTGCCAACGGCATGGCCGACATAGATAAAGGCTTAATTGACCTAATAGGCGATCCAGAAACTCGTTATCGTGAAGACCCAGTGAGAATGTTACGCGCTGTACGTTTTTCTAATAAATTGAGAATGCAGATAGCGGAACGTACCGAAGCCCCTATATTTGAACTGGCTCATTTATTAAAGAATATCCCACCTGCGCGTTTGTTTGATGAATCTTTAAAACTAATGTTAGCTGGTAAAGCACAAGTCAATTATCAATCATTAAGAGAATATGGTTTATTCCGTTATTTCTTCCCTGCTGTGGATCAAGAATTAACAGGTAACCCTGACGATAAAGAAGAACGTTTATTGTCAATTATGTTTGGTAACACAGATACACGTATCAACTCGGGCAAATCGGTATCGCCTGCCTATATTTTAGCAGCTATGTTTTGGTATCCATTGGAAGCGCTTGCCACGTCATTAGAATTGGAAGGTGGTTTACATCCTTATGATGCTTTCCAAGTCGCGACCAACGACATTTTACAACGTGCTGTACAAACTATTGCCATTCCGAAACGCTTTACCACAGCTGTTCGTGAGATATGGACTTTCCAACACAGATTAACAAAAACCACAGGTAAACGTCCTTCGGTGTTAGTCGAAAACCCTAGATTTAGAGCCGCTTATGACTTCTTGTTATTACGAGCTGAAGTTGAAGGTGGGGAGTTAACCCAGTTAGCGCAGTGGTGGACTGATTATCAACAGTCGGCCGAAGGCAAAAAACACGCCTACACGAACCCAAACCATGGCAAACCTGAGTTTAAATCAAAGTCTTCAAGTTCGCCTTACCCTAAGAAAAAGCGCAGACCTCGTCAATACGATAAACCGAAAGGCAAAAACTAAGGACGTTTGACATGACTGAATTAGTTTATGTTGGTTTAGGTGCGAATTTAAAATCGCCATTAGAGACCATAAAATTAGCCATTAATGAATTAACGGTATTACCTCACTCTGAGCTAGTTGGGGTATCTAAAATATACAGCAGCAAACCAATGGGGCCTGCTGATCAACCAGATTATATTAATGCGGTTGCGTTAATTCGAACTGAATTAACGCCTCATCAATTGTTTAGTCACACTTGTGCCATAGAAGACAAACACGGTAGAACCCGCGTAGGCGAACACTGGGGCCCACGCACTTTAGACTTAGATATATTGTTATATGGCCAACATCAAATTAATGATGAACAGCTCGTTGTACCTCATTACGGTTTACAGCAACGCGAGTTTGTAATTTATCCATTATTAGATATCACGCCCGATTTAGTTCTGCCTTGTGGCACTATTGTTGAGTCATTGACTAAAAACATTCCATTAAACGGCATGACTCCGTTATTATCGACTCACTAACAGTCGTAATTGAAAACTTATTCGTTTCAAACAACTGATAACATTAAACGTTAGACTTATTACAAAGGTTTTATCATGGCAAAGATCACAACTTCAACGTTATTGAAGATGAAACAAAACGGCGAAAAGATAGCGGCACTGACAGCTTACGACGCAAGTTTTGCTCAATTATTTGACGCACAAGGTGTTCATGTTTTATTGATTGGTGATTCAATGGGTATGGTATTACACGGTGCCGATAGCACCTTAAGTGTGACCAATGAACAAATTGCTTACCACACCCGTTGTGTAAGAGCTGGCGCCGATAACGCATTAGTCATTGCCGACATGCCGTTTATGACCTACTACAGCGCAGAAAAAACCTTAGAAAATGCTCATGAATTAATGGCCGCCGGTGCCAATATGATCAAAATGGAAGGCGGTGATTGGTTATACGACACCATTAAAAAGCTGACTCAAAATGGCATTCCAGTCTGTGGACATTTAGGTTTAACGCCACAATCGGTAAACGTATTCGGTGGTTTTAAAGTACAAGGTCGTGACAACGACAAAGCACAACAGATGATTGAACACGCTAAAGGGTTAGAAGCTGCGGGTGCGCAACTTTTGGTTTTAGAGTGTGTGCCAACTGATTTAGCTAAAGCCATTACCGATGCTATTTCAATCCCAACGATTGGTATAGGGGCTGGTAACGTCACTGACGGTCAAATCTTAGTTATGCACGATATGTTTGGCATCAGCTCAGGTTACATTCCTAAGTTCTCAAAAAACTATATTGCCCTAACAGGTAATATGCGTGAGGCTGTTGACCTATACGTTTCTGAAGTACAGTCAGGTGAGTTCCCTGACGAGTCTCGTTCTTTTAATTAAGGGTTATTACATTGTTAATCTTTAATCAACTTTCTGATCTGCGCTTATGGCGTAAAGAATTAGCGAAACAAGGCAAGTCATTAGCGTTTGTGCCAACCATGGGTAACTTACACGAAGGACATATTAAGCTTGTTGAAGAAGCACATAAATACGCCGATGTCGTGATCACATCGATTTTTGTTAATCCAATGCAATTTGGCCAAAATGAAGATCTTGATGCTTATCCACGCACATTTGAAGCCGATTGTGACAAGTTAAAAGCAGCTGACAATCATGCTGTGTTTTATCCAAAAGCAACCGACGTTTACCCAAACGGTTTAGATGCACAAACGTATGTTGAAGTACCGGATACTGAACATACGTTATGTGCCGAAGCGACGCAAAGACCCGGGCATTTTCGTGGTGTATCTACTGTTGTCGCAAAGCTGTTTAACTTAGTCCAACCTGATGTTGCGGTTTTTGGTGAAAAGGATTTTCAACAATTACGTTTAATTAAAACCATGGTTTCTGACTTAAATATGCCAATCGATATCATCGGTGTTGCAACAGTCAGAGAAGAAACGGGTTTAGCTAAAAGCTCACGTAATGGTTATTTAACTACTGAGCAAAAATTGATTGCACCAGCATTAAACCAAGCACTTAACTTGATCAAAAATGCATTATTGGATGGCTCATCTGATATTGCAGGGTTACAAAATTTAGCCACTGAATTTATTAATGAAGCCGGACTAAAAACGGATTATGTGCTGATTAGAGATGCCAAGACGATGGAACCTGTGACTGAAAACAACAATGATATTGTTATTTTAGGTGCTGCTTATCTGGGTAAAGCTCGATTAATTGATAACCTTTGTTTTCAACGATAGCTACCTGTTAACACTAAACTGAGCCAGATTAATTCTGGCTCCAGCTTTTATACATTAACCTTGTTGCACTACTTTTTTCAAAATAGCTGGCAGACTTCGCCAACTTTCCTTAGCTATTTCTCTTTGCTCCTGCAAAATATCTTTCAAAATATCATGAGTCGTTAATGGATTTGCTAAAACCGTTCTAAATACAGTTATGGTTTGCCCACCATACATTTTGGGGGTTAAACGCGTTCGCGATACAAACGACTTACCTGACTCACGTTGTTTCTTTTGGATAAAACGTGTTAAGTCATTTAACAAATCGTTAATAATAATCTTCTCATCGGTGGAACATGTTGCCATAAAATCTTTAACCACTTTAGGCACATAACGGTAGGTTAACAAACATAACTCTGGTGCTGTGATCAATTCAAAGTCATCATCTTCACGAATAAGTTCGGCAAAGTAGTTAGCTGTGTTAATGCTGCGATCAATCAGCATTTGATACCCTTTACGGCCCATGACTTTTAAACAAGCATATACCAACATCGACATACCAGGACGGCTGCCCTCAAGGGTATGTGAGCCTAAATCTTTAGACCCTTTACGTAATATATATTCAGCGTGGTGTTCAATAACATCAGTAGAATGCGGGTCTTTAAATAACACCATACCGGCGCCCATAGGCACATACATTTGTTTATGAGCGTCAATGGTAATTGAGTCCGCTCTTTCTATTCCAGCAAGCTTAGGGCGTTGATTTTCAGATAATAATGTTGCCCCGCCCCATGCGGCATCGACATGGAAATGGATCTTGTGTAACTCAGCTAAATCAGCCATAGCTGTAAGTGGATCGACACTGCCAGTTTCGGTGGTACCCGCAATGCCAACAATGGCCATGATACCGGCATTTTGCTGTTTTAGTTCTGTAATGGTTTGTGCAAGTAAGTCTATGCGAATTTTGTTATCGTCATCCGTAGGTACCGTGACGATATCTTGTCGCCCTATTCCTAAAATATCGGCGGATTTACTTAACGAATAATGTCCACGTTCAGAAACGAGCACCACAACACGGTCATAACCATAATGTAACATGGCGCGGTATAAACCTTCTTTGGCTACCCCTTTGAAATTTCCATTTGGGCCTAACATGGTATTACGTGCAATCCATAAAGCACTGATATTGGCAACCGTACCACCAGAACAAAATGCACCTAATGAGTTATTTGCACTGTGCATATAATGTTCGTAATAGCCGTCGTTATTTTCTCTGGTGCTGCCGTATGCAATACGATGCAACATTCCTATAACTTGGCGTTCTAAAGGCGTAAATGCTTTGGAAGTTTCTATTTTTACCAAGTTCTGGTTTAATCCCACCATCAATTTAGACAGAGGTAATAAGAAATATGGTAATGCAGAAGTCATGTGGCCAATAAAACTTGGCGAAGACGTATGGACTGACTGAGCAACTAATTTATGCAGTAATTCATCGGCAATGTCAGATACAAATTGCGGTTCTTCGGGCATGGCCGAGTCTAGAAAGTCTTTTTCGATCTCAGACAAGGGTTTTTCAACCGCTACGATATGATCACGTAAAAAACCATCTAGGTTTTGAGATACTTCTTGTTCAATCCGCGACAGAGTTGAGTCTGGCTCTTCAGGAATGGTGAATATCCGATATAAATTTTCTTCTGTTGCCGCAGCAATACGTTTATCAGGCATAGCTAAATTTAAGCCAATTTAAGTTGCCTGTACTTTACTGTAACTGACTTAAAATGTCTTCATTTTATAGTCACCAAACGCTTTTAAACTTTGTCATTTAGCAAATAATTCACGCTAAGTGTGATGGTTCGTCGCCAATTAACAGCTTAGATTTAATTATATTGATGGCAATACTCAGCATTTCATTATTCAACTGACGCCAATCAAAATAAGGTGTGACTAAACAGTGGTGTTGCTCAGACCATTTTAGTTTTTCAAAATTATGATGAGACACCAAAGAAGAAGTGTCTAACTGTGTTTGTGCATAATTAAATCCACAAGTGATTGAAACGCTCGTGTGTTTAGTTAAATCTAATTGACTGCGAGTATCTTTAAGCTCAGAAAAACAGATATATTCAAATCCATCTTCTGTTAATAACTTAGTATCTCGGTACTCTTGCCATGTCTTACATTGGGTATCAAATAATGCAAAAGAGATTTTAGCTAATATAGAAAACACCTTACGCCAATGATTTCCCGTTTTTTGAATAATATCAGCCGCTTCTGCTAGCTGAAACGGCCTATTAATATCGTGTTCAAAACCATCCAATGGCGGACGATTAGCAATATGCAATACAATCCTTGGCGCACTCGACCCAACACCAATTAACTTACTTTTATTCATCTACTTTATACAACTTAGTTCACCTTACGTTTTACCTTTAACCTATATTACACACATAAAAAAACCGAGCTAGGCTCGGTTTTATCTAAATCTAATCGATTAAATATCGTTAGGCTTAGGACGTGAGTTACGTTTACGTTCGTTTTCAGTAAGGAACTTCTTACGGATACGAATGCTTTCTGGCGTCACTTCTACTAATTCGTCATCATCAATGAATTCTAACGCTTGTTCCAATGTCATTACGATATGAGGAGTAAGTGTTTGAGCTTCATCTGTACCAGATGAACGTACGTTAGTTAATTGCTTACCTTTAAGTACGTTAACGGTTAAGTCGTTATCACGGCTATGGATACCAACAACTTGACCTTCATAGATGTCCGTTGCGTGTCCAATCATCATACGACCACGTGATTGTAAGTTAAAGATTGCATTTGTTAACGCTTTACCCGTTGCATTGGCAATCAATACACCATTCAAACGTTGACCAATTTCGCCACCTTTAAATGGACCATATTCGTAGAATGTATGATAAATCAAACCAGAACCAGACGTTAACGTCATAAATTCAGTTTGGAAGCCAATTAAACCACGGCTAGGCATGATGAAGTCCATACGAATACGGCCTTTTCCATCTGGTGCCATGTCAGTAAGTTCAGCCTTACGTACACCCATTTTTTCCATGATAGAACCCTGATGTTGTTCTTCAACATCAATCGTTACTGTTTCATAAGGTTCTTGTTTCTCACCGTCTACTTCACGCATGATAACTTCTGGGCGAGATACGGCTAACTCATAACCTTCACGACGCATGTTTTCAATTAGGATACCTAAGTGTAATTCACCACGACCTGAAACTTTAAATTTATCTGGATCATCAAGTTGCTCAACACGTAATGCAACATTATGAACCAATTCTTTTTCCAAACGCTCTTTGATGTTACGAGACGTTACATACTTACCTTCTTGACCAGCAAAAGGAGATGTATTTACTTGGAATGTCATTGTTACTGTTGGTTCATCAACAGACAATAAAGGCAAACCTTGTACTTCTGTAGGACAACAAACTGTGTCAGAGATTTTTAATTCACCAAGACCCGTAAGCGCAATGATATCACCAGCATGTGCGCCTTCAGCTTCGTAACGGTCAAGACCTAAGTAACCAAATACTTTACCTACTTTAGCGTTATGAACTGGACCAGCAGCAGTTTGGATTGTTACTTGTTGGTTTGGTTTAACCGTACCACGTGTAACACGACCAATACCGATAACACCTAAGTATGAGCTGTAATCTAATTGAGAGATCTGCATTTGGAATGGACCATCAATGTCCGCAGCCGGAGGTGGTACTTGGTCAATAATAGTTTCAAACAATGGAGTCATGTCTGTTCCAGTTACGCCTTCTTCATGAGAAGCCCAACCGTTTAATGCAGAAGCATATACTACTTGGAAGTCTAACTGTTCATCTGTTGCACCAAGATTATCAAACAAGTCAAATACTTGATCCATAACCCAGTCAGGACGAGAACCTGGTTTATCAATTTTGTTGATAACTAGAATTGGTTTAAGACCTTGAGCAAATGCTTTTTGTGTTACAAAGCGAGTTTGCGGCATTGGGCCTTCTTGAGCATCAACAATCAATAGTACAGAGTCAACCATTGACATTACACGTTCAACTTCGCCACCAAAGTCGGCATGTCCTGGAGTGTCTACGATATTTACACGGTAGTCTTTCCAATCAATCGCTGTGTTTTTAGCTAAGATTGTAATCCCACGCTCTTTCTCAATATCATTTGAGTCCATTACACGTTCTTCGGCATCACCACGAGTCTCTAGTGTTCCAGACTGTGCTAATAATTTGTCAACCAAAGTTGTTTTACCGTGGTCAACGTGAGCAATAATAGCAATATTGCGTAAGTGAGCAGCATCAGCTGGTTTGTTCATTTAATTTCTCTCAAATTCATATTTCGGGGACCATGCGATCGAAACAAGCCAGTTAAACCACATATATTGCTTTAACTTTAAACTTCAACCGCATTAAAATTTGCGCGCATTATACACGAATAAAAAAATAGTGGGTAACAAAAGAACAAAGTTAATGCCTCTTCTTTTGCAAATTTACTAACTAATAACCAAATCAAAGCTGAATAATTTACATTTACGGTTGTTTTTCATTTTAACTTCAATAGACTAACCATCGTTCAAAATTTAGCTACTTGGTGTTAACATGGAAAAAAATGCCTTTTACAAAGAGGTATTCTCGACAGTTTTAGGATACAGCCTAGATTTATTTGCTTACATAGATATTAATTATCGTTATCAATATGTAAGTAACAGTTATGCTCATTTTTATGGATTTTCTTCTGATGAGCTAATTGGTCGAACTCCAGATCAAGTTTTTGACTCAACAACTTACCAAGCCGTTATCAATCCGTACTTAAATAAGTGTGTAAAAGAAAAGAAACCCGTTAACTTTGAAACGTGGATCACGGCAACCAAATTACAAGAACCCCATTTTTTATATATGTCTTACCTTCCTCATATTTCTCGTGAAACGGGTGAAGTGGTAGGGGTAATTGTCATTGCCAAAGACGTCACTGAATTCAAACGCGCTGAAGGTATATTATCAACCTCGGCGAATACCGACCCATTAACCGACATCCCGAACCGACTATTTTTAGAACGAAAGTTAGATTCATTAACAAAAGGTACGGGCCGTTCAACGGATAAGTTTGCACTTCTGTTTTGTGATTTAGATGGATTTAAGCAAGTTAATGATACACATGGTCATGCCGTTGGCGATAAAGTGCTTTATCAAGTGGCAAAACGGTTAAGAAAACATATTCGAAGTGAAGATATCATTGCGCGTTACGGTGGTGATGAATTTATTATTTTGGTCTCACCTTTGGTAGATATCAGCGTTGTTTCTATTATCAAAGAAAAAATTGACCGATCTATCTCTCAGCCTTTTGATGTTTCAGGCATTAAGATTAATATAGGCGTCAGTATTGGCACTTCTATTTACCCAGACGAAGCGACGGATGTATTAGAATTAATTAACCAAGCTGACCGTAGAATGTATCAAAATAAGAATAATAAATCAGTCGGGTAAATTCATTAATCATTTCTATATGCCATTAATTTTTAACTGATATAATCAAATTCACTTAAACATTGAATTCGGTGGAATATAGTTCTAAGTTTATTACTGATCCGAAACTAATTTAATAATCCATCAACTATAAGTAACCAAAACCTCCTATGAACGTAAAATTTATAAATCCATTTTTATCGTCGTTAATGAATGTGCTTGAAACCATGGCTATGACTAAATTAGTTCCGGGTAAACCATCACTCAAAAGAGAACAACAAGCCCGTGGTGATGTTTCAGGTTTAATCGGTATGGCAAGCCCACAAACGAAAGGCTCATTATCCATCACTTTTGAAGAGTCTTTGGCATTGTCCATTATGGAAAAAATGTTGGGGGAAAGACCGGACTCAATCGATGCTGACGTTACCGATATGGTTGGTGAAATAACCAATATGGTTACTGGTGGTGCAAAAAACATTCTTGAAAAAAATGGCTATGACTTCGACATGGCAACCCCTATGGTTGTTTCAGGTAAAGGTCATACGATTAATCATAAATGTGAAGCTGCGGCGTTGATCATTCCATTTGACTCTGAATTTGGTAAAGCATTTATTGAAGTTTCTTTTGACGTTTTAGATGTTTAATTCTAACTAACCTCTGTACATCATTTTATTAAAACCGCGTAAGGCGGTTTTTTTATACTTACTCTTCTGTTCCCCAACCGCGCAATTTTTTCGTTGTTTATTATGGTTTTTACACTCAGTTTTAAATTGTATTAATCCAGTAAGCATACTGATTATTAATCATTTTTCTGTTTCATTCGATTACCCCTCACCAATTCAGTGCGTTTTTCGTACTCTTTTTATTGACAAGTTGAACCATTAAAGGGAATATGCCCACACAAAGGGCTAATGCCCAATAATAAATATTCGCATCTAAAAAGGTGCAACAGGGGAGCAGATGAATAACATCGAATTGGTGATATTTGATTGTGATGGCGTTGTCATTGACAGTGAGATACTAAGTGCAAGTGTATTGATAGATATGCTGGCTCATTTAGGTATCGATATTGATCCTAATTATGTTCAACGACATTATTTGGGTTGTAGCTTTGAAACCGTTAAACAGAATATCAAAGACAATTTCTCTAAGCAGTTACCGCAAGACTTTGAGTCACGCTATCGCCAAACATTAGTCAATGAATTTGAGACTAAATTACAAACGACGGATGGAATACAAGATGTATTACGTCAACTCTCTGTACCTTTTTGCATCGCCACCAGCAGTAGCCCTTCTCGTACCGAAAAAGCGTTAAAGAGTGTGCAATTGCACAGTTCTTTTTCACCAAACATTTTTACCCGAGATGAAGTGCTAAATGGCAAACCTGCACCTGATTTATTTTTACATGCAGCACACAAAATGGGCGTTACACCTGAAAACTGCTTGGTAATAGAAGATAGTAAAGCTGGCGTTCAGGCGGCTATTAGCGCGGGAATGCAAGTACTGCATTACAGTGGCGGGCAACATTTACAAAATAATATTAACCACGTACACACTCACTACCCTGATGTAGCTGTGCTTGCTCATTGGCAACTATTTTTCTCGGCATTTCCTTCGTTAAAAAATCAGGCGACCCTAAATGAATATTAAATCTAACGCAGAACTAAAGCGACTTGAAGAAGCAGCCCGTGCCGCTTGGTTATATTATGTGGCTAAAAACACACAAGATGAAATAGCTCAAAAACTTCAGGTTTCTCGTCAGTCCGCACAACGTTTAGTCGCCCTTGCTGTTAGTGAAGGCTTGATAAAAGTACGTCTAGATCACCCTATTACCCGTTGCATGGAATTAGCTGAACAATTAAAAACAACCTTTAACTTAGTTGAGTGTGAGATTGCGCCAAGTGATCCTGCCGATCCAAATGCCAGTCATGGATTAGCACAAAGTGGTGCAAAAATTTTAGAACGTTACTTAAAGTCAGAACAGCCAAAAACGTTAGCGTTTGGTACCGGTCGCGCGCTTAAATCCTGTATTGATGAATTACCTAGTATGCAATGCGAGCAGCATAAATTAGTTTCACTGGTTGGGAACATGATGAATGACGGTTCGGCGTCCAAGTTCGACATTGTAGTAAGCATGGCTAACCGAGTTAATGCTAAACACTTTCCAATGCCTCTCCCAGTCATTGCACAAACAGTATCAGATAAACAATTGCTTCAAGGGTTAGCTCCGGTAAAAAGTATTTTTGAACATGTGGCTAACGCAGATGCAACATTTGTTGGCATTGGACATATTAATGAAAAGTCGCCTTTATTTGTGGATGGTTTTATTGAACAAGATGAACATCAATTACTCCATACACAAGGGGCTAAAGGTGAAATTGTTAGCTGGTTGTTTGATCAAAACGGCATCTTGCTTGATACACCTTTAACCCA
Organism: Psychrosphaera sp. F3M07; assembly: GCF_018860345.1. Classification (GTDB taxonomy): domain Bacteria; phylum Pseudomonadota; class Gammaproteobacteria; order Enterobacterales; family Alteromonadaceae; genus Psychrosphaera; species Psychrosphaera aquimarina. The sequence continues at coordinate 113,394 of NZ_JAHKPJ010000006.1, read as the reverse complement.
ACGAATAGTCAGTGCGCCTTTAGTTATTAACCCTAACAAACCCGTTTATGGTATTGCCGCAGGCGATCACAAAATAGACGCCATTTTTGCTGCATTAAAAGGTCAACTGATTAATGCCCTAATAACCAACGAACACACTGCAGAACAAATATTACTACGATACAAAAACACACTATAAAAGTACTTGCTAATTAGGCAGGTCGATACTAAAAAAACAACAGGAAAATATGATGGCAACAAGTCAACAAAACCAATCATTTGGTGACGTAAATGAAGAGCAATTGCCAGTTGCAGATAATAAGCTACATGGCTGGAAACACTTTGCTGGTTTATATGCTGGGGAGCATGTTGCCGCAACAGAGTTTGTTATTGGAGCAACATTTGTGGCGTTAGGCGCTGCCACCAGCGATATTTTATTAGGCTTATTAATTGGTAACTTACTCGCTATGTGTTCATGGTGGTTACTGACTACGCCAATAGCAGTAGAAACTCGTTTAAGCCTATATAACTATTTAAATAAAATAGCGGGCAACTCCATGACCAAGCTTTATAACTGGGCCAATGTCGTTATTTTTAGTGTCATATCCGCCGCGATGATCACAGTATCATCCACTGCAGTACGGTTTTTATTTGATATTCCTGCACAACTTAATTGGTACCCCAATAGTTTTTGGTTTGTATTAATCGTATTAGCGGTTGGTTCTATTGTGGTGCTTGTTGCTATGTATGGTTTTTCAACCGTAGCTGACTTTTCTAAAATTTGTGCGCCTTGGTTATTCGCTATTTTTATTGCCGGTTCATTTGCTTTATTTCCAGAGCTTTCCAATCATGTATTGGGAGTTACCACTGTCAGTAGTTGGCAAGATTTCATGACCATAGGCGACGCCTCTATTTGGACAGGTACCAATGCTGAGGGGGAAGAAGGCATTGGCTTATTTGAAGTAATCGGTTTTGCGTGGGCTGCCAACTCTATTACTCACTTTGGTTTAATCGACATGGCTATTTTTAGATTTGCTAAACGTAAAAGTTACGGATTGTTTTCTGGCGTAGGCATGTTTTTTGGCCACTACTTAGCATGGATATCTGCAGGTATTATGGGAGCAGGTGCTGCTGTACTGCTTAAAACAACAATCTCTTCACTCGACCCTGGTGATGTTGCTTATCACGCTCTTGGCTGGACAGGGTTCGTTATTATTATCATTGCAGGTTGGACGACGGCAAATGCCAATCTATACCGTGCTGGTTTAGCCGCACAATCTATTTTTGTTAACCACTCTAGAGAACGCACCACCGCAATTGTTGGTATGGTCACCGTTGTTATTGCTTGTTTTCCTTTTGTATTTTCACAAATGTTACCTCTATTAACTTATGCAGGCTTACTTGTGGTTCCGGTTGGTGGGATTGTATTTGCTGAGCATGTGTTATTTCCTAAAATTGGACTCACTCGTTATTGGGTTAAGTACAAAAATATAACTCGTAGTGTTCCTGCAATTGCATCTTGGGCTCTGGCTCTGGTATTTGGCTTTGGCTTAAATTTCTTGGATGTGATGTCCTTCTATTATTTATTCATTCCAACTTGGTTTTTCACTATTGTGGTTTATACCTTGTTAGCTAAAAAATACGGAGCTGATGAAGATTACAGTCAACAGATCATTGCTGAGCAGCAGCATTTATTAGCAATAAAAGAATATCAGGCTAAACAAGCAGAAAACCAACCTGAGCATATCATCGACAGCACAACACTCAGCAAATTACTAAACGCTATTTCGTTTACCTCATTATTAATTATTATTGGGTTTGCCAGCCAAGTTATGTTTTTCAGCGACTCAATGACGGTCTACCAGATCAATAAATCACAATTCGAAATAGCCTGCTTCATTTGCACATTAAGCTATTTTTCCAGTGCTTATTTGTCGTTAAGACGACATAAAGCAATGAACATCCAAGCATAAAATTAATTTGTTTTAGTAAGGCTACATCATGACACAAACACAACAAAAACCAGCTCAAACCACTGAGTTAAATCAACATAATCTTGCCTACTTGCCTGCGGATGTTGACGTACCTACTTACGATCGAAGTAAAATCAAGTCTGGAATCGTTCACATTGGTGTCGGTGGATTTCATCGCGCACATCAAGCGGCGTATATTAATGAATTATTAAAAACGCCAGGAAATGAACAATGGGGAATTTGTGGTGTCGGCTTGCTTGAAGCAAATAGAGGACTTCGGGATATACTGCAAAAACAAGATAATTTGTATACTTTAACCGTACGCCATCCAAATGGGAAAATTGAAAATACGGTAATTGGTTCTATGATGGAGTTTTTATTTGCCCCAGAAAATAAACAAGCTGTGATTGATAAAATGGCACACATTGATACTAAAATTGTGTCATTGACTATCACCGAAGGTGGTTATAATTTTCACCCTGCCACTGGAGAATTTGATTACGATAACCCAGATATCATTCATGACTTAAACAATCCAACTCAGCCGATAACTGCCTTTGGTTATATCACAGCAGCACTTAAACTGCGTAAAGAACAAGGTCTTCCTGCTTTTACCGTACAATCCTGTGACAACATTCAACACAATGGTCATGTAACACGTAACATGTTACTGGCATTTGCACAAAAACAAGATTTAGCATTAAGCCAATGGATAGAACAACACGTAGCCTTTCCAAATGCCATGGTTGATCGTATCACTCCTATTTCTCAACAAAGTGATATTGATTATGTAACACAAGCTTACCAAATGTCAGATGGCTGGCCTATTACATGTGAGTCATTTACTCAGTGGGTCATTGAGGACAATTTCAGTAACGGCCGCCCTAACTGGGATCAATTCGGCGCGCAATTTGTCTCTGACGTAACACCGTATGAAAAAATGAAGATACGTTTACTTAATGCTGGGCATTCCGTTCTTGGTTTATTGGGTTCGATACATGGTTATCAAACAATAGATCAAACCGTATCTGACCCTTTATTTGCAAAATATTTACGTGCGTTCATGGATTTAGAAGTAACGCCATTATTAGAATCACTTCCAGGTATTGATCTTGAAGAATATAAAGACGTTTTACTTGAGCGTTTTTCTAATCCCAATATTAAAGATAATTTAGCAAGGATCTGCTCTGAAACCTCAGCCAAATTACCTAAGTTTTTAATATCGAGTATTAATGAGAACTTAGCGCAAAATAGAGATGTGTCTTTATCTGCTTTAGTTATTGCCGCTTGGTGTCTATATAGCGATAAAGGTTTAAATGAACAAAATCAGGCACTTGAAATCCATGATGTGATGGCTCAAGAACTTAATAAACAAGCACAACAAACCGCTGTTGATCCATTAGCATTCATTAATTTACACAGCGTATTTGGCTATTTAGCTCATGATCGTGAATTTGTTACTGAGTATAAAAAAGCAATCGCTGCGCTTTATGCCCCTAATAGCCAAATAAAACAAATTATGGCAGCCACATTATCTAAAAAGAGCAAAAAAATATGAGTATTCTAATCAGCCAGAAAACATCTGATCAGATCCGCGTAAGCTGTTTTGGTGAAGTGTTATGGGATTGTTTTGATAACGGTAAACGCTTAGGTGGTGCACCACTTAATATGTGTTTTCGTATCAACTCTTTAGGTATTAAAGCAACCATGCTTAGCTCGGTTGGAAATGATCCATTGGGACAAGGCTTACTAGAAGAAATTAGGAGTAGAGATCTAAGTTGCGATTATATCAGCATTAACGATAACAAAAAGACCAGTACGGTAGAAGTAACGCTTGATAAAAGTGGCAGCGCTACATACGAGATAGTATCTGATACAGCCTGGGATAATATAACACTGACCAATCAGCTAAGTGACAAAGTACAAGGTGATGATGTGTTTGTTTTTGGCAGCTTAATTGGCCGGAGTCCAGTTTCTTTATCAACTTTACATTCATTACTTAAGGTCGCTAAATTTAAAGTATTTGATGTTAACTTACGTGCGCCGCATTATTCATTAGAAAGCTTAATTGAATTAATGAAACTGGCTGACTTTATAAAACTCAACGACGAAGAGTTATATGAAATCGCAAAAGCCATGGGTTGTAAATACCATTCATTAGAACAGAACCTTGCTTTTATTTCCCAACAAACCAATACCGACTATTTATGCGTAACCAAAGGTAGCCATGGCGCACTGTTAGCAATTAAAGGGGTTAATTATTATAACTCTGGCTACTTGATCAGTGTTGTGGATACCGTGGGGGCTGGGGATTCATTCCTAGGGTCGTTGATTTATCAATTATGTAGTAACGATGATGCACAATACGCTATAGATTTTGCCTGTGCGGTTGGTGCGATGGTGGCTCAAAATCAAGGGGCAACCCCTACTCTAACCCACCAAGATATTAATCAGTTTATGAACCCCGTTGAATAAAAAAGTCACCTTTTATAAGTTATCACAGAGCAAAATGTTCTGTGATATTGTCACACACTTGTTGTAATAATCGTTGGCGGGCTTCAACGCTTGCCCACGCAATATGTGGTGTGATAATTAAATTATCCAAAGGAGTGTTTAACATTAAATGATCTGCAGTGGGCGGTTCTACCGTTAATACATCCACCGCTGCACCTAATATCTTATTTTGCTGCAAGGCTTCAATTAAATCAGCCTCATTAATAATGCCCCCCCTAGCTGTATTGATTATTACCGCATTAGATTTCATTAAATTCAATTCAGCGGCACTGATTAAGTTGGTTGTTTTTGCTGTTAACGGACAATGAATACTAATGACGTCAGAGGTTTTGAGCACTTCATCAAAACTGACTCTGCCTTCTCTCACTGTGTTGGCATCTTTATGATCAGAAATAATAACGTTCATATCAAATGCAGCAGCAATTTTCTCTACTGATTTAGCTAAAGTGCCATAACCTATTAAACCTAAAGTTTTATTTGTTAATTCAGATATCGGGAAGTCCAATAAACAAAATGACTTACTCTTGCTCCAATAGCCCTGTTGCACACGTTGACTGTACTTACTTGTGTTATTCACTAGCTCTAACATTAAACTAATAACTAATTGTGCCACTGAGTTTCCTGCATAATTTTTTGCATTCTTAACAACAACACCATGGGCATCCGCGGCGATTAAATCAATATTATCCATGCCAGTGGCCGCGACACATATCAACTTTAAATCTGGTAATTGTGATAAAACGGATGCATCCAATTTAACTTTATTGGTAATGATAACCTGTGCATTATTACTGCGCTCGAGCACTTCATTAGGAGATGTGTAAGGATATGAAATCCAATCTAGGGGTAAGGCGTTTAACAGCTCAAGATCAATATCCTGCCCCATGGTTGCTGCATCTAAAAAAACACCCGTTAATTGAGACGCTTTCATTTTAAAATCTATTTATCATAAAGGTTAGTATTCGATTTGAGGTAAATTGTATTTTTTCTTAATTAATGTACGTTCACTAGCCACATTATCCAATGACTTTTGATAGGCTTGAATCACTTTATCCGGTGTTTTTTTGTTAAACGCTAAATAATTGCCAATTTGATTTACTCGCCAAACTTGCTCATATTTACTTGCATCTGCGTTTAATCGATCGGTTAAATGTTGAAATCCATGCATAGAGACCATCATCATATCCACACGCCCAGATTGCAGCATAATAAATGCACGCTCTAAATTTTGTACTTTCGCCATATTAAAATCAGGGAAGCCCATTTGTAACAACGAAATTTCAGATATATCACCTTGGATTGTCGCAATTTTATGATTTAACACATCACCAAAATTATCAAACTTAAGGTTTGAACTTTTTTTCGCCATCAATACATGCACCGATTTAAAAAATGGTCCTACCCATTTAAATAGATCTTCTCTTGCTTCAATTTTAGACATAGTAAATAAGGCTGAATTGGGTTGTTTTAACACATTTCGATAACCCCTTGTCCAAGGAACAATAGTCACTTCCTGATCGGGTAAGTTTAAATCGGCCCATATTAGTTTTAATGAATCAACGGTAATACCGACTAATTCATTATTTTCCATATAGTTTGCAGGAGGGAAGTTTTCTGTATAAAAAGTGATAACTGGCAGTTTAGTAGGCTTTAAATTAAATTTATTGGCCGCGAATCCTACACTCGAAAAAACAAATATCGTTAGCGCTAAACATAAACATATAATTTTATTCATTGGGACTCTGATAACCTAAATTTCGCTTAATAACGAAACTCAGAAGTAATTAAACACGTTCTGATTATCAGGAAATTTATATTTAATTCAAGCCTAGGCTTTGTTTATCTTTTATTTTTCGCAACGTGGAGATGAAAATCATTCCCAATTGAGAGATAAATAGCTAATTACTTAAATAACAGCTTAAATCGTTTGAATCTTGATTTGAGGCGGTCTGGTTTTGGTTGTTGTTGACTGATAGGCGCTTTTTTATGATAACGGCCGATGACTGAGGTTAATACTAACGAAGCAACCACTGAATACAGAACTTGATGTGCAGAATACACTTGGAATGCCAACGTAAGCACCGTCATATCAATCACAAAAATAACTTTACCGGTATGAATACCATAATGTTTCTCTAAATAGAGAGCCAGAATATTCACCCCTCCTAATGACGCACCATGTCGAAATACCAACAAAAGTCCTATCCCCATTAACCCACCGCCGATGAAGGCCGCTAACCAAAGAGGAATGGTGTCAATGACAATTAATGATGACAACGTATCGGATAAGGTTGAAACAAGCGCTATCGCAAATATACTTTTGAACGTGAATGACTTGCCCATTTGTTTATAGGCAATCATAAAGAAAGGTAAATTAATTAAGAAAAACCAAGTACCTAAGCTTATTTCATAGACATGGTTAGATATGGCAGCTAGTCCACCAGTACCACCGACCAATAACTGGCTGGACTGCAAAAAGAAAAAGCCCAACGCAACCAAGAAGCAACCTTCTATTATCGCGTACCATTCAAATGCTATCTTTTTCATTTTCACCTCAAATTTTGTGGTGCGTAGTATATATTTTTACCAGTTATATTTCGAGTATTAACTCTAATTAGCTATTTTCATAATTCTAGCAAAAGGTAACTTTACTTTACTACCTTGCACCGAATCGGGGATAAGCGACAAATTCCCTCTACTTACGTTGATAGATTTTAGGCATAAAAAAACACCGTCCTTAGACGGTGTTTTTATTCATCAATTCATAACCGCAAGCGGTGTATGAATTAAGCTTCAGCGATTACTACAATTTTAATTGTTGCAGTAACTTCTGGGTGTAATTGGATAGCAATATCAAATTCACCAACTTCACGGATAACGCCTTCAGGCATTTTAACTTCCGCTTTAGCAACTTCAACACCAGCATCAGTGATTGCTAATGCAATATCACGAGTACCGATTGAACCGAATAATTTGCCTTCTTCACCAGCTTTAGAAGCGATAGTCACTTCACCAAGACCAGTTACTTTGTCAGCACGAGCTTCAGCAGATGCTAATTCAGCAGCAACTTTCTTCTCTAATTCAGCGCGACGCGCTTCAAACTGTTCAGTGTTAGCTTTAGTTGCTGGAACTGCTTTTCCTTGAGGGAAAAGGAAGTTACGAGCAAAACCAGACTTAACGTTTACGTTGTCGCCTAGTGAACCTAAGTTAGCAACTTTATCTAAAAGGATAACGTTCATATTTATTATTCCTCTTATTGATGTAAGTCAGTGTAAGGTAACAATGCTACATAGCGTGCGCGTTTGATTGCACGAGCTAGTTGGCGTTGATACTTTGCGCTTGTACCAGTAATACGACTTGGTACGATTTTGCCACTTTCTGTAACATAGTTACGTAATGTTGCTAGATCTTTATAATCTATCTCTTTTACGCCATCAGCTTTGAAACGGCATACTTTACGACGTCTGAAATAACGTGCCATTTGAATTCTCCTAATTGAGTATTTCTATTTGTTGAGCATGCAAGGCAATAATGGGAGTCCCTTTATTACTTTCGTGACGGTTTAAAAAACCACTCACTTGAACTGCATCACCAACAATAAAATTTTTAATTAACTGTTGTTGCTCTTTGCCACAGGTTACAACATGAATTCGAATATAAGCATTTCTACTAAACTCTGACTCTTGCTGTATGGATTTATGTTCAATTGAGAATTGACCATGCACCACCCCTGCTGGGCTTTCTGAAAACTTAGGTGCTTTGCAAATCAGGCCACTTAATACAACTTGATTAAACACTTAAGACTTACTCCAGCGCAAATTAAGCAGCTTGTTCTTTCTTCTCTTCTTTAGCTAAAGGAGAAGCTTCTGTAACTGCGCTATCTTTACGGATAGTTAAGCTACGTAAAACCGCATCGTTATAGCGGAAAGATTCTTCTAGCTCAGCAACTACTTCACTTGGCGCTTCAATGTTCAAAAGAACATAATGTGCTTTGTGTAGTTTCTCAATTGGATAAGCTAATTGACGACGGCCCCAGTCTTCAAGACGGTGGATTTGTCCATTTGCTTCTGTGATAGTACCAGTATAACGTTCAATCATACCTGTAACTTGTTCACTCTGATCAGGGTGAACCATTAGAACGATTTCGTAATGACGCATCGTTTGATTCCTTATGGATTTTTAGCCTCAAAATCAAGCTCAGCCACACTTGAACAAAGGCAAGGAATTATAATTAATGGCTGATTTGGGCGCGAATTATACGGGGATTAGCTAATAAAACAAGAACAATGTGATTAATTATCAAACTATTTGCTCTCGTCCTCTTCTTCTTTCTTTTTCGCAGCGGCTAGAGCGGCAGCTTCGGCTAAATCTCTTTTGTCTTGTTCTATTTCATCAATCAAAGTTTCGTACGCTAACCTAAGTTGAGGATCATTAGGATCCGAGAGCATATATTTAAAAGAAACTTCGCCTTTATGGTTCACAAATATTGTTGTGGGAGTACTTTGAACGCCAAGTAATTTAGCGACTTCATCGCCTTTTTCCAACACTTTAAATGACAAACCTCGACTTTCCATTTCTTGTGTAGGTTTTGCTCGAGGGTTTTCCCAAAAACTAATAGCGTACGTTTCAATACCTTTATCAACATATTCTATTGCTATGGTCTCTAAACCAGGTTGCAGACGTTTACAATATGGACACCAGGTTGCCCAAAAGTGCAAAACATAAGCCTTGCCTATCAAAGCATCAGACGACAGTTCAATGTTTTTATTTTTAATACTCCAAGTGGGAACCGCTTCCGATACCACTATAGGGTTTCCATCTTCATCCAACTCAGCATCATCAATAGCAAATACTGTGAAACTGCATAAAAACAGTATTAGGAACAACTTAACTTTTAACATCATGTTTTACTAATACCCTTCAATTAATCTTAATCATTATAAATTAATTCTTAACTTCTCTGTCGAACTGCTTCAAACAAAATCACACCCGTTGCCACAGATACATTTAAACTTGAAACTGTGCCAGCCATTGGAATTTTCACCAATTGGTCACAATGTTCTCTGGTTAAACGTCGCATGCCTGAACCTTCTGCGCCCATTACAATCGCTAATGGACCGTCAAATTTCATCTGGAATACATCTTGTTCCGCTTCACCTGCGGTGCCAATGATCCAAACTTGTTCATCCTGCAACATTTTTAATGTTCTGGCTAAATTAGTCACCACAATTAACGGCATCACCTCTGCCGCTCCACAAGCAACCTTACGAGTCACTGAGGTTAATTTGGCAGATTTATCTTTAGGTACAATTACCGCATCAACACCTGCAGCATCAGCAGTTCGTATCACTGCCCCTAAATTATGTGGGTCAGTAACTCCATCTAATACTAATAAAAATGGCGCTTTACCGGCTGCAACTTTAGCATCGATAATGTCTTTCAAGTCAGATTCGTCTTTTTGTTTTCCGGCTTTTACTTTTGCCATTATACCTTGGTGTTGTTCACCTTCACTTTTATCATCTAATGCTTTTCTAGACATATACTGAATGGAGACACCTAAGCTTTGAGCATCCGCTACGATAGGTACAACACGGTCGTCATCGCGACCTTTTAATACATAGACTTCAATAACTCGTTCTGGTTCATGCTGTAAGATAGCTGCAACTGAATGGATACCGTATGCTAATTCAACGCTCATTTTTTGACTTACCTACTTTTTATTACTGCTATTAGATTTTGCTTTGCCCGACTTGGGTCCTGAACCAGATTTTTTCGCTGCGATTCTTTTACCTGCACGTGATTTAGGTTTTTTCTTACCACTTTTTAGCGTTTTTTTACGACCTTCACCTTTAGGCGCTTTTTCACCTTTGCTTTTATTGCTATTCCGTTTACCCGAACTATCCGATTTAGTAGACGCTCCTGCTTTTTCTGCGCCTTTCTCTAAAGGCACATCGCCTTTGCGTAAACGTTCTCTAATAGACGTTGCGGTATTTTGTGTTCTTGCTTCGTTTGCTTTACTGCGACCTCTTGAACTTTTACCCGTTGAGTTTCTGCCACCTTGAGTCGGTAATTCAGCCAATTCAAAATCGATTTGTTTTTCATCAAGGTCGACCGCTTTCACTCTCACTTCTAGTTTATCGCCTAAACGAAATACTCTGCGGTTACGCTCACCGACTAACACATGACGATCACCATCATATTGATAGTAATCATTACCTAGTGCTGTGATATGAACTAAACCTTCAATGTGCAAATCAATTAAACGCACAAAAATACCAAATGAAGTTACAGATGAAATAACACCGTCGTGTTCAGACCCAATATGGTCTTGCATAAACTCACATTTCAACCAAGACTCAACATCTCTGGTGGCTTCATCTGCGCGACGTTCTGTCATTGAACATTGCTCACCAAGCTCATCTAACTCTTGTGCATTATAGGCATAATGACCTGATGTTTGTTGCCCTTGTTTATTGATAATCGCCTTAATTGCGCGATGCACAATTAAGTCAGGGTAACGACGAATTGGTGAAGTAAAATGGGCATACCCTTCAAGTGCTAAACCAAAATGACCAATATTATCGGCTTGATATACGGCTTGGCGCATAGAGCGGATCATCATAGTTTGAATTAATTCACCATCGGGTCTTGATAAATACTTATTAACTTGGCTACTTAATTCTTTTGGCGTTGGTTCATCACTAAAGGTCAGTTCACCACCTAATTCAGCGATGAAGGACCTGAAAGTCGCCAACTTGCTTGGATCTGGTTTGTCATGCACGCGGAATAATGCTTCGGCATTATTCTGTTCAATAAATTGTGCCGCTGACACGTTCGCTAAAATCATACATTCTTCGATGATCTTATGCGCGTCATTACGCACAACAGTTTCGACTGATTCTATTTTACGCTGAGCGTTGAAGATAAATTTAGGTTCAATGGTTTCGAACTCAAATGCACCACGCTGTGCGCGTACTTTTTTCAGTACGGTATACAGTTCATATAAATCAACGATATGCGGATAAACATGCTGATAGCGCTCTCTTTGCTCTTCATCACCGTCTAACATTGCCGCTACTTTTGTATAGGTTAAACGAGCGTGGGAGTGCATTACGGCTTGATAAAATTTGTGCTCAGACAATTCACCATTAGCATTTATGGTCATTTCACACACTAAACACAAACGGTCTACTTGTGGGTTTAATGAACACAAACCATTAGATAACTCTTCTGGCAACATAGGCACAACTTGATCAGGAAAATAGACTGAATTTCCTCGTTCAATTGCTTCTTTGTCCATTGCTGAATTATGTTTTACATAATGAGATACATCGGCAATGGCTACATATAATCGCCAACCACCGGTTTCTAATTTTTCGCTGTAAACTGCATCGTCAAAATCTCGTGAGCTTTCACCATCTATGGTGACCAATGGTAATTTACGAAGATCAACACGGCCTTCTTTGTCTTGCTCTAATACTTCTGCGGATAAATTTTTCGCAAAATCACTAACTTGTTTTGGCCACTCGTGCGGGATCTCGTAGTTTCTCAGTGCAATTTCAATTTCAACTCCAGGCGCCATATGCTCGCCAAGTACTTCAACTACTTTACCAATGCCACTAGAGCGTTTATCAGGTCGAGTCACTAATTCCACCACCGCCATTTGACCATGACGAGCGCCTAACTCTTGACCTTGGGGAATGATAATCTCTTGTTTAATGCGGCTGTCATCCGGGATCACAACCTGAACCCCCATTTCAACAAAGTATCGACCTATTATTGGAGCGGTTCTTGGCTCTAATACATTAACCACTCTTGCTTCGGTTTTACCTTTGTATTCGCCAATCTCTTGAGCACGCACTACGTCACCGTGGAATAATTTACGCATTTGACTGTGGCTAATATACCAATCATTTTTGCCTGGTTTGGTGCCTTCAAGTTGCAAGAAACCGAACCCATCACGATGGCCAATAACCTTGCCTTTAACAAAGTCACTTTCTAGGGGAATTTCATATTTGTTATGTCGATTATATAAAAGCTGCCCTTCACGCTCCATGGCACGAAGTCTGCGTTTTAACGCTACTTTTAAATCATCATTGGGGATGTGACACAATTTTACCAGTTCGCCAAAACCTAACGGCCCACCATTTTTGTTGATTTGTTCAAGGATAAACTCTCGACTTGCAATTGGTGTGTCGTATTTTTCTTGTTCCCGTGAGAAGTTCGGGTCGTGTTTTGGCATTAAAGCTCGCTTAATAATAATATGAATTTAAAAGGTGTTATGTGTGTATTATAACTCGGTGGTTTTATTGAACAATGTTTAGTTTTGTTTCTTAGCCCAAGACTAGTGTAAAAACGATTAATTACAAGCGGATGACAGTGAAACAAGAGCCTGCACACGCTTTAACACAGGCTCTTTATAATAAACGAACTAGGCAGGATAAGCTGACTTGAGACCTTGATAAACAGACTCTTTAAAATCAGGTTTAGAGGCATCAGTGGAGCGTAAAACATCCATTAATACTTCGTTATCTTCTTTGCCATTCCAGATTTTTATATATTCACCGGTTTTGTAACCATGATCTTGGCGGAAAAAGTTTAATACGTTTTTACCTACATAATGTCTAAACAGCTCATCAAAACTTAATTCTGTTTGTTCCATTAAGCCTGCAAAGGTAGTCACATCGAAATTTTTTGTTGCTAATGTATTGCTCACCATCACTTCGATGGTTTCGGCAAATGTTGCTTGCGTTAGTGGATGACTCAAACCTTTTTCAATATCGGCGGCTATTTCTGCCACATCTTGGCCTGACACCAAACGTGCACTTAAACCAAAGTGAAAAATGTCGATTAACTCTAAATGGACTTGTTCGATATCGGGTTCTTGATGTTTCCACCATTTCCAACCGTAGTGATCTAACATTTCAGCCAGTTCTACCCATATAGCTCTATGCCATGAAAAGCCTTGTTCACGCCATTGTGGGTGAACTTTAGTGTTCATGTCATCTTGCATTTGTAACATGGTTAATAATTGTTGTTGCATTATATTCACGCTCAAAAAATTGAATTTAGTCATTATGGCTCATCATAACAGAGTATTTTTTAATTTTCCGTTCAAATTAACACTACCTAAAACATTCTAAATGATTACAATTGATAACAATTAATGCGTTTGTTTTTTTGACTAAGTACGCTCCAATGTTAACTAACTTCTCGTTTGTATTATTTACTCTTTTAGGAATTGCAGTATGAAATCTTTTATTAAATCCAGTTTGGTAATTACCTTATTAACTCTACTTTCAGCTTGTTCAGATGATAACGATGCGGACGAAGTACTAAATTACCCTGTGTTAGATAATGATTCAAACGTGCCATTTGACTTATCTCGTGGAGAATATGCTTGTTATGAAATGGTGACCAGTTTAGGTAACGTAGAGTTAGCGTTAGATGAAAGATATGCACCAGCCACCAGCTTAAATTTCAAAAACTATGTTGAAACCAGTTTCTATGATGGTTTGATATTTCATCGAGTCATCCCTAACTTTATGATCCAAGGTGGTGGGCTGGAACCTGGACTCATTAAAAAATCGACTCAATTGCCAATTGAAATAGAATCAAAAAATGGACTAAAAAATTACCGAGGCCGCATTGCAATGGCTAGGACGGCAGCACCAAACTCTGCAACATCACAATTTTTTATTAATACAGTGAACAACTCATTTTTAGATTATGGTAATGCTTCAGATGGGTATGGATACACAGTATTTGGTGCCGTCATTGCAGGTATGGATGTGGTTGATGCGATAGAATCTGTGCCTACAGAAACAGTAAGTCCCTATGCTGATGTCCCTGTTACGGACGTTACCATTGATACAATAACCCCCATGGATTGCCCAGCGTCTTAACATTGTGATGATTCAAATTGATTGATCCTCATAAAAAAACGAGTCCACAATGTGCACTCGTTTTTTTATATATCAATCACTAGCTGATGAAATTAATCGCTACTCTGTTCAGGTTCTAAATCATGCTGTTCAGCTACCATCACCTGTAATGTCTTATCAAACCAATCGGTGAGAATACGTTTCTCATAAAAATATGAGTCATGACTAAGTCTGAAGCTCCCCCCTCTGTCCATGAAAAACATATCTTTTAACTTTACGGTGTCGCTTGTTATTAATTGATTACCTTTGTTGAGTTGATATTCAAACTCAATCATTGGCCAATAAGTATGTTTAACTATTCGGATCTCTCTGTGCATAGCAAAACTGTAACGAACATCACCAGCCAAATTAAGGTTTGTCACTTTGATTTTTAGCTCAACATCATCAGGTAAATCTTGTGCTAATTTGCTAAAGTGCTTTTCAAATTGATTAAACAAACTTTTCCTAAATTGTAACTTGCCAGAGTTTGAGTGACGGATATCTAAATAACTATCAGGGTCTTGCCACTCTACCGATGCAGTACCTGCATGAGTCGCACTAATAAATATAAGACAGGTAACTAATATTAATTGGCTCATAAATTTAATCATTTTATTCATACTTATTTTGTGTCGAGAATTCAAAGTATAACGCCAGTTCCAGAAATCTCACGTTAGTTTTAAATAAATGCTGAATTAATGTGGTCATTTCTATAACCTATTGGAATATCTTGAGTTGTCATATTTTAAAAGGCAAAACGTTAGTGCCAATTTTTAATACTAAATCTAATATCCATCCTAATGTATGGTTATTAATGTTCGCGCAAGCTTTGATAGGCTCTATTGGTCCTGTTATTGTATTTGTTGGTGGGTTTATCGGGTTGAAACTTGCTCCAACAAAAGTGTTAGCCACTTTACCTATCGCTTTAATGGTCGTTGGTATCGCTATATTTATGTTACCTGTGATTAAAGCTTTATCTATTGTTGGGCGTAAAAAAGGGTTTATCATTGCCATCGTATCAGGTTCCATAAACTGTTTATTTGCGGCGTACACCATTGAAGCTGGTAACTTTTGGTTATTTTGTCTTAGCATCTTGTTATTCGGCATCATGATCGCTGCGGTACAACAATTTCGTTTTGCCGCAATGGAATCAGTCCCGGATGAATTAGCCAGTAAAGCGGTTTCCATTTTATTAGTCGCGGGACTCATAGCCGCGTTTATTGGGCCAGAAGTTGCCTTTGTTGGTAAAGATTGGTTTGAAACCGAATTTGTTGGATCCTTTATTGGTGTCTCCGTTTTATTGATGTTGTCTGTTATTTTTATTGCTTTTTACAAACCGCTATCAAAGCCTAAAGATGAAATACAAGCACCTAAACGTGAACTAAAAGAGATTATTAAACAACCTGTATTTTTAGCATCGATTATCAGTGCTACCGTCGGTTTTAGTGTCATGAGCTTTATTATGACCGCGACACCGATAAGCATGCATGTCCATAGTGGATTTGATATGCAAGACACAAAGTGGGTAATTCAAAGTCACATCATCGCCATGTATTTACCTTCTTTTTTTACCGGCCGACTTATCCAACGTTTTGGCCAAGCTAATATTTTATATAGCGGTATGGTTGCTTTATTCTCTTGTATTATTATCGGCTTCGCTGGGCATCAATATGTACACTATTGGGGCGCTTTGGTATTACTGGGCATTGGTTGGAATTTTATGTTTATTACCGCCACGTCGTTATTACCAAGAAGTTATACACCATCAGAGAAATTTAAAATCCAAGGGTTAAATGACCTTGTAATGTTCACCTGCCAAGCGGTAGCATCCTTATCCGCGGGATGGGTTATAAACACACTTGGTTGGAATGCTATGCTGGTTATTTGCATTCCATTATTACTCGTTGCAGCTGTTGTTGTAACGAATTGGCGCGCTTCAGAATTGAAGATTAATTCCGCACTTTTAAACACAAAATCACAACCGAATACTTTAGAGGAATAATTATGGATTGGCTTGGTTCACTCATGTCGGCGTTTTCAAACTTTGTTTGGGGCATGCCGATGATTTTTTTATTAGTGGGTGGAGGTATATTTTTTACCATTTATTCAAGACTGGTTCCTTTTCGATATATAGGACATGGTTTATCCCTGTTAACCGGAAAACACGATAACGATTCAGAAAAAGGTCAATTGACACATGCACAAGCTTTGTCCGCCGCACTAGCCGGTACTGTTGGCATGGGCAATATATCAGGCGTTGCATTGGCGATTACCGCTGGCGGCCCTGGCGCTGTATTTTGGATGTGGTTAACCGCGTTATTAGGTGTTTCGACTAAGTTTTTTACTTGTTCACTTGGGGTTATGTTTAGAAAAACGGATGAAAATGGTGAAGTGCATGGCGGTCCTATGTTTGTGATCACCGAAGGATTAGGTCAGAAATGGAAACCACTTGCCTTATTATTTGCCTTTGCAGGTTTATGGGGAACAATACCGTCTTTTCAAGCTAATCAATTAACCGCTGCGTTACGTGAAGAATTAATTCCTAAATCTTGGTTTTCATCGCCAGACATGTTCAACATTATTGTGGCCGTTGTGATCACACTGTTAGTGGCTGGCGTCATTCTAGGTGGATTAAAACGTGTTGCATATGTGACCACCCGATTAGTACCAAGCATGGCAATTATGTACGTATTAATGACTTTAGCTGTGCTGTTTAATCACTTACCTGAACTTCCACAGTTGATTCAGTCTATTTTTGTTGAGGCTTTCCAACCTCAAGCCGTAACAGGTGGCATTCTGGGTGTACTTATCATAGGTGTTTCAAGAGGCGTATTTTCTAATGAAGCTGGGATTGGTACTGAAGTGCTTGCCCATGGAGCCGTGAAAACAGACGAACCGATTCGTGAAGGGTTAGTTGGCATGTTAGGACCAATTGTTGACACGCTTATTATGTGTACTTGTACAGCACTCGTTATTCTGGCTTCTGGCATGTGGCAAGATGTTGAAGGGGTTAAAGGCGTTGAATTAACCATGCAAGTATTTGGTCAAGAGCTTGGGGTTATTGGTCAAGTATTACTGGCGATTCAAATTTTATTTTTAGCCGCCAGCACTATGTTTACTTATTGGTACTACGGTGAGAAATGTTTTGTTTATCTGTTTGGAGAACAAAATGGTAAATATTACAAACCATTTTATTTAACTACTATCGTGATCGGTTGTTTAGTGACATTAGATGTCATCTTTAATTTTATGATGGGCATGTATGGCTTAATGGCAATACCAACTATGTTGTCGGCTATTTTATTAGCGCCTAAGGTTAAAGCCGCCGCAAAAGTCTATTTTGCTAAGCTCAACTAACCAAATATTTTATTTAAAATAATCATCGTTATCAGGCGAACGTTTTATGGCTATGAAAAAGAATACTAAATCAACACTCTACATTCTTGCGCTCTTAACCGCTGCATTGATTGCTATGTATGAGTGGAGTTCATATTTATCCAAAGACGTTTCTTATGATGATTTGCCTGAGTTTAATCAGTGCGAAAAAGTATTTGTGGGGAAAATCCCTTATGCCTGTAATCAGGGTGAATTAATTTACGTTGATGAAGATGTGGCTGATGAGTTTTGTACGGACAAAGTGTTTGTCCGTGCTAATGGCAGCGTTTACTGTGAGTACAATGGTAATCGACCAGATAGAACGAGGCCAATAAAACAATTTAATACCCGTAATGAAAAAGAATGATATTGGTGATTAATATCATTCTTATTACGACTTCTGTTTTAAAACTTAGCTAAAAACTTAAATGCTTTTTGTTTCCAACCGGAATATGGCGCGTATCGAACAGGCGCATCGGCAAAGAAGCTTTTATGCAATACCGGTTTTAAATGGCTGAACGTATCAAATCCCCACTTGCCATGATAAGACCCCATTCCTGAGTTCCCTACCCCACCAAACGGAAATTCTGAATTCACCATAAAGACAACCGTATCGTTAATACTTAATGTACCTGCGCTGGTTTCATTGGTTACTTTTTTAATCGTTAGTTCATCATTACTAAATAAATATAATGCTAATGGTTTTTCTCTGTCGTTAATAAAGTTAACGGCTTTGTCCATGGAAGCCACTTCGATGATAGGCAACAAAGGGCCAAATATTTCTTCTTGCATCACAGGACTGGTTAGCTCAGGACCAAAGATGAGCGTTGGCGCAATATACTTTTGCTCGGCATCCGTCTGTCCGCCAACAATTAATTTGTCTTCAATCCCATTTAAGTAACCGGTTATACGCTGAAAGTGGCGGTCGTTGATAATCCTTCCATAATCTGGTGACTGTTTGGGATCATGACCATATTGTTTAATTAATGACAATTGTAATGCTTTAATTAAAGGTTCACGTTGCTTCGGTGTTACTAATATATAGTCTGGTGCTATACAGGTTTGTCCTGCATTAATAAATTTGCCCCAAACGATTCTATCTGCGGTTACTTTGATATTTGTATTATCATCTACAATGCATGGGCTTTTCCCACCAAGCTCTAAAGTCACAGGGGTTAAATATTCACTAGCCGCACGCATGACTATTTTCCCAACAGCTTCACTGCCAGTGTACATTATGTGATCAAAACGTTGTTTCAATAATTCAGTGGTAGCCGCAACATCACCTTCATAAACTACAATCGCATTTGGGTCTAAATATTTAGGGACTAAGTCAGCCAATAAATTTGAGGTCGCCTGCGAAAGCTCAGAAGGTTTAAGTACAATACAATTACCTGCTGCAAGTGCGGCCACCATAGGGCTTAACACAAGTTGCAGAGGATAATTCCAAGCCCCCATAATTAACACAGTACCTAAAGGCTCAGGTGTTATTTTGCTTTTACCAGGTTGTAACAATAAAGGGGTTTTTACATTTCTTGGTTTGGCCCATTGTTTTGTTTTCTTAAGAAACAAAGCGATGTCTTTTAATACAAAGCCATATTCGGAAACATGGGATTCAAATTGGCATTTTCCTAAATCATCAAACAGCGCTTTGTAAATGGCCTTTTCATTTTCTTCCAACATTTGCTTTAACGCTAACAACTGGCCTTGGCGCCATTCTAAAGATTTAGTTTTACCACTAGCAAATGTGTGTCTTAATTGAGAAATGAATTCCATTTTAATTAACCTTAACTACGAATTTTCTGCATCGAAGATAACTTGATTTATTAATGTTGGCAACTTGGGCAATAAAATGAATTTCTTTGACCAATTTTAATTGACTTTAATATACTGTCACACGATAAACACGCTTTTCCTGCTCGGCCATAAACCAATAATTCTTGAGCAAAATATCCAGGGTTACCATCTGACTGGGTAAAGTCTTTTAAAGTCGTGCCTCCTTGTTTGATTGCCTCTGCTAACGTCTGTTTGATATGCGCAGTTAAAGCGACATATTTTTGTTTAGATATTTTCCCAGCTGGTTTTCTTGGGTCGATTCCCGCTTTAAACAAACTTTCATTAGCGTATATATTGCCAACGCCCACCACCACATGGTTATCCATAATAAAGTTTTTAACTACTGTAGATTTACCTCTGGATTTTTCGAATAACCAAGTAGAGTCAAATTCGTCCGTTAAAGGCTCTGGGCCTAATTTTGTTAACAAGGCGTGGGTAGTATTAGGTTGTTGCCATAAAAATGCCCCAAAGCGACGAGGATCGTTATATCTAAGTACTTTTCCGTTACTAAACTCGATATCAATATGATCGTGTTTTACAAGCGCTACGTCTTTATCAACAACACATAATTTACCAGACATGCCCAAATGCAAAATAGCACTGCCGGCTTGGGTATCGATAAACAAATATTTTGCTCTGCGTGACACCCCCATTACCGTTTGACCAACTAATAATTGAACCTCTTCAGGAACCGGCCAGCGCAACTGACCATTTCTAACGACAACTTGAGTGATTATTTGATTTTCAATATGTGGAGTAATACCTAAACGGCTTACTTCTACTTCTGGTAATTCAGGCATTATGGTTAACTTAATTATTTAGATTGAGTAAAACGGCAGGGATAAACAAGGCTAACTGTGATTGATCGATTATCAACCACTGCGCAATGTTATGATCAAAAATGTAAACTACACCTGCATTGTTATCGATAATAAATTCAAACACTTGGGTTTGCTGTTGGCCGATCATATCCAGGGATATTGGAAATCGACTGTTTGAGCTATTAATTGCAGGTTCATTTTCCAATATTTCTATCGGCTGTTCAGCCCAGTGTTGAATAATAGTTTCAGGACTCATTTTAGTCTGAATGTCTACTTGTGTTAACGTGCGCCACCCTGACCCAATACGTTCAAACCGTAAACCGTTAAAGTCTATATTCTGCAATAAACTTGATGATTCAATTAACGTACGTTTGATCTTGTCATTGTCGTTGGAGACAAATCGTTGATGTGTACTGTTAAACAATACAATCATAAATAGCGATGCAAAAATTAATACGTTATTCCAACCTCGTTGGGTTAACCCTGTTTTCATACTAGTCCTATCAAACTACTGGTATAACTGTGGCTTTACAATTTATAGTGATTAATTGTGCTAATCAATGTTATTGAATTTTGGACATAAAAAAACCTGACTAATAAGCCAGGTTTTTTAAACTTTTGCAAAAGTTTCAATAGAATTCAAAAAGCTTACTTAATTTTAGCTTCTTTGAAGATCACGTGTTTACGGATCTTTGGATCAAATTTTTTGATTTCCATCTTTTCAGGCATTAGCTTCTTATTTTTATCAGTAGTATAAAAATAACCAGTTCCAGCCGTTGAAACTAAACGAATTTTATCACGCATGATTTAGTTCCTTAGATTTTTTGACCAGCTGCACGCATATCTGCTAGCACTGTATCAATACCTTTTTTATCAATTATACGCATACCTTTAGTAGATAAACGTAATTTCACAAATCGCTTCTCACTTTCAACCCAAAAACGGTGTGTTTGTAGGTTAGGTAAGAAACGACGTCTAGTAGCGTTACGCGCGTGTGAACGATTGTTACCAACCGTTGGGCGCTTACCTGTTACTTGGCAAACTTTAGCCATGTCATTTACTCCAAAACAAAAATTCTGACGTCAATCTAATTAGCCCTATTGGCCAATTAATTTGTCCGGGCATTCGAAAGGGCGCAATTTATACAGAATTTGAGGGTCAAGATCAAGTTTTTGTTGTAAATAAGACGTTTTTTTACCAGTTATTTTCATTTGAGTTTGTTTTTTGTACAAACTAAGGATTTAGGGTGAATTCATTACTGCGAATAAACAAAACATCACCCCTTTGATATTTCCCTTTTATCACGTCCAAAACATGAATTGTTAAGTCCGCACAACTCATCACATTATTATTGGCAATATCGAATTTATCTCTGAATTTTGTATCTATGGCTCCAGGGCATAAACAATAAGAATCAAAGCCATCATTAGCCAAACTTAAGGCTAATGTTTTCACTCCAGCTTTAGACGCACAATACGAAGACCAATCCGCATAAGCGTTGTACGCTGCCGTTGACGATATATGTATTAACTTTGTTTTGCGATTTGATTGTAATGCAGCTTTGCTCACATAAAAACTTCCAATCAAATTGACATTAATGTCATTAACCCACGCACTGCTATCCGACTCTAAAATGCGCTTAGGGTGGATACATCCCGCATTATTGATGACCACATCAAATGGCGTTGTTTGACGTTCAAAATATGCAATGACAGATGGCTCAGATGTCACATCTAACTCGCCTCTAGTCGGCGTGTGAATATCATAAGTATCTTGGTGGTTTTGTTTAAAGCTTTGTGCCCAATCACCACCACCACCTGTGATTAATATTTTTAACATCTACACAACCTCAGGATTGATATGATCATCGGCCGTTTTCTTCAATTCAGAGTATTGTTTGGTAATTTGTTGTTTTAATTTAGAACTACTAACACCTGCACCGTAAGGAAAATAGAAAACTTGTACACCTAAGTCTCTTAAATAATCATACTTTCCACGCCAGTCATCACCTACGACAAAGATATCAATATTCAAATCTTTCACTCTTTGGGTATGCTCCAAAGAACGCTGCGGTATAACAATATGTGGATACTTTAAAGCCGAAATTATGGCCTGACGCTCTTCAAATGGCACACTAGGCGGATTTTTATAAGTACTCACCAAATCGTCAGTGCTTACACCCACAATGAGCGTACCGCCAAGCCCAGCCCCATATTCAATCATTTTTAAGTGATTGCTGTGAAATAAATCAAATGTTCCAGAAACATATACTATAGGTTTCATTTCCATAACCTCATTAATTAATTGTTTGTTAAATAATTTACGATACGATTAGCTGATTGACCATCGACTCGACCAGCGAGTTGGCTAATGACTTTAGCCCTTTGCTGTACTTTAGCGTCAGTCTCTTTTAATGAATCCACTAAGGTATCAACTAATTCAGTTGGTGACTGGATCCGCCAACCAACTTGTTCAAAATATTGTATATCTGAGTCCACGCGTTGCTTAAATCGATAACTAAATATCCCACGATAACTCCAACGTAATTTATAAAAATCACACCAAATTACAGGTTTATTTAACGCGGCAAACTCGAAAATGGCCGAAGAAGCATCGGATAACATAACATCCGCCACTCCCATAAAAGGGACGAGATTATAATCTTCTACACCACATAAATAGAGGTTATCAGCTTGTTGCCAACGTTTAAATATTTTACTGTGTTTTTTGTATTTTTTTTTAATTAAGCTAAAAAAATGAGGTTTTATAATTAGATTATATTCAGACAACATCTGCGGTAAATTTTTAGGCATGCACTCTAATGAGCTAGGGTAAAACGTCGGCGCATACAAAATTGTTTTTTTGTTTGGGTCTAAACCTAAATCACTTAAATTGACGCCGTTATTATCAGACTGAATGGCAGGATCTAATTTGGCATAACCGGTATCGATAAACTTATCATTTGGGTGCATACCTTTAAGTCTATTTAGACGATACTCTCCCTCGACAAACCTTACTGTCATTGGCTTTTTAGGCATTTCATAGTATACCGCTTTCGGCCCAATACCATGCAACATCATTGCGGTTTTACTGACACTGTGGATGACATCAATTTGCTCAACCGCATTGCCAAATATAATCCAACTCGCTTTTTGTTCTAAGTAAAACGATAACGCCTGCGACCAATCATCGGCGAGAAAACAGTCTAAATTTTCTTTATTAATTACGGATTGACAAATTTCATTTAATGATGGATCAGACGTTTTATAAAAAACAAAATAAACTTGGTGCCCTGCTTTAATCAGTTCATCCCTAACTGGTAAATATTGTGGCAAGTAGTATAAATGTAAAACATCAAAAATTATTTTCATAACCAACCAGTTAAAGGAACATATTAAAGGATAAGTACTAAATTAATTTTTGATTATAAGGATATGTAGTAAAAATTACATCAAATTGTAAAACTAATGTAATAATGCGCTAGATGGTTAATTTTACTATGGTAATGACAAATGCGAATTTTGCTTTTCATCTCACAAAACTATTCATTTGAGATCTTGCGCCCCATTCAAGAATACGCGTTAAAAAATAACGACCAAGTCATGTGGATGTTATATGGCAATAACGTTGACCAATCATACTTTTTAGCAAACGAATCCTTTACCGACAGTATTCAAGAAGTGCAAAACTTTAAGCCAGATGCCGTATTTGTTCCGGGTAATGTGGTGCCTAGTTTTATTCAAGGCTTAAAAGTGCAAGTGTTTCATGGATTTGAATGGAAGAAAAAAGGACACTTTAAAATTAGAGGTTGTTTTGACTTATATTGTACACAAGGCCCATTTTTTACTGAAAAATTTGCAAAGCTAAGTGAAAAACATCAATTTTTTGATGTGGTTGAAACCGGTTGGACAAAATTAGATAAATTATTTAACGCGGAACCTATGCCGGTTAATAACCTAGGTTTGCCTATCGTATTATACGCCCCAACCTTTTCCCCTTCGTTATCAAGCGCGGTTGAATTAAAAGATAAGATTGTGGCATTAAGCAAACAAAATAAATTTCACTGGATAGTCAAGTTCCACCCTAAGATGGACAAAAAGATCATTGAGCAATATATGCAGTTACAGCATGAGCACTTAGTGGTGTTGGAAACTTCAAACTTAAGCGGATTATTACAAACATCGAATGTCATTGTCTCTGACACATCTTCTGTCATTACCGAATTTATGCTGTTAAATAAACCAGCCATTACCTATAACAATGCCTCTCCAGAGTCAGCGTTAATAAACATAACGGAGCCAGAGCAGCTTAACGATGCATTAAATACAGCACTTAACCCCACGGCAGAACGGATGGCGTTGATAACTGCTTATCGAGAACAATACCACCCCAGTCATGATGCAAAGGCAACTCAGCGAGTATACGAGGCAGTAAAATCAAGAGTGATAAACGGAAAATTAGCACCTAAAGCACTTCCTTTTAACCTGATCAGACAAATCAAAATGCGCAAGAAATTCAATTATTGGAAGTTATAAAACTAAAAACAAAGCTAGAACGTCTCTAATCGACGCTTAACTTCATTTAAATGAGCAAAAGAGGATGCGTTAACATCTTGCCAAGCATCCGGAATTAAATACTCAGAGTTCAAATAAGTTAAGAATTGACGAACAAAGGTTTCATCTACAATAACATCATCAATATTGGCTAATAACTTGGTGAATTCTTGTTGATTGTCAGCGTGCCACACCAAGCCTTCTACATTAAAAAATGTATTGCCTAATGTGATCACTTTTTTGTTTAACAAAAGCGCTTCTATCCCTACGGTGGAATTAATCGTAACGACAGCTGTCGATCGTTCTACCAAGTCTTGGGTATTCATGTTATTCGCGAAGATAATTCGAGGATTTTTATCATGTAAATGTTTAAAGCTTCTTGGCCATGAAGGGTGCTCTTTAATAACGAAACATAAATCAGGTTTAGAATCTAATTCGATCAATGCTTGTTCCAATACTTGGTGAAATGCTTCCATTGAATCGATCCAAGGGGAGTGACAAACTATTTGAGTATCGTTGGGCACTTGAAATGGCACGAAAATAAACGATTCAGGCAAAACCACATTTTGTTCATCTAACTTTCGATTTTTATGTGGTTGTCTAACAACCAATTTTTTAGTTATCTCACTGTCATCAATATTTATATCGCGATAAAAATGCGGTTCTCGTGGCACTGAATTTAATGCATTTACCCCTTTAGCATCTAAAACGGTCGTATTTGGCAATAATCCATTCTCAAATAACATGGTTTTTTTCCCGCAAACTTTAGCTACTTGGTATGGGGTTTTATTAGGCTGCTTCATGCCATTCCATAAAATAACCGTGTCATACTCGCCGTTTAGAAATAACTTAAAGTAATAACTCGCTCTTAACTTTTCCAATAAGATATAACTAGATTTAACAACACTGAGTAATGGTTTGAACGTAACTAACCATGGATGGCGAACTATTTTTCGGCGCACATGGACATCAACTAACTCATCAAAATTCAATTTTTCTAGGTGCTTCCAATATGCGATATGGGGTAAAGATATCAATTTTAATTGATGTAGTTCAGCCGATCCTCCAATAAACGCCACTAACTTTTGGTAGTAACGATAATGTGAAGACTTCCTAGATATAAATAAAAATTTCTTTTGAATATTATTTGACTTCAAATGAGCTAATCCTGTTGCCTAAATTTTATGAAGCACCTTATCTTCAGAATGTTACAGTGATATTATCGAAAAGTTAATGAAATAGTGAATTTCAAATTTAAAGCCTTTACACTACGCCTACTTTTAGACAGCGTTAAACATCTATTGTGATAATAAAAAATTACCTAGTACTGTTATTCTTCATATCCTCATCTGCACTGGCTGGAACATCTGGTTATTTACCTTTAAAACAATCCGCAAAGCTTGAACGGAACATTGACCAATTATTATTAATGGCGAATATGACGTCATTAAAAAAACCGCTTTCTGTTAGTCAAGTTAAACAAGCACTCAATAAAGTCTGTTTTACTCGTGTTACTCCTCTTTGTACTGAAATAACAACACATATAAAAAAATACCAATCACCTGCGAGTATATTGGACGGGCGTATCGCGGTTCAATTGTCTGACCGCACAGACTCTACCTTAGCTAACCAAAGAGGGATTGAATACCAGTCTAATGTCTATGGCCATATCACTGGATATAGCCAACTAACGGAATATTTATCTTTGACTGCTGGTGCTCAACTGAATGGCAGCGATACATCATTAGAAAATACCTATATTTCCGTTGGTACTGACTGGATGCAATTAGATATTGGCACCAAACCACATTGGTTATCACCAATGGAAAACTCCGCCATGTTACTTAGTACACATGCTCCGACACTCCCAACGCTCTCCATTAGCAATTCAATACCATTAACTGACTTTGGGGTAAATTATGAACTCTTTGTCGGTGAGCTATCAAATTCTGACAATATTTATTATCAAGGTGAATACATTAGCGGGAAGCCGATTATCACTGGCTTTCATCTATCCGTCTCTCCTTGGCAAGGGTTTAGTTTAGGCGTTAATAGAATATTACAGTCTGGCGGAGGTCAACGAGGTTCTAATTCATTCAGTGATTTAATTGGTGCTTTTTTTGACCCTAGCGGTAGCGATAATACCAGCGCAGATTTATCCGTAGACGAACAATTTGGCAATCAAGCAGCTTCATTAGTCAGCCAATTTACCTTCTCAGGTGATACTCCATTTTCTTTATATTTTGAATATGCAGGAGAAGATACAAGTCGAGGTTTTAACTACAAATTAGGTAACTCAGCTTTATCTGCAGGCCTTTATATTCCGTCTTTAACAGACAATATTGGTCTTCGCGTAGAGTTATCTGAATGGCAAAATGCTTGGTATGTGCATCATGTTTACGGCGATGGTTTAACTCATCAAGGAAGTATAATAGGTCACTGGGCGGCAGAGTCTAGAAATCGTGACAATTCTTTCTCTGGTGATGGTGTTGGAGCGTATAACGCTATGGCAAAGTTATATTGGTTACAGAGCAATGGAGATGACATCACCCTTTCAGCCAATGTTACTCAAAATGAATCCTATACATCTTACGATTATCATACTAGTTATCAGGTTAAAGCTGAATGGTTTACCATCATGAATGAATATCAATGGGTCTCTTCTATTGAGTATGGTAAAGATATTTTTAACGAGTCTTATTATTCAATTTCGACCTCGATAGGCTGGTGATCTCACAATGAACAAAATACTTATAATCATACATCTCGTTGCATTTCTTTTTACTGCCAATAGTTTTAGTGCTGACTCATATCAACTTAGATTAGATGCAGGAGCTAATATTTTTTTTGGTCGGTTATATGAAGCCATTAATGAACCAATACCTGAGTATGAATCAGCAAAACTGGGCCAATATTTAGCGATTGCCGTACATAAACCTATTTCAGATACAAGCTCCATAGGTACAAGGTTAGATATACAGAACTTTAATGATCATGTTTTATTAAGTGTCAGAGCGATTGATTATCAATACTCATTATCAAAATCATTCACCACTAATATTTTTCTTGGGGCTGCTCGTTATCAATTTAGAACCCCAGCCTATGGTTATAGTGCTGGGATTGGCATGTTATACCAACCTAATGAGTGGGGTAACTGGGGGTTACAAACGGAATTCCAGTACTTTGATATGTTAGCAAGAGATAAGTTAACTGCAGAAGACCCTACAGGTGCAGAGTATAATGGACTTGATTCATTTACCTATTTTCAAGCCATTTCTATCGGCGTAAATTACTATTTTTAGGCAATATGATGAGTAAAAATATAGCGATATTTATTGATAGTCTTGGTGGTGGTGGTGCTGAAAAAGTCATGTTGACTTTAGCTATAGGACTACAAAACGTAGGTAATAACGTTCACTTCTTTTTACTTGAGCCCCGTATCGAATACGATTCACCGGCTGAGTTCCCAGTCCATATCCTATATAACGATATCAAGCACAGAAAAAGTACGAATTGGCTAAATATAAAACAAACGGCGAGAGATATGCAGACTCTCGTTAATGAAGTCTCAGCTCATTCCGGTTCATTTGACTTACACCTAGTCAACTTAGACCCTAGCAGTAAAGTATTATCTCGTTGTCATTTCGTAAATACATTTTATGTCCTTCATAATGCAATGGCACAAGAGCTAAAACGCGAAGCCCGACTAGGGCCTTTAAAGTATTGGCGTAAATTGAGAGAGAAAAAAAGCTACAACAATAAAAATTTGATAGCAGTGTCGGAAGGTGTCAAAAATGAAGCACTCTCAAAACAATACATAACCCCCAAATCTGTGGTTAGAATCTATAATCCAACTGATATCACAACAGTTCAAGAGTTAGCAACTGTATTAAATCCCGATATTCCTGAAGAGCCATACTTAATTCATGCAGGAAGAGTTGTTAAACAAAAACGACATGACATATTGTTTCAAGCGCTCGCCTTAGTGCCCGACATTAAACTTGTATTACTTTGTAAATATGACAAAAAAGCCCGAAAACTTGCTGCAAAATATGGCGTAGAACACCGAATTATCACCCCTGGTTTTCAAGAAAATCCTTATAATTGGCTTGCTAAGGCCCAGCTATTAATTTCAAGTTCTGAATTTGAGGGATTGGGCATGAATATTATTGATAGTCTGATTTGCCAAACTCCCGTTGTCAGCACAAATTGTGATTATGGTCCAAGTGAGATCTTAATTGGCGAACAAGCCGACTTCCTAACTCCAGTAAATGACCCAGAAACTCTTGCTATTAAAATTATACAAGCGCTAGAAACCCCACCCAAAATCGACCTATTACATATTAAACAAAACTTCTCAGTGGAAGCCGCAGTGGAGCATTACCTAAAATTAGCCCAGCAAAAACCTTAGTTATATATCCTTTAACTTAGATATAAGACCAGTATGTTAGTAGCTGCTAAAATACGTTTTTATAATTTATGCTAGGTACTAACACATGGTTGAATTGACCTTCTCTGACTTTACGTTAGCCATAATTGGCGGCTGTTTTATTGGTGTGTCTGCTGTATTAATGCTGTTATTTGTTGGGCGAATCGCTGGCATCTGTGGTATTACTTTTTCATTATTAGATCCTAATCAGGTCAAAAAACCTTGGCGTTGGATATTCTTACTTGGCTTAATACTTGGCCCAATGCTCGTGCATCATGTATACAATTTACCAATTCCTGAAGCGCCAACTGACAATTTGCCTTTATTGATCATTGCCGGTCTTATTACTGGTTTTGGTACCAAGTTGGGTAATGGCTGTACAAGTGGTCATGGCGTCTGTGGCATTGCTCGGTTTTCTACCCGCTCAATAGTCGCGACTATCACTTTTATGTTATTTGGCTTTATTTCCGTATTTTTACTTAAACAAGTAGGGGGATTCTAATGACTAAATTAGCAGAATATTTAATCGTATTGTTAGCAGGATTATTGTTTGGTATTGGACTGGCCTTGTCAGGTATGAACGACACCAAAATAGTACAAGGCTTTTTAGATATATTTGGTTTATGGGACAGTCGTCTTATATTTGTGATGTTAGGAGCTTTGATTGTCACTATTGTAGTTTTTCCTTTGATATTAAAACGCAAACAGCCATTATTTGATTCGTCATTTCATTTACCAACGTTTATAAAAATTGATCGGAAACTAGTTATCGGCTCGGCTATGTTTGGTATTGGTTGGGGATTAGTTGGTTATTGTCCAGGCCCAGCTATTGCCTCAATAAGCTATGGTTATTGTCAAACCATAGTCTTTATTGTCAGTATGTTAGCGGGGGCGTTTATTTGTAGTAAAACAACCGATTAACACACTTACTGTTATAACAAGCCACGCTCGGCAAAACTAACAACCTGATCATAACCCACCACAAAATGATCCAATGTTCTCACATCGATTAGGGTTAATGCTTGTTTTAACTTGTTGGTCAGGTTGATGTCCGCATGGCTAGGCTCCGATATACCCGACGGATGATTATGGGCGAATATTACAGCCGCTGTTTTGTGCTTTATAACCGAATCTATTACGACTCTAGGGTACACGGCGGCAGAATCAATGGTTCCGGTAAACAAAACTTCATCGTTAATGACTCTGTGTTGATTATCCAAGTGAATAAGTAAAAATTTCTCGTATGTTTCATCTCTTAATAACTGGTGTAAATAGGTTTTAACCGCTCCCGGCGAATCTAATACATTTTCCCTAAACATAGATTCTTGAAAATACCGTTTGGACATTTCTAATACAGCTTGTAATTGAGCATATTTGGCCTCGCCCATACCTTTCGTTTGGCAAAAAGAAATGACATCCGCGTTAAACAATCTATTTAGCGAACCAAAGTGATCCAGCAGATGAGTGGCCAACTTAACCACGTCCATCCCAGCGGTGCCGGTACGCAAAAATATCGCTAACAATTCCGCATCAGTTAACGATGTTGCGCCTTTTGTTAATAGTTTTTCTCGAGGTTTTAAATGTTCCGGCCAATCGTTTAGTGACATACTGCCTCCGTGCAATAATAAATTGATTGCTTTTAAGCAAGATTATTTAGTTTAAGAATGGTTTCCGTTGCTGAAAACCGTTAAGGTATAGGCCTAAAAATTATAGTGTTCGTTTTCATTTTTACCAATTTTGGCTACAAGATATGACCATGCTGTTACAAGACCATTCCAATAAAAACATTTTGCTCATTATTACCGGCGGAATTGCCGCTTATAAAATGCCTGAATTTGTTCGCCGTGTTAAAGAACAAGGTGCTAACGTCAAAGTAGTCATGACATCCGGTGCTAAGGCGTTTATTACTCCATTAACATTACAAGCGGTAAGTGGTGAGCCGGTAGCAGAGGATTTATTAGATCCTCAAGCGGAAGCTTCTATGGGCCACATCGAGTTTGCAAAATGGGCCGACCTAGTAGTGGTTGCCCCAGCGACGGCAGACATTATTGCGAAAATGGCAGCTGGATTAGCCAATGACTTAGCCACAACTTTATTATTAGCGACCCCAGCTCCGGTAATTGTATGCCCTGCGATGAATCAACAAATGTTTGCTCACCCAGCAACACAGGATAACTTAAAATTATTAACACAACGTGGTGTTACATTATGTGGGCCGGCAAGTGGTGAACAAGCTTGTGGTGATGTAGGTTTAGGACGTATGGTTGAACCTGCAGAAATAGTTGCAACTTGTGTGCAACACTTCGACAATCTATTGGACACTGCATTGCCAATTTGGCAAGGTAAGACAATTACCATTACGGCAGGCCCTACTCGTGAAGGTATAGATCCTGTTAGATATATATCCAATCACTCTAGCGGTAAAATGGGCTTTGCTATTGCTCAAGCTGCGGCTCAGTTAGGCGCTAAAGTTAATTTGATTTCTGGTCCTGTAAATCTAACTACACCAAATAATGTTTCAAGAACAGATGTAGTAAGTGCGTGCGACATGCACCTAGCCAGTCTTAATCTAGCAACTCAATCTGATGTGTTTATTGCTTGTGCCGCTGTAG
The DNA here is from genome assembly GCF_018860345.1 of Psychrosphaera sp. F3M07. Taxonomy (GTDB): domain Bacteria; phylum Pseudomonadota; class Gammaproteobacteria; order Enterobacterales; family Alteromonadaceae; genus Psychrosphaera; species Psychrosphaera aquimarina. The sequence continues at coordinate 81,379 of NZ_JAHKPJ010000006.1, read as the reverse complement.
CTGATTATCGCCCAGATAACCTCGCGACACAGAAGATAAAAAAAGATAATGATGTCATGCAGATCACCATGACCAAAAATCCAGATATTGTAAAAGATGTCGCCGCTTTAACAGAAAATAGACCGTTTGTTGTTGGTTTTGCGGCTGAAACCCAAGATGTTGAACAATATGCAAAATCAAAAATGTTACGAAAAAATTTGGATATGATTTGTGCAAATGACGTATCAGTTTCAGGTCAAGGCTTTAATTCTGATCAAAATGCGCTTAAAGTATACTGGGATGATGGAAGTAAGGACTTACCTCTTGAGAACAAAAATGTTTTAGCTAAACATTTGTTGTCATTAATTCATCAAACATATAACCGCTAAAACTTTAAATTTCGAGGAAAGTTATGCCAGCAGGTAAAAAAGGAAACCGTAAAGAGCAAATATTACAATGCCTTGCGGAAATGTTGGAAAGTCATTCAGGTCAAAGGATCACAACGGCTAAATTAGCTGAAAAAGTAGGTGTGTCTGAAGCAGCTTTATATCGTCATTTTCCTAGTAAAGCGAGAATGTATGAAGGTTTAATCGAGTTCATCGAAGGCACATTGTTATCCCGCATCAATATAATATTAGAAAAAGATAAATCTACCGAAGGTCGTATTTCTAATATTATGAAGCTGATTTTAGGTTTTGCCGAAATGAACCGAGGTATTACCGCCATACTCACCGGTGATGCATTAATGGGTGAACACGATCGGTTAAGAGAGCGTGTTGCCGCACTGTTTGAAAAACTTGAGACTCAATTTAAACAGGTATTACGTGAACGTAAATTACGTGAAGGTAAAAACTTCCCTATCGATGAAGCTGCCCTTGCTAATATGTTATTAGCTTATACCGAAGGTAAGATGAATCAGTTTGTCCGTTCAGGCTTTACTCGAAGCCCAATGGAAGGATTTGATGCACAGTGGAAAGGCTGGCAACTGTTCTGGTAAAAAAAGACATCAACAACATAAGCTCTTATCTAACAGAGCTTATGTTGTCATATTTAAATTCGTAAAACTTAACTCTTCAAATTATTAAAAGTTACATTCAACTCAGTGCTTTTTTGACCACTCGCCCAATATTTTCGTTCAAATGGCGTCATCGCTGTATCACGTTTATAATCAGATATTTCAGCTTTCACATTCATATGTGTCAACGCTTGAGTAAACTCTTCAATATATATAGCCCAGTTACTTCTCACCGTTAACTTTTCACTTAATTGAGGTATGTATTTAAATACGGGGGCTCCGTGCCAACGTCTTTGTAGGTGTTTGCTTTTAGGCCACGGATTTGGATATAAAATATAGTGGTGTGAAATTGGCCAATCTGCCTCTGCAATTAAACGCCATAAATCATTTAAATCACCACGGATCAAAATAAAATTATCTATTTTTTGTTGGTGATGGTGTTCGTACTTTTCTATCCTGTGTTCAGATTTATCGATACCAATAACCAAAGCATCAGGATTATTAACCGCTAAATGATAAGTACTTTCACCCACTCCACAGCACGAATCTAAAATAATTGTGCCTTTTGAGTTAGATAACAAGAACACAGAAACTCGCATCTTTATTTGCTCAAAACCTGACAGTGAATGGGGAGCATATGGTTTTTTAAAATCTGAGCTTAAGTGTTTTTTTACAACTTTATCAAGATCATCGTGAACGCCTAATTGATTTGACGTAATACTTCTGGAGTTACCTTCAATCATAATGATCTCTGTGGGGTTAACTGGTTATTGTATATGAGGCCTCTAGGTGGATAATTATTCCACCCAGAGTAATATGGATTTAAACTTTTTTAACGAACTTAGTTAAAATAACTATTTTTTGACCATTCACACGCCCTTCAACATGTTCAGGGTTTGAAGTTAAAGAAATTCCACGAACCGTTGTGCCTTGTTTTGCGGTAAAACCAGCACCTTTAACTTGAAGGTCTTTGATCAGGTATACATTATCACCCGCTGACAATTTTACACCGTTTGAATCAAATGCTTCAGCATCATCTTCTGACAATAAATGTGCAACACCTGACTCTGCCCATGCTTTAGCATCGTCTTCCATGTACATCATATCTAACAAGTCTTGAGCCCAGGTTTCACCGGCTTTAGTCAACACAGTTAGCTGCTGCCATGATAATACTTGAACCGCAGGTGTCGTGCTCCACATACTGTCATTTAAACAGCGCCAATGTGTTATATTTAAAGGCTCATCGCCATTCAATTGTGAAACACAAGTACTACAGACTAAAACACAATGATCTGAATTTGAGGCATCTTTTGGTGCAACAGGTTGAACTGTTAATCCATCCTTAGCGCCACATAATTCGCACACATCATTACTTCTTTGTTTTAATGTAGTTTCAATCGTCATTGATATTCCTTAGAGTGAATATAACTGGATAAAGTACCCACTTATTTTGTGCGGGATTATGCCTATTATTAGCCTAAATTTAAAGTACCACGTTACTTTTAGGCTAATTTAATTCCGTTATATTTAATCTGTCGTTGGGGTTTTCACTACATCAATGATGGCTGACACCCACTCTCCAATATAAGGAATAAACTCAAACTGAGCCAAAACATACACTAACGCGGATAACACAACCGTAGCCCCTAAGACACTGCCTAAACCAAATGCAACGCCTTTCAACAAATGAAACCACAACAACTGAGGAATTGAGTTGTATGCCTTTATTAACTTGTGATGGTTTAACTTTTCGAGTTGATGATTAATTTTCTGAGTTTGCGCAATAACCTCATCCATACGTTCAAGGTTATTATCTATTTTATCGATTTCTGTGTTTTCTTTCATATCCAATTTAATTTCCAATGACTAACTCAATAGCGTCTTCTTTTATATCGTTGTATTCATAATTAGTGATACCAAGAACATCTAATACCGCCTCTTTCAAATATACCCAATCTGGTGCTGCTACATATCGTCTTTCGGTATGTACAATATTTTCAGCCATTTTCAAGATTGAAAAGGTCATTTGCTCTATCGATGATTCTTTTTTATCTAAGAAAGTTAGATCATGGTGTCGTAAAATTAAGGTACAAAGCTCTTTTGGTAGATTCCAACCGCTTGCTAAAAAATACCCAACAATCGCGTGATTGGTTTGGAAATACTTTTCTTCCAACTCCACCAGCGAATGATCATAATTTTTGTTGGACTCAACAAGTACATGAATGTAATTTTGAAACTTCATCGCCATTAGTGGCACGCCAGCATCATGAAACAAGCCTAATGTGTATAAACTTTCAACTGGCACTTTAGTTTTAATTTGGCTACCTATGAATAAGGCAACTTGTGCAATCTCTTCTGATGTATCCCAAAAACGCTCTAAACTAATTGAGCTTTTTCCTGCAAAAGATTGTTTTAACTTAATCCCTTGTACTAATCCATATATACGGTCAAAGCCCAGAAACATAACGGCTTGATTTATATTTGACACTGTACGAGCAATCCCAAATATGGGGGAGTTGATCAATTTGAGCACCGCTGCAGATATCGAAATATCTTTAGCTATGATATTACCCATCTCAACCAAAGATGGCTCTTCTTGCTGCATTAATGCATTTAGCTCAGTTAATAACTCTGGGCGAGGCGGTATCACAAATAGTTTTGTTATTTGCGATACATATTGATCATCTAACGTAATCGCCATTATTAATTCCTTATAAGCTATATTGCATATAAATATCGGCAGTAAAACCTTATAACAAATAAGAGGAGTATTAAATAACAATTATCAGAAAGGAGAACTCAGGAAATATTGAAGGTGCTTAGCGAATAAAACTAAGAAAGGCTAAGCACCCTAGTGATTTATGGAAGTTACTTTGGACGCACACCTAACATGTGGCAAATGGCATAACTTAATTCACTACGATTAAGTGTATAAAAATGGAAATCCGTTACCCCTTCTTTTGATAATACTTTAACCATGTCCATTGCGATAGAAGCGCCGACCATATTACGTGTTGTAGGGTCATTGTCTAAACCTTGGAATGAGTCATGGATCCAATTTGGCACATGAACATTGGTTAATCCAGCAAAGCGTTTTAACGTATTAAAATTAGTTACCGGTAATATCCCAGGAATAATATCCGCTTCAATACCAGCTGCCGCACAACGGTCTCTAAATCGTAAATAAGAGTCCACATCAAAAAAGAATTGAGTGATAGCACGGTTAGCGCCAGCATCAATTTTACGTTTTAAATTAATAAGGTCAGCCTGTGCGTTGCGCGCATCAGGATGCACTTCTGGATACGCCGCAACGGATATATCAAAATCAGCAACTGATTTTAATAAAGTGACCAAATCAGAAGCATACATGTGAGGTTTTGCTGAATTATCAGGTAAATCACCGCGTAAGGCGACAATGTGACGCACATCATGTTCCCAATAATCTTTAGCAACTTGTATAAGTTCTTCTTTACTGGCATCGATACAAGTTAAATGAGCAGCCGTTGATAGATTGGTATCTTTTTGAATGCGTTTTATCACATCATGCGTTCTATCGCGGGTTCCAGAACCTGCACCATAAGTAACCGAAACAAACTTAGGGTTTAAAGGTGTTAAGCGCTCAATTGAATTCCAAAGTGTTGTTTCCATCTCTTCTGAGTTTGGTGGAAAAAACTCGAATGAAACATCAATTTTACCTTTAATATCTAGTAGGTTGTTGTTTATAGACTCTAAGTGCTGTGCTCGCTGAAAACTCATGTTGTGCTCTCTAATTATTTTTTATTGTTGGCTATCTCATTGGCGACGGCCAATTGAGTTACAAATTTGTTTAAATCAATATTCACTGCTGTTGCGGTTATGATTGCACCCGCCCCCGGACCTCTAATGATCAATGGGTTGTCGTTATAAAAATCAGTTTTCAGAGTAAATACATTATCAGTAGGTGATAACTGAGTTACGGCATTCGCTGCTGGTAATGCCGTTAATTCTACTGATGGAAATGCAACTTTATCGACAAAAGATACTTTTGCTTCGTATACTAATTTACTGCTTTTTTGCTCTGCGTCTGCAAATTTTTGCGACATATATAAATCAATTTTATCTTTCTTATCCCAAAAATCAGCCACACTTCCCTGTAATAGTTCTTGCGGTAGTAAAGGCTGAACAGCAATATCATCTAAATTAATAATATAACCCGCTAACCTGGATAAAATTAATAATTTCTTTTGTACATCTGCACCGGATAAATCTTCTCTTGGGTCTGGCTCGGTAAACCCAGCATCTTTAGCTTGTTTAACTAACTCAGTGAAACTTTGCTTTCCGTCATAATTGACTAATAAATAAGATAAACTTCCTGAAAAAACGCCATTTATTGATAACACTCTATCGCCAGATTGAATTAATTCAACCAAGCTAGATTGCACAGGCAATGCAGCACCTACCGTAGCATTTATTCCCCAATAACAACCATTACTTTTTAACAAGCTCACTAATCGTTTATAACGCTCAGATGACACCGACATTGGAATTTTATTGGCCGATATAATATTCCAGCCTAATGACGCAAACTCAGGATAACTATGAGTAACTTGTTGACTAGCGGTAACATCAATCACTAGAACATTATCTAATTTCGCTTGTTCAACTTGCTCAATTAACCCAGCTAAATTATTTACAGTTGAATCTTCAGCAAAATTATTAAATTGATTTGATGTTAACCCTTCAAAGTTAACTATCGCTCGAGTTGAATTGGCAACGACAATCAGTTTAACCTCTACAGTTTGCGCAAAACGTGCTTTTTGTTCACTAAACAAAGATAACCACGCATTGCCCACGTTCCCCTTACCAAGCAATATAATATTCACTTCTGCCATGCTTGATTTACTCACGCCGCTATCTTTTATTTTCAGAGTCATTTATACCGTTCCGTTCCCTATTAATAAAACCTATAGTTACCACAATGCTGCTAAAGCAGGACTTAATCGGCAAGTGGCGATGGTTTCAAGTTCTATTGACGTTTCATTTTCAGAACAAAATGCGGAAGCAACTTTTAAACTATTTAACGAGTCTAATGCTTGCACTAAATCGTTGATTAAGTCTTGTTTAGCTTCTATCCCCACCGACAACCTAATTAATTGTGGGGTAATACCCGCTTCTTTTTGTGCTTCCGCGTCCATAGCTGCATGTGTCATGTTAGCTGGATGACAAATTAAACTTTCTGTGCCACCTAATGATTCAGCAAGAGTAAATAAATTTAACTTTTTCACAAATGCATCAATTTGACTGTCATCTGCATTTATTTCAAAACTCACCATGCCACCATGCTGTTTATGTTGGCGAAGTGCTAATTGATGATCTGGGTGCTGAGGTAGCCCCGGGTAGTTAACGCTCGTTACATTTTTGTGCGCTAATAAGGTCTCCGCAATAGCAAGTGCATTTTCACTATGCTGCTTTATTCGGATCGGTAAGGTTCTGATACCACGTAAAATCAAATAGCTATCAAATGGCGCTCCGGTTACGCCAGTATTATTGGCCCACCAACTAATTTGTTCGTGTGTCTCTTCATCCGCTGAAATAACTGCGCCAGAAATAACATCACTGTGACCATTGAGATATTTAGTACAAGAATGAACAACTATATCAGCCCCTAACGCAATTGGTGATTGCCCTAGTGGAGATAAAAAGGTGTTATCTACAACAACTTTTGCATTAACTTGTTTTGCTACTTGGCAAAACTGTTTAATATCAGTTAAACGTAATAATGGATTACTTGGGGTTTCTAACCAGATCATTTGAGGTTTTGTTTGAAGTAACTGTTTCTCAATGTCTTCTGCGTAAAAGTCCAGCCAAACTAAATTAAATCCACCGCGTTTAGCTAAACTGGTAAATAATCGATGAGTTCCACCATAACAATCTTTAGGAGCCACTAGTGTGTCGTTAGGCGTGAGTAACTGTAAAACCAAATTAATAGCAGCCATGCCTGAAGATGTAACGACTGCACCTTTACCACGCTCTAATTCTGCAAGTGCTTGGGCTAATAGATCTCTAGTTGGATTACCACCACGACTATAATCAAAATTTGGTTTGTTAGTAATCGTGTCAAATTCGAAGTTGGTTGCCAAATAAATAGGGGCAACAACTGAATTGTGACTTTGGTCAGAATTTAAACCGGATTGCACTGCAATTGTTTCAGCATCAAGGTTATTTATTGACTGGTTTGACATATCACCCTCGGACATTTACACGTTTAGATGGCTAAACTATAAACTGATTATTAGTATTGTCAACCATCTAGACGTCTAAACTTTTAGAAAGCGATAATTTGACTAAATAAATAAATTCAATACAATTTCACAGTCTCAAAAATTTAGTACCTGGTTGTTAATAATATTAATAGCTGGATTCACAACAAATAGGTTTGTTATGGCAAAGTGGAACGGTGAGTATATTCACCCATATGCAGAACATGGGAAAAAATCTGAGCAAGTAAAAAAGATCACAGTATCTATACCGCTCAATGTTTTAAAGGTGTTGACCGACGAACGAACTCGCCGTCAAGTGCAAAATCTGCGACACGCTACAAATAGTGAATTACTGTGTGAAGCATTTTTACATGCATTTACAGGTCAACCATTACCAGCAGATAATGACTTAGCGAAAGAAAATCCTGAGCAGATCCCAGAAGAAGTAAGAAACATTCTTATTAAAATGGGTAAAGAAATACCAACTATTGAAGAATAAAATAAATTAATTTTCATTTTTATTTAATTTTTCAAATAAAAAACGCAGCCTCATTAAGCTGCGTTTTTTTATTGCTCTAATAAATTAGGTTAAATCAAATCCTTGAAACCCCAGATTTAATTGCTGCATCAGCAACGGCTTTTGAAACCTTTTCTAGTAAACGAGGATCCATTGGTTTTGGGATTATGTAATCTGCACCAAAATGTAATTCGCTAACATTGGCCGCTTTTAATACACTCTCAGGCACCGGCTCTTTCGCTAATTGTCTAATCGCTTCGACTGCCGCAATTTTCATCTCGTCATTTATCACCGTTGCCCTAACATCGAGCGCTCCACGAAATATAAACGGAAAACATAAAACATTATTAACTTGATTTGGATAATCTGAACGGCCTGTTGCCATAATTAAATCGTCGCGAACAGACATAGCTAATTCAGGCTGAATTTCTGGGTCAGGATTAGAACACGCAAAAACAACAGGATTTGGGGCCATCAACTTTAACGCTTCCGCGGTTAATAGATTGGCACCTGACACACCAACAAATATATCAGCGCCTGTGATTGCTTCTTCTAATGTGCGTTTGTCCGTATTATTAGCAAAACGCATTTTATATTCATTCAAATCATCGCGACGAGTGTGAATGACACCTTGACGGTCTAACATGTATATTCGCTCTCGTTGCGCACCACATTTAATCAACAACTCCATACACGCGATAGCTGCTGCACCTGCACCAAGACATACAATAGTACAATCGTGCAAAGCCTTGCCTTGAATCTCCAACGCATTTAACATACCAGCGGATGTAACGATTGCAGTTCCATGTTGGTCATCATGAAACACAGGAATGTTGCAACGGCTGATTAATTCTTTTTCAATTTCAAAACATTCTGGGGCTTTGATATCCTCTAAATTAATTCCGCCAAACGAATCGGCAATACTGGCAACTGTATTAATAAACTCATCGGTCGTATTGTGGGTAACTTCAATATCAAACGAATCAATATTAGCGAAACGTTTAAACAATAATGCTTTACCTTCCATTACCGGTTTTGAAGCTAACGGTCCAAGATTACCTAAGCCCAGGATGGCAGTGCCATTACTGATCACGGCAACTGTATTTCCTTTGGCTGTATATTTATAAGCATTATCTGGATCTAGCGCTATTTCTCTTACTGGTTCAGCAACCCCTGGACTATAAGCGAGTGATAAATCATCAACGGTCTCTGCCGACGTGGTTAAAGCTACTTCTATTTTCCCCGGCTTTGGATATTGGTGATATTCCAAAGCTCGTTTTTTTAAATCAGACATTTAGTTACTTCCTGATATTTAGCTATTAACAGCAATAAAGTGGGCTCTTGAGTGCAATTGATAGCTAAAACTCAGCTACTTATTTAAACAATCAAGAGACTGTATATTAGAGTTAATGTACTACTAAAGTCTTAGATAAAAAACCACATGCGTGTAATAAGTTATAAGGTTTGATGCTGTTCATACCAGTAAGATGTAATTTAACAACATTTAGACTCAAAGAACAAAAAGTTGAAAATATCACCCAAATGATAGATGAAAACATTTAAGGTGTATTTCTTAAGCAATTGACAAAGATCAAAGCAGATTCGACCTGTTGAATACACTTTATAAAGAGACGAGTAAATTGATGCGTTGATTACTTACAACAAAATTAAAAATAAATTGTTTTTATTACAGGCATAAAAAAAGCACCCTAAGGTGCTTTTTTTGCGTATTAAGCAATTATTACTTTTTGCCCAACATGCCAAAACGATTTTTGAACTTGTCAACACGGCCACCAGTAGTAGCTTGTTTTTGTTGACCAGTATAGAAAGGGTGACAAGCAGAACATACGTCTAAGTGTAAGTCTTTACATACTGTTGAACGAGTTACGAATTTGTTACCACATGAACAAGATACGTTAATTTCTTCATACTGTGGGTGGATGTCTTTTTGCATGGGATTACCTCATTAGGCCGTATCGCCATCCGGTCATTGCCGAATACCATACGAAGTTTAAATAAATTTAGGGCGCGAATTATAATCGGTATCGACTAAAGATCAAGCAATAACAGTATTAATTCAAAAGATAATTTAATTATCGACGAACTTGCCTATGTTTTTCTCTCGCTTGGATAATTTTTTCAACTTGATTGGGGTTTAAATAAATACTACTGCCAGGGTAAGGCTGACCATATTGGTAATTCCAACTGGCTGGTTGAAACTCAGCTACTAAGCGATTTACTCGGTTGCATAATTTAACTTTTGGGCGAAAACCAAGTCGACTTTCGTATTGTTTTAAGTAATCATTGTCTACTTGCTCAAACGCCAGAATACAATATCCTTCGGTAGAATAGGTTCTTGCTTCTTTTGCAAATATGTTAATATTAACGCTTAACATTAAGCTGAAAAATATAATCTTATACATTTTGGGTAAACACAATTTCATCTGTTTTTACTAGTTTTAATATTAATAGTTACTTAAGCCTTAACAAAAGTAAGTGATTGCTTTCATTTTGTCAACTTATCCATATGGGTCACAGAGTTTAATGTCATTATTTAATCATCAAGTTCTGCAAGTAGCCTTACCGCTACCATTAAGAAAACTCTTCGATTATCTATATATAGCACCAACTGACATTATAGATATCACCAATAAACCTCAACAAGGTCAAAGAGTTATCGTTCCTTTTGGGCGTCAAACTCTGGTTGGGACCGTGATAAACATTACCGATAAATCGGAATATCCAATAGAAAAACTGAAACCAATTATTGCGTTAATAGAAAATGAGACAAGTTTCACTTCAGAACAATTAAATCTATTACTTTGGGCGGCAGAATATTACAAACATCCAATTGGTGAAGTATTTTCAGCGGCGTTACCCGGTGTTTTGCGTGAAAATAAAACCATTGGTCAACTTGCACCGCAAAGATTGACACTCAGTCAAATACACAATGTAGATGAAAAAATACCTAAAAATGCCAAGCAATTACATAAGTTATTATCACTATTATCGGAGCAGTCTTATACCCGCTCTGAATTAACCAACAAAGACATGAAATCTACCTCAATAAAACGTTTTGTTGATGAAGGCTGGGCAAATTGGAAAACCTCGTCCATTTATATTAAACCTGTAACGGCGGACGATATTACCGGGCAACTTTCACTTAATACCGAACAAGCAATTGCGGTTTCCGCGATTAACAGTTCAAGCAATAATAACAACCTACCCAGATGCTTTTTACTCGATGGTGTCACTGGCAGTGGAAAAACTGAAGTTTATTTACAAGCCATCGAACATACCCTATTAAAGCAGCAACAGGTGCTTGTTTGTGTGCCAGAAATTGGGTTAACACCACAGACCATTAGTCGCTTTAAACAAAGATTTAACCTAGATGTCGAACTTTGGCATTCTGGTATGACGGATAAACAAAGATTTAATACTTGGTATAAGGCACGCAGTGGCCAAGCAAAAATAGTCATCGCCACTCGTTCTGGGGTATTTTTACCGTTTGCCAGTTTGGGCATGATAGTTATAGATGAAGAACATGATGCATCATTTAAGCAACAGGAAGGCTTTAAATACCATTGCCGTTCATTAGCCCTTTATCGTGCTAAAGTGGCAAATATCCCGGTTATATTAGGCTCTGCAACCCCCAGTTTGGAAACGTTACAGAATGCATTAGTGGGTAAATTTCATCACTTAGAGTTAAAAAGTCGAGCAGCTGGTAGCCAACTGCCAGCAATGAAATTATTAGACCTAAATCAATGCCGTGTTGACTCTGGTATAGGTGAACCTTTACTTGAAAAAGTAAAGTCCTGCTTAGCTGCGGGTCAACAAGTTATGTTGTTTATCAATCGCAGAGGGTTTGCTCCCGTTCTTATGTGTGAAGAGTGCCGTTGGTTAACAGAATGCAGCCGATGTAGTAGCTATACTACATTTCATAAAAGTAAAAATCAGCTCATCTGTCACCATTGTGGTGATCAACAACCAACTATTCATCAGTGTAAAGGTTGTGGCTCGACTCGTTTATCCACAGTCGGTGTTGGTACCGAACAGCTTCATTTAGCTTTGCAAGACGCAATACCTGATTATCCAGTGATTAGATTAGACAGAGATAGCACAAGCAAAAAGGGCGAGTTTGAAGCAATACTCGAACAAATCAATCAAGGGAACCCTTCCATTGTTGTAGGTACTCAAATGGTTGCTAAAGGGCATCATTTTCCAAATGTTAGCTTAGTAGGTGTTGTTGATGTTGATGGCTCCTTGTTTAGTAGCGACTTTAGAGCTCCAGAAAAACTAGCCCAATTAATTGTTCAAGTCAGTGGGCGAGCCGGTAGAGGAAGTATAAAAGGTGAAGTATGGTTACAAACTAAATTTCCAGAACATCCGGTGATCCAAGATCTCATCAATAATAAATATTCAGATTTTGCTAGCTTTGCATTAACTGAGCGTGAAATGTTAAATCTTCCTCCATACTCACATCAAGCTTTGATAAGAGCTGAGGCGACTAATGAAAACTACGCGAGTCAATGGCTACAGTCTATCAGTCCTCACCTTAGTCAGTTTGCTGATTTATTAGTATTAGGACCAAGCCCAGCCCCTATGATGAAAAAAGCTGGGAAATACCGTCATATGCTGACTATTCAATGCAAATCTAGACCTTATCTACATAAAGTCGTCGATTGGTTAATTGAAAACTTGGATAGTGTGCAAAAGGATAATAGAATCCGCTGGTCAATTGACATCGATCCCTTGGATTTGAGTTAACGTATAAACAATTAAGGTTCTCTACCCCAATATGAAAAATAAAGATTATGTAAGTCAAAATAAAAATAAGAAACAACCAAGACGAACAACCAAAACCAAAGAGAAAAAACCATTCCCTGTGCTAAAGCTTGCGATTATTGTGTTAGCGGCTTCTGGTTTTGGTTATTTTTTATCCCAATTAAGTGACCAACCCACTATTGATACGGTTGACCAAAAACAACCAATTGAAAAGAAAAGCAAACAATCGGTGCCACCACCACCTGATGACGAAGAGTGGCAATTTATTGAAGAGCTAGAAAATAAACAAGTAAAAGTCAGCACTGAAGAATTAGAAGCAAAGGGTCCCTTTATTGTACGTTGTACTACGGTACGTTCAAGAGATAGAGCTGAAGCCCTTAAAGCTAAAATTGCTTTTGCTGGTTTCGAGTCTGAAGTTAAAGAGTATCAAGGCACATCAGGGATTTGGTACCGAGTAGATCTTGGGCCATATGAGAAAAAAAGAACGGCTGAAAAGACACGCCACGAATTAAAACGTAATAATATTCACGGTTGTGTGTTTAGATAGATTGAGTTAGGTCAAAACAGTTTAAAACTAACTATTCTTGTTACGTTTTAAACTGTTTTAACAATTGATTTAGTCCTGTTACCAATTGCCCCAGTGAGTTTGACGCTTGTCTGGTTTCGTCACTGGTTTGTCTAACTTGTTCAACAGAGCCACTAATATCATCTATATCGGCACGGATCTGAGAGACATCACTTTGACTGGCTTTGCCAAAGTCGGCTAATTGATTATTTTCATCACTTAACCTAATCACGGTAGATTTAATTTCATTTAACGATTGAACCGTAACTTCTGCCGCATTTACCGCTTCGTTCGCTTTACTCTTATTCGTTTCCATTGACTCTACCGTTAACGAAATTGCACTAACAATTTCAGCTAAAATAGAATTAATTTCATAAGTAGACGCATGAGTGCGGGAAGCCAACGTTCGAACTTCACCGGCAACAACAGCAAAGCCCCTGCCCGTTTCACCAGCTCTCGCGGCTTCTATCGCCGCATTAAGTGCTAATAAATTCGTTTGTTCAGCGATCTCTGCAATCGTTTTAACCACAGAACTAACTTTATCCCCTGAGTGTTTCAAACTTAATAACATGTCTGAGGAAATATCGATATCGGTAGAAAGCTCGGCAATAATGTCAGCGGTTTGCTGAATGTCTGATGACCCTTGCTCCACTTGCTCTGCCCCTAAACGTGCTTGTTCAGACGCAGACAGCGAACGATTAGCACCATCACCAATGCTATGTTCCAATTGAGACAGGCTATTAAGCATAGTTACCATAGTGGCTGATAACTTTCTTATTTGCTCGTCTGACAAACCTGCACTGTGATTTAAGAGCTCAATTGATTGGTATAACACGTCGGCAGAATTGCTAATCTCACCATTTACTTTACGAAATGCTCTTAATAATTGGTTAACACTATTCGCTGTGATATTGATCTCATCGCCACTATTTATGCTGACGTCTTTACTTAAATCATGAGCATCAACAATATAATCAAGTTGAGATGACAAGGATTTCACAGGTTTTACAATTGTATTTTTAGCCAATAACAGTGCCAGTAATGTAATCACAAAGATAATTATGATGCTCAAAACTAACCAAGTCAGCATATTGTCGATATTGACAGTGACATGATTCACTTTTTCATTTGCCTGGTTAGACACTGACGATTCTGCTTGATTTAATATTGATTCAACTTTTAAAGACTGAGTTTGTAACTTTGTTAACAAATCTCTGGCCACATCCCAATCAACAGAATCAGCCGTCATTTGATTTTTAAGCTCTGTGAGAAGTGCAGATAATTCCGTTAATTTGATATTAGGTTTATTTAGATGTTGGCTTACTTTTGGTAAAGCCGCAGCCAAGCGTTTCAATTCGCTATCGACCTCTGAACTAAACTCATCCGCCGTTAAGGTGTAACCATATAAACCATATGCCGCGATTGATAATTTACTCAAACTCGAAATGGCCTGATTAGCAGACTGTAAGGTAGGTAACGTATCAGTAACAAATTGATCGCTAATGGATTTAATAGTGATTAATTTCGAAAACAAGGTACTCGTGGTTAAACCTAAAACAATTAAAATTGATAAATAACCAACAACCACTTTTTTACTAATTGAATTTAACAAAGGCAACCCTTTTGTATTAACGTGTTTAACTTACGCTTATGAAGAACGAATATAACGAAAAGAACTTTCATAACACCTATATTTAATATCGGCATACTGTCACTTTTATTGAATTAAAACCGACCATATTAATTAATAATACATAACTATTAAAAACTCGGGCTTGAATTCATAGAAAAAAACATTACATAGACGTTAATCTAGGTTTTTAGGAGTGGACAATGACCACTATAGTCTCAGTTCGTCGTGGTAACAATGTTGTATTAGGTGGAGATGGTCAAGTATCACTTGGCAACACAGTAATGAAAGGCAATGCCGTAAAAGTTAGACGTTTATATCGCAACAAAGTGATTGCTGGTTTTGCCGGTGGAACCGCCGACGCTTTTACTTTATTTGAAAAATTTGAAGCTAAATTAGAGATGCACCAGGGTCATTTAACCAAAGCTGCGGTTGAATTAGCAAAAGATTGGCGTACCGACAAAATGTTAAGAAAGCTAGAAGCATTATTAGCCGTAGCAGATGAAACCGCTTCGCTCATTATTTCTGGTAATGGTGATGTAATACAGCCAGAAAACGATTTAATCGCCATTGGTTCTGGTGGACCTTATGCCCAAGCTTCCGCTACCGCTTTGTTAGAAAACACAGAATTATCAGCCCGAGACATTGTAGAAAAAAGTTTAAACATTGCAGGCAATATTTGTGTTTACACTAATACCAATTTAACCATCGAAGAATTATAGAATTTTTAAAAGGTAATCAAATGTCAGCAATGACCCCAAGAGAAATTGTTCACGAATTAGATCAGCATATCATTGGTCAAAATGATGCCAAACGAGCCGTCGCAATCGCCCTTAGAAATAGATGGCGTCGTATGCAACTTGAAGCTGAATTACGTGCTGAAGTCACACCAAAAAACATCTTAATGATTGGCCCAACAGGTGTGGGCAAAACCGAAATAGCTCGCAGATTGGCTAAATTGGCCAATGCCCCTTTTATCAAAGTAGAAGCCACCAAATTTACCGAAGTAGGTTATGTTGGTAAAGAAGTTGAGTCCATCATCAGGGATTTAACTGAGATATCCATTAAGATAACCCGCGAAGCGGCAATGGAAAAGAACAAACACCGAGCTGAAGAAGCTGCTGAAGAGCGTATATTAGATGCTTTATTACCTAAACCTAGAGACACCTATGGCCAAGTAATTGAGTCTGATGAACCTGAAAGCAATACCCGTCAAGTATTACGTAAACGTTTACGTCAAGGGGAGTTAGACGACAAAGAAGTTGAAATTGACGTTGCACAAAAAGAAATTGGTGTTGAAATCATGGCACCTCCTGGCATGGAAGAAATGACATCACAACTACAAGGTATGTTCCAAAACTTATCTGGTGATAAAACCAAACCTCGTAAATTAAAAGTCAAAGTTGCACTTAAAATGCTAATCGATGAAGAGTCAGCAAAATTAGTCAACAATGATGACTTAAAAGAAAAAGCGTTAGAAGCCGTTGAACAAAATGGTATCGTTTTTATCGATGAAATTGATAAAATTTGTAAACGTGAAGGTGCCAATAGCGCAGATGTTTCTCGTGAAGGTGTACAACGTGATTTATTGCCGTTAGTTGAAGGCAGTACGGTATCAACTAAATACGGTATGGTAAAAACGGATCATATGTTATTCATCGCATCTGGTGCATTCCAAATGAGCAAACCATCAGACTTAATTCCTGAGTTACAAGGCCGCCTACCTATTCGTGTTGAATTGAGTGCATTAACGCCAGAAGACTTTGAACGAATTCTAACTGAACCTAATGCATCGTTAACGGAACAATACATTGCTTTATTAGCAACAGAAGGTTTAGCTATTGAGTTCACAGAAGATGGAATTAAAGAGATTGCTCAGGTAGCTTTTAAAGTAAACGAACGTAATGAAAACATTGGAGCCAGACGTTTACACACCGTTTTAGAACGACTAATGGAAGAGATTTCATTCACAGCTTCAGAAAGCAGTGGCAACTCAGTCATCATTGATCAGAGCTTTGTGAAAGCAAACCTGGATGAAATTGCCGAAGATGAAGACTTGAGTAAATTTATTCTTTAACGATAGGTTTGTACAAACCTATTGATTAATAAATAAAAAAGCCCGTTTATGACTTACCATAAACGGGCTTTTTTATGTAACAACCTACTCTTAACTAGCTGTTTTATAACGTTCTATCTCTTGATGTAAAATAGCCGCTTGTTTCGCTATGTCTCTGCTAGCATCGGCATTGATTGCAGCACGTTCTTGTGAGTCACTCGCAATATCACGAATTTTAATAACATGTTTACTCATTTCTGTCGCTACCATATCTTGCTCTTGTAGTGATGCTGAAATTTGGCTATTCATGCCAACCACTTCATCTACATGGCTTGCAATCCGGCCTAACGACTCACCCGCACTTTGTGCTTGTTCAGAACATTCAATACCATTTTTATAACATTGATTAACCACATCAACGATAGTTTGAGTACTTGATTGCAATGAGGAAATAATCGTTTCAATCTCACTAGTAGATTCTTGAGTTCGCATAGCTAAACTTCGTACTTCATCTGCAACCACCGCAAAACCTCGACCTTGCTCTCCAGCACGAGCTGCCTCAATCGCAGCATTTAGCGCTAACAAATTAGTTTGTTCAGCAATTCCGCGAATCGCATCAGATACGGTTCCAATTAATTGGCTGTCTTTTTCTAATTTCTCTATTTGAGTTAAAGCATTTTTTAACTGATTAGCTAACTCACTAATATTGGCAACGGTTTGCCCAACCTCTTTAGCACCAGCCTGAGCCATCTCACCCGTTTTATTCGCAGTCGCTGTGGCAAGTTGTGTATTCTGACTAATATCCGCAACCGTTGCTTGCATCTCTGCACCAGAGGTAGCAACCATATCACTCTCACTAAACTGCAACTCCATACCCTCTAGCGTATTTTGTGTGTTGGAGGCTAATTCATCAGTAGAATTATCTAAGGTGTTAAGTGCCGTATTAACGTTCATTATTAAGTTTCTGAAATCGGCAACTAATGAGTTCACATCGGTGGATAACTCAACAAGCTCATCTTTACCTTTTGATTTAACTAACCAAGTTAAATCATTGTTTCTACGTATATGTGAAATTGCATTTCTGACCGCTAAAATTGGCATTAATATGCTACGACTCGTTGTGTAGACAATGAATAAAGTGAAAATCATGGCAACAATGAAAACGATTGTGGCATTACGAATGGTTGAATCCACTCTTTCTGCTAACTCAACTTCCAAACTATTGATTATTGAGTCTAATGAAGATTCCGTTTGATGAATGGTTGCCCTTAACTTACCTAATGCGCCTGACTTAGCGTCCAGTCCAATATCGGTTTCAGCTTTAGCAAGCTGCTTAAACTTGGACTCGTAAATTGCTAAGTAACTCTGAATATTACTCAATTCACTCGCTGGCATAGACTCCAGGATTAGTTGTTGCCTAAATGTTTGCATTCCAGCATCAAACTTATCTAGGTATTTTACATCTCTACGCAACATAAAATCTTTTTCTGCGCGTCTCAATTGCAACATGTAAGTTAATAATTTGTAAGAATTACTATTTTTTAACTCTTCTTCTGCTTCATGCACCGAACTTCTTAACTCACCATAAAGTCCCGTGGTCGGAGTTAAACCAATTTGTACTTGCAGTGCACTAACCGTATCAAATTGAATGGCATAATCTTTAACTGCCTTAGCGAAGTTGCTTAACTCTGGAACTTCAAAATTCAACTCATCCGCTATCAGTTGTAAATCCATCGTGTTTTTTTGCAGTTTTTTTACCGTACTTTGAAATTCTTTTACGTACTTCATGTCTTTTCGGGCTAAAAAGTCTTTTTCATGTTTTCGTAACGTCAGCACCTGCGCTTCCAACTTTTCAACTTTAGCTAAGGATAAACCGAGTGTATTTAGGACATTTGAGTTCACTAACATCATGCCAAATAAAATTGATAGAGCAATTGCTACAACAATAGCATTAGCAAACAAACGATTTTTGATCGTCAAATTTGTTAAAATTTTCATTTTTTATCCTACTTAATTAAAAGGAAAACTCACTTTCCACTGCAATATACACGACGGTAAAGATGTATATAGTTATCGGCCACCAAGTTAGATTTGTGACTCTTTTTTTTTATCTTGTTAATTTACATAAAGTTATAGATACCTATCACTAAGCGTAATAGAAAATTTAGTATTTACAAAAAATGATCCTAGCAAAACCAAATAAATTGGACCTTGCATATTTTGTTCTTGCTTATTTTTACTGATAAATTGTAAATTTTGCTTATTTAACGTATAAAACTGGATGATAAATAATCAACGTTGTTCATCATGAAAGTAACCTTTTACGGAGTCAGAGGCTCCATCCCCACACCCGGACCTGATACTGCAAGATACGGGGGTAATACGCCTTGTGTTGTATTACAAAGCGATGGTGGTCAAAAGCTAATTTTAGATGCTGGCACAGGTTTACGACTTGCCAGTAAAGAATTTGAAAACTATAACGACACCATCCACATCTTATTAAGCCATCACCATTGGGACCATTTACAGGGATTTCCTTTTTTCACGCCTATTTTTAAAAAAGGAGTAAACATAACGATTTACCCTGGAAGTACGACTCTAAATCATGATACTGCGATTTTAGATCAGATGAGTAAAAGTTATTTCCCAGTAAAATTTCATCAGCTTCCGTCGACCATTACATTAAAGAAAACCAACTTTTCTGTCGATGAAGGTATTGAGGTAGGTGACTTTATAATTCAAGCTATGGATATGAATCACCCTGATGGTGGCTCAGCTTATCGGATAAAGTGTGATAATCAAATCTTAGTTTATGCGACAGATCATGAACTTGTAGCCCCAGAGAGTCATCATTTTCGCACTGTACAACAATGGGCCGGGTTTTGCGCTAACGCCGACTTATTAATACATGATGCCCAATATTTAGATCATGAAATGACACAAAAATTCGGTTGGGGACATTCCTCTATATCAGAGACATTAAATTTAGCCCATAATGCAAATGTTAAAATGTTATCTTTGTTTAGTCATGACCCTTTAAGAACAGACGAAGAAATTGATGATTTAACTGCTAAAATATTAAAAACAAACCCTGACTTCAGTTTCTTTTTTGCTAAAGAAGGTCAAAGTTTAATTTTAAGAGAATAATGCCCTTTTATATACCAAGCGTACGCCAAAGGAACTAAAACAAAAATGAGCCGGATTTTCACATTTTTAATAAGTTTGTTATTGATACTAAGTTTTACAACTTATGCCAAGGTTATGCCCTATCCAGACGTTATAAAACAGCTTAATGTCTTATTAACCAACAAACAGTATGCACAAGCGTTCCAATTGTCGGATGAATATACCTTTGAATATGGTGGCTTGCCTGAGTTCGACTTATTAAGTGGTTTTTCAGCTTACGGACATAAACAATACCAAGAGGCCGTATTTGCATTTGAACGAGTAGTAATCGAAGTCCCTAACTCTTATTTAGCACGATTTTATCTAGCTCAAACCTACCAAAAGTTAGATAACCTACAAGCGGCTGTGGCTGAATTAAACCGTTTACTTAAAAGACCCCTATTAGATAATCAGCGCGACAGTGCAACAAAATTATTAAATCGAATTAATAAAACCATTCTTAATAAAAATAAAACGTGGGGCCATTTTATATCTGGCATGATGGCATTTGACGATAACATTAATAGCGGCACTGCAGAAGAGCAGATATTCATTCCCAATTTAGGCGAAATTCAATTATTTGATAACTCTAGACAGACGCGCGACCTAACATATTCGTTTAATTACAAAGCAAACTATCAACACCCTATTAGCCAAAACCAATGGTTAAAAGTCAACATTGGTGCAAATTACGTAGATTATTTAGAGTTTAATGAATACCAAAGACACATGGTTAATTTTGACTTAGCTTATGCACAAAAATCTAAAGTGGGCACATTATCAGTATCCGGCTTTGCTCGTCCTTTATGGTTAAATGGTACACATTACCGAACCGAAGCTGGTGCAAGCTCTAATTGGCAAAGTGAGTTATCTAAAAGTAGTGGCATCATGTCTAGCCTCAGTTATTCAGTAATCAGCAACGAATTAAATTCTGAACTAGACTTATCTCGTACCAAGTTATCCGTTTCATACCTTTTAAAATCAAGCCAAGTTCACACGATAATGGCTCATTGGCAACAGGATGTTAGTGATGATTCGCGTTATGTGTTTAATGATAAAGATGTAATTGGCGCAATGTACCAATTAACTTGGCCAATTACAGATTCCGTCATTAGTAATAATTCGTTTATGGTTGAACAGCACACCTATAAAGGCGTTCATCCGTTATTTTTGCAAGAGCGTGATGAAACAATGTCGATGTTTTCATCTCAGTTAATGTTTAATTCCACAGATAGATTGAACTTAAAACTGCATTTAAATGTGCAGAATAAAAGCAGTAACATAAAATTATATAGTTATGACCGAGTTGAACTTGGTGCCAGTTGGCAATATGAGCTGTAGGGAAGTTTATGAATATTTATAAGATAGTACTAGTCGTCAGCCTTGTCACTGCAAACAGTGTTAATGCACAAACAACCGCAGGAAAAACACTTATTTCTAAAGGTAAAGTAAGTGCCATCGCCAATGATAAAACCAGGGCGCTTAAACGACGTTCCATCATTTATGACAACGATGTGGTTACCACAGGTAAAAAAAGTAAAGCCCAACTTCGTATGGCTGATGGAGGCATGATTGCCCTCAAAGAAAGTACGGAACTACTCATTTCCGATTACCGTTTTTCTGATGAAAATGGCAGAGGTTCTGTGGTTATGGAGCTAGTAAAAGGTGGATTGCGTTCAGTCACAGGTGCTATAAAAGCTGAAAACGGCGATTACAACTTAAAAACACCTACAGGCAGTATCGGTATCCGAGGAACCCATTACGAAATTGAATTAATTGAAGGTGATATGTTTCTTGCAGTTTGGGACGGTGCTATAGATGTCACAGTTGAAACTGGCGGAAGTGAAAGCACAGTATCTTTTGGTGATGGTGAAGATTATTCATTTGGCGTTGTGAGTGAAGAAGGTGAAGTGACTCAGTTATTAGAAGCACCTGAAAACTTTAATGAAGGACATAGTACAGACGATAGTGAAGAGGAAGATGAAGAGTCTGAATCAAATAATTCTGAATCAACCGACGATGAAGGTGATTCGGAAGACGGAGAAAGCTCGGATGAAAATAACGATGAAGGCAATGAAGAAAATTCAGATGAGAGTAACGATGAAGCGACTGATGAAAATGAAGAAGGCTCCTCTGAATCTGATGAAAATAGCCAAATTGCATCAGAAACTGATTCGTCTGACACCTCAGATTCAGAAGAGAATGATGATTCAGAAGGGTCTTTGATTGCCGTAGATACAAGTGACAATAGTACTCTTGAAGAACCTGAAAATGTAGCAGAAGATGTAGCTATATCTGAACAAACGGAGCTCGTAACCAGCACCATATCTGAAGAGTTCCAACAAATTGAAGATAACGCTCCAACAACGGTAGAAGATGACTTTAATTCAATTGATACCTCAACAACTGAGGAATTATTATCACAACGCAGTGGCAGCTTTAATTACAACAATGTAGAAAGTTTCTCAGTGACGTCTAGCGCCGGTGCAATTTCAAATTTCAATATGAATATGAACATTAACTTTGATAATGGCACAATCCCTACTGGTCAAATATCTTTTGATGATGCAGGTGGAGAATGGTTTGCGGCCTTCAGTGGGATTATTTCAGTTGATCAATTAAATTTAGATATAAGTTTCGCTTCACATGGTAATAACCTCGCTGATGGGGATATTAACGCATCGTTTTTTGACGGTTTAAACTCTGTTGTTGGAGAGTTTGATTTCCATGAAATACATAATCCCAATAATAAAGTGAATGGCAGCTTCTTGCTTAAGTAGTAAATATTATGAAATTAGCCACATATCAAATTAGTAAAATAAACAGAACGTTAATTTTGTTTATGAGCATATTACTTACTGCGGCCTGTGGTAAGTTCAATTCAGATGGTGAGCAATCAACGTCTGATACAGATAAAACCTCTGACAACGTCATAGATGCATCCAAAGCTACATTAGTACAACAAAAGGTTGCTCACAAAGTAGCTGGGGTTGTATACCAAACTAATTCCGTTGCTACAGCGAGTGTTTTTAATGCTACGGGCGGATTTAACTACCCTTCAGCAGCGACTGAATTCTCAGGCAACATATCGGTTTCTCTAGATGTCGCCGATGAACAAGGAATCAAACAAGTATTGATTGGCTTTGTTGGCTCTGATATGACATTACCAATTTGTGAGATCGATTGTGGAACGGAATTTTCTGCATTTGTAAACGGCATTAATCCTAAGTTGTTTGCCTTGTCTAGTGGTGAACAAACAATAACACTATGGGTTGAAGATAATGACGGCAACTTATCCCAAGTAAATAATCTAAATATCAATTGGCGTGAATTAGTTATAACAGGTGTTTCAGCAACGTTAAACCCAGACAGTGAGGAGTTATCCATTAGCTGGAGTCCGTTAACAACGGCTTTACGTTATAATGTTTACGTTAGTAATGACGTGGCTCTAACCGGTCAAAATTATATTGATCTGACCGGTGGCGAAGCGAAATTAGCATTAACGGAAACCTCTACTGTTTTTACACAAAAAACAGTTACTGCTGACTATTACATATTAGTTACGGGAATTGATGGTAGTGGAGAAAGTGCATTTAGCGACAAACTAATTTTAATTAATGGCAACAAATCGGTTGTGCCTATTGCCGCCGCAGATACGTTTTCGACTGATGAAGACCAAATCTTAAGCAATAACTTATTACTTAATGACAGCGCTGAAGGCGATATTATTGTTGCGGTTACCACCCCCGTAACTTTGCCAACAAATGGTACGGTTATCATTACTGAAAATGGCGATTTTACTTACACGCCAAATGAAAACTTTAATGGAACTGATCAATTTAGTTACAGCATCATAAACTCTCATGGCTTAACCAGTAGCAACAACGTCACTATTACAATAAACGCAGTAAATGACTTACCTTCAGCAATCAATGACACTTTTGTGATTGAAGCCGACACATTAACAATCACTTCGCCAGGTGTGTTAATCAACGATACGGATATAGATAATGATCCGCTAACCGTTATAACCGAGTTACTACAACAACCTAAATTTGGTGAAGTGACCATCAACGCTGATGGCAGCTTTGAGTATAAAAAAGGAGTTAACTTTACCACTTATGATAACTTTACATACTCTATTACCGATGGTTCTGATTCCTCACAATCTGCAACGGTAACCATAACAAGCCCAGAATTTAATGGGTATCCACCGGTAACAATAAACGATTCGTATGAAACTAATGAAGATGCACAACTAATTGTATCTGAAGATAAAGGCATTTTAATCAACGACTTTGATGAAGATAATGCAACGGACGAATTAACGTTAAGTGTAACAACAGAACCCAATAATGGCGCTTTAGTCATTGCCGACGACGGCAGTTTCACTTACCAACCCAATTCAAATTATTTTGGTAACGACCAGTTTAGCTATAGCCTGACCGATGATAACAACAATACCGCAACCGCGATTGTTACCATAAATGTAATCGCTCAAAACGATGCTCCTACGCCATTAAACGATAGTTATATAGTCCAAGCGAATAGCCCAAATGATTTGCCGCCCTTTTTTGGAATTTTAGCCAATGATAAGGATGTAGATAATGATGAGATTTCTGTAGTACTTGACTCAGTTTCTGAGCCAACGTCAGGCTCTTTAGTCGTATTAGAAGACGGTAGTTTTAGTTATACCCCCAATTCAGAGTTTATCGGAACGGATAGTTTTACTTATAAAATTACAGACGGTAAGTTAAATAGTGTTGATGCCACTGTACAACTATTTGTCAGTGAAGTTATCGCAACGACCGATGATCTAAGTCCAATTACGATCAGTATTTCTGAACTCACGAATGGATTTGATACTCTTTATGAAATCAATGACATTAACGCAGAACACGGCGAAATAACGATTGATGGTGATACCATCACCTATACTCCTACAAAAGGTTTCGGTGGCTTTGACACAATAACTATTGTGTATTTAATCGATGGAGAAGAATATACGGTTTCATTTTATCTTCAGGTTAATTTAACTAATGTTGCACCGACTATCACGTCTTTAGCGCCTATAACAGCGAAGCATAATACACTCTATTCATACACCCCAACCGCATCCGATCCTAACAACACTCAATCAGAGTTAACATGGACGCTAACCAATGCGCCTGTTGGAATGAGTATATCTGAGGTTGGTAAAATAACTTGGATACCGACAACCGATATTTCTACCTCCGGATTAATTACGTTAAGCGTTTCTGATCTTGACTCGACAACCGATCAACAATTTGAAATAACGGTTAGCGCACAAGACACAGATAACGACGGTCAACCAAATGAAGTTGACACTGACGACGATAACGACGGTATCTTAGATAACATTGACAGCCATCCGTTAGTTGCTGAATTTACAGACGGCGACACACATTTAGGCTTTTCCAATAAAGGCATGATATCTAATGGAATGTTAGATAATGTTCAATCGTTAGCTATTCATCCTAATGGTCGTTATGCATATATAGGCTCAAATAACGGTCTTATGATTGCCGACTTAAATGACGATGGTTCAGTAACGGGTACTTTTAACCAACTCACAACAACCCAACTAGGTAACCGTAATTCGACTCAAGGGAATTATATAAAATTTGCTGATGACGGTAATTTATACTGGGCATCAATCATTGAATTAAATGGTGAAGCAACCTTTGGCATAAGAGTCTTTAATGTTGACCCTATTACGGGGGAAGCAAAATTATCTCAAACTATGCCGCTTATGTTAAAAGCGGATGCGGCTGCTGAATCGAATCAGCCTGAAATATTTGAGTTTTCACCTAACGGTCAATTCTTATATACAACGGTTCATTATAGTTCTGCTGGAAACTACTTATTAATTTACAAAATTGATCAAACCAATGGTCACTTAAGTTATGCCGGAGAATTTGATTTAAACTCATTTGGGTATCCAGATTACGAGCATAACTTTGCAATTTCTTCAGACAGCAAATTTATTTATTACGCCTATGAAGACTCTAAAATTGCAATATTAAAAACGGATACCAACACCGGTTTAGTCGTTTCTACAACAGTTCAATCTTTAGCGGATAGTATTCCTTACAGCATCGCAATCAAAGCATCGTCATCTAACAAAATGTACGTCGCCCATCTCGGTGTGCTCAAAGTCATGTCTATTAATGGGAGTGATGGCCGGTTATCTGAGCATCAATCAATAAATTATGGCTCTGATATGACCAATGCTTATGTCATGTCCATCAATGATGATGAGTCTAAGTTAATAGTTATTGATGAAGATGAAAGTCGTAAGTATCAATTAAGCCAATTTTCTTTGGGTAACAATATAGAGCTGATTGGACAAACCACTATAGACAGCATTACCTTGGATGTTCGTTTTAATCCACAAAACAATTACATTTATTGGAGCAACTGGTCAAAAGAATCAATACTTTACAGTACATCGTTGCCTTTAATTACAAATGAATTTAACCAAAATGAATTCGGCAATCAAGGAGCTAGGATTTCATCAAACAGCGTTTCATCTCAATTTAGCTTGCTTGGTTTAAACGATGGTTCAAATTACAAAAGAATCAGAGATAACGGACACGGTTACTTAGAGCACACTGAATTGTGGCCAGAAGATACCGAACAATTAACATCTTATTTCCGTGGCTCAATATTAGTTGATGAACATACGGCAATGTTGTTCGGTGACAAAATGTACAATACCGAAGGGGGTTATACCGGAACCCATTATGCGGGTACAGAAGTGTTGGTCAATAAATTATTAGATGACGACACTGTAGAGTCAACACGTTATACACTAGGAACTGGCTCAACCACCTATCGAGTAATTTATGTTAAAAGCCTTAATAATAATAAAATATTATCTTTTGAGATTAGCGATAACCATTCAAATGACTCAAGTTTAGGTGGGTCTCCTTACGGCTTAACTATATACAATATCGAAGATGATTATAGCTTAACTGTCTATGCCGCTATTCCAGCTTACGGGTTTCTAGATATTCGTAATATGGATGCACGATTAGACGATGATACGCTGGCATTAGGTACAAGTGTGTACCAAATTACTAACGGTATTGGCGATTATATTCGCAGTACGGACAGCAGTTTTTACAATTCTGATAATTTTTGGTCAGAGACAATTGGTGTCACTTTGTTTAATGATTCAAAAACCGTTAAATCATTTATATCCCCTTCAATAACGCCAGAATTCTCGATTAACGCTGGTGAACATGAGTCATTTTTAAAAATTGATGATAAACGTTTTGCTCTAGTTTCAATCGCGGAAGCCGGTTTTGTTTCAATTGAAGTTTATCAAGTGACTAACGTAGGTGACTTTATCCCTTTAGCTCACTCCAAGTTACCATTACAGACACAAAGCAGAGCTGAAATTAAACTCAATTACGACTTTTCTAGTTATACCTTATGGTTGACGGTCGGAGGTGGTTATGATGAAACTTTCAAATTAACCTTTGGACCTGTCATTGACTCTGACAATGATGGTTACTTTGATAACAATGATGTTTTCCCTACCGATCCATCAGAGTGGAGTGATTACGATCGTGATGGTGTTGGTGACAATAGCGACGATGACTTAGACAATGATGGTATACACAACGATTCAGATGCATTTCCATACGATTATACTGAATCCGCCGATACGGACTCTGATGGCGTTGGTGATAACAAAGATGCTTTCCCTAATGACAATACAGAACAACAAGATAGCGATTTAGATGGTATAGGGGATAACTCTGATGCGTTCCCGTTTGATGCGTCAGAAAGTGAAGACTCTGATTCAGACGGCGTTGGTGATAATACCGATTTATTTCCTAACGATAGTTCTGAGCACTCAGATAGCGATTTAGATGGTGTTGGTGACAACAGTGATGCGTATCCGTTTGATAATACACAAAGCACGTTCGTAGAGTTAAACTCTTACGTAGAAGTGAGTGATTTCAGTATTAGTTCGGCCTATACGCAAAGCACATCGAGTTGGTTCGCTCAGTCTGAATATTATACCGCCGGAGGGTCTGCATTAAGATCTGGTGCAATATCTAAAGACCAGTTTTCAATATTAAAAACAACTATTGATGCTGGTTCTGAAGGGGCGTCCTTGTCTTTTGATTGGAAAGTTTCCACCCAAGAATACAACGCCCAACTGGCTTTATATGTAGATGCACAACATTGGAATGCCATTACCGGTGAACATGATTGGCATAATCAAACCATTGAGTTGTCGCCTGGTACCCATGAAATTGAATGGCATTATATTAAATATGACAGCGTAGACTCCAACTACGATGACGCTGGATTTATAGACAATGTTGTTTTGTCTGAAAATCAAAAGTTGGCCAATATTAATTGGGATGATCCTGATTTAGGCCAATGTATTATGAACAACCATAGTTTTACAAATGCTGATGTTAACGATGTTCATTATATTTCGTGTTCTGGTACATTTGAAACCTTAACTGACCTTGTTAGGTTCCCAAATCTTAACCAAGTCAATTTTACTGAAACAACGGTTAACGATTGGACCGCTCTAATTGCGTTAGATTTGTTTAATTTTAGCTTGCATGGTAATACTAATTTTGACGACTTTAGCTTATTACAAAATCACAGTAATCTATCAACACTCACCTTATACGGAGTCAATCTTGCCTCTTGGGACTTCTTATATGACTTTGATTTAAGTTACCTAAATTTAGATGACAGTAACTTTACTGATTTAAATTTAGTCACGCATATGTCCAAATTGGACAGTCTCCTGTTAACCAACAATAACATTAGTGACTGGTTAGTTTTAAGCCAACTTGATTTACAATATTTATCTGTTTCTAACACTGATTTTAGTGATGTAAGTTTACTTTCACAAATGACTAACTTAACAGGGTTAAATGTTAATTATGTAAACTTAGACCCGACTAATTGGGCGTTAATCACCAACCTTGAAACTTTATGGTCATTACAAGCGAGTGGAAGCAATATTTCATCGTTAGAAGGGTTAACTAATCTAAGCTCTTTAGCATTAGATCACACTTACGTTTATGACTTTACTCCACTTAAAAATTTACAATTAGGCTATTTTACGGCCAACAACACCACTTTTGATGACTTTGATAACTTAGCTGGTAGTCAAAATACCTTACATCAATTGAACATCAGCTATACCAATATAACTGAGCTTACACCGATATATTCATTTACAAATTTAAGTTATTTACACGCCAACGTTCCTACTTTTGGAACTATTGAAAATGGAATATTGTTTGATTTGTACAACAATGGCATGACCATCTATGAAGCGCCGGATAACAACGCAAACGGTATTTTTGACTTTTTGGAAGATATAGACGGCGATGGTGAATTCAACGACATTGATTCTGATGATGATGGCGATGGCGTATTAGATATAAATGATGCCTATCCAAATGAAGTTGATGTTCATGAATTAATTGATTTAGCAGACGCTGTTGAATACTCTGAAAGCATAGTTACATCAGGATTTACCGATGGCTTTGCCCGTTGGTTTGAACAAAATGATAATTTCACGACTGGTAGTTCAGCACTTCAATCCGGTTCAGTCAGAAATAATAACCGCTCTATTTTAACAACTGATATTGATGCTGGGGATGATGGCGCTACGCTTTCATTTGACTGGAAAATAAACTCTGACAATAGCAATGGCTCACTGCAACTATATGTGGATGGAAGTCAGGTGGCGCAAATAAACGGAAATAAACTTTGGCAACAAATGTCATATTTATTGTCAGCGGGGTCACATTTTATTGAATGGCATTTTCAAAATTGGCAAGGCGAAAATAATTCAGGTTTTATTGATAATATTAGTGTTGATCAACTTATAATTAATGATAGTCCTCAAATCACTAGTTCTGCGCCAACTAATGCCACTGAGGATATTTTATATACCTACATCCCCACCGTTGTTGATTTAGACGATGTTAATAATGGCTCAGATTTAATCTGGACTTTAACCGATGAACCCGCGGGCATGGTTATATCTTCTACTGGCGAAGTTACTTGGACGCCACTCGAAGGCGTTTATACTTCAGGCTTAGTCACCCTGACAGTTTCGGATGGAGGTGAAGATAATTCTATACCTTATTCAGAAACTTTTACTGTAACAGTGACTAGCGTGAACGATGCTCCTGAATTCACGAGCTCAAATAACATTACGTTAGATGAAAATAGTAAATCAGGCTCATTAGTTTATTCACCTGTCATAATCGATCCAGATACAGGCCAGAGCCATACATTCAGTTTATTTGATTCAAGTGGTGCATTCACAATAGACACACAAAATGGATTAGTTTTTGTAGCAAATGAAAGCCTGTTAAATTTTGAAACAACACCAAACTTTACCTTTGACATCGTAGTAACTGATGAGGATGGACTTTGGGATACTCACTCAATATCTCTTACTTTAAATGACATAAATGACAGCCCATCGATTTCAAGTTCCGCACCAGCCAGTGCAACCGAAGACCTAATTTATACTTATACACCCACAGTAATTGATGAAGACGATGCCAACAACGGCTCTGATTTAATTTGGAGTTTAGTAAACGCCCCTGCGGGTATGACGATTTCAGCGACAGGTGAAGTGACATGGACACCGCTTGAAGGGGTATTAACTTCCGATACCGTTTCTATTGTTGTAACCGATGGTGGTGAAGATGGTGCTACTGCATTTACTGAGAACTTCATCGTGAGTGTTACCGCTGTAAATGATGCGCCTCAGTTTACTAGTGCTTCTAATATTACATTAAATGAAAACACACCTTTTGGTGTCAGTGTATATACGCCGACTGTGGTTGATCCTGACTCTGGTGCAACCCATACATTTAGTTTAAATGATCCAAGTGGGGCTTTTGATATAAATTCAACCACCGGTGAAGTAACGGTTTATGATCCTTATTTATTAAATTTTGAAACAACACCAAGCTTTAACTTTACCATTACCGTCACTGACGATACGTCACTGACAAGTTCTCTGGCTGTGGCTGTTGCAATAAATAACATTATTGAAAATTCAGAATATGTTTTAGACACGACTTTTGCAGACAATGGTATATCTCAATTTAATACTTACGCCGACACTGAGTACGACGATTATTTAGTGGATGCAACAATGGATGCTGCTCATAATCGTTTTGTGTTGGCTTATACGGCGAATCCTAACGGTACTGATTATGTATATACCATTGCAAAACTGTATTCAGACGGCAGCATAAATCCTGATTTTGGTAACAATGGGCGTAAACACCTTAACTTTGAATATTTGAATGATCCTAATGTTGATATGTTTGATGACAGCGGTTCATTAGATAAATTTAAACCAACTAAATTAATCATTGATGAAGTAAGTGGCAATAATTATATCTATGTACTTGGTTATCAATATAACGGTGCCGGTGAAGAAAGCCCATTTTTATTACGCTTAAACTCAGATGGTTCGATAGACAACACATTTGATTATGATGGTAAGTTTGTACATACAGGCCTTTCTACAAATGACCATTCTGAAGCGGTCGACCTAGTGCTACACACCAATGGAATGTTGTATTTAGCGAGTTCAAGCCGTTCCACTAGTTCTACTACCAAATCTTTTAAACTAGACGAAATTGATCCAGATGGCATTTTATCTACACAAACATATACATATAACCTAGAAGGATTGTCAACCAATGATGAAACTATCATAGGCTTGGTACAGAATACGGCCGGTAATCTAGTCGCTTTAGGTTCTGTAGAGGTTCTATTAGACACTCAGCTATTCGCAGCTGAAATTGAAATAGCCAACTTATCCAATGTACTTAATACTTTTGTGTCAAGTATTGGCGGAATTAGCGCAATAAATAAACTTAATACGTATCAAAAACTTGATAGCGACAATGTAATTTTAGGTGGGTCGAGTGCGAACCTAAATATTTCTGAACAAGAACAGTTAATTGCCAAGTTGAATATTTCTACACTTTTATTGGATACCTCGTTTGGTGGCGTAGATGGTCATTATATTGGTGTTGGTACAGCTTTAGTTGATGATGAAGAAGTTATTAGTCTAGGAATCGATTCTGCCGGCAATATAACTTACATTACAAAGTCCAACCCAATTAGCGGCGCTGTCAATTTAATTCCTTACCAGCTTAGTGCTAACGGTACTTTAAGTTCACTTGGTATTATTTTAGATACAGAAGATCTCATAGATAAAGACCTCTCTAATACATCAGGTTTAGGGATTAATTCTGACGATGATATCCACGCGGTTGTACTGTTTGATTCAGATGACACGGATAACTACATTAATATATTTAGCTCAGTCGAAACTCAAAATATGAATTTGGCCACTAGCCCTGAAGTTTATAACACTGAGTTAGAAATCTATTATCAGCAATTCCACCCTGACTTTATGGTAGAGCAAATTGAAGCAATTGATGAGCGAATTATGTTCGAATTTCAACCAACAGAGAGTCAATATTTCTTCGGCAATCTGGTTCATTCTTCAGGAAGAGTTATTACCTCAACAGCACGTGATAACACTAACTACGGAATAATAGGTCAAACCATTACGTCTCACGACTTAAATAACGGACAACAAAGTCCCGTTATAATACATTCTGATGCTGACTCATCGAGCTATATATCTGTGTTAGGCACAGGTTTAGTCGAAATCAATGAAACCGATGCAAACGGTGATAATTATGTTATTTCAGCTGAAATAGTTAATGAGGATGTTAATAATTCTCATCTAAAATTACAAAAAATAGATGCACACGGTTATATAATTACGGAATATCCAAACATAGTTATGCCAGTAGTTACGCTAGTAAGTAGTATTGCTTATAATAGCTCGTTGAATACAATCGCACTGTTTGGTCAATCCGGAAGTGAAGTAGCAATAAATCATATAGTCCTTGTAGATTTAGCAGACAACGCGCCTGAAAATGTTGTTATCAACGAAATAGACTTATCAGGTTTAGTTGGTTTAAGTAGCAACGATAATTATTTAACTGCAGGTATATTACAAGACGATGGCTCTGTTATTGCCCTTGGCACAGGTGAATTAGCCTCCACTCAAGATAGAGTAACTTTTTTATTAAGAGTTAAAGCAGATGGTAGTATTGATAGTACTTTTGACGATTTAGCATCTGATGATGCAAACGATGATATTTTATCTGTCGAAATTTCGGCTATAGGCCAAGTAACCTCTGGCAAATTAGTGCAATTATCAGACTCTTCAGTAATATATTCTGCGATAGATTATGAACAGTCTTTCTTGATAAAGTTAACTGATGCAGATCTTTCTAACGGGGTAGATGCCCAAAAATACGCTGTCGATACAAGTTTTGGCACCTCCCTTGGCGCAAGTGGAATTATTACCGTCGATATGTCGGGTTTAGCTACTTTCTCGTCACCACCCCAAGTAGAGATACGAGATTTAAAAGTTAACTCAAATGATGAAATTATCGCTGTCGGCAATGCATATTTTGATTACGAACCGACTGGTTTTATTGCTAAATTGAATGGTCTAAATGGTGCACCCCATGATACTTTTGGGGCTAATTCATTACCTGGTTATTTAGTACCAAATGGTAGAATCCAATGTTCATATTTAGATTCTATGATGAATGGTCCACCTCCTGGAACGACTGAAAGTAAGCTGTGTGACATCGTGGGTTATGATAATATTTCACTTACAAACGACGGCTCAATAATTATTAATGCAATATTAGAAGATTCTCTAGAAAATTCAGTAAACAGTGTTATTTTGAAATTCATAGAGCAATTCGATGATACGGCAAATCCATACTCAATCTACGTCGGATCTCCACCATAAATGAAAGTTACTTTTTACGGCACACGCGGTTCTTGCCCTACTCCAGGCCCTTTAACATTAAAATACGGTGGTAATACCGCTTGTGTTTTAATTGAATCTGAAGGTGGTCAAAAACTAATACTAGATGCAGGCACAGGTATTCGTGTTATAGGTGATGAATTTGTGAAACATCGAGAAGATGTCTACATATTATTGTCCCATAATCATTACGACCATATACAAGGTTTTCCTTTTTTTAAGCCTATTTATCAAAAAAATCGTAATATATATATTTATCCAAGTGAGACAACCCCTAATCAGCCAAGAGCCATTGTTGAGCAGATTAATGGCAGTTTCTTTCCATTAGATGAGGATGAGTTATTAGCCAACTTGAACTTTAAACAGCCTAATTGGGATATACAGCCAGTTACAATTAATGGCTTTCGAGTATATAGACGAACGATTAACCATCCAAATGGTGGTTCTGCGTATAT
Organism: Psychrosphaera sp. F3M07; assembly: GCF_018860345.1. Taxonomy (GTDB): domain Bacteria; phylum Pseudomonadota; class Gammaproteobacteria; order Enterobacterales; family Alteromonadaceae; genus Psychrosphaera; species Psychrosphaera aquimarina. The sequence goes on along the minus strand of NZ_JAHKPJ010000006.1, from coordinate 47,058 downwards.
AATTGAGAGTGCTGGTAAAAAGGTTGCTTATGTCACAGATAATGAATTGGCACCACCAACTGCGCCTAAGACCAGTTCTTATGAGTGGAAAGAGTTTTTATTAGGGGTTGATTTAGTAATCCATGATGGTCAATACACTGACTCAGATATGCCTCTTAAACATGGTTGGGGTCATTCACTCATAGTTGAAGCCGTTGATTTAGCTAAGTGTAGCCATATAAAACAATTAGCTATTTACAGTCATGATCCAGACAGAACTGACGATGACATTGATAAGTGGCAACAAAAAATTAATGAAATGCAATTAGACTGCAATATATTTTTTGCGAAAGAACAACAGATTATTCAACTTTAAGCACAAATAATCATCACTCGCATTGAATATTAAAACACCATATACTAATTAGTAATTACGCCAATGTTGGTTAACTATTTTGATCACCAACAGTAATAGAGAATAATAATGACAACGGATTTTAGTGACTCAGCACTTAAACATTTAATTAATGTGGGTGTGGAATTATCAACTGAAGAAGACACTACAAAACTATTAGAGAATATTCTTCTAAGCGCTAAACAACTTTCGCAAGCTGACGGCGGAACGATATATTCTATTACCGAAAAAAATTGTCTTAAATTCGAAACACTATTAAATGACACTCTTAATATGTATATGGGTGGCACTTCTGGCAAACCTATACCTTTCCCTGAAATTCCAATGTTTGTCGATGGCGAGCCAAATTACAACGCTTTAGTCGCATACGCAGCCGCAACCGATCAAGTCATTAATATTTCAGACGCTTACGAATCTGGCAACTATGACATGAGTGCCGCTCGTAAAATGGATGAGAAAACGGGGTATCGTACTAAGTCCGTATTAACAATCCCCATGAAGAACCATGAAAAAGAGCTGATTGGTGTATTACAACTGATTAACGCTCAACATGATGAGCAAGTCGTTGATTTCCCTCCGGCATTAGAGGAGATTATTCGCTCATTAACGTCTATGGCCGCTGTTGCCCTTACCAATAGACAACTGATTGATGGCATGGAAGCGTTATTTAAATCTCTCACTCGCCTAATCGCTCGCGCAATCGATGAAAAATCCCCCTATACAGGTGGTCACTGTAATCGTGTTCCAGAATTAACCATGTTAATCGCCGACGCCGTTTGTCATACCAAATCAGGTCCATTAGCGGACTTTTACCTAGACGAAAATCAAAAATATGAGCTTTCTGTTGCAGGCTGGTTACATGACTGCGGAAAAATTGCGACGCCAGAATATGTGATGGATAAAGCATCGAAACTAGAAACGATTTTCGATCGAATTGCTTTAGTTGAATGCCGAATTGAATTAGCCATTAATGAAATTAAAAATGCCCATCAGCAAAAAATAATTGATCAATTAAAACAAGGCAAAGACATTACAAAACTGGAAAGTGAGTTACCCAGTTTAATCGAAGAGCTTGAACAAGACAGATTGTTTTTATGTAAAGCGAATGTTGGTGGAGAGTTCATGAAACCTGATGATCAACAACGTGTACATGATATTGCAGCAAAACATCAAGTGACCATTGCGGGTGTGAAACAACCTTTACTTTCGGCGAATGAAGTATGTAATCTGGAAATTGCTAAAGGCACACTATTACCAGAAGAACGAGAGATTATTAACAACCATATGGTGGTAACCATTGACATGTTGGAGTCACTCCCGTTCCCTAAACACTTACGCAATGTACCTGAATATGCTGGAGGCCATCATGAAAAAATGGATGGTACTGGCTACCCCAACGGTTTAACACGTGAACAAATGTCTGTTCCCGCTAGAATGATGGCGATTGCTGATATATTTGAAGCATTAACTGCAGCAGATAGACCATATAAACCAGCGAAAATGTTGAGTGAATGTTTAAGAATAATGGGATTCATGAAACTCGATAAACACATAGATCCAGATTTATTTGACGTATTTATAGATGAAGAAGTTTATATGCAATATGCTCAACAATACTTATCAAGAGACCAAATCGATGAGATCGACAAAAGTATAATTCCAGGGTACGTATTACCCGACAAAAGGGAAAAGATAACTAAAAAAAGTTATCATTCATAGGATATGAATAACAATAATGAAATTTAAAGTATCAAATAGCAAAACATCACATATTATTTTATTAATAAGTTTCTTTTTAGTTACGGCTTTTTCTGCATTAGCTAGTAACCCAGCCTCTTCGCTTTCATCCAAGTTACAGGATATTGAGTCAGTATATAAATCGGATAGCCAGCAAGCATTAAACTTAGCGAAAGAGTTATCCGTCGAATTCCCAGAGAATGCCAAAGTCATTTATTGGTTAGCCCGTTTATATCCTATATATTCTGAGTTTGAACTTGGTTATAAATATGCCACCAATGCACTTGAGTTAAATATATCTGCCCACGATAAAACCTACATGTACTTAACCTTGGCTTACTACTCCCAATTCAAACAGAACATACCGCAGCAGTATGAGTATTTAGAACAAGCCATTGATTACGCTAAAAAGACGGAAGATCCAGAGCTTATCGTTGAAATGTTATCGGTTTATAGTGGTACGTTAGCGAGTAATAATCGGGTTGATCAAGCGATGGATTATATGACTCAGTCATATGAACTAGTCGATAATGTATCCAGCCCAGATGCTTTATCCACTATGTACAATGCCTTGTGTACCATTTATTTACAAACGGGTCACCCGGATGGTGCTATCGAAGCCATGTTAAAATCAATTGAATATGTGATGTTAACTGAAAACACACAACAACTCTCCGTGGCTTACTACAACTTAGCGGATATTTATATCCAAACCGAAGACTATGAACAAGCTATAAACGCATATAAAAATTCAGAACGTTACAGCCGTAATAGCGGAGATATTATAGGTATTGCTTATGCGTATATGGGGATGGGGCGCAGTTATTTACACGCCAAGCAATACGATCAAGCCTTAACGGTTTTATTAGATGCAAAACAACGTTTTTTACCTGAGAATCATATCGGAAATTTAATTCAAATATACGGCGATCTCGCTAGCGTACAATTAAACTTAAAAATGTATGAAGACGCACAAGACTCTTTAGCCAAATTAGAAGCGCTTAAACCATATAAAACAGAAAGGTCGTTTGAAACTTATGTGCAGTCGGCTGAAACTCAAGCTAATGTCTTTTTTGCATTAGGCAAAATAAAAGAAGCCTATCAAGTGCAACAAAACTATATAGATCAACTTAGGTCTTACCATAAACAACAATTAGAAATTTCTAGAGAATCCGTTTTTGAGAAACTTAAAAACTCGATTTATGCTAAAGATAACCAATTATTAATATTAGAAAATCAGCTTAAGAAAGTGGAGCTAGATAAACATAAGAAACAAACAGATTTATTAATATTGACGTCTCTATTTTCAATCTGCATTGCTATTTTTGTGACTTTTATTCTGTCACGCAATATTCGATTACAGAAACAGCTGGATAAACTCGCCACCACAGATGATTTAACCGGCTTATATAATCGCAGAAAAATAATGGCTATTTTATCTCAAAGATTCAACGACTTTAAAAAATCAAAACAATCCTTGTATGTGTGTATGTTTGATTTAGATTTGTTCAAAAACATTAATGACCAATTTGGTCATGTGATGGGAGATGCCGTTTTAAAACATATTGCGGACTGCGCAATCAATATATTTGGTGAAGCGCAACCCGTTGGCCGATATGGCGGCGAAGAGTTCTTAATCATATTGAATTCCAAAAGTTATCAAGCAGCGCATGCTCAATTAGAAGAATTTAGGCTAGCGATTGAAGACTTGGATATTCCAGGGCTAGTTCAGCCAGTCACGATCAGTTTAGGTCTATCAGAAGCCTCTATAAACGACGCTTATCAAACAGATATAATCCAACGAGCAGATACGGCTCTTTATGATGCTAAAAAATCTGGCCGAAATAGGTTATGCGGAAAGTAAACCCAATTATTTTATAAACGTGTAACCAATTGATATGTTATATAGCCATTTAAGCTTTTTACTTTTGCAAAACTCCGTATTATTTTAATTAATATCAATACTATAAGGACTTACCTAAATGTCACAATTTGACAATGTGTCTATAAAACAAAGTGCCAACATATACTTTGACGGCAAAGTAACAAGTCGTAGCTTGACCTTTTCAGATGGCACCACTAAATCGCTAGGCGTCATGTTACCGGGTGACTATGAGTTTGGCGCCAATGAAGAAGAGTTAATGGAAATAGTTTCAGGAAAGTTAGAGTTATTATTACCAGGTTCAGAGTGGCAAACCATCGTTGGCGGTGAAAGTTTTGGCGTACCAGCTAACTCATCTTTTCAAGTAAAAGTAATCGAAATAACTGACTATACTTGTCACTATATAAAATAAAGTCCGTTATTTTTAACCATAAAAAAACCAGTTAAGTTAACTGGTTTTTTTCTTATTGAAAACAAGCTCAACTACTCTGATTTTGGATCTCTAGCTAATAAAGCCAAAGCCGCATCATGGGCTGACTTTCCTTTATATAGAACTTCAAAAATTTGTTCGGTTATCGGCATTTCAACATGATTTTCATTAGCCAACATGTGAACTTCTTTGGTATTACGATACCCTTCAACAACCTGACCAATCTCTTCCATTGCCGTTTCTACTGATTTACCTTGGCCTAATGCCAAACCAAAACGACGATTACGAGATTGATTGTCGGTACAGGTTAATACTAAGTCACCAAGTCCAGCCATTCCCATTAACGATTGAGGTTCGGCACCTAATGCCATCCCTAATCGCATCATTTCTGCTAATCCACGAGTGATCAACGCCGTTCTTGCATTGGCACCATATCCAATACCATCAGCCATACCCGCACCGATAGCGATTACATTTTTAACTGCACCACCCAGTTGCACCGCAACAAAGTCTGAGTTGGTATAAACTCGGAACTTCCTTTCACAATGCAATAATTTACTTATGGTATCAACAAACGCTTGGTCATCAGATGACAACGAGATTGCCGTCGGTAAACCTTGCACCATTTCTTTAGCAAATGTAGGACCAGACAACACAGCTAAAGAAGCCTCATCGCCAAGTATATCTCTTGCTACCGTATGTAATAAACGTCCAGTATTAGGATCTAATCCCTTAGTTGCCCAACAAATTTTAGGTTTATTAGGCAGTAATGGTTTTATTTGAGTTAATACATTGGAAAATACATGACTAGGTACAACCACTAAATGCAACTCGGATTGCGTGACTGCTTGATTGAGATCGTCAGTAACATGAAGCGTATCTGGGAAATCAGCCCCAGGTAAGTACTTACGGTTTTGACGATGTAATTGCATATCAGCCATTTGTTCTTTGTCTCGTCCCCACATGATCACATCATGTCCATTACGAGCAAAACAAAAAGCGAGGGCGGTGCCATAAGAGCCCGCCCCTAAAATTGCAATTCTGAATTTTTTATCAGAACTCATATTGTCTCCACTTTAAGCGACAAAAAGTTTATAACAAGTTATAAACTTACGCGTCTAACTTTTGACCTTCACTTTTTGCTTGGGCTTGTGCCTGTTGCATATACTGGGCAAACAACGCATCAAAGTTAACAGGAGAAAGGTTTAACGCTGGGAAAGTACCACGGTTAACTAAGTTAGAGATTGTTTCACGTGCATATGGGAATAATGTATTTGGACAGAAAGCACCTAACATATGTGCAATTTGACCTTCAGGCATGTTGCCGATTACAAAAACACCAGCTTGCTGAACTTCACATAAAAATGCAGTCTGACCTTCAACTGTAGCAGTTACCGTCACTGACAAAGTAACGTCATAAACACCATCTTCTAATTTTACACTTTTATTATCTAAGTCTAATTTTACTTCAGGTTTCCATTCTTTAGTAAAAATAGCCGGAGAGTTAGGCGTTTCAAACGAAATGTCTTTTACGTAAATTCTTTGGATTGAAAATTGAGCCGTTGCTTCGTTTGTTGGAGTTGCTGCTTGTTCTGTCATTTTAATTATTCCTGAATATTATTTATTTTGATAACAGCGTGTCTAGTTTATTTGCACGCTCTAGAGCCATTAAGTCGTCACATCCGCCAATATGCTGGTCGCCAATGAAAATCTGAGGAACGGTGTACGCGCCTTTCGTTCGAGCTATCATTGGCGCTCGTAATTCTGGATGTTCGTCTATTTTTATTTCAGTAAATTCAACTTGTTTCATTTTTAATAAACCAAGTGCTCTGACACAAAAAGGACAATAAGCCTTTGTGTAAATATCGATTTTAGCCATATATAAGAGTCTTATTTACTTTTTAACAACGGGTAAGCTTGCACTTATCCAACTTTGAATACCACCTTGCAATACTGATACTTGCTCGAAACCCGCTTTATGCATTAATTTAGCTGCACTTTTAGCCGTCATTCCAGCGTTGCAAACAACTACTATGGGGTCAGCCTTTTTATTTTCAAGCGCTCCAAATTGGCCACTTGTTATTTTATCCATTGGTAGGTTAACCGAATCCGTAATGCGACCTTTATTAAAATCCGCAACTGAACGGATATCAACCACATGACCATTTGAACGATTTACTAACATAGTTAGATCATGGCTTGAGATAGACTTAACACTAGATGTTGCACCAGATAACCAACTCATGACTAACATTAAAAATAATAGAGCCCACGCAGCTCCTAACATATAGTGGTTGCCAATAAACTCAACAAACTGTTCCATAGATAAATTACCTAATTATTATTCTCTGAAATGTATTCAGAATTTGTTTTGAAGTGGCGGGATTATACCTGCTTAATCTAAAGATACCAAAAGCTTATAAGATGATCTTAAAAATTGTTAAACACTGAGTTTAAAACAGGTTAGAATCTTGACATACATCATCGCATTAACTCAAAAATACGGAAACCTTCATGTCGGATAAAAAACCATTTGTTTTAGTTATTATGGATGGTTGGGGTCATCGTGTCTCAACAGAAAACAATGCTATTGCCGCGGCTAATACGCCTAACTTAGATAACCTTTGGAATACCAAACCACGTACACTAATTTCTGGCAGTGGCTTTGATGTTGGATTACCAGACGGTCAAATGGGCAACTCTGAAGTGGGTCATGTAAACTTAGGCGCCGGTCGTATTGTTTATCAAGATTTCACTCGTATTACGAAAGCCATTGAAGATGGTTCATTTAATCAAAACCCAGCGTTAGTTAATGCGGTGGATTCTGCAGTACAACACGATAAAGCGGTTCATATTATGGGGCTTATGTCTCCAGGTGGCGTACATAGTCACGACGAACATATTTTAGCTATGGTAAAAATGGCTGAACAGCAGGGTTGTAATAAAGTTTATGTACATGCTTTTCTTGATGGACGTGATACGCCACCACGCAGTGCAAAAAACGTTTTAGAAACGTTTGAACAACACTTTGCTACTTCTGGTAAAGGTAAAGTTGCTTCGCTAATTGGTCGTTATTATGCCATGGACCGAGATAATCGATGGGATCGTGTAGAAAAAGCATATGACTTGTTAACCTCTGCTCAAGGTGAATTTACTGCTGATTCAGCAATAAAAGGGTTAGAAGATGCCTATGCACGTGATGAAAATGACGAGTTTGTTAAACCGACTATCATAGGTGATGCCGTACCTATGGTTGATGGTGACGCTGTTATTTTTATGAACTTTAGAGCAGACAGAGCACGCGAATTAACTCGTAGTTTTGTAGATAACGACTTCTCAGGTTTTAAGCGTAAACATGCACCTAAACTAACTGACTTTGTCATGTTGACCCAATACGCTGCGGATATAAATACCACAGCGGCTTTCCCTCCAACACCATTGAATAATGTACTTGGTGAATGGCTAGAAAAACATGGGAAAACACAGTTACGTATATCTGAAACAGAAAAATACGCTCATGTAACTTTCTTCTTTTCTGGTGGCCGTGAAGACTTATTTATAGGTGAAAAACGTGAATTAATACCATCTCCACAAGTGGCTACTTACGACCTTCAACCAGAAATGAACTCTGAGCTATTAACCGATAAATTAGTTGCGGCTATTGAGTCTAAAGAGTTTGACTTCATCGTTGTTAACTACCCAAATGGTGATATGGTCGGCCATACCGGTGTATTTGATGCTGCAGTGAAAGCATGTGAAGCTGTCGATCATTGTATTGGACGTATTGTTACGGCTCTGGAAAAAGTGGGCGGAGAATGTTTAATCACCGCTGACCATGGTAATGCAGAAAAAATGGCTAATGTTGAAACGGGCCAAGCGCACACGGCACATACTAGTGAACCAGTACCATTCATCTACGTTGGTCGAGACGCCAAAGTCGTTGAAGGGGGTAAGCTAAGTGATGTCGCACCAACCATCCTTAATTTGATAGGTATGGAGTTACCAGCAGAAATGTCTGGTAAACCTTTGATGTTAGTTGATTAATCTGATTAGATAGACAGGGATGTTTAAATTATCAGAAGAACTGTGAATCTACCTTTTAAAATTATCAAAAATCTATTTATTAAGTCGGCTGTTATTTCATTCTCAGCCGCTTTATGTTTCTGCGCCTCAGTTTTAGCGTCTCCTAGTAATGATTCAAATAACAACATTACAAAAAATAATGAAAAGCTCAAACAAGTACAACTTAGTATCAAGCAACAACGAGAAGCGTTAGATAAACAAATTAGCAAAAAATCAAATCTTGAAGACTCATTTAAGTCAGCAGAGTTAAAAGTCGCTGAAATTGCAATCCAACTGACACAAACTAATAACCAGTTAGATGACGTAAACGACAAGATATCTAAGCTAAAACAAGAACAACATAAGTTGAATAAAGAAAAAAAGATTCAACAAACTCTGTTAGCTTCTATGGTCAAAATTGCTTATTTAAATGGCAAACATGACTACACCAAATTATTACTCAATCAAAACGAACCTGCACAGCTAGAGCGATTAATTACTTACTACAAGTCTATTAATGACGCTAGGGTTAAACAACTTGAAGATATACAAAGAGTATTAACAAGATTAAGTGAAATTGATCAAGAATTGGCGCAGCAACAAATTGATTTGCTCGCATTACAGAAACATCAAAAAGATGAACGTCAACAATTAGCTCTCTCTCAAAAAGAGCGAAAATCAGCATTACGTCAGCTCAACAAAAACATTAAATCCGATCAAGACAAATTAAAACAGTTACAAGCTAATCAACAGAGACTGACTAATGCAATTGCCGCTGCACAAAGTAAAATGGCCGTTGACCCTGCAAAATTAGCTGGGTTATATACATTGAAGAAAAAATTAGTTTGGCCAACTAAAGGCAGATTAAAAAGTAAGTTTGGTCAAAGACGTAATGGCGCGTTACGCTGGAAAGGGGTGATGATTGACTCCGCGTTAGGCAATAGGGTTAATAGTATAGCCGAAGGTATTATTTTATACGCAGATTGGTTAAAAGGCTTTGGTTGGGTGACCGTCATAGACCACGGTAAAGGCTATATGAGTTTATATGGACATAACCAAGCATTATTAAAACGTGCTGGTGATTATGTAGAACCAAATGAACCAATTGCCTTAGTTGGTCAAAGTGGTGGGCAAGCGGAAGCTGGATTGTATTTTGAAATCCGTTATAAAGGCAAAACGGTCAATCCTGCTCGCTGGTGTCGATAAAATACGCAATTGACTTATATTTCAGTTAATTGACAGTACAAACACGGATCATGTCGATATACTGCTTAATATCACTGAACATGAATTTGTTAACTCAATAACAATTAAGACAATTTTGCGAACTTTAAGACTAATAACTATTTTTTTAATAACCTATGTTTTGACGGCAAGTAATGCTCATGCTGGAAAAATTGCTATTGTCATTGATGACATTGGTAATCAAGCAAGTGATAAAAAATTACTTACATTAAATCAGGCCTTAACCTTCGCTATTTTACCTCACACGCCTTATAGCACCGCATTCTCAAAACAAGCGACCGAACAAAAAAGAGATGTGATCATACATTTACCCATGCAGGCCAATAAAAGAAACCAGTATTTAGGGCCTGGTGCATTAACTATGGACATGACCAAGCAACAATTTCAACAAACCTTAATTGCAGCTATTGAGGATGTCCCCTATGCCGTAGGCATAAACAACCATATGGGAAGCTTGTTAACTCGATTAGATCAGCCTATGCAATGGACTATGGAATTGTTAAGGCAACATAATATGTTCTTTTTAGACAGTAAAACAACCGTCCTTAGCAAAGTCGAGCCTATCGCTGATCAATATGGTGTGAATGCATTACACCGCAATATTTTCTTAGACCACGTTAGAAAACCAGAGGTTATGGCATTTCAATTTCAACGTCTTATTAACATTGCTAGAGAGTATGGTTCAGCCATCGCAATAGGCCACCCTTACCCTGAAACTTACCAACTATTGCAACAGAATTTGCCTTTGTTAGCTAGTATGGGCGTTGAGTTAGTGCCATTATCTAAGCTGTTACCTAGTAATATTTCTATACTGGATAACTTGGCTACAAGAGATGGAGAAGAAATTAAGCATAAAGCAAAAAGTAAAATCGCAGTTGATTTCATAAAACCAACTGCGAATAAAGTAGCTGAAAGTGCACTATAAATGTTGTTAAGAATGCTTATTAATATTCAGCACTAATCTCATAGGACGTGAATTTTCTTATATTAATGACACCTGTATCAAAAATTAAATACTGCCCTTTTATACCTTGTAATACACCCGATACGCCCACTTCTTTGTCAAAGTTATAAGAGCTAATTTTAACTGGATAATTTAATACCGGGTAGTCGATATTAACAACATCGTCATCGAGTATTTCGATACAATCGTCACCAAATTCAAGTTTTATAGCTGTTAAGCGTTCCGTAATTTGTGGCAATAATTCTGCGGCTTTCGCTTTTAAATCAATTGCTTCATTACCTCCTTTTAACATGGCTCGCCAATTTGTTTTATCGGCAATAAAATCAGCCAATGCAGTTTCAACTAAACCGGATTGATATCGGGTTTTAACTTTTATGATTGGTAATGCTTGTGTAGCGCCTTGATCTATCCAACGGGTAGGTACTTGGGTATGACGCGTGATCCCCACTTTTAATCCTGAGGTATTTGCTAAATATACATAGTGTTCAATCATGCAATTTTTCTCGCCCCATTCAGGCTCTCTGCATGTACCTTGATCATAATGACAAGTTTCAGGTTTCATAATACACATGTCACAAGCGGCGAGTTTTCTCATGCATGGAAAACAAAACCCTTGAGAAAAACTTTTTTTCGTTTTTTTATGGCAATTCAAACAACTTATGTTGCCCGTATAAGTTAAGGTTAACGGTTTACCTATTATCTCATTAAGTGATAACAACTCATCGCCAATTGGCAATTTATAATCTACTTCTCCAGTTTCCATATTCAAGTTGGAAACCATTTTTTTTACAAAACCGATCATATTATTATTCTTATTAATTAACTCTAAATGAACTTTAACACAGAGCCTCAAAATTCCATTGTGGAATTTGAGTTTTCATCTGTAGATTCTTTATCTCTAAATTTTCTGCATAAAAAAACCAGCACTCTGGCTGGTCTTTAATGGCGGTTAACTTTATGCCGCTAACAAACCTTGAATTTTCTTCATTGCATTTTTTTCTAACTGACGAACTCGTTCAGCAGAAACGCTGTATTTGTCGGCAAGTTCTTGCAAAGTGGTTTTATTATTATCATCCAACCAACGGCTATGCAAAATGTCTTGGCTACGTTCATCTAACGTTTTAATCGCAGAGAAAAGACGTTTATTTGTATGTTCTTCCCACTGTTTATTAGCAACGTTTTCAGCTACGTCTGAGTTATCACGCTCCAAATATAATGATGGCGAATATGCCGCTGAATCTGAGTCTTCATCATCATTACCCATGTCAAATGCCATGTCGTAATTACTCATACGAGATTCCATTTCCAATACTTCTTTTTTGGAAACACCTAACGTTTCTGCAACATTTGACACTTCGTCATTGCTGAACCAACCTAAACGCTTTTTAGATTTACGTAAATTAAAAAACAATTTACGTTGAGCTTTCGTTGTTGCAACTTTAACAATACGCCAGTTTTTAAGTACAAACTCATGTATTTCGGCTTTAATCCAATGAACGGCAAAAGATACTAATCGTACGCCAACTTCAGGATTAAAACGTTTTACTGCTTTCATAAGGCCGATGTTACCTTCTTGGATTAAATCCGCTTGAGGTAAACCATAACCAGAATAACTTCTTGCAATGTGCACCACAAAACGCAGGTGCGACATTATTAATTTTTTTGCTGCAGCTAAATTTTCATTTTCATATAAATCAAAAGCGAGTTCACGCTCTTCTTCTGCAGTTAACATATTGATACTAGTGACAGTAGACACGTAAGACTCAATGCTACCGCTATGAGGTGTTACTGCTAAATCCATAGATTGACTTAATTTCGACATGATCAATCACTCCTTCTTAATAAGTTGAAACGATACTAGCACTCTCAAAGTTAGAGTGCTAATTTTATTTTTGAGCTTTATAGATCTTTTAGTTATATTTTTTATTTCGCTTAGTTTTTTTCCTTATTTAAATACGAATAAACATCGTATTTACAATTAGTGTTTTATTATTAACCAAGTTAAAGTAGTTTTATCGGAAGTTATTTAATAAGGGAGGTATGAATGAGCGCTTATGTGGCTAGGCAACCAATTTTAAACATAAATGAAGAAACCATAGGTTTTGAATTATTATTTAGAGATAGTTTAAATAACAGTTTTCCACATATTGACCCCAATGAAGCGACGTCTAAGATCATCACTCAAAACCAACTCATACTTGGGTTAGAACAAATTTGCCAAAACAAGCTGGCCTTTGTTAATTTCCATGAATTAAGTCTGTTAAATAAAACCCCTACCGCCTTAAACAAAGACACAACCGTCATTGAGATATTAGAAGATGTTACGGTCACCGACGACTTAGTTGCGGTATGTAAAGAACTCTTTGAGGAAGGTTACAAACTGGCGTTAGATGATCATGACTTTAATGAAAAATGGGAAGTGCTTTATCCTTATACCGAAATTATAAAAGTTGATATTTCACAACTTAATATTATTCAAATATCCAAATTCTCTCGTAAATTAAAAGCAACGTACCCCAATATTATTTTATTAGGGGAACGGGTAGAGACTGAGCATCAACTTCGAATGTTAAAAGAGTTAGGCTTCACATTATTTCAAGGATTCTTTTACGCACAACCTGAAATGGTTGAACAAACAGGCCTTTCTACAGACAAAATTAAATTACTGAAATTAATCAGTTTAATGGCAAATGCCGAGGTTACCTTCGATCAGGTCGCCAGCATTATCGAAAAAGAAGCCAGTATTTCTTTTGCTTTATTACGATATATATCATCGACTGCTTTTGCGGCAGGCAAAGATGTCACCACGGTAAAACACGCTCTTACCTATTTGGGTTTTGAGGAAATTAAAAAGTTTGTCGCGTTAATTGCTTTGGCCAATTTAGGAGCCCACACAAATCCGGAGTTGCACAATATGGCAATTTTAAGGAGTAAGTTTTGTGAGTTTTTGGAAGATCTTAACAATGAGAATGGACCGGTTCCGCGCGCTTACTTAACCGGTTTATTATCCTTGATATCACCTATCATCAATATCCCAATAGAAAGCATTGTGCCTAAACTGCCAATTGATAAAACAATGAAAATAGCCTTGTTACATCGTAAAGGTTCGCTTGGACTTTACCTGATGATATGTGAAGCCTACGAAATTGGTGATTGGGATGTTATTGCTTCAACCGCTGCTAAATTAGGCTTAGATAAGGATGACATTGGAAGGGTTTACCATGAAGCCCTTCTCTGGCAAAACGAATACTTACTTAAGGATAAAAGAGAAAGAAAAGTAAGTAACTCAAACTAAACAATCAAATTGTGAACGATGAGTTAACTCTGCCAGTAATAATTAAATTAATCTAAGTCTGGTTCTATTTCTTTAATATGACGATGCACTGACCAAAACGCCCCCGAAAACCCTAACCCTGAGGCAATTAACATTAAAGCCCCGAACTCGGATAACGTCAGTCCTTCTATCAAAAAGTCAGCCATGTACAAGCCTGATATTTCTACAATTGCAGACTGCATCCACCAAATAACAAACGTAACTATAATAAAGGCAACAAATCCTCCCATAAGACCATACCAAATGCCTGTGTAGACAAAAGGACGTTGGATAAATCCTTCCGTTGCACCCACCAGTTTCATCACTTCAATTTCTTCTTTACGGGAAATGATAGATAGACGAATAGTATTACCAATAATTAATACAACCGAGACCATGAGTAATAACGCCACCGTAATAACCGCTTCTTCTAACATGCTAACAATGGCGTTGAGGCGAGTTAACCAGTCAATATCTAACTTACCAAAATCAACTTCTCTTTCTTTTTCTAGTTTCGCTAATAATGATTTGGCGGGTTCAGCTTGGCGGTGATATTTATTTGGCGTCACTATAAATGAAGCTGGTAACGGGTTTGACTCTAAATAGTCCAACGCCTCACCAAATCCAGATAAAGATTTAAATTCAGCAATAGCATCTTTTTTGCTGATATAGCGTAATTCCTCTACCTCGTCGTAACTACGTATACGACGAATGGCACTGGATATTTGTTGTTCGGATAAACTGTCATTTAAAAATAAACTTATTTCTGAGGCACTATCCCACTCCAAGTTTATCGACTGTACATTTTTAACTATGATATGAAGGGTAGCAGGTAAGGTTAAACTTAACCCCATTACCGCAATTGTCATGGCAGAAGCAACAGGCGTGCGCCATATTTCACCTACACTTGTTACAATCTGACGTAAATTATGCACCCAAAAATATATAAACTTTTGAATTGGATTCACTGATTTTGAACGTGCACCTGAAGCGTCGGTTGAAAACAGAATACTCATAATAATATCCCACTTTCTGTTGATGATAAGCCGTCATCATGGGCTAAACCGTCGTTAATCATACGACCCTGTTTTAAAGTGAGACTTCTATTTTTCATCCTAGCGATTAACCCTAAATCATGGGTGGCAATTAATACCGAGACCCCAACATCATTAAACTGCTCAAAAACATTGATTATTTCTTTGGATAACTCAGGATCTAAATTACCCGTAGGCTCATCAGCCAATAACAAAGGGGGTTTATTCACAACCGCTCTGGCAATACCAACACGCTGCTGCTCACCACCGGATAGAATTTTAGGAAATAACTTGGCTTTACTTAACAAACCAACTTTATCTAAAGCTGCGTGTACCCGTTTGGTGATTTCACCTTGAGTATAAATACCTTCGATTACTAGTGGCAAAGCAACATTATCAAAAACACTATGCTCTTGTAATAATCTATGGTTTTGGAAGATCATGCCAATATCACGTCGTGCAAACGGCACTTGTTTTGCGGATATTTGATTTAAATTTTTACCATTAATAAATACATTACCAATCGATGGTCGTTCAATCATACTGATCAACTTTAATAACGTACTTTTACCTGCGCCTGAATGCCCAGTTAAAAATGCCATCTCACCTTTTTGTAGATGAAAAGACACTCTTTCTAAAGCTCGAAAGCCACCAGGATAAGTTTTACTTACCTGCTCAAACTTGATCATTTAACGCATTCCAATTTTAAATGGGATTTTTTATTATCCTAATAGATTAACTCATGCAGCAGATAGAAAAAAGCCAGAAGTTAATTTTCTGGCTTGTTAATAATTAGGAACAATTATTAGGACTCATTATTCACTAAATAAGGCATCAATAAAGGCTTTGTGTTCAAACGTTCTTAAATCATCAACGCCTTCACCTACACCAATGTAACGTATTGGAATACCAAACTGTTCAGCCACAGCAAAGATAACTCCACCTTTCGCTGTTCCATCTAATTTAGTCAGTGATAAACCGGTTAAACCTACCGCTTCATTAAATATTTTTGTTTGGCTAATTGCATTTTGGCCAGTAGTTGCGTCTATGGTTAACATAATTTCATGTGGCACTTCTGCATTGAATTTTTTCAAAACACGAACAATCTTTTCTAGTTCCTGCATTAAATTATCTTTATTTTGAAGTCGCCCTGCCGTGTCAGCAATTAATACATCGGCGTTTCTCGCTTTCGCCGCTTGATAAGCATCAAAAATAACTGACGCACTGTCAGCACCGGTATGTTGAGCAATAACGGGAACGTCATTACGTTCGCCCCAAACTTGTAATTGCTCTACGGCCGCCGCTCTAAATGTATCTCCGGCTGCTAACATCACAGACTTACCTTGTTGCTGAAACTGTTTTGCCATCTTGCCAATAGTCGTTGTTTTACCTACACCATTAACACCAACCATTAATATAACAAATGGGCCATTGTCCGCTTTAGCCACTAAAGGTTGATCAGATTTTTTTAAGATATCGGTCATCTCTGATTTTAATAAACCATAAAGAGCATCGGCGTCTTTTAAATCTTTTCTATCCGCATGTTCCGTTAACCTATTAATTAACTTTACTGTGGTATCCATGCCCACATCAGCCATTAATAGTTGTGTTTCTAATTCTTCGTATAAGTCATCGTCAATGGCTTTGCCTTTAAACAAAGAAATAAAACCACCACCGATTTGCTGGCGAGTTTTTGATAACCCTTTTTTAAGGCGTTCAAAAAAGCCAATTTTCTTTTCTTCGGTTACAACGTCTGTTTCTGTTTCTGTTTCTGT
>NZ_JAHKPJ010000006.1:0-30130 GCF_018860345.1 Psychrosphaera sp. F3M07 | reverse complement strand
GTTTCTGTTTCTGTTTCTGTAGACAAGCTTATTTCTTCTACGTCTTCAGGCAACAGTTCTGATGACTCAATTTCTGAAGCTTGAACTTCAGAATCAATTGGAGCGGACTCTTCTGATTTATCTTTTTTAAACCACGAAAATAAACCTGACTTCTTTGACATGAAAAAAACCTTTAAAAGACGTAAATTGCACGGGATAATACGCAAATTGATATTGCCCGTATGTTAACCTAATTCACGTGATTAATTAACCACTGAACTAGCAAATATATCTACCTAATTAATATCCTATTTATAATTAAACTTTCCGCCATTTGGTACTTATCATTTCTGCCAAGTAGCCGTCGATTAAAAAGGCCTTATTGTGAGATCTACACCTAAGTTTAAAAACAAAACCAAAGCGACGAATAAAGCGAGCACCCAAACGGGCGAAATACGCATTATTGGGGGACAATGGCGTGGACGAAAACTTAAAGTGCATGACAAAGAAGGCCTCAGACCAACAACCGACAGATTAAAAGAAACTGTGTTTAATTGGCTGATGATGGACGTTCGTCAATCTAATGTTTTAGATTGTTTTGCAGGCGCAGGTTCTCTTGGTTTTGAGGCCGCTTCTCGCAGTGCCAACTCGGTCACTTGCATTGAAAAAAATAAACAAGCAGCTAATCAATTAAAAAACAATGTGACGATATTAAATGCAGGGCAACATATTAACGTCATACAAGCTGATTTTTTCACCGCAGTACAAACCTTAAAGACCCAATTTGATTTAGTCTTTATAGATCCACCGTTTCATAAAGACATGGTGCAATCTTGCATAAAGGCACTATTTGATAACCAAATTATAACTTCTGGTAGCTTGATGTATTTAGAACAAGAAGCGAATAACCGTTATGATCTTATGGCTTCTGAGTTTGCAGAACAATTTAGTCTAAAAAAAGAAAAAATAGCCGGACAAGTATCCGCACAATTATTTGAAGTGGTATAACGTTTCCCTAGTATAGAAATGATGGCTTAATAGAACCTAGTTATTTAAAAATAAAAAAGCCACTTTGAATGCTCAAAGTGGCTGTTAAAAAAGTTAATTATCTAAACTATTTAACTGGGTACGACATTTCCCCAACAATGGCTGCACCATTGGCTGTTAAATTAACATTTAACGTAACTGACTCTATGTAACCACTTGTCTGCAAACTCAATGGCAACGCGTATACATAATAAACACCTTCCGATGCTATTGACGCCCCTGAAGCAACATCGATACCGTAAACCGCACCAATACCTGAGTCATCTAGAGTATGATTTGATGGTTTATCAAATAGGTACATCTTAGTCCCGCTAATTAAAGTTAAATCCGACAAATCACCATCATCATCTAGGTTTTGGTTATCCAAATCTAAACGATAAAATGCATCAGCTAAGGTGATAGTTTCAGTCGATAATTCATCACTCACAAAGTCTTTCTCTACTTGAGAAACCACTTGAATGCTGCCTTCTAGTTTAGCTTTTGATACTAGATAAAGCTTATTACGATCAGAATCAATACTATTGGCGATATTAAAGTCGTCTAATGTATCAAAAAGACTTCCATCTCCATTATCATTAACTTTTAAGTAACGTACTTGAGCCTTCTCAGATGTAGCTGCATTGCCGTCATAGCCTACATTGATTGCTCGATATTTATCAGTATGTAGCTTTTGATTGGCCAAATAATTTTCTGCAGTTGGATCCGTTACGTCATAATTTTCGGTATCCCCGAAGTCAAAATTATCAACCGTTAATGTTTCTAACGTGGCTGTTGCGCTTGACTTCGCCATCTTAGTAAAACTCATAAAGGCAACAGGGTTACTAGATAACTTACCTTTTACTGCAAGTTCGAATGTATAGTTATGATCTGCCATCAAGGTGGATGCGTCCAACGTGATAGTTAACAAGCTATTGTTTGCGGAGAGTACATACTCTGTATCTGTTAACTTTCTTATTTGGTCGATTGATTGCAAGTTTGTCGCATAAGTAGAAACAACTTTATCAGTATCATCTCGACCTAAATCTAAAGTAGCATTCGCGCCATCTTGGTCTTTATATACATATTGATTTTCAGCATTTAATGAAATTGCTGTTTCGCCTTGATCTGTCGTTCCATCCATTGCAATCAATACCAACTCTTCGGTGTATAAATCTGCAGGTGACTCTAATGCAATCGTTACTTCTTTTTCATCTATGGTTTTCACTGACAAGGTAGGGGTATGTATTAAATCAATAGGACGGTCAAAGGCAATAATGATTTCTGCAATTCCATTTGATTGAAAATTGTCATCATTACTTACAATTTCAGCCTGAATTGATTCATCATATTTTGTTTCGCTTAGAGGGTATACTAAGGTTAACTGTTTGTTTTCATCAAATGATCCACGGCCAATTTGGTTTTGAACATTCAAGGCTTCGTCACTATTCAAAGCAACTGAATAATCAGTGAAACCATCACCATCAATATCCATTGGTGAAATCATTCTAATATCAGACATGTTTGATGCATCAACCGTGTAATAATACTCGTTTTGAGAATCTACTACCGGATACCAGTTTTCTGTCATGCCTGTGTTTGCATTATCAACAACCAATACAGGTCCAGCTTGTGTAAACGCATGACCATCTTCATCTAATAAATGGTAAACAATGATGAATTCTGCATTAGTTAATGAGTTCACATAATATGTCATTGATTTCCCGGCTGTTGCCGAAGAGATGACATTATTATTAAGACTTCCTCGATAAGGTTCATACTTAACGCCGTTTATATCAACCAGTTGTTGTACTTTGATATCAATGGCATTGCCATTATCCGGTAAGGTGAAGGAATAAACCCCAGCAGTTTCTATACCTTTTACATCATTTCCTTGAATTGATACTGCTTGACCATTTGCCGCAGCGAGTACATTGGAATCATAATATAATTGAAGGCCTTCAACGGCAGCACCACTAATATCTAAAACCGTAATTGTTGTTGTAACGCCTGGATAAATATCACCAAAATCAATTAAGTCACTTAAAGGCTCAATGATTGGGTTTCCATCTATGTCATTATCATAGTCAGATGTCACATCTGAATAGAAACTTGGGGCATACACACCATTAGGATCTGTAATGGTAACAAAATATTCGGTATCAACAGGAACATTTAAAAACGTTGCTCCACCAGCAGAACTTGACGTTAGGGCGGTAAACTCAGAACCGTTAACTTTTAACGTTACCGTTAAGCCAGGTATGAATTGACGTGTATTTGCATCACGAGCGTAACCATAGACTGTGACGCCTTGTGTATTTGACACCTGTGTTTTACTGGAATCTATAACCGTTAATGTGGCACTTGCTGAAGACGTGCCTTCACCATCTGAAACGGTATATTGAAAACTGACATCGCCTAATTCATTCGAGGAAGGGGTATAACTCCATTCTCCATTGGCTTCCGTTAAGGTTCCGCTGCCATTGGTTAACGTTACATTCTCAAGTGTTAATGTATCGCCATCGGCGTCTGAACTCGCAGATATTAAACTACTTGATGATATTGCTATTGCGCTTTGACCACTAAACGATCCTAAGGTTACGTTACTTGCAATAGGTAATCGATTTGTTTCATCGTCATCTGAGCAACCTGTTAACATTGTTGCTCCCAAGGCTAACAATGCCAAAATACTATTTTTGTGTTCCATCATAATCTCCATTTCCAATCTATTTACTATTAGAGCTTACTCCTACACCTTAGTAATGCGCTTATACTTAAATAATGATTAGCAACATTAAGTAAGATGTCGTCCCCAAGCTTGGACAATATTAGTACTATTTGTACAAAATTCAAACTGATAAATGGACGGTGAATATACATTTTTTTTCGTGAATAAGGATTAATGGAATTTAGAAGGAAAAATGTTGTAGCAGTTGTTAGCAGCTCAATTGATCTCTACCAGCATCTTTAGCTCTATATAGTGCTTTATCGGCTCGCTCAAACCAATTATGAAAGTCGCTTTTGTGATCATATTCAGCAATACCTATGCTGACTGTGACTTGCCCAACTTTATTAAAATGGTGTTCTCTTACTGCATTTAACAGCCTAGTGGCTAATTTTTTAGCAGAATCAATGGAGGTTTCAGGTAATAAAAAAACAAACTCTTCCCCTCCCCACCGAGCGGCAATATCACTTTGGCGAATAACCTCATTAAATACTTGTGATAATTGAGTTAACACTTCATCACCAACATTATGCCCTAACTCATCATTCACCTGCTTAAAATGGTCAATATCAACCAACATTAAACAAGTTGGCGATTGCGAGCGGTTAATGTCGTGAATTTTATCTTTAATGTGTTGCGAGAAGTATGAACGATTATATAAATCCGTTAAAGGGTCGTGAAAGGAAATATATTCTAACTCGTGATTAGTTTTTTCTAAAACTTGGGTAAGAGATTCTAGCTCTTTATTTTTTTCACTTAGCAGGCGGTTAAAACGGTTCAATTGCCTTTGTCTTAAGATAAACAACAGTGTGATGACCAAAACAATAGCTAATAGTTGAAATAATAATGTATGATCAAACTCTTTAATAATGCGTACATTATTCCACTTTTTGAAGATATCAATTCTTTGTTTCTCAGAAATTTGGGTTATAGCGTAATTAATGTCAGCTAATATCGCTTCCTTGCCTTTAATAACACCAAACCTTAATTCATCTTCAGGACCTGCCCACCCTGCTACCTTCAAATTACCGTAACCATACTGTTGAGTCCTGGCATTTAATGACAACATAGAACCAACAAATGCATCTAGTTTTTTCTCTGCAACCAGTTTTACCCCTTCCCCTTCAGACCCCACATAAGTTTTTTGAATTTCAGGGAAGTACGTTTCTATATATTCAGCAATGCGGTAATTTTTAACAACCCCCAAACTTCTACCATTAAGATTTGATAAGTCTTGAATAAACGGCTGTTCCCTTAACGACACTAATACATTTGGAGAACGGTAATACACATCACTAAAGGTTAAGTACTTTTCTCGCTTAGGTGATTTATTTAACATTAATACCAAGTGACATTGACCGGTCTTTAAATACTTAATGGTTTGTTGCCATGTTGATGTGGTAACTAGTGTAAACGTTAAATTGGTGTGTTGTTTAATGATTGAAAGATAGTCTGAAGATATCCCAATGTGTTTTCCATCATCAATAGCTTCATAAGGCATCCAGTCAGGATCAACACAATATGGAATACTGGAGTCACTATTATTTGGAACCTCGTTATTTGGTACATTGTTATTTGAGGCAAGCGCGAAAGTTGACGCTAAAAAAATTAACGTACTTGTTAGAAGAAATAAAGTTATCTTGATAGGATAAGTTTTCCTAACAGGCATAATTAGGTTCTATATATAATGTATGGTTTTAGTATATGAATGAAACAAAATATTAATCAACCTCTTTTCAGTTATTGTTTATCAAGTCTTTATCTAAAACCTTTATTTTAGACTTACTTAACTCATTTATTTGGAACAGATTGCATCTCTTTTCATGTATGTATTAAAAAAACCAGTTACTTTTTATAGGTTAAATACACCTTTGTTTTAACCGCTTTCAAACACCTATAACAATTCACCTTGATGACAGCCGAGCGTACATATAAAAAAACTTCAACATAAAAAGTGTAAGTATGTATTTATATTTGTACAGATTTGTACACTTTTGTACACTTTTTACTCTTTAATATTTGCTTTTTATAAGTGAAAACTTACAACTTTGATTACGTAAATAAATTTTAATTCCTAGTATTTAATAACTCAGAGCCAAGTTTAGCTTCCTCTCGCCCCCTTACCTAACTATCAAAAAACTAACTGTATCTACATGCTAAATATCAATAACTCCTCTTACATTGTAGAAATATTGGTTAGATGCAATATTAAAAATTATGGTTTTTTATTTTAAGGCCATAAAAAAATTAAAAAAAATAATAAAGGGACAACATGAATTTTAATAAATCTATAATTGCTAGCTTCGTAGGTGCTGCACTTGCGACGACCTCACTTGGTGTCGTTGCATCTAATGTCAGTGCTCCATATAAAACGTTTTCTGTAGATAAAGTTGCTGAGTCAAGTGCTCGTACTCCTACAGTAAGCGGAATGAGTAATCAATACGATGCCACATTAGGAAAAACCACTTTTAACTGGGCTAGCATAAATACACCAACGCCTGATTTAGGCCCAGTAGCAGCCGACAAAAGAGTTGCCTTTGCTGCTGATTTTTATCTAAATAAAATAACTGGATTTTCAGCAAGCAAGTCCAGCATTGCGCAACCTAAACTAGCAAACATTCATGATTTAGGTCGAGGCGCCATCATCGCCAAATACAAACAAGAAGTTGCAGGCGTAGAAGTTTTTAACCGTGAATACAACATAATGATGGACCGAGAGTTCAACTTAGTTGCATCGTCAGGTTATTTGGCCAATAAACAATCTGCCAAATCCCTTTCATCTGCGATTAAGAATATTCCTGGTGAATTTGGTGATTCAGCTAAATCAATCACTGCAGCATTTAAAGCTATGGGTGGAGACACTGATTCTGTTGCGCTTACTGTAAAAAATGCGTCTGGAAAATATGATGAGTTTTCCGTTGTAAATACAGCGAAAGACAAATTACTCGTTGGTGCACCTCGTGCTAAAAAAGTCTTTTTTGAACATAAAAACAAACTTATTCCTGCTCATTATGTAGAAATTGAAACGAGCACTATCGATAGTGTCGACTCTGAATATTTCAGTTATGTTGTTTCAGCTAAAACCGGTGAAGTCTTATTCAAGAAAAACCTAACTAGCCATGCTGCTGATTTCAATTATCGTGTATACGCTGATGCCAATGGTAAACCTTGGGATAGCCCGCACGGTGAAGTCATGCCTGCACCTTCTGATGCCGATCCGTTAGCATTTTTAACCGCAGAATATAAAGAAGCTCCTCTGGTGACTTTAAGCCACGGTCCAATAAGTACTATGGACCCTTGGTTAGCTGATGATGCAACAATTACTATGGGTAACAATGTTACTGCATATGTAGATGCTGTTGCGCCACAAGGTTATTCAAATGGTGATTATACTGCTGAGTTAACCAATACAAACACCTTTGATTATAAATATGACGCTGATGAAGCTGAGTACTCTGTTAATAACCGTAAAGCGGCTATCGTTAACCTGTTTTACCTAAACAACTACCTACATGATGATTATTATGATCATGGTTTTGATGAAGCTTCTGGTAACGCACAGGCATTAAACTTTGATCGCGGCGGTGTTGAAGGTGACCCTCTAAACGTTGAAGTACAGGACAACTCTGGCTTTGATAATGCCAATATGTCTACGCCAGCAGACGGTGCATCACCACGAATGCAAATGTACTTGTGGGAAACTACTCAAGCAGTCAACGGTGTTGATTATGGGGTAACAGCAACGACACATACTGACATCGGACTTTTAGACCAAGTTGGCTTTGCTTCATTTGGCCCACAAACGTTTGACGTTACTGGTGATTTAGTTCGTTACATCGACGGAACTGCACCTGTCAATGATGGTTGTGAAGTTGCAACTAACGGCACGGACCTAACAGGAAAAATAGCAGTAATTGACCGTGGTGGATGCGCGTTTGCCATTAAAGCAAAAAGTGCACAGGATGCAGGTGCTATCGCCGTGATTATCGCAAATAATGTTGATGGCGATACGGTGATTGGTCTTGGTGGAGATGATGCAACGATCACTATTCCAACTATGATGGTTTCACAAAATGACGGGGCAGCAATTTACGCTAAACTGGATGCGAGTGAAACGGTATCAATCAATATGTACAAAAAGGACCTTTCTCGCGTATTCAAAGACAGCTCGTTTGATAATGCAATCGTTGCGCATGAGTGGGGTCACTATATCAGTAACCGTTTAGTTGGTAATGGCGCTGGTTTAAGCAGTCAACAAGCGAGAGCCATGGGTGAAGGTTTTGGTGACTTCCATGCCTTAATGCTTACAACAGAAGCGGATGACAACTTAGTATTAGGTAATGAAGATTATAATGGCGCTTATGGTGCTATCACTTACGTATCTAGTTTTTCAGAGGGAATTCGTCCATACCCTTACTCAACAGATACGGAAATAAATCCTTCAACATTTGCTGATATCGGCCTATACCCTGAGCTTGTTCATGCTCCAGGTTCGATTTGGGCAAATATGTTATGGGAATCTTTTGTAAGTATGGCTCAAGATGAGCGTCATACGTTTGATTCAGCTAAAAGCTTAATGAAAGATTACTTAGTTGCTGGTTACAAAATGATGCCAATGGCACCAACTTTCACTGAAGGTCGTGATGCCATATTAGCAGCGGCATATGCCAATGACGAAGCGGATTACAAACTATTATTAGCTGCATTTGCTAAACGTGGTATGGGTCTTGGTGCAGTATCGCCAAGTCGATATGCTGTTGATCATGCTGGCGCAATTGAGTCTACTAAAGTCGACTTAGCCACATTCTCAGTTTCAGAGCATGCATTAAATGCTAACTATGAAGGCGTGATGTCAGGGTATTGTTCTAATGATAACATTTTAGACAAAGGCGAAACTGGTACCGTTAGCTTTACCCTTAAAAATGGTGGTAACTCAGTGTTATCAGGCTTAACGGGGACAGTTGAAGTTGTTAGTAATCATACCGTAACCTTTGCAAATGAAGGTAAAATCTCATTTGGTGACATAGGGCTATATGCAACAGCAAGCAGCACACCTCTAGAGTTTACGTTAGATGAGTCAGGTACAGGTGAGGAACTAGTTCTTAAATTTGTTCCAGATCTAGATGACGGTATGGTTGCGGATGAATACATGGTTTCAACAACCGTCAATGTTGACTTCGAAGAACGTGAGCTTGTTGGTACAACCCAATATGAAAACTTAAATACCCTTTCTAGATTAAATGATTTCACCGAAACCGTCATGGTAGGTGGTGATATGGCAAAAGGTACTTGGGGTCTAGATCAATGGGATGCGACAGATGGTTTAATTTCATCTACTGCTCATGCCTATATTTCTGACGTTGCATATCAAACCCGTGTTATTCAAGTTGGTTTTGCTGGCGAGTTTACAATTAGCTGGTGGCACTTATATAACTTAGAAGCGGACTGGGATGGTGCAGTTGTTGAAGTAAGTGTTAATGGTGGCCAATGGACCGATGTTACTGAACTTGGTGGTGAATTCTTAGGTGATGGTTATAGCAATACCTTATTAGAATACACTGAAGCGTCATTGGCTGGAAAAGAAGTATTTTCTGGCCTTAACTACGGTGCTGAAGGCGTTACTTTTGGTGAAGCGTTAAATGGTAATGAAGTGCAGTTCCGCTTCCGCCAAGCAACTGACTCAGCCTTTGTTCCTGGAGCATTCTCTGGGTTTACAGCGGGTTGGTATATTGATGATATTACCTTCACTAATACTAGTAACAGTATATTCTCAGACGTCATTGCAGGTGATACTTACGCTTGTGAAAACCGAGCGCCTGATATAACGGCAGTGTCTGAATTAACTCAAGAAGTTAATGAAGGCGATGCGGTTTCATTATCGATAACAGCAACCGATGGTAACTTGGACTCGTTAACATACAGCTGGGCTCAAACAGGCGGATTAGAGACCACTATTACTGGCGGTGATACTACAGATATATCATTTACTGCTCCGGAAGTAATATCTGGAAGTGATGAACTTACGTTTGTTGCGTCGGTATCTGATGGAACAACAACATCAACACAAACGTTCTCTGTGACGGTAAATCATGTACCTGCACCGGTAACTCCTATGGAAGAGAAGAAATCAAGTGGTGGTTCTACAGGCTTATTTGCCTTGTTGTTATTACCATTAGCGTTATTACGTCGTCGTAAATAAGTGACATAATACGTTTGAAAAAAGCTGATTGAATTTTCAATCAGCTTTTTTATTATCATAAAAAAGGTGGGATCAAATTATGAACGTTAAACTGCCCCTACTGGGTTTAACATTAGTTACCTTAATTGGTTGTAATTTAACTGAAGAAAACGAGGTACTGAATGAACCTAATAAATCAGTAACTGTATTAGCCGATAAAGCGAACACAGTAGCTAAAGAGGTTAGAGAGGTTGCAGAAGTTGCAGAAGTTGCAGAAGTTGCAGAAGTTAAAAGTAAACTACCTCAAAAACTACCAACACAAAATAGACAAACAACCAAAAGAATAAATGGTCAAAAATTTAAACTAATCAATGGTAGATTTGAAAAAGGGGCTGCGGTATTTAACTTTGCCATGCAAGAGTTTGGCGTGATAAAAGGCAGCTTCGTGATTGTAGTAACAAACAAACAGGTCGTAACAAAACAGGATCTTGGAAAGATAGACAATATCGCACGTGACACTTATCGTATTTGGCCAAACTCAGAAGAAGATTTCTCGGTTTATTACCAAAATTTAACCAGTAATAAAGACATTACTAGGGTAGAAGTGGAAATTGATTACTCTCCCAAATCAACATATGAAATGTATTAACTTTTACTGATATTGGTACTTTTAGTCTGTAACCTTAGGCAATAGAAATAAGTACCAAATATACAGTCTCGATCTAGCAGACTTAATTAGCGCCAGAAAAGTCTAATTGTCTCCATGACTCATACACAAAAACAGCCACGGCATTGGATAAGTTCATGCTGCGACTTTCTGGTTGCATTGGAATTCGTAACCAATGATCTTTCGGCATACTGTTTAAAACATTATCAGGTAGTCCCCTTGTCTCAGGACCAAATACTAGACTATCACCGGCTTGGTAACTCACCTGTGTGTGAAAGTTAGAGCCTTTAGTTGTACAACTAAACAACCGAGATTCAGGGTGAGCATCTACATATGCTTGGAAATCTGGGTAACGTTTAACATTGGCAAACTCATGATAATCCAAACCAGCACGACGAACTTTCTTTTCATCTAAATCAAACCCTAAAGGCTCAATTAAGTGCAGTTTAAATCCTGTGTTAGCACACAAACGAACAATATTACCTGTATTAGGTGGGATTTCAGGCTGAAATAAAACAATGTTTAACATTATATCTCTTTGGCTATAGCTGTAATTATTGACAATAATACCAGTGCTACCGTGAATTAAGCAGCACTAATTATTAATCATTATCACTTAAAAACATAAATATCTTTGCCAACACTTCCGATCGTGGTTTATCAGATTCAATAAACAATTCATGTTTGGCATTATTTATCACAATAGGCGTATCGTTAACACATGGATTACCAAGCTTGGCTAATTCACTACAAAATGCATTTTGTGCTTCATTCTCGATGACTTCATCATTTTCAGCTTGTAACACCATAACGGGTAATTTTACTAAATTAAGTTGCTTAAACGCTGTATCAATCGCATTAACTGACGCTCTTATCCAGCCAAAGGTCACACTTCCTAACTGCAAATCAGGTTTTGCCACATAAACAGATCTAAAATACTGATACCTTTGTTTGCTGGTTGTTAACTGATTGCTTTCAAATTCCACCGGATTATAACCTTGCCCCCCAAAGAAATAGGGACTTTGATCTGTCACTAGGGTTGTAAACCAATTAACAACATTAAAAATACCTTTCGCAATCGGTTTAGGAATAGCCCCCGAATTTAATCCCCACATTGGAGACGAGAACACTGCTTTGCTAAATTGATTTGGATGCTGCTGTACATACCTGAGTCCAATTGCCCCTCCCATTGAGTGACTGACTAAGTAAAGCTTTCCTTGGTGCATAGGTTTAACAATATCAGTAATAAATTGATCTAAATCCATTACATAATCATCAAAATCTTCCACATAGCCTTTTTCTTTATTGGTTAACCGACGACTAGATAGCCCCTGACCTTGATGATCAATAACAAATACCGAATAACCTTGTTGAGTAAAGTCATAAACTAATTCTTGATATTTTTCATAGCCTTCTACTCTACCTGGCGATATTACGATAGCCCCTTGTGCATCAGCTACTTTGACATAGGCATAATGAATATTTAATTGCTGCCGATTAACAAAGTGCCCTTTATTCACTTTGGTCTGCCAAAATGGCGATAATGTATCAGCTAAAAATGTTGAATAAGTAGATTCACGTTGGTTCAGCTCTGACAACTCATGATTATATTCTTTACTTTCAACTGGCACGGAAACACACACTCCAACACTCAATAATAACAATAGATAAATACATTTCATCACAGTTCCCTGTGGTTCTTTATAAGAACACATTTAATAAATTAAATTACTCACCTTCATAAAATGAACAGTCAGCTTCATTAAGGTCTACAATAACGCCCATAATAGTACTTTAATACCAGTTGTAAACTGTCAAACACTCACCGTAATTATTAAATGAGGTTGTTAAATACCTGATAACGTTAATAGTTAAATTTAAGGTTTGTTAAATTAGTTCTCCTTTAAAAAAAACTGCTCAAGAAATAGACAAACACGCCGATACAGTTTTGGGTAGTTATATATAGTAAGTGGTGGTAGTCATGATTCAGTTAAATTCCGATTTAACACGTGGCCTTGATTTGCTCTCGTCTAAACAACGTGAGTCACAACAAAAAAATGAATCTGTTTCATTTAATAAAGTTGAATCAACGTCGGTGTCGTTAACTCAAAGTAATAAACAAAGTTTTACTTTTTTCTATCGTTCCGTACAGCAAAGTGTCGGGCAAAGTATTGATAGTGAACAAAATCAAATCCAAAAACAAATGGCTGAAAAGGCGCTCGAACAACAAGAGAAAAGAGCCGATGTTGCAGCTAATAATATCCTAAAATTTATCGAACTTAGGTTACAACAAGACAAAAAAGATGGCGCTACATTAGATGAGTTAACTAGCAGAATAGACGCTGGTATAGAAGGGTTTGAGTTAGGTTATGCACAAGCTAACGAGGCTCTGGAGCAACTTAATTTATTAAACTCTGAGTTAGAAAGTGAAATCTCGTTAACACAATCTAAAGTATTAGAAGGCATTGAGCAGTTAAAACAAACCTATTTAGGGACAGTGCCTGAAGACACTAATGTCACTGATGATCCTAACAATGATATGCCTAAAAGTGCTTCTGTAACCAGTACTGAACAATTTGTACAAGGTCAGCAGTCGACTCAAGCAAACGAATTTAGTTTTGATTTAGTCACCGCTGATGGTGACAAAGTGACTATTTATACCAGTGCCTTAATGGCGCGAAAAAATGAGTCGGGTTATAGTTCATCATTACAAAACGGTCAATTAGTAGAAATGGCTTATCAGTCTCATGCTGAGCTTAAACAAAGTCAGTTTATGTTTTCAGTTGAAGGTGACTTAGACGAAGATGAACTTGTCGCTATTAATAACTTGTTGAACAATGTGAATGATCTTGCCAAAGACTTTTACAGTGGTGATGTAGAAACCGCATTTAACAAAGCATTGTCGATGGATTATGACGCTGCGGAGATCAGTGAATTTTCAATATCGTTAACACAAATTAAAAACTTCACGGCATATAAAGCATATCAAACTGATACGCCGTTATTTAATGCTAATGCGATAGATGACTTAAAACCGCTAGCTGAATTTTCTAACGACATCAGCAATACTTTAGCCACTTTACAAACCTTGTTTGAACATCCAAGAGACTTGTTGTTTGATGTGACAAAACACATTAACGCGTTACATAAACCTCAGGATTATCCCAACTCTCAAATGGACTTTTTTGAGTTTGCTAATCAATTAATGGATAAAATAGATCAACTGTCTAATATTGAAAAGTAATTTGAATATATGCCACTTAGATTTACTTTAAGTGGCATAAAACCGACTTCAGTTCTTACTCAAACTTACATGACTTACAAACTATAAGTTAAACCTAAATACCACTTTTGACCGGCGGTATTGTAGTTATACGCTGATTGGTATTCTTCATCTAACCCATTACTTACACGGCCATTAACCGAAAGATTATCAGTAATAGGATAACTAGCGGCTAAATTTAACAAGCTATAACTAGGTAACGTTAAACGTCCAAGCACAAAGTCTTCATCGTATGACTCACCTTTGTATTGATATTCAACATACACATCAGCATCACCAACCGTGGTACTAAAACTGTAATTAAAATGCTCTTTTGAACGACGGATTAATTGTTCATCTGTCGCGTCATCAACACTTTCATTTATGCTGAAATTTACGTTATGCGTTCCATATTCAGCAATATATTGTGCTTCTGCTTCTATACCTTGAATATTAACCTTGGCAATGTTTTGTGGTTTATACACAAAATTTGCATCCGCTTGCCATTGGATCAAATTTTCAACATTGGTTTTATACAAACTAACACTTGCTGTTAATTTATCTTGTTGGAATTGCAAAATGAGCTCTGCAGAATCAGATGTTTCTGCTTTAAGATCTGCATTACCAGAAGAGTAAACGCCAGACGGGTAATATAAATCATTAAACGTTGGAGTTTTAAATCCAGTACCGTAACTGGCAACTAGTCTTAATGTATCGGTTAATTCTTTGCCTGCACTTAAATTAAAACTGGTTTCAGAGTCTAAGTCTTCTACTTCATCAAAACGAATTGCCGCTTCTAAGTCATATGAATCTTGTTCAAGACTTGTTTGTGCAAATACACCTAACACGTTTCTTTCTTCATTAACAAACGCCGTAGAGCTGTCAATTTTCTCAATATTGTAATCCACTCCCACCGTCACACTAACGCCAGAATTAAGTGCCGAGTGATTAACTACACTAAACTGATCTCGGTTCGTTTCAAATAAACTATCAAACATAGGATCAGAACCCAGTTTAAAGTTACGGCTAGAGTCTTTGTTTTGACCAAAAGAAACCGTTGTGAAGTTATTCATTCCACTCAGTTTTGTTTCATAACTAACACGGGCTAACCAAGCATAGTTGTCTGTTTCAGCTTCATTATTGCCACCATAAGCATTGTCATACTCTGAGTCATTTTGGTTAGTTTGTACTAACCAATCGACAGCTAGCTGTTTAGATAATGACTGTTGGCCCTTTAATGCAATCGATAGATAATCATATCCATCGTCATCTTCTTCAGCAGAAGCTAAAACATCAAACCCATCAGACTTTTCTTTGTTAATGGTTATTGTTGAACGACCATCACCATGAGTTAATGACGCACTAATTGCCGCTTGTTGATAACCGTCAGATCCTGTTTTTAAACTTATGGTTGTATTAGTTGATTTACGAGTAAAAATTTGAATAACACCACCGATGGCGTCAGAACCCCAAATTGCCGCTCTTGGGCCTTTTACAATTTCAATTCTTTCAATTTGTTCTGGTGAAATGGTTTGTAATTCAGTTGTGCCTAATGTGGCAGAACTTAAACGAATACCGTCTAATAATACTAATGTATGATTTGAGTTAGCGCCTCGAACAAATACTGAAGATTGCTGACCAATACTACCTTGTTGGGTAAAATCAAACCCGGCTACATTTTTTAATAAATCCAAAATAGAATGTGGTTGGATTTTATCAATATCAGAACGTGTAATGACATATTGTGATGATAATGATGAATCTATCGTTTGTTCACTACGATTAGCGGTGACCGTGATGGTTTCAATTTTATCTTCAGCGATTGCTGCTGTTGAAATGCAAGTTAATAGTGCTGTTTGAATAGCACGTGAAACATAAGTTTTTTTATTGTTAACGTTCATAATACCTCTTCCTGTTACGCCCTCCGCGTAACATTGTCAATCACACCCCTTAGATGTCATTGAATATTAAAATTAACCAGGTATCCGGACTTAATAAGCATAAACAAATACTTAAAACACCGTTGCGGGGGCAGTGTCGTAATCTAAACGACTTCCCCTGATTAATTTTTCCATTATGATGATATAAGTTGCTCTTATACCATCGGCTTATTGGCGAACTAACGTTTGCCTAGATCTTTCTATTTTCTGACACATGTCTTCTAAACCGGTTAACATTCGGCGGCTAAAACGATGGATTAAATCCGCGTCTACCTTCATAAATTGGTTGTGCTTTACGGCTGGGATCACACTCCACTGTTGCCAATCAATTACCGGTTGAGGCTTCTCTGAATTTTCTTGCGGCATAATAATCAATTGCGGTTTTGCTACGATGATATTTTCCATGCTCAATTGCGGGTAATCGGTACTGTTATCAGCAAATACATTGGTCGCGCCACAGGTTTGTATGAGTTGATGTATCCATGTATTTTTATTTACCGACATTAATGGTTCTGACCAGAGTTGATAGAACACAGATATCGGTGTTTGATGTTGGTAGGTTTGACGAAGTCGAGACAATTCTTGAGTATATTCTAAAGCTAATTTCTCAGCTTGTTGCTCATGCCCTGTTAACGCCCCAAACAATCTTAATTCAGAGGCGACACCGTCAATATTATCTGGGTCGCTGAAGGCTAACGTTAAACCTAAGTTTTCTAACTTCGCTATATCTTCAGCTTTATTGCCATTGCGCCAAACTAGAACTAAGTCGGGATTAAGTTGCAGTATTTTTTCTATTTGTAGCCCGTAATAACCACCGACTCTGGGTATGTCTAACGCTTGTTTTGGATAATCAGCATAATCAACGGTTGCGACTATTTGTCCACCAGCTCCAATATCAAATAACGACTCAACAATGTGTGGTGCAAGTGCGATAATACGTTGGGCAGGAACTGTTTTGGCTTTAACTGAAAATTCAGCGGCATAAGCTTGCGTAACAAAACCGACTAATAGTAAAAATGTTAAACGTTTAAACATAACTAAACTCAATCTTTGGGAAGTAAAAGTATTAATAATCAAACCCTTTTTGTGCTTTTACACCTGCATCAAAGGCATGTTTTACATTTCTCACTTCGCTAACAGTGTCTGCTAATTCGGTTAACTCTCGATGTGCAGCACGACCAGTGATGATCACTGATTGCATTTTAGGTCGATTTTTTAAAGCCGTTAATACATCTTCCAACTCAACATAGTCATAGGTCACCATGTAAGTCAGTTCGTCCAATAACACTAAGTCGATAGATTCATCCGCAAGATATTGTTTAGCCACTTGCCATGTTTCTTGCGCCGCTTTAGTGTCAGATTCACGGTTTTGCGTTTCCCATGTAAATCCCGTTTCCATATAGGTAAATGGCACACCAACTTGTTGTAATAAATTACGTTCTCCGCACTCCCATCCACCTTTAATAAACTGCACCACAGCAGCGCTCATTCCATGTCCGACACAACGTGCTACAGTACCAAATCCAGAGGTTGATTTACCTTTGCCATTGCCTGTAATAACCTGAAATACACCTTGTTCTGTTTGAGCTGCGGCAATTCGCTCATCAACGCTTGCTTTAAGTTTTTTTTGTCGTTCAACGTGTTTCTGTTCTTTATCTGTCGTCATGTTGTAATTCCTGCAATTTGTTTAATTTTTTCAATATCTAAATGTGTGGTTAAGGTCTTGGCCAAGTTATTTAATTGAAACTCTCTGTGTTCATTTAAATTAAAACCTTGGTCGATACTATTGTTAGGGTCTACCCAATCAAAAATAGCTTTGCTCATAGCGTCACTATCAAATAAACCATGTATGTATGTGCCGATGATTTGATTATCTGAAGAGACAAAACCGTCGTTTTGTATCACACCGCTTTTATTGATTTTAAAAGCTGGGTGCTCAAGAGCCTTGCCTGAACTTTCACCACAATGAATTTCATATCCGTTAAAACTAGTAGGTTGCAAGGTAAAACAAGCGTGGCCTTGGATCTGTTCCAGTTTTTTATTAGCGGTTAATTCTGTAGTGAAGTCAGCCAGCCCTAATCCCACAATTCCTCTATGAGAAGATTCTATACCGAGTGGGTCTTGGATTGATGTACCCAACATTTGAAACCCGCCACATACACCTAATAATTTGCCACCATAACGTAAGTGTCTATTAATTTTATTAGGCCACTGCTGCTGTTTTAAATAAGTTAAGTCACCAATCACATTTTTACTGCCAGGCAAAATAACCAGATCGCAGGCCGGTAAGTCATCAAATATTTTTACGTACTGTAAGTCTATATTAGGATGTAAACGCAGCGCATCAAAGTCAGTATGATTACTAATGTGAGGTAAGATTATAACGGCAATAGTGAGTTGCACTTGGCTCTTAACATTAGCGATACTAACCGCATCTTCGGCATCCAATGCTAAGTCATGTAAATATGGTAGAACGCCTAATACTGGAACTTTGGTGCGTTGTTCTAACCAGTCCAAACCAGATTGTAATAATGCAACATCACCACGAAAGCGATTAATTACAAACCCTTTGACCCTTTGTTGCTCTGATTCTGACAATAACGCTAAGGTACCAACTAAGTGCGCGAACACGCCACCTTTATCAATATCGGCAATGATAATCACTGGGCAATCAACCGCTTCGGCGTACCCCATATTAGCAATATCATTTTCTCGTAAATTTATTTCAGCTGGGCTACCTGCACCTTCAACCATTAATAAATCAAACTCGGAGGCTAGCCTGTGATGAGATGTTAAAACAGCCTCCATCGCCACTTTTTTATAGTCATGATAGCTGTCAGCTTCCATATTAGAGAGGGCTTTACCGTGCACTATCACTTGCACACCAGTGTCTGAATTTGGTTTTAATAATATTGGATTAAAATCTATTCTACTTGGTTGTCTAGCCGCAACCGCTTGCAGTGCTTGAGCACGACCTATTTCACCGCCGTCTTCAGTAACCGCACTGTTTAACGCCATATTCTGTGGTTTAAAAGGCGCGACATTATATTGTAAGTCCGAAAAAACTCGACATAACCCAGCCACTAATGTGCTTTTACCTGCATCCGATGTAGTGCCTTGCACCATTAATACGTTCATGGTGTATGCTCGGTATTTTTTAACGTTAACGGTAAACCTGCCATCACAAACTCTACTTTGTGCGCTATGTTCGCGATGTCCTGATGTAACCACCCCGACTCATCAACAAATACACGAGACAACTCACCAAGCGGGACTATGCCATGTCCCACTTCGTTACTAACCAAGATAACATGGCAGTTAATTTCACTGGCTCTGTGCAATACCGCTAAAAATCGTTGTTTTTGCTGCGCCCATTGCTCTAAGTCATGACTTGAACATAACCAATTACTTAACCATAACGTTAAACAATCCACCAGCACACAGGTATTTGGCGCTATAATTTGATCTAATGTTTCAGCTAATAAAAGCGGAGTTTCAGTTAGCAGCCAATCGCTTGGACGGCTTAATTGGTGTTGCTTAATTCGATCACGCATTTCACTATCTTTGGTTTCTGCTGTAGCAATATAGTGAACGGTTAACCCTGCCTGCTCTGCTAATTCAGCTGCTAAGGATTCCGCTAATCTGCTTTTGCCAGAACGCGCACCTCCTAATATCAACTGAATATATGTTTTATTCATATTTCTAAATCCACTTGGCCAATTTCATTTAGCAACTTCCTATAAGCGTTAACATGAAAATGTAGATTACTAGCTCAAATACTTGCTGAGCCGCCCCTAATACATCACCGGTATAACCACCAATTTGTTTGTCAGTAAATTTGATAAAGAAGAAACGTACCAACCAAATAATGACAGACAACCCCAACCATTGAGTCAGGTTTATATCTAAAAATTGCATCACTAGATAAATGACTAAAACAAGACTTAACAATAATGGAGCGACACTTGAACTTGATAATGATGTAGCCACAGGTTTGGTTTTAGTTTCCCCTTCCAATTGCACATATTTTAACGACGGTATGATGGAAACGGCTAATACTCGACTTAATGTATGGGCCAGTAACAGCGAAAACATTACATAATAAGTGTTATGTTCCGCTAACAATAATAGAGCCTGAAACTTGATCAGCAACGAAATACATAGAGCCGATGCACCATAAGTACCTAACCGACTATCTTTCATTATTGTTAACTTTTGCTCCGGTAACCAACCGCCACCAAACCCATCAGCCGTATCGGCTAAGCCATCTTCATGGAAGGCTCCTGTAAGCATTAACCCAAAAGCCATACTTAATAAAACAGCTATAGAAATAGGAAGTACTAACATACTTAAAAATAGAACGGACGCACATAACGTTGCAATGAAAAAGCCAACCAAACCAAAATAACCAGTAGCTAAATTCAACGAAGAGTCATTCACTTCACGTTTAATAGAAACAGGCAGTCGAGTTAAAAATACAATGGCAAGTTTAAATAGGAAAAATTGGTGTTGAAGCACATTGAACATTTATATGTCACTCACTACATTGACGACGTTAGCTTGCTCAAAACTTGCCATCTCATTATAAAAAGCTAATGCAGATTGAATTAATGGTAAACACAAAGCCGCCCCTGTCCCTTCACCAAGTCTCATGTTTAAGTTTAATAACGGTTTAGCATCAAACCATTGCAACATTTTGTCGTGCCCTTGTTCTCCTGAACTATGCGCAAAAATGAAATAATCTTGTACATTAGGATCAATTAACTTGGCAATCATAGCCGCCGCTGTACAAATAAAACCATCAACTACAATAGGAATTTTGCGTTCTGCCGCGGCCAACATAGCACCGCAAATTTGTACAATTTCAAATCCACCGTAGGTAGCTAAAATATCCAACACATTTTCTTTTGGTATACGATGATGGTCGAGTGCTTGCTGAATAAGTTGTTGTTTCTTCAATAATGTTTCTTGGTCAATTCCCGTACCACACCCTACACTTTCAACAGCTGGGAGCTCCATTATGGCACTCATAATGGCGGATGCAGAACTAGTATTACCTATCCCCATTTCTCCAAACGCGATTAAATCACAGCCTTCATTAAATTTTTCATGCACTAACGCTTTTGCAAAAACAAAACCTTGTTCCATTATGGTGTGGGACATAGCAGGCTCGATATGAAAGGGTTTGGTACCGCAACCCAGTCTTTGTCGGCGTATCGAGATGCTATTAATTGGCTGTAGAATTCCAGCATCAATAACATCTAATTGCCAACCGAGTTGTTTACTAAATACATTTATAGCGGCGCCATTGGCTGCAAAGTTATTAACCATTTGACCAGTGACTGCACTTGGCGCGATAGATACGCCATAATCTGCTATGCCATGATCTCCTGCAAAAACAAGTAAATGAGGATAATTTATTTGTACAGGTTTAATTAACTTACCGTGAATTTCACTTTGAATATTTAATACTTGAATTACTAAGGTTTCTAATTGGCCTAATGCACCCAAAGGTTTAGTTTTGTTATTTATCTCTGACCAAAACTCTGACTCATATTGTTTCGACAACGGTTGAACATTAAACATAATTAAAACCTTAGGGTTAAATAACTGACTTTTGCTTTCGAACGTAAAGCAAAGTTAAAAAGAACAAACTGCCTACAGCAGCAGTAATAATACCGATTGGTAATTCTTGATTATCTAAGATCACACGTGAGGCTATATCCACCCAAAGCATAAAAATACCACCAACTAAGGCAGTAACGACAAGACTCTTACGACTGCCTTGCCCGATAAAGAAGCGAACTATGTGCGGGATCATCAACCCGACAAAACCAATACCACCACATAAAGCGACAATACTTGCGGTTAACAAAGAGCTGAGTAACAACATAATGACGCGTAACTTATTTACATTTACGCCTAACGTTACTGCACCCTCATCTCCTAATAATATGGCATTTAACTGCCTTTGTTTGGCAAACATAAAAGCTAAACAGCTTAATACCACTAGGCAAGGGAACCATAATAAGTCCCACTGTGCTCGAGAAAAACTCCCCAACGTCCAAAACAAAATAGCCGTTACCGCTTGAGGGTCACTCCAATACAACATTAGGCTAGTGAATGAACTGAACAAAAACGACAAAGCAACGCCAGCTAACAACATAGACTCAACTTGCTGTTGTCGACTAAAACCAGAGATAAGTAGTAACAAACCAATAGCGAGTAAACTGCCGACAAAGGCAGCAAAGGATAAATAAAAGCCTAACCCTATTCCTGCCATGGTCATAGCCACGACTACACCAAATGAAGCACCTGATGAAATGCCAAATAAATATGGATCAGCCAATGGATTTCGGGTGATAGTTTGTAAAATAAGTCCAGCCATGGCTAAACCACTACCCGCAATAAACGCTAAAATACTGCGGGGCATTCTTAGTTGCCAAACAATACTATGAGCGAACTGTCCTGAATGTTCATTCATGCCAATAATGCTCAATAAGACTTGATAAAAAGATAAATCGGCAGCACCGATTGCTAATGCAGAAATAAAACTAACGACCAACGCCAATAAAACGACAGCTATTAAAGTAAATGACCTCACTTATCATCTCCTTGGTTAGCTGCACGGTCACTGCTGTTGTAACCATAAAAATAAGTCACATGGGGCGCATGATGTTGAGGATGTTGACTCACTTTAGTACAAACATCAAAAACGTTAGACAACATAACTTCAGTGATAACCTCTTTTGGTTGCCCCACAGCTTGTAAGTTGCCTTTTTTTAAGACTAGTAATTGATCACAAAGTGCACTAGCTAAATTTATGTCATGAAACGAAGCGATAATGGTAATGCCTAACGACTTAGCTAATTCCATGATCTGTATTTGATATTTCACGTCTAGGTGACTGGTTGGCTCATCCATCAATAAAAGTTGTGGTCGTTGTACAATAGCCCGTGCAATCATGACTCTTTGTTTTTCACCACCGGATAAGGTTTCAAAGTCAACTTGGGTCTTATCGCTTAAACCAACTTGTTCTATCGCTGTTTTGATCAATGCGAGATCGTCTTTACTGTTATTACTAAACATCGTTTTATGTGGAATAAGACCTAAAGCCACCACATCAAAGACAGACAAATTAAATTGTTGCGGGGTATGTTGCAAAACTACGGCAACGTTGCGAGCAAATTC
The DNA here is from genome assembly GCF_018860345.1 of Psychrosphaera sp. F3M07. Taxonomy (GTDB): domain Bacteria; phylum Pseudomonadota; class Gammaproteobacteria; order Enterobacterales; family Alteromonadaceae; genus Psychrosphaera; species Psychrosphaera aquimarina. Next base: position 7,165 of record NZ_JAHKPJ010000006.1, on the reverse strand, counting down.
TTGATTTGACAGTGACCTAATATCTTGGTTATTAAATGTAATTTGGCCGTTTTCAGGTGAGATGTATCGGTATAAGCAGCGTAATAAACTGGATTTACCTGCACCATTAGGCCCTAACATACCGGTAAAGCTACCAACGGGAACTTGAAAACTAATGTCAGACAAAATCTGAGTATTACCTGCATACCAGCTTAAGTTACTGACAGATAATAGGGGATGATTTATTTTGTTTGTTGTTGACACTAATAACTCGCTACGTTTACACATTTTTGCGGAACACGTAAGCAAACACCAACAACAAGTACGACTTGGAGATGATAGATAAGCCCATTTCGAGTATGCCCGCTCGTTTTGGTGATTGTTTCATTTTAAAATATGGAACTTGTTTAGATTAAACTTTGGTATCCTGACTTACAGCGTCTCGGCATTTCCCTTCCCAATCTTGTTCTATATTTATTAAAATACAGATCATTAAAATCAGTGGTATAAAATGCTGCTCTGTTTACAGTTGCGGGTACAGTTGTGGAATCCCTTTCATTTATTAAAACTAAAGGCCACCACATTCCCATAACGATATTAAGTTATAAATGCTTAAACTTTAGTATCGTTATATTTAAGCGTTAAACACGCCTAAATAAAGTTTAATTCTCTAAGGATTGAAATAACTATTAACATACTTAAATTGCAAGTCGTCAATGGAAATTCAATGCAAAAAATTAAGTGACCATTATCCGTATGCATGAATAAATAACAAGATAAAAGAAAGTACAATTGGCTATTAACACTTAATTAAAACTTCAACATCGGCCAAACATTACCTTGGTCATCTTGTTTAACTTCAATGTTTATGATCCCTGCGTAATCGATTTTAATTTTATTAGATAATTCCGCATAATGCATTTCATTAAGTAAGTTTGAAATTACCTGTTTAATCACCCCTGCATGTGTGAGTACAACGGTATCACCCGAAGCTTGATGAATTAAACTTTGCCACCACTTATTTACTCTGGTTTGAAATGCTAAGAATGACTCTCCATTCGGTGGTGTTATGTCGATTGGGTTTTGCCAAAAATCGCCAAGAGAAGGTGTTTGTTGCCAAAGTGAGTCATAACCAATGCCGTCCCAATCACCAAAATTCATTTCTTTGATATTCACTTCAACATCGACCGTCATTTTACGCTTAGTTGCAATGTACTCCGCCATCACCAAACATCGTTTTAATGGTGAAGAAATCAAACGCTCAAACTTCAAGTTATTAAATCGATTGATTAATTGTTGCTCCCCCAATTTAGACAAGTTCAAATCTGTGTGTCCTAACAATAGACCTAGTTGTTCAGGTTCACCGTGCCTAACAAGTGTTATATTTATGGTTTTCAATCTAATCAAGCCTATACAAAACGAAAATACCCATAAAATAGATACCACATTTATAATAAATTTAGTTACTTATATTAAACTTCAATATTTTTTATTAAAAGGTGTGCTGATTAATCAATTAATGATAGAATCCGTCGGCTTTTTTTAACCAACTTATTATTAAGAAGATAGAGTAAGACAATGGCTGACTTATCGAAGTATAGAAATATAGGTATTTTCGCTCACGTTGATGCGGGTAAAACCACTACGACAGAGCGTATTTTGAAATTAACTGGTCAAATCCACAAGACTGGTGAAGTGCACGACGGTGAGTCAACAACTGACTTCATGGAACAGGAAGCTGAGCGCGGAATTACAATCCAATCTGCTGCTGTAAGTTGTTTCTGGAAAGATCACCGTTTTAACGTAATTGATACTCCTGGACACGTTGACTTCACTGTTGAAGTTTACCGTTCTCTTAAAGTATTAGACGGTGGTATCGGTGTATTCTGTGGTTCTGGTGGTGTTGAGCCTCAATCAGAAACTAACTGGCGTTATGCAAATGACTCAGAAGTTGCACGTATCATTTTTGTCAACAAATTAGACCGTATGGGTGCTGATTTTTACCGTGTAGTTAAACAAACTCAAGACGTACTAGGTGCTAACCCTCTAGTTATGGTTCTACCAATTGGTATAGAAGACGAGTTCTCTGGTGTTGTTGATTTACTTTCACGTAAAGCATACATTTGGGATGACACAGGTCTTCCTGAAAATTATGAAATCACCGATGTTCCTGCGGACATGGTTGATAAAGTAGAAGAATACCGTGAGATGCTAATCGAAACTGCTGTTGAGCAAGACGATGACCTAATGGAAGCATACATGGAAGGCGAAGAGCCATCTTTAGAAGACATCAAACGTTGTATCCGTAAAGGTACTCGTACAATGGATTTCTTCCCAACATACTGTGGTTCTGCATTTAAAAACAAAGGTGTTCAATTAGTTCTTGACGCTGTTGTTGATTATTTGCCTTCACCTACTGAAGTTGATCCTCAGCCTCTAACAGATGAAGAAGGTGAGCCTACTGGTCGTCACGCTATCGTTTCTGCTGATGAATCTTTCAAAGCATTAGCATTCAAAATAATGGATGACCGTTTTGGTGCATTAACATTCGTACGTATCTACTCAGGTAAACTGAACAAAGGTGATACGATCATGAATGCAGCTACTGGTAAAACAGAGCGTGTTGGCCGTATGGTTGAGATGCAAGCTGATGACCGTAAAGAACTTACTTCAGCACAAGCGGGCGACATCATCGCTATCGTTGGTATGAAAGGTAACGTTCAAACTGGTCACACTTTATGTGATCCTAAAGATCCAATCATCTTAGAAGCAATGGTTTTCCCTGAACCAGTAATCTCTATCTCTGTTAAGCCTAAAGATAAAGGTTCAACTGAGAAAATGGGTATTGCTATCGGTAAAATGGTTGCAGAAGATCCAACATTCCGTGTTGAAACTGACCAAGATTCTGGTGAAACAATCCTATCTGGTATGGGTGAGCTTCACTTAGACATCAAAGTTGATATCTTAAAACGTACTTACGGTGTTGAGTTAGAAGTTGGTGAGCCTCAAGTTGCTTACCGTGAAACTATCACTAAGCCTGTTGAAGATACTTATACACATAAGAAACAATCTGGTGGTTCTGGTCAATTCGGTAAAATTGATTACCGTATCAAGCCTGGTGAACCAGGTTCTGGTTTCACTTTCGCATCAACAGTTGTTGGTGGTAACGTACCTAAAGAATTCTTCCCAGCAATCGAAAAAGGATTTGCAGGCATGATGGAAACTGGTGTTTTAGCTGGCTTCCCTGTTCTTGACGTTGAAATCGAACTTTACGATGGTGGTTTCCACGCAGTCGATTCATCTGCAGTAGCATTTGAATTAGCAGCACGTGGCGCATTCCGTCAATCTATACCTAAAGCAGGTGCTCAACTTCTTGAGCCTGTAATGGCAGTTGACGTATTTACTCCTGAAGATCACGTTGGTGATGTTATCGGTGACCTTAGTCGTCGTCGTGGCATGATCGCTGGTCAAGAAGCTGGCGCTACTGGCGTACGTATCAAAGCTGACGTTCCTCTTTCAGAAATGTTTGGTTACATTGGTTCATTACGTACAATGACTTCTGGCCGCGGCCAATTCTCTATGGAATTCAAAAACTACATGCCTTGTCCAGGCAGTGTTGCTGATGAAGTAATTGCTAAAGCTAAAGCAGAAAAAGACGCAGCTAAAAAGTAATTAATTTTAACTTTTAGTTGTTACAAAAAACCCACTTAATTAAGTGGGTTTTTTTGTATCAATTTAAGATTAATCAATTCACTCTACATTAGTTACTTCTGTATAAACGACCCAGGTATTTGGATATATTGCTGCAAGGTCTCTTTTCATTCTTGGAGAGTTCATCTCACGGTAGTTTGAATATGTAACGGGAAGATCATCATGTAGCTCAATTTCAATAATATTTTCAGGTAACGATTTTAATGGATAGGTAAGTATTCGAGCAGATGAGCGGATCCGCCAATCCTAACCAAGGAATTTAAGTAAGAAGCAAAACCTAGGGAAACATCCCTGCAGTGTACCTTGAAGATACATCTTCACCTTCTAAACAGATCATTTCTTTTATTAAGCCAAACCTCTGAAGTTTATTTCATTATGTTCTACATCGATGATTGGAACGGAGCCTACGACAAATAGACAAACAAATATCACAATCCAATTCATACCAGCTATTCTGATCCTTAATTTCAATTACGTAATACCAATAATTAACATGCTAAAAGTGTGGCCTTTAAGGAATAAAATTCAAATTAAGAATGTGGTAAGATTTAGTTGCAATCATTTGGAGAAAAAGTGTGGCTGAACAACAAGGTAAACGTCTTAATAAATTCATTAGTGAGTCAGGGTATTGCTCTCGTCGAGAAGCCGATAAATTAATAGAGCAGCAAAGAGTCAAAATCAATGGTGTTATACCGGAGTTAGGGACCAAAGTTATGCCTAACGATAAAGTCACAGTCAATGGTAAGCCTATAAGCGCGATGCCAGACAATAAATCAGACAGAGTATATATTGCTTACAATAAACCTATCGGCATCACCTGCACGACTGAGTTACATGTAAGAGGTAATATTGTGGATGCAATCAATCACAGTCAACGAATTTTTCCAATCGGCCGCTTAGATAAACCTTCTGAAGGGTTAATATTTTTAACCAGTGACGGTGATATTGTTAATAAAATACTCAGAGCTGAGAATGCCCACGAAAAAGAATACTTAGTAACGGTAGATAAACCTCTAAATGACAGGTTCAAAAATAAAATGGAAAGAGGCATACCTATTCTTGGTACGGTCACTAAACCATGCAAGGTCAAATTAGTCGGAGCAAAACAATTTAATATTATTTTAACTCAAGGACTAAATCGCCAAATTCGACGTATGTGCGAATACCTAGGTTATGACGTCGTTAAACTGAAACGAACTCGAATTATGAACGTAGATTTAAAAGGTTTAAGAGTTGGTCAATGGCGAGAGTTAAGTAAACAAGAAATGGACACCATTAACAGAGCAGTTTCAAACTCAACAAAGACGGCCGACTGATTTTTAGTTTATTAGACCAAAGATTAGTTTTTATCACTAGAGCCAATTCATATAATTTAATATTTTTCTTTTAAAACAGATAGTTAAATATTGGCTCTATTTTTGATTAATAACGCTACATTAATCGTTATTAACGCATATTAAAACCTGTATTTTGGAAGTAAACCATGAAAAAAACTTTAAAACTCATCCCACTTTTTACCTGTTTAACTCTGATCACTGGTTGTGTATACCATGTAGGAGGCAACCGAGACAATCACACCGCTAACGTAACTTTAAACGAAACCCTAGAATTAGATGCGACAGCATTAAGCCAACTTAATATTGACGCTGGGGCAGGATATTTAAATATTATTGGCAGTGACACTAACACCATCATGGTAGAAGCAAAAATAAGAACTGATGAAGAAAGACGTTACACCCTCACTTTAAAAAAGTCAGGAAACCAAGCAATGTTAGTGGCTGAGCAAAAAAGCTATGGGAGTTGGTCTGGCAGCTCTCCTTATATAGATTTAACAGTAACAGTGCCTAAAACACTCGCACTTGATATTGACGACGGCTCTGGTGACATTAGTATTTCACGTATCAATAACTCTATAACCTTAGATGACGGATCCGGCTCAATAGAAATTTCTAAAATTAATGGTGATATTCAATTACAAGATGGTTCTGGTTGGATAACGTTAGAAAATATCAATGGTAATATTAACGTTGAAGATGGCTCAGGTGATTTAACAATATCAAACACCTCTGGCAATATTTATATTGATGATGGTTCTGGTCAACTCACTGTATTAAATACCAGTGGGAAAGTAACCGTGGATGACGGCTCTGGTGATATCACCATAGAGAACGCGGGTGGGTTAAATATCATTGAATCAGGTTCTGGTGGTTTAAAAGTATCTAACATCAGTGGCCAAATGAATATAGGTTCATAATATGAATAGTTATTTATTGATCAAAAAAATACTCCTAACTATTCTAGGTGGCGCTCTAACCCTAGCAGGTTTAATATTTATTATATTGCCTGGGCCATCAGTGCTATTTTTACTACCTGGGCTATATCTATTAAGTCTAGAGTATGAACAGGCCAAAGTATGGCTGAAGAAGGTTCAAAAGATGATGACTAATACCAGCCGTTGGGTAGATAAAAAGATACGTCAAAGAAAACATTCTTACTAAAAAGAACAGGAATAATGGGAACCACAAGGTTCCCATTTTTTTATCTGTTAATATTTGTTATAACAACTGTATTAATTATTATAATAATAAAGATCTTTTTATGACGACCAATTTAGTTACGCTCAATATTCAAGACAATGGCGTTGCACAAGTAACATTGAACAGGCCTGATAAACTTAACGCACTAAATTTGGATATGTTCAAAGCCATTAATAAAACAATTTCATTGATAGATAATAATAAACGTATTCGCGTGGTTATCTTATCTGGATCTGGAGAGGACTTCTGTAGTGGTTTAGATATTAAATCAGTAATGAGCCGGCCAATTAACGCAATAAAACTATTATTTAAATGGTTACCTGGCAACCGAAATCTCGCACAAAAAGTAACAAATGAATGGCGAAAACTAAACATTCCGGTTATTGCAGCTATTCATGGCCGTTGCTGGGGGGGAGGTTTACAAATAGCATTAGGGGCTGACTTTAGAATAGCCCATCAAGACGCCTCATTAAGTATCATGGAAAGTAAATGGGGATTGATACCCGACATGGCGGGTAATACTCAAGTTAGAAAATTAATGCCTATTGATCAAGCAATGAAGCTCACCATGACAGCTGAAGTACTAACGGCTGAGCAAGCACTACAATATAATTTGTTAACTGAAGTAACGGACGATCCACTAGACAGAGCCAATCAGTTAGCGTTATCCCTCATAGAAAAATCGCCAGATGTATTAGCTGCGATAAAAAAATTATTCAACGATAATTGGAATGGTTCTGAAAGAGCTCTATTTGCCAAAGAAAGTTGGTATCAAGTTAAAATTTTAGCCGGGAAAAACCAATCAATAGCCACTAAAAAAGCGCTCGGTAAAGACGCGACTTATAAAAATAGAGGTAACTGGTAATCACCTAGTTTTAAATTCTCGTTCTACATTTCGTTATTACATTAAATTTTAGGCAATAAAAAAGGCCACCTAA
>NZ_JAHKPJ010000007.1 GCF_018860345.1 Psychrosphaera sp. F3M07 | reverse complement strand
GCAAGATGATTTAAACTCAGAAGATGGGAGCGAAACTCCAAAGTTAACAACGAACACTCCGTTAATTAAAACTTTACAAGGTAAGGTGTTAATCGTGGAGGACAACAAAATAAATTTTGCCATTCTCAGCAAGTTTTTACAAAACTATGGTGTAACGTTTGAGTGGGCTGTTGATGGTAGGCAAGCGATATCCTTATTTGAACAGCAAAACTTTGACCTTGTGTTAATGGATTGTATGTTACCGGACATCGACGGTTATGAAGCAACTGAAGCGATTAGAGCAAGTACGAAACCAAACGCCAAAACCATTCCTATTATTGCTTTAACGGCTGATTCCACTAAAGAAAATGAAGATAAATGTTATGCCGTTGGTATGAATGATTATCTGAGCAAGCCATTCGATTTAACCGTGTTATACGACAAGCTTAAACAACATTTGTGAGAAAATAACAAAATAACAAAATAACAAAATAACAAAATAACAAAATAACAAAATAACAAAATAACAAAATAACAAAATAACAACAAAAAATAACAAGGCCACCCACCTCAATTTGACAGTTACTTGAACTGCACTAAACTCACTTGTACCTATATTGATACATTGAGTGTTTACTTATGCCTAGACCCAGAGAATTTCAAATTAGCTTATCAGATACGCCGTATTATCACTGTATCTCTCGTTGTGTTCGTAGGGCATTTTTATGTGGTGAAGATAAACAAACCCATCAATCATATGAGCACAGAAGACAATGGGTAGAAGATAAGCTGTTATTTCTCCCTCAAATATTTGCTATTCAAGTCTGTGCTTAAAAAATAACAAGGCCACCCACCTCAATTTGACAGTTACTTGAACTGCACTAAACTCACTTGTACCTATATCGATACAAGTGAGTTTGCTTATGCCTAGACCCAGAGAATTTCAAATTAGCTTATCAGATACGCCGTATTATCATTGTATCTCTCGTTGTGTTCGTAGGGCATTTTTATGTGGAGAAGATAAACAAACCCATCAATCTTATGAGCACAGAAGACAATGGGTAGAAGATAAGCTGTTATTTCTCCCTCAAATATTTGCTATTGAAGTCTGTGCTTATGCAGTCATGAGTAACCACACACACCTTGTATTACATGTAAATGAACAACAAGCACTTAACTGGAATACAACAGAAGTTCTAACTCGTTGGCATAAGGTGTTTAAAGGCACATTACTGACACAAAAATATCAGTCCTTACCAGAAAATGAACGTGATACGTTAAGTCAATCAGAGCTTCTAGCCATAGAGCAAACCACCGTTATTTACAGAAAACGCCTAATGGACATAAGTTGGTTTATGCGCGTGTTAAATGAAGGTATAGCAAGACAAGCGAATAAAGAAGATAACTGCACAGGGCGATTCTGGGAAGGACGTTTCAAATGCCAAGCCCTCTTAGATGAGTCAGCCTTACTTGCCTGTATGGTATATGTAGATTTAAACCCAGTAAGAGCCAAAATAGCAACCACACCAGAAACCTCTAACTACACCAGCATTAAGCAACGCATTAAACATATAATTCAAAACCAACAACAACCAAGCACATTAAAACCATTTGTTGGTAATCCAAGGAAAGA
>NZ_JAHKPJ010000019.1 GCF_018860345.1 Psychrosphaera sp. F3M07 | reverse complement strand
TTATTTATGTCGATTGTGTTTTTAGCGAACGCAATCAAAATGGCATAACCTACGACTTAGTGCGAGAGCATTTAAGGTTGTATGGTTAAGTGAATAAGCGTATACGGTGGATGCCTTGGCAATTGGAGGCGATGAAAGACGTGTTAATCTGCGATAAGTCTGGTTAAGGTGATAAAAACCGTTATAGACCAGAATTTCTGAATGGGGAAACCCACTGCATTTTGTGCAGTATCGCATAGTGAATACATAGCTATGCGAAGCAAACCCGGAGAACTGAAACATCTAAGTACCCGGAGGAAAAGAAATCAACCGAGATTTCCTGAGTAGCGGCGAGCGAAAGGGAAACAGCCGATTCAGTATGTTGTAGTGGAAGGTTCTGGAAAGTACCGCAATAAAGGGTGATAGCCCCGTACACGAAGCAGCATGTTGGACACATTAAGTAGGTCGGAGCACGAGAAACTTTGACTGAAGATAGGGGGACCATCCTCTAAGGCTAAATACTCCCAATTGACCGATAGTGAACCAGTACCGTGAGGGAAAGGCGAAAAGAACCCCTGTGAGGGGAGTGAAATAGAACCTGAAACCGTATACGTACAAGCAGTAGGAGCAGACTTGTTCTGTGACTGCGTACCTTTTGTATAATGGGTCAACGACTTATATTTTGTAGCAAGGTTAACCGAATAGGGGAGCCGTAGGGAAACCGAGTCTTAACTGGGCGAAATAGTTGCAAGGTATAGACCCGAAACCCGGTGATCTAGCCATGGGCAGGTTGAAGGTTGAGTAACATCAACTGGAGGACCGAACCCACTAACGTTGAAAAGTTAGGGGATGACCTGTGGCTAGGAGTGAAAGGCTAATCAAACCGGGAGATAGCTGGTTCTCCCCGAAATCTATTTAGGTAGAGCCTCGGACGAATACTTACGGGGGTAGAGCACTGTTTGGGCTAGGGGGCCATCCCGGCTTACCAACCCCATGCAAACTCCGAATACCGTAAAGTAATATCCGGGAGACACACGGCGGGTGCTAACGTTCGTCGTGGAGAGGGAAACAACCCAGACCGCCAGCTAAGGTCCCAAAGTTTATGTTAAGTGGGAAACGATGTGGGAAGGCTTAGACAGCTAGGAGGTTGGCTTAGAAGCAGCCACCCTTTAAAGAAAGCGTAATAGCTCACTAGTCGAGTCGGCCTGCGCGGAAGATGTAACGGGGCTAAACATAACACCGAAGCTGCGGTAGCGTAATTTATTACGCTAGGTAGGGGAGCGTTCTGTAAGTGGTTGAAGGTGAATTGAGAAGTTTGCTGGACATATCAGAAGTGCGAATGTTGACATGAGTAACGATAATGGGGGTGAAAAACCCCCACGCCGAAAGACCAAGGGTTCCTATCCCATGCTAATCAGGGTAGGGTAAGTCGGCCCCTAAGGCGAGGCAGAGATGCGTAGTCGATGGGAAACAGATTAATATTTCTGTACTTTTAATCATTGCGATGGGGGGACGGAGAAGGCTAGGTGAGCACGGCGTTGGTTGTCCGTGTGAAAGTGTGTAGGCTGAATTCTTAGGCAAATCCGGGAATTCACTAGGCTGAGACACGAGACGAGTCACTAAGGTGATGAAGTCATTGATGCCATACTTCCAGGAAAAGCCTCTAAGCTTCAGATGATTAAGAACCGTACCCTAAACCGACACAGGTGGTCAGGTAGAGAATACTAAGGCGCTTGAGAGAACTCGGGTGAAGGAACTAGGCAAAATGGTACCGTAACTTCGGGAGAAGGTACGCCGGCTATGGTGATGGGACTTGCTCCCTAAGCTGAAGCCGGTCGCAGTGACCTGGTGGCTGCAACTGTTTATTAAAAACACAGCACTGTGCTAAATCGAAAGATGACGTATACGGTGTGACACCTGCCCGGTGCCGGAAGGTTAATTGATTGGGTTATCGCAAGAGAAGCTCATGATCGAAGCCCCGGTAAACGGCGGCCGTAACTATAACGGTCCTAAGGTAGCGAAATTCCTTGTCGGGTAAGTTCCGACCTGCACGAATGGTGTAATGATGGCCACGCTGTCTCCACCCGAGACTCAGTGAAATTGAAATCGCAGTGAAGATGCTGTGTACCCGCGGCTAGACGGAAAGACCCCGTGAACCTTTACTACAGCTTGACACTGAACATTGAGCCTACATGTGTAGGATAGGTGGGAGGCTTTGAAGCGAGGACGCCAGTTCTTGTGGAGCCAATCTTGAAATACCACCCTTGTATGTTTGATGTTCTAACATTGGTCCCTTATCGGGATTGTGGACAGTGTCTGGTGGGTAGTTTGACTGGGGCGGTCTCCTCCCAAAGAGTAACGGAGGAGCACGAAGGTTTGCTAAGTACGGTCGGACATCGTACGGTTAGTGTAATGGTAGAAGCAAGCTTAACTGCGAGACGGACATGTCGAGCAGGTACGAAAGTAGGTCATAGTGATCCGGTGGCTCTGTATGGAAGGGCCATCGCTCAACGGATAAAAGGTACTCCGGGGATAACAGGCTGATACCGCCCAAGAGTTCATATCGACGGCGGTGTTTGGCACCTCGATGTCGGCTCATCACATCCTGGGGCTGAAGTCGGTCCCAAGGGTATGGCTGTTCGCCATTTAAAGTGGTACGCGAGCTGGGTTTAGAACGTCGTGAGACAGTTCGGTCCCTATCTGCCGTGGGCGTTGGATGATTGAGAGGGGCTGCTCCTAGTACGAGAGGACCGGAGTGGACGAACCGCTGGTGTTCGGGTTGTCATGCCAATGGCATTGCCCGGTAGCTACGTTCGGAATCGATAACCGCTGAAAGCATCTAAGCGGGAAGCGAGCCTCGAGATGAGTCATCCCTGACAGTTTAACTGTCCTAAAGGGTTGTTGAAGACTACAACGTTGATAGGTTGGGTGTGGAAGCGCTGTGAGGCGTTAAGCTAACCAATACTAATTGCCCGTGAGGCTTAACCATACAACGCTTAAGTGTTCTTGAAACATGATACAAATTCTTTATTTTTTACTTAACTGATACGTCAGTTAAGAAGCTTTCCATTGTTAAATACGCAATAACGCTTTTGTCTGGTGGCAATAGCGCTGTGGGACCACCTGAATC
>NZ_JAHKPJ010000022.1 GCF_018860345.1 Psychrosphaera sp. F3M07 | reverse complement strand
ATATAGTCATCGTCAGTAGCGAAAGTCACTTGTCTGTTATTACCGCGTTGTACCACATGTTGCGGGATATTGGGTAAGTTTAACCTAGGTAATCTAGCCATCAAAAACTCCTTATTTGATAGTTAAAATCTAGTTAACTTTTATCTATTTAGCAATATTCGGTAAATCAACAACTCTGACCCCATTGATCCATTCTGGGCTTCATAAATTATTACGCATATGCGATTAAAGGTATCAACGCCTACTTTTAGAGCGGAGGTAAATGCGATACCCCACGTCGCCAGTGGCTAAGATAAACAACAAAATGAAAATAAGTTTTGCGCCATTAATTGAGCGTTCAATAGCATTCTCATTGAAAAGGTTAATGCTATCATGAGTAATCTGAGTAAACTTATGACCATCACGTTTGACTTTAACCTCATCACCAATTTGTATATTCAAAAAACGTTCACATTTAAGATCTGAACTATTACTAAAAGCCCCTTTATCTTCAATTTCTATAGAGTAATTAAATCTATCCTGCTTTTTGTAATGCTCAGTGCAGCTAATGTTTTTGACGATACCTTGAATAACTGAGTCTTGTGCTGTCGAATTTATGATCAAAACAACGCCCAAGCATATCGATACAAATAATGAAAAGACAATATTTATATTGTTTTTAAAACTATTTATTGCCAAATTAAAATACCTCTTTAGCTTCTTCTATTGTTAAACCAAGATCAGCAGATTTGGCTCCTGTTGCTACAGTCTCATTAACCAATTTCTCAGCAGTTTCGGGTGAAAAGTTATCTCCGATACTTTTGAGTCCCTGAGCCATACCTTTTACGCCGAAAGCTAAATCAACTGCCGTTGCAATTTCTTTTTGCAAACCTTCATCTTGAGTCACAAATGAGGCTGCTGTTTCAGAAACTGATTCTCCACTTAAGCCCTCACCCATGAGAATAGCTCCAGATACTATATTACCTGTACTAGCTAATGCTACTCCAGCAAAGATTTTGACCACTTTGTAGTGGCATAGTGACTTTGGCCACCCATTAAGAAAGAAATTTTATGATAATAAGCATACAAATTGGGTTTCTCCAGCTGAATAGAAACCAACTACCTATGCATGATTTAGTCAGAATATCCTTTTAAGTTTGAACCAGCTTATGCTTTAAAGCACAAAAATAAAGCCTTTTGTATATAAAGGATATAAAAAAAGGGAGCGACTGATGTGCTCCCTATTACCTAATGATTATGCGTTACTGTGTATATTAAGCCGATGATTTTTCGGTATTATTACTCTCATTCACATCCATTTCGCTTTGTCTGGCAATCTCATTCGAGATTGCCATTGGAGAGCCTGTGTTTCTGGCAATCCAATAATACGCCATTGGGATGACGTACAAGGTTAAGATAGTTGAGAAGGCAACACCAAAGAAAATTACCACTCCGATTACAGAGCGACTTTCAGCCCCAGCACCTGAGGCTATCATCAGCGGTACAGCACTCATAATGGTTGAGAACGACGTCATGACAATTGGACGTAAACGTTGTTTTGATGCTTGGATCAATGAATCTTTAAATTCGCCACCTTTGTCACGTAATTGATTGGTGAATTCGACAATTAAAATACCATTTTTAGCGGCCAGACCTATTAACATCACCAGTCCAATTTGACTATAAATGTTAAGTGTCATTCCGGTTAATTGTAATCCCATTAACGCACCGAGTGCCGCTAAAGGAACCGCTAGCATGATCACCAGTGGATGTACAAAACTTTCAAACTGAGCAGCCAGAACAAGATATGTCACTACCATAGCCATCAACATAACAAAAGCAATTGAACTGCCAGACTCTTTGTACAAAGACGATTGACCTTTGTAATCAACATTCACATTGCCTGTGATATTTTCTTTAACCACTTGATTTAAAAAGTCTAATGCTTGGCCTAATGTATAACCATCCGCTAAGTTAGCTTCGATGGTGATTGAACGCATACGGTTATAACGGTTTAATCGACTCGCTGTTGCCCGTTCATTTACCGTCACTAAGTTTGACAATGGAATAAGCTGTTTTGTTGTGGCAGAACGTACGTATAAACCATCTAAATCGGACGGACTATTAAACTGCTCATCGCGTCCTTCTAGTAATACATTATATTCTTCACCACGTTCAATATAAGTCGTTGCTCGACGTTGGCCTAACATGGCTTCTAATGTGCCACCAATATCGGCTACCGACACACCTAAATCCGATGCGCGTTCTGTGTTTATCTCTACCAATAACTGAGGCAAGGTTTCTTTAAAGTCACTGTCTAAACGCAACAAGTTTGGATTCTTTCTGGCTTCTTCTAGAATAATATCGCGCCATTTGGCTAATTCTTCGTAAGTGTCACCTTGAATAACAAATTGTACAGGGCTGCCAATACCACGACCGCCCAAACCACTTCGCATCATGGCAAACGCTCTAATATCGGTTAACTCTTGCAGTTCTGCAGATATCTCATCCATCACTTGATTAGTGGATTTAGTGCGGTGTTCCCAGTCAGGCATGCCAACAATAGCGATACCGGCACTGCCACCAAACCCTGGTGTTCTTACGATAACTCGATGAATATCTCCACGTTCGTAATAGGCTAATAAACGCTGTTCTACTTGTTCGGTGTTGTTCACACTATTTTGATAACTGGCCCCTTCCGCACCACGGATCATAACAAAGAAATTACCTCTGTCTTCTTTAGGTGCTAACTCTTGTGGGATAGTTTGAAATAAACCAACAATCGCGGCTACGGCTAATATCATAATAATAGCTAAGCCTACTTTGTTATTAACGGTTGATTTAAGTTGGTTTTCATATCCGGTTTCTAATTTATTAAACCCGTTGTCTAACCAAACCCCAAATTTAGATTCACGCTTTCTATGTTTTAATATTTTTGAACATAACATAGGCGATAATGTTAACGCGGCAACACTTGAGAAGATAACGGCCGTGGCTACTGTGATAGCAAACTCTACAAATAAACGGCCTACATTGCCTTCTAAAAAGACCAAAGGTAAAAACACTGACACTAATACTAACGTCGTGGCTATTACCGCAAATCCAACTTCTCGCGCACCATTGTAAGACGCCATTAACGGCGATTCGCCCTCTTCTATTCGACGATAAATATTTTCCAATACCACAATAGAGTCATCCACCACCAAACCAATAGCGAGTACCAAGGCTAATAGGGTTAATAAGTTAATGGAGAATCCCAACATCAACAAAACGGTGAAAGTAGACACTAAGGCCACAGGTACCGTAATCGCGGGGATAAACGTCGCTCTTACATTGCCTAAAAATAGATAGATAACTAACACAACCAAAGCAATGGCAATGGCTAACGTGCTATACACTTCTTCGATTGATTTAGCGATAAACACCGATGAATCATACGAATCTGAGATTTTTGTTCCGGCCGGTAAACTCTCTTGTAAACGGGCTAATTCTGCTCTGGCATTTCTAACCACATCTAAAGTATTGGCTTTAGATTGTTTAATTATTCCAAGACCCACCATGTTACTACCATTGCCTCGGAACGTGCTTTCTTCATCTTCTGCGGCTAATTCAACTTCAGTGACATCACCTAAACGGATCAAATATCCGTCTTCGCCTTTGCCAACCACCAGCGATTTATACTGTTCTGGAGTTTTATACGCACGTTCAATACGAACATTGAAGGTTCTATCGGTTGACTTAACTTCACCAGCTGGCAGTTCTACGTTTTCTTTACGTAACGTGTTTTCAATATCTGCAACCGTTACGTTACGTGCAGCCATGGCATCTTTGTTCAACCAGACTTTCATTGAATAATCACGTGAGCCACCTAAACGAACACGGGCAACACCATCAACAACGGCAAAGCGGTCAACAATATAACGTTTGGCATAGTCCGTTAATTCCAAGTTGTTCATGGTTTCTGAGTTCATTACAAACCATGCAATAACATCTTCATCGTCATTCGCTTTAAAGACTTCTGGCGGTAACGCTTGTTCTGGCAAGTTGTTTAATGCTCTTGATACACGTTCACGAACATCATTGGCTGCGGAATCAATATTGCGACTGGTTTTAAATTCTATGGTGATCTGAGAACGACCATTACGTGAACTTGAGTTAATATTTTTTATTCCCTCAATGCCAGAAATGCGCCCCTCTAATATCTGAGTTATTTTACTTTCGACTATTTCCGCTGACGCGCCAGGATAGTTAGTACTAACTGAAACAATTGGGGGGTCGATGTCCGGGTATTGGCGCAATGACAACATAAAAAAGGCAACCACACCAAAGGTCACTAACAGCATGTTAACAACAGTGGCAAAAACGGGACGTTTTACCGATAGGTCAGATAACAACATACCTTACCCCTTTGTATTTGTGGTTGATTTAGTTTGTTTTGAATTTTGTGCTGCGGTGGTCACCATAGAACCATCTCTTACTTTGATGACACCTTGGGATATCACAACGTCACCTTCTACCAAGCCTGACAGTATTTCAACCACACCTGGTTTACGACGGCCCGTCTCAACCAACACTTTGTGTACTTTATTATCTATTACTTTGTAAACATAATGCTCTGCGTTCATTGGGATGATTGAAGTTTCTGGTACCGTTAACGTTTCGATTGATTGTGTTTCAACGATTAACTGCAATAACATGCCAGCACGTAATTTCAAGTCTGAATTTGGAAACAGAGCGCGCACTTTAAATGAGCGAGTCGCTTTGTCTAAACGAGACGCGATACTCGAAATCGTGCCATTAAAGGTCTGACCGTAGGCAATGTTTTTAGCCGACACCGGTTGACCTTCACTCACTCGGTTTAAGTATTTTTCAGGTAACTCAAACTCTACTTTAATTTGTGATAAATCATCTAAGGTTGTAATTTCGGTATTACTGGTAAGTAATTGGCCAACACTGATCTGACGCAACCCTAATTTACCGGCAAAAGGGGCGTAGATGTATTTTTCTGATAATTGTATTTTGGCGACTGAAAGCTGGGCTTGTGTCGATTCCATTAAGCTTTTTTGACTGTCTATAGCACTTTCTGCTGGCGCGCTGGTTTTATTAATATCTAATAAGCGCTGTAATTGTCTTTTTTGTTCAGCCAGTTTTATTTCTAATTCTTTAACTTCGGCTTGTTCTTCCGCGTGTTCTAAAGCAACAATCAATTGTCCTTTTTCCACTTTATCGCTGTCTTCAAAATGCAAAGACTTAACACGGTCTGTACTTTGGGCTGTTAAAATAATGGATTCGTTGGCTTGAGTTGTCCCTAATGCGATTATCTCATCTTTCAAAAATTGTTTAGATACCACTTGAGTTTCAACGAGTGGTAATTGTTTTCCACTTTGTTGTCCGTTTGATTGTTCAGCCGCTGGCCAATAAACAAATGCCAACATACAAATTAACAATAATACAATCCAAGTCACTGGCTTTTTAAACATTTGTGTATACCCATTTTCAATTGAAATAATGAACCGCGAATAAAGCTCGCCTAACTGTAGGCAATAATATCAACATACACTAACAACACACAGGCGATTAACCTTAATAAACTTACCTTTTAACGATTTTCATTGCGGAAAATCTAGTGCTTGGGGGCAAAATAGCCCCTAATATCTCTTTTATTTATACCTAGCAATAAATTAATATTGTGGCTTAATAACTGATCCTGATAAGGTTAGTTGATGTGAAATTTAGAAGTTGAAAAATGAATAATAAAATTAATAACGTAGCCGTAGTAGGCGGCACACACGGTAACGAATTGGCTGGTATTTATCTGGTCAATTATTGGCGTGACAATGAACCTAATTTTCTAATCAGAAACTCATTTAACACTCAGACGCTATTGGCTAATACCAAAGCGATAAGTAATAACAAACGTTATTACGATTGTGATTTAAATAGACAGTTTTCCTCTGAGTCTTTGGCTAACATGACATTGTCTAATTACGAACAATCCCGTGCGAAAGTTATTAATCAGCAGCTTGGCCCTAAAGGCAATGCTAAAACTGATTTAGTGATAGACCTACATAATACAACATCAAATATGGGACCAACATTATTGGTACCTCAGCAAGGTGAATTTTATGACTTATTGTCTATTTATATTCGACATATCATGCCTGAAGTTATTGTCTATTTAGATGAAGAACATAAATCAAATGACGAACATCATTTGTTATGCACCTTAGGGAAACGTGGAGTGATAGTTGAAGTTGGTCCGGTTTCTCAAGGTGTATTAAAACACGAAGTCAATGAGCAAATGGCTAAAATGACCGCGACTATTCTGGATTTTGTTGACTTATATAATGCCGATAACCTACCGGAACTGCCTAAGTCAACGGAGGCTTTCCGTTATTTAGAGTGTTTAACTTTGCCAGTCAATGAGCACAATCAACGTATTGGTATGGTTCATAAAAATGTTGAAGGTAATGATTTTAAAGCCGTGAATCCAGGCGATCCAGTATTTGCCTTATTTGATGGTACGGAAATTTTATACCAAGGGGCACAAACGGTTTATCCAACCTTC
The DNA here is from genome assembly GCF_018860345.1 of Psychrosphaera sp. F3M07. Lineage (GTDB taxonomy): Bacteria > Pseudomonadota > Gammaproteobacteria > Enterobacterales > Alteromonadaceae > Psychrosphaera > Psychrosphaera aquimarina. The sequence continues at coordinate 22,847 of NZ_JAHKPJ010000022.1, read as the reverse complement.
ATTAATGAAGCCGCTTATTATGACAATAACCTAGCCATGAGTTTATGTGAAAAGGTGTTGATCAATAATCCTCGGGGTTAACTAGATATAAAAAACGCCCTGTTTATAGGGCGTTTATTCTAATGTTAGCCATTCAGCGAATGTCTTAGTCTTTCAAATGTTCTGCTAAAAACTCAGCCATTAATTCCATAGATTTAATACGATTGTTGGCATCATTTAAATGATGTGTACCGTATTCAAACTCTTGATACTCAACCTCTTTATCTGCGTTTTTAAGGGCATCGTACATAGATTCAGATTGACGGTAACTAACCAATTGATCTTTCTTTCCATGAATAAGTAATACGGGCACTTTAAACTTATCAACATGGAAAATTGGTGAGATAGCTTTAATACTCTCATCTTCACCTTTAACCGCATTTTCAATATAACTTAGGAAACCTTTCTTTCTCCATAGTGACATTTGCTCGTTTAAATCCGATACCCCAGCAATACTAATAATACATTTAAACTGGTCTGGCGTTTGGAAACCGGCCACTAATGCAGCATATCCACCATAACTGGCTCCTGCAATACAAGCGTTGCTGGTATCTGCATAACCATTTTCTTTTACCCAATTCACCGCATCTAATAAGTCCGTTTGCATGGCCTTACCCCACTGATGATATCCAGCGGTTTCATACTTATTACCAAAACCCGTTGAGCCTCTAAAGTTCACTTGTAAAACCGCATAACCTTGATTCGCCATCATTTGCACAAATGGGTCAAAGTATTGATAATCCCTTGCATAAGGTCCGCCATGCGGGAATAAAACTAATGGTGCATTTTCAACATTATTAGGTAATGTTAAATATCCTTTTAGCTCCATTCCGTCTCTGGCTTTGAATGTAATTGCCGACACATAAGCTAATTTTTTACCTTCTAAATATGGGTACTGACTGAACCAATAAGAGATATTTTGTTTAGATTTATCATACAAGTAGAACTTCATTGGTGAATTGTCACTCACCGCTGATACTATGTATTTTGTTTCTGATTCATCAAAGTCGTATAACGTCGCTTTTAAACCTTGTTTAGCAAATAGAGATTCTATTTGTGATGATATATTCAATTTCTCTTTGTCGAAGAATATGCGTTTCACAAAGTTATCTATGTATCGATAACCAACCACTTTTCTACTATTCCCCTTAGATTCTACTATCGCACTTGAGACATCTAATGTTCCCGGTGCTTCACCTAACAATTCAGAAAACTCTGCCGTTGCAATATCAAACTTCCATAACGCTTGTTTATGCAATTTGTGGTCAGATAATACAATAATGCTATTTGATTCAGCATCATATAAAACGGGATCAAACGTTTCACTTTCATATGGTGTAAAGGTCTTAACTTTTTTCCAATCTGAATTGGTATCTTTGCGTACATAAACGATTTTAGTTAAATCATTACGTTGACCTGTTACACCAATACCTAACAGAATGTCACCATTTTTATCTGGAGACCAACCAACGATTTTATTGGCATTAGGTAGGTATTTTGAGAAATCCCCCGTGTTTACATTAACTTTGAACACCGAAGAATAGTTATCATCTCTTTCATCACGTAAAGTAACCAAGATATGAGCCGGGTCATTTTCTAGAACGCTTAATAAGGTTGGGCTTTCAAAATAAAACTGATTAGCCGTTTGTTTTCCACCTCTATTTCTTCTTAATTCAAATACTGACTCACCTTTAAGATCGGCAGAATAGATATGGGTAGTTCTAACTCGAATACCAAAAGCAACATAAGGTTGAGATACCGTTACCAAAACTCTTTGGTTGTTAGCCCAAGCAATATTATCAATTCTATATTTCTCTCCACCTAAAGCGACGATTGTTTTTAATTCGGTGGAGCCATAATCTGAGATAACCACTTGCGTCTGATCGGTAGTATTAAATATGGCCGCTATTTTACTGCCATCTGGTGAAACACTCGGTTGCGCTATGGTTGGCATTTGACTGAAGTGCGTAATTGGTATGGTTTCCGCATTCAACATTAGTGAACACAGTCCCACTAAAAGTAGAGTTAAAAATCGCATTTAAATATTCCTTTTTTCTTTATAATAGATTAAATATTAGCAATAAAACTTAACGGATTACATCTACAATTTCATCTAAGTTGTTCATTGCAATTAATTTTAGTTAAGTCGTTGGACAATCGTATTCGACCAACATTAGACACAACCAAGGCCTTTTTTAGCCGTTTTCCAAAACATAACGAAACCGTTACCGCCGTGGTAGCGCCTGTATTTATTGGACTGAACTTAATCATCTTTCTATTCACGTTAATGTCTAAAGACGTTGGGATTTTGTGAGAACTTATAATTGTGTCGAACGATTCCACAGCCCCATTGTTATTTTTATCAATGAAACTAATTATTTCATCCCTCCAATTATTGCTACATCGAATACGGTTATCCGTAGGACAAAAGACAACATAAACAAATTGAGTGGCGGCGGTCGATTTGGCTAATTGCAATTGTGAATTTATAATATTCAATTGACTGGATAGCTTGGCCTTGTTCAAAAACGTAACCAATGAAGGGCTCACCACCAGAGTCATTATAGTGATCAGGCAAAGCACCAACATCATCTCTACCAAGCTAAATGCTTTTAATTTAGTATGTTGAAGCCACAAATATCCCTTTTGGCTCACCAATCGTTTAGGTGCTGTTAAATGTAAATTCATTAACAGTCCCAACACATTTCAGTTGCTGAAAATTCGCCATCGTTGTTTTTGTCATACCCTTTTCTACCGTCTGAATAATATATTAAACGGCCAAAGCTCGGTCTTTTTTGGGTATGAACACTTTTATTCTCAATCGGTGTGGCAACAATTTGATATTCCAAACCACTGTCACTGACATATAAAATCGATAAATTAAAAAGCCGTTTTTGTTCAGGCTTATCTGCTGGGGAATAAGATTGAAAAATCCATGGCGCGCCTGTATTTTCAGGGGTCACTTGTGATCCCGCAGCTCCAAAATAACTTACATTAAATAATTTATATTGTTCTAATCGGCTGCCTAACATCAATAAATCAGATTGGGCTTGCAACAAGCTACCTCTGTGTATGTAATCCACATAACGGTTAACGCCAAAAGTTAGCAGCATGGATATTATTGATAACACCAATAATAACTCTATTAAGCTAAAGCCATTAAATAGTAAATATCGAATCGTATTTAGACATGGTTTAATTTGTAAGTTAGTCACTTCTCTTCCCCTAACCACCTTACTTTTGTATCTTGGTTTATTATCGTTACTGCAAATGTTTCACGACCACTGCGTTTTATAATAGAAGTATCAACAAGCCATATGTCTGAACTTTGTAACTGCAAACATTGCTGGACGAGTAATATTTCGTTTCGTTCACTTGATAAGGTAATCACATCGTTACCTTGAGAGGGCTGAACTAACTCAATGGACAGAAGCGCGAGATAGCTCAATATTTTATCACTGCCTATCACCTCCGAATGTTGATTAACATTGATGTCTAACTTTTCAATAGCACCTTGTTCACAAACCTTATCGGGTGGATCCACAAGCTGGTTATGACTGTCCAAAACACTAGGTAGTTGCAAAATGCGTTCTGAGTATTTATCGCTCGATAGTTGGTTCAATATCAGTTGTTTCACATTTGAAATTTGAATTAATCCAGACTGATAGGTTTGCTGGTTGTGGACTAATTGCAGTTGTAAGTGAGTCGATGTAATGGACGAGACCGACATCACACTCATTGCAACCAAAAAGACCAAAACAACGACCAATACGCTGCCTTGTTGTTTGCACACTTTGGCATTATTAAGTTGTTGTAAAAGCGCAATTTGGGTCATAACGTTAGTTAACCTTGCAATACAATCATGGTTTCAAACTTGCGCAGTATTAACTGTTTAGGCAGCTCAATATGATCATTACCAAGTAATTTAATCTGAGTTGGTTGGGCTAACGGTGTAATCAATGTCTTCCCCAATAAAAGAGCGACATTGACCGCTACCAGTTTAACGTCAGCGGTCGCTGTTTTATCTATATTGGCTAACACATCCGCATTAACCCAACTCAATTGGTCGGATTCATCCACACTAATGCCTTTAAATTGGACACCGTATTGAATTTGCATGTCTTGCACGTTTTCTAATAAAGAAACTGAATAGTTTGACGTTGTTGTTAATTTTACTCCTCGTAAATAACGGCCATCGTAACTCTTACATCTCAGTGTTGTGCCATCAATATAATAATGATTAACAGCATGGAATAACTCGCCATCATTAAAGTCAAAGTTTGTTCCTGTGCACGTTTTGGCCGCTATGGTATTGATCACAATTTGATCCGACTTTTGTTCCCCCTCTACACTTTTTATTAAAGGAAAAGCACTAAAACTTTCTCCACTCACGACTGGATTCTTCGTTATAAATTCAGATTCTAAGTCGGTATCAATCAGCCTATTTAATTCTGGAAGATAATCATTGCTGTAACCCGCTGAACTGATATTTGAATTGAGAAAAGGAATAATATACTGACCCTCTTGCGCCAACTCTGTTAAGGCCTTGTTTGTTAAAAAGAGTCTATGATTGGCATCATATATTCGGGTAATTAAGGTTAGTAATACGGCGCTTATTGTTAAAACAACAAGTAACTCAATCAGCGAAAAGCCGCTATTAACTTTCATATGTTGCCTCGGTCAGTACAAGTTGCTGTGAATAACACACATAACGCGTCACGGCTTTATTCAATGCTTGAAGTGTTTGCTGACAACCGGACGACTTAGTGGTTTGAGGTGAAGATAAACTTGGCCAAACAAGGTCTATTTCTAGTAATACAGAAGTTGTATTCAACACTGTAGGATGAATCGAGATTGTCGCGTCATTAGACATCAGTGCCAACATACAACTCACTTCATATATATCAAACAAGGCCACTTGAGTGTTATTACATAAACTAATGTTTAGGTTCGTAGTTGTCCGGCAATTTGTGATGTTTATTGGTGGCTCAAGGCAAAAACATTGGTAGTGTGAACCTTGGCATCCGCCCAGTTGAGCAAAGTCATAGGATTCAGGGAAGAAATACGAATGTGATAGTCCCGGAGTCTGTGTCGTGAATATGTGCTGTTTATTGAGAATTAACCGATTGGCTAAATTGGTAACGATGAGATTAGCTTGGATAAATTGATTGGTAATTTGGGCTGAACGGGTATGACTGAGTTGTACACCAACAATGCCCAACATGCCAATAGAGAAGATAATTAAAGCAACAAGTACTTCGATTAAACTCGACCCTTGGGTTAACTTTCTTGCAGCGAATTCCGTTTTGCTGTATTGCATGATGGTAGGCTTATTAAATCAAACGATTAAATAAGCCTAGACCATCAATTATTTTTTTGTAACTATTTTAGGTAAATTAATTGTATCTGGTTAATTATTGTAGTTCGGCTGGAACCGCAAAAACGATATTCTCTTCTTTACCTGGATTTTCTACTACCGTTGATGCACCTAACTCTTTTAGTCGGTCAATCACGCCTTGTACTAAAACATCTGGCGCTGATGCACCTGCAGTAACGCCTACATTGGGCTTAGATTCTAACCATTTGGTATCTATATTAGAGGCATCATCGATTAAATAAGCTTTAGTACCTACCTTCTCAGATAGTTCACGTAAACGGTTTGAGTTTGAACTATTTGCCGCCCCAACCACTAACATTAAATCAACTTTATTGGCTAAATCACGAACCGCATCTTGTCTATTTTGCGTGGCGTAACAGATATCATCTTTACGTGGCCCTTTTATTTCAGGGTATTTAGCTCTTAATGCATCTATCACATCAGCGGTATCGTCTACCGACAAGGTTGTTTGTGAACAGTAATACAAGGCTGATGGATTTTTAACATTTAATGTTGCAACGTCTTCTGGAGACTCAACTAAATAAATACCACCTTCATCATTACTGTATTGACCCATAGTGCCTTCCACTTCAGGATGACCTTGGTGCCCAATCAACACACACTCGGTACCTTTTCTTGATGCTCGAGTGACTTCCATATGTACTTTTGTAACTAAAGGACAGGTAGCATCAAATACCTTTAAACCGCGAGAAGCTGCTTCTTGACGCACCGCTTGTGACACACCATGGGCACTAAAGATAACAATGCTGTCATCTGGTACTTCGTTTAATTCATCAACAAACACGGCACCACGATCTCTAAGTCCATTCACGACAAACTTATTATGAACCACTTCGTGTCGCACATAAATTGGCGGTTGGAATATCTCTAAGGCACGCTCAACGATTGAAATCGCTCGGTCTACACCTGCGCAAAAACCTCTTGGATTAGCTAATAATATTTCCATCATAAACCTCTAGTGTGTAGCCGTATTGACTTCAATGATTTCAACATCAAAGATCAAGGTTTGTCCTGCTAAAGGGTGATTAAAATCAACCGTTACTGACTGACCAGCAACGTCTCTAATCACACCAGGTAAATCCGTGCCATCAGGTTGAGTAAAGGCCACTATCGCCCCTTCTTCTGCTGGTACTTCAGCACCAAACTTATCTTTATCAACAAAATAAATATTGTCTGGGTTAGGTTGGCCAAATGCTTGTTCTGGCTCTAACGTAAAAGAGGCTTCTTTGCCCGCTTCTAATCCCATTAAACAAGCTTCAAAGCCTGGCGTTAAACTACCATCACCAATAGTAAGCTTGGCAGGTTTGCCGTTAACTTTAGTACTGTCTGCAACAGAACCGTCTGACAATTTGATTGAGAAATGAAAAATTACTTCGCTGCCGTTTTGAATACTCATATTTATTATTTCTTAACCTGTTTTGGAGAATCGTTTTCTGCTGATTGTTTTTCCGATTGAGCGCTATTTTTTTGCTCAAATATTGCATCTAATATTAATAAACCTGCGCCTAAACTAATGGCCATGTCGGCAATATTAAACGCAGGGAAATGCCAATCTTGATAATAAAAATGTAAAAAGTCGACCACGTAACCATAGTTGAGTCTGTCCATCACATTACCAATGGCACCACTTAATATCAGCGCGTAAGCGGCCAATAACCAGGTCTGTTTCACTGGGGTTTTATACATCCAATAGATCAAAAGCACACTGATCACCAGCGCAATGCCGGTGAAGAAATAATGTTGCCAACCACCAGCATCGCTCAAAAAGCTAAATGCCGCACCATAATTACGAACATAGGTAATATCAAAAATTGGCAATACATTAATATCTGCATATAAAGCTAGATTATTGATGATCCATATTTTGCTAAATTGATCCGCTATGATTAATAACAGGCTTAAAGCTAAAAACTTTAAACCTGTTTCTTTAAACGCATTTAACATTAAGCGAACTTCCTTGACTCACCTTCGCCATCGACATTGTCAACACAACGGCCACAAAGATCGTCATGTTCAGCATGCTGACCAACATCGTCAGTGTAATGCCAGCATCTTTCACACTTAGTTGCACTGCTGGCTTCAATCGCTACATAAACACCTTCTAACTCAGAATTGGTTACTGCGTCCGGCTTATTCGCAATTGAGTCTACGCTTGCTTTAGAAGTGATTAGGATAAACCTTAATTCATCTTCCAATACGGTTAATTTTTGTTTAATTTCGTCGTTTACGTACAAAGTGATATTGGCTTCTAAAGACGCACCTATTAGTTTGTCTTTCTTGGCGATTTCTAGAGTGCGATTCACTTCGTCTTTGATCGCTAATATTTGTGACCAATAATCGTCACCCATATTTACTTCACCAGCGTATTGTTCAATGTCGGTATACCAAACACCGGTAAATACAAATTCACCACGTTTGCCAGCCGCTGTTTCAGCTGGTAATGCTTGCCAAATTTCTTGTGCGGTGAATGATAATACAGGCGCCATCCAACACGTCATTGCTTCTGCAATATGATATAACGCAGTTTGACATGAACGACGAGCTACGGAATCTGCCTTGGCGGTATACTGTCTGTCTTTGATCACGTCTAGGTAGAAACTGCCTAAATCAACCGAACAGAAGTTCATTAGTTTTTGCATAACCACATGGAATTGGTACTTGTCGTAAGCTTCTATTATTTCAGCTTGTAAACGTGCTGCTTTACCAACAATCCAACGATCAAGGGCCACCATTTCATTTTCTGGCACTGTGTCCGTGATTGGATTAAAGCCATTTAAGTTAGCGAGTAAGAATCGTGACGTATTACGAATACGACGGTATGTGTCGGCAGAACGTTTGAAAATTTCATCCGCAACCGTCATCTCACCCGTGTAATCGGTAGAAGCAACCCACAAACGTAATATGTCAGCACCGTATTTACCGGTCACATCTTTAGGAGAAACAACATTACCTAACGACTTCGACATTTTGTGACCTTTTTGGTCAACGGTGAAACCATGGGTTAATACTTGGCTGTAAGGGGCTTTATCATTCATAGCGATAGACGTCATAAGAGATGACATAAACCAACCACGATGTTGATCTGAACCTTCTAAGTACAAATCTGCCGCTTTGGTAAACTCTTCACGCGCATCTATAACAAAATGGTGAGTCACACCGGAATCAAACCAAACGTCTAATGTGTCTTGTACTTTACGATAATTATCAGCGTCAGCGCCTAGTAATTCAGCTTGATCTAAATCCCACCAAGCCTGAATGCCTTTTTCTTCAACCGCTAATGCGACTTTCTCTAACAAGTCGTGTGTTTGAGGGTGTAATTCATCCGTTTCATTATGGATAAACAATGCAATTGGTACACCCCAAGTACGTTGACGTGAGATACACCAATCTGGACGGCCTTCAACCATGCCTGCAATTCGGCTTTGGCCCCACTCAGGTAACCATTCAACTTGTTTGATATGTTCTAATGATTTAGCACGTAACCCAGCTTTGTCCATGCTGATAAACCACTGTGGGGTAGCACGGAAAATAATTGGTGTTTTATGACGCCAGCAATGTGGGTAACTATGTTCAATATTGATGTGTTTCATTAACGCATTATGTTCTGTTAATACATCAATCACACTTTGATTGGCTTTAAATACATGCTGACCAGCAAAGAACTCTGTGCCCTCAACATACACACCATTTGGTCCAACAGGGTTAGCAACTTCTAATCCGTATTTTAAACCAACGGTGAAATCTTCTTGACCATGACCCGGAGCCGTATGCACACAACCAGTACCTGCGTCAGTTGTTACATGCTCACCTAATATAACTGGCACAGTAAAATCTAAGAATGGATGTTTAACTTCAACATTTTCTAATAACTCACCTTTGGCATAACCAAGTGCATGGAATTTAGTGATGTCATATCTGTCCATAACATCCGCTAATAATGATGCTGCAACCACTAATCTAAATGGAACGTCAGCCTCAACTTGTACTAATACGTATTCAACGTCAGCAGCTACCGCAATTGCACGGTTAGCAGGCATAGTCCAAGGTGTTGTTGTCCAAATAACAAAAGAGATATCGCCTTTGCCTTCGTGCCCTTCTACATGTTCAAACTTATTCGCAAGTGCATCCGCATCTGTTGCTGTAAATTTAACATCGATGGCTGGAGAGACTTTATCTTTATATTCCACTTCAGCTTCTGCTAATGCAGAACCACAGTCCGTACACCAATGAACTGGCTTAGAGCCTTTTTGTAAATGGTCGTTGTCAATTATTTTACCTAGCGCACGAATGATGTTGGCTTCTGATTTAAAATCCATTGTTTTGTATGGGTTTTGCCAGTCACCTAATACGCCTAAACGCACAAAACCATCTAATTGGCCTGTGATCTGACGTTCTGCGTAGTCACGACATTTTTGTCTAAATTCTGCTGCGGTAACCTTTTTACCAGGCTTGCCTACTTTCTTTTCTACCATTAATTCAATTGGTAATCCGTGACAGTCCCAACCCGGTACATACGGAGAATCAAAATCAGATAACGTTTTAGACTTAACGATAATGTCTTTTAGAATTTTGTTTACTGAGTGACCTAAGTGAATATCACCGTTGGCATACGGAGGTCCATCATGAAGAATAAAGCTCTTTTTACCTTTTTTAGCTTCACGAATTTGTTTATATAATTCTTTCTGCTGCCATTCTTTGATCATGACAGGTTCACGCTGAGCTAAGTTGCCACGCATTGGAAATGCAGTTTCTGGCAAGTTAAGAGTATGTTTATAATCACTCATGTTTACTGGGTCCGTAATTTATAATTTAAGAGTAAATACCTTATTGGTAATGCTCGAATAATTTATTTAAATAGTTCAGCTTTTGCAGTATTTACATCTGCGTGGATCTGCTGGATTAATTCATCTACCGAGTTAAATTTTTGTTCTTCTCGGATTTTAAACAAAGGTTCAATACTTAACCTTTGTCCATAAATATTGTCATTGAAGTCAAACAAATGCACTTCTAATACTGGCTTAACCCCGTTTAACGTAGGTTTATTGCCAATATTGGCTACACCAAAGAAACCTTTATTTTGCCATTGTACTTGTACAGCAAATACGCCTCTAATTGGTAATACTTTTCTTTTTACCGCTATATTTGCCGTTGGAAATCCAAATTTCCGACCATTTTTATCGCCATGTATCACTTTGCCATGGAATTTAAATGGTTCACCTAATAAGGCAGTGGCTACTTCAAAGTCAGACTCATTTAAACTGCATCGTACTTCCGTACTGCTTGCCCGCTTATTGGAATATTCAAACGTTTTACTGTCATCAACATTAAAACCAAACTGTTTTGACTGTTGCTGTAACAATTCAAAATTGCCAATTCGCTTTTGGCCAAATCTAAAGTCGTCGCCAACAATTAAGTGTTTCACCCCTAATTTTTTAACTAATAAGGTCTCAATAAATTGCTCTGCAGTCATGGCCGCAAAAGCAGGATTAAATCGAATACAAATTAGTCTGTCGACTCCCATACGTTTTAACTTTTCAAATTTTTCACGAAACGTTAATACTCTGGCAGAGGCTTTATCTTTAAGAAAAACTTCTTGTGGTTGTGGCTCAAATAACATTACTACAGCAGGCACATTGTACTTAAGTGCTGCTTGTTTTAATTTTTGTAAAACATACTGGTGCCCGATATGCACACCATCAAAATTACCTATGGTTAAAACACAGTTTCTATGATTTTCAGTAATATTAACTAAACCGCGAACTAACTCCATCACCACTACTTTTAAAGATAAAAAAACGGTCAAATTATAACGGTAAATGAGGGGCAATTACTAGCGTACAACACGCTAATTCTGTTGGATAAAAGGGAATATAACCAATTTAAATCGACATTAGTTTAAATTGGTTAAATAATCTGCAGATTAAAAGTTGGATTTCAAATCTCTTAGTCTAAAACCTAAACTAAACAGCGCAATAAAATAACAAACAATGGCAATGCTAATTAAGCCAAATAATCTTATGAGTAAGTGAGAAAATGCAGTTACTTCTAACGGCCAATTAACATGACTTAACCATACGACATAACCCATCAATGCCGTAGACAACAACAATTTACCAATCCAAATTAGCGACTGGCGAGATATTTTATACACTCCTTGTTGATGTAATCCTTTGTACAATAACGCGGCGTTTAACGTACCTGACATAGCGGTTGCGATAGCTAAACCGACAAAACCAAAAAACGGCGCTAACATAAAATTAAAAACGATATTGGCTAGCATTGAAATGATACCAATGCGAACTGGCGTCTTAGTATCCTGTCTTGCAAAATAGCCTGGCGCTAGTACCTTTACCGTCATGTAACTCATTAGACCGGAACAATAAGCCACCAGCGCCCACTGAACATGCATGGCATCGTCAGGGGTGAATTTTCCATGCAAATACAGCACTTCAATAATTAATGGCCCTAAAATCATTAACCCCGCCATTGCCGGAAAGGCTAACATCAAGACAAAACGTACCGCCCAATCAATGGTATTTTGAAACGCTTGAGGGTCATCATTAGAATGTAATTTTGATAAGCTCGGCAGAATTACAGTGGCAATACCAATACCAAACAAACCTAACGGAAACTCAATCAATCTATCAGCGTAATATAACCAACTAATAGAACCTGTAATTAAAAACGAAGCTATAACCGTATCAACCAAAGCGTTTAACTGATGCACAGACACACCTAAAATAGCCGGTAACATCAAGATACGAATACGTTTTACGTATACATCATTCCATCCCCACTTTGGCAACACCAGCAATCCAGCTTTCGCCATAAATGGCAATTGGAATAAAAACTGTATTAACCCGCCGAGAAATACACCGATTGCCAATGCATAGGCTGGATCAGAAAACGAATCTCTTAACGTGATGGCGCAAACAATAATGGCTATATTTAGAAATACTGGCGTAAATGCCGCTACAGCAAATTTATTGTAGGTATTTAATACAGCGCCAGCTAACGCAACAAAGGTGATAAAAAATAAATAGGGGAAAGTGATTTTTAATAAAACCGACGCCATTTCAAATTTGCCAACATCGGCACCACCAGACAATGAATCTAAAAACCAACCTGGACTAAACACCATCACAATTATCGGTGAGGCTATAACGGCGAATAAAGTGATCAGTGTGACGATAACCCCTAATGTTCCAGCTACTTTAGCCACTAACTCGCGAACTTCATCATCACCATGTTTTTCTTTAACTTCCGTTAATACAGGAACAAAAGCTTGAGCAAACGCACCTTCGGCAAATAAACGTCTTAAAAAATTGGGAATTCGGTTAGCAAAAAAATAGACATCGGCGTTAACACCAGCACCAACTAAAGTTGCTATAACAACATCTCGCACTAATCCTAATACCCTAGAGATCAATGTCATAAATGAGACTATTAAACCAGAACGCAACAGGGCCAAGTGAATTACCTTTTAAATTAAACAGTTAAACGAGGGGATATGACATATTAGAGTGCCAGATATTACTCTTTTTTTATAGATAAAGTCTTTCTCAGAATTAATTAATTATATTATCTTCCATATATTGTTCAAAGGGTTTGACAAAAGTTTGAAATAAAGGCAAACTTCGCGGCCTTAAAAACCGGTAAATTTAGAATTATTATTTAGGAGTCAGCCTTGGCTAACATAAAGTCTGCTAAGAAACGCGTTATAACTTCTGAAAAGAGTCGTCGTCACAACGCAAGCCGTCGCTCTATGATGCGTACTTACATTAAAAAAGTAGTTGCAGCAATTGCTGCTGGTCAAAAAACTGAAGCACAAGAAGCATTCGTTGCTTTAGTGCCTGTTTTAGATCGTTATGCTACTAAAGGTCTTATTCACAAAAATAAAGCAGCTCGTCAGAAAAGTCGCTTTAATGCTCAAATCAAAGCTCTTTAATTTAAGCGCTTTAATTTAAGATTGTTATAAGAATAATAAAAAACCGAAATGGTTCGCCACTTCGGTTTTTTTGTATCTAGAATTTGTGTTTATATATTTTTAAGCAGTTCATCTATGTATTAATACACAACCAAAATATTAAGCACTGCAGCTATCATCATCATGCCAAAGGTTAAGGTGCCGCCAACAAATCTTGGCATTGAAGTACCCGCGCTCTTACTTAGCCCCATAACATGTAAAATTCTACCCAAAAACAACATAGATCCAAGTACATGTAAGACCCACATTTGGCCGCCATTAAGCTCTAATAATAACAATAGAAATAAAGCCAAAGGCACGTATTCCGAAAAGTTACCGTGAACACGTATTGCTCTATGTAGCTCACGCTCTTTGCCGTGACCTATGCCCACTTGGAACTTACGACGCAACAATATCACCCTAAATGATAAAGCCACATAAAATAAGCCCAGTATACCAGCGTAAAACGCTGTAAATTCAACATTCATTATCACTACCTTTTAATTATTAACCAATATATGCAATTGGCTTTTGAAATAAAAAAGCCCACAAATATGTGGGCTTTATAAATAATTTATATAGTAATTAGCCTAATATTGCAGCTAACTTTGCACTAATATCTTCAACCGGTTGAGTACCCTCAATCGTTGTAAAGTTTGTATTTCCAGCTTGAGCTTCAGCTTTGTAATAAGCAACGAGTGGTTGCGTTTGTTCATGGTAAACACCTAAACGCTTACGAACAGTCTCTTCTTTATCGTCATCACGAATACTTAAGTCTTCACCAGTCACGTCGTCTTTACCTTCCACTTTAGGTGGATTATAAACAACATGATAAACGCGACCTGAACCTGGGTGAACACGACGACCAGACATACGTCCAACGATCACTTCATCCGGTACATCGAATTCCAAACAATGATCAACGGTAATACCATTTTCTTTCATTGCATCAGCTTGAGGAATAGTACGAGGGAAACCGTCTAACAAGAAGCCATTTGCACAATCAGCTTTTGTAATACGTTCTTTTACTAAACCAATGATCAGTTCATCTGACACTAATTGACCTGCGTCCATTACTTTTTTTGCTTCTATCCCCAAAGGCGTACCTTCTTTGATAGCAGCACGTAACATGTCGCCAGTTGAAATTTGCGGGATGCCGTATTTATTCATTAAGAATTGAGCTTGTGTCCCCTTACCAGCGCCCGGTGCGCCTAGTAAAATTATCCGCATGGATATGTCCTCAGATTGATAGTTTTTAGAAATCTTTATATTGTCGGGAATATTGTCATATTACAAAAGGGATGACAACCCGCGTGATAGGGGAACCGACTAAAGTCTAATTCTTTTTACTTTAAACTGTACAAAAAAAGGAGCATAAGCTCCTTTTTTGTATCATTTTCTTACTTCTGTGTTTCTACAGGATTAAGATTCTATTACTTAGTTAATGACAACATTAAGTCATTCATGCGTTTTACAAATGAACCTGGGTCAGTCAATGTACCTCGCTCTGCTAACGTCGCTTGGTCTAATAACACTTCAACCCATTGTTTGTATTGTTCTTCGTCTTGCACTTGATCGACATGTTTAACTAACTCATGTTCCATATTAACTTCAAATACAGGTTTAACATCTGGAACAGGCTGTCCCATTTGTTTCATCAACTCAATCATTTGTGGGCTCATGTCTGCATTGTCTGTCACGATACACGCTGGTGAATCAGTTAAGCGATGTGAAACTTTAACTTCTTTAACGTTATCCGTTAATACCGCTTTCATTCTTGCCACAGAAGATTCAAATGTTTTATCCGCTTCTTCTTGTGCTTTTTTGGTTTCTTCGTCGTCTAAATCACCTAAGTCTAAGTCACCACGAGTAACTGAAACTAATGACTTACCGTCAAACTCATTAAGGTGAGATAATAACCATTCATCAATGCGGTCATACATAAGTACCACTTCAACGCCTTTCTTGCGGAAGATCTCTAATGCAGGATTGTTTTTCGCCGCTTCGTATGAGTCAGCAACAATATAATAAATCTTATCTTGCCCTTCTTTCATACGCTCAATGTAATCAACAAAACCAACTGATTGAGTTGCATCTTCGGTATGAGTAGAAGCAAAACGCAGTAGTTTTGCGATAGCTTCTTTGTTTACCATGTCTTCAGCTGGCCCTTCTTTTAGCACTTGGCCAAATTCGTTCCAGAAGGTTTGATAATTTTCTTTATCATTTTTACCCATGCGGTCTAACATTTTTAACACACGAGTTGTGCAACCTTTACGTAATGTTTGCGTTATTTTGTTATCTTGCAAAATTTCACGAGAAACATTCAAAGGTAGGTCATTTGAGTCAATTAAGCCTTTTACAAAACGTAAGTATGTTGGCATAAACTGCTCAGCGTCATCCATGATGAATACACGTTGAACGTACAGTTTAAGTCCGCGTTGTTTATCACGGTTCCATAAATCAAAAGGCGCTTTTTTAGGGATATATAATAATGATGTATATTCGCTATTACCTTCAACTTTGTTATGAGCCCATGTCATTGGGTCGTCAAAGTCATGACTGATATGTTTGTAGAACTCTTGGTAGTCTTTATCTTCTAACTCAGACTTGTCTAACGTCCATAAAGCGTCGGCTTTGTTAATCACTTCCCATTCACCTGGCGTAGCAGCAATTTTCTCGCCGTCTTCACCTTCAGATTCAGGTGTGCCTTCTTTCCACATTTCTACTGGCGTAGAGATATGGTCTGAGTATTTCTTGATGATTTCACGAAGTTTCCAGTTATTGGCAAATTCTTTTTCTTCTTCAGATAAGAATAACGTGATTTCAGTACCGCGGTTTTCTTTTGTGATGGTTTCTAAGGTGAATTCGCCTTCACCTTCACTGGTCCATTCAACACCCGCTGACGCATCGTCACCAGCTTTACGTGAGCGTACAACAACCTTATCGGCTACGATAAACGCTGAATAAAAACCAACACCAAACTGGCCAATAAGTTGTGAGTCTTTTGCTTTATCGCCTGATAAGTTTTTGAAGAAATCGGCAGTGCCCGACTTAGCGATGGTACCTAAATGCTCAGCCGCTTCTTGTTGAGTCATACCAATACCATTGTCATCAATTGTGATGGTATTTTTAGTTTCATCAAAGGTTACACGTACACGTAACTGACCATCATTTTCATAAAGGTCGTTATTAGACAAAGCTTCAAAACGTAATTTATCTGATGCGTCCGCTGCGTTTGAAATAAGTTCGCGTAAAAAGATCTCTTTATTTGAATATAAAGAGTGGATCATCAGTTGTAATAGTTGTTTGACTTCGGTTTGAAAACCGTGAGTTTGTTTACCTTGAGCAGCTGCTTCAGCCATCTGTAAGATCTCCTGTGTTTAATGTGTATCAAATTCGGTCTATCTGCCGAAACGTTGATAACTTAATAGGAGCGTATATTTGAAAATCAAGGGAGAGATGAAAGATAAGATGGTTATTTGAGTTAAATATAACCACCTTACAACTTTGGCTTAGCGCTTTAAATTAATTAGAACAGTTTTCGGCCCATTAATGCATGAGTAATAGTTGAACTATCCACCATTTCTAATTCACCACCAACAGGTATACCATGCGCAATTCGAGTAATAGCAATATTATGAGACTTACAAATATCGGCAATATAGTGTGAGGTTGCTTCACCTTCTACACTGGGGTTTAATGCCAAGATCACTTCACTAACATGACCATTTTCTAATAGATCTTCTAATTGGAATAAACCAATTTCACTTGGACCAATACCGTCAATGGGTGACAAACAACCATGTAAAACAAAATAACGTCCACTAAATTGTGCGCTTTGCTCAACAGCAGCTAAATCAGAAGCACTTTCTACAATACATAAAGTACCATCGATGGCTCGTTTGCTGTTTTTGCAAATGTCACATAATTCTAGCTCAGTGTAATTACGGCACTCTGAACATTGGCCAATATTGTCCATTGAATCCAGTAATACTGCCGCTAATTCTTTACCGGCCTGACGTTTTCTTTGTAATAAATGAAACGCCATGCGTTGAGCCGTTTTAGGCCCAACACCAGGTAAACATTGTAATTGCTCGATCAGATTCGCTAATAATGATTGGCTCATATTATCGGCTAATTAAAATGGTAGTTTCATACCTGGAGGCATGCCCATACCACCAGTAACTTTTGACATTTCTTCTTTGTTGGTTTCTTCAACACGACGAACCGCATCATTAATTGCCGCTGCAATTAAGTCTTCTAACATGTCTTTGTCGTCTTCCATTAAAGACTCGTCAATATCGACACGTTTAACGCTGTGACTACCTAACATAGTGACTTTAACAAGACCTGCACCTGATTCACCAACCACTTCCATTTTGGCTAAATCTTCTTGCATTTTTGCCATCTTATCTTGCATTGCTTGGGCTTGTTTCATGATGTTGCCCATTCCGCCTTTAAACATATTCATTTCCTCATTTCTTTAAATATTAATCTTTGATACTAAATCGTTAATGGCCAATAAATATGGCCTAATTGATAAAATACAAGTCCGTTCATTTTGCCTATAATGGCGTAATTGAGCCGGCGACTATCCTACCGTCAAACTCATTTAATAACGTTTTAACCATAGGATCGTTATTAATGCTCTGCTCTGCTCTTTGTTGACGATTTTGGTTAATGTCTTTTTGTATTTCAGCCGGAGCATACTCAACTAATTCAGACTTGTTTATTATAAATTCACATTGTGGCGCTAACCTAAGCACAACTTCATTAAGCTCCGCTTCCGTTTTATCGTTCAACAGGTGAGCAAACTCTTGTTTAACCACTAACTCAATATGATTATCATTTATTTCCACCGCACCATGCAATGCTAGCTGCCTTGCCCTTCCGGCTAAATCAGAACTTTCTATTAACGATGCCCAATTGTCTACCTGATGAGCATATCTAACTTCTTCATGTTCCAGAGGCATAAGTTCAGCTTCCGGTTCGAACACTTCAACGTCATTGTTTGTTTCTGCATTTTGATTATCTTCGCTAAAACCCTCATGGTGTAAAGAATTTACCTCTGTACTCTGGGATTGCTCCGCATTTTGGGATTCAGGTATAGCGTGATTTAAATTACTGTCAAAACCACGAGCGGCCAAAATAGCCATGACCGGGCTATCAAACTCTAAAGTGCTAGGGTTAGGATCAGTTCCTTCTGAAACAACAGACGTGTTATTAACAACATCCTCGTTCATTGGTGGAGCTTCGGCATTCGGATTAACGAATTGAAGTTCGTTAGAAGGTGTATGTTCTAAGTCTTGTGTAACAGAGCTATCGTCGGCAATATTAACTTCCGTTGGCTGCTGAGGTGCAAAACCTTGGCTTTGTGCAATATCGTTGTAGAAGTTCTGTTGCGCCAACAACTCACTTTCAGTAACCGCTTCCTGAGCGTCAATTGACTGCTCTGCAGCTTTAGAATGCAGTGTCTCTGTGCCTAAATCATCTTGCTTTGCTATCGGCTTATTGAGCTCTGTTGTTACTGCTTCAAAGCTAGCCATATCAGTTGGCTGAGTTTGACTTTGCAATGCATTCACATCAGGAATACTTTTTAACTGAGGCTCAACAACTGGCGAGACTGCATTTTTATTTTGTTCAGAGTCGGTAATTGGGGTACGGGGCAAATCTATTTCAGAGTTTTTTTTTACCACTAAATCTGAAAAATCAGTGACAGGTTTAAATGCCAACATTCTTAAACATATCATTTCAAAACTAGCGTATGGGTCTGAGCTAATTTTTAAATCACGTTTACCTTGTAGCAAAATTTGGTAATAAACCTGAACGACTTGGGGAGCAACTTGGCTAGCTGCAGCCGTAATAAATTCGCTAATATTATGATTCAATTGTGCTGCATTTGGCATAATTTGAGTTAACGCAATTTGATGGCAAACACTTAATAAATCATCTAAAACCTTATCAATATCTGGATTTTGTTTGGTCAATCGGGCAAATTCATCTACCAAACTATCAGCGTCATTGCTTAATATTGCAGACAATATATTTTGACTCCAGCTGATATCAACTGTGCCCATCATTTGTTGCACTATCTCTAAGGTAACGTTTTGACCAGACTGAGCAATAGCTTGGTCTGTTAAACTTAATCCATCCCGCATACTACCTTTGGCGTATTTAGCTAACAGTAATAACGCCTCTTGTTCAAAAGGAAGTTGTTCCGCAACTAAAATGCGATTTAACTGCTCCGATATTTGTTTAATCGATAGGGCTTGTAAATTAAATTGTAAACAGCGAGATAATATTGTGACGGGCAGCTTCTGTGGATCTGTGGTGGCCAATAAGAACTTAACGTGTTCAGGTGGTTCTTCTAACGTTTTTAACAAAGCGTTAAAACTGTGACGTGACAACATGTGTACTTCATCTATTAGATAGACTTTGTAACGACCTCGTGTCGGTGCGTATTGCACGTTATCTAAAATTTCTCGGGTATCACCCACTTTAGTTCTTGATGCCGCATCAATTTCTATTAAATCGACAAAACGTCCGGCATCAACATCTAAACAAGTACCACACTGTCCACAAGGTTCTGCAGAAATACCTGTTTCACAATTTAAGCTTTTCGCAAAAATACGAGCTATGGTGGTTTTACCCACCCCACGAGTTCCGGTAAATAAATAAGCGTGGTGAAGCCTTTGATTACTCAATCCATTGATAAGTGCAGCTTTAACATGCTCTTGACCAACTAATTCAGCAAATTTTGCAGGACGCCATTTACGTGCGAGAACTTGATAACTCATTTAATTAACCTTTTAGCTATTCGCCATCAAACTCAGTTAATGAATAACAATTGATATCCAATTTTTCTAATCTTATTTCGCCGCCTAAAGCAGGTAAATTAACAACAAAACAGGCGTCGTTTACTGTCGCGCCCAATTGTCTAATCAGTGACGTTGTTGCTTCGATTGTACCGCCAGTGGCAAGTAAATCATCTACCATTAATACTTTATCAGCAGACGTAAGTGCGTCGGTGTGAATTTGCATAGTATCAGTTCCATATTCTAACTGATAATCTTGAGAGATAACTGCCCGAGGTAACTTACCTGGTTTTCTTACAGGAATAAATGGAACACCCATTTTTAATGCTAAAGGCGCACCAAAAATAAAACCACGCGCTTCCGTACCAACGATAGCAGTAATGCCTTGATCTTTATATTTGGTTTCAAACAATTCAATGGTTTTAGCAAAGGCTTCTGCGTTTTGCATTAACGAGGTGACATCACGAAACATGATCCCAGCTTTTGGGTAATCTGGAATGGTTTTTATACTACTTTTAATTAAATCTAACATGTTTTACCTAAATACTAATATTACCATTCCAGTATGACAGATTGGCTGCTTTGGAAAAACCTTTGAAATGATTTATTTAACAATAATAATGACCATGTTCTAACGCTATGAATATTATGCTGGCTTTACTAACTTTAGCTGTAAAAAACGAGGCAATGCATTGGCTAAAAAGTCGTCCATTTGTGCTTCCGTAAAACTTTCGTTCAGACCAATCAATTCATTAATAAGTGATTGTTTTGTTATACCGGCATTCTGTTGAATTAATTGCAAAAGGATGACGGTTAATTGATCGACTAAAATGAACTTCACATTAAATTCAACATTTCGATACACCACGAGCCCCGTTAGTTGAGGCTCAATAGTGTCATAATTATCTAAAGAGATTACATGCACTGGGTAATTATATAATAATGGATAACACTCCGGTGACAGAATAAAACCATCTAGCTTATTAACACCATCATTTTCTGTGTTTGTTTTATAAACATTTGGTTTAACGCTTAAGTCTAATTCAATCCATTCGTAATGCGCTAATTCAGCAAGATAAGGGAAATCTGGGTAGTCACTTTGTTTTTCAATTAAATATGACAGAAACTCTTGTGAAATTTCAATAAAATGAGGTGTTTCGCATTGATGTTCAACGAAAAAACGTCTGACTAAACGCCCCCATTTTTCAGTACCCAACAGACTTTGAGTTACCGGAAAGGCCGTACTGCAAAAACTCTCAATGTTATTAAAAAATAACTCTTTGTAAATAGTGACACGTCTAGACTCTATGTTGTCTAATTCACCTTTTCCGGTCCTAATTCTATTCGCCAATTGTAACTGTAGAGCCTGGAATGAATTCGTATTACTCATTAACAGCCTCCTTTTGATACTTAGCTTGTATTTTCTTAATCGTATTTACTTCGTTAAACAATTCATCCATTGCAGGAATATTAAAATCCCGTTCTAACAACGTGGGATATACTCCATGTTTTTGATAGGCAAATTCTAGTAACGACCAAACAGAATCTATGACATCTGACCCATGAGTATCAACCTTTAAGTCATCCGCTTCATCATAATGACCTGCAATATGGCCATACAGAATACGTTCGGAAGGCAAACCTTGAATGAATGTTTTACTGTCGTATTTATGGTTGATAGAATTTACATAAACATTATTTACATCTAACAATAATAGACAGTCAGATTCTTCCAGAACAGCATTAGTAAATTCAAGTTCAGATAATTCTGACGATTGACTTAAATAAGAAGAAACATTCTCAATAGCAATCTTTTGTTCAAGGATATCTTGAACCTGTTTAATACGATCAGCAACGTAATGAACGGCTTCGGTAGTGAAAGGAATTGGCATTAAGTCATACATATGACCATCAGCTGAACAGTAACTTAAGTGCTCGGTGTAATGTTTAATTTTATATTTACGTAGAAATTGGCCAACTTCTTTTACAAAATTAATATCTAGAGGATCAGGGCTACCTAAAGATAACGATAAACCATGGGTAACCATATTGTGTTTATCTGAAACTTGTTCAAATAAGTGTTGGTATTTCCCCCCTAATCGCATCCAGTTTTCTGGAGCCACTTCTAAAAAATCCACGTATTCTGTGGTTAATAAATCTAATTCAGACTCCATTTCACGACGAAACCCAAGTCCAGCCCCACTCACTAATGCATTATTATTCATTTGAACTGCTATATATCTACATTTATATAAATTAACTGACTAATAAGAACAGACAATACGGTAAAAACTTTCGGATGAACATATTAATAAAAAATTTATGAATAAAAGAATAGATGACTTTACGTTGTTTGCATCTCACAACGGGTAGCTTTAAAAGCTATAAGCTATAAGCTATAAGCTATAAGCTATAAGCTATAAGCTATAAGCTATAAGCTATAAGCTATAAGCGTAATTTAAACTTAAATTGTAGACAATAGATAAAGCCATACTAAATGAACATGGAGTTGTTTTTATAAGAGTGGAGTCTGTTGCTTTTGCGCTGCCTGTAACTCGCGTCTCGTAACTCGTAACTCGCGGCTAATTTAACCTTAAATTTTAGACAATAAAAAACCCCACACTCAATG
>NZ_JAHKPJ010000024.1 GCF_018860345.1 Psychrosphaera sp. F3M07 | reverse complement strand
TGTTATAACCGTTCAATATTTCATCAAAAAGTACCTTTAAAGCATTAATTTACCTAGTTTTGCATGTTATTTGACCAAACAAACAAAAAAGTTAAAAAAGATCTTGCGCGTTAAATAAAGATCCCTATAATGCGCCCCACGTTGTCAGGAAGACACCAAGCCGCTAAAACAACAAGTTTGAATTAGGGTTTGGAGCAAGAAATCTTAGAGAAGTTTGTAAAAACTTTTAAGAAAAAGATTTCAAAATAGTGTTGACAGGGAGTTTGGGAAGTGTAGAATGCGCATCCCGGTTGAGACAGCCTTGAGCGACTAAATTGATAGTCAGTCTTAACCAGAACCTTCGGGGTTCGAAATGTTCTTTAACAACTTGTAATTAATTATCTGTGTGGGCACTTGTAAGTGATAGTAACAAATTAAGATTTACTATTCTTAAGTGTCTGTACAAACAAATTTATTTATTTGAACAGTATTTAATGAGTAGCGATTAAATGAAACACTTTAAAGTGAAGAGTTTGATCATGGCTCAGATTGAACGCTGGCGGCAGGCCTAACACATGCAAGTCGAACGGTAACATGAACTAGCTTGCTAGTTTGATGACGAGTGGCGGACGGGTGAGTAATGCTTGGGAATTTGCCTTTAGGTGGGGGACAACAGTTGGAAACGACTGCTAATACCGCATAATAGCTACGGCTTAAAGGGGGCTTCGGCTCTCGCCTTTAGAGAAGCCCAAGTGGGATTAGATAGTTGGTGAGGTAAAGGCTCACCAAGTCAACGATCCCTAGCTGGTCTGAGAGGATGATCAGCCACACTGGAACTGAGACACGGTCCAGACTCCTACGGGAGGCAGCAGTGGGGAATATTGCACAATGGGCGCAAGCCTGATGCAGCCATGCCGCGTGTGTGAAGAAGGCCTTCGGGTTGTAAAGCACTTTCAGCGAGGAGGAAAGTTTGGTGGTTAATACCCATCAGATGTGACGTTACTCGCAGAAGAAGGACCGGCTAACTCCGTGCCAGCAGCCGCGGTAATACGGAGGGTCCGAGCGTTAATCGGAATTACTGGGCGTAAAGCGTACGCAGGCGGCCATTTAAGTCAGATGTGAAAGCCCCGGGCTCAACCTGGGAACTGCATTTGAAACTGGATGGCTAGAGTGCGACAGAGGGTGGTAGAATTTCAGGTGTAGCGGTGAAATGCGTAGAGATCTGAAGGAATACCAATGGCGAAGGCAGCCACCTGGGTCGACACTGACGCTCATGTACGAAAGCGTGGGTAGCAAACAGGATTAGATACCCTGGTAGTCCACGCCGTAAACGATGTCTACTAGCAGCTTGGCGCTTAAGCGCTGTTTTGCGAAGCTAACGCGATAAGTAGACCGCCTGGGGAGTACGGCCGCAAGGTTAAAACTCAAATGAATTGACGGGGGCCCGCACAAGCGGTGGAGCATGTGGTTTAATTCGATGCAACGCGAAGAACCTTACCATCTCTTGACATCCAGAGAATTTAGCAGAGATGCTTTAGTGCCTTCGGGAACTCTGAGACAGGTGCTGCATGGCTGTCGTCAGCTCGTGTTGTGAAATGTTGGGTTAAGTCCCGCAACGAGCGCAACCCTTATCCTTAGTTGCTAGCAGGTTATGCTGAGAACTCTAAGGAGACTGCCGGTGACAAACCGGAGGAAGGTGGGGACGACGTCAAGTCATCATGGCCCTTACGAGATGGGCTACACACGTGCTACAATGGCAAGTACAAAGGGTTGCGAACTCGCGAGAGTAAGCGGATCCCATAAAGCTTGTCGTAGTCCGGATTGGAGTCTGCAACTCGACTCCATGAAGTCGGAATCGCTAGTAATCGTGGATCAGAATGCCACGGTGAATACGTTCCCGGGCCTTGTACACACCGCCCGTCACACCATGGGAGTGGGCTGCAAAAGAAGTAGGTAGTTTAACCTTCGGGAGGACGCTTACCACTTTGTGGTTCATGACTGGGGTGAAGTCGTAACAAGGTAGCCCTAGGGGAACCTGGGGCTGGATCACCTCCTTATACATAAAGTTATGAGATTTACTCGTGTCCACACAGATAATTAATTACGAATTGTGAGCAAGAAGAAGTTACAGGAAAGTGGCATAAGTTAGCGCTTGTGACTCACAAATATAGGCC
>NZ_JAHKPJ010000009.1 GCF_018860345.1 Psychrosphaera sp. F3M07 | reverse complement strand
GAGGCTCTATAAGTATCAAGCTGTTAAAGCGGGACAAATTACAGTTGGCTGGTTCCGCTTCGCTTCACATTTTAGCCAACTACAATTTGCCCCTTAACAGGGCGTTAATTTTCTTAAGGAATATTTGTGTTAGAGTGAATATCCACTCTCTCTCCCACTTTGCTGTACTTTTGCTAAGCCAACACTGTAAAAAACCAGTAAAACGACTTCTAGTCTGCAGCTGATTTTGATAAAAACAACTCCCCATCTTTTAAGGTATATACAGTTTGCGCAATATTAATGGTTTCTTGTCGATGTGCGATGAGTATACGAGTCATATTTAATTGCTGTATTTGTTCACTGATCTGTTTTTCATTATTACTGTCTAAATGACTTGTGGCTTCATCCATAAATAATACAGCCGGTTTGCCATATAACGCTCTGGCTAATAATACCCGTTGGATTTGGCCTCCGGATAAATTTGACCCCATATCACCCACCACTGAATTAAAACCCATGGTCATGTTTTGAATATCTGTCGTGAGATTAGCTAATTGGGCGCAACGCTCTACATGAGAATAATCAGCCTGTGGATCAAAAAAACTAATATTGTCGGCAATAGAACCAGATAATAAAGTGTCATCTTGCATTACGGCAGCAATAGATTTTCTATAGTGTTTAAGGCCAATCTGATTAATATCTCTACCATCCAACAATACTTTACCGCTGGTAGGCTGTAACAAGCCCAGCATGATCTTCATTAAGGTTGTTTTGCCAGCGCCCGACACGCCAGTGATGGCGATACAGTCACCAGAATTTAAGGTTAAATTAATATTGGTTAAGATCTTTTGTTGATCATCACCATAACTAAAACAAACATTTTCCAGCGTTAATTGCCCTTTTATATTGTTAAGATCTCCAATGCCCTCTCTATTCAATTCTTGTGGTGATAATGCAATATCCGCGATTCTGTCTAAGTGTAATCGCATCATTTTAAACTGAATTACCTGTTCAATCAGTGTGGTATAACGTTCTGTGAGTTGGTTTTTATAAGCAATAAAGGCCAGTATCATGCCAATGGTTAAGCTGTTTTCAATCACTAACAAAGCCGCAAAATAAATCACTAACACATTCTCTAAACCAAATAACAACTTGTTAAAGGAATCAAAACTTATTTTTAATCGGCCAAGTCGGATCTCGCTATTAATCACTTCTGCATATCGGTTTTGCCAAATCCCTTGCTGCTGAGACTCGTTGCCAAATAACTTGATGGTTTGCATAGCACGTATATTTTCTAAAAAGTTGGTTTGTTCTTTTGCTGAATTCTGAATGAGTTCTTCTGTGGCCAAATGCAATGGCCGATACAAAACAAGCCTAATCAATGTATAAAGTACGATAGCTCCCAACACGACAAAGGCTAATTTAACGGAATATAACAACATCATAACCAACACAGTAATTGCCATAACTCCATCAACAAAGGTTTCAACAAAACCCGTCGTGATCCGTTCTCTAATTTGAGCCAACGAACCAAACCTCGATACAACATCGCCAATATGGCGAGATTCAAAATAAGACATAGGCAAACGCAATAAATGGGACAACAAATTCACGCCCATTTGCATATTTAACACACTTGATAAACGTAAGATAAGCCAACTTCTCACCGCATTGGTGAATACCGATAATATTGCGATTAATGCAAAACCAATGGCTAAAACCATCAATAACGGTTTATCAAAACTCACCAGAACTTCATCCACAACCCACTGCATATAATACGGGGTCATCAACACAAATAGTTGTAATACCATAGACAAGCCTAATAACTTAATGAGGCCAGATTTTAACCCGGACATTGAACTCCACAATTGAGAGAGTTTCATCCTTTGTTGTTCTTGTTTTATTTCAAATTTACTTGTGGGCGTTAACTCCAAACATATTCCGGTAAAGTGCTTACTAAATTGTTCTAAATTCAGAGTACGCTTGCCACTGGCTGGATCATTAAAATAGAACTTGGCTTTTTTGTCTCGCCCGGTAACTTGCGTTAACACAACAAAATGATTCATATCCCAATGTAGGATGCAAGGTAGATTCAGCTTATGAATCTCATTTAATGGACATTGCAGCGCACGACTCGCTAGACCTAAACTGTCACCAACTTCAATAAGCTGCTGTAGATTCATGCCTTTTAAGTTTGCACTGTAACGTTTACGCATAGCTTGTAAATCAAGCTTATGGCCATGATAACTAGCAATCATCGCCATGGAAGCTAAACCGCATTCTGCAATTTCTGCTTGAAGAATAAGTGGAACCGTTCGTCCTACTGAAAATTTAATTAAGTTGTTCGGTTCATTTTGACTGTCATCCATGCCTATATCCTTAGGTTAATTAACGTCCTATAACACCAATAAAAATAAAACTTCCCCTCTATGCGTATTTAATACATATGAATTAATAGTGCATTTAAATGTCAGCATGTGTTGTTGATTCTTGTCGCGAATCAGGATCATCTTCTATTTGAATTTCGCCACACACTGAAGTGTCATCGTATGAATAGTTATTCCAAAAACAGAACTCATCCCATTTTTTATCTGTATTCAACTCAAACATATCCATAAATTCTCTCAGAGTTAAAAACCCCCAATCTGGAACAAAGTTATATTCCACAGAGGTTACGGTTCTTTTCATCTCGAGTGGTAATTGAGGAGACATTGGATAATGAAACCAAGGCCTTTTCATTTCAAACATCAGATTATGAAAAGTTAACCAAAATGCCCGCCCTTCCGGTGAAAAAGCAAAATCAAATGCATGTAACTCAGCATCATCGGTTTCAATTAACTCATAAGATTCAAATATTAGCGGCACTGTTTTTCGATAATCTTGGAATTCAAATTCGTACTCCAGGTCTACTAAAATTTGGTTTTCATCAATAAATTCGGTCATATCTGTTTCACTGACAATCCGAATACGCCAAACGTTATAATCCGTGATGAACAAAGCGCCGGTATAAAACGTTTTATTAAAATGCTCAGGGTAGTTATCTGTAACAATTTTAGGTTGCGCCCGATAAAATTCAGTACCATAAATGAAGGTGTTTTTAGCAACTTTCCCCATAGTGCTGCACGAGCTAATGACAAACAGCAGTAATATTTTGATCAGTAATTTATAAATCATAATTCCCTCTACTTTTTCTATTTATTACAAGATTAAAAAATCAATTGTTCGCACCTTGCATTGCATCAAGGTCATCCTCAATCCGAATATCGCCACACACTGAAGAGTCGTCATATTGATAGTTATTCCAAAAACAGAAGTCTTCCCAACGTCTTTCTGTATTTAATTCAAATAACTCCATAAATTCTCTTAATGAAAGGTATCCCCAATTAGGAGCATAATTGTAAAGAATCGACTCTATTTCACGTTTAATATTCGCAGGTAATTCGGGTGAAACTGGGTAGTTAAACCAAGGCTTTTCCATTTCATAAAAGTGATTTTGATAATCTTTCCATAATGACTTACCGCTATTAGAGAATGAAAAGTCATAAGCATAATATTGTTCATTATCTTGTAACACCTCTATTTTTTGTTCAAATAATAGCTCAACAGTAACTCGATGAGTTTCAAAGTTCAGCTCATATTCAAGTTCTGTAAACGTCTTATTATTCAAGAAGTACTGTTCAAGGTTAGCTTTTGAATGAAGACGCACCCTCCATTTTTCGTAATCCGTTGTTAACAATTCCGATGTGAAAAAAGTTCTTTTCATCCAATCGGGGTAATTAGATCTAATTGATTCTGGTTGAACTGCATATATTTCTTTTACAGAAATAAAACTAACTTTTGCAACCTTTCCCATAGTTGAACAGCTGCTAATAATGAAACATAGAACTGATAAGGTGAATATTCGTATACACATAATTTTCAAATTTAATTTTGCTAAATATATCCCTTCAATATGAAGGGATATAATAGATCTTAATTAGATATATATTTAAAGTAATAACCTACAATTATTACAATCGCTAACACTGGGTCCATTCCGCCAGATACCTGCTCAATCTCACTTAAATTTAGCTCTTTCATAACTACTCCTTTTATTTTTTATAAGCTAATATCATTGCAACCAAAGCTACAATTCCGACTATAGCTAAATCAGCTAAGCCCCCATTTACTTGTTCTACTTCATTTACGCTTAATTCACGCATAATTTACTCCTTGTATCCGACATAAACTTTTATACAAAAGTCTGTCGGGGTTGTTTATTAACTAATACAGTATTAATCACTGTAATTAGCCCTTAATTAAGCTGGTATTAGTTGCTCTTGCCAAAGATTAACTAGGCCAGCCACATATTTCCCAACAGGTGTTTTACTACCCACAACCTCTTTAGAAAATCCTTTTAAATGTGTTAACTGATTCGCCCTTTTAGGCTATAAACAGGTTCGAATAACCACTCGATTAATGTGCGTTGCTCTAACATAATGTCGGCTTCAAATAACATTCCGCTGATAAGCTCTATTTGCTTACCGTAAGCAACAAATTGTTGATGTTCTAACTTAGCTCTTAGGCGATACATAGGTTCATTTAATTGCACAGGCAACTGCGCTTCATTAGGTGTAATTAAGGCTTTATCTATTCTAGTAATTTGGCTTTGTATAAATCCAAAACGTTGATAAGGGAATGCATCAAATCGTAACCGCGCAAATTGCCCTGATTGAACAAAACCAACTGAACGAGTCGGTAATAACAATTCAGCCACTAGTTCGCTTCCCGCTGGTAGAATAAACATGAGTAATTTAGATGTTTGCACAGCTTGTCCTTCAACAACTTGTACTCCGGTTACTGTGCCATTATGACTGGCAGTAACGGTATATTCGTAATTACTGGTTAGTTGCGAAATTTGACGATCAACTTCCACTTTTTGACGGTTAATAGTATTAACTTGTAAGGCGTATTGCTGAGGGGCTCTTGCTAAATTATATTCCGCTAAGTTCAGCTCTTTTCTTTGCTGTAATAACAATCTAGTTATATTTTTTTGCTCAAGCTGAACGCTTAATAATGACTGGAGTTGGTTATCTTTTTCTAACTCAGATAAATAACCATTATTATTCAACTTACGAAAGTCACCTTGTTGATTCTGCAATAACGTAAATTTTTGTTGAGCCAATAATAATTGTTCTTCGAGTGCAGCTTGTTCTTTAATTAATGATTCTATATTTTGTTTTAGGTTAAGTACTTGCTGTTTTTGCAGGGAATGATGTTGCTTGAGCTCATCGTCGAATAATAAGGATTGTCTATTTAACTGTGCTATTAACTGTTGGCTGACAGCAATGCCTTCATGATTATTTTGTTGTACTCTCAAGGACACTAATACTTGCCCTTTAGTTACCTTGTCACCCTCTTTGACCCATACCTTTTCAATTGTGCCGCTCTGATTTACCAAGCTTTTGATCACGCCTTTATTAGGCATTAAAAAGCCACGTACGGTTTCTTTGCGGGAGTACTCGGCAGTAAAAAGAAAAACAATAATAGAACTAGCGATTAACAATATTGAGATAACGGTGAGCTTAAGAGACATAGGTTGAGTTAACACAATTGCGCCAACTAACCGCCCATTTTGATGTGAAATAGCTTCCTTTCTAAATAAAGACATATCTGTTCCTGGCTGTCATTTTCCTAATAAAGGTAATTATTGTATGGAAAATGACTTTGTCAAATTTATTGTCTACTTTTTAATCATTTATTGTTTTAACGATAATCTCCTTAATGTTTGGTAAGAAAACAATTTAATGAAGCTTTATTAATTTATCTGTGCTTTTTTGAGTATTGTAATGTATCAAGTTGATAATATTGGTAAAAAGCGTTCCATTTCCACTTTTATCAAGTTTAACTTGCCCATATCTGTTAACGCATTTACTTGTAGGTTTTTATTTGGTATAAATTTCATACAGCTTTTATATTATTCAGTTGAGGGAAATTGTGCGTAACTTTTCTAAAATAAAAATACCTAGAGCTTTACTCATGATATTTTTTTCATCTCTTTTGATCAGTGCATGTGCAACAACATATCAATATCAAGATATAGCATCAGAGGTTACTGTACCGAGTAATTTAGCTACTAAGATTGAAAAGCGTTATTCAATTTACTCAAAAAAGTACTTAATAGAACTCCCAGAGTCTAGGCACATTGGTAATAATGCATACAGTTATATAACGCCAAGTGAGTGCAAATATATTAACTCTTTTAAAGGTATTATTTCACTAAATGAATATCAGAATGTGCTTAATATATTACGCCCATACCATGCAGCAATTGATCTTCTCTCTAGAAAAAAGTCAAATTATTCATTCAAACGTTTAAGCAACATTAAACAAGACAATTTAAACCGACTAAACAAAAAAAGAGACGCCTTGATAAGCCAATTTTCCAAAAAAAGGTTAAAACGGGAGCCAGCACTGAAACTCGCTAACCAAATAAAAGTGATTGAATATGAGATTGACTATATCCAAAACGCACTATTATTGGATCCAAGAAACTTAGTCAAAGATCATAGGGAGTTTAGGAGATCCTACCAAGTTATGCTGGATAACGCTGCTGATAACATCACTTCATTTACGGAATCTGGGATATCCGGATTAAGGACATTATCTAACATAGAAAATGGGGTATATAACTCTAGCTCAAATTGTGTCGAATGGAAGCCAGATTTGTTAGCTAATTACCCCAATCGTAATGAATTGATTCGAGATATTGAATCACAGCCTTTTCACTCTAATAAGTTTGAACAGGCCTTGTTTGAGAAAATGAAAGCAATTATCAAAACATCATCTAATGAAATTAACATATACGTGCAACAAATTAATGAACCAATTGGTTTATTCGCAGCATTAATCCCGTTTAGAGGATACGAAAGAAGTAAGCTCATCACCAAAGCTTTAGAAGAGGAAGGCATTATTGATAAGCTCAATATCAAATTAATAACTCTTAGAAAAGAAGCAGCGATAAAGAATAAATAAATAAAAGAAATACACAAGAAAAAATATGAACAGAAAGAACGTAACAGAGAAGCAGAAATCGATGCACTGTTAGAAAAAATTGATTAATCACTACTGATACTATGAGCTTGCTTAACCGAGATGGATTTTAAGGCGCTATGAATATTAAACTCTTATTATTATTGTTTTTTTTAACGGTTAATGAAGCGTATGCCAAGTTTCATATTTCCGATCCTGTATTAATTATTAACGAAAACAGTATCAGTGTTTGGCCAGACAATTATAAAAAGCCAGACAGGTATATCAGTTTGATGTACCAACGAGGACAAGAAAATACCTCGGGAAGCCTTATTGCAAAACTAGACATTGACGTTTATGGGAAGGTGCAAAACTGCCAAACACTTTATAAAGACGATGAAGACTTTGATTTAGATATTATTGAAGGGACCTGCAGAAAGTGGCGTTTTGATTTATCTACTTTTACGGATACTACTCTCCCCAATAGTTTCATTTTTGGCTTAAACTTTGGCACCAAAAAAATGAAACTTCCTGCAGAGGCTTTATCAAAAGCAAAGGAAGTAATGAAAACGTTACCTATCGCAGATTCCTCATATGTTGAACAAGCTGAAAGGTTATCGTTAACGCCACCTAGAGGGGCACTAGCTAAAGATTATAGAACGAAATTTGGTTTATTTGTTGAGGAGATAAAAGCGGATTATTCTGATGACGTTATTGAATATTTAACCAAAACCTTTTATTCAAGATCAAGAAACGTTAGTAATTGTACGAACAATAAAATCTGTAACCTCAAACTTTATACCAGAGATGAAAAACAAGTTGCTGAGTATAACTTTCACAGTGGTATATTTTATCGTGTTAAAGAAACTGATACAGACAGTCTAAAACTTGCTAATCAGAGCTTTTCAAAATTTAAAGTGATTGCTTATCATCTATCACGGGATAACAAAACCATCATTAAGTACATTTTAGCCCCTAATTTCCATCACCTACTTCAAGAAATGTATGTTGCATTTTCTATTGGATATGCAAGATCATGTCTACAAGATAAAGATGTTTACCATTATGTAGAGAAATATAAACGCACAACAACACAAGTCTATACAGGAACTGAAATTAGCTCTGAAATATACACTAGCCACGACTTTAAAATCGACCGAGCTTTCAAACAGAAAATATTCTCGAATCATAATAGAATGGTTCCTTTAAAAGATATTGCTATGAGATATCAAGGTGTTTCACTTAGTGCTTTTTTTAACGATGGAAATATCGGTTGTGACTCTGCTGAGGTCAAAAAAGTGAGATTTTTATTGTTAAATTATAATATGTGGTCGTGAGTATGAAGGCGATACATAAAATTTGCCAAAAATGGTTTATATGTGTCAAAAACGCAAAAAGCCACTAAGTGGCTTTTCTATAATGATTAAATTGTTGTTTTACTATTCGTCTGCTTTTTTCACACGGATAGGTTTGCCGCCTAATACAGTGCCGTTCAATTTAACGATAGCTAACAACGCTTTTTTATCATCAGCAATCTCAACAAAACCAAAACCTTTTGATTTTCCAGACATTTTGTCTAACACTAAATTACAATATTCAATGTCACCAAACTTGGAGAATACTTCA
The DNA here is from genome assembly GCF_018860345.1 of Psychrosphaera sp. F3M07. Classification (GTDB taxonomy): domain Bacteria; phylum Pseudomonadota; class Gammaproteobacteria; order Enterobacterales; family Alteromonadaceae; genus Psychrosphaera; species Psychrosphaera aquimarina. The sequence goes on along the minus strand of NZ_JAHKPJ010000009.1, from coordinate 24,877 downwards.
GATAATTCGTCCTCGGTGGTAGAACGTGAAAGGTTACGAACTAATATTTTCATCTCTGAGCCTTGCTTTTGTTGTGGATAATATCAATAGTTGTACATTGTCCCAGACAAAGCAACATATGCCAAGTAATAACCATTGGATCAAGACCTAAAGTGCATTGGGTTAATTATTAGCACTTTCATTTTAACCTCCGTTACATTACGATTCTTACCATTAATGACAAACAATATGCGCTAGATGACTTTCTTAGTATCCCAAAAACGATTCTTCAGCCTGTGCAGTTTATTATTGTTTATTTTATCCTCTACTACCCTGCAAGCTAATACAGACATAAAAATTGCCGTAGCCAGTAACTTCCATTACAGCTTGACTCAATTATTAAAAAATTACCCTAAAAACAAACAAATACAGTTTAAGTTATCTTCCGGCTCTAGCGGTATGTTGTACGCTCAAATTAAACAAGGTGCGCCATTTGATTTGTTTTTATCGGCCGACACTCTACGCCCGCAATTACTTGAACAAGATAAGCTCACCCTTTCACGACAAACTTATGCGCTGGGTAAATTAGCCTTATGGTCAAATAAAACAAACCTATATAAGCATCCATCCAATAAATCAGGCTCGAGCAAAGCCAGCTACACTGAGGTTTTACAATCCAACAAAGGAAAATTAGCGTACGCGAATCCTAAGCTTGCTCCGTTTGGGCTGGCTGCAGAGCAAACGTTAGATTCATTAAAGCTTAAGCAAAATAATGTAATTTTAGGCAACAATGTTAATCAGGTGTTTCAGTTTGCAGATAGCAATAATGTGGATTTAGGTTTTATTCCCTTATCTTTATTAATACAAGCGCAGCTGCAACTCAAACAAGAAAAATATAACCATTATTGGTTGATCCCAAACCAGCATTACCAAACCATTGAACAGCAATTAGTAATATTAAAACGCAGTAAACATATCCATGAGGTTCATCGATTAGTAGAATACTTATTATCACCAACCGTGCAATCTAAGTTAGAAAAAATGGGTTATACAGCCGTTTCGACATCATTAGCAGGAAACAATAAATGACCGACTGGTTTGCAGATGCACAAGCCCTTTGGCTAACTATCAAACTTGCGGGTTTAACCGTCATTTTATTGTTATTTATTGGCATACCTTTAGCTTGGTGGTTAACTAAATACCAAGGCAAATTAAAACCTATATTTGAAGCTTTGGTTGCCCTGCCTTTAGTATTGCCCCCTACGGTTTTAGGGTTTTATCTGCTTGTGGCCTTTTCCCCTGACACTTGGTTTGGCTCGTTTTGGTTAAGCTTAACTGGCGAACAATTGGTATTTAGTTTCAGTGGCATTTTGTTAGGTTCGTTAATTTATTCATTGCCTTTTGTAGTACAACCTCTCATGGTTGGTTTTTCTCAATTAGGCCATCAGTACGATCAAGTCGCGTCGAGTTTAGGGGTTCCGCCCTTTAAACGTTTTGTATTTTTGATCTTACCTTTAATCAAACCAAGTATTATCAGCGCCGCAACATTAGGCTTTGCTCATACCTTGGGTGAGTTTGGTTTAGTGTTAATGATTGGTGGTAATATTCCAGGCGAAACACAAGTATTGTCTATTGCCCTATATAACCATGTTGAAATGTTAAGTTATGACAAAGCACATAATTTGGCGCTAGTCTTATTGTGTTTTTCTTTTGTCAGTTTGACCTTGTTATACAAATTTAATAAATCTTTTTATACGTTAAATAAATCATGAATACGCCAATAGAAAATTCGCATATATCTAGTAATGATGATTTACACATCAAGGTTCAGCGTACAATTAAACATATATCTGAGAAACAGAAAGATGACCATTCCTCATTGTCTTTAGATATCGACGTAATCCTGCCTCTATCACAAGGTATTGTTGGCATATTTGGCGATTCTGGCGCGGGGAAATCGACGTTATTACGCACGATTGCAGGTATGGATACAGGTTTAAAAAAACAAATAGAATACAAAGCGCATTGGCAAGATCAGCGTATTGATAAACTTCCCGCAGATCAAAATCCGTGTTTATTGCAAACACAACAAGCGCAGCTTTTCCCTAACCTTACGGTACTGGCAAATTTAACTTTTGTAATTAAACATTCATCTTGGACTAGTTCATGTCCGTTTAGTTTAGAGCAAGTGATTGATTGGTGTGGTATTCAACATTTGTTAAACCAAACCAGTACGAGCTTATCTGGAGGTGAACAACAAAGAGTGAATCTAGCCCGTAGCTTATTGTGTGGCAAACCTATTATTTTGTTAGATGAACCTTTTTCAGCATTAGATTGGAATACCCGAACAGAGCTGCTGAGTTTGCTTGTACAGTTACAGCAAAACTATCAACTCTATTTTGTCATTGTGAGCCACTCATTAAAAGAACTCGCACTTACGACAGACAATTTAATCGTGATTAAAAACGGTAAGGTTAGTCAGATTGGCGTCAGTGAAATATTAATTCCAAAATTAACGACCACCAGTAACCAAACCGTATTTTCTAAATTGGAACTCAGTGCACCAACCCCATTGCCACAACATCATCTAACTCAATGGCAGTTAACTAATGGCCCCAACTCTGAACAAGACAATACATTGGTCATCTATTGCAAAGGTTTGGAGCAGAACCAACTTACTCACAAGACAATTATCATTGACGCTAATCGTATTAGTTTGTCTAAACAAGCTAACTTATCCAGCAGCATGTTAAATCACTTACCCTCACAAGTTACCGATATTAACATCATCGATATTCAACACTTGCAACACTTAGTATTGGTGTCATTAGACATTAACGGCCAAACCCTGCTTGCCGAAATATCACAATTAAGTTTAGAGAAAATGAACTTGGCTGTTGGCGATGACGTATTTGTACAATTTAAAGCGGTTTAATATTAATTTCATTAAGAATAATTAACGATAAATCTTAATTTCTAAACTTAAACAGTTGGGCATTAAGGCTAATTCATATACCATTTAGCACTTGCTTGTTTGTATGTTGTTTGACTCCAAACATCCCCCAATTTAACGAGATATTTAGCTATTATGATCTTTTCTTTTTTTGAAAGACTGTCAAACCCATTCCCTAAAAATGAAAACCTAAAACCGCCAACAGGTTTGTTTGCTTTTTTAATGTATTACTCAAAAGGCATGATGCTCCCTGTGATTGTGGTTTCTTTAATGGGCGCATTAATTGCGGTCTTAGAAGTCTCTTTATTTGGCTTTTTGGGACAATTAGTTGACTGGTTATCCACCCAAGACAGAGCCACATTTATTGAGAACAATCAAACGCAACTGATTTGGATGGGTGCGTTAGTGCTTATCGTTTTACCGCTATTAGTCATCATTCAGTCGTTAATTACTCACCAAACGTTAATGGGTAATTACCCAATGAAGATCAGGTGGCAAGCGCATAGCTATTTATTGGCGCAAAGCCTGTCGTTTTTCCAAAATGAATTTGCTGGTCGTGTAGCCACTAAGGTAATGCAAACTTCACTTGCGGTACGAGAAACCGTAATGAAAGTGTTGGATATATTGGTTTATATCGGCGTGTATTTTATCTCTATTGGGGTATTAGTTTTTAATATTGATTGGCGTTTATCAACACCACTTATTTTATGGTGTGTGGTTTATACCTTACTTTTAAAAATATTATTACCAAGGCTTAAAAAAGTATCTCAAAAACAAGCTGACGCTCGTTCGTTAATGACAGGCAGAATTGTTGATAGTTATACCAATATCCCAACCGTAAAACTGTTTTCTCATACTGACCAAGAAGCGGAATACGCTAAAGACAGCATGGATGGATTTCTACAAACGGTATATCCACAAATGCGTTTAGTATCTTGGTTATATTCAGCGGTTTGGATCAACAACGCTATTTTGTTATTTAGCATGGCAAGCATGGCTATTTACTTGTGGTTACAACAATCGGTTACGTCCGGCGAGATAGCAATAGCCATTGCTCTATGTTTACGTATTAATAACATGTCACAGTGGATCATGTGGGAAGTATCTGCCTTGTTTGAAAACATAGGCACAGTGCAAGACGGCATGAATACCTTAGCCAAACCAATAGACGTACAAGATATTAACCAAGCAAACGACCTTAACATTCAACAAGGTGCGATTGATTTTAGAGACATTACCTTTAACTACGATGAAAAGAATCGCGTATTTGACCAGTTAGACATCAAGATAAAACCCGGTGAAAAAGTGGGTATTGTTGGCCGTTCTGGTGCAGGAAAATCGACCTTAGTTAACTTGTTATTACGCTTTTATAATCTCGATAAAGGCGGTATTTATATTGATGGGCAAAACATTGCAGAAGTTAGCCAACGTAGCCTTAGAGCTAACATTAGCATGGTGACGCAAGATACTTCTTTATTACATCGTACGATCAAAGAAAACATTGCCTACGGTAAACAAAATGCTCAAACCGATGAGATTATTGCAGCGGCCAAAGCAGCAGAGGCTGACGAATTTATAGCTAAGTTAAGTGATAATAAAGGTAATACCGCATACGATGTTCAAGTGGGCGAACGTGGCGTAAAACTGTCAGGCGGACAACGTCAACGTATTGCTATTGCTCGTGTGATATTAAAAAATGCCCCTATCTTAATCTTAGACGAAGCCACTTCAGCACTTGATTCTGAAGTAGAGCAAGCCATTCAAAAAAGCTTAGATAACCTAATGGAAAATAAGACTGTATTAGCCATTGCACACCGATTATCCACCATTGCACAAATGGATAGATTGTTAGTCTTAGATCAGGGCAAAATTGTAGAGTCTGGCAGTCATGCTGAGTTGCTTGCTCTAAACGGTATTTATGCCAAATTATGGCAACATCAAACCGGTGGTTTTTTGGGGTTAGAATAACGTTACATAAAACATTTAGTTAACTCTAAGTTTAATGTTTTGTTGGTATTATTGATTTAATACTGCCATCTAAGTTTGGATTAATTAAGTGTATTTGACGCGCATTTTTCCACTTATTAAGTGGAAAAATGGATTTAGTTAATGGCTGTTTCGTTAATATTTGCTCCATCTCACCACTGTTTTCTAATTGGATTAAGCCATCATGTAATCGTTTGGCTAAAGCAAAATTGGACTTTTCTACAAAAAAGTAAACCGGCGCGGGATAAATCAGCATAATTTGTTTTGCGATGGTTAACTCTGGATACAGGGCGGAAAAACGAGATAACTCACTGTCTATTTCCAATATTGAACGTGGGAAATAATCACATCGTCCTTTCGCGACTAATTCATACATGGCCTCAAAGCTTAATATTCGCGCGACTGTGAATTTATTTGCTTCTAATATGTCTGAGTCTGGCCAATGTAAACCTTGGCAGGCAATTTTGTTAGCTAACTCAATTTCTGAAATTTGATTAAAAACAGCTTCATCTTTTTTATTAATCACTAATAACCGATGTCCCATTAAGCCTTTTACAAGTGGAAACTTTACGGCTAGGTATTCCTTTTCTCGGTCCCAATTAGTCATGGTATGCAAAACGTCTAACTCGCCATTCTCTAACATTTTTAAACTGCGATTTTGGGAAAACTTAAACTGGCGGTATTCAAATTGATACTCACCATAACGGTCTTTGTTTACATCTAAGGCTCGGGTTAATAAATGATGAAAAAAGTCGATACTGCCAATTTGTTGTTCAGAGGTGGCGAGCACTTTTATAACTTGCGCTTGGCAAGTTAAACTAATTGTGAGTAACAAAAATGCTAAATATAATTTCAAAACAACCTCAAAGTTAAAACAGTGAGCAACACTGTCACGCTCTAAGTAAAACACATAATTCTTATTTATCTAATTTCAATTAATTTGAATTACTTACTACATACCGAACAAGTCAGATTTTGGTTCAACTTAAACTCATTAAATGACATGGTAACAGCATCAAACATCAATAAACGTGATGATAAAACTTCTCCAATTTGCACTAATAACTTAATAGTTTCAGTTGCTTGTAACGATCCTATAACGCCAACCACAGGTGATAAAATACCTGACTCTGAACAGGTTAATTCCTGCTCTCCAAACATTGAACTTATACATTGATAACAAGGTTGATCTTTGTCCATTGTAAAAGTAGCAACTTGACCTTCCATCCTAATGGCTGCACCAGAAACCAATGGCGTTTTGGTTTTAAAACACAATAGATTTAATTCGTTTCTAGTCGTTAAATTGTCAGAACAATCCACTACAACATCGTGCTCTTGTATTGTCTGTAATAAGACCTCACCTGTTAAACGTATAGTGTGTGTATCTATGGTTATTTCACTATTTAACTGTTGCAGGCTTTGTTTGGCCGAGTCACACTTATTTAAGCCTACGTTATTTTCTGTATGCAGCACTTGTCTCTGTAAATTGGTTTTATCAACTTTATCGTCATCCACCAGCGTTAACTTTCCAATACCAGAACAAGCCAAATACTGCGCCACAGCACAACCTAAACCTCCCACGCCAATGATTAATACTTTGCTGTTCCAAAGCTTCTCTTGCCCATCAATATCCATATTTGGCAACATGATATGACGGCTATAACGTAGAAGTTGTTGATCGGATAACGGTTTTACTATTTTTGCCATGGTTTAGAGGTGTGTTGTTTTATTGGAGATGATTACCACCGAGCATAACCTGTTTCGTTTAAACAACAAATAATGTTTGCCATTTTTCATGATCAACAATCGTTACTTTATTGTTATTTCTGGTTATTAGCACTTTCATTTGAGTCTAAAAATAAGCCATCACAAGTGTTTATTAATTAGTAAAAATCGTTATGATGAAGATTCACAAAAATTAACTCCGAGCTAATACGTTCATTCGTTTCATCGCCTAACCTTATTAACTTGCTGATGTTTAACATTATTGTTTTACAGCAACTTGATAAATATGGCGGATTAGCCGTAGTCATTTCGATGTTTGAAATGTACTGCCAGGGTCACAATAGAAATGTTGCTGGCCTCCCACATTTGGAAAGGTGTTATGTTACAAGACAATTTTGGCCGTAAGTTTGAATACTTACGGTTATCCATCACTGATGTCTGCAATTTTAGTTGCAACTATTGCTTACCCGACGGTTATGACTGTTCAGGGGCTCGTGACTTCCTAACTGTGCCTGAGATTAAAACCTTAGTCAGCGCATTTGCCAAACTCGGCATGAAAAAAATCCGCATTACCGGTGGTGAACCGGGACTCCGTAAAGACTTAACTGACATCATTCGAATTTGTCGGGACACGCCAGGCATAGAACAAATAGCCATCACCACCAACGGTTTTAATTTAGAGAAAAAAATCGCCGAATGGATTGATGCCGGGTTAACCCACTTAAATGTAAGCGCAGACAGTTTAGATCCAAGGTTGTTTCAAGCTATCACCGGTCAGCAAAACCTTGAATCTATATTACGCGGAGTAGACAAAGCCACTTTGCTTGGTATTAACAATGTTAAAATTAATGCCGTTTTATTAAAGACCTTTAACTTAGGGCAAATAGATCAATATTTGACTTGGATCAAACACAAACCTGTCACTGTGCGTTTTATTGAGTTAATGGAAACCGGCAACAATAAAGAATATTTTGCAGATAATCATGTCTCTGGTGAGTTTATTAAGCAGAACTTATTGGCAAAAGGTTGGACTCAAGTCATTAAAGACAAGTTAGCTGGCCCGGCCCAAGAGTTTTACCATCCAGAGTCTAAAGGCCGTTTTGGTTTGATCATGCCGTACAGTACTGATTTTTGTAAATCTTGTAATCGTTTACGCGTAGCATCCAATGGTAATCTGCACTTATGTTTATTTGCCGAGCAAGGCATAGATTTACGCCCATACTTAACTGAAGATGGCGTTGATCAAACTTGTGATGCTTTACTCACCGCCATGACGAACAAAGTAGTCGGTCATGAACTCGCTAAAAATTTCACTGGTGCAACAACGCACTTAGCCATGTTAGGGGGATAGATATGAGCACAAATAAAATTAGACCTTTTGTCGGTTTAATATTAGCCGGTGGTTATTCCTCACGTATGGGGGAAGACAAAGCCTTATTAGAAATTGACGGTGAAACCTTACTGCAAAGAAACATCAAACTATTAAAACAAATTGGCGCAACCGACGTTTTTGTTAGTCGTAATGACTTTTCAGAAGGTAGCTTACCCGATATTTATCCACATCAAGGGCCGCTTAGTGGAGTCCACAGTGCGTTATTTCAAAGTCAGTTATGCCACAACAGTGCCCCAATCATAGTGTTGCCAATTGATATGCCATTATTGTCAGAAGACTTATTGATATGTTTGGTTGAAGCCGGGTTAACTATGGATAATGCCGTTCATTATATTGAACATCCGCTTCCTGCATTTATTCCTAATTCCAATTTAACCAGAGAATATTTGGAAGCAATTTTGTCGGATATTTCGGCCACCAAACCGAGTCGTTCTATAAGACGATTTTTAACTCGTATTGATGCTGTACAACTAAGCACTGGCGAAAATGACAAGTTGATCAATACCAATACACCAGAGCAGTGGTGTGACTTAATCAACAGTTTGTCCAGAAATTAGATGCATTTGAACATGGCACACCGCTTAACAACAGATAATAATTAAGTACAGGTAACAAGATGGCAGCAAAACAAACCGTTCCTTTTACACCACTAAATATCGCAGTTTTAACCGTATCCGATACCCGTGACGAATCGACCGATACTTCTGGAGGTTATCTTGCAGACACGTTAAAACAAACGGGTCATCACTTGATTGATAAAAAAATTATCAAAGATGATATCTATCAAATGCGTGCCGTTGTTTCCAACTGGATTGCCAGTACAGATGTGCAAGCCGTATTAATTACCGGAGGCACAGGCTTCACCAAACGTGACTCAACACCAGAGGCTATGCTGCCTTTGTTTGATAAAGTAGTAGATGGATTTGGCGAATTATTTAGACATGTGTCTTATCAAGAAATAGGCACTTCCACGATTCAATCACGTGCGGTGGCCGGATTAGCCAATGGCACCATAGTATTTTGTATGCCGGGTTCGACTGGTGCGTGTAAGACAGCTTGGGGCATAATTGAATCTCAATTAGACGCATCACATCGTCCTTGTAATTTTGTAGGTCAATTAAAGTCAGCGGTTGATACTTGCAACACGTCGAGAGGTTAATTCATGACAAAGTTAACTCATGTAGATCAAACCGGCCAAGCAAATATGGTTGATGTTACTGACAAAACGCCAACGGTAAGAACGGCAATTGCAGAGGGTTACATCTTGATGTCACCTGCTACTATCCAAGAAGTCATTAATCACACCAATAAAAAAGGTGACGTGATCACCACTGCAAAAATTGCCGGTATTCAAGCTGCAAAAAAATGTGCCGATTTAATTCCTTTGTGCCACCCATTGGCCTTATCAAAAGTGGATGTGGATTTTGAAATCCAACCAGACTTTAACCGCATACGTGTCCAAGCCATGTGTAAATTAACTGGCCGTACGGGGGTTGAAATGGAAGCATTGACGGCTGTAAGTGTTGCCACGTTAACCTTATTTGATATGTGCAAAGCGGCTGATCCTTATATGGAAATTCAAGGCATTAAAGTATTAGAGAAAGTCGGTGGTAAAACAGGCCATTGGCGACATGAAAATAAACAAATTGTTGAAAGCGATTCACAATGATCAAAGTCCTATTTTTCGCCCAACTGAGAGAGTCACTAAGCTGTGCCGAATTAAGTATTAACCTTAACGACCCAAAGTTTGCTTCAACATTAAAATCAGCTTTCACACTTGAACAATTACGTGAGCAACTAGCAAACACCGACGAAACTTGGCAATTAAATATGCAAAACGGCAAGTTATTAATGGCAGTAAATCAAACCATAGTGAATGGTGAGCATATTTTGCAAGATGGTGATGAAGTTGCTTTTTTCCCTCCGGTAACAGGCGGATAAAATGATATCGGTGCAAACACACGACTTTGATATGGCAACTGAATACCACGCCCTACTGACTAATACTGACAGTACGATTAATAGCGCTGATGGTGCGGTCGTGACGTTTGTGGGATTAGTACGAGACTACAATCAAGGTAATCATGTGCAAGGACTCACTTTAGAGCATTACCCGGGCATGACAGAAAAAGCATTAGAGGATATTGTCCTTAACGCTCGTGCAAAATGGCCATTAGGTAAAGTGAGAGTTATTCATCGTGTTGGTCAACTAAACTTATCTGATCAAATCGTATTTGTTGGCGTCACCAGTAAACATCGCGAAGCCGCATTTGAAGCCGCGCAGTTTATTATGGATTTTCTTAAAAACCGCGCGCCGTTTTGGAAAAAAGAAAACACAGACCTAGGCACCCGTTGGGTAGAAGCTGAAGTTAAAGATGAAATCGCCCAACAAAGGTGGGATTAAGTTAATTAAGTAACGAGTGTACGAGCTACGAGTGGCGAGTTAACTTCACCCGAGCTCGCAACTCGCATCCTTGTTTACAAAACCATAGCCGCAATAACACCAAAGATTATCAGTGGAATATTGTAGTGCAAGAAAGTGGGTACGACTGAATCCCAAATATGATCGTGTTGTCCGTCTGCATTTAAACCTGATGTTGGCCCTAAGGTTGAATCAGATGCCGGCGATCCCGCATCACCTAATGCTGCTGCAGCACCAACTAACGCGGCCGTTGCCATAGGTGAGAAACCAAACCCTAATGCTAAAGGTACGTATATAGAGGCAATAATTGGAATGGTGGAAAAAGAAGAGCCGATTCCCATAGTGACCAACAAGCCTGTTAACAACATTAAAAATGCCGCCAATACTTTATTGTCACCAACTAAATCTGTGGTAGTTAATACTAATGAGTCTATCGCATGCGTCGCTTTCATTACCTCGGCAAAACCCGCGGCTGAGATCATAATAAATCCAAATAAGCCCATCATATAAACCCCTTTGGTAAACACGTCTTGGGTTTCTTCAACTTTTAATACACCGCCAATAACAAACACAACCAGCCCAGTTAATGAACCTATGATCACAGAGTCTGTGGCTAATTGAGTTGACAGGGCGCTGATAATCGCAATCACAGCAACCCATAGATGTTTAGTCCTTATAGTATGGCTCTCAGGCTCTGATTCTAAAATTTTATCTAACGAGTACTCGCGTTTACCACGATAAGTAACAAACAAGGCAACTAACAAGCCTAAAAACATGCCAAACACAGGGATTGCCATTACCAAAGGTAATTGGTCTGCTTGAATACTTACGCCATTATCCACTAAATTTGTGTACAACAAGGTATTAAGGAATATTTTACCAAAGCCAACTGGCAACAACATATAAGTTGAAGTTAAACCAAAGGTTAAAATACAAGCAACAGCGCGTCTGTCTAATTTGAGCTGAGCCATTACATGTAACAAAGGAGGGATAAGAATTGGGATAAAGGCAATATGTACAGGGACTATATTTTGTGAAGCAATGGCAGCAAGCAAAATCACACCAAATAATATGCTCTTAACCCAAATGGTACTGCCTGCGGTTGCATTTTTCCCGCTAATTCTTGTAATAACTTTATTGGCTAATACATCGGTTATACCAGAGCGAGATATGGTCACAGCAAATGCACCTAACATGGCATAATTTAATGCAATGGCAGCCCCTCCACCCAAACCTTGAGTGAATACATTGACGGTTTCTAACAATGGCAATCCACCAACAACACCGCCTACTAAAGCACTTAATACTAACGCAATAACAATATTTACTCGCGCTAAACTAAGACCCACCATAAGCAATACCGCAATAACTACAGCGTTCATACTTTTCCCTAATTTTTTTATTCTTATTTATCCTATTGGATTATGTCTGAATTGTATGAGATTACTAGACACAATAACGAGTAATGCTAATAAAAAAGCGTAAGTTGAACGATCAACTTACGCTTTTAGTCGTTTGAGATAGTTGAACTTATTGGTTCAACTCTCCTTTATATTGGAGGCTAATTTAGTTCAGTAACTTTGGTTTTTTCGCTACTTTCAGTGCGGCTAACTTTAAACCATTCAACAACAAAACCAGCAAAGAAAATAAACAACAGACCCAAAATTGAATACCAAACCGTATTGTCTAATACGTCTGATTCCGTTGGCTTTTGTTGTTCTAATTTCTGTCCCGTGACTTGTTCCGTTTGCCCTTGTGATTGATCTTGCGCCGGATTTGTATCCGCTTCAACTTGTGCAGCTTGCGCATTAAAGTTAGGCGGCGTTAAACCAAAACCGGTCGCTAATTCAGTCACATTTTCTTTCAGTTTTTCGTTATCTACAAACAAGTTATATTTTTCAACAAACTCACTATAGGTTTCCACTAACTTTTTAAGACGCTCTGGTGAGGTTTCCCAGTATTCTTTACGTTCTGCTTCCAACATACGTTGCATCATTCGCGCTAACGCTTGTGGATTGGTTTTCTCAAACCATTCATCTAAACCAAGCTCTAGTTTGTCATCAACATAGACATCAAAGAATTCATCCCATTGATCATCTCGGATAAGGGTAGGATCAACCACTTGCCAACCAAAGAAATTATCCATACGCGAACTCATGGCTACCGCACCTGAGTATCCCTCTTTCTGCATTTCTTTGATCCAACGAGGATGGAATACACGGGTTCTTAATTCTTTAGCTAAAAATATTCCGGCATCTTCTGCTTTTGCATTGTTAGCGTTTCTTAAATTAGACACCACCATGTTAGGGCTTTTACCATCTAAGTTTCTTACCGCTAAACTTAATGCGCCAAAGTATTCAAACGGATCATCTGATGACAACATGCCGTATAAGTTAGATGACCGAGAGAACAAGGCTATGTCAGTGCCTGACAATTGTTTGCCATATAAGTTAACTCTTTCGCCTTTATCATTCGTCAGTTTTTGACCCCAACGGCTGCGGTCAGCACCAAATGCATAACCCATTTTGTTCATGTAGCTATCAGCTATCACTGAGTCTGATTCCCAAGAACCACTATCCCAAGCTATAGAATCCACAGTAGAACCGTAATCCCCTGATTTATTAGAAAACACACGAACCGTAGACATATACTGTGCATCGTCTTCTGATACACCTTGGTCTAATAGTTCTTGTTTAATGCGGACACTGTTACGCCAGATAGGGTTTGAGTCTTCTTTTAACTGTGCTACTTGTTCTACTGCTTTGGCTAAACGCTGCATAACATTTGGAAAAGCATCACGGTATAGTGCCGTTGCAGATAACACCACATCCACACGCGGACGTCCTAACTCTGAATAAGGAATGATCTCAGAACCGACAACACGCCCAGTTTCAGTCCAGATTGGCCTTACTCCCATGGCATATAACGCTTGCGCTTCTAGTACACCATAATGGCGCATCGTCTCAATAGACCACAAAGAAAAGGCCATTTTATCTGGATAAGAACCATTTTTAGCAACATGATCTGCAATCATTTGTTCTATTAATTCTTTGCCTTGTTCGTAGGCTGCTTTGGTTGGTACTTTTGACGGATCAAAACCATATAAGTTGTAACCTGTAGCTAATGACTCTGGGTTACGGATTGGATCACCGCCGGTTTTAACTGGAATATACTTACCTGATAAAAAGTCAGACATGCTGGTTAACTCACGAATACCTGTCATGCTGGCATACATATTTTTACCCGTTTCAATAAACGTCTTTAACTCATCAGATAAATCGTCAAATTCAACAGGTTGTTGTGCCGCTTTAGCGTCTATTACAGGCAATACAATATAATTATAAACTGTTTGGTAACCAGCTAATTGCTCAAGCTCTTGCTCTGGTAATAAGTCGTTAATGTCATCTTTTTCAGACGTTCCCGTCTCATGGAAACTATGACTGTGTTTGTCTTTGTCATCCTCATCGTGATCATCGTGTGAGCCATGCTCTTCGGAGACAAACTCATCATGTTCAAATTCAGATGCTAAGTTGGTGAACTCAACACCTAACATTTGCACTAAGGTTGAAACTAACAAACGGGTTTCAGCTAACTCGCCAAAGGTATGTAAACCTAATGGTTGATTGGCTGTAGCAATTGATTCCATGTGGGTATGTAAGGCATCATAAAACCCTTCAAAATCAGCCGCTATTTGAGCTTCATCCCAAGCAATGTCTTTACATAAATTGGCTTCAATACACTTAGCTTCAATTTGTTTGGCTGTTTTTTGTTTTACGCCACCTTCATCAAGTTGTTTATATTGATGCATTAATTCATGTAATACCGAAATATCACCGTGTAAGCCAGCAGCAGCAAAAGGAGGTGTCATATGTGAAATGACAGTAGCGCGTCCACGACGTTTGGTTTGCATGGCTTCACCAACATCATCAACAATAAATGGATAGACAACCGGTGTATCCCAAACCGCTAAATTGCCTTGGTCATACATAGACAAACCACGTTCTTTACCGCCTAAATACTCTTGAGATCCATGAGTTCCTAGATGCACGATGGCATCACTTTTCCAATAATCACGCGCATAAAAGTACGCGGCTAAATAGAAGTGATTAATTGGCACTAGGCCTTCATGGAAAATACCCGACTCTTTCTCTTTGTTATCAGAACGAGGTGGCTGACGCATGACTAACATATTGCCGTTACGTATACGTGGCAATACGAACCAATTTGTCCCCTCACGTTGAACCGCCATAAAGTTATCTTCAGGCTGTCCCCAATGCTCGGTGATCTTATCCGTTATTGCTTTAGGTAAAGTGGCATACCAACGCTTATATTCAGCAATTGGCATTAATTCAGCTAAGTCATTTTTCAACAATTCATCAAGCTGATAGTCACGATAAAATGGGTCTAATATGTTTTTAACTTTGTCACTGAAAAAAGTGTCGTCTTGGCTTGGGATTGCATAACCTTCTGAATCTAATGTATTAGTTATGGCACTTAATGTGGTTGGGATATTCATAAATGACGCCCCAACATCTTGGTCGCCCCATACAAATACAGTGATCTTTTTGTCTTGATTCTTTTTGTATTTTAACTGAGTTAAATTAAACGCTTTGTTTACTAAGTGTTCTAACTGATAGTCGATAACTTCAACTTTAGCAGTACGTCTATCCATTGCAGCAACCACCATAGGGTCGGTAACCCCTGCACTTTCTGGCAAGACTAAAGTAAACGCCATCATGCCAGCATCAATGCCTTGTTCATCCGCTTCCCATGCCGCTTTATTACCGCTGTAATACGTTAATGCTTGTAATACTGGAACCCCAAACTGCTCAAATTCTAATTTACGCTGATTAGCCCAGTGAATATTTCTAAAGTTAATAATTAAATCAACCGCAGGTGTTGTTTGATCTATACCTGTGTACAAGAGCTCGTTGTAATTCTTTTCTCCTGGACTTAACTTAAAGAAAAACGGAACCACATGTACGCCTTTGTCTTCGAAACGTTTGATGGTTTCATCTATCAGTGTGGTTTGTTCAATTTCTATATTGGCACGTTGAAACAATAACGCTATTTTAGGTTGATTAGCCGCTGGCTTTTTCCATGCAAAGTAATCATCTAAATTATCAACAATTAGATTAGGTAATGTTGGATGATAGATGCCTTTTTCTGGAAAAATAATCGGTTTACCGAACTCTAAATCTGACTTACCAGAATCTAATACGTTAACACTGATATAACTCAACATATTGGTTAAGTTTACTCGACCACCGTTTTTCCAATAGTCACGTAAGTTAATTTGTTGCTCTGTGTTAATGCCTTTTTGAGCAGCTTGTTGAGACAACCAACCTGGCGCAAAAAACACCTTATCGCTCTTTGCTATCAGCCCTAGGTAGGCCTGGTAACTTTTCTCGGATTCATTTTTTGATACACCATCTAATACTATAAATTGGTGCTGATTAAACAACTGCTCTACTTGTTTTACATCTTTTAAATCACGAGTCGATTTATGGGTGATGCTCCATTTTGCTTCATGAGTTTTAGCGGCATCTTTTAATAAAGTCACTTTGGCTCTATTACTGTGCGCAGCACTGATAAATAAAACCTTTGTTGATGTTGCAGGATCAGCTGTAGTTTCTGACGTTTTTGCGCTTGCTTGATTGCTCAGGTATAACAGCGCAACTGTGACCAAAGAAACAAACTTATTTAATCGAATATTCAACATAATTAATTGTCTTTTTATACCAATCTATTTAAAACCAAAAAGAGACAGGTACTGAAATACCTGACTCTATTTTGATTAATGTATTTAATGTTAGCTGTAATTAGTCAGACGTTAATTCGTCTGCACGTAAGCTATAACTGCCTGAAGTACCTTCTGCATCGTAATAACTAGTGAACTGAATCTTGAAGTATTGTTCACCGGTTTTAACAATATAAACGCCGTATTGTGACCATAATTTGTGGCCACTTTGTAGGTTGTAGGCATACCAGTTATTTTCAGAAAAGGCACGAACCGTATATTGATTTGGTTGGAAACCATAATGGGTTGCTGCTGCAACGGCCACTCCACTAAACGCGTTAGTGAAATCTTGAATTGCTGACGCATCGTCAACTAAATCAATAGCGAAATCAGCACCTCCATCGGCACACTCAATGGTTAAATCGTATGCATCAGTGGCAGTAACAACCGACTGACCATCTAAGTCAATGTATTTGGATTCACCTGCCACACATGAAGTTAGATCAACAACAACGTCTGTTGTTTCACCAAATTCTTCCGTTGTATTATCTTGTACAGCAACGCTTAAGGTTACGCTTGTCATTGCCATACCATCTTGTACTAAGTCGGTCACACTGTATTTTGTGAATAAGTCATCCGACTGCACGATGAAATATTTATCATCTGCAGCTGTCACTACATGTGTTGTGAAGTCATAGTTATAAAAACCATCTAAAATGCGCTCAGTTACATCAGATACAAACATATTCTCATCAGATGGAATGTCAGCAAATGTTACCGCTGTGTAATCAGCAAGTTCTGAATCTGGTGTTGCAGCGACAAATGTATCTACAACAGCCGCACCATTAGCATCATAAAAGTCAGCGTTATTACCTGTGAAATAAACTGAAACAGGCGTATCTTGTGCTTCATTCAAGTACACACCTGTACGTTTAAACGCTATATCCCATTCTGTGTTTGTTGCGGCTTCTTCTGCGGTAAGTTCAAGCAATGATTGAGTATTTAAATCAAAGTACGCGAAGTGTGACTCTTGACTAGAACCCGTTGAGAATGGACCAAAGATCTCGCCTTCTACAACCACGTCTTCTTCAATCACTTTTTTATCGTCATCGTCATCACTACAACCAGCCAACACAACAGCAAGAGATAATAGGGATAGTTTAAATAGGTTTTTCATAACAAACTCCTTGAAAGTATTAATAGTTTTATTTTTAAAATTGGTAATTCACACCAAACACAAGCTCTCGGCTTGATATTGGGCGTGGATCAAAATGGTTGATTTTTTGAGCGGCAAGATCTTTATGTTCATCAAATAAATTGTTTACTGAAAAACGTAATGACAATTGCTCAGTTAATGCATGGGATAAGCTAAATTTTACAATGGTATAATCTGTTACAACGGCCCCGTCGTACGAACTAGGGATCTCTTCGTCCGCTTGATAAACGGCATATAAAATGGCATTAATTGAAGGTTGATCAAATTGATAGTTAACACTGACTTTAGCTTGATGACGAGGTCGGCCTTGAAGGCGCTGTTTATTGTCATCTTTGCTGTCGTTGTAAGCATAATTTACTTGCCAACTCCACTGCTCAAAAGTGACTTCTGAACTCACATCAAAGCCATAAATCTTGGTTTGTTCGACATTGCTATATTCTGAAATATCCAAACCTGTTTCAGCAGATAACTGTGCGTTATGTATCGTATTGATCAAGTCTTCCGTTTCAGAATAATGACCTGCAATTTCTAATGACACGTCCGCAAAGTGATCAAATAAGCTAGTACGTACAGACAAACTGGTGTTCAAGCTAGTAGCTGTTTCAGGCATTAAGTTTTCATTACCCAACACCATGTAACCTAAGTTACTGTGGTCAAATACATAAAAACGTTCTTTTAAATCAGGTACTCGGTAAGCTTGTCCAAGTCCTACACGCCATTTTATTGGAGTACCACTTTTACCTAAGTTCAGCATTGAGCTAATTCTAAATGCGGTATGTGTCCCAAAATCCGAATCTTGTTGTGCGCGAAAACCGGCTAGGTACTGAGCATTTTTATAAATAAAATTATGCTGAACATAGGCTTCAATGCTACTGCGAGATTCATCGTTAATTTCAACACTGCCATCAGCAGGTTTATATTGGTCTAATTGATCTTGATGTAATAACCAACCAGCAACCGTTTCTGAACCAGATTCGCCTGTAGACTTAGGATTAATGCTTCCATGTTGCCATACTTTTTGACCATCAATTTCAGCTAACGTTATTGTGGTTTCACGTAAACTCCCTGTCTGGCCACTGGTTTCTTGATGACTAATATAACGTGTATTCGTGCGCCAATTTTTACCACTATTGGGGTTATTTAGTGAAAAGTCGAATTGATGTTGATGAACGTCTGAAGAATAAAATACGATATCAGATTGTCCCGGTAACACAGAAACATCACGCTTTTTATATTCATCAAAATACTGATATTTAAATTGAGCAATCAACTGACTTAATGTTTTGCTGGTAGAGTAGTTTATAAAAGTCTTATCCAGTTCTGCAGCATCCACAGCAACCGTATTGAGGTCGTAATCAAACCCTGTATCTTGGATGAGTTGCACATTAACTTTATGATCCCAACCAAAAACATACGCACCGGTATTAAATTTTAATGTATTTGAAAACGGTGCTGAACCTTCGTATTCACGGTCTATATATTGTGATATTTGATAACTCAGTGACGTTGCGGCTGAACTGTCTTTGTTAGTGATGATGTTGATCACACCACCTAATGCCGAACTGCCATACATAACAGACGCAGCCCCTTTAATTATCTCTATTTGTGCTATGTCACTGGCGCTAATTTGATCTAAATCTACTGAGGATCCCGTTGGTGAAACGACAGGCAAGCTATCAATTAAGATAAGTACATGTTTACTATCAAAACCTTGCATCTGAACGTTATAACCATCTTTAGCACTTCGAGTAATAACAACGCCAGGTATAAAGTCTAAAACATTGGCTAACGTACCTTGGCTTAACAGTTGAATAGTTTCACCTTCAATTACGTCTACAGACACTGGCGAGTTACTCAACAACTTTGGCGTTCTCGTTCCAGATACAACTAAGGTTTCTATTTCTTTGGCAAAAACAGATTGGGTTAAAGCGGGTGATAATAAGGTTAGTAACAGATAGAGATTAAAGCGCGACATATTATTTAAATGATAATGATTCTTATTTGCAAACATAATAAACTTATTAACACTTAAGTCAATACAAATGAGAACGATTATCAATTAGATTGTTGTTTTTTTATTTCACCTCACCGATTTGTAAATTCATAGATAAAAAAATAGCGCCTTTTAGGCGCTATTTTTTACTATTGTTCAAATGATTCTATGCTAAATATTTTTATCAGCCTGTTTTACAAAAGTTTCTAGTACATCAACATTTTGGATTAATTGATGTTTCAATTTGTTTTTGAACAGCGTGGTTAATTTGTCTAGTCGGTCAAACTCAGTGTGCCAGATCATGCCCCACTTTTTCTCTGAGTCTCTATCGCAGGCGGTTTTTCCATCTTCTTTATAACAGCTCCATACATCACTATGTGTCGTTTGAGAATATCCATCATTACCTGAATGTCCATTTATTGCAAAGTTAGTGGCTTCCAAATAAGCAATTGGCATCCCACTGCATGCAAAAGGTGCGTGATCTGACCAACTTCCTGTTTGTCCTTCTGGGTAACCGTCATAGGCAGGGTGTAACTTGTGGCTATTGTCAGCAAACAAGGCTTTAGATGTGGTTAACAATCCGTCTCTCAATACTGATGACGAGTTGTATTTCGGGTTCTCAACTGCGTTACATTTATATGATTTTTCATGGGCATTATGAATATAGAGTTTGTCACCACCGATAATAGTATCTAAGTTAATCATGCCAATTACGTTTTCAAGCGACTCTTGTTGTTTACCAACATAAGCTTTTGAACCTTGCAAACCGTACTCCTCAGCACCAAAAGCGATTAACTTAATCGTATAAGGCAAGGTTTGACCTTTTAATCGTTTTGCTAACGCCAAAATAGCCGCAACACCAGAGCCATTATCCGTGGTGCCTAAACTACCTTGTTTCTCGCCTGTGGAGTCATAATGCGCGCCAATAATAATGGTTTTGTCTGATTGGCCTTTGATCACCATGGATAAGTTTGAGGAGGTAAACGACTTTTTTCTTAACGTGAATTCAAATGGAAACTCGTTGACGGTATATCCTAATGTTTGCCATTGCTCCTTTATCCAAGCTGCCGTTTCTTTTTCTTTATCTGAACCTGCAGGCCTTGCACCAATGCCTATCGTTTCATCGGTTAATTCAACTAATTTTTGCCACGCAAAACTTTCAGTAGGCGTTGAATCTTTTGCAAATGCAGTACTGGATATAAGGAGAATGAATAGACTTGATATTAGGGATTTCATATTTAATTCCATAGTATTTTATTACCACACAAAATACAGAACAAATCGAACAATCCAAAGAAAAAAGATATGAATAGAAAAGATCACAAGTTGAGTGAGTATTTCAAACGACTTGTGATCTTTAAAAAGCCGTAGCCACTGTTAACAAACACTGGCCAATTCAGCTAACAAATTAAAATGCAAATTTTGCAGATACTTGCATATAAGTTGAATCCGCATCTGCTTCAGCCATTTCAAAGTTGCCTAACTCGGCCCCAACAGAAAACTTAGGTGTGTAGTTTTTGAATACATTGATACCCCAATGAGATCTATCGACATCGCTTTCTGTTGTGGTTATGTTGCCATAAAATACAGAACTACGAGTTGATTCAGTCCAAAAATGACGATACGCAACCATAAAGCTGGTCGATTCTTCTACTTCTTCACCAACCAAGTCTTGTGCGGCTGCAACACCAACATAACGACCTAAATTACCTTGATGGAATTGAAATCTAAAATCGTCTTTATCTGCTACTTTGACTTTACCCGCAACTGAAACGCCAAAAGCGCTTTCAGTTTCACCCATAGTGGTTGTTAACTGTCTCACTAAACCGGCCACTGACACATTACCCCAGTCGGCGTTATGTTGATATTTTGCAATCATATCAGGCATAGAATCATTGGCTGGGTCGCCACCATATGATTCTGGATTCTCTAATGCGACTGACCAACCATTTTTGCTGTATCTCACCTGAGTATTTCGTACAAAGGCTTCGCCAACCATTGCTCCTGCAAAATCAACGGTTTCAGCCAACGCACTGGTATTCATAAAGGTGGTCCAAGTTTGGCCTATCACAAAGTCTTCATACTTAATCATCGCGTGGCGCAGTCTAGGATGTGAAGAGTTAGAAATGGTTTCAGTGCCGCCACCGCCATAAAAATCCATTTCAATAAATGCGGTCACACCATTATTAGTGTAAGTCGTATTAAATCTAGATTCGTTCGCAAAGAATTTAGTTTGGGCGGCATCTTCAGCCAATACTGAACCACTGCCTATCCAAAAATCTCGATACGCTACGTTACCATCTACATGTCGGCCATCAATTTTAACAAAACCACCAAATTTAATGGTTTCTTCATCATTTACTTTAAATTCGTAAGCAGCATAAGAAAGGCCACTAAATAGTAAACTGGCTGACGTTAATACATTTATTATTTTTTTCATTGTTGCATCCCTAGTCATTGATTATGAACTGATGAGCTGCCAACAGAAATCATTACGCAGCCATTTAGTTATCTTTTTTCGAGATTCATTATTTGAAAAGAACATTAATTGAGCAATTAGCTATTAGTCTATTCGACTAAGGTCTAATACCATCGCAATGCCCAATTCGACTAAGGTCTAATTCATAAAAATGGCCGAGTGTCTAAAAATACACGTAATCTAAATTTACTCATCAGGTGCAATATTATGACCTCTAAATCATATTCAATTCCAAAGATTAATCATAATCAATCAAACCCTTTAACAATGGAGCAATATAAAGAGTTATATAAAGCTTCTATTGAAACACCAGATGAATTCTGGGATGCCCAAGGGCAACGTTTAGATTGGATGACGCCATACACTAAAGTTAAACAAACCCGCTTTAATAAAGGCAATGTTAATATTGATTGGTATGCTGGCGGCAAACTTAACGTGTCGAGCAACTGCATTGACCGACATTTAGCACAACATGCTGATGAAACGGCCATCATTTGGGAAGCTGACAGTCCTGGTCATAGCCAACACATTAGTTATCAACAACTTCACGATGAAGTATGTAAATTAGCTAACGGTTTAAAATCACTTGGTGTTAATAAAGGTGACCGTGTTGTTATTTATATGCCAATGGTGCCAGAAGCAGCATACGCCATGTTAGCTTGTGCCAGATTAGGTGCAATTCATTCTGTTATTTTTGCCGGTTTCTCTCCACATGCCATTGCTGACCGTATTATTGATTGTGAAGCAAAAATCGTGATCACCTCTGACATTAGTAAACGTGGCGGGAAAAGTTTGCCATTAAAAGCAAATGTTGATGAAGCTTTAGCAAGAGATGACGTGACGTGTGTTGAACAGACAATTATTTTTAATCACGACGATGTAGAAATGCCATTATTAGATAAACAAATTTGGTGGCATAAACTAACAGAAAATTGTGCTGTGACCTGTCCTGCAGAACCAATGGATGCAGAAGATCCCCTTTTCATTTTATACACCTCAGGTTCAACTGGTCAGCCAAAAGGGTTAGTGCATACTACGGGCGGTTATTTAGTTTATGCATCACTGACTCACCAAATGATTTTTGATTACAAACCAGGTGAAGTGTATTGGTGTGCCGCCGATGTTGGTTGGGTTACAGGGCATACATATATTGTTTACGGCCCTCTTGCGAATAGAGCAACAACCCTTATGTTTGAAGGGGTTCCAACCTACCCTGACGAACGACGTATTGGTCAAATCATTGATAACCATAAAGTAAATATTTTATACACCGCCCCTACCGCAATACGTGCCTTGATGGCAAAAGGGAACTTAGCGGCTCAAGATTCACACCGTGATACTTTGCGTATTTTGGGCAGCGTCGGCGAGCCGATTAATCCTGAAGCTTGGCATTGGTATAACGATGTGGTTGGTAAGTCTAAATGTGAAATTATCGATACTTGGTGGCAAACCGAAACCGGTGGCGCCATGATCACTCCACTTGCGGGCACAACAAAATTAAAACCAGGATCGGCAACCTTCCCATTTTTCGGTATTCAACCCGCCTTAGTCGATGCTGAAGGTAATGAACTTGAAGGTGAAAACGAAGGTAACTTAATCATTAAAGATTCTTGGCCAGGACAAGCCAGAACTATATATGGCGATCATAAACGCTTTGAAGAAACCTATTTTTCTGCTTATGAAAATGTCTATTTCACAGGTGATGGTTGTAAACGCGACAATGATGGTTATTATTGGATAACAGGTCGTGTTGATGATGTACTTAATGTTTCAGGCCACCGACTAGGCACAGCTGAAATTGAAAGTTCACTAGTGGCACACGAAAAAATCGCAGAAGCAGCTGTTGTTGGTTATCCTCATGACATTAAAGGTCAGGGTATCTACGTATACATAACGCCAATATCTGGAACAGAAGTAACGGAAGACTTAACTAAAGCAATACGTGAATGGGTTCGCCATGATCTCAGCCCAATTGCAACGCCAGATATGATCCAATGGACTAATGGTTTACCAAAAACCAGAAGTGGCAAAATTATGCGCCGGATATTACGAAAAATCGCAGCAAATGATTATGCTCAATTAGGAGATACATCTACTTTAGCCGATCCAAGTGTGGTGGATACCATCATCGAGAATCGACTAAATCGATGAAAATATGGCTAACTTTTTAATAGCAGATGACCATCCATTATTTCGTGAGGCGCTAATTGGCGCCTTACGAACTCAATTTTCTGAATTGAGTATCGTTGAATCAGACTCCCTTGAGTCAACTATCCAACAAATAGAAAATCACGACGATTTAGATTTAGTATTACTCGATTTACACATGCCTGGTAGCGGTGATTTATATGGCATAATTCGAATTAGAGAAGACTATCCGGAATTACCTGTTGCGGTAATTTCTGGTTCAGATCAACTTGATATTATATCAAAAGTCATGGGGTTTGGTGCGATGGGATTTATTTCGAAATCCTCATCTTCGGTGCAAATAGCCCAAGCGATCAACAATATTTTAGAAGGTGATACTTGGCTTCCACCAGGAATTGCTCATCAAATTCAGGCCTTATCTAGCGATGATCTCGACTTAGCTAACCGTGTTGCACAACTAACACCACAACAATACCGAGTGTTGTACTTATTACACGAAGGTTTGTTAAACAAACAAATCGCATACGAATTAAATGTTACAGAAGCAACGATTAAAGCGCATATAACCGCAATATTCCGTAAATTAGGTATAAATAATAGAACACAAGCGGTACTGTTAGCTGAAAAGTTACAATTAGAACCAAGTGTATCTAGTAACTAAATCAGAAGGCTCAAATTAACAGAAAATTAACAGAGACACCCACTTTAATTTCAAATTTAATCATGTGTTTACCCAAATGGTGTAATCGCTTTTTATTACTATCACATTCTGGATTTTAAGCTTTATCGTCTACTTGAATTTAGAATTTTGAGTAACTTTTAGCGCTCGTCCTAAATGGTAGG
>NZ_JAHKPJ010000015.1 GCF_018860345.1 Psychrosphaera sp. F3M07 | reverse complement strand
TCGTTTTGTCCCTTAAACGAAAAAAAGGCGCTGAAAGCGCCTTTTTTATACATTATCAATTAACTAGAAGTAGAGACTACCAACCAGTTTTTTCTGCTAATGCTTTACCAATTTCAGCTAAAGAACGAACCGTTTTAACACCGGCTGCTTCTAATGCTGCAAATTTGTCGTCAGCTGTACCTTTACCACCAGAGATGATTGCACCAGCGTGACCCATACGTTTACCAGCAGGTGCAGTAACACCAGCAATATAAGAAACGACAGGCTTAGTAACGTTTTCAGCGATGTAAGCTGCAGCTTCTTCTTCTGCAGTACCACCGATTTCACCAATCATTACGATTGCTTCAGTCGCTGGATCTTTTTCAAACATTTCTAAAACGTCAATGAAGTTAGTACCTGGAATTGGATCACCACCGATACCAACACAAGTAGACTGACCAAAACCAGCGTCTGTAGTTTGCTTAACAGCTTCATAAGTCAACGTACCTGAACGAGATACGATACCTACTTTACCTGGCATATGAATGTGACCTGGCATGATACCAATCTTACATTCACCCGGAGTGATAACACCTGGGCAGTTAGGGCCGATTAAACGAACACCTAGCTCGTCACATTTAACTTTACAGTCAAGCATGTCTAATGTTGGTACACCTTCAGTGATACAAACAATTAGTTTAATACCAGAATTAGCCGCTTCTAAGATAGAGTCTTTACAAAATGCAGCAGGTACATAGATAACAGATGCATCTGCACCAGTTTCAGCAACCGCTTCTGCAACTGTATTAAATACAGGAAGACCTAAATGAACTTGACCACCTTTACCAGGAGTAACACCACCAACCATGTTAGTGCCGTATGCAATTGCTTGCTCTGAGTGGAAAGTACCTTGAGAACCAGTAAAACCTTGACAGATTACTTTAGTTTCTTTATTAATTAAGACAGACATTATTTGCCCTCCGCAGCTTTAACAACTAATTCAGCAGCTTCTTGTAAGCTTGGAGCTGCAATAATATCAACGTCTGAATTGGCAAGAACTTCACGACCAGCTTCTGCGTTAGTACCTTCTAAACGTACAACAACAGGAACCTGAACGCCCACTTCTTTAACTGCAGCAATAATACCTTCAGCGATCATGTCACAACGTACGATACCACCAAAGATGTTAACTAAAACCGCTTTAACGTTGTCGTCAGATAAGATGATTTTAAATGCTTCAGCAACACGTTCTTTTGTTGCGCCACCACCAACATCTAGGAAGTTTGCAGGACGGCCACCGTTTAAGTTAACGATATCCATTGTACCCATTGCAAGACCAGCACCGTTAACCATACAGCCAACGTTTCCGTCTAGAGCAACGTAGTTTAATTCCCATTTAGCAGCATCAGCTTCACGCGCGTCTTCTTGAGAAGGATCGTGCATTTCTTTAAGATCTGGGTGACGACCAACAGCATTGCTGTCGATTGCTACTTTAGCGTCAAGACAATGTAAGTCACCAGCTGGTGTGATTACTAATGGGTTAATTTCAATTAACTCAACGTCTTTTTCTTTGAATAATTTAGCTAAACCTAAGAAGATTTTAACAAATTGACCAATTTGCTTGCCTTCTAAGCCTAGTTTGAATGCTAAGTCACGACCTTGGTAAGGTTGTGCGCCAGCTAGTGGGCAAATCTCAGCTTTTAAAATTTTCTCAGGCGTTTCTTCTGCAACCGTTTCAATTTCAACACCACCTTCAGTAGATGCCATGAATACGATACGACGAGATGAACGGTCTACTACAGCACCAAGATATAATTCTTGCGCGATATCAGTACAAGGTTCAACCAAAATACGTGTAACCGGTTGGCCTTTTTCGTCTGTTTGATAAGTAACTAAGTTGTTGCCTAACCACTTTTCAGCAAATGCTTTAATTTCGTCTTTTGTTTTAACTAGCTTAACACCGCCAGCTTTACCACGGCCACCGGCGTGAACCTGTGCTTTAACAACAAACATATCACCGCCGATTTGATCTGCCGCTGCAGCTGCTTCAGCTGGAGTTTCAGTCGCGATGCCTTTTGATACAGGAAGCCCGTATTGAGCAAACAACTGTTTGCCCTGATATTCATGCAAGTTCATGATGTTCTGTCCATCTATTTTATAAGTTAAAGGCTACATAAAATGTAGCCCGATATAACATGCGGGGCGTATTATAAAACACCCTTGGATTAGTGCAACTAGACAAAAGTCTTAATTTGAATAATTACACTAATTTTTTGTTCTATTATACGTCTAATAGTAAACGTGTAGGATCTTCTAACAATTCTTTGATTGTTACTAAGAAACCTACTGACTCTTTACCGTCGATTAAGCGATGATCATAAGATAACGCTAAGTACATCATTGGTAAGATTTCAACTTTGCCATTTACTGCCATAGGACGATCTTGGATTTTATGCATTCCCAAAATAGCCGCTTGTGGTAAGTTTAAAATTGGCGTTGATAATAACGAGCCAAATACTCCGCCGTTAGTAACAGTGAAGTTACCACCTTGCATTTCTTCAACTGTTAGTTTTCCGTCACGGCCTTTAATAGCTAGTTCACGGATACCATTTTCAATTTCAGCAAAACCTAATTTGTCACAATCACGTAATACTGGCGTTACTAATCCACGAGGAGTAGAAACCGCAATACTTACATCAAAGTAGTTGTGATAAACAATGTCATCGCCATCTATTGATGCATTTACTGCAGGAAAACGTTTAAGAGCTTCAACAACGGCTTTTACGTAAAAAGACATAAATCCAAGACGTGCACCATGGCGCTCTTCGAATACATCTTTATATTGTTTACGAAGATCCATGATAGGTTTCATGTTGATTTCGTTAAACGTTGTTAACATAGCCGTTGAGTTTTTAGCTTCTAATAAACGTTTAGCAATGGTTTTACGCAAACGAGTCATAGGAACACGTTTTTGCGTACGCTCGCCTAAAACTTGGCTTGAAGGAGTCGCTGACACTGGCGCCGGTGCTTTAGGCGCAGAAGCTTGTGCTTTCATAAAACTTTCAACATCTTCTTTTGTAACTCGACCGTTTTTACCGGTACCTGTGATTTTAGAAGCGTCTAATCCTTTTTCAGAGATTAAACGACGAACAGAAGGAGATAAAACGTCATCCGCAGATGATGATTCTTCAGCTGCAGCTGGCGCGGCTGCCGCAGCAGATGCTCCAAAAGTAACTTCAGCAATTAGTTGATCACCAAGAACCGTTTCACCTTCAGGGCTAATGATTTTAGTCACTACACCATCTTCTGGAGAAACAACTTCTAATACAACTTTATCAGTTTCTATATCAACTAGATTTTCATCACGGCTAACAGACTGACCTTCTTGTACATGCCAAGTAGCTATCGTTGCATCAGCAACAGACTCTGGCAATACAGGAACTTTGATTTGTATTGTTTTAGTTTCACCAGCTGGGGCTTGAGGAGCACTAGCAGCCGGAGCAGCAGCGGCTGGTGCAGATGCACCAGCTGCGTCTTCAATTTTAGCTAGAAGTTGCTCACCTAAAACAGTTGCACCTTCTTCTTGTAGTATTTCAGTGATAACACCGTCTTCTGGTGCTACAACTTCTAATACAACTTTATCAGTTTCAATATCAACTAAGTTTTGATCTCGAGATACGGTATCTCCAACACTGACGTGCCAAGTGGCAACTGAAGCGTCAGCAACTGATTCAGGTAATACTGGAACTTTAATTTCAGTAGTCATGATTAATCCTTGAGATTATTTAATCGTTAATGCGTCGTTTACCAACGCTTGTTGTTCTTTAGCATGGACAGATGCATAACCTACCGCTGGTGAAGCTGAAGCTTTACGACCTGCATAAGTTAAATTTGCCCCGTTTGGAATAGACTTCCAGAAATGATGTTGACTACAATACCAAGCACCTTGGTTTTGTGGTTCTTCTTGACACCAAATAAAGTCTTTTACGTGTTTGTATTTTTCAACAACAACATCCATCTCTGCATGAGGGAAAGGATAAAGTTGTTCAATTCGCACAATAGCGATATCAGTTTGGTTATCTTTACGACGTTGTTCTAACAAATCGTAATAAACTTTACCTGAACACAGAATTACACGCTTAACTTTACTAGCATCAATATCATCTATTTCATCAATAACATTGTGATAAGTACCGTCAGCTAACTCTTCCATAGAAGAAACAGCTAATGGGTGACGTAACAATGATTTTGGCGTCATAACCACTAATGGACGACGCATTGGTCTAATAGATTGACGACGGATCATATTAAATACTTGAGCTGGTGTAGTTGGTACACAAACTTGCATATTATGATCAGCACACAATTGTAAAAAACGTTCCATGCGCGCAGATGAATGTTCCGGACCTTGCCCTTCATATCCATGCGGTAACAACATAGTAAGGCCGCATAAACGTCCCCACTTTTGTTCGCCAGAACAAATAAATTGGTCAATTACAACTTGAGCAACGTTGGCAAAATCACCAAACTGCGCTTCCCAAATTACTAATGAATCCGGTTCTGCTGTGGCATAACCATATTCAAATGCTAAAACACCAACTTCTGATAACACGGCATCATATATTTCAAATTTGCCTTGCTCTTTACTTATATTTTCAAGAGGTACATAGGTTGATGCATCTTCTTGATTATGCAAAACAGCGTGACGGTGGAAGAAAGTACCACGCCCACTATCTTGACCCGTAATACGAATATCCGTACCACGTTCAACAATGTCTGCATAAGCTAATGTTTCTGCAAAACCCCAGTCTAATAATTTCTCACCATTAAGCATTTTCACACGTTCATCGTATTGTTTTTTAACACGTGAATGTAGTTTATGCTCAGCAGGATATGTGGTTATCTTTTTGCCAAGGTCTTTTAATTTTTCTACCGAAACTGCTTTATCGTATGCGATATCCCAGTCATGGTTAAGATAAGGAGTCCAGTCTACCGAATGTGCTTCCATTGGACGCCATTCTTCAACCGTACGCTCACCTTGATCTAATAAACCACGGTAGCTGTCCGTTAATTGTTTCACTTCATCCGCTGAAATTGCGCCGTCTTTAGTTAAACGGTCAATATACAATTGACGAGGAACTGGATGCTTTTTGATTTTTTGATACATAATCGGCTGAGTTGCATTTGGCTCGTCTGCTTCATTATGACCATGTCGTCTATAACAAACTAAATCAATAACCACATCTCTACGGAATGTATTACGATAATCCACTGCAATTTGAGAAACCAAAGCAACCGCTTCAGGATCATCCGCATTTACATGAAATATTGGCGCCTGAACCATCTTCGCAATATCAGTACAGTATTCAGTTGAACGTGTATCTTCTTGTTTAGATGTGGTGAAACCAACTTGGTTGTTAACCACAATTCTAATTGTGCCGCCCACTTTATAACCGCGAGTTTGAGACATATTAAACGTCTCTTGTACAACACCTTGACCTGCAATTGCAGAATCACCGTGTACGGTAATTGGTAAAGCTTTAGAACCATTATCACAATTATGACGATCTAAACGCGCTCTCACTGAACCAATAACAACTGGATTTACAATTTCCAAATGTGATGGGTTAAATGCTAAGGCTAAATGAACATTGCCGCCAGCTGTCGCAAAATCAGAAGAGAAACCTTGGTGATATTTAACGTCACCTGCAGTTAACGATGGGTCGACTTTCCCACCAAACTCATCAAATAACTCGCCAGATTTTTTACCTAGAACATTAACTAATACATTAAGACGTCCACGGTGAGCCATTCCAATAACGACTTCTTTTTGTCCTTGTTCACCAGCGCGGTGAATGATCTCTTTGACCATAGGAACTAAAGCGTCGCCACCTTCTAATGAGAAACGTTTAGCACCAGGAAATTTAGCGCCTAGATATTTCTCAAGCCCGTCAGCAGCAATTAAGCCTTTTAAAATGCGTTTTTTAATGTCCGTAGAAAATGCAGGTTGACTCTGAATAGATTCAAATCGTTGTTGTATCCAACGTTTTTCATCAGTATCAGTGATGTGCATATATTCTGCACCAACCGAGCCACAATACGTATTTTGAAGAGCTGAATACAACTCACCTAATTGCATTTTATCTTGGCCGACAGCAAAAGAACCTACGTTAAATTCACGAGACATGTCTTCGTCGTCAAGTTCGTGATGAGCTAAACTAAGCTCTCTAACGATTTCTCTCTGCCATAATCCTAGTGGATCTAAATTGGCATTTTGATGACCTCTAAAACGGAAAGCATTAATTAGTTGCAAAACTTTTACTTGTTTTGCATCTGCTTGATCCGCCCCAGAAACAACCATACGGTCTTTGTTTTTGGCTAGTTGGGCAAATAAGTCGCGAACATCTGAATGTTTAGTTTCGACCGAAACACCTTCTACTTTCGGTAAATGGTCGAAGATCTCACGCCACTCGTCTGATACAGACGTAGGATCATCTAAAAATAATTCGTACATCTGCTCAACATATACCATGCTGTTAGCTGATAAATGCGAACTATCAAGCCAATTTTGCATAACACCTTCGTGCATTAGATATATATCCTTGTAAGTCTTACAGACTTAATTTTACTAGTTAAAAAATGAAAAAAGCCCTTCCACCGAAACGGAACGACTTTTGTCTTATCTGTTAAATTAAAGTATCAGTTATCAAAGCTAAACTGACCTCTGCAATAACATCGATTTGATATGACCTATCGCCTTAGTCGGGTTTAGGCCTTTCGGACAAACGTTGACGCAGTTCATGATGCCGTGGCATCTAAATACGCTAAACGCATCATCCAAATCAGCCAGGCGTTCATCAGTTGCGGTATCACGACTATCTATTAAGAAGCGATATGCATGTAATAAACCTGCAGGGCCAACGAATTTATCAGGGTTCCACCAGAATGACGGACATGACGTCGAACAACACGCACAAAGTATACATTCGTATAATCCGTCCAACTTGTCACGCTCTTCAACTGACTGAAGATATTCACGAGCTGGCGGCTGTTTGTCATCATTAATTAAAAATGGTTTTACTTTTTCATACTGAGTAAAGAACTGAGTCATATCAATAACTAAGTCACGTACTACTGGCAATCCAGGTAAAGGACGTAAAATAATAGTACCTTTGCCTAAAGAAGAAACCGGTGTAATACACGCTAAACCATTTTTACCATTCATGTTTAAACCGTCAGAACCACACACACCTTCACGGCATGAGCGACGGAAAACTAATGTTGGATCTTGTTCTTTAAGAAGAATAAGAGCATCAAGTACCATCATGTCATGACCATCTTCAACTTCTAGTTGGTAGTCTTTCATGTATGGCGCATCGTCTACGTCAGAGTTATAACGGTAAACAGAGAAATTCAAAGTTTTCATAATACGTTACTCTCCTGATTAATAAGTACGAGCTTTAGGTGGGAACGCTTCACGATGCACTGGGCTCATGTTAACTTCACGCTTGCTCATTTCTTCACTATTTGGATCATAAATACTGTGACATAACCAGTTTTCATCATCACGGTCTAAGAAATCTTCACGGCTGTGTGCACCACGACTTTCTGTACGGAAATTAGCTGCAACCGCTGTTGCATAAGCTGTTTCCATCAAGTTATCTAACTCAAGGCACTCAATACGCTGTGTATTAAATTCTTTCGAATTATCAGATAATTTCGCGTGTTTTAAACGTTCACGAATTTCTTTTAATTGAGCAAGACCTTCTGCCATTGCTTTACCTTCACGGAATACCGAGAAGTTAAGCTGCATACATTGTTGTAAATCTTTTTTGATTTGAACTGGATCTTCACCTTGAGATGTAGAATCCCAACGATTGTAACGTTCTAATGCTTTTTCAATGTCTGCATCATTTACTTCAGTTGCGCCTTTGCCTTCGCCTAAATATTTTTCTAAATATTTACCAGCAGCACGGCCAAATACAACTAAGTCTAATAATGAGTTACCACCCAAGCGGTTGGCACCATGAACAGATACACATGCAATTTCACCAACAGCGAATAAACCTTCAACTTCAGCAAAAGAACCGTCTTCAGCTTTAGTTAACGCTTGACCGTTAACGTTAGTTGGAATACCACCCATCATATAATGACATGTTGGTATAACAGGAATTGGCTCATCTGCAGGATGTACGTGAGCAAATGTTTTAGATAATTCACAAACACCAGGTAAACGCGACTCTAACGTTTCGCGGCCTAAATGATCCAGTTTAAGTTTAAGATGTGGACCTAAAGGACCATCACAACCACGACCTTCACGTATCTCTGTCATCATTGAACGAGCAACAACATCACGAGACGCTAAGTCTTTGGCATTAGGCGCATAACGTTCCATGAAACGTTCGCCATCTTTATTTAATAGGTAACCACCTTCACCACGACAACCTTCTGTTACCAATACACCAGCACCAGCGATTCCTGTTGGGTGGAACTGCCACATTTCCATATCTTGTAATGCAACACCTGCACGAACCGCCATACCAACACCATCACCAGTGTTGATGTGAGCATTAGTAGTTGAAGCGTAAATACGTCCTGCACCACCAGTAGCTAACACAGTTGCACGTGCTTTGAAGTAAACAACATCACCAGATTCAATATCTATCGCTGTACAACCAACAATAGCGCCATCAGAGTTTTTAACTAAATCTAATGCGTACCATTCACTGTAAACAGTAGTTTTATGTTTAACATTTTGTTGGTACAAAAGGTGTAATAAAGCGTGACCAGTACGGTCTGCAGCAGCCGCTGTTCTAGCAGCTTGTTCGCCACCAAAGTTTTTAGACTGACCGCCAAATGGACGTTGATAAATACGACCATCTTCAAAACGAGAAAAAGGTAATCCTTTATTTTCCATTTCAATAATGGCTTCAGGACCTTCTTTACACATAAATTCGATTGCGTCTTGGTCACCGATAAAATCAGAACCTTTAACAGTATCGTACATGTGTTGTTCCCAGTGATCTTCATGGGCGTTGCCCAATGCTACTGTTATTCCGCCTTGAGCAGAAACAGTATGAGAACGAGTTGGGAAAACTTTTGAAATCAAGGCAACAGTTTGGCCTGATTCTGCAATTTGCAAGGCCGCACGCATTCCCGCGCCACCTGCACCGATTACAACGGCATCAAATTCTTGAACTGTGATAGACACTACACACCCCACAATATGAATAGACCAGTTACAACGTAAGCTAATCCTAATAAATTAAGAACAAAGCTTAAGAACGTACGTAGTTTTGGACCTTTAACATAGTCCGTTAATACTTGCCAAAGTCCGATTCGAGTGTGAACCCAGATACAAAGCAATGTAATAAACGTGAAAACTTTAACGGCTACGTTATCGAATAACGCTGACCAAATTTCAAAGGTAACGACTGGAGTTGTTAAAAAGAAGCCTAAAATGAATATTGTATAGGCTGTCATAAATAATGCGGTAGCCCTTAAAGAAACATAATCCTGGACTCCATCTCTCTTTAATGATGCTTGATTGATCACCATATCCACACTCCAGCTAAAATTACAGTTACTAACCATATAGCAATGGATAGCGTAGCACTTAGGTTTCCTGACTCTAATTCTTCCCAATAACCCATATCCATTATTAGATGACGTATGCCACCAATAATGTGGTAAGAAAGAACTGCCAATGTACCTATAACAATAACTTTACCGATCACACCTTGCATTAGCGATTTCGCTAATTCAAAGCCTTCTGCTGATTGTAAAGAAATACCCCATGCTACGATCACAAATATTAAGGCGAAGAAAAGCGCAACGCCCGTTATACGATGTAGAATAGAAGCTTTTGCCGAGGCTGGCATTGAGATTGATGTCAGATCTAGATTTACAGGTCTTTGTTTTTTCACGGTTGCATGCCTATCCGAGCTGTTTATTATTTTTATGTCTGATCCATAAGTAAATGAATCACCCCATTTTTTTTATAAAAATGAACGCCAATGAAATGATGTTCAACCCTTATAAAAACTGCATTGAATACGTGTGCAGTGCGACTCAGTATATATAGCCAAAATCAATATGGCAATTTCTGTTTAAATTTAATGTGTTAAAGAATTTCATGCGTACAAAAAATAGCTAATAAGTTATACTTTCGTATAATTATTCACCATTTGTGCAATAAAATTGACTTTTTACTCTATTTTGTAGTTACAATGGCTGGATTTTCAAAATTAACTATGTGACAAATGTTGAATTCAATAATACATTTAGTGACTAGTAACAATTATAAAACAACAATTTGAGGAGAGCATGCATGACAGATAAGAAGGTCACCGTTCAAATCACTGGACAAGACGCATTCGAACTGCCAATGATGTCTGGTACAGCTGGTAATGATGTTATTGACGTGAGAACGTTAGGTTCAAAAGGCGTTTTCACCTATGACCCAGGCTTTTTAGCAACTGCATCATGTCAATCTAAAATCACTTATATCGATGGTGATAAAGGTGTGTTATTACATCGTGGTTACCCAATCGAGCAATTAGCTGATGGTTCTAACTATATCGAATTATGTTATTTATTACTTCATGGTGAATTACCAAGCCCTGAAAAATTAGTAACATTTGAAAATACAATTAAAAACCACACTATGATCCATGAAAAGATTGCTACATTCTTTAATGGTTTTGTTGTAGATGCACATCCAATGGCGATGTTATGTGGTGTTGTTGGTGCTATGTCTAGCTTTTATCATGATGATTTAGACATCTCTGATCCTAAACAACGTCAACGTAGTTCGTACCGCTTAATTGCTAAGTTACCAACTATTGCAGCTATGGCTTATAAATACAGTATCGGTCAACCGTTTGTATACCCACGCAACAACCTTTCTTATTCAGAAAACTTCTTAAACATGATGTTCTCTGTACCTGCTGAAGATTATAAAGTTAACCCTATCCTTGCTGATGCAATGGATAAAATCTTCATGTTACATGCGGACCATGAGCAAAATGCTTCGACATCAACAGTGCGTTTAGCTGGTTCTTCTGGCGCTAACCCTTATGCATGTATTGCTGCTGGTATCGCATCTTTATGGGGACCTGCTCACGGCGGCGCTAACGAAGCATGTTTAAACATGTTAAAACAAATCGGTAGTGTTGATAAAATTCCTGAGTTTGTTGCAAGAGCAAAAGACAAAGCTGACCCATTCCGCTTAATGGGCTTCGGTCACCGTGTTTACAAAAACTTCGACCCTCGCGCAAAAGTTATGCGTCAAACATGTCATGAAGTATTGTCTGCATTAAACGTTAGTGATCCATTGTTAGACGTTGCAATGGAACTAGAACGAATTGCATTGGAAGATGAATACTTTGTATCTAAGAAGTTATACCCTAATGTAGATTTCTACTCAGGTATTATCTTAAAAGCTATCGGTATTCCTACTAGCATGTTCACTGTTATCTTTGCAATGTCTCGTACTGTTGGTTGGATTAGCCATTGGGACGAAATGTTAAGCGAAGAAGGCCAAAAAATAGGTCGTCCTCGTCAGTTATATACTGGTGCAGCGAAACGTGATTATGTTGCTCCTACAGACCGATAAAAACTCGGCTTAGGATCAAAAAAGGCAGCTAATCGCTGCCTTTTTTTATAGCTACATTTTAATTTTTTTACAGTGGTTCTATCACTATATTGGAGTCTAACTTTCGAATAACACTGGCACTTTTACGTTCATTTGTGATCATGGCTTTCTGACCAATTTTAACTGAAACATTTCTATATAACTGCCTATGCGCTAACACTTTTATTTCGTTGATATAGTCTGCTCGTTTTTCAATTAATACTCGACGGAAATAGATATATTTTTTCACTTTGGTAATTAAAATAAGTAACTTTTTATCTTCAATGGTTTTTTCAGTAGGATTGTCTATCGTTGAAATTTTTTTCTTCAACTCTCCAACTCGTTGTTCTAAGACGTTTGTCCACTCCCACAACTCATGCTCTTTTTGTAAAAATACGTCGTATACCCTGTTCATATTAATATCTACAGGTATGTTAGTTTCGCTCCCACCCAATATACCAACGTTTAACAATTTACTTAACGTGAACTTACCACCTATGACTTTACCCTGAGGTTTTTCGGGATCACCAACAATTAGGCTTTTAGCCACCACTTTACAATTAGCTAAATACTTATTGGCCATCACATCAAATTTACATCTAAAAAACACTTGGCTCGCAAAATCCACATTAATATTTTGGCCAGAAACCAACTCACAACTTAGATCAGTCTCTAGTTCACTTTTTGTACCTTTATTAACAATATGTCCAACGCAACCGCCAATTATTGTTAAGTTGCCATGACAGCGAATAATCGCTGATTCAACAAAACCACCTACATATACATCCCCGGTCGCCTCAATTTTCATCTCCGCAGCAACGTCACCTTCTATGATCACAGAACCATGAAAATCTATATGGCCTTGTTTTGCGGTTAGCTCATTAATCACAAACACGTCATCAACGACTAATTTCTCCCCTGTTTTTCTTAACATACCTTCACAAATGGCGACTAAACAGTTTGGATCTTCTTCTGAAATTTCTGTGCCTTGAGTTGCTTTTAATTCAAAATCATTGCCTGGCGTTGGAATTAGTACATTGCCAAGTATGTCTTTACCTTCTAAGCCTTTACTAGGTTGTGTTTTATACGCAACCACTTGCCCTTTTTTAACCGTTTCTATTTCACCTAAATCCCTTAAGTTAAACGAACCGTCTGGGTTAATTCTATGCTGTCTTAACTGCTCACCGAACATATTTACTTTCGGCTTTAGCTCTGCATCTATCCCATCACTGGCGGGTTTACCTTTCACTAATAATTGTTTGACTTTAGTACCTGGCGGCAATCCTCTGACATTTTTTAATAATCGTTTTACTAATGTGGTTTTTAAGCCAAATTTAATATTGTGTTCTAAACACGCCCTTTTAATCTCAGCCATAGACAGGCGTTTTCCGCCTTGTGCAGTAACAACATTGGCTGTTGCAGACATTAAGTCTTCACTGATTTCAAAACTAATACTGGCATCAAGGATAGTGGCAAAATGAAAGTCTACTTTTTGAATTCGGTCTTGGTGTTGTTGAATTTTCTCAATTAATTCATTTGTAGTGGTTATAAAATCTGATAGTTTTTCCAACTGTTTAGCACAATTGCGATATTTACTTTGCTCAAATAGGTTTACGATTGTGTTTTGATCTAATAATTTCGTGACTGTATTACACACAACGACAAGAAAAACGTTACGTCCCCTTCCTTCAAACTCTATTTCGGTTATGTTTTCTTCTGCCATTGTACAACCTAAAAATTAAAACCAAACTACACCTGATAAAACGCTAACATTCAATTTACCTAATAATCAATTAATGTAAATTGAAACTGCATATATTATTACTTGTTTTAATTCCGTTTTTTTAATTAAGGGACTAATAAAAAGATTCGTTGAATTGAAAATGTTAAGCAGAAAACAAAATGGTATACTGGTTTTACCTTTTGTATTTGCCCAATGAATTATGTCAATACGCAGCCAGTTTACTCTATTTTCCAATCAAGAACTCAATACACCGACCCCCTTCATATATCTTGATAATGCTGCGACTACGCAAAAACCTCAATCTGTTATTGATGTTATAACTCACTTTTATCAACATCAAAATGCGAATGTTCATCGGGGATCCTATAACACAGCAAACCAAGTTACCGCACGATACGAACAAGCCAGAGTGAATCTAGCAAACTTCATTGGAGCTAAAAGCGATACAAACATTGTTTGGACTAAAGGCACCACTGAAAGTATAAATTTAGTTGCTTATGCTTGGGGCGAAACACATATTTCAGATGGTGATACTATTGTCGTATTAGGGTCAGAACATCACGCTAATTTTGTGCCGTGGCAACAATTAGCTCTGCGTAAAGGAGCCAATTTTGAAGTGGTGAACGTATTAGAAAATGGCGATCTTGATTTAGCTCATTACCAGAATCTTATGGATAAAAAACCTAAGTTAGTTGCAGTTCAACACTGCTCAAACGCGTTAGGTAATATACACCCTATTAAACAGCTTACTGAATTAGCCAAACAAGTAGGTGCAACCGTATTAGTTGATGGAGCACAGGCTGTTGCTCATATAAAGGTAGACGTGCAGGATATTGGCTGTGATTTTTATACCTTTTCTGGCCATAAAATGTATGGGCCTACAGGTATTGGCGTTTTGTATATCGCTGAAGATATCAAACATGAGGTGAATCCATTTCACTTTGGTGGGGAAATGATCCAATCGGTCACCATAGAGAAAACCTCCTTCCGCCCTATTCCTGCACTGTTAGAAACAGGAACGCCAAATATATCAGGAGTTTTGGGCTTTGATGCTGCAGTGAAATTTATGCAAAATGAACAAACTCAACACGAATTGGCGAGCACCTCCGATTTATATAATTATCTGATTTCTCAATTATCACAAATCGACAAAGTACGATTATTAGGTTCAACCGAAAATAATATTGGTGTAATTTCATTTGTTGTTGACGGAGAATCTGTTGCTGATATTGGTGCATTATTAAATGAACAGAACATTGCGGTAAGGTGTGGTCATCATTGCGCAATGCCATTAATGCAGGCGTTAAAAGTTAATGGCACAGTAAGAGTCTCTTTGGCCATTTATAACGATAAATCAGATGTAGATGGGTTTATTAACGCACTAAGAAAATCATTAGATATATTATGCTGCTAACAATGCAATTAGAGAGGTTTTAATGCCAACCAATCCAAAAATAATAATAGAACTTGGTGAGCAATTTGAGTTAAACGAAGTAGCCGTTATAGAGTTATTTTCTCCGCTAAAAAATTGGGAAGAAAAGTTTAGACAGCTAATGTTATTAGGGAAAAAACTACCAATTTTACCTATAGATCACCAATTAGATGAATACTTAGTGTCTGGTTGCGAAAGTAAAGTGTGGTTAGTACATCAATGGCATAACCAAACATTAAGTTTAGCAGCAACGTCCGACGCAAAAATTGTGAAAGGATTAATTGCCGTGGTTTTAGCTGCATTTAACAATAAAACGAAAACACAAATAATTGAGTTCAATCTAGATAATTATTTTGCTCAGCTCAACTTATTAAATCAACTTAGCCCATCAAGAGCAAACGGTGTCCATGCCATTATCAATGAGATTAAAAGCTTCGTAGACAACGTTCACTAAAAACTCGTTTATTGTTTACCAAAAACGGTTCCAATCGCTACAGACACGGCTTCAGGTCTAGTTGGATCTCGTAATAAACTTAATATATGTTGACGCACTGAAGGGATCGCGACCAAGTCGATAAACAAGCCTCCAAAAAGGTGTTTATTGGTATTGGTAGCCGCTTTTTCAAAAAATAAATGCAACAACGCTTTATCATCGAAGTATTGCCAAAAACGTCCAGCAATGACAATAAACAGAGTTTCTTCTGCACTTTCTGCACTAATTAATAATTTTTTTAACTGTGCTAAAACAATCGCTTTTGCTGAACTTCCGGCAAGACAACGTAATAAATGTAAAACTTGTTCATTGTCATTTTCTTCCAGTGCTCGATTTTGCACTTCGACGATACGTTGCGTTAACGCTAGTCCAATCTGATCATGTTCCAACGTCGCACCAATAGCACATAACGTCTGAATAGATAACTCTGGTAAATGTTTGATTAAGTCAGATTCGTTATTCGCTTGGTCGATTCTTGCAGTAAAATCAGCGATACCTTGAACTGTTAATTCTTGCCATTTATCTGCGTCAATTTGTCCTGCAAAAAATGCTTGTACATGTTCATAATGCATTGAAGCAGGTTGTTTCAGCGCCACTTTAACTTTTGCATTAAACGCCGCTTGGCGGTTTTGATCTGGTGTAAAACTATAAGGATGATTATCAAGTTCAGATTGTTGGTTATTCGAGTCCAGCATTTTACTGCCCAACTCTTTAATAACCATAGAAATATAATGATCTCTTTGTTGCAGTTTTAACAAACCAATTTCATCTAAATCAAATTGTAAAAACCAAATAAACGGATTCGCTTTAGCTTGCGGACCTTTTTCATCTTGGTCCCAAAATACCATAGCAAAACGTGCTTTTTTTTGAATTGGGTATGGGTAAGGTTTTTGTCCATTTTCGACGGCGGTAAATTCTGCTTTGGAAATTGACTGGATTTTTCGTCCTAGATCATAAACCCGCCACTGAGCATTGGCACTTTCCATTAAGGAAGACAACGTTGGAACTGGGTTATTGGCAGAACTGGCAGACATAAACAAAACCTTTCACAATCTTTAGAGTTTAATTTCTTGCGCATTATATATTTTGTTGGTTGGGACGTATATGGATTATTAATCAGATGGTAATATGGGTTTTTATTTTATTATTGTTATTAATATGTCTATTCATCATCAATGCGCCAGTTTGTTAGCCCAATTAACGATTGATTTAAAACAATGTAATTTATGGAGTAACGAGACGCCATCAATGGATCAATTGTCTAGCACTGAACCTTTCGCGGTTGATACTTTACGTTTTGAGCAATGGTTACAGTTTATCTTTATTCCTAAAATGACTGATTTAGTCAATAACAAAACAAACTTACCATCAAACATGAACATTTACCCAATGGCAGACGAGTCACTTAAACACAAAAACAAAACAATTACCCCCCTGTTAGCAACAATTAAGTCACTCGATCAACTTATTAGCCGTGGTGAGTAAATGAGAAAAGTTGTTTTTGAATCAGCACCCGAGCTTACAATTTTGTACCAAGATGAATATTTGGTCGCCATCGATAAACCATCTGGTTTGTTAGTTCATCGTAGTGAGATAGATAAACGCGAAACTTTATTTGCCATGCAACTGACCAGAGATTTAATTGGTCAACATGTTTATCCCGTTCATCGTTTGGATAGGCCAACCTCGGGGGTTTTATTGTTTGCTTTGTCATCTGAGGTAGCTCGTAAAATGTCTGAGTTATTTATTGCCGGTTTAGTCTCGAAAACCTATTTAGCTGTCATACGGGGTACTTGCCCAGAACAATTACATATTGATTACGCTTTAAAAGAAATTTTAGATAAAAAGTCAGATAAAAAAGCCAATAAAGATAAAGAACCACAATCTGCACAAACCAGCTTACGTAGACTAGCACAGGTAGAGTTACCATTTCCTTCTGGAAGGTACGCTCAAACTAGATATTCATTGGTTGAGTTAACACCCCATACAGGTCGAAAACATCAACTAAGACGACATATGGCTCATATTCGCCACCCCATTATTGGTGATACAAATCATGGCGACGGTAAACAAAATAAAGCCGCAAAAGAACATTTAGGATTAGACCGTTTAGCGCTCGTTGCAAAAAACTTATCTTTTCCACACCCAATCTCTAATGAGATTATAAATATTAGCGCTGATATAGATCCGACTTTAACGCACTTATTTAATTTATTTAGTCCAGATTCAGCCTTGATTTATTAAACCTAACTATTGATGCTTTTTAAACCATTGTGTTAAGTTAAAGCGAGTTTACTAATAGTGGGTTTAACATGGCGAATATTACGATAATGTGCGGCAGTGTATTTGGTGCAGCACAAGAACTTGCAGAGCGAATTAAATCAACTTTATCTGAAGTTGGGCATAATGTGATGTTAAATATTCCATGTTCGACGCCTGATATGGACAATGCAGATGCCATCTTAATTATTACGTCAACTACTGGACAAGGCGAACTCCCGTCCAATATAGAACCTTTTTATTTTAATGCTAAAAATAATATGCCGATGCAAACGGGTAAATTATTTGGCGTCATATGTCTAGGTGATTCAAGTTATACCACTTACGGCCAGGCTGGCGACTTAATGCAAGAATTGTTTATTGAGTTACAAGCTAAAGAAGCGTTCCTTATGTTAAAAGTAGATGCCGTACAAACGCTAGAACCCGAAACATTGGCGTTACCATGGTTAGAACAATGGGTGAAACGGCTTTAAGTTTCGAGTTTCGAGTTTCGAGTTTCGAGTTTCGAGTTTCGAGTTTCGAGTTTCGAGTTTCGAGTTTCGAGTGACATAAATAACAAAAAGGCTTCCTAAGGAAGCCTTTTTTAATTTAACATATTAACCAGGACTAACTAATCTTTCTTCTTAGCGGCTGGTTTTGCCTTAGCTTTTGGCTTTGCCTTCGCTTTAGGCTTCTTACGTTTATCTTCTTCTACCCATTTACCATCAGTAAACCAAGCACTCCAACCTGACGCTTTACCTTCACTGTTTTCCGT
Organism: Psychrosphaera sp. F3M07; assembly: GCF_018860345.1. Classification (GTDB taxonomy): domain Bacteria; phylum Pseudomonadota; class Gammaproteobacteria; order Enterobacterales; family Alteromonadaceae; genus Psychrosphaera; species Psychrosphaera aquimarina. The sequence goes on along the minus strand of NZ_JAHKPJ010000015.1, from coordinate 67,085 downwards.
CATGACATATTGTTGTTTTGTTTTCCGGCTAAAACGAACAACTGATTTATTGCCATCTGGATCTTGTGCTGGTGCATCGGCTAAATAATAAAATTTAGGGCTAATGCGATCACGATATAAAGCAAGTTCTTCAACTAATGGTGCTCTAGTTTCTCTAGATTTTGGGAAGGTTGAGGCCGCCATAAACAAACCTGCAGCGCCATCACGTAAAACAAAATACCCATCCGACTTAACACAAGGTAATTCCGGTAAATGAACCGGATCTTCTTTCGGTGGCGCAGCTTCACCACTTCTTAGTAATTTACGCGTGTTTTTACACTCTTCGCCAGTACAGCCAAAATACTTACCAAAACGGCCAGACTTAAGTTGCATATCCGAACCACATTTATCACATTCGATTAATGGTCCATCATAGCCCTTAATTTTAAACTCACCCTTTTCAACCACATGACCAGAACAACTTGGGTTATTACCACAAATATGAATTTTTCTGGTTTCGTCAATTAAATAGCTGTCCATTGCCGTTTCACAAACAGGACAACGTTTCATGTGACGTAATGCTTCGGTCTCTAATTCTTCATCAGAAACATTTTCAGCTTCATCACCATGGGTTAAGTTCATTGTATTGGTACAACGTTCTTTTGGAGGCAATGCATAACCAGAGCAACCTAAGAAAACACCAGTACTTGCAGTACGAATGTTCATCTTGCGGCCACACTTAGTGCAATCAATATCGGTTGGTACCGGTAAGTTTTGACGCATACCGCCTTCATCTGTTTCAGATGAAGCCACTACTAGTTTTTCTTGGAATTCACTATAGAAGGTATCTAACAACTTCTTCCATTGTAAATCACCATCCGCAACTTCATCTAAACGACCTTCCATTTTTGCAGTAAAGTCGTAGTTTAATAACTCAGTGAAGTTTTCAACTAAACGGTCGGTAACAATTTCGCCCATTTTTTCGGCGTAAAAACGACGGTTGTCTAATCGTACATATCCACGGTCTTGAATTGTCGAGATGATAGAGGCGTACGTAGATGGACGACCAATACCACGTTTTTCTAATTCTTTAACTAAGCTGGCTTCAGAGAAACGTGCAATAGGTTTAGTAAAGTGTTGTTTTGGTAGATATTCAGCTACATCTAATACGTCTCCAACACTCACATTTGGTAATTCAATGTTATCATCATTGGCTTTTTTAACGGCCGTTTGCACTCTTGTCCAACCGTCAAATTTTAACACTCGACCTTTAGCTTTAAGTTCAAAATCACCAGCAGTAACGGTTACATTTGTTACGTCATATTCCGCAGGTACCATTTGACACGCCACAAATTGATTCCAAATCAACTCATACAAACGCTCGGCATCTCGCTCCATGCCCACTAATTGTGAAGCTTGAACACCAACACTCGAAGGACGAATCGCTTCATGCGCCTCTTGCGCTCCTTCTTTGCTACCGTAAACCAGTGCATTAGCAGGTAAGTATTTTTCACCAAATTCACTTTGGATAAATAAACGACAAGCGCCAACAGCTTCACTACTTAAGTTAGTGGAGTCGGTACGCATATAAGTAATGTGACCCGCTTCGTATAAACGTTGTGCCATCATCATGGTTTTCTTTACGCCAAAGCCCAAACGTGTACTCGCCGCTTGTTGTAACGTTGACGTTATAAACGGAGCAGATGGTTTGCTTTTAGATGGTTTGTCTTCACGGTTAGACACCGTAAATGTCTGGCCTTTAATATCTGCTAATATCGCATCCATTTGATCTTTATTAGTCGGTTTAAAGGTTTTACCTTGTTGTTTATTTACTTCTAATAAGATTTGTTCTTTTTTAGAGGTAAAGGTATCAACATTCAAACGCCAGAACTCTTCTGGAATAAACGCTTTAATTTCTCTTTCACGTTCAACAACAAGACGAACAGCTACAGATTGAACTCGTCCCGCTGACAAACCTCGTGCTATTTTTTTCCATAACAAAGGCGACACCATAAAACCAACAACACGGTCTAAGAAACGGCGTGCTTGTTGAGCATTTACTTGGTGTATATCTAATTCACCAGGTTTATCAAATGCTTGTTTTATTGCGCTTTTGGTTATTTCGTTAAAAACAACGCGTTTAAATTTATCTTCATTACCGCCTATGATTTCCCGCAGGTGCCAAGCAATGGCTTCCCCTTCGCGGTCCAAATCCGTTGCGAGATAGATATGGTCAGCTGACGCTGCCAATTTTTTAAGTTCCGCAACAACTTTCTCTTTACCCGGTAATATTTGATATTTAGCAGCCCAACCGTTTTCTGGGTCTATCCCCATACGGCTGACTAAAGCAGTTTTATCTTTTGCTGCTTTTAATTTTGCTTTTTCTTCTACAGACAACCCTTTTGTTGACACACGTTCAGCTGGTTTTTTCGTACCACCTGACGTTGGGAGATCACGAATATGACCAACACTGGATTTTACGACAAAATCTTTGCCTAAATACTTGTTGATGGTCTTTGCTTTTGCTGGTGACTCGACTATGACCAGAGACTTTCCCATAATTCCTCAACCGCTTCTTGGGTAAATTGCGTACTTATACCAAGTTATAAGATATATATGCGATTCTATTCGACTTCAAGCTAAAATCGCTATCTATTTCTGCACCAAAGTGAGATTTTCTTCTTTAACTGCGTATAATATAAACAGTTTTCGATTAACGACACGCAATGATACTAAGGTTTTCAGAAGATTTGTCACTTAAAAAATTAAATGATTTTATTTACATTTATTTTTTTATCTAATTAATTTGTTAAAAATTTGCTCTAGTTTAAAAAAAACATCAAATTTTTTTTGTGAATAAAAATGTAAATCCTGTGTCACTGTATTTTATGGAGAAGTTCTAATAATGAAACATTTTGAAGCTAATTTTGATGGTCTAGTTGGCCCAACTCATAACTATGCCGGATTGTCTGTTGGTAATGTTGCCTCTTTAAATAACGCAAAAGATACCTCTAATCCAAAATCTGCAGCCAAACAAGGTTTGCAAAAAATGAAAGCATTACATGACATGGGATTAGTTCAAGGGGTTTTAGCGCCACATGAAAGACCTGACTTAGATGCATTACGTCGTTTAGGCTTCAGTGGTAGCGATACTTCGGTTTTAGAGCAAGCCGCTAAACAAGCCCCACAAGTGTTAAGAGCTGTATATTCGGCTTCAAGTATGTGGACAGCCAACGCCGCAACCGTTTCACCAAGTGCGGATACTGCTGACAAAAAAGTGCATTTTACCCCGGCTAATTTAACTAATAAATTCCACCGTTCGTTAGAGCCTGAAACCAGCGGCCGTATATTAAAAGCCATGTTTAATAACGAACAGCATTTTGCACACCACCAGCATTTACCAGATAACGATCATTTTGGTGATGAAGGCGCAGCAAATCATACTCGTTTGTGCGGTGAATACGATCAAGCAGGTGTGGAATTATTTGTCTATGGCAGACACGCATTCGATTCTTCAAAGCCAGCACCCGTTAAATATCCTGCACGTCACACCTATGAAGCCTGTGAAGCGGTTTCACGTTTGCATCAATTAGATGAGTCAGGTGTTGTTTACATGCAGCAAAATCCTGATGTCATTGACCAAGGTGTATTCCACAATGACGTTATATCTGTGGGTAATCAAAATGTATTGTTCTATCACGAACAAGCCTTTTTAAATACCGCTGAAAAGTTTAAAGAAATCCAATCTAAATTTGCTAAAAAATCAGATAAAGAATTCCACTTTATTAAAGTTGCCACAGATCAAGTCAGTGTTGAACAAGCGGTTAAAACTTACTTATTTAATACTCAGTTGGTTGATATCGGTAATGGTCAAATGGCCATCATTGCGCCAATGGAATGTAAAGAAAACCCGTCGGTATCGGCGTATTTAGACAATTTAATTACGCAAAACACACCGATTAAACAAGTAAACTACTTTGACGTTAAACAAAGTATGAGAAATGGTGGCGGACCGGCATGTTTACGATTACGAGTTGCGTTAAATGAACAAGAACTAGCCGCAACCAATCAAAATGTTCTGATGTCAGAACAGTTATTTTCAACATTAAATACCTGGGTAGATAAACATTACCGTGATGAATTATCGGAATCAGATCTAAGAGATCCTATGTTAGTAATTGAAACTCGAGCTGCACTCGATGAACTCACTCAAATTTTAAACCTTGGTTCAGTTTATCCATTCCAACGATAATTACGTTATAACTATTGATTAAAGCGACCTTAGGGTCGCTTTTTTTATAGTTAAAACTTTTAATAGAATCCGTATTTGTATGAGTTTTGTTCACTTATCGTCAGAAAGCTCTACATTTTTAGCTGACTTGTTTATACTCGAATCGAATTCATAAAATAAGAATAAATAAAAATGACAAAACAACCATCCAATCAAAAGTTTGGGCTCACGGCTCGCATTTTAATCGGGATGATCTCCGGTATTCTTACCGGTGTGATCTTACAAGAACTATTTGGTACTTCCGGCGACATTTTAATCCCATTAGGCATCACTACCCTTTCTATTAATGACTTTTTTGTGAACGGATTGTTTCATGTTGGCGGCAGTATATTTGTTGCTAGTTTGAAAATGATCGTGGTTCCGCTGGTATTTGTTTCATTGGTCGTTGGCACTTGCAGTTTAAACGACACCAGTAAGTTAGCTCGCCTAGGTGGGAAATCAATTGCGTTGTACTTAATGACAACCGCAATTGCCATCACATTAGCCATTCTATTAGCTTTAGTTGTTGGGCCAGGACAAGGGTTAAATTTACCAACGGATCAAAACTTTGTAGCTAAAGAAGCGCCAGGGTTTGCTCAAGTTATTATCAATATGTTCCCAACTAACCCTATTAGCTCAATGGCGCAAGGTAATATGTTGCAAGTCATTGTATTTGCACTCTTGTTTGGTGTGTCTATGGCACTTGCGGGTAAATCAGGTGAACGTTTAGCGGCCTTGTTTGTGGATTTAAACGCCGTAATTATGCGCTTAGTGGTTATTCTAATGAATGTCGCCCCTTATGGCGTGTTCTTCTTATTAGCTAAATTATTCACTACCCTTGAATATGAAACCATTGGTAGTTTAATTAAGTACTTCTTCTTAGTAATTTTTGTATTGTTGTTACATGCGTTTGTGGTTTACGGCTCGTTATTAAAAGCCTTCACTGGTTTAAGCCCTGTCATCTTCTTCAAGAAAATGCGCGATGCTGCTTTGTTCGCTTTTAGTACATCAAGCTCAGGTGCAACCCTACCTGTTACCATGGAAACGGCTACTAAAAAGCTAGGCGTTAAAAACTCTATCGCTTCATTTACATTACCTATGGGTGCCACACTTAACATGGATGGTACGGCCATCATGCAAGGGGTTGCTACGGTATTCATCGCTCAAGTATTTGCGGTTGATTTAGCCTTAAGTGATTACCTAATGGTGGTATTAACGGCAACATTAGCCTCTATTGGTACAGCTGCCGTTCCGGGTGTAGGTTTAATTATGTTGGCGATGGTATTACAGCAAGTTGGTCTACCTGTTGAAGGCATAGCGTTAATTATTGGTGTCGACCGATTATTGGATATGACTCGTACCGCCGTTAACGTTACGGGTGATTGTATGGTGAGTTGTATTGTTGCTTCATCTGAAAAAGAATTTGACCATGAGATGTTCGCTAACGAAGATGCCGGTACTGAAATTGAAAATGTTGATTTTGATAAACTAAAATCGTAACTCAATTTAGTTAATCCACAAAAAAACCGAGTTTAATAACTCGGTTTTTTTTATTGATTATATATTTTGCCTTGGTTAAAGCTTTTTATACGCTTTTTGACCCCAAGATTGTAATACACCGTCAACAAAAATGAGAGGTGTACATTCATCTTTAGTTGTTTCACCGTCTGAGTGTTTGTGACGAGTTCGATAAAATAACACTTGGTATTGTTTGTCATTATCTGTAAACGCTTCATTAAAGTCAGCAGAGCCAAACGTTGTTTTTACTTGTGAAATGGTTTCACCAACTTCTAATTGCGCTATCTTCGCTTTATTCGTTCTCTGTACTTCTTTCCATTCACTACTTGAGTTAGAGTTATTCCATCCTCTTCCTTCATCATCACCTACAACGACAACACAGCCAGTTAACGCAAATGTTAATGGAAGTGTTAAAATTAATGTTTTAATTGTTTTATTAAGTGTTTGATTCATTGTCATCTCAACTTTATTATTTATATTAACGATGCACCTATAAGGCAAAATCAGTTCCAACATGGTAAACAGTTGTTATATAAGGAGAATTATTAATATAACATCTAAGTAGAGCACCACTAATCGTCATAAATACAATTTAATAGTTAAATTAACCAAATTATAGAGAATATGAATATTTCAGATATTATTAACATTTGCCAAGTATTAAAAAATGAAGGGAAAGAGCCCTCGATTGCTTTAATAAAAGCTAGGGCGGATAAAAATACGCCAATGCCAACATTAATCTCTGGCCTACAGCAATGGCGTTCGAATCCTGATGTCGTAATTCCAAAGAAACAAAATAAACTGACCAGCACTGATGAAAAGAAAACATTAGAGCAAAGAGTGGAAATGTTGGAACAGGAAGTTGCATTGTTAAAGTCCTTGCTGCTCAAATAAGACTCAACACCCCTAATTTAGTAACCCTAATCTGGTTAGGGTTACTCGGTATAAAATTTATAAAACCGGCGAACACTGTTCGATAAAGTCAGCTAAACTGTTGGCGACTTTTTTATGTGGTTCTTTACCGACATATTCCAACCACACCTCTCCTGTTTCATTAACCACAACCAAATTAAGATCATCTTCATCCGTTAGCGCAAAAAACAACGTAGGTGATTGTTTTAATTTGGCTTTCATCATCAAATGACCAATAAGGTTTTGCTGCAGTCGTTCGAAATCTGTATACGACCACGCTTGTAAAAATTGTAATGGACCAGCGTTATGTTCAGCATTGATGTTGTCGGCATAATACTTACAAAACAATGCAGAGTATTGCGGATCTATGATTAAATCCATTGCCCGACCAACATTATCAAATTCTAACGCTTGTTCAATTTCAACCGGTTTCCAATACGTTTTGTTATTAGCACTAAATTCACACGGCGAAGGCCATTCAGGATCGGACTCAATTTCAGGATATCCATTTTGCTCAGCAAGTTTGCTCCAATTTGAAACAAACTTAACCCAAGCCTGATTTAATAATTCAATTTTAGTCATATCCACTTCCACTTAAATTTATATTCTTTACAATACCCACATTCAAACTAGATATTGTTTACCCTATGACTTCAAAGTATACAGAAAGTGGCGCGTTAGATGAACTGACTCTTGGCAAACAAACCGCCTATGAGACAAAATATAATCCAAATCTACTGCAACCCGTTCCTCGTAGTCTTAACAGAGACGATTTAAACCTATCTGATCCATTACCTTTTTATGGTCACGATTTATGGACAGGTTATGAAGTAAGCTGGTTAAATGCCAAAGGCAAACCTGTGGTGGCCATTGCTGAGTTTGTTGTGCCTGCAACAAGTACCAACTTAATAGAAAGTAAATCATTTAAGCTGTATTTAAATAGCTTTAATCAAACCAAGTTTACTTCTTGGACAGATGTGCAAGAAGCAATGGAAAAAGACTTAACCGACTGTGCAGGTGAGACGGTAGATGTTCGTTTGTTATCCGTTGAACAAGAAGCCCCATTTCAAGTAACGCCGCTAGATGGCGTTAATATAGATGATATAGATATTGAAATAGACAATTACGACTTTAATAATCAGTTATTAAAATTAGATAAATCTGGTAACACAGTTACCGAGCAATTAAATAGCCACTTGTTAAAGTCAAATTGTTTAATTACCAGTCAGCCAGATTGGGCCAGTATTGTTATTTCTTATACTGGATTACAAATAGACCATGAATCATTATTGCGTTATTTGATTTCATTTAGAATGCATAACGAATTCCACGAACAATGTGTGGAGCGAATTTTCACCGACATCATGACCCTTGCCAACCCAAGCGAATTAACCGTTTATGCAAGATATACCCGACGTGGCGGATTAGACATTAATCCAGTAAGAACCACCTTAGTTGACTTTATTCCAAAACGTATGCGAATAAACAGGCAATAGTCCAATAATGTGGCGTAAATGTAAAAAATGCAGAGTTATTTTTAACCTAAATATTACTTCTACGCTTACCATAATAGTACTTGGGTCAAATTGATAACTTAGCTACAATTGGCCCATAACCACCAGTGATAATGGATAACAATGAATTTTCCAAATGATGATACCGGCCAAATATTACAAGACATGGCCAATGCAGGATTTGATTTTAGTGAGCAATACGTCGTCGACTTTTTTGCTTTATTTGATCAAGAATCCGATGCCGATACTGTTGCAAAGTTATTTATCGCTAGGATTGAAAACGAAGAGCCGTTTGTCAAAGTTGAAAGCCGTAAATACGACCATGGGGGTGCATCGAGTATTGCCATCGAACTGCAAGTATCTAAAGTAATGGACGTTACTTACGAAAACATTGTTGCATTTGAAAAAGAATTCAAAAAAATCGCTGAAAAAAATAAAGGTTACTCTGATGGTTGGGGTGTATTCATGGGCGACGAAAACGAGCCTGATGAAGAAGATTCTTATACTTAAGTTATGAGTTTCGGGTTTCGGGTTACGAGTGACGAGTTTCGGGTGACGGGTTTCGAGTGATGAGTTTCGAGTGACGAGTTTCGAGTGACGAGTTTCGAGTGATGAGTTTCGAGTGACGAGTTTCGAGTGACGAGTTTCGAGTTTTGAGCTACAAAAAGTTTGTTTTGAGAAAGTAATATTAGGGTTAAACATGTATCCATTAAAATATATTGAACCGGTATTCCGTCCACCTAGTGAGTGGAAATCTCTTATATTACAAGTCACTAATGGCTGCTCTTGGAATCAATGCACTTTCTGTGACATGTACACTCAAGACAATAAAAAGTTTAAACCTAAGAAGCTAGAAGACATTGAACAAGAGCTTATTGCAATAAAACGCTCAGGCATGCCGGTTCATCGTGTATTTTTAGCCGATGGTGATGCCCTAACATTGCCATTTAGACGCTTACAAGAGATCTGTGAGCTGATAAACAAGTACTTTCCAGATATACAACGTATCTCCTCTTATTGTTTACCTAGAAATTTAACCAATAAAACCGTTGAGCAACTGCAATCGCTACAACAATTAAAACTCAGTTTAGTTTATGTAGGTTGTGAAAGTGGTGATGATCATGTTTTACAATTGATCAAAAAAGGCGAAAGTTACGAATCCTCAAAAATCGCGTTAGACAAGTTACAACAGGCCGGCATTAAACGTTCGGTTATGATCTTAAATGGTTTAGGTGGCAACGAATTCAGTCAACAACATGCCATTAATTCCGCCAAATTAATGAACGAAACCCAACCAGAATACCTATCAACTTTAGTAGTTTCCTTTCCACTAGGCCAAGAGCGTTTTGCTAAAGAATTCCCTAATGGCTTTGAACTCCCCAACCAGCTTGGTTTATTTAAAGAGATGGAAACCTTATTAACGCGCTTAGAGTTAGATAAAACCATATTCCGCTCAGATCACGCCTCAAACTACTTAGTATTAAAAGGCATATTAGGCAAAGACAAAGCCTCCTTGTTAGCTAAAGTGCAAGCTGCCATCAATACACCGCAGATGATTCCCTTAAGGCAAGAGTGGCAACGGGGATTGTGACTTTTAGGCCAAAAAGTTGGTTAGGTTTATAGTTTAATATTCTTATGTTGAATATTAGCTTTAACATAGTGCCCCTATGTACGCTAAGGTTTCACCTTGACGGTGGTCATCAAAACCTTTTTTCAACAGCCAAAAAAGGTAGGCGCTCTTATAATGAAAAAGAGCGCAGCCCGTAAACAAATATCTATTTGTATTAAATACTAACTTTTGTCATCAAATACGGACGACTCCATGGATGGAGGAGGTAGAGCGAAGCAGGATGCCAGTGCCGAAATAACATTCGTCCATGAAAATTTTCCTCAATCGGGCATCCATGCCCTATCGATTTGAGAAAAGTTATATTTAATACAGATATTTTGAACCGGGAATTAGATTAAGAGTTAAATAAGATAACAAGATAAATAAAACTCAAAAAAAAACCTTAACATTCGTTAAGGTTTTTAATCACTAAAATTGGAGTTAAGCCAAAACTAGAACAACAATTTATAACCAAAGAACTTCATTGCTACTGTATTTAAGAATACTAACGCTAAGATCACTGGGATATAAGTTTTAAGCGCAATTTCTGAGTAACGTAATAAGAAACCGTGTTTACCCTTTTCTAGCCCTTCATCTAGTTCTTTCTTGAAGTTAATCATCTTCCAACGAGAAATAACAAATAAACAGATCAGTAAACCATTTAACGGCAATATGGTGTCGTAAAATACATCATAGATAACATCAAATAGCGACTTGGAAGCGCCTGCATAATGCGTTAAGCCCGTTAAGGTATCAGACATACCAAACGACATAGACGTTAATACGGTTAAAAACACCATCAATATGGCTAAGTAAGTAAGTGACTTTTTACGGCTTACTTTCATGCCATCCATCACAGCTGCATTTGGTACTTCAATGATTGACACTAAAGACGTAATTGCAGCAAAAAATACCAATAAGAAAAACAGTGATGCTATCGCGCTTGCGCCAAAGTAACCGATATCCATTTGAAGTGATAAGAAGATCTTAGGTAATAAAACAAAGATTAAGTTAATAGACGACTCATTTAACTTGTCCGGTTCAACCATAGGGTTAAAGCTAAAGATAGCTGGCATGATCATCAAACCTGCGATAAATGCCACGCCGGTATCTGTTAATGCTACTAACTTAGATGAGTCTGCAATATCTTGTTTTTTACTGATGTAAGAACCGTAAGTAACTAAGATACCCATACCTAATGATAGGGAGAAAAACGCTTGTGATAACGCCGCATTGATCACGCTGCCATTGATTTTAGAAAAGTCAGGGACTAAGTAAAATGCAACACCAGAGAATGCATTATCTAAAGTTAATACGTAGATAACTAATAAAATAAGTAAGACGAATAATGAAGGCATTAATATTTTAGCTGCCCTTTCAATGCCCTCTTTTACACCGCTCATTAAAATTACGCCTGTGATAGCCACTACCACAATCATGTAAACAAACAGTGAATTACTGGTAATAAACTCACCAAACATCTTAGGGTCAGCGAGAGCCGCTAAGTTGCCTGTTACTGCATTATATAGGTATCCAAATATCCATACGGTGATCACCATATAAAATACAGCAATCATAAATGGCGTTAACACACCTAATAAACCAGCTAGTTTCCATTTTTTATCGTTGTTCGATATTGAATTATAAGCGCCAAGTGGATCTTTATTGGTATGTCGACCAAATGACATTTCAGCCATCATCACAGGTAAACAAATTAAGATGACGAACATCGCGTAGATAAATAGAAATGCACCGCCGCCATTTTTTGCGGCAGCAACAGGAAATCCTACAAGATTACCGATACCAACAGCCGAACCAGCTGCGGCCAAAATAAAACCTAGTTTTGAGGAAAAATGCTCTCTTTCAGCACTCATATGTACTTCCTTTATAATTATTATTGTTAAATTTTTCTGCACCGCATGCTAGCAAGTAATTTATACGCTGTCTTCCTTTCCACTTGATTTTTAACTCAAATGTTGCAAGATCCAGTGAAATAATAAAAATGAATTTTTTCAAACAGGAATACTCGTAAAATGTATTACATGATTTGTTCACAAGACGTAGAAAATAGCTTAGCCTTAAGGTTACAAACCAGAGAAAAACATTTAGCGCGTCTACAAGCGTTAACGTCTCAGGGGCGTTTGTTATTAGCAGGCCCTCTACCGGCGGTTGATGCAGAGAACCCTGGTGAAGCTGGATTTACTGGCTCATTAGTCGTAGCCGAATTTGACTCGTTAGAAGACGCTCAAAAATGGGCAGATGCCGACCCTTACCTTGCCGCTGGTGTTTATCAAAACTCCGTCGTTAAACCATTTAAAAAGGTGTTGCCGTAAACATTTAACACCAATTATTAGGAAAATAACCTTGTTAAATAAAAAGTTTTTACTAGTGTATTTGCTCTTATTTGTCAGCGAAGGACTATTAGCTAACAAGATAGACGCTGAATATGTAGATCGTTTTGGCGTACCAGAAGTTAACGTTTGTAAAACCAAGTTTGATGACAAGGTTAATTACTCGGCCTGCTTAGATACGGTTCATACTAGCAAGGTAAGAGAATTAGAGATCTGGCAAAAAAATATTGTTTTTAAATTGCAGGAAGTGGCAGAAATTAATGGCCGTAGAGATGCCATTACTTTGTTTAAGTCTACCAGTAAAGAGTTTGAACAGTTTAAAAATAAAAACTGCAAATGGCAGTACTTGTCTATGTTACCGGATGCAAGTATCGCTGCCAATATGTCTAAAGAGTGTCATATTTATATGACGATTCAACGCACCAATGAGTTAAAACAACTTAGTCAGTTTGAGTTCTTTTAAACTGACTATTGTCTTGTGAGAATGAACCGATACTTTGTTTTAGTATCGGTTTTTTTATGAGAGTTATCCTTTAGGCACCTTTATTTTTTCACTCACTCATATCTTTATGATCACTTTTTACTTTTCTGGTCATAGCCACGTAAAAACAAACCGCTCCAGCAAACATCGCTAACAAGGCACTGAAGTTAAATTCACTTTTATTAATAAAAGTTGCCACTAAAATAAATAATGCCACGGCAATAACACAAATAGAAAACACACCTAAAATGCCTTTGCCTGTTGTAATTGATTTATTTCTAAACTTATCAAACTCCATCATTATTCCTCATAAACAGACTCTCATGTTCAAAGTAAAATTTGATCCATCACCCAACTTGTGTGTGTTGCTGTCTCACCACTCGATGGGTGCTTCTCACCGTGTAATAAATGTTTCTGCATATTTTCAACATGATGCAACTGCACGTTTTCTGGGTGTTCGATAAATATTTTAGATTCGCTTGTCGCTGTTTTAATTTTAATTGATGTTTCATCAAATACAGAAAAATTAAGCTCACCTTTACTACCAACAATCGACACTTTATCGCTATTGGAATAACTTCCAAAGTTCCAATTTCCTGTGCCTGTAACACCTGTTTTATGTTGCCAACACGCTGTTACCGTATCAAAGGCAGTATATAAGTCTTGTTGATTATTCCCCATACCACATACCTTATGATAATCACCTAACAAGTACGCAAATAAATCTAAACCGTGACTGGCCAAGTCATCAAAATAGCCACCTAACGCCACTTTTTTATCAGTGCGCCAGTTATACTGTTTTGACAAATCTAGTTCGCTAGTGGATTTATAAAGTGACCAAGATATATGCCTAACTTTTCCAATCTTGCCAGAATCAATTAAGTATTTAACTTTAGTAAACCTTGGTAGTGAACGTCGATAATAGGCCACAAATAAAGGTACATCTGCGGCTTTGAACGCATCTAATATTGCCTGACTATCTTGTAAACTTGGTGCTAACGGTTTTTCAACGCAACAAATTTTGCCCGCCTGAGCGACTTTAACAGCATATTCTTTATGGGAGTCAGGCGGCGTAGCAATATAAACCGCGTCGATATCTTGATCATTGATCAAATCATCCGCATTGGCGTAATATTTTTCAACGCCATGTCTTTGAGCATAATCTTTAGCTAACGCCTCATTACGTCTCATTACCGCTGCTAGTTTAAAGTTTTTTACTTTTTGATAAGCAGGTCCGCTTTTTACTTCTGTTACATTACCACAACCTATGATGCCCCAACGTATTGTTTGATTAGTTGTATCCATTGTTATTTATTATCCTCTAACATCATGGTTATTTTATTAATAGTATTTAAGTTTCGTCCGGTGCCCGCTTGGCCTAAACATGACTCAATATTGGCCACTAACTTAGACCGACCAATCCCATCCGGTGCATGCAAATAAAATACATTATCTGCAATATGATACGACTCAGTGCTGCTTTGCCATTTTTGGGTCTTTTCCAAATTTAATTGAATTGGCGCCTGACAGAAGTATAAGTGCACCAACTTGCCATCAAAATTTTGATAAGGATTATTAGTAACGGCGGTGGAAAAATCAGACACAGAGATAACAAAAACACTTGGCGTAAATCCAAAGTTTAATGTGATCAATTTTTTAATGTCTTGTTCTGGATTGTGCTTGGCACTTAATACGATATTGCCGGTTTGGATATAGGTAGAAATGTCTTGGTAATGATTGGATTTTAGGAGGGGAACCAAGTCTTTCATTGGCAATTTATTATGACCACCTACATTTATTCCTCTTAATAAAACTATAAAGGTTTGCATCCACTCTCCTAATTAATGTTTGCTGATATGTGTTACTTATTCCTTACCTGCAGACTTTTTAGCTTTTTCAATTTCCGCTTTTTCTATAAAAAAGTCGGCTTTTGACCTAAGTGATTTTTTTTCACGGATATTAGCAAAAGGATCCGGATGATTCTCAGAGGTCATATTTGCACTTTGGTTCACCGTTTGCTCTTTTGCTACTTTCATTTTTCGGTGTAAGTCTGAATCTTTATCACTTTTTGATTTAACTTTTGTGACACTGAACCAATAAACGGTGACTAAACCTAAATACACTAACCATTTGATAACATAAGATAAACCCAAACTGTCATTGTTTGCAGCCAAACTGTAGTTTACAAAGTCCTGATGCAAAAATGACGTTAACATTAATGCCAATATCAAGGCAATCGTGATGCCTATGTGTTGTTTGTATTTACGCCAAATGGAAATTAATAACGTCCATTTTAATAATTGATTAAACATAACGAACAATTAGCCCCACAGTGATAAGCCCAACAGGGACGCTAATACCAAAAGGCCTTTTTCTTTCGCGCCACTTAAGATCTTTTCTTCTTCCTCTTTAACAATTACTTCCAGTTGTTCTTCGTTAAAATCTTCTGGCACCTTGCCCGCTAAAACAATACGTGTTTTAGCGCGCGAGATAGCCTTGTCTCGGATCTTTTGATTTAACTTATCTTTAAGATTGGGGATTCGTTTCATAACTTCTGTCTTTATTCCAAACCAAATTCATCTAACAGGTGAGCTTTTAATGACGCCGGCACACCTTTAATGGTTAACGTATCAGAACCTGGATTATAGTTAACTCTGTCTCCCAACAATATACGATCAAATGATATGGAAACACCACCACCCGCGCCAGATAACTTAACTAATTTACGCACCGTACTTTTATCTAACGTAACTTTGTCATCAAAACTGTATTCTTGTTGTTGTATGAAGTCTTTAAATTCACTGTCTGACAATACCGACAGCGTTTCGTTTAATTCAGTTAAGTCCGCATCTTCACCGCTTGATATTTTTTCACTGCAATACTCAAATACTTTTTCACGCGTATCTGACTTCTCGTTTTGTGCCATAGATTCAGTTGACATAAAGTCATCAATCGCGGTTAACAACTCTTTACTTTGCGTTTTGGCATTAATGGTTTCTGTGCAACCTAACAAGTCCATAAAAAAGTCATTTACTTGTCTACCAGCTCGGCCTTTAATAAAAGAAATTGTTTTTAAATCTTCTTTGGCATGCAACAAATTACTCACGTCAATTCTGGCCGCTAATTGAATTTTATTTAAATCCAAATGACGAGAGCTTTGAATGCCAAACTCGGTGTCTATTGCAAAATGCTCTGTTAGGTTAACCACGCCAACCATAAAATAACGTGTCGCCACGTACTCATAATCAATCAGTAATAAATAGCCGGTATCATCAAACTCATACTTTTCTAACTCAGCTTGAAATAATTGAAGTGTTTCTTTTGATACATGGTCAAAGGCAATTTCTTGGTTCAAATAACTGTGTAACTGTTGCGAAAACGCCGTGTTTTTTTCTTCACTAAACGCAGCATAACTTTTACTTGGTTTACCGTTATAAATATTATGTAACTGCTCAACAAACATATTCGATTTGTCTAAGCTAGTGTCTGTCATTACCGCCCATTTGGTAGAAAAGTCGGTATCTTCTCTTTTTTCATAAAAAGCGATTGAAAATTGGTTAACCGTTACTGACATGGTTTTTCCTAATCATTATATTGTGTTAGCATCTGCGTTAATTAAAATACAACGCAGCTAGAAAATTATATGCCAATCATATCAAAATACTCTAACGATGAGATTAATAATTTAGTCGAAGAAATCATTTCTATAATACAAGCCAATAAAGCCCCGGTAGATCTCGCTTTAATCGCCTTAGGAAACACAGTTAGCAACGTAATTGACGACAATGTATCTGAAAAACAAAAAATGGCGATTGCTAAAAGTTTTTCTGATGCCCTATTAGCATCTATGGCTAGTTAATTTAGTTGTGACAGTGAGAGATTGAACAATTGATTAAAATTCGTAGTCAACAGGAGATAGAGCGCCCGTTTAACTTATTATCATGGGGACATTGGTTCACCTTTGCTAATATTATTTTGGCTCTGTTATTTTCATTTTTCTATCTCTCAACTTCACAGTTACCAGCCACCTTTTTGGGTTGGATGTATTTAATCGTTAATTGGCTAGGGCATTTTTCTTTTTTAGCTATTAGCTGTTTTATTCTCACCATATTCCCAATTATTACCCTGTTTCCCCATCGTCATCATATCCGAGGTATTTCCTCCATTATGGCGACCTTCTTTCAGTTACTCTTATTTTTAGATGTTTTGTCGTTTAGAAGTTTGGGTTATCACTTATCTGCGACATCCTTGTTGCAATTACGTGAAGTGGAAGACTTTTATATTGCTCATATGGGAAATGGCTATTGGTTTTTACTCTTGTTTGTCCTTGTCGCTATTTTGGCTTACCAATTTGTTGTCAGTAATTTAACTTGGAAGCGGATCACCCAATTACAAAACTTTAAATATAAAAACGTGATTGCGACCACCTTAGTGTCGGTATTTTTTATCAGCCACTTAATGCATATGTGGTCTGACGCTACCCTTAATTCCGATATCGCAAAACAAAACAATCTATTTCCCGTTTCTTATCCGTTAACGGCAAAAACTTTATTAGCTAAATATGAGTTGATTGACCTTAAAAAGTATCAATTAGTTAAAACACAACAAACTGACGTTTCACAATCAGGTTTTACCATTAAGCCTTTTACTATGATTAGTTGTGATGTTGCTGATAAACGTAACTTATCGGTTCACTTGGTCGATATATCTAATATCACGTCCATCACTCACTGGTTAACACGCTTTAATATTAATTATCAAACCTCCGATCAGCTGATCATTCCTAGCGACTTTGATACTGCAATATTCAACTTTAGCACCGGTTTACCTGGCCTATATAGCCATATGGGCAGCCAAACTCAACTTGAAATAAACTACCAGCTAAGTGCTAACAAAATTGCCATAGAACTTCACTCTGGCACTTACGATGTGGAACAACAATCGGCTAATTCGGATACCAGTCGTGTTTATGTTTTTTATGATAAAACCAATCCATCTCCGTTTTATCGCAGCAAGGTTATATTAGTGGGCTTTAACACCATTAATAGTTCGCCAATGGCCCCTCAAAACATTATTGCCTCCTATATGAAAGACGAATTGCAATGTGACGAATATAACGAATTGAATCTTATCGACAGTGCGATTAGTGATATCGAAGATGATTATATATTCACTAACTTTCATGAAGGGTTATTTAGCATAGTTTACAAAGACAAAAGCATGTTATTTGAACACGGACAATTGGTTTCTAATCTTTCATTTTCAAATGAAAAACCTGTAATAGAACCATTAGATTTGCAAACAATTCAAGCAGCGATAACAAAACTAACCAGTAGACGACTTAAGTTAGCCCCTATTAATTAACTCAAGACTGTTGAGCCAATACCTGGTCTAACTGATTAAAGGTTCTACCGAGGTTAATAACTGGGACATGGCTAAGGCTTTGTTTTGCCCTTTAATAAGGTTCGATGTTTGATTATATTTAGTCAGTAGTTTGGACGCCGTTAATGCTGAGGTTGAATTGCCGGTTTTGGCTGACTTTAACATTAATTGTCGAATACGCTTTTCAATTAAATAAAGTAAAAATGACGACATTAATGGGTTAGACAAGACTTTATTACTGATCACAAAGTTTGGTATTTGTTTTTTTAACCACTGAATAAATAACTGATAGACCTCAGTAAACTCTTCAACTTTTTGCTCTTCAACCCACTTTGCCAACTCACTTTCTGAATTATTAGAAAAACCAATGATGTAATCCGCTAACTCGGGATAGGTCAGTTTTAGTTCATCTTTTGTTTTATTGTTTATTTGAATAAACTGACAACGACTTAGAATGGTTGGCAGTAAAACCGATTTTGTTTTACATAACAAAAATATAAAACACTTATTAGTCGGCTCTTCCAATGTTTTTAACAAGGCATTACTGGCGTTTTCTGTCATATTTTCAGCGTGTTCTATTACCACAACCTGATTGCCAGATAAGTGCGACATGTTTGAAAGGAATTGAGAAATTGCGCGCACATCGTCCACACCAATCGTACCTTCATCGGCATTAACCATCATAAAGTCTGGGTGTGTGTCTGCGTTTAATAAATTACAACTATGGCAATGACCACAAAAATCACCAACGATGGTTTGTTCCGTTTGGCACAATAAACTGCGGGTTAAACCCTGAATATTAATAAGTCGCTTTTTTATATCAATGCCTTCAACAATATAGGCGTGAGCCAAATTATCTTGGTGTTTCGGCAGTGATAATATATCTAAGCTGTTATTCATAAGTTTGTTGTTAACCAAGCTGTTAATTTATCGGTGATTTGTGTTTGTACATTGTCGATGTCTTTTGAGGCATCAATCACCACCACTTTCGGGTTTTGGTCGGCCAATGATAAATACACGGCTCTGGTACGCTCGAAAAATTCTATTTGTTCACGTTCGATTCTATCTAATGCACCACGAGCTGCTGCTCGAGCTAAGCCAATTTTAGGATCTAAGTCCATTAATATGGTTAAGTCAGGTTCAAAGCCTTTTAATACCGCATTCCTGATTGGCATAATCAAGTTTTGATCAAGTTGACGACCGCCACCTTGGTAAGCCAATGATGACATATCATGCCTATCACCTAATACCCATTTCCCAGAGTCTAATGCGGGTTTTATTACATTTTCAATCAATTGAATTCGACTTGCATACATTAATAACAATTCGGCTTCTGGTGTTAGTATTTCATCGGTTTCAGACTTAACAATATCACGCATCTTTTCTGCTAATGGTGTGCCACCGGGTTCTCTAGTGGTCACAAATTCAATATTTTGTTTTGTTAATATTGCTTTGATTAGCTCCTGTGCAGTAGTTTTTCCTGCACCTTCTAATCCTTCAACTACGATAAACTTGCTCATTAATAACCTTTTCCAATTATCATTTGGATTTATTTAAATAGTCCTGTACTGACTTATTGTGATCTGCCAACGTTTTATTAAAAACATGTCCACCATTACCCGAAGCAACAAAGTAATAATACTCAGTAGAGGCTGGATGTAAGACGGCTTCAATCGACGCTTTACTTGGGTTTGCAATTGGTGTTGGTGGCAACCCATTTATACGATACGTATTATATGGCGTTGTTTGTTTTAAATGTTTACGTGTTATATCACCTTTGTACTCATCCCAAACTCCGTAGATTACGGTCGGGTCTGTTTGTAAACGCATCTTTTTATTTAATCTATTGTGGAACACAGAAGCAATGATTTCTCGCTCAGTAGCAACGGCAGACTCTTTCTCAACAATTGACGCTAAGATCAATGCTTCATAAGGTGTACTGATTGGCAGCCCAGCTTGTTTTTGTTGCCATAACTTGGCTAATATTTCTTGCTGTTTATTAACCGCGCGTAAAAGAAGTGCGGACGCATCTGTGTATGCAGAATAATAATAAGTATCTGGGTATAACCACCCTTCCGGTGTATCCGATGTAAGTAACAATTTTTGGGATAATTGAGGCAAAGGCATGGTTTTGATGTCGTTTACTAAAAAAGTAGCGTGTTTTAACTTATCTAATACCTGATAAATATTGTCGCCTTCGAGTAAGGTAAACGAAAATTGTTGCTCTTTCCCTTCATTTAAATTGGCAACAAACTGATTTAGCGCGAGACCAGGTGTTAACGCGTACACACCGGTTTTAACTTTACCTACGACAGGGTTAATTTTAGAAAAAACTTTAACCCCCAAACAGTCATTTATATAATCATGCTCAATTAAACGGTTGCACACCGTATAAAGTGAATCCCCTTTTTTTAATTGAATTAATTTAGGACTGTCCAAATTGATCGGTTGAGTATAACTCACCCTTAACACACCAAATAATATAACCGTCATGCATACAATAAATAATATAATGACACTTAAAATGGTTTTATTGGTGAATTTAAATGTATGTAAACTAAAAAGACTAGGCACTCGATACTTCTTTCATAAATTTTTGACTTAATTCGACATCTAACATTCTATCATCAATAGAAGAAACTGCCTGTAAACCAATTAAACAATTACAAACAATCATTGCTTCTGCTTGTTGGCTAACAAATGCCATGCTGGTGTCGGCTTGGATTATATTTAACTTCTGGTCTAATAGCTGCTCAAGCATAACACCGCGAACACCAGAGTTAATTAACGAAGGTGTATACCACGCACCTTGGTGATACCAAATAATATTGGCTTTGGTTGTCTCAATAACATTACCTTGAATATCCGCGATTAAACCATCAGGGAACTCAGTGTGTTCTAACTCCGCACTCGCTAAAACTTGCTCTAATCGATTGCAATGTTTAAGACCCGCTAATAAAGGTTGTAACCCTAATTGCGTTGTTAACTGAGTTAACTTTATTGTATTGGGGTGGGACAGGGTTTTAACAAAAGGCGATGTTAGCTCGCCAAAAGAGACAAAAACAGTGGTCTTTATTTGAGCACACTGACCGTAACCTCGTAATGATTGACCTCGACTAAAATGAATTTTTATAAAACCCAAAGTTAACCGTTTTGCTGTTTGTTTTAATATAGTTTCTAATTTGAGCCAATCAACTTGGCTGAATTTCAACTTGTCATTAGCGTTTTGTAATCTAGCAATATGGCTTGTTAAATACTGAATCTCACCGTCTATTACTTTCGCTGTCGAAAAATGGCCGTCGCCATACAAAAAACTTCGTTGGTATTGAAACTCTTTGTCGATAGATAGTTCATTTAACTTGTGATCAAAGCACAAAAAAGACATATAAAACCCATAAAAAAAAACCTAACAGTTTTGTTAGGCTTTTGTATCAAATTAGGCGCTAATTATCATCTTAATAATTCATTTAATTAGCGTTTTTAATTTCAGATTTTACTAATAGCTACATCTTTTTGAACAGTAATGTGCCGTTAGTGCCACCAAATCCAAATGAATTACACAGTGCATATTCTAATTGAACATCACGAGCAACATGCGGTACGTAATCTAAATCACAGCCTTCATCTGGATTATCTAAGTTAATGGTTGGAGATACTTTTTGATCCACCAAGCTCATAGCCGTAATGATAGATTCAACTGACCCAGCAGCACCTAATAAGTGGCCTATCATTGACTTAGAAGACGAAACCATGACTTTACCAGCGTGATGGCCAAACACACGTTTTACCGCGGCCGTTTCAGCTTTATCGCCAGTTGGGGTAGATGTTCCATGGGCATTGATATAACCAATTTGCTCAGGATTAATTTGTGCATCGTTAATTGCATTTAACATTGAACGTGCAGCACCGTCACCATCGGCTGGCGGTGACGTCATGTGATAAGCATCACCACTCATGCCAAAACCAACGATCTCAGCATAAATTTTAGCACCACGAGCTTTTGCATGTTCATAATCTTCAACAACCATAACACCAGCACCATCACCTAACACAAACCCATCACGGTCTTTATCCCATGGTCGGCTTGCCGCTTGTGGATCGTCATTTCTTGAAGATAAGGCACGTGCAGCGCCAAAACCACCAATACCAAGTTGCGTTGATGCTTTTTCAGCACCTCCGGCAACCATTACATCTGCATCACCATAAGCAATCATTCGTGCTGCTTGTCCAATATTATGAACACCAGTAGTACAAGCTGTTGTGATAGAGATATTAGGGCCTTTTAAACCATACATGATAGAAAGGTGACCAGAGATCATATTGATAATGGTAGAAGGAACAAAAAATGGTGATAACTTTCGAGGGCCAGAATTCATTAACTTAGTGTGGTTTTCTTCGATTAAACCTAAACCACCAATACCAGAACCAATAGCAACACCGATTCTATAAGCATTTTCTTCTGTAATTTCAATGCCTGAATCTCTAATAGCTTGGATAGCAGCAATGATCCCGTATTGAATGAACAGATCCATTTTTTTGGCTTCTTTACGTTCAATATAATCTGCAGTATCTAAATCTTTAACCATTGCCGCAAATTTGGTACCGAAGTTTGTTGTATCAAAATGGGTAATAAGATCTACACCACTTTTACCTTCCAACAAATTTGCCCACGATGACTCTACATTATTCCCCAGCGGAGATAACATCCCCATACCAGTAACAACTACTCTACGCTTTGACACAATTCTCTCCTAAACGACTATCTAAGATCAGTTTAATTAAGCAAATACAAGATGAAAAAAAAGGCAGCCAAAGCTGCCTTTTTAGAACAATTATAAAATTATTCTGCGTGTGCTTTGATGTAATCAACAGCTGATTGAACAGTTGTAATTTTTTCTGCTTCATCATCTGGAATTTCTGTATCGAACTCTTCTTCAAGAGCCATTACTAATTCAACAGTGTCTAGAGAATCAGCGCCTAGATCATCAACAAAAGATGCTTCTGATTTTACTTCTTCTTCTTTAACACCTAGTTGTTCTATTACGATCTTAGTTACGCGATCTTCAATGCTCATCTTATTTTCCTTATCAATAAAAAGATAAATTTCAAATTTTGAATGCGCCTAGTTTAATTATTGCGTCCGACGTATTCAAGTAATAATTTTCATTATATCTGTGGTCGAACCTCACAAAGCAAATTCGACCACTTTTCCATCAAAATCAATGTGATTTCGACGGTTATACCATATACATGCCGCCATTTACGTGAATCGTTTCACCTGTAATGTACGCAGCTTCGTTACTTGCTAGAAATACCACAGTAGATGCAATTTCATCTGGGTCACCTAAACGATTAGCAGGAACTTGATCTGCTATCGCTTTACGTTGGCCATCGTCCAATGCTTTTGTCATATCTGTATCAATAAATCCTGGCGCTACTACATTAACGGTAATACCACGAGATGCAACTTCTCTTGCAAGTGATTTAGAAAAACCTATAACACCGGCTTTCGCTGCAGCATAATTTGCTTGTCCGCCATTACCCATAGTCCCTACTACAGAACCTATGTTTATAATACGGCCATGGCGCTTTTTCATCATAGGTCTTAACACGGCTTTACTCAAACGGAAGATAGACGTTAAGTTAGTGTCAATAATGTCATTCCACTCGTCGTCTTTCATACGCATCATTAAGTTATCACGAGTTATACCAGCATTATTTACTAAAATATCGATATCACCAAGATCCGCTTTAATCGCGGCTAAAACTTCGGTAATTGAATCTGGGTTAGTTACGTTCAGTGCATAACCTTTACCATTTTCACCTAAATAAGCAGATATGTTTTCAGCACCATTGTCTGATGTTGCTGTACCAGCAACTTTAGCACCCATACCAACTAATTTTTCAGCAACCGCTTTACCAATTCCTCTAGAGGCTCCAGTAACTAAAACAACTTTACCCTCTAAACTAAATAAAGACATTGTCATTCCTATAATTTAACTATTTTTAAAGTATTGCTTCTAACGCAGCGCTATCGCCAATAGAAACACAACTCACTGTTTTGTCTATGCGTTTTGATAAACCAGATAACACTTTACCTGGGCCAAACTCATAACATTCTGTAATACCTTCAACCGCAAAGTGCTGAATAGTTTCGGTCCAACGAACTGGACTATAAAGCTGTTTAATTAAAGCTTGTTTTATTGCTTCAGGCGATTGCTCAGCCGTCACGTCAACATTATTAACAACCGCAATTTCTGGTTTATTAAATACTAATTCTTCTAAGTCTTTAGCTAACTGTTCAGCTGCTGGTTTCATTAAAGCACAATGAGAAGGCACAGATACTGGTAAAGGAAGTGCTCGTTTAGCTCCCGCTTCTTTACATAATTCCATTGCGCGTTCTACTGCTTCTTTATTACCCGCAATAACCACTTGGCCTGGAGAATTAAAGTTAACAGATGAAACAACTTGCCCTTGTGCTGCGTCTTCACATGCTTTGGCAATTAAGTCGTCCGCTAACCCAATAATGGCAGCCATGGCACCGGTTCCAGCAGGAACGGCTTGTTGCATGTATTGACCACGCTTTTCAACTAACTTAACACCATCGGCTAACGAGATAACATTGGCACATACTAATGCTGAGTATTCACCTAAACTGTGTCCGGCTAAAAATGTTGGTTTTTCACCGCCATTATCTAAATATGCACGCCAAACCGCGACCGAACTTGTTAATAATGCCGGTTGGGTAAACTCAGTCTTATTTAATTTACCTTCTGCATCTTCGCTCACTAGTGCCCATAAGTCATAACCCAGTGCATCGCTTGCTTCAGCGAAAGTATCTTTAACTACTTGATGGTTTTCGTAAAGGTCAGCTAACATGCCAACGGCTTGAGAACCCTGACCAGGGAAAACAATTGCTTTAGTCATTATTTATTACTCTATAGAAAATTTATTAATATTTAATTAATGCAGACGACCAAGTGAAACCACCGCCAAATGCATTTAATAATATGTTTTGACCACGTTGAATTCGACCATCACGGATGGCTTCATCCAAAGCGGTTGGTACAGTAGCTGCAGATGTGTTACCAAATTTATCGAGGTTAATCACCACTTGGTCCATCGACATATCTAGTTTTTTAGCAACCGCTGAAATGATTCGTAAATTAGCTTGATGTGGCACTAGCCAATCAATATCTGATTTTTCAATGTTATTGGCAAGTAATGTTTCATCTGCAACTTGGGATAATTTAGTTACGGCAACTTTAAATACTTTGTTACCTTCCATTGTTCCCCACGCATTATGTACCGAAGCTTCATCGCCACGCACAGGCATGCCGACTTGTAACAATTCAGTGTAATTACCATCTGAGTGGATATGGGTAGATAATACGCCAGGTTCTTCCGACGCTTCTAAGATGACTGCGCCAGCAGCATCGCCAAATAAAATCACCATTGAACGATCGTCAGGGCTCATCATTTGACTTAAACAGTCAGCGCCTATAACTAACGCTTTTTTAGCTTTGCCTGCTTGTATATAAGTATCAGCAATACTTAACGCATAACAAAAGCCTGAACAAGCTGCAGCAACATCCATAGCTGGTACGCCTGATGTTAAACCTAGATCACGTTGTACTTCACATGCTGCACTTGGCAATGCACGTGAATGGCTTGTTGTGCCAACTATGACAAAATCGATTTCGCTTGGGTCTATTCCAGCAGCTTCAATGGCTTTTTTAGCGGCTTCTACTGACATAGTTGCAACGGACTCATCTTTACCGAGAATGCGACGCTCTTTCATGCCCGTACGTTCTTGGATCCATTCGTCGTTGGTATCAACCATCTTTTCTAGATCTTTATTGGTACGAACTTGTTTAGGAAAATAACTACCGGTTCCTACTATTCTTGAATACATGCACCCTCTCTGCGTCTTTTAGACTATTCTTATTTTTTCTCATCACTGAGAACTTGTTCCACCTTATCTTTTATCTTATGGGGAACTTGACGTTGCGCCTCTTTAACCGCCTCTTTTATAGCACTAAAAAATGCTTGGGAAGAGGCGTTTCCATGGCTTTTGACCACAATTCCGCGCAATCCTACCAGACTCGCACCGTTATACTGGTCGGGGTTCATTTTAGAAAATAGCTTTTTTATCCCTGGAAGCAGTATTCCTGCTAGGATTTTGCTTAAAAAAGACCTTTCACTAAGTGCTTTAATTTTCGACAGAATAAGCTTAGCTACCCCTTCGATGGTCTTTAAAGCCACATTGCCAACAAATCCATCACAAACGATGACGTCTGCTTTGCCAGAGAATATTTCATTCCCTTCTGCAAAACCTACATAATTAATTTCTTTGCAGTTGGTTAGTTTTAGTGCTGCTTCTTTTAAGTGTGCACTGCCTTTTATATCTTCAGAGCCAACATTTAACAGAGCAACACGAGGTGACTCAATTTGTTCAACTTCGGTAGCCATTACAGATCCCATAACGGCAAATTGAAATAAGGTGTCGGAGCATTGATGAATATTGGCACCTAAATCTAACAAAAATACTTTTTCGTTTTCATAGGTAGGGAGTGCGCTAATTAATGCGGGTCTTTTTATACCAGGTAATGTTTTTAAAACATAACGAGCTATTGCTAATAAAGCACCGGTATTTCCAGAGGAAACACAAGCATCTGCTTGTTCTTGTTCAACAAGTTCAAGGGCTTTACGCATGGATGATTGAGGTTTACGACGTAATGCAAGATCAGGACGTTCATCTTGATTGACCACTTGTTCAGCATGGACAATGGTTAATCTTGGATGTGCAAGTGCATTATGTTTATTCAGAAAGGTGTGAATACTCTGTGAGTGACCACAAAGGAACAGGTGTAAATTGGGATATTTATCTACAGCTCTGATCGCTGCAGGAATAGTAGATCGGGGGCCATAATCGCCCCCCATCATATCTAGCGCGATTCTGATATCACGCATAATAAAGCAGCCTTAACTTACTTTATATTATTTTACGACCTTTGTAGTAGCCGTCTGCTGTCATATGATGACGACGGTGAGTTTCACCAGTCGTTTGATCTACAGATAAATGCTCTGTAGTTAATGCATCATGTGAGCGACGCATGCCACGTCTAGCACGGGATTTCTTACTTTTTTGAACTGCCATTGCCGTCTCCTAGTTCTTTAATTATTTCTTTAATTTTTTCAATATATCAAATGGATTAGATTTTTCTTCATCCATTGCTTCTGGCGCTAACTCCCCAAAAGTCATGTCCTCTTCAGTAATAGAACAGTCTTCTGGTTCATGCATTGCTACAATTGGCAACGCCAGCATTAATTCGTCTTCGACTAATTGAATCAGGTTAATTTCACCCTCTTCATTTAATTCGATTTCTTCATATGCATCCGGTATCGGCTCTTCGCTCTCTTTCGCAGCTCGACGTACAGGAGTATATAAAAATTCTGCCGAAACATTTGTTTTTATACCACCACCGCAACGCTGACAGCTCAATTCAAGATTGACTGACGTAGAGCCTTGAACAAATACTAAATTCTGTGGATCAATACCACATTCAAAAGTAACGTCCAGATATTCATCTAACACATCAGCCACTTCAGCTAAACGCGACAGATCACCTTTAACGATAATACCGTCAATGGTCATTCGTTTTAACGCAGCATTCGCTGGGTTGATCGAGATTGGAATTTTCAACTTTTGCATAGGGCGCGCATATTATAGTTACTGAGCAACATAGTCAAAAGAAAATAGTATGAATATGTAAAAAAAGCTAAACTTAGTCGACTTTATTTATTTATTAACCATTTTGCTATTTTTTTGAGCGACTCATGACTAAAAACCCTACTATCATTCTCGGTTCCACCTCTCCATTTAGAAAACAAATCTTAGAAAAACTAAATTTAGATTTCCAAACAGCCAAACCTGAAGTTGACGAAACGCCCTTGCCTAATGAAACTGCACATCAGTTAGTTGAACGTTTGGCAGTAGCAAAAGCACAAGCGGTTGCAAACAAACACAATAATGCGTTAGTTATAGGCTCAGATCAAGTTGCTTTATTTAACGACACTATACTAGGCAAACCACATACGCATGAGAATGCAATTAAGCAACTTTCGTCTTTTTCTGGTAATAAAGTCACCTTTTTAACCGGTTTAGCGGTTATTAATAGTGAAACCGGTGAAACACACGCTTTAGTCGAGCCATTTGAGGTTTACTTTAAACAACTAACCTTGGACAGCATCGAAGCTTACTTATTAGCTGAAAAGCCGTACAAGTGCGCTGGTAGCTTTAAAAGCGAAGCGTTAGGTATCTGTTTATTTGAAAAGTTGGTTGGAGATGATCCAAACACTTTAGTTGGATTGCCATTGATAAAACTGGTTGGACTGTTTGAAAAGTTTGGCTTTTCTGTTTTACAACAGCAAGTGACAAAAGCACAAAGCTAATTCACAAAGCTAAATAAATAAGTGGCCTCAGTATACTTTATATAACTAATAACAAATGCTGCTGATATTGACACATTAACCTGTTTCCAATATCAGCTACATTATATAGGTAAATACATTAGGATTCGGTCACCAATGACCTTTCAACAAACTCGTTGGTAAAATCCATATTAAATTTAGGTTGAATGTATATTTCGCCATCCACCATTTTCTTTGCCATTTTTTTCGCTTCAGAAGCTAAATTAGCCACATCTAAATGAGAGCGTACAATACTCACGTTTGGATGAATAATGCCACAAGATAAAGACATGAGTGAAAACCACTCTTTATTGCCTTTGCGGCTAACCGCGTAATAACCGCCTTGTTTTAAATGTTCCGGCTTAAAAATACTGGTAATACGTTGGCCAAATATCTCTAACACTTTAGTGCACGCAAATTCTGGTTCTGAATGCTGGAACAACACCACAAAATCATCGCCGCCCACATGGCCTACAAATGCATCACTACACACCTTGGACAATACATCTGCTACTAAACGAATGACCACATCTCCTTCGGCATAACCGTATAAGTCGTTAAAGGGTTTAAAGTGGTTGAGATCAAAATAGGCCATTGAGAAGTTTTTCTTATTGGCTAATAAATGCATTATTTTTTGCTCAATAATAATGTTGCCCGGTAACATAGTTAATGGGTTGGCATGTTGGGCATGCTGAATTTTTTGTTCTGTCATTATTTTTAACAAAGAACGAATACTAGCAACGCCAACATACTTGCCTTTATCAACAACGATAAACTCAGGCCTTAAGTCAAAATGGGTGTTGTCCGTCACCAAACTGCTAACATCATCGATAGAAGCCGATATGTCCGCAGTAAAAGGGACATTTTCCATTAAATTGGTAATTGGTTTTTTGTCGTACAGAGCGTGACCATAGTCTGATGAAAACATCTCAGCTAATGTATCTCGGTATATAACTCCTATCGGTTTTTCATCTTTATCAATCACCGCAATTGACTGCATTTTGGGTGACTTTTTAAATAGTTGATATACCTCGGAACACATCTCGTTGATTGAAACGGGTTGACTATAGGTAAGTAATTTTTCTAACTCAAACACATTATGATCATTAGACAGAGTATTTGGGCCTATCTGTCTTAAACTGAGACTGTCAGGTAATTTGGTGTCTGGGAATTCTGCCGGTCTGGAAAGTAAAAACCCTTGAGCAAACTGCATACCCATTTTTTCTAATAATAAAAACTCTTCATTATGCTCAATACCCTCAGCAATAATTGAAACGCCAGTTGCGGTTCCCAATTCAAAGATAGTTCTTAGTAGTTCACGTTTAACAATGTTTTTGTGACAACCACTAATAAAATAACGGTCGATTTTAACTATATCCGGTCTTAGTTCTGACCACTGTTTCAAACCAGAATGCCCTGTGCCTAAATCATCTATCGCAATTTTAAAACCTAGCTCTCGGTAATGTTCCAAACTTTGTTTCAGGATTTGATTATCGTTTGCTTCAAATTGTTCGGTGATCTCAATCACTACTCTATCTGGCGAAATACCCGCACATTTGAGTAAGTTTAATGTTTCGCCTTTTGGGTGATCGGCTTGCGATAAAGTGCAAGGACTCACATTTAAAAACAACAACCCCGTTAACTTAAGCTGAGCAAAACGGTTAATGGCTTGTTGACGACAATGTAACTCTAATTCAGACAACATTCCCACTTGGTTTGCTGTGCTAAAAAGGTGATCGGGGCTTTTAATACTTGAATCTGCTGGTAAGCGAGTTAATGCTTCATAACCTAATATAGCTTCTTGGCTCACATCAAATATAGGCTGAAATACGATAGTTAAACTGCGATCTAATATTAATCGAGTTATTTCTTCTAGCAAAGAGGTTGTATACGACACATTAACCTACGTTATAAAGATAAAAGGACATTTATCTGCAATGTAGCATTAGATTGTGTCAGTTTTGTTACTAATAGGTTGCAGGAATTTGACAGTGTTTTTTACAAAGTGTTGAGGTCATGTACTTTCATCAGTATGCGGCGTAACGGCTTTACAAAAGCCATTACACCTAATATTGCTTACTCTGTCGTTAATTTAGGTAGTTTTTTTAACCCTTGTTCTAACACAGGATCAAGTGGCGCTTCAAAGTGCACCGTAGTTTCCGAAACGGGATGATAAAATGAGATTTCTTTAGCGTGCAAAAATAAGCGATTAATACCTGCTTTTTTTGCTAATTTATCAAATTCTCGGTCACCGTATTTATCATCACAAGCAATAGGATGTTCTTTACACGCGGTATGCACACGTATCTGATGTGTTCGGCCAGTTTGTGGTCTTGCTTCAATTAACGTCGCGCCATCAAACTCTTCTATTACATCAAATAAAGTACAAGACTTTTTGCCCTCTTCACGATTAACCACCACCAGTCGCTCACCAGATTTAGTATTAATTTTCAGTAATGGCTCTTGCACAGAACGTTGACTTGCACTCCACTGCCCTTTTACTAATGCCCAATACACTTTGTTCATCGTTTTAATACGTAACTGCTCGTGTAATGACACTAAAACCGAACGACGTTTGGCTATTAGCAGTATGCCAGACGTATCTCTATCCAGTCGGTGAACTAACTCCAACATTTTCTCACGTGGACGCAACGCTCTTAACGCTTCAATCACACCAAACTTTAAACCACTACCACCATGCACGGCGATCCCAGATGGTTTGTTTAACACTATTAAGGTTTTGTCTTCGTAAATAATGGCTTTTTCAAGATCTTGTACCGCTTGTAACTTATCTGAAATGGCAGGTTGTGTATCCTGACTCACTCTCACAGGTGGAATTCTGACGGTGTCATTCATCTGCAATTTATAAGTTTGTTTAATTCTGCCTTTATTAACACGAACTTCACCTTTGCGCAGAATTCGATAGATTACACTTTTAGGCACACCTTTTAATTTGGTGATTAAAAAATTATCAATTCGCTGACCAACATATGTTTCATCTATTTCGACTTGTTGCACTTTTGGATAATTTATTTCATTTTCAGGCATTTTTTGGCTTTCACTAGTGTTTAATTGAACATTTATTTAAATAAACTATTAATTCAGTTGCTATATCTGCGTTTGCGACTGATAATAACGGCGCTTTAAAATATAAAGCAACTGATTGAACTGCCTCAGGTAATGAACATAAGAGTCATGTAACGGAGCAGGGTTTGAAGACACGATCATATCAGAGTTAATAGATAAAGCTATGTACATATATAAGAATAGTACTAGCTAGACAAAAAGACTTCAGACCTCCACGCCATCTAAGTAAGGTAATGCGAGTATCATATTACCCTCTATTTTAACCGTTCAGACCAGTCGAAATATAAGAGGCGTTAACTTAACCAGTGCCACGAATTCCAATAGCGTTTATATGCTAAAGGCACCGAAGAATTCTGAAAATTAGAATCCAGTATCCTTGATTACAGTCGAGATGATTGAAATACAGCAAGCAACTAGTTGGGAAACTATACCGCGCCGAGGTGTTTAGAAAGTGCAGCTATAAACGTGCGAATTGTGGCCTTTGATAAAAGAAGAGTTACATATAATGAAACGCATGTTAATTAATGCCACGCAACAAGAAGAGATGCGTGTTGCATTGGTTGATGGTCAAAAGTTATATGATTTGGACATAGAAAGTCCTGGTCATGAACAAAAAAAGGCCAACATCTACAAAGGAATAATTACAAGAGTAGAGCCAAGTTTAGAAGCGGCTTTCGTCAATTACGGTGCAGACCGTCATGGATTCCTACCTCTCAAAGAAATAGCGCGTAACTATTTCCCATCAGATTACAAATTTTCTGGCCGTCCAAATATCAAAGAAGTGATAAAGGAAGGACAAGAAGTAATCGTTCAAATTGACAAAGAAGAACGTGGTCAAAAAGGCGCAGCCTTAACCACATTTATCAGCGTTGCAGGTAGTTACTTGGTATTAATGCCAAATAATCCTCGTGCCGGTGGTATTTCTCGTCGTATTGAAGGTGATGAAAGAACGCAGCTAAAATCGGCTTTAAATAAATTAGAATTACCAAAAGGCATGGGCTTAATTGTTCGTACCGCTGGTGTTGGTAAATCTTATGAAGAATTAGAGTATGACTTAGGCGCCCTACTGTTACATTGGGAAGCTATTCAGCAAGCATCAGAAACTATGCCTGCACCTTTCTTAATTCACCAAGAAAGTAACGTTGTTTTCCGAGCTATCCGCGACTACTTAAAACGTGATGTTGGTGAAATCTTAATTGATAACCAAAACGTTTATAACGAAGCTCGTGGTCACATTGAATTATTCAGACCGGATTTCATTGAACGTGTAAAAATGTATCAAGGTGAAGTACCACTATTCACTCATTACCAAATTGAAAGCCAAATTGAATCTGCTTTCCAACGTGAAGTGAGATTGCCATCTGGTGGTTCAATTGTAATTGACCCAACAGAAGCATTGGTATCAATTGACATTAACTCTTCAAAAGCAACCAAAGGTGGCGACATTGAAGAGACAGCTTTAAATACAAACCTAGAAGCTGCTGAAGAAATTGCACGTCAATTACGTTTACGTGATTTAGGTGGTTTATTAGTTATCGACTTTATCGATATGACACCGCCAAAACACCAACGTGATGTTGAGAACCGTTTAAAAGACAGTATCAAACAAGACAGAGCTCGAGTACAAATTGGCAAAATCAGCCGTTTTGGTCTGCTTGAAATGTCTCGTCAACGTCTACGTCCTTCACTAGGTGATGCAAGTCAACATACTTGTCCTCGTTGTGACGGACAAGGTACAGTAAGAAGTAATGAGTCGTTAGCGTTATCTATCCTTCGTCTAATTGAAGAAGAAGCGATTAAAGACAATACAGCTCAAATTCAAGCACAAGTACCAGTGCCAGTGTCTTCGTACTTGTTGAATGAAAAACGTGATTCTATTCGTCACATTGAAAACAACAATAAAGTTAACATCATGGTTATTCCAAATATTCATTTGGATACACCTCATTATGATGTTGTACGTGTACGTATCGATGAAGATATTGCCGACTCTAGCTTTAAACTAGTTACACGCCCTGAAGAAAAAGAAGTAACATCAAATGTTGTTTCAACGGTCAAAAAAGATATTGAAGAGCCTGTACTAAAAGGTTTTGCATCTCCTAAAGCGCCTGCACCAAAAGCCGTAGTTGCTGATGAACCTAAACAACCAACGTTGCTTGAGAAAGCCGTTAAATGGATTAGTTCATTATTTGCGAAAGAAGAAAAACCGAAAAAAGTTGAACCTGCTCGTAATAAAAATTACAAAGGTAAAAACGAAAACCGTCGTGGCCCGCAAAAAGGTCGTGCTCGTAATGCTCGTACTGGTGATAAAAAGCCAAATGAACGTAACGAAAAACGTGATAACACACGTACGGATCAAAAAGATACTAAACGTGGTAATCAAAAAGACACACGTCGTAATAACGATAACCGCGATGAAAATCGTAATGACAACCGTAAAAAGACAGCCCATGCAAATGCTGACAATGCCTCTCCGGCAAAAAAAGAAGAGCATGTAGCTGAACGTAGACAACGTCGTAGTAATCGTAAACGTGTACGAGTTCAAAAATCAGAAAATGCCTCACAAAAGGTAGAAGCGGTTAATGAACAAGTTGTTGCTAAAAAATCGGAAAGTCCAGTTGTTGACGTAAACATAGACGTTAATAAACCAGTTGCTGAAACAAAAGCTGAAGTTACCCAGCCTGTTGCAGAAGTTAAAGCCGAGGTTACTGAGAAAAAAGTAATCAAGTCTAAACGTACTATTCGTAATAAGTCAGGTGAATCTGTGCAACAAAAGCGTAAAGCGATTGTAAACACAGCTAGCGGTGTTAAGTCAGCGGCTAAAGTTGAAGTTGAAATTGAAGCTAAACCTCAAGACAATAATGACCAGCTAGAAAAAGAAACAACTACCGCTCCGGTTGAAGTTGTTGAAACTAAGGCCGAGAACAATACCGTAGAACAAAAAGTTGAAACTGAAGCAGTTGTAGAAAAAGTAGCAACAGAAACGCCAGTAGAAACAGTTAAAGATGACGTCGTAGCTGAAACGGCAGACGTTGAAGAAGCTAAACCTGCTAAGGCCACTCCTGCTAAAGAGAAGAAGCCTGCTGCAAAAGCCAAAGCTAAAGTTGCAAAAGAAACACCAGTGAAAAAAGAAATCGTTAAAGAAAAAACGAGTTCTGCTAAACATGTTGGCTTTTCAAGTGCTCCTATGACTAAACCGGCTCCTGTTGAAATGGTATCTGTAGGGGTTCCTACAGCGATGGCTGACGCTGATAGAACAGCTGTTGTTATATCGGCTAGAACAGGTGGTTCTGCATCTGCTACAAGCAGTGCAACCTCTGGTACAACTAAAACACTATAAGTGTTTTGTTATGTAGGCTATGTTCATTCATAGTCTACAAACAAAAAAACCGCTCAATGAGCGGTTTTTTTATATTTAATTTTTATCAAGATTTAATGATAAACCCTTTGTTCTCAACACATTTATACGCGTCTTTCGCCAAGTTCATATTTTTATGCATCACATCACTGTTGGCTTTTTGCATAGCATCATCTTTCGCTTTGTTAACTTCCTGCTCAGTGATTTGATCAAGCTCATGGTGGCTAACATTACTACTCGATCTCACTTGTTGGCTAGTGCCTAACATTGCCTTATTGCTTTTTTTCATTGCTTCACGATAGTTACACGCTTTTAATGCGCTTTCCAACTCCGCTGAGCTAAAGTCAGAGTTATCTACTTTTACCCAATTAGTTGAGCTGCACCCAGCGATATATAAACTTGATAATAAAACTAACATGGTTGATTTAACCATAAAAACCTTCTCCTTGTTGGTAACACTGATTAACTGTTTGACTATAACTGATAGTAAACAGGATCATAAAACTATTTATATAATTTTCTACCAAGCCAAATAAACACTGGAAATAATCATCACATTAAAATAGTTTGTGACTTTGGTTGGCATATAAAAAAATGTGTATCACATTAATTGAAATATCGACATGTTGAACAACATACCAAATTACAGAGTAACCTACTTTAAATAACAACCTACGCATTGACTATTAGAAAGCAAAAAAAGAATAGTTTAGAATAGATACTCTATGATTAAATTTTTACTTTTAAAATTCATTACTTTCTTTTTGGGATTTATCGCCTGCTTTGCAATGCACACAACCTTGGCACTGCCATTAGTCATATCTGCCGCGTTAACAGGTTTGATTGGTAAAGTTATCCCCTTCCCTCAAGAATATAACAACCATCCATACGCTGCTATTTATGCTGGGAGTTTTGCCGGGATGTGCTCCGCAAACCTTATTACCAGTTACTGGGAAATCGCTATAATTTCGTGTATTGGTGCCAGTTTATATGTACTGACCATGGATATGTTTGATGGCTTTGGTGGTAAGTTGGGTGGTGTCGCTTTTGCCAGCGTAACCCTTTTTGTTATTGTCAGAGGTATTATACTTTGAGTATTGAATACCCAATCCTCGCGCTACTGGGCGCGTTTTCAACATTTTATCTAGCAAGACACCATCGTTTTGACGGTATCAGTGCCTCCGCTTTGCTATCCATAGTGGCGTATTTAATATTATATGCCGTAGACATGACCCCTGACCTATACGCAATCGTGTTTTTTGGCGGAACCTTTATTGGCATGAGCGCCCCGCACCGCTTTGGTGTTTATACCATAAGCAGCGCATCCATTATTTTCTCAATCCTATTTGAATACCTTGTTCCAGTATTTGATGGTTACGGCGGCGCACTAGGTATGAGCGCATTTTTATCTGTCTGTATTTGCCACATATTTATTCTACTAGGTGCACCTAGAAGCAAAAAGGCATAGGGCTTTAGGGCTTTAGGGCTTTAGGGCTTTAGGGCTTTAGGTAATGATTGGTGCAGATAAGATTTCAGCCAAACGGTATATTCATTTTAGATAAACAAATATTGCTGTCCGTTTATACAAATCTTAAGCAAGCAACCTAGCTTGTAACCACACTGAAATATCCGCGAGTTGCTCTGGTAATACAGAATGTTCCATTGGGTAGCTTTTCCAAGTCACATTATATTTAGCAGCATTAAGTAAATCGTTTGCAATTTTACCTGCACTTATAGGAACAACACCGTCACGCTCCCCATGATTTTGTAAAATAGGAGTATCAGCGTTAGCACTATGACATTGCTCTGGTAGTTTATCCGCAGTCGGTAAATAACACGACAATGCTAAAATACCTGCCAAGCTATGCTCAAAACGTAAAGCAGTAAATAAACTCAAAACCCCACCTTGACTAAAACCAGCTAAAATAATCTTTTCTGCAGGTATACCTGAGTCAATTTGCTCTTGAATTAAGCCTTTGACCAGTTTCTCAGACGCTAACACACCTTCTAGATCAGCACGATTATGTAAATCCATACTTTTAATGTCATACCAAGAACGCATTACATAACCTTGATTAATCGTAACCGCTTGCTCTGGGGCGTGAGGGAAAACAAAACGAATCCCATGATTTTCCGGTAAAGCTAATACTGGCACAATAGGAGCAAAGCCAGCGCCTGAATCTCCTAGTCCATGTAACCATATTACACAGGAAGTAGCTGGAGATTTTGGTTCAATAGTAATTCGTTCAAGTAACGTTGTTGGCATAAAATTCAATACTTAATTTTTAATGAAGTGCAACATAATAGCAATGCTTGCTGCTCGTAGCAAAACGAGTGACATTTAATTATTACTAAAGAAAGGCTAAATATAAGTTTAAACCCATTACAAGTTTAATAAGAATGAAAAAGCCAATTAACTTACGCTAACTGGCTTTGTTGTTTGAATACATCTAAAAAATAAAAGTGATGTTTATGTTTACGACTTTTTAGAAAGTTTTTTCTTTAAAAATTCATCAACCGTTTTTTGGGAATAGCAGTGCTACGAATAACCTCGCGTTCTTCTTCATATTCCCCAAACTTCACACTCTTACGGTTATTGACACGCCTTCACAATCACTTTTATCTGCAGGAGTAGCATAAATACAATTTTTCAGTTTTGGCTCATGCAAAAGCTCATACAAAAGCTCATACAAAAGACTGTCACGCGGATTAGCCATACATCCACTTAAAAGAAGAATAGTAAAAAATCCAAAACCATTACCTTCACACCAACCTCCTTGTTTATTGTGTATAACTCGCGTTTATATAAGCTGCAACTTTAAATCAAATATTGAAACCACCAAGCTTTAGTGGATGGCCTTGTTATTTTCAGGGAACGGTCATTTAAAGTGGGCATTCAGTGAAGCGGCGGTGTTGTATTTACGAGGGAATGACAAAGCTCGACGTTATCTCAACAAACTACAAAAACGAATGAGTAAAGCCAAAGCCTTATCTGCGTTGGCGCATAAACTCGGCCGCAGTGTTTACTTCATGTTAAAGAATAAAACGGTGTTTGATGATGAACGATTTTTAAAACCTTAAGTCGCACAGTGGGATGAGCTGAACGTCTAACTAGATAAAAAAGAACTATCGCGTGTTATTTGTGGTCTATTTTCATTAAGTAACTTATTGCAGGTAAATATAGTCGCTGTATAAGCTCGTTGGTCTTGATTAGACATCCCGCTGGTGCGCATTAACAATGAGCAAAATTGTTTACACCTTAGCTGAGCCTGAAACTAACTGAACCTAGTTATTAATTAGTAGTCATTTGCTTGAGTAGTGCCAGATTAAGGTTAACCGATAAATGTCTCGGCTTTGGCTTCCTGCGTCGCTCTACCTCCTAAATCCATTTAGTCGTAGTGCCCCTGAACAACCAATGGATTAACGAATTCAGGCAGTGATGAGATCACATTAAGAGAGCCTCAATATGTGTTTGCTGTAAACAATTTATTAACAGCGACCGTGACAGAATGAAGTAGATGTTTTTGCTGATTGACGATAAAAATTAGCTGCCTAACGGCAGCTAAAAAAGATGTTATTGCTTATTTGACGGCAGAAGGTTCATATGTGTTAGGTAACCTGTACCCATAAGCTATGTTTGTGCATGCTTTTTAAATAGTAAAAACCCAATTATTAAACAATAAACAATTGGAATAACAAAGATTAACCCAAACCAAACCATAATTCCAAGTGACCAACCATCGACGATTTTAGCGCCGATGATTAGACCATGAATGTAGTCAAAAGCTTGTATGAATAAACTAGAAGTTAAAAACGTGATCAAATAAATTACAGCAAAGTAGATACTGCATTTTTTCATATAACCATTTATTCGAGAGCTATCCATGCTTTGGGTTACCTAACGCCTTACTAATGGGCGCATAAATGCTTAGCTAAAATAAGTGAACGTAGTGAACAAAAAGCCAACTGTTTTTTGTCCTTGTTGAATTTCTTGTTATGTTGCAACTAGCTCGAAAACCCCAGCTAGCGAAATGTACAAAACGAACAATACAAATAGTAAACCAATAAATCTTACTATTTTAGGTGCATCTTTTTTTATTTCCAGCTGATTCGCAATACCAAAATCAAAATTAAAGGACCACAAGAACACTTTATCTAAGCTCCATAAAGCCATAAAAACATATACGCTTAAAAGCCCATAATATTCCACATCCCCGAGTAGTAAAATGAACATTATTGCTAATGCTACTAAAACTACTCCGAAGTTAATTTTTTTGATTTTTTCGACAATATCCATATGCAACATAACGCTTTGCTAAGGGGCAATTGGCTGTTGGCTATACTTGCGCGAAGCGCCAAACCAACTGTTAATTGTCCCAGTGAGTTTACGAACGAACTTGAGCAACTTGTTATAAACCATTAACTCAGACTCTTTAAATACGTAAGAGCAGAAATAAGCAACATAACAGTTGAAACGGTCAGGGCTATCAACGATCTGGTGTTAGCTTTTGACGAAATATCATTTGCTTCTTGTGCTAATTTACTGGTTTCTCTTAACAGTGCCAACGTTTCGTCTTTCCTTTCGATGTCTGACATTTTTTCGTGTGTGAGAACCCAGCTTTCCACAATCTCTTTTATTTCTGGCGTATCTTCGTAAGCACCTAACTTCAAAAGGTTACGCTCTTCTTCAACAGTTGAACCACTTAAATTGGCTCTTACTTCTCTTTTACGTTCTTCAGATAATTCCATTTATTTGCAGAGCCTCTATTTGGTTTATAACGCCCTGTTAAGGGGCAAATTGTAGTTGGCTAAAATGTGAATCGAAGCGGAACCAGCCAACTGTAATTTGTCCCGCTTTAACAGCTTGTATGTTTACGTTGTATAGACGATATAAATTGCACCATTCTCATCAAGTGTCTGTTGCCACT
Source organism: Psychrosphaera sp. F3M07 (assembly GCF_018860345.1). Lineage (GTDB taxonomy): Bacteria > Pseudomonadota > Gammaproteobacteria > Enterobacterales > Alteromonadaceae > Psychrosphaera > Psychrosphaera aquimarina. The sequence continues at coordinate 27,223 of NZ_JAHKPJ010000015.1, read as the reverse complement.
CTTTAGGCTCACCAAAAGATTTAGGTGCATCGTTTGAACCCTTTATTGTTCCATATCGCAAGAAATCAAAATCTCCCCAACCATTTTCTGACATTAAATCACTAGCACATTCAGTGGCAACATCAATATCGTCACTTTTTGTAATAGCGAGAACAGGATATGACTCGTCTTGTTTATATGCGCCATCATTTCCTTGATATTTAGCCTTGAGTTGAAGAACTAGCATTGACTTCCTTTGTAAATATAACGCCGTTGTATGGGGCATTTTTTTGTGTAGTGTAGTTTTGGGGTAAAGTGGCGAATCCCCCCCAAAACGGAGCGAAGCAAAAAATGTCTCTATGACAACCTTGTTAGGTGATTGAGTTAGTAAATTGTGCATAGACCAGTTACGACCTCGCCGAAAGCGCCCTTATAAATAAAAGGCTTTAATTTTTGCTCGACATGCTCCTGAATTTGAAGGAGGTCGATTGTATAATTAGGTTTATAAATCGTTAAAGCTGAATATGAATTTTCCGAAGGTTGATGACTATAGACTGTGGGCATATAGCCAGACATAGTATTTGTAATTTTTTTGCCCGTAATTTTCCCAGACTGTCGGTTTACTACAAACTTGCTTCCTACTTCAGGTGTAACAAACCCCTTACCTGGAGTAAGTAAGCCTGCATCGTTCAGTTTATACACCTCTTTCACAGTGCATTCAAAATCATTTACCGCGTAGGACTTGAGCGGCAATAAAAAAAGAACAATAAATAGTACACGTTTCATTCGGAGTCTCTTTCCACCTAACGCTTCGTTAAGAGGCAAATAATATGTTGGCTAAAATAAGCGACGCAGGAGCAAAAGCCAACTGTTATTTGTCCTGCTTTAACGACTTGTTATGCGTAATTTATAATACGATAGCCAAAACACAACAGCTATAAAACTACCAATTGCACCACATTGCATTGCTTGTAAAAATAAATCATATGGCGCTTCATGGCCAAACGGCTTAAAAACATAAACAAAAACAATACCAGGGACAAATCCTGATAGTAAGTAATATGTCCATGATTTTAGATTTTTACAGCGCATATAAATATGTGTTGGAATCCCCCACACAAGCATAGTTATACCTACAACAAAGGTTGTAACCACGGAAATGGATAAGGTTATTAGCCAGTGATCAAAGTCACCGCCATAAGAATCAACAAAGGTTAATACAAAGCAGACAACAAAAACGACTAAAAGTGTTTTGGCTGTAGCGATAACTAAATGCTTCAACGATCGTCCTTTACGCATAACGCCCTAATAATGGGCAAAAAATTGTTGGCTAAAATGTTGAGGAACGAAAACAGCCAACTGTTTTTTGTCCTTATTAATTAGCTTGTTATGTTTTAAGCAACTCTTTACTCAATGTGCTTTCTTATGAAGCTTCGGAAGTCGAATGTGTCACCAAAGTAGTTTGGATAAGCTTTCTTCAATGTTCTAGCATCTGTTGTTGCTAACAGAACTGATAGTGAAATATCTTCATCTTTTTCACTTTCATTTAACTCACTCAAGGCAATTTTAGTGTCACTATTTTTAAACTGTTTAGTCTCAAACTTTAGATCGTTAATACTTGTATGCTTTGGGTCAAACAATTCGTCTTTTCTCAGTATTACTAAACACATACCTATATTTTTACTGTAAGATAATTTTTTTGAAGAGTTTGTTGCTGCTTTTATAGCAAAAGAAAAATGAGCAAGCTTACCTGTGACTTCTAATTCAGCCTCTAGAGTTTTCAGCTCCTTTTTAGCTTCAACTAGTTCTTGATCATTTAAGATACAAGCTGATTCATCATGAGCGACAAGCCTTCCTGAAACCTTAAAAAAATGCCTCCACTTTTCATGCCCAGTTATACTTGTTTTTAATTCGATTTTTTCTAAAGTATCAATTATCTCAAGACTAGTAGCCCAAGCATGCTGCAACTTAGTCCTAAGTTGAACTTCTATCTTAGTTTTTTTCCAATTATTCCCAGTATCATCTTCATCAAAACAACTATAAACTAAATGAACTCCACCATAACCACTTTCTTTTGGAGTGAGATAATTAGATTTATGAATAACTTTATGGACTGATTTACTTTTCTCAAGTCTAAGTTGAAGAGCAGTAAGTTCACTTAAATTTTTTACAATCGCTCTGCATCCTCCAATATCCTGCATCCTAGTGAGTTTAATAGCATTACCTTGAGTCCCATCAAGTGTTGGCCTCTCAAGTTTATTAATTATTGTAGGTAGACGCTTTAATCGTCTTGCGATAACAATATCCTTATTTATTTTTTTTGCAGTTCTCGCTAGATGGTTTTTGATTAACATTAGCGGATACATGTGTAATTCACGAAAGTTTTGAATTTTATTTATAGCATCATCTCGAACTTCACCTTCGCAACCATGACGAATACTTCTAGCTGCCTTATCGATAGATTTTTTTGAATAAATAAGTGTAACTTTTTGGTTTTCGTATGCTTGATTTGCCAATGGATAATCCTTTAAAACATAACGCCTCAATAAGAGGCCGAATTATGCTTGGCTATACTTTGTGAGGAACGAACACCAGCCAAGCGTAAGGCGTCCGACTTAATTGACTTGTTATTTACCCGATGCGTATTTCGACTTTATTCTTTCTCTTCTTAGCGAATATGAAAGTATATTACGGTTATAATCAGCAACTGACATTATTCCAACTAGAATTGATATTGGCCAACCAATTATAAGGCCAAATCCAAACGCACCTATTGTTGGAATAATTGTGATCGAAAATACAATGCCGAGTAGTTTACTAGAATAAAACAGACCTAATGGACCAAAAAACAAATTAAGAAAGAATTGCTTAAGGTAACTCTTATATTTTAATTCACCTTGCATTGAAACAAAACTCTGTAGTTGGTTTAGGGTATATAACGCCCTAATAATGGGCAAAAAATTGTTGGCTAAAATGTTGAGGAACGAAAACAGCCAACTGTTTTTTGTCCTTATTTATTAGCTTGTTATATTGCAACTACACCATAATAAAACATAATTCCTCCCATAGAAACGATGACCAAAGGCGAATATGAATATACCAACCATTTACCAATTATTGAGTCGTAACCATTACGGTAGATTTTATAACTTTTAATGGAGTAATTAATTACGGCTACAACACACGCTAAAAAACTGATTGCAGCTAAACCAGACCAAATATTTGGAATGGCAAATGAAAGCATAATGAACCAAAAAAAATAGGCTAGATAGATCACTTAACTCGATTCCTTTCACAAAACTGCTTTGCAATATAACGCCCCTAATAAGAGGCTGATAAATGCTTGGCTATAATGTGAAGCGAAGCGGAACCGAGCCAAGCTTTAACAGTCCCATGCTTTATTGCCTTGTTATATAAACTGGCTAAGGTTTTAAACTTAATTTACAAGCCTTTACCGAAGTTAGCAAGCTAAGAGAGCTAGCAACCTTTACCCACCGCAAACGTAAACCTGAACGTGGATATTACTGAACTTACGTAATTGTTTGCTTTGAAAAGCCGTACTTGCAACAACACCCAGACCAAAAGAATGCAACGAAAGGAATAGGGGATTTAACGCCTTGGTACGTAGCTATTTTTACTGGAATTAGTTGCGGTATATAACGCCTTACTAATGGGCGCATAAATGCTTGGCTAAAATTAGCGACGAAGGAGCACAAGCCAAGCGTTTTGCGTCCTTTTGAGTAACTTGTTAGCAGTACATTAGTCGCCGACAAAAATTACGTTTTTACCATTGCTTTCAGCTGACTCCAAAACAGAGATAAACTCTGAAAATAGAGCCGCACTTTTACCGTACTGTGGAGCAACAGAGTTAAGTATATCTATTAAATTTTGAAGCCCTGATGAGAATTTGGTATCGGAATATTGATCTATGACTAAGCCTGTTTTAGCTTTAAATATCTCGAACGCTTCATTAAATAATGACCATTTTTCAGAATCAATTGCGTAAATCCATTCCTTTGGTTGGCCATTTTCCAGTATGTGTAAATCTAGTGCCATATTTCCTGTACTGCTAACGCTTATTATCGAGCATTTCGTATATGTAATTGCTCAATTCTTTATTAATTCATGTTACTGCCAGACATTACCAATTGATTTTATTAGCTATTTTCAATAAATTTATTTCATAAATTGCTAAATAATCAAAAACAAAACGAGCCTGACTTTAACGCGACTTTTTCACTTCCTATTAAAAACTAAATGAATGCTATTTTCCATTGTTTAATTAATAACTTAGTTAGTTACTGAAAAACAAAGTGAGACTTGAGTATTTATTTAATAGGAAGGGGTTATTAATAAAAAAGCATCGCGTCAGTTTTCGCAAATATTAAAATTAAAATACGGACTGTTAATCTCGTTTTTGCTTTTGCTTTTGCTTTTGCTTTTGCTTTATAAGTCCCACTTTAAAATATCTGTATTAAATATAACTTTTCTCAAATCGAGAGGGCATGGATGCCCGATTGAGGAAAGTATTCAGGGACGAATGTTTTTCCGTATTTGATGATAAAAGTTAATATTCAATACAATTAGATATTTGGTGACGGGCGGCCTTTTGGCCTACCTTTTTGGCTGTTGAAAAAGGTATGGTCGCCGAAGGTGAAATAGTCTTTTAATCTTTGAAAATATAAAAAGCCGCCTACCTTTTTTGGCTGTTGAAAAAGGTAACTCGCCGAGGGCCGAAACGGCTGTAGCCACGAGTGTCGAGTCACGAGCTTTGAGTAAAAACAAAAAGCCGCACGCCTTTGGGTCTGATGAAAAAGATATTGTCGAGTACATGGATGTACTCGCTTAGGTTGTGTCGGGAACTGACAACCTGCCACTTCATGGATGTACTCGCTTAGGTTGTGTCGGGAACTGACAACCTGCCACTTCATGGATGAAGGGATGCCATCAATAGAGGGATGTATTATTGATGGCCGCCGAGGGGGAAAAGGCTGTAGCCACGAGTCATGAGCTTTGAGTAAAATACCAAAAACTACAACCCATCAACTGTCACTCCAGATAACAAGCTACTTGGTGCTTTATCTTTAGAGTCCAATTTAATCATTAATCTGAGATCATTTGGCGCATCAGCATGATGTATCGCATCGTCATAACTTATCTTGCCTGCGGTATATAAATCATATAATGCCAAATCAAAGGTTTGCATACCTAACTCTCTAGACTTAGCCATGGTTTCCTTAATTCCTGAAATATCACCTCTTTTTATCAACTCCGCTATCATAGGGGAGGATAATAAAATCTCAATTGCTGCTACGCGCCCATTGCCATCAACGGTTGGTATTAATTGCTGTGCAACAATGGCTTTTAAGTTAAGGGCTAATTCATATTTAAGTTTATCTTGTTGTTCTTTTGGCACTAAATGCATGATCCTATCAATGGCCTGATTAGCATTATTTGCATGTAATGTAGCGACACACAAATGGCCAGTTTCAGCAAAAGACAATGCATATTCCATTATTTCTTGTGAGCGTATTTCCCCAATTAATATAACATCTGGAGCTTGGCGTAATGAGGTTTTTAATGCCGAGTCAAACGATGGGGTATCTAATCCCACTTCTCTTTGGGTAACAATGCAATTTCTGTGTTCATGGACAAATTCAATTGGGTCTTCAATCGTTAATATATGACCTTTTGAATTTTCATTACGATAACCTAACAGTGCAGCTAAGCTGGTTGATTTACCGGTTCCTGTGCCACCGACAAATAACACTAAACCACGTTTGGTCATGATCACGTCTTTTAGCGTTTGTGGTAAACCCAAATCATCCGGATCTGGAATTTCTGTCACTATTCGACGGACAACCATACCTACTTTATCACGTTGCCAAAAAGCCGATACACGAAAACGTCCTGATTCATTTGCAACCGCAAAATTACACTCACGGTCTAGCTCAAATTCTGCTTTTTGTTTTTCTGACATGCAAGACAATACCAGTTGTTTAGCATCATCTGCTGATAACTTGTCACCAACTAAAGGCACTAGTTCACCATTTAACTTAACACTCACTGGCAAACCTGCCGTAACAAATAAATCAGACGCTTGCTTGGCAACCATTTGACCAAAAATATCACTCATGTTACTCATCATTTATCCTTTGACTGTTTATTAGTTAAAAACCACTTCCAAAATCACTTGAAGGTGGCGTTTGTGGTGGTGTGCTCACTGGCGGTGGTGTGGACGTGGAACCGCCACCAAATGCTTTTTTATCAACGGCTTTACTGGCAGCTTCATCGTTAGATATTAATCCTTTGCCTTTTAATTCCGTTAAACACTGATCAAGAGTTTGCATTCCGTAACTCGCACCAGTTTGGATAGAAGAGTACATTTGTGCCACTTTATCTTCTCTGATCAAGTTACGAATAGCAGGAATGCCTATCATAATTTCATGTGCAGCAACCCGTCCCCCACCTTGTTTTTTACATAAGGTTTGAGATATTACTGCCTGTAATGATTCCGACAACATGGAACGCACCATAGACTTCTCATCGCCTGGGAATACGTCAATGATTCGGTCAATGGTTTTAGGTGCTGAGGTGGTATGCAATGTACCAAATACCAAATGTCCAGTTTCTGCAGCGGTCATGGCTAATCGGATGGTTTCTAAGTCACGTAGTTCACCCACTAAAATTACATCTGGATCTTCACGTAACGCCGAACGCAATGCGTTAGAAAAACTTAACGTGTCTCTGTGCACTTCACGTTGGCTAATAAGGCTTTGTTTGCTTTTGTGTACAAATTCTATTGGGTCTTCAATGGTCAAAATATGATCGTGTCGACTGGCATTGATATAATCAATCATAGCGGCAAGCGTTGTTGATTTACCTGACCCCGTTGGTCCTGTAACTAAAACTAGCCCTCTCGGCTTATTTGAAATTTCTTTAAAGATATTAGGTGCGCCAAGCTGATCCAGTGTTAAAACTTCTGATGGGATAGTTCTGAATACCGCAGCTGCGCCACGTTCGGTATTAAACACATTAACACGGAAACGAGCTAAATCTGGCACTTCAAAGGAAAAGTCGGTTTCTAAGTTTTCTTCGTATTCTTTCCTTTGTTTATCGTTCATAATGTCATAAATAAGTGACTGAACTTGTTTTGCATCTAACTCAGGTATGTTGATCCTTCTAACATCGCCATCAACTCTGATCATGGGTGGTGTTGCAGCTGACAAATGTAAATCTGATGCATTATGTTGCACACTAAAAGCGAGTAATTCAGTAATATCCATAAATGTAACCTAGGTAAGTTAAAGACAATTTTATGTCGGAAAACAAAGATATAAATACCATAGCAAATCAATTGTTAAACGCCCAAGACAATATTAACAATGTCGCAACTAAATTTAATCGAAACACCAATTCGATTGTTTTGATGGCGGTGAGTAAAACAAAACCAATTGCAGATATTGAAGCCGCTTACGCTGCAGGACAACGTGTTTTTGGTGAAAATTACGCACAAGAGTTATTTGATAAACAACAAACATTAAGTCATCTTAAAGACATACAGTGGCATTACATTGGACCAATCCAGAGTAATAAAACCAAAATCATTAGCCAAAGTGCAGATTGGATAGATAGTGTCGATCGGTTAAAAATAATTAAACGTATCGATCAACACGCCAAAGCGTTAAACAAGACGATAAACCTGTTAATCCAAGTGAATATTTCAAACTCACCACAAAAGTCAGGTGTCAGTTTAGACCAGGTAAATGAGTTGGCAGAGTCCATTAATGAGTTAAAACATGTTAGTTTAAGGGGGCTGATGGCTATCCCTGACAATTATGAACCAAATGCCGATGGTCAAAGACCACAATTAAAGGCTGAATTTAATTTAATGTTCACTTGTTATTCACAGTTGCAGCAGCAATATCCTAGTGTAGATACGCTCTCTTTGGGTATGAGCGGCGACTTAGACACTGCTATTGAATGTGGGTCTACTATGGTGAGATTAGGCACAGCAATATTTGGTAAGCGAAAATAAATAAACGTAACTAAAGGAAATAAATGACAAATAATAAGCAGTTAACATACGCATTTATCGGCGCAGGCAACATGTCTGGCGCTATTCTCGGTGGCATGGTTAATAGTGGCATTAACCCAGACAATATTATTGCGACCAACAGAACCGTTGAAAAACAACAAGCGCTTAAGCAAAAGTTTGGCATTAAAACTGACTTAGATAATAAGTCTGCCATTACCCAAGCTGATGTGATCATTCTTGGTGTTAAACCACAAATGATGTTGGCTATGTTAGCCGACTTAGTGCAACAAGGTATCGATTTTAGCCAAAAGCTTATTATTACTGTTGCGGCTGGTTTAACTGTTAACCGTTATACTGACATTATCGGTAACGTTCGAATTATTCGTTGCATGCCAAACACCCCTTCTTTAGTTGGCTTAGGTGTTTCAGGTTTATTTTGTGGCACAGATGAAGGTTCATTTTCAGCTGACGTTATCCAACAGGATAAAGAGGTTACGTCTACTATGTTTGATGCCGTTGGCAAAACAGTATGGTTAGAACAAGAGTCTCAAATTGATGACATAGCGGCAGTGTCAGGTTCGGGCCCAGCTTATTTCTTCTTATTTATGCAGCATATGGCTGACAAAGCTGTTCAATTGGGCTTTGATCAAGACACGGCCAATACCATTGTATTACAAACTGCGCTAGGCTCTGCTGAAATGGCCGCTCAAAGTCCTGACAGCTTTGAACAATTAAGAGTTAATGTTACTTCTCCAGGAGGTTCTACCGCTGAAGCGATAAGAACTTTTAACGAAAATAATTTAGACGACATTGTGGCATCCGCATTAGACGCAGCAGTGTCTAGAGCGAAAGAAATGAGTAAACTTTAAATATAGGTAAGTCAGTGTTACCGCATATAACGCGTCAACACTGAAATTTAGCTTTAAACTTAAATTGAACTGGAAATAGACACGTTATGCAAGCAACTCAATTTTTAATATCCACCCTATTTGATCTCTATATGATGGTCGTTATTTTACGAATTTGGTTACAACTGACCCGCGCTGATTTTTATAATCCAGTTAGCCAATTTGTTGTAAAAGCAACCAATCCGATATTAGTCCCACTTAGAAGAATAATCCCAGGGTTTGCCGGGGTTGATTGGGCTGGGATTGTATTATTATTGTTAGTTGGCTTTGCTAAAGTTGCCCTATTACAAGTGTTATATGGCGCCAGTTTTCCAGTTGTGCAAATTTTAGTTGCCAGTAGCATCTCTATCGTTAAAGAAGTGTTAAACCTTATCTTCTGGGTAATGTTAATCCGCGTAATTTTGAGCTGGATAAGTCAAGGTTACAATCCAATAGAAGCATTGTTACATCAGTTAACAGAACCAATGTTAAATCCGATTAGACGTTTATTACCGGATATGGGCGGGTTTGACCTTAGCATTATGGTGTTTTTGATTGGATTGAAGTTTGTCGAAATCTTGTTCCAAGACTTGTTACGTTCTTTTATATAAAAGGCACTCAATATGACTTTATTAAAACACATAGTTTTTATATTAATACTGTTCTCGTTTAACAGTAATGCTGAGCAAAAGTTCACTAAAGGGAATTGGGATATTCATTATATTGCTTTCCCTAGCTCTTTTATTCAGCCAGAAATTGCCAAGCAATACCAACTGCAACGCAGTAAGTACTTGTCAATTATCAATATTTCGGTGTTAGATAATACCAACGACGACAAAGCTCAAAATGTCTACGTGTCTGGTAAAGCTGAAACGTTATTAGGGCAAAGCAGCGAATTGGATTTTGTAAAAGTGACCGAAGGCGAAGCCACTTATTATCTCGCTCAATTAAACTATCACGACCGCGAAGTCTATAAGTTTACAATTGATATTCAACAAGGCGAAAGAACCGAAACCATAAACTTCACTCAGATGTTTTATGTCGATTAGATAAAAGAAAACCAGATAGCCAAAACCTATCTGGTTTACTTGTTATATTCCGCAGCAAACACTTCAAATTGTTCCGCAAATATAGGCTTAGACCAATAATATCCTTGCCCTATTTCACACTGTAATTGTTGTAAAACACGCACGGTTTTTTGATCTTCAACTCCTTCAGCTATATTTTGAATCTCCAAGCCATGAGACATTTGAACTATCGCCTTTACTAAGGTTTTGTTTTTTGGATTGGTGACTAAATCACTGATAAACGATCGGTCTATTTTTAAGTATTCAATATCAAACGCTTTTAAATAACCTAAATTAGAATAACCAGTACCAAAATCATCAATTGAAAGGTGCACACCAAGATCATGTAAGTTTTTAAGTGTCGATTTTAATTCATCACTATTATCAATTAACAGAGACTCCGTCATTTCTAACTCTAAAGATGAAGCATTTAACTGATATTCGCTTAACGTTTTTTCTACTTTTGTATAAAAGTCTTTTTTAGCGAACTGTTTTGACGATACGTTTACCGCCATTGTAAAATCAGAATACCCACTGTTAAGCCACTGCTTACATTGTCTACACGCAGCACTTAGCACCCAATCCCCAATCTCAATAATTAAACCGGATTTTTCAGCTTGGGGAATAAATTCGTCTGGATAAATTAGCCCTTTTTCAGGATGTTGCCAGCGGATTAACGCTTCAGCACCAATAATTTTATTGTTTTGAATATCAATTTTAGGTTGGTAAGTTAAAACCAGTTCGTCTTGTACGATGGCCTTGCGCAGATCAGAAACAACACTTATATACTCATGACCATGAATGTTCATTTCTTTATTATAAAAATGGAAACTATTGCCACCTTGAGATTTGGAATAATACATAGCCGCGTCGGCATGTTTTAATAAGGTATCAAAATCTTCACCATCCGTAGCTGTGGTACTAATACCTATTGAACAGCCGCATATAAATTCATTACTCAGATAATAAAATGGCTTACTTATCTGTTCGATGATCTGTTGCGCTAAACTCGCCACATATTCTTCAGATTCAGTGGACTCAACAATCACTACAAATTCATCTCCAATGTAACGACAAACTGAATCCCGAGTTTGCAGCAATTGAAACATACGCTGTGATAACTCAATTAATAATGCATCGCCAGCTTGATGTCCAAGTGCATCATTAATTACTTTAAAATTATCTAAATCTAAAAACATTAAATAAATATTCTTACTGCTGTCCGTGTTAGATCTTGCTTTAGCAAATAACTCTTTTGCCATTATTTTATTGGGTAAACCCGTTAATAAGTCATGATGTAATAAGTTTTCTATTTCTTGTTTTGATTTAATAACATTGGAATTTTCGATGTTAAGTTTATTCACTAACTCGCGGAAGTCCTCAACCATTATCCATATGATATAGCTGATGAGATATATGGTAATTAAAACTAAAAATGTATTGCCTAACGAAATTGTCGAACTGGAATTTATATACCATGATTGGCTATTGACTAGACCGTTTAAGCCAATAGACGCAGAGATAACTACGAGTAAGTTAATAAATAATGACTTATCCCCTACCATAGCAGCCATGATCAATATACAGGGATAGGCAAGTACACTTTCGTCATACAAGCCGCCATGTCGCCACATAAATTGGGTTACTAATATGGTGAGAACATAAAGTAGAATTGTCGCGGCTTGTGTAATTTTATTGTTTTTGGCTAGATGGTAAACCGGTATCAATAAAAGACCCGCGATTAATACTAATCCACACTGGAGATATTGTTGTAAAAATATCCGATGAAAAAAGATAATAGCTAACGTCAGCTCAACAGCCCAAAATATTTGAATAAGACGTTTGGTTTGGAAATATTGATGGCTGTCTATATTTTTTTGGATGTTAATAAGGTGCTCCTACTACAAAATCATCGAACATTTAACATTAGCAATTAATAAATTAGCGTTTTATAAATTAGCTCAACGTAAGTGTAGATTGAAACCTTGATATGTAAAGTAGCGATATTGATTTCTAGTTAATTATTAGTTACTTAAACTGGAAATTAAATAATTAGCAAATAACACATTTGTGAAATTTGCTAATAAACCTACTTTCACTGCGTTGATTATCTTTATTAACAGAACTCTTGCTCTAAGTAATTGATAATATCAGATGATTCGTACATCCATTGCACCTCACCTGAGTCTTTTTCGATACGTAAACAAGGGACTTTTAATTGACCACCACCATTGACTAACTCTTGGCGACTCTGCTCATTGCGTTTTGCGTCATGAGTGGCAATTTTTAACGAATTACGTTTCATACTACGGCGTACTTTTACACAGAAAGGACACGCTTTGTATTGATACAGGGCTAATTTCTGTGTTTTTTTATCTATTTCAGTTTGAACCTTAGCCTCTCGTTTTACACCTCTAGGTGTAGTTATCCAATCTAAAAATAAAATCAATGCGCCTAGTATTACTCTTATAATTTTCATTAAACTCTCTGTCTTTTACTAATTAAATCATCAAAATAGACTGATTAAGAATGCTGCATTATACCTGCGTTTTAACAGTTTAAAACACTTAACTGACGATTCTGTGAATGATCACCAGAACTGTCGCTTTGATAAAAAGAAGTCGATAAAGGCTCTAATTTTTACCTGTTCAATTTTAGCGTGTTGGTAATAGATATATATCTCTGCCGACGATAACCAATGTTCTTCTAAAACAGGGATTAACTGCTTTTTGGCTAGGTAATCTTTAATGTCATGGTTATCGACCAAAGCATTTATTAACCCCAATCCCTGCACTGCAAAATTAGATTGGTTACTCACAGTTAATATTGGCGCGTCCACTTCAACCACATCCATTCCTGTGGGATCTGATTTGGATTTTATAACCAATATGTTATTAGGGTTAGATTGTGGGTGGCCTATCATTTTATGCCCTCTTAACTCATCAATATTTTTAGGCATGCCATGTTTTTTTAAGTAGTCAGGGGAGGCAAAAATACCCAACTGAGCTTGCCATAAAGAACGACGTTTAAGTGACGGGGACTGAATGCCTAAATACTCACCTATTCCCCAATAAATATCATGGTGGTGTTGGTTGAGATCCAAAGGCGATTCATTTACTTCAAACACCAATTTTATATCTGGATATAACCGCTGAAACTCACCAACCCAAGGAAAGATAGTTTCTTCATAAGTTTGTACATCTTGCGCCACCACTTTTATCGTGCCTTCTAAATATCCTTTTCTGGAATCTAACCAAATATCTAGCGCATCATGTTGCGCTAATATTTCTTTAGCACGCAATAAGAAGTTTTCGCCAAATTCGGTCAATTTAATGATACGGGTGGTTCGAATAAATAACGGCTCTTGTAAGCGAGATTCTAATTGTGAGATCTGTTTACTTATCGCCATGGTACTTTGTTGTTGTTCTTTGGCTGCAAGTGTAAAACTCTTGTATTTAGCAACCAATACAAAAGCGATTAACGATTCGGTTTTAAACATAACGGCAACTGTAAACTTTAAGTTTATTATTAATAAAATTATATACTATATTTTTATTAATGTATTAACACTATGATGTTCATACCTTAACTATTACAAGCAGATCATAATGAAATATTTAGAATACATCTTAATGTCCTATTTTATCCTGTATCCCTTATACATTTTGTTCAGCCATAAAGCCGAGAAACAAAGAGTAGTCAATCAACAAGAGTCGAGAGTCAGTGTGTATTGCAAAACCATGTTATACCTATGGGTTCCATTGGGCATATTGATGGTTTTAGTGGTAAACACTGAATTAACACTGCATGACTTAGGTTTAAGATGGCAATGGAATATGACCAATAACATAGGTTTATTTTGTTTAGTTTTATTAGGTGGTTACTTTTTAGCGTCATTAAAGTCGTTGCAAAACAATCCTGATGAACACGCTAAGATAAAGCCACAATATGAGTTTATTCGTTGGTTTTTGCCCGTCACAAAAACAGAGTCCAACTACTTTATATTCGGTTTAGCCGTAACGGCGGGCATTTGTGAGGAGTTGTTATTTAGAGGGTACATCATCCATTTGTTAGATAAAGATTTACCTATCTACGCTGCCGTCATTCTTTCCTGTGTATTATTTGGATTAGGACATATTTATCAAGGCATGGTGCATGTAGTTAGAACCGCAGTGCTAGGTTTAGTTATGGCGATTATCTATCTGGTGACGGATTCGATTATCATCCCAATCGTGCTGCATATCATGATTGATATGTATGGTGGTGCTGTTGCATTTATGATTTTTTCTGATAACAAAACTAAAGAACTGAGCACAAACTAATACCACCAAATGTTTGTTCCATAAGCTGTGCTAATGCTTCTGGTTTTTCTAATGGCAACATATGCCCGTTGCCATTAGAAACAACCAAACGGCAATGCGTGTTGCTATCTGCTAACTGTTGTAACCAAGCTAGATTAATTAACGGGTCTTGCTCACTATAATAAAACGTTATTTCATTTTTAAACTGGGATAACGGCTCTAGAAGATCGTCCCTTTCAGTTGTATACGTCATTTGACTTACCAACTCATCAACACCTAACTCTGAATCCATCTGTTTAATGGTGTTTATATGTTCTAACTCGTCATTATTAGAGTCTAACAATTGTGATGCTCGTTGATGACTGACACCTTTGTACTTATTGGTTGACACAAAATTGAGCAGTTGTTGACGTTGAGTTACTTCTTGATAGCTTAAACGGCATGGACTATTACCGACCACCAGAAGCTGTTTAATTCTGTGCGGATACTTAACGGCAAAATAAGACGCTATATAACCCCCAAGTGAAAAACCCAACAAACACACCTTATCTTCAATTAAATATGAATTTAACCACTGGGCTATCTGCCTAATGTCTTTATTGGCCGGTATTGGAATATGAATAAACTCAAAATTCGCTTCAGCACAAGCAATGAGCTTGTGCCAAAGCCTTTGATTACACATAGTACCAGGTAGTAGATATACCTTAGTTTTCATTACGTTTCTTAACTCGGCGGGTTCATTCATCCGATTAACCGTGTGTTATAAGTGATTAACTTAATTGGCGAATTAACTCGTTTGGCGTCATTTTTAATAATGAACGAGTACTTAACGTGCCCACCAACGCAACAAATACGGCACCTGATATTGGGCCAATTAGCCAAAGTTCAGGATGCGGTACCCAGTCCATATCAAACATAAGTGATTGCAATAAATATAAACTGACTTCAGCCACTAACGCGGCGATTATACCGGCGATCGCCCCTAAACTCAGGAACTCAAAAGTAATGGCATTTTGGATCATTGACCCTTTAGCGCCTAAAGTTCGATAAATAACGGTTTCTTTACGGCGTTCATCCAGCGAGCTTTGAACTTGTGCTAATAACACTAATGTGGCGGCCATCACGACAACAAGCAAAACAAAGCTGATTGAAACTGACACTTGCTCGATTACTTGTTGAATCTCATTGATCATTGCCTCTACATCAATGATGCTCAAGGTCGGGAACTGTTTAACTAATTGATTGACCCACAATTTGTCTTCTTTAGATAAATAGAAAGCCGATATATAGGTCGCAGGAAAATCCGCCACCACGTCATTGCTGAAGATCATAAAGAAATTAGGTTGGAAACTGTTCCAATTCACATCACGGATACTGGTAACATTCACTTCCACTTCTCTTGCGCCAATCAAGAAACCTAACTTGTCACCGAGTTTAATTTCCATGCGCTCAGCAACGCCTTTTTCTACCGATACCTGGTTTAACACACCTTCTGTCATCCATTCGCCTTCTAACAAGGTATTGTTTTCAGGGAATAACTCAGTAAAGGTTAAATTGAGCTCTCGTCCAATGCCCTTTCGTCCCTCTGATTCAGAACCTTCCTCTTCATCACTGGCGCGGTTTTCGGCTTTTGTTTGTGCATTGTTGGCTTTCTCTTCTCCATCCGTCAGCTTAGCACCTGACTTATCTTTATCTCTGTCGTTTTGCAGCAATACTTCATCGTTGATGGTCGTGAGACGACCACGAATAATTGGATAAAACTGCTCTAGCACTATGTCCTTCTGCTCAAACTCTTGTTTGACTTGTTCCAGTTCGTGTTGTGCAATATTTATAACAAAGTGATTTGGCGTACCTTCTGGTAACTGCTGCTGCCATTCTTTTATGATTGAGTTTTCCAGTGAATATAAAATAAGAATTAACATAATGGCCAAGGTAAAGCCGATTAACTGTGAAGTGTTTTCACTGGCTCGCCTTTTTAACGACGCTAATGCAATTTTTATCGCACTACCACCAACACTAGAACCAACCTTACGACTAAGTCTGATCATTATGTTAGAAACCACCAGTATAACCGCAACCAGTACTGCCCCTGCTCCCATAACAATAGCGGTTAACCTCAAATTTTGGCTGTAAATCAACACCAACAAAATAGTCGTGATCGCCATGATAATTTTAGCCATGATAGAAGTTGCAAAATTATCACCTAAATTTCTACGAAGCACTCTAAGTGGCGGTACTGAAAATAACTTTAACAAAGAAGGAATGGAGAACATTAACGCACAAACTGCGCCTGTAGCGATGGCAATTAATAGTGGTTTAAAGCCAACTGGCGGTAAGTCTTTCGGTAATTGACCGGCCATTGCTTCTACAGCAACACCTTGTATTAAAGAGCCGATAATGATGCCAACTAAAACACTGAATATAGTGATCAACACCAATTGAAATAGGTAGACAACGCGAACCTGTTGAACGCTTGCCCCTAAGGTTTTAAAGATAGCAATAGAATCAAAGTGTCTTTGGCTATAAAGTCGTGTGGCAACCGCAACCGCCGTTGCCGCCAATAATAAGCCCAATACACCGGCTAACATCAAAAAGCTTTCCGCACGTTGTAACGCATTAGACATGGCGGTTTCACCATCTTTAACATCTCTAATTTCTTGATTTGGTTTTAATTGCGGTTCTAACCACTGTACAAGTTCATCAAGTTGACCGGCTTCACCTGCAAACAAGTCACGATAAAATATTCGGCTGCCTGGTTGGATCACATTGGTAGCTGGTACGTCGCCAATATTCATGATCAATCGAGTGCCTGAGTCAAATACTTGAAAAGGGGCATCCGGTTCAGATTCAATTATACCGGTAACATTTAACGCAAGTTCACCCACTTCTACAACCGGTGGTGTGTCTGACGACAACATAGCATCATCTAAAGACAGGGCATAAAACAATCTTTTACTTAACCAAGCTTCACCTTGTTTAGGTCCCTTTTTAGTGACACTTTGGTTAGTCACTAAGTCTTGCGATATAAATAATTCCCCTCGTAATGGGTAAGTTTCTGTCACCGCTTTAACAACGGCAATATTCATTTCGTCTCCGGCAAATGCCATGGACGAAAAATAAATGTGTTTGTCAGTTTGTAGCCCTAATTCATTGGCTTTTTCTATAACGATATTATCGATAGGATGTGAACTTTGCAGATCTCTATCGGCGGCAATAAAGGCAGCACTTTTACTCATGATGGCTTGTTCAACCCGATCCGTCACACTGCTTAATGCCATGACGGACGACACGGCAAGAATGATAGACAGCGCAATGATGGTTAACTCACCTCGGCCTAACTCTCTAACAAATAAACGCCACGCTATTTTTAACCAAGTAAAAAAGGCACCGGATGAGTCTGTTGTATTAATTTGTTTGGCTAATTGTGAATTAGAATGCATTGGAAATCGCCTCAGCAACTTGAACATCTAATGATTTATCTGTGTTATTAGAGGTTGAACTGTCACCACCTTCATTAATGACCGCTGGTTTTTCCACTAAGTGACCGTTGGTTAGTAACACTCTGCGTTGACATCGCTTAGCAAGTTCTAAGTCATGTGTGACTAATACCAATGTTGTGTTGGCTTTTTCATTTAACTCAAACAATAGATCTTCAACTAACTTACCGTTTTCTGTGTCTAAGTTTGCTGATGGTTCATCAGCAAATAACAGTTTAGGGTTAGTGATAAAGGCACGAGCAATAGCAACTCGTTGTTGTTCACCACCTGACAATTGATTTGGAAAATGATCCAAACGGTGTGACAAACCAACTTTATCTAACCATTGCTCAGCTTTAACTTTTGCGTTATTTCTAAGTTCCGGATCATCTGACAATTCAGCCGGCAACATCACATTTTCTAACGCCGTTAAACTTGGCACTAATAAAAACTGCTGAAAAATAAAACCTACTTCCGTACGTCTAATTTGCGCTCTTTGTTCTTCATTTAAGGTATTAATTTGTTTTTCATAAAAATGGACTTCACCAGTAGTAGGTAAGTCTAAACCAGCCAATATACCTAATAAAGTGGATTTACCTGATCCCGACGCACCGACAATTGCAATTGACTCGCCGTCTTGAATAGTTAACTCTATGTCGTTTAAAATGCTTAATTGCTTTTCATCACTGGATGAAGATGGGGCCGATGGCAAGGAAACTTGTTTTGATACATTGGTGGCAACTAAAGCGGATATTCGACTTTGACTCATAACTAGGCTCTCTAAATTTATGTATACAGTTCTTAACAATAATTGGTTTGACCCAACAAATGTAATAAGTTCATTAAGTGGCTCTTCTGATTACAAAAATACTCGAATTAAAACTTTTATAAAGGCTTTAATTGTTACATTTTTAATATTTACTTGTTTTAGTACGTTAGCTAAACCAACAAAGATCATGATCTATGGCGATAGCATTAGCGCAGGTTATGGCATGACCTTGCCTGAAAGTTGGCCTAACTTACTAAATGAAACCTTTAAATCCGAGCAAAAATCCATAACCATCATTAACGAAAGCATTAGTGGTGAAACCACAGGTGGTGGTTTAGCTCGTATAGAAAACGTATTAAAACGTCATCAACTTACGTCTAACGATTGGATTATTATTGAACTTGGTGGCAACGATGGTTTAAGAGGTTTTCCTATTAAGACCATCAAACAAAACTTGTCAGGAATGATAGAAGCGGCACAGTACAAAGGGATCAACGTGGCATTAATGCAAATTAAAATCCCGCCTAATTATGGGTTCCGCTACACTCAGTTATTTGAAAGTAATTACCAACAATTATCAGAGCAGTTTAAGTTACCCTTAATGCCGTTTTTCATGGAACAAATAGCGTCAAAACCTCAATACATGCAACGTGATAATCTTCACCCTAACATTGATGCACAAGTCATAATTAGAGACATCATGCGTCCAGAAATTGAAAAGCTATTAGAAAATAAGTAATTATTTCCCTGTTGCTATTGGGAGTTGTTCATCGGCTCCCCATTCACTCCAAGAGCCGTCATATACTCTCAAGTTTTTATATCCCAAATTATAAAATACGAACAGAGGTATACAAGCCGTCACACCCGAACCACAACTAAATACCAATTGCTGATCAGGATTAATACCCAAAGACTGTATTGTTTGAGCCAACGTTTCTGGTGAACAGAATTGATTGCCATTTAATAAACGAGTAAAAGGCAGATTAATTGAATTGGGGATATGCCCAGAACGCATTCCCGCTCTTGGCTCTGTATCAGCCCCCGTAAAACGACCTTCTGAGCGTGCATCAATAATCGAAACCTGTCTATTATCAATGTTATCTAATATAAAATCTGCATCACAAAATGCCGTTTGTACCAGTTCACCACAAAAGTTACCGTGGCCATTTGGCGTTGCATACCAATTCTCAGTGACAAAGCCCGCGGCTAACCAAGCTGGTAATCCCCCATCGAGGATTTTGACATTTTTATGACCCATCACATGAAACATGTACCAAGCACGTGCTGAAGAAAATATGCCTTTATTGTCATAAACAACAATCGTTGAATCGTTATTTATCCCCAATAATTGAGCTTGACGATTAAACTCTGTTTGATGCGGCATCATGTTCGGTAATCTGTTGTGTTTATCCACAAATACGTTTTCAAAATCGAATATGAGTGCGTCTGGGATCACGGTATTTGATGCGGAAACATCACTATGTACTGAATGATGCATGCTGGCATCTAGTACAATAATGCCTTTGTCCTGTTTATGAGTATTTAACCAATCAACAGTGACTAGGTTTGATAATAAGGTCATTTGCTTTTGTCTATAACCGCTGGGAATAGTTTGGATTTTAACTCTTTTGACATGGATTTATTCACAGCCAAATAAGCCACCGTTTCTAAGTCATCTAAAGGAAAGTATTTAGAAAAAAGATTCAGCTCAATCTTTTCTCCATTAATAGTTGGCACATAGGTAATGTCTTCAACAATAAAATCGACTTTGCCATTTTTAACTAAACGCCATGAGTCCACGATGGAGTTAGTTAAAATAATATTCTTATTTTCAATAAAGCCTTTTTCTAACAAATAATCATGGGAAAAGTCATTACGTTGCACCGCAATCGTAAATGACTTGGCTTGTTCTAAGTTACGAATATTTAAGTCTGTTCTATGTCCAAGGCCGACTAAATAAGGTTTAAACTCATAAACAGGAATTAACCAATCAAATATCTTCTCGCGTTTGGGTGTTTTTGCAATCCCGTAAATCATCATATCGGTTTTACTAGATGCTAATTTATACGCCCGTGCCCAAGGGTACATTTGAATGTCATAGTTAATGTTTTTGCTATCTAAATACTGTTTCACTTTTTCAGTGGCGAATCCACCAATATGATTATCATTGATAGTTTGATATGGAGGCGATAATTCGGTAACAACGATGATTTTATCCGATGCATTACAGTTAAATGAGATAGAAAAAGAGAGCCCTATTAGGATCAATATTATTATTTTTATTTTTTTCATACCGCTAACAACGAGCTCCTTTTACATTGACCTAAGTTTATATCAAACAATTAGGGCAATTAACAATCTAAACCCTTAAATTTTAAAAGTATATTTCTAACCAAGAACCTAGACGCATATATCATTTACCTATGATAAATGGATGACAAGCTGTCTCAGTTATATAAAATTTTAACAGTTACTATATAATCCCCCAAAATTGTAAAAATGAACGTTAACCAAGGGTTAATGTTTATCATAAAGATTAATTAAGTCCATATTTTACCCTTATTTGTTAAAGCGCTTATTTACATCGACTGTGACATACTCAAATTTCTAAACAGAGAAAATTAAATGACCCGAATAGTACAAGTTAGTTTACCGATTTTATTGTGTGGTGTATCAAGCTTTTCAATTGCATCTGATGATGCCAATGCCGTTAATCTTCAAAAAACAAAACAATCAGACTCCATAAACAGCATTGAAAAAATTACCGTTGAATCTTCAGCAACCGCCAATAAAAAACCAGTAGGCACCTTTGATGCTCCGGTATCAAATTTAGAATATGATCCTCGGGTTGATTTACAGTCGCGCAACATGGCTGAAGCACAGGCCGATGTCACTATCCGTGGTGGTATTTTCGAAAACACCGGATTTAGGGTGGGCAGTGCTACCTTATTTGATCCACAGACGGGCCATTATTTTTCAGAAATACCTATTGCTCCCCAAATGTTAAGCGGCCCCAATATCCTTACTGGTGCCGATAACGCTTTATTTGGCATGAACAGCTCTGTGGGAACGGTTGACTTTGGTTGGAAACCTATTTACACAGCAGGCAGTGTATCGATTGGTTTAGGTAATAACGGTTTTAACTTACAAAGTGTGCATGCAGCATACAGTAAGCCACTTGATGGTGTTAATGACTGGACGCTGGGTTATGAAGGTGAGATATCCCAATCACAAAGTGACGGTACAATAGAAAATGGCGATCACGACTTTGAGCGTATTTCTGGCCGAGTGCAATTATCCAATTCAAACTCACAGACCGATATATTCTTTGGCTCTCAAGATAAGTTTTTTGGCTGGCCTAATATGTATACGCCATTTCATGTCAATGAAACTGAAGACTTAAGTGCTCAGTTGTTTATGCTTAATCATAAACAAACCTATTCTTTAACTGAAGGTGGAACTGAAAGCGCATTTGAAGTTACGGCATACACTCGTAACCTTAAAGATCATTATGTATTTTCTCGCGAAGCCCCTGAGGCTTTTCAGGCGTTCCATGAAACCGACGTTACATCTATCGCTTTGTCAGGCCGTCATGCACAAAGTAATGTATTGGCATGGAATTACTCAGCCCAATATATAGAAGACTCTATTGAGTCAACGACACTTGAAAACAGCTTCACTTCACGTAAGTACTACAAGATAAGTGTACTGCCGGAATATAATATGCCATTAGCAGAAAACGAAACGTTAACCTTACGTCTTGGTGCTGCTTTTGATGATACCAACCGTGATGACTCTGACGTATCTGTTATTAGTGATGTTACTTGGAATAAACTCGAAAGTGACGGCGCTTCTAAAACCCTTTATTTCTCGTACGCCGAAGCAAGCCAAGTGGCAGGTTACACCGCCATTGGTGGTAGCGAAACAGGCGGGTTATTTAGAAGTAATCGTCAACTTAAACGTGAAAGTACCAAGAACACAGAGTTAGGTTTTGCATTAGAGCAAGATTGTTGGACTGTAGATGCGGCAATATTTTATCGTCAAGATAATGGCTTAACCGACTGGACTTACAATTATAATTCGACCACGGCTCGTTCAGCAAACCCTGTTGATATAGATAGTGTTGGTTTAGAGTTATTGACCACTCATCAACTGGACAGTGCTAAAGTCATTACTAGTTACACCTTTTTGAAAAAATCAGAAGACTATTATCAAGCCCTTGGGGGTGACAACATAGACGCGAGTTTTTACGCATTAAATTATCCAGATCACCGTGTAACATTAGGTGCTATTTGGAATCCTATGGATATGCTTGAAGTTCGTGTTGATAATGAATGGCGTCAACAACAAGAAAACGCATTACGTAACGGTGATGACGATGCATTTTTCACTCACCTAACGTTTACATACACCCCAACTCAGATTGATGGTTTAAGCATTACTCTTGCTGCGGATAACCTTTGGAATGAATCGTTTGAAGAGATCCCTGGAACACCTGGACGCGGCCAACAGTACACAATAAGTGCGACCTATAACTGGTAAACCTCTCACCAGTGAAAACTAACAATGCACGCCTTGATTGCCGCGCCCCCTTGTTTAAAATAATAAACGTAAACAAAGATCCGCGGCAATCTAATCAAGGGGTATTTCGCTGTGAAGGCGCCGACGTAAAGTTTGTAATTAATGTGTGAGGGTCAACTTCATTTCTTTGTTTTTTAGTCGCATCAGCCCACCAGATCAACTGTTTGATTGTTCTAGCAAAGTAATCAAACCAAGATGATTGATCTTCACCATTCTGTACATCACCATTTTCAATAAACACATCTTGAGCCTTAGGCACATGTATCATTGCCGAAACAGGCAAACAGCCTAACTCTGATAAAAATGAACGCATGCCAATAGCAGCCCGCAAACCGCCCCACTGCCCAGCTGAATAAGTAACAATCGCACTTGGTTTATAAGCAAATAACGAACTACCAAAGTGATTTAACAAATTCGCCAACGCTGGACTCATTGAATGGTTATATTCAGGACTCACCATAATGTAAGCATCTGCGGAATCTATTTTCTGCGCTAAATTATTAAGCTCAACCGGCGCTTTGCTTTTGGCATACGCAAAGTGAGGTTTAAATACAGGTTCCAATTGATAATCCAAAGCATCTATCAACTCGATGTCATGTTCGCCATATCGACTTTGCAAACAAGCAATAATCGCTTTTGTCACCCTTTCTCCTAACCGAGCAGGACTTGGCGGCGTACTATTACGCACACTACCCAAAAAAACTAAAAATTTCATATCCTTCTCCGAACGATACTGACTAACAGAGTAACCACTGTAAATGTAGGTGTATTTACAATCAACTTAAAACAGCTTTAAGCTTTAAGCTTTAAGCCGTAAGATTTAAGCGGTAAGTAAAATCAAGAGCCAAGAGAGCAGTAATCTTGAAGGCTTTAAGGATTGAAGGAAAAGAATATCAAGCCAAGTATCTAGTTCGCTTTTGATTAGATTTTAAAGATGGGTGTCTCTTTTATATTAAATTTAAAATATGCATGTCTCTTTTATGGATAAACAAGATATCATGAGTCAAAAGGTATGTTTAATTTCGTCAGTTACCATTTGTGCCACCAGAACATCAATTAAACCTAATACCATCAACAATCTTTCGTATTTCAGAAAAAGGACTAAGTATGATCACAGTACATCATTTAAATAATTCACGTTCTCAACGTATTTTATGGTTATTAGAAGAGCTAAGGCTTGAGTATGAAATAAAAGAATACCAACGAGACCCTAAAACTTCAGCCGCACCGGTGTCACTAAAAGCGATTCATCCATTAGGAAAGTCACCTGTCATCACTGACGGTAACTTAACCATTGCAGAATCAGGGGCGATCATTGAATATCTGTTAGACAGTTACGACTCAGAAAATCGTTTACGTCCAACAACTGGGCAAGCGTTATTAGACTACCGCTACTGGTTACATTTTGCAGAAGGTTCATTAATGCCATTATTAGTGATGAAGCTAGTTATGATGAAAATGCCAAAAAATCCAATGCCATTTTTTATAAAGCCCATAGCCAAAACGTTAAGCCAGAAAATACAGGATATGTTCATCACCCCTCGCCTAACACCACAAATAGAACTGATAGAAAAAACACTTGCCGATAACATCTGGTTAACCGGCAATGAGTTAACCGGCGCAGACATCCAAATGAGCTTTCCAATTCAAGCGTCAAGCAACCGTATGGATTTAACCGCTTTTCCCAATATAGCTCGTTATCTCAAACAAATAGAAGCTATTCCAGCCTATCAAAAAGCAGTAGAACGCGGTGGCGTTTTTCAAACTTTATAAGGGTAGCTGGAAGCTTGGAAGCAGCTGTAAGTCATAAGCCGTAAGCTTGAAGGCTTAAAACCGGAAGCAAAAATAGAAAAACAAAGCGAACTATCTAGTTCGCTTTTTTTATTAAGTTTAAAAATCAAAGTGATCTGAACCCCCTATTGATTCAACCTTATTGATTCCAAGCTTGTTTACAGAGTTAAGATTGTATACCTTTGCAACTAGTCAACAAGAGGACAAGGCAATGAGCGTAGGATTTGCAATTATTGGTTCAAACTTTATTACCGATACCTTTATCAAGGGACTACAGCAATGCAGCGAAGCAAATTTAGTAGGTATTTATTCTCGCGATCCAGCAAAAGCTCAAGCCAAGTTTACTCAACATTACGGCCAGCCAGATGCCGGTATCTCGTTTGGTAGCCTTGAAGCGTTATGCGCTTGCTCAGATGTAGACGCAGTCTATATTGCTTCGCCAAACAGCTTACACTTTGCTCAAAGCAAACAATGTCTACTCGCGGGTAAACACGTATTGTTGGAAAAACCCGCCTGCAGTAATCAGGCGCAACTCAGTGAACTCATTGAACATGCCAACCAGCAAAAGAAATTATTGGCTCAAGGTATTTTGGCCTTTAGCTCGCCTATTTATGATCGCTTCAAAGAATGTGTAAACAAACTTGGTAAAATTGAGCGCTACCACGGCGAATACTGCCAACGTAGCTCTCGCCTAGATTTATTATTAAAGGGCGAACTACCTAATACCTTTAATCCCGAATTCTCAAACGGTGCATTAATGGATTTAGGCATTTATCCACTAGCACCTATGGTTGCCCTATTTGGATTACCTACGAAGCTACAGGCACAAGGCAAGCTGCTAAGCACCGGCGTTGATGGCATGGGGGAAATACAATTTGACTACCCAGATATGCTTGCCAGTATAGCCTATTCCAAAATCACCCTGGGGCAAAACATCATTGAGATCCAAGGGGAAAATGGCAGATTAACCGTTCACTCAAGCTCACTCTTTGAACGGCTTGAGCTTGAGTTAATCACAGGGGAAAATACCAGCATCGAGGGAGTGGATCATGTAGGTGCCATGCGATCGCAAATTGTGGCGTTTTGCCAAGACGTGCAATCAGGGACCTTGCTACCATGTAAAGTCAGCCATCAAATAAGCCTCGCGATTCAACAACTACTGGATGCCACACGTAAGCAACTTGGCGTGATATATCCACAGGATCTGGAAAATTAATATATTAGTATCTAGGCAAAAATAGCTTTAAGGCATTAAGCAAGAATACAGCAAACCAAGAAGTTCGATTTTTTATTAGGTTTAAAGTGATTGTCTCTTTTATATCAGCTGGAAGCTGTAAGTGGTAAGTAAAAGCAAGATCAAAAAGAACAGTTGGAAGTACTAATTTTAAGGGTTTAAGGGTTTAAGGGTTTTAAAGGTGGGTGGCACTTTTATTTTTGGTTGGCTTATTATTTGGTTTTAAAGGTGGGTGGTACTTTTATTTTTGTTAGGCTTTTAATACGCCTTGCCAATAACCCACATCTTGCCATTGTTCAAATTTAAAGCCTACCTCTTTAAAGTGAGCCACTTTTTCTAAGCCAAATTTCTCATGAAGAGCGACACTCGCCGGATTAGGCAATGTAATCCCGCCAATCACGGAATGAATTGAACGCGATTTCAACTCTGAGAATAAAGCATCATAAAGCTGTGAACCTACGCCGTTACCTATAAATGTTGGCGCTAAATAAACAGTAACTTCGACAGAAAAGCGATAAGCAAAGCGCTCTCTCCATTTAGTAGCATAAGCATACCCAATTAATTTCCCTGAAGCATCTTCAGCTATTAACCAAGGTAAACCATCGGATTGAACTTTAGATATACGACTGAGAATATCCTCAGAACGGATCATCTCTGTTTCGAATGTAACCACAGTATCTGAAATATAATGATTATATATTTCAGCAATAGAAGCTGCATCCTTAGCAACGGCATTACGAATCACAAAACCTCCTGAAAGGTAATTAATAAGATAACATTGCCACCCACTTTAAATTAAACTTAAACAATTTGTAAATTTAAAATAAAGTGTAGATTTTAAATTGACGTTTAATTTGAAATATTGAGTGTAATTGTACGCTTTTACTCGTCTTTTTGGCTTGGTTTAACTTTTGGGTTGAATGCTAGATATGCACTTATCTCAGTGGATTCTGATTTGATATTTTGTCTTTTTGGTTAATTTTTTACAGGCTTTTTTGGAGGTTAAGCTAGCAATCTTCTACAACTCGATAAGTTTGGTCGTCGTTTTAGTTGTAAGTTCTCACTGAAGTTTTGTAATACCTGCTCATTACCTACTGCAC
>NZ_JAHKPJ010000005.1 GCF_018860345.1 Psychrosphaera sp. F3M07 | reverse complement strand
ACTTAGAAAGGTCACTACAATGGCAAGAGAAAAGTTTGAACGTACGAAACCGCACGTTAACGTTGGTACAATTGGTCACGTTGACCACGGTAAAACTACTCTAACAGCAGCAATTTCTGCAGTGTTAAGTAAAACATACGGTGGCGAATCAAGAGATTTCGCACAAATCGATAACGCTCCAGAAGAGCGTGAGCGTGGTATTACAATCAATACTTCTCACATCGAGTATGACACTCCTACACGTCACTACGCACACGTAGATTGCCCAGGACACGCGGATTATGTTAAAAACATGATCACAGGTGCTGCGCAAATGGACGGAGCAATTTTAGTAGTAGCAGCGACAGACGGCCCTATGCCTCAAACTCGTGAGCACATCCTACTTTCTCGTCAGGTTGGCGTACCTTACATCATCGTATTCATGAACAAATGTGACATGGTTGATGACGAAGAGCTAATCGAATTAGTAGAAATGGAAGTACGTGAACTACTTTCAGAATATGACTTCCCAGGAGACGACTTACCGTTAATCCAAGGTTCAGCGCTTAAAGCGTTGGAAGGCGAAGCAGATTGGGAAGCAAAAATCATTGAGCTTGCAGAAGCACTAGATACTTACATTCCAGAGCCAGAGCGTGACATCGATAAGCCATTCATCATGCCTATCGAAGACGTATTCTCAATCTCAGGTCGTGGTACAGTAGTAACAGGTCGTGTTGAGCAAGGTATCGTAAATACAGGTGATACAGTAGAAATCGTAGGTATCAAAGAAACAACAACTACGACTTGTACAGGTGTTGAAATGTTCCGTAAATTGCTAGACGAAGGTCGTGCAGGTGAGAACATTGGTGCATTATTACGTGGTACTAAACGTGAAGACGTAGAACGTGGTCAAGTATTAGCGAAGCCTGGTTCAATCCAGCCGCACACTAAATTTGAATCAGAAGTATACGTATTATCTAAAGAAGAAGGCGGACGTCACACTCCATTCTTCAAAGGTTACCGTCCACAGTTCTACTTCCGTACAACTGACGTAACTGGAGCAGTAGAGCTTCCAGAAGGCGTAGAAATGGTAATGCCTGGTGATAACATCAAGATGGTAGTAGAGTTAATCGCTCCTATCGCGATGGACGAAGGTTTACGTTTCGCAATCCGTGAAGGCGGACGTACAGTTGGTGCTGGTGTTGTAGCATCAATCTTAGCGTAATTAAGACAGCGTCTTAATGCTTTGAAAAAGGTCACTTAGGTGGCCTTTTTTATTGGCTGTCAGTTTGGTAGAAAACGGCAAAGTAAATTAATTTATCTTTCAACTTGTAGTTCAGAGTTGAGTTAGTATAATAGCGCGCCCTCTTTTATGATTCCCTTTAAACTTCTGATTCACAAAAGTGGTGTAACTGTTAGTTTTGTATTGATGTAAGGGAAGGGGTAATACGTTTTTAAACGAGAGTGATTTTCTAAAGATTATTTCCATTTAACAACGTTAATACATTAAATTTTTTTAGTAGTAAGGTGTAAAAAATGAGTGCCAACATTGAACAGTCAAATAAAGGACTGGATTTAGTAAAATGGATTGTAGCAATTGCTTTATTAGCAGGTGCCGTAATCGCAAATAACATGTTCGATCAGGAATCAGTGCTTATACGTGCTGTGGGTGTTGTTGGTGCAGTCGTGATAGCTGGCTTTTTTGCCGCTACAACGTTCAAAGGCAAAACGTTTTTAAATTTTGCTAAAGAATCTAGAACTGAAGTTCGTAAAGTGGTTTGGCCGACGCGTCAAGAAGCGACACAAACAACGTTTATCATCTTTTTAGCAACAGCATTAATTGCTGTATTGTTATATTTCATCGATATGGGCTTAAGAGCTTTAGTTACCTTCTTAACAGGTGTAGGAATTTAATAATGTCTGATAATGAATTGAATGAAAACGCAGAGTTGAACGAAGAAACAGCTCCAGTTGAAAAAGTAGAATTTAGAACTGAAACATCTACCGGTGAAAAGTTACGTTGGTATGTGGTTCAAGCTTATTCTGGCTATGAAGCTCGTGTACAAAAAGCTCTAGTTGAACATATTAAAATTGAAGAGATGGAAGATTTTTTCGGTCGTATCTTAGTTCCAACTGAAGAAATTGTAGAAATGCGTGCAGGTCAAAAAAGACGTTCTGAGCGTAAATTTTTCCCAGGATACGTTCTGGTAGAAATGGCGATGAACGAAGAAGCATGGCATTTAGTTAAAAATACACCTCGTGTACTTGGTTTTATTGGTGGAACGTCGGATCGTCCAGCACCAATCACCAACAAAGAAGCAAGTGCAATTCTTAATCGTCTTGAAGAAAACGTTGATAAACCAAAACCTAAAACGTTATTTGAACCAGGTGAAGTTGTTCGCGTTACTGATGGTCCATTTGCTGACTTTAACGGTGTTGTTGAAGAAGTGGATTATGAGAAGAGCCGTGTGAAAGTATCTGTCTTGATCTTTGGCCGTTCAACACCAGTTGAATTAGAATTTGGTCAAGTAGAAAAAGACAAATAAATAACACTGTAAATTTATCATTGAAATGGGTTGCGATTGTCTATATAATGCGCGGCCCATTTGTTTGTGCGTTTGTATAAGCGTCAAAATGGTTTAACCGGGAAGCCGTTAAGTAAGAAACCTCGTTCTTACTAGGCAAAGACCCACTAATGAGGAAGCTAAAATGGCTAAAAAAGTAGAAGCGCTAATCAAGTTGCAAGTAGCAGCTGGTGCAGCAAACCCTAGTCCACCAGTTGGTCCAGCACTTGGTCAACATGGTGTGAACATCATGGAATTCTGTAAAGCATTCAACGCCAAAACTGGTGAGATGGAAAAAGGCGCACCAGTGCCGGTTGTTATTTCTGTTTACAATGATCGTTCATTCACATTCGAAACTAAGACTCCACCTGCATCTTATTTACTTAAGAAAGCTGCTGGAATCAAGTCTGGTTCAGGTCGTCCAAACACTGAGAAAGTAGGTACGGTTACTCGTGCTCAACTTGAAGAGATTGTTAAGACTAAACAACCTGATCTTACTGCGGCCGATATGGACGCAGCTGTACGCACTATTGCCGGCTCAGCTCGTGCAATGGGCTTGAATGTAGAGGGTTAATCAATGGCTAAATTAACAAAACGCACACGTTTAATTCGTGAAAAAGTTGATGCAACACGTGAATACGGCATCGAAGAAGCTGTATCTCTACTTCAAGAACTAGCTACTGCTAAGTTTAAAGAAAGTGTTGATGTTGCAATTAACTTGGGTATCGACCCTCGTAAATCTGACCAAAACGTTCGTGGTGCTACTGTACTTCCAAACGGTACTGGTAAAGATGTACGTGTAGCGGTATTTACACAAGGTGCTAACGCTGAAGCTGCAAAAGCGGCAGGCGCTGACATCGTAGGCATGGAAGACCTAGCTGAGCAAATTAAAGCTGGCGAAATGAACTTCGACGTAGTTGTTGCATCTCCTGATGCAATGCGTGTTGTTGGTCAATTAGGTCAAATCTTAGGTCCACGTGGACTTATGCCTAACCCTAAAGTTGGCACAGTAACGCCAGACGTAGCAACAGCAGTTAAAAATGCTAAAGCTGGTCAGGTTCGTTACCGTAATGATAAAGCTGGTATCGTTCACGCTTCAATTGGTAAAGCTGAATTTGATGTTGCCTCTATCAAGCAAAACTTAGAAGCATTAGTAAGTGCAATCGTTAAAGCAAAACCTGCGTCTGCAAAAGGTACTTTCATTAAGAAAATCAGCCTTTCTACGACTATGGGTGCTGGCGTTGCATTAGACCAAAGTTCTATCTCTTTAGATAAGTAACTTTCGTATTCGGGTTGAGGTGTTTTATTACACCTCCATCCAAGACCGTAGGTGTGGATTTGACTTGTCAATGAAACTTAATTTCCTACGCAGATGGTGATGACCCCAGAAGATTACCTTCTGGCTTTCACCGGAATTGTTTAAGGGTTAAACCTTAGACTAATAAAAACGAGTTGGAGTAATCCAACTTTAACCAGGAGAAAAGCTAATGGCATTAAATCTTGATGGCAAAAAAGCAGTAGTTGCTGAAGTCCAAGAAGCAGCCAAAGGCGCTCTATCTGCTGTAGTAGTAGATGCTCGTGGTGTATCAGTAACAGCTATCACACAACTTCGTAAAGAAGCTCGTGAGAACGGTGTTTGGATGAAGGTTGTTCGCAACACTTTAGCTAAGCTTGCTGTTAAAGGTACTGACTTCGAATGTCTTTCTGATGCATTTATAGGTCCTACTCTAATCGCATTTTCTAACGAGCACCCAGGTGCTGGTGCGCGTATCTTTAAAGATTTCGCAAAGAAAAACGAAAAGTTTGAACTTAAAACTGCATCTTTTGAAGGCAACGTAGTAGCTGTTGACGTTTTAGCGTCACTACCTACATACGACGAAGCTATTGCACGATTGATGAGCGTAATGAAAGAAGCTTCTGCAGGCAAACTAGTGAAAACACTAGCTGCAGTAAAAGAAGCGAAAGAAGCTGCATAATTTTACTGTTTATTAATAAACGTAAAGCGGTTTTTTGTTTAAAGTATTTAGAGTGAAAAAATCACTCACTAAGTTAGGAATAGAAAAATGTCTATAACTCAAGAGCAAATCTTAGACGCAGTTGCAGAAATGTCTGTAATGCAAGTTGTTGAACTAGTTGAAGCAATGGAAGAAAAATTCGGTGTAACTGCAGCTGCTGCTGTTGTTGCTGGTCCTGCTGCTGAAGCTGGTGAAGAGCAAACTGAATTTGACGTAATGTTAACTGCTGCTGGCGCAAACAAAGTATCTGCTATCAAAGCTGTACGTGCTGCTACAGGTCTTGGCCTTAAAGAAGCAAAAGCAATGGTTGAAGCTGCTCCTGTTGCAGTTAAAGAAGCGGTATCTAAAGGAGAAGCTGAAGAACTTAAAGCTACTCTTGAAGAAGCAGGCGCATCTGTTGAAATCAAATAATCTAACGTTTGTTAGATTATCTGCCTAAAATTTAGGCATAGGCTGGTGATGATTATCACCGGCCTTTTTGCGCTATATCTGTAGAAAAACTTTTATAGTGCAAAGTTTGATGATAAAACTTTCTTTTAAGACAAGTTTTTTATTGTCAGAGGTAGTCTGCTAAGTATGTAACTGGCAGGCATATAGGGTCAAAAATCAGCAAGCTGAGGAACCACATGGCTTACTCTTATTCTGAAAAGAAACGAATTCGTAAGGATTTTGGCAAACGTGAACACGTTTTAGACATGCCATATCTTCTACAAGTTCAGCTTGAATCGTATAATAAATTCATTCAAGCAGACGTAGACGGTAACAATGGTATAGAAGCGGCCTTCCGTTCTGTATTCCCTATTAAGAGCTATTCTGGTAGCGCCGAATTACAATTTGTCAGTTATCGCGTTGGAGAACCTGTGTTCGACGTGAAAGAATGTCAAATTAGAGGTGTTACATACGCGGCTCCATTGCGCGTAAAACTTCGTTTAGTTCTTATGGATAAAGAAGCTGCTCCTGGTACTGTTAAAGATATCAAAGAGCAAGAAGTTTATATGGGCGAAATGCCTTTAATGACGGATAACGGAACATTTGTAATAAATGGAACTGAGCGTGTAATCGTTTCTCAGTTACACCGTTCTCCAGGTGTGTTCTTTGATCATGACAAAGGTAAAACGCACTCTTCAGGTAAAGTTTTGTATAACGCTCGCGTTATTCCTTACCGTGGTTCTTGGTTAGACTTTGAGTTTGACCCAAAAGATAATTTATTTGTTCGTATCGATCGTCGTCGTAAATTACCGGCAACAATCATGTTACGTGCATTAGAATATTCTACTGAAGAAATTCTAGAGTTATTCTTTGATAATATTGCAGTTGAAATTAAAGATGAAAAGATCTTAATGGAACTTCAACCTTCTCGCTTACGTGGTGAGACTGCATTATTTGATATAAAAGATGATGATGGCGAAGTCGTTGTCGAAACAGGCCGCAGAATAACTGCGCGTCATATTCGTACAATGGAAAAATCTGCTATTAAACAGATTGAAGTACCACATGAATATATCATCGATAAAGTGTTAGCTAAAAACTACATCGATGAGTCAACTGGTGAAGTTGTTGCAGAAGCAAATGACTTAATCAGTTTAGAGCTATTAGCTAAAATGGCTGAAGCTGGACATAGTTCATTCGAAATCATTTATACCAATGAGTTAGATCACGGTTCATACATTTCAGATACGTTACGCGTAGATTCTTCTACTAACCGCCTTGAAGCGTTAGTTGAAATTTACCGCATGATGCGTCCTGGTGAGCCACCGACAAAAGATTCAGCGGAAGCTTTATTCGAAAACTTATTCTTCTCTCTTGAACGTTATGATTTATCTAGCGTTGGTCGAATGAAGTTTAACCGTCGAGTTAGTCGTGATGATTTAACCGGTGAAGGTACTTTAAGCAAACAAGACATCACTGATGTTATGAAAGTGCTTATTAGTATCCGTGATGGTAAAGGTGATGTAGACGATATTGACCACTTAGGTAACCGTCGTATACGTTCTGTTGGTGAAATGGCAGAAAACCAATTCCGTGTTGGTCTTGTTCGTGTTGAACGTGCCGTTAAGGAACGTTTGAGCCTTGGTGATTTAGACAGCACAACGCCACAGGATTTAATTAACGCTAAGCCTATCTCGGCAGCGATAAAAGAATTCTTTGGTTCAAGCCAATTATCACAATTCATGGACCAAAATAACCCATTGTCTGAAGTGACGCATAAACGTCGTATTTCAGCTTTAGGTCCAGGTGGTTTGACACGTGAACGTGCTGGTTTCGAAGTTCGAGACGTTCATCCAACTCACTATGGTCGTGTTTGTCCGATTGAAACTCCAGAGGGACCAAACATTGGTCTAATTAACTCATTGTCTATATTTGCACGAGTTAATCACTATGGTTTCTTAGAAACGCCATATCGTCGTGTTGTTGACGGTGTAGTGACGGGTGATATTGATTATTTATCGGCAATTGAAGAAGATAAGTTTGTTATCGCTCAGGCTAGTGCTGAGATGGATAAAGACAATCGTCTAACTGACGAACTTGTTCCTTGTCGTTTCAAAAATGAATTTACAATTACTACTATTGATCAAGTTCAATACATGGACGTGGCTCCTCAGCAGGTTGTATCTGTTGCAGCAAGCTTAATTCCATTCCTTGAGCACGATGATGCTAACCGTGCCCTAATGGGTGCGAACATGCAACGTCAGGCAGTTCCAACGTTAAGAGCTGATAAGCCTCTTGTTGGTACTGGTGTTGAAGCGGTAGTAGCTAAAGATTCTGGTGTAACGGTTGTTGCGAAACGTGGTGGTGTTATCGACTACGCTGACGCTTCACGTATTGTTGTTAAAGTTAGCGAAAGCGAATGTAAAGCCGGTGAAGCTGGTATCGACATTTATAACTTAACTAAGTACACACGTTCTAACCAAAACACATGTATTAACCAACGTACTACTGTTCGTGCCGGTGAACCTGTTCAACGTGGCGATGTATTAGCTGATGGTCCTTCTACGGATTTAGGTGAATTAGCACTTGGTCAAAACATGCGTGTTGCTTTCATGCCTTGGAATGGTTACAACTTCGAGGATTCAATCCTTGTTTCTGAGCGTGTAGTAACAGAAGACCGTTTAACAACAATTCATATTCAAGAATTAAGTTGTGTAGCTCGTGATACTAAATTAGGTCCAGAAGAAGTTACTTCTGATATCCCTAATGTTGGTGAGTCAGCACTTGGTAAACTTGATGACTCTGGTGTTGTTTATATCGGTGCTGAAGTTAAAGGCGGCGATATCTTAGTTGGTAAAGTAACCCCTAAAGGTGAAACACAGCTAACTCCAGAAGAAAAACTTTTACGAGCTATCTTCGGTGAAAAAGCATCTGACGTTAAAGACAGTTCTTTACGTGTACCAAACTCTGTTTCAGGTACGGTAATTGACGTTCAGGTGTTCACACGTGACGGTGTTGAGAAAGACAAACGTGCGTTAGACATTGAAGAAATGCAATTAGCGCAAGCTAAGAAAGATTTGAATGAAGAGTTCAGAATCTTAGAGAATAACTTACATGCACGTACTCGTGACTTGTTAATTGCTGGCGGTGTTGATGCTGATAAAGTAGCAACATTAGAAGGCGAGAAGTTATTCCAACAAAGCTTAAAAGACGAAACTCAACAATCAGAATTAGAGCAATTAGCGACTAGTTTTGAAGAGTTACGTGCGGAATACGATAAAAAGTATGAAGTTAAGCGTCGTAAAATCACTCAAGGTGATGATTTAGCGCCAGGTGTTCTTAAGATTGTTAAGGTATACCTTGCTGTTAAACGTCGTATTCAACCTGGTGATAAGATGGCTGGTCGTCACGGTAACAAAGGTGTAATTTCTACTATTGTTCCTGTGGAAGACATGCCTCATGACGAATTTGGTACACCTGTAGATATCGTACTTAACCCACTAGGCGTTCCATCTCGAATGAACGTTGGACAGATACTAGAAACACATCTAGGTATGGCTGCTCGTGGTTTAGGTGAGAAATTAGATCGCATGATCAAAGAGCAAAAAGAGTTAGCGGAAATTCGTGAATTCTTGAGCAAGATCTATGCTTCTGGTACTTCTCGTCAAGAAGTTGATATCGCAAGTTTCTCAGATGATGAAGTTCGTCGTTTAGCGCAAAACTTACGTGCTGGTGTTCCTATTGCTACACCTGTATTTGATGGTGCTGCAGAGTCAGAAATAAAAGACTTGTTTGAACTAGCAGACATGCCGCGTAGTGGACAATTTACCTTGTTCGACGGCCGTACTGGTAATGCATTTGAGCGTAAAGTAACGGTTGGTTACATGTACATGCTTAAACTGAATCACTTAGTTGATGACAAAATGCATGCTCGTTCAACTGGTTCGTACAGCTTAGTAACTCAGCAACCACTTGGTGGTAAAGCTCAGTTCGGTGGTCAGCGTTTCGGAGAGATGGAAGTATGGGCACTAGAAGCTTATGGTGCCGCTTATACCCTTCAAGAAATGCTTACTGTTAAGTCAGATGACGTTAATGGTCGTACAAAAATGTATAAGAGCATTGTTGACGGCGATCATCGTATGGAACCTGCGATACCAGAATCGTTTAACGTATTGTTAAAAGAGATTCGTTCGTTAGGTTTAAACATCGAGCTGGAAGAAGAATAATCTTAGTCGGGTAACCGATTAAGTTCTTAGAAATTGAGTGGTAGGGCGTTCTAATAGTAGTTCGCCCTAATGTTTCACTCCGACAGGAGAACACAAGTGAAAGACTTACTTAAGTTTTTGAAACAACAAAACAAGAGCGAAGAGTTTGATTCAATTCGAATCGGCCTAGCGTCACCAGACGTTGTTCGTTCTTGGTCATTTGGTGAAGTTAAAAAGCCAGAAACAATTAACTATCGTACGTTCAAACCTGAACGTGATGGTTTGTTCTGTGCTCGTATCTTCGGTCCAGTAAAAGACTATGAATGTTTATGTGGTAAATATAAACGTCTTAAGCATCGTGGTGTAATTTGTGAAAAATGTGGCGTTGAAGTAACGCTTACTAAAGTACGTCGTGAACGTATGGGTCACATTGAATTAGCAAGCCCAGTTGCACATATATGGTTCTTAAAATCGTTACCATCTCGTATCGGTTTAATGCTAGATATGACGTTGCGTGATATTGAACGTGTTCTTTATTTTGAATCGTATGCTGTGACTGAGTCTGGCATGACGACGCTTGAAAAAGGCCAAATGTTATCTGAAGAAGAATATTTAGATGCATTGGAAGAGCATGGCGATGAATTTGAAGCGAAAATGGGTGCTGAAGCCGTATTTGAACTTTTAAAAGACATCGATATCAACCAACAATACGCTGAAATGAAAGAAGAGTTACCAACAGTAACGTCTGAAACTAAGCGTAAGAAGTTAACAAAACGTCTTAAATTGATGGAAGCATTTTGTAACTCAGGTAACCGTCCAGAATGGATGGTTATGACAGTTCTTCCTGTTTTACCACCAGATTTACGTCCACTAGTACCTCTAGATGGCGGTCGTTTTGCTACGTCTGATTTGAATGACTTATATCGTCGTGTAATCAACCGTAATAACCGTTTAAAACGTCTATTAGACTTAGCTGCGCCTGATATTATCGTGCGTAACGAAAAGCGTATGTTACAAGAAGCGGTTGATGCATTATTAGATAATGGTCGTCGTGGTCGTGCGATTACTGGTTCTAACAAGCGTCCTCTTAAATCTTTGGCCGATATGATCAAAGGTAAACAAGGTCGTTTCCGTCAGAATCTACTTGGTAAACGTGTTGACTACTCTGGTCGTTCTGTAATCACTGTTGGTCCTACGCTTAAACTACAACAATGTGGTCTTCCTAAGAAAATGGCACTTGAGTTATTCAAACCATTTATCTACGGAAAATTAGAATTACGTGGTATGGCTACGACTATCAAAGCTGCGAAGAAAATGGTTGAGCGTGAAGCTCCGGAAGTATGGGATATTTTAGATGAAGTAATTCGTCAACACCCAGTTATGCTTAACCGTGCACCAACTCTTCATAGACTTGGTATCCAAGCATTCGAACCGGTTCTAATCGAAGGTAAAGCTATTCAATTGCATCCATTAGTTTGTGCGGCATATAACGCCGACTTCGATGGTGACCAAATGGCTGTACACGTACCATTAACGCTTGAAGCTCAATTAGAAGCTCGTGCATTAATGATGTCGACGAACAACATCTTATCACCAGCTAATGGTGAGCCTATCATCGTTCCTTCACAGGACGTTGTATTAGGTATTTATTACATGTCACGTGACAGAATAAATGCTAAAGGTGAAGGTTCAATCTTTAAAGATAAAAAAGAAGCTGAAAAAGCATACCGTACCGGTGCTGCTGAATTACACGCACGTGTAAAAGTACGTATGACTGAAGTAGTAATAGCAGAAGACGGTTCTCGTTCTAATGTTACTTCTATTAAAGATACGACAGTAGGCCGTGCTATTTTATCTATGATTGCACCAGAAGGTTTCCCTTTTGATTTGATGAACCAAGCAATTGGTAAGAAACAAATCTCAATGTTAATCAATGAATGTTACCGTCGTCTTGGAATTAAAGACACAGTAATGTTTGCTGACCAAATCATGTATACCGGTTTCCATTACGCGATGTTAGCGGGTAACTCAATTGGTATTGACGATTTAGTTATTCCAGATGCAAAACATGAAATTATTGAAGACTCTCAAGCAGAAGTTGCTGAAATTCAAGACCAGTTCCAACAAGGTCTAGTAACAGCGGGTGAGAAATACAATAAAGTTATCGATATCTGGTCTACAGCAAACGAAAAAGTTTCAAAAGCGATGATGGACAACTTGTCAACAGAACAAGTTGTTAACCGTGATGGTGTAACCGAAACTCAACCTTCGTTTAACAGCGTATTTATGATGGCTGACTCTGGTGCTCGTGGTAGTGCCGCTCAGATCCGTCAGTTAGCTGGTATGCGTGGCTTGATGGCAAAACCAGACGGCTCAATCATTGAAACGCCAATTACGGCAAACTTCCGTGAAGGTCTGAACGTACTACAGTACTTCATCTCTACTCACGGTGCGCGTAAAGGTTTGGCGGATACCGCACTTAAAACAGCTAACTCGGGTTACTTAACTCGTCGTCTAGTAGATGTTGGCCAAGATTTGGTTATCACAGCACATGACTGTGGAACTGAAGAAGGCATAACAATGAAACCTCTTATTGAAGGCGGTGACGTTGTTGAGCCACTACGTGAACGCGTATTGGGTCGTGTAACTCTTAAAGAAATCGTTATTCCAAAAACTAAAACAGTTTTAGTTGAAGCTGGTGTAATGTTAGACGAAAAACTGTGTGACCTTTTAGAAGAAAACTCAGTTGATGAAGTTGAAGTTCGTTCAATCATTACTTGTGAGAATGACTTTGGTGTTTGTGCAGCTTGTTACGGTCGTGACTTGGCTCGTGGTCACCTGATTAACCAAGGTGAGGCAGTCGGTGTTATTGCAGCACAATCAATTGGTGAGCCAGGTACACAGCTTACGATGCGTACGTTCCATATCGGTGGTGCGGCATCAAGAGCATCAGCAGCTAACAGTGTTCAAGTTAAGAGTGACGGTACAGTTCGTCTTCATAATGCAAAACACGTTACTAATGCTGACGGTAAACTAGTTATCACTTCTCGTTCTGCTGAAGTTACTATCATTGACGACCAAGGTCGTGAAAAAGAGCGTTATAAGTTACCTTACGGTGCTGTAATGACAATTGCTGATGGTGCTGAAGTTAAAGGTAACGATACTGTTGCTAACTGGGACCCGCATTCACATCCAATTATCGTTGAGCGTGCTGCTAAGATTCAGTTCTCTGACGTTGAAGAAGCGAATACTGAAGTACAAACTGATGAATTAACTGGTTTAACTCGTACGGTTGTTAAAGATCTTTCTTTAGCTAACGCAAAAGAGCCTAAACTTATTGTTGATTCTGGTGAGTCTGGTATGCAGGAAATACGCTTACCATCATTTACAACTATCGAAGCGAAAGATGGCTCTGAAGTTGTACCTGGTGACGTATTAGCACGTATTCCTCAAGAAGGTTCAAAAACTCGAGACATCACGGGTGGTCTACCTCGCGTAGCCGACTTGTTTGAAGCTCGTAAACCTAAAGAACCAGCTATTCTTGCAGAAATCAGCGGTACTATTAGCTACGGTAAAGAGACTAAAGGTAAGAAACGTTTAGTTATCACACCAGAAGAAGGTGAAGCTCACGAAGAGATGATCCCTAAATGGCGTCAGCTTAACGTATACGAAGGTGAGTCAGTTTATACTGGTGAAGTTATCGCGGATGGCCCAGAAGCACCGCATGACATCTTACGTTTACGTGGTATTACTGCATTCTCGAACTACATAGTTAATGAAGTTCAAGAAGTATACCGTTTACAGGGTGTAAAAATTAACGACAAGCACATCGAAGCTATCTGTCGCCAAATGTTACGTAAAGCAATTATTACTGATGCAGGTCAATCTGATTTCCTAGTCGGAGAGCAAGTTGAAGTATCTAAAGTTAAAATTGCTAACCGTGCATTAGCTGCAGAAGGTAAAGATTTAGTTAAATTTACCCGTGACCTTTTAGGTATAACTAAAGCGTCATTGGCAACTGAATCATTTATTTCAGCGGCTTCTTTCCAAGAGACAACACGAGTACTTACTGAAGCTGCTGTTAGTGGCAAACGTGATGACTTACGCGGTCTTAAAGAAAACGTAATTGTTGGTCGATTAATTCCAGCAGGTACTGGTTTTAGCTATCACTTAGACAAAGCAGCCGCAGCGGCCGCTTTTGATAAAGCTGGTGAAACTGAGACAGTTACTGCTATAGATGCTGAACAAGCATTAGCTGACGCGTTAAACGCTGACGTTGAGTAATTAATCTTTGATATAATAAAAACCCGCTACTAAAGCGGGTTTTTTTTTGCTTAAACATAACGAGGTAACATCGCTAGCCTTATCAAGTTTTTATTAGAAAAAACCTAATGGATTGATATCGTAACTTACTAATAGGTTTTTGGTTTGTTGATAATGTTCTAATGCCATTTTATGGGTTTCCCTGCCAATCCCAGATTTTTTATAGCCACCAAAAGCAGCATGCGCAGGATACATATGGTAACAGTTAGTCCACACTCGTCCGGCTTGAATTCTTCTACCCATTCTAAATGCTTTATTCATGTCTCTTGTCCAAACACCAGCACCTAAACCAAATTCAGATTGATTGGCTAACTCTAAAGCTTCCGCTTCGTCTTTGAACTTTGAAACAGAAATGACAGGACCAAAAATTTCTTCTTGGAACACTCTCATTTTATTATGGCCTTCTAATAATGTAGGCTGAATATAATAACCACTGCTGATATCACTATCGACAGTTTCTACATTACCGCCAATTAGGACTTTAGCGCCTTCTTCTTTACCAATATCAATATATTTTAAAATTTTATCAAATTGTTCTTTCGATGCTTGAGCCCCTACCATAGTTTCTGTATCTAATGGATTGCCTCGTTTTATTAATTTACTTCGTTCTATTACTTTCTCGATAAATTGGTCGTAAATATCCTCGTGAATAAACAAACGTGATGGACAGGTGCAAACTTCACCTTGGTTGAAGTAAGCCAACACGGCACCTTCAAGACATTTACTGAGGTATTCGTCTTCATGATCGAGCACATCCGGGAAATATAAATTTGGTGATTTACCACCTAGCTCAACCGTGGAGGGAATAATGTTTTCTGCAGCACATTTTAATATGTGTGAACCAACAGGTGTAGAGCCTGTAAATGCTATTTTAGCTATCCTGTCACTGGTCGCAAGCGCCTGACCCGCTTCGACGCCAAAACCGTTGACAATGTTAAGTACGCCCGGTGGTAATATATCTTGGATAAGTTCGGCTAACACTAATATAGAAGCAGGGGTTTGTTCAGCTGGTTTTAGTACTACACAGTTACCTGCCGCTAATGCAGGGCATAATTTCCACGCAGCCATTAATATTGGAAAATTCCATGGAATAATTTGGCCAACGACTCCTAAAGGTTCGTGTATGTGATACGACATGGTTGTTTCGTCAAGCTCGGCTAATGAACCTTCTTGGGCTCTTATACAGCCAGCAAAGTAACGAAAATGGTCGATGGCCAGAG
Source organism: Psychrosphaera sp. F3M07 (assembly GCF_018860345.1). GTDB lineage: Bacteria > Pseudomonadota > Gammaproteobacteria > Enterobacterales > Alteromonadaceae > Psychrosphaera > Psychrosphaera aquimarina. The sequence goes on along the minus strand of NZ_JAHKPJ010000005.1, from coordinate 4,924 downwards.
GGATATCTGCAGCTAACGTTTCTCGAATAGCTTTACCGTTATCCCATGTTTCAGCTACAGCCAGTAATTCTAGATTCTGTTCCATCTTATCAGCAATTTTTAGCATCAAATTTGAACGTTCAGTGACTGACGTTGTGCCCCACTGATCTTTTATTTTATGTGCTGCATCTAACGCTAGATTAATGTCTTTTTGATTGGAACGAGGTATTTGACAAAATGGTTTACCGTTAACTGGGCTGATATTATCAAAATATTGCCCATCTACAGGCTTTATCCATTCACCTCCAATGAAATTTTGATATTGGTCTTTAAATTGTACGATGGCATCTTGTGTACCTGGTTTTGCGTAAATCATGGCGATTGCCCCTGTTTTGATTATTTATTTTTTATTATGATGGTTTTATATACAAACCAAGAGTAGTTTAGGGGGGATAAAACGGACTTGTTGTGTTGCTGGTTCGTTTTTGTTTGCTGTCAGTCCGCGAGGAGAAGATGATGATCCAAAATAAGATTGTGAGATACTCACCGAAGGTATTAGTTGAGAATAAAGTTAGTTTTGCTGCTGAAGGTTCAGAACTCAGTATATATGATACATACCAACAAGCTTCTCAAGTTGGATTATCTTCAGATCAACTGATGTTTTGTGGCATGGTGTCTGGGAAAAAAATCATGCACTCAGATGGCCTTCATGATGTATTTTTACCTCACGAATCGTTTGTTATGGCTCCTAATCAATTGGTTAAGATTGATTTCCCGGAAGCAAAGATGGAAACTCCAACCACTTGTTTAGCCATCGAAATTGCCCCAGAAAGAGTTCATCAAGTAGCAGATCAACTCAACCATGTTAGTCCTAAGAGCAGTGCATTCGGCGATTGGCGATATCAACATAAAGTGATGCATACGCATCATACAACTCAAACTCAAGCCTTATTAGATCGTATAGTAGAAATTTACACTGAAAATAATCCAGACCGTCAATTTCTAATTAATTTGGCCGTCACGGAACTAAGCGCTAGGTTGTTACGACAGCAAACAAGAGATTTCATTGTTGGCTACTGTAAACAAGATCCAGAAGCTAACCGAATGAATGCAGTAGTTAGCTATATTCTAGCTAATTTAGCGTTACCATTAGACGTGGAACAACTACTAAAAATTGCGCTAATGGGCAGAACTAAATTTTTTATCGAATTTAAAAATCATTTAGGTTGCTCTCCCATCGTATTCCAACAACAGGAACGGTTGAAAGAAGCGGCTCGTCTGTTAGAACATGGGCTGCAAATTACAGAAACAAGCTTTGCTGTAGGCTTTCAAAACATCAGCCATTTTAGTAAAACATTTAAAGCTTTTTTCGGCTTAAGTCCTACGTTATACAAGCAACAAAAATCGAATACGCTGACGCTGAACTAAATTATTTGAAACTAAAATCTTTTGGATTTTATTCAAATTTGATAGGTGGAGTAAATTTACAATGAGCCCATGTTTTACATGCCAACTCAAATTAGTGCATTGTAACCGTTAAAAATAAGCAATTTGTATTCGATCTTTTCCATGCCCTCAACCATTCCTTGGTTGACAGGTTGATTTTCGAGCATTAGAATACGCCACCCCTAATTATAGGGGAGGCGCGTTTGTGCGCCGAAATGGGTAGTAAATCAACTAATCAGGAGCTTTAAATGGCAACTATTAACCAGTTGGTACGTAAACCTCGTCAGCAGAAGACAAAACGCAATATGTCTGAAGCATTGGACGCATGTCCTCAAAGACGTGGTGTATGTACTCGTGTTTATACAACAACACCTAAGAAGCCGAACTCTGCACTACGTAAAGTAGCTCGTGTTCGTCTAACTAACGGTAACGAAGTAACATCTTACATCGGTGGTGAAGGCCACAATCTTCAAGAGCACAGTGTAATCTTAATCCGTGGTGGTCGTGTTAAAGACTTACCAGGTGTACGTTTCCACACTGTTCGTGGTGCGCTTGACTGTTCAGGTGTTAACGATCGTAAACAAGCCCGTTCTAAATACGGCGCGAAGAAGCCGAAGTCTTAACGGTTCTCCGTTAGTAAGGCCAAGCAAACTTAATTTATTAGTTTTGGGATATCCCTGAAGCAACCGGAGAATTTAAAATGCCAAGAAGAAGAGTCATAGGTCAACGTAAAGTTCTTCCAGATCCTAAGTTCGGATCGGAATTATTGACCAAGTTCATCAACGTAGTAATGTTAGATGGTAAAAAAGCTGTTGCTGAAAAAATCATCTACGGTGCGTTAGATGTAGCTGCTGAAAAATCAGGCAAAGAACACCTTGCAATATTAGAAGAAGCTTTGGACAACGTTCGTCCTACAGTGGAAGTAAAATCTCGCCGTGTAGGTGGTTCTACTTATCAAGTACCTGTAGAAGTTCGTCCAGTGCGTCGTAATACGCTAGCCATGCGTTGGTTAGTTGAAGCTGCCCGCAAGCGAGGTGAGAAGTCTATGGCGTTACGTCTAGCTCACGAATTGACAGATGCAGTTGAGAACAAAGGTTCAGCAGTTAAGAAACGTGAAGACGTTCATAAAATGGCTGAAGCTAACAAAGCATTTGCTCACTACCGTTGGTAGTAAATATAAAATATCTGGAACAGATAAGAGGAATTTATGGCTCGTAAGACTCCAATTGAGCGTTATCGTAATATCGGTATTGTTGCTCATGTAGACGCAGGTAAAACTACGACAACGGAGCGTGTACTTTTTTATACCGGTCTTTCTCACAAGATTGGTGAAGTGCATGACGGCGCCGCGACCATGGACTGGATGGAGCAAGAGCAAGAACGTGGTATTACTATCACGTCTGCTGCTACCACCTGTTTTTGGCAAGGGATGAATACGCAATTTGACGAACACAGAATAAATATTATCGATACTCCTGGGCACGTTGACTTCACTATTGAAGTTGAACGTTCTCTACGAGTTCTTGATGGTGCTGTTGTTGTTCTATGTGCATCTTCGGGTGTACAACCTCAAACTGAAACTGTTTGGCGTCAAGCGGATAAATATGCCGTACCTCGTATGGTATTTATCAATAAAATGGATCGCACCGGTGCTGATTTTCATTCCGTAGTTGGTCAAATTAAAGACCGTCTCGGGGCAGTGCCAGTTCCTGTTCAATTACCGATAGGTTGCGAAGATAATTTCAACGGTGTTGTTGACCTGATAAAAATGAAGGCCATCAACTGGAATGAAGCTGATCAAGGCATGAGTTTTACTTATGAAGACATCCCTTCAGAATTAGTAGAAGAAGCAGAAGAATATCGCCAAGAGTTGATAGACGCTGCAGCAGAAGCTAGTGATGAGTTGATGGAAAAATACCTTGAAGGTGAAGAGCTAACTGAAGAAGAGATCAAGTCCGGTCTACGTGAAAGAACATTAAAAAATGAGATTGTACTTTGTGCTTGTGGTTCAGCATTTAAGAACAAAGGCGTACAAGCTGTATTGGACATGGTTGTCGAGTATTTGCCTGCACCAACTCAAGTTCCAGCTATAACAGGTATTAATGAAGACGAATCTGTAGGCGAACGTCCAGCGGACGACAGTGCACCTTTTGCTGCACTGGCTTTTAAAATCGCTACAGACCCATTTGTTGGTACCTTAACGTTTTTCAGAGTTTATTCTGGCGTTGTACAAACTGGCGACAGTGTTTACAATCCAGTTAAATTTAAAAAGGAACGTTTTGGGCGCATTGTACAAATGCACTCGAACAACCGCGAAGAAATTAAAGAAGTACGCGCGGGAGACATTGCTGCTGCAGTTGGTCTGAAAGATGTGACAACGGGTGACACTTTGTGTGATCCTAATCATAAAATTACGCTTGAGCGTATGGAATTTCCAGAACCTGTAATCTCAATAGCAGTGGAACCAAGATCGAAACCTGATCAAGAAAAAATGGGTATAGCGCTGAGTAAATTAGCTGCCGAAGATCCGTCATTCAAAGTTGAAACTGACGAAGAATCCGGACAAATCATTATTTCTGGAATGGGTGAGCTTCACTTAGACATAATTGTTGACCGTATGCGTCGAGAATTTAGTGTAGAGTGCAATGTAGGTAAACCACAAGTGGCTTATCGTGAGTGCATAACATCTGCCGTTGAAGTTGAAGGTAAGTTTATACGTCAGTCAGGTGGTCGTGGTCAATATGGTCACGTTTGGCTGAAGCTAGAACCGATGAGCATTGATAGTGAAGAACCTTACATTTTCGTAAATGAAATTGTTGGGGGGACAGTACCTAAAGAATACATTCCTGCAATTGATAAAGGTATTCAAGAGCAGATGAAGAATGGCGTTCTTGCTGGGTATCCTGTATTGGGTGTAAAAGCCACATTATTTGATGGCTCATTTCATGATGTTGACTCTAATGAAATGGCGTTTAAAATCGCTGCTTCGATGGCATTTAAAAATGGTGCTTTGGACGCGACTCCAAAACTGTTGGAACCTATGATGAAAGTCGAGGTTATAACGCCAGAAGTGTCAATGGGTGATGTTGTAGGTGATTTGAACCGCCGTCGAGGAATGATCGAGGGTATGGATGAAGCGCCTGCTGGTCTGAAAGCTATTAAAGCTCAAGTACCACTAGCAGAAATGTTTGGCTATTCAACTGATTTGCGTAGTGCAACTCAGGGTCGTGCTTCATACTCTATGGAGTTCTTGAAGTACGGTGAAGCACCAAATAATGTAGCAGACGCGATAATGTCTGCACGTAGATAATTAATTATTTTTGAATCAATGATCCAAAAGGATCGTATTTAATTTAAGGAAACTTAAAAATGGCTAGAGAAAAGTTTGAACGTACTAAACCACATGTAAACGTTGGTACAATTGGTCACGTTGACCACGGTAAAACTACATTAACAGCTGCTATCTCTGCAGTACTTTCTAAAACATACGGTGGCGAAT
>NZ_JAHKPJ010000023.1:40136-50712 GCF_018860345.1 Psychrosphaera sp. F3M07 | reverse complement strand
GCTTAAGTGTTCTTGAAACAGGTTGAAGTTGTTAAGACAACATTAGACAGATACAAATTTCCTTTATTCTTTACTTAACTGATTATTCGGTTAAGAAGCTTTCCATTGTTAAATACGCAAACAAGCTTTTGTCTGGTGGCAATAGCGCTGTGGGACCACCTGAATCCATTTCGAACTCAGAAGTGAAACGCAGTTGCGGCGATGGTAGTGTGGCAGTCGCCATGCGAGAGTAGCTCACCGCCAGACTCCTATACCAACCCCATGCTCATTGAGTGTGGGGTTTTTTATTGTCTTGATATTTAATTTGTACATTTTTTGTTAGATAAACGTATATATTTACAACTGTAATTACCGCTAGGACCTTTTTGATGATAGCCAAAAAAATAGATCGCCGATTCTGTGTCGCTCCAATGCTTGATCGGAGGTAAGAATTTTCAAACCCTTCATTTACAAGGGTTGCAGACAGTCTCTAGACAGACATGGACCCCAAAACGGACCCCAACATCACACCACCCATTTAAATCTATGTAAAGATGTTCGTCAAGTATCTCCTTTGAGCGAAAAGCGGACCTTAGCAGTATTTGAAGCGATTAACTGATTTTTACTAAGCGAACATTCCCTCAAATTACGACTGTCTAGAATGAGTTAATGAGATTATCGTTACCCTTTGTACCGAGCTTTTTAAAACATTCAAGTGGGTTTAACTAAAACAATATATAGTTTACAGTTGGACTTGTTGTTGTGTTAAATGGACTCAAATATGTTCAACCAGTTATTTGCAAGAATTCGTCGTAGTAAGTATTCGTTATCCCCTTTATTTATACTGATAGGCTCCATTAGCTCTGTTGCAGAGGCCGCAATATCGTGTCCAGCTGCACAGCAACTTGTTTCCCAAGTGCGAGATGCTCAAAATAACTGGTCACCGACTAAATACGCTGGCAGTTCGGGTCAAATAAATGCTTGGATTGCAGAGGCTCGTTGGCAGGCATTACGTTGTGAGTGCGAACAAAACCCTAATAATTTACCAAATAGCAAACTAGAGCAAATCGTTAACCATTTAAATCAAGTTAAATCGTCTTATTCATCATTACACTCGAACTACGGCTCGCTTCAATCGACTTCTTTGTCACATTGTGCAAGTGCGGCGGGCAAAAAGGGAGAGGTGACACAAGCACCAATGACGAATCAGCAGAAGCTGTTGAATTCGTTTAATAACTATAACAAAGCAAAATCATTTGTAAGTAGCGCAGAGCAAATCGCATCCGCCTTTGCGAGTCAGGTGGAGAACTACAGCTCGTTAAACCAAGCTTCAAGCCCGCAAGCCTTGCTTAATGAGTTTAACAACAATATGCAGGCAATCTCTCAACTTCAATCTCAAAACGACACCGACAATTTAAACCAATTGGAAAGCACGTTAACGTCGACATTGAACGACTTAAACACCGGCAACCATGAAGGAGCACTGTTAAGTGCGTTATCACTTATAGACCAAAGTGAAGCGAAAAGTGAGGCAAGAAGAAAAGTTCAAGCGCAAAAATACAGATTAGCGCAACAAGCTCAAAAGCAAATGAATAACTTTTATTGGAAATCGGTGGAATTAAATAATCACTCGATTAATCAATATTACCAACGTGCGGCGTACGCGTTTACAAAAGAAGAAGAAGAGTATCTATTGGCATTAGTCGGTCATCACCAATGTTTTGCTGAGTCGATGAAAAACAACTTCAGTGTGCATAGCGCATCATGGTCAATTAATAAATGTACAGTACCGACAGAGAAGAAAGGGATAAAGAACCACTTTATTGCGAAGGATGTGCAGTTTATACAAGCCGCTGAACGTAAGTTTAAGCAGTACGAAAACACAGGGCGTGATGAATTTAGACAGGGCGCAATGAAGTTTGCAGGTCTTGCCGCTAATCAAAATCCAAAGGCAAAGTATTATTATTTGATGGGGCATTATGCAGGTACTGCGAATCCACTGGTTGCTTATTCAAGCTTTTTGACGGTGCAATCGATGTCCCCTCGTTTTTTTGACGGGGAAAAACAGTCTGATTTCTTACTAGCAAAATTGAGCATCGAGCAACAGTTTAAAAAAGCGATAGAAGAAAATAATCAAGACATTATTAATAGCATTGCAGAAGGTGGGCTACATCATATTGTCCCAGTCGAAAACAGTACCGGGTTAGTTTACGCAATAAGTATCGACCAGCCAGATGTAGTACAAGCCTTTTTAAATGCGGATTTAGCAAATAAAGACCAAGCGGAGGTGACTAAAAACATACAAGAAGTCATTTTGTTAGCCGCTTCATTTGATGCGCCAAATACACTAGAGCGTTTTGCGAACATGGGCTTTGGTGTTGATTTCGACGTTGACGGTAATACACCGTTAGATACAGCCGAAGAAAGCCATTCATTAAAATCGTTTAAAAGCATTTCTGTTTTATTGGGTGGACAATCAAAATTCAACAGTAGCAATTCAGATACAATGAGGTTAATAAAATTAACTAACACCGCAAACAGTAATAGCGAAACCCTTGTAACTGAAATTTTTGATTCACTAACCTCTAATTACGCAAAAGACCTGGCCATTGAAATATTGCTAAACGCCAATAGCACTGATGGTTTCTTTGATATCTATGGCGCTAATCCTAAATTAATTTCAAATTGGGCCAAAGCGAACAGATTAAAAGTTGCCAGTGTTTTCTTTGAGCGAGTGTTATATCGCAATAACATCAATGTTTATAAATTTTTATCGTCAGATATCTTAAGTTTTGAGAATGGATTGGAACTCAGTGGGAATGATTTGGATTTATTGTTTGATATCTGGATTGAAAAAGACGATGAAAACTCTTTAACAAATGAAGGGAAAGAAGAAAAGAATTTGATGCGTAATAGTGGTGGTTTGCGCAATCTTATGGATATCGCGTTATTTAAGCGGGACAAGGATTTAATTCGAATTTTGTACACTATTTATCCAAAGGAAGCTCGTCAACATTACTCAAATCCTCTGAGTACATTGACACCAGATTACGAATATTCTCATAGAAAACAGTCCTATTTGTATTCCATACATAACTCTGAAGATACACCTGCTGAAAGAAGAAATAACCTCGAAAAGTACCAAATTGAATTTGAAATATTAGAAATCTTAATTTTTGACTTTAATCACCCTGATATAACGTTTTCTAAAGTTATAAAAAATTTAGTTCGCCGTAATCAATATGATTCTAATTGGTGGCCATATTACAAAAAACTTATAGAGCGATTTATTGCAGAAGGGATGGTAACTGATCTTCCTGATAATTTTTACGCCGAGAATTTTTTTGATGAGTTAGAAGATAAAAAAGAAAGGAAATATTGGAAATCAATCATTAAAGGTAAATACGATGAACGATTTCAGGAACCGTCTTTTTGGGATTGATCTTCTATTCCAAACTATAATTATGGTGAGATGCTCTTACCGTCCGTAAATGGCACATATGGGACTGTCAATTATTACTGAACAGTGATGGTCGCCAATGCTCTTTGTGTCGGCATATACAGAACTTCCTGATCGCTAAGTGGTATCGGTATTCACGCCATTCGGAGGTATACCAGAACCCTACTTCGTCGACCCACCAAGACAAATGTTTTAGCTGCCACTTCATCGGGAAAGTTCGGAATCGTTGGTAAATATCTTCTCCAATTTTGATCATGCGATAAATCGTTTTCAGTTGCTCAGACTCTTTACCACTAAGCTTGTTTTTCATAATCCTAAACACCTGTTGTTTGATGCGTTGCTGAACACGTTCGGTTAGCTCGTAGTGTTTGCTCATACGCTAGAGGTCCCGATGTACGAATTTACAACTGAAATTCTGTTGTGCCCAAGGAAGGTGGCAAGCTGCTCTCTTGCTTTCAGGTCCGCTTCATACGAAGCAGTTCGTTGACCCGTGATAACAGGAGCGGGTTTTCCCGTCAGTTCTTGATATCTTTCGCATGCAAACGCAGCGCGGAGATCGTGAAACTTGCCTAGTATCTTCCTGGCACCAGAATTACGGTATTCAGCTGCGAACTGGTTTTGCCACTGTTTGAAGTTACCAGTCTTGCCAACCAAGTTCTTAAACTTGCCAGCGGCATGTTTAGTTTGCTTAAGCATCCCTATTTGTCTTTTAGATAAATTAACCCATCGATCCGCTGTTCGCCCACCTTTAGTGCCATCCACGATATTGATTTTACCCAAGGTAGAGGCTTCTTTTATGGCTCGGTTTAAGTTGAGAAGGGCTGTTTCTTTAAACCTCAAACCGAATTCGCGAGCCAGTGGGACTGATGCTTGTGCGCGTGGGCAAGTCATCTTTTCAACGGCAGACTGCACCATAGCTCTATCGACACTCTTTGGTGCTTCAGACCTAATGTGTGTCCGTTGTCCGACAGTAGCTGATGGTGACACAGAGAGATTAGTATCACCTCGCATTTGTTCCATAACTACGTTGACGGTCGACAGCAAGTTTTGCGCATATGTAACTTTCATATCCCCAGCATTAACTGAATTGGTGATAGTTTTGCTGTATCTTGTGAATGTGTTCTCATCCACTTTTCGTAGATCGTTAATGCCTTCTGCGTTAATATAATTTGCGAAGTGTTTAAAACGGGCTTCATGTGCCGCTCGTGTTGCGAACTTCCCGCCTCCGTATTTATCTTTGAGAGCGTTCTTCACAGCAAACATGGTTTGCTTTCCGTAGCCGTAGTTGCGGCCTGATGTGTTGTATCTATTCGTCATTTTATGCCTTAAATATGGTGAATAATAAAACCGCTATTAGGGGCGGTCGCCCTTTAATGACACGTACAAATGTTCGTTACGTAGGCTTGCCTGATAAAGGCGCAAGCTAAATAGTCTTGGCTTCAATGCCTTAACTATTTCGTAACTCGTCAGTAGTTTTGCTTCTTGCAGACAAAATATCATTTTGTGCTCGAAGTCTTTACTGGTGTGGCTTACAGGCTGTACGCGTTCTCTGTATGCCCGTCTGTCTCAAATTATCAGCGTCCCGCAAATTTGAGACAGACTCTGGTTGTTTTCTATATCTACTTCGCTCATCAATGGAGAGAGGAAAATGCGTAATGCACATTGATTAGTTTCTCGATATATAAAACAACGATGCGCTTTGGCAACCGTCAACTACTGCTTTCAATAAGCATTCGTTATGTAGTGGTAACGCATGATTGTTTGCTTTTAAGCCACCCAATCAAAAGGTGTGTGCCCAAGGGCGTTTAATGGATTAATCATATACAACAGTGCTCAATCGACAGACGTGAAACACCGTCAACATTGGGCATGTTTTAATTGAATGCTTTGCTGGTGCAAGCTTGTTTGGCGTTGGGTGCTAACCCGTGAATTTTAGTAGTTAATTATTGGTATTTACCTATAGGATAGTGGCAACTGCTCAGACCCCGATGCAATCAAAATACGTTAGTAGGTGGCCAACCAAAATCCCCTCACGTATTTCAATCACAACTAAAGTAGTACTGAACGTCACCTATTCGCGAGACACCATGAAGGGTTTAGTACTAAACTGGATTTGTAAAGTGTGTTCTTTGTGTAAACAATAATTAATTGATAAGTATTTTTTTTGCGGGAAAGTTAGGGAGCCCTTGCGGGGTGAGCTAATTTTTACAAATGTGCGCTCACAACACACTTAACATCATTTTTGTTTTTACTTCGCTATGATGGCTCCGAAGCGTTCGTGTTTGATTTACGTACACGCAACGTAACTATGTGACCTCAACACATACAACATTTTCATGAGTGTTGGCTCGTGTATTGACTGCATAGTTAGTACCTGCGGTTACAGACTAAGCTATACAAGCCGAGGTTTATAAAAAGCGTTTTGTATTGCGCCACCAATTATTGAATGTGTTTGAAATGAAAAACCCTAGTTTCATCATTAGAAGTATTGGCGTCATGTCCAAAGCACAGTGGGATATTATGATGTTCGGGGTAAGTTTGTTTTCTGAAAGTCGACTTAATAAAGGTTTGTTTTAAAGACTGTTCAAAAGTATAACTTAAGAAGTAATGGAAGACTAACTCGTTTTTGGACAGAAACGTGTTAAAGATAAAAATCCCATTCCGATATTTTAGGTGTTCAAAACCACTACAATAGAAGGACGGCACAGGATAACAAGTGTCGTCTTTCCGGCAATCATAGATTAGGGGGTGTCTGTATTTTGTATGACAAATAACCATTCAGAATTACAAACTTTCACATTAGTTACAGTATAAAAAGAAAAGAGGGACCCTTTCGTCTGCAGTTTCAAAAATGCATTACCTTATTTGTTGATAGCAATTAAAAACCTTCACTATTAATATAGTTTTAAATTCTTTAGCTAAGTCTGAATTGAGTTAACTAAGGTGATGCGCCACTAGATGTGAAATTGTTACTGATTATGCGTTTAAAAGGCTGACAGAATGAGTTATTAAGCCAACCGACTAAACGTTGAAATAAATACTTTCGGTCAATAATTTTTTTCGTGCGCTTAATTAACTGAGTTTTTCCATCATAATATTTTGCGATTGTATGAAGGTCTTTATGTCCTGTATAAACAGTCACCCCGTTTAGATTTACTCCCTCATCTAGCAATGAAGTGATAAATGTTGAACGGAGATCTTTTAATTGAACATCATGTAAGTCGATTGAATTAAGAAGTTTTCTGAAATATTTTCTTATCGATGACCAGCCGATTGGCATTTGTTCAATGTATCGTAAGTCACTTAAATTAAGTGATTTAATAGCTCTTACACCAGCGTATGTTAACTGTATGGTTGCGTTGTAGTTATCTCCATTGGGGCTCTTCAAATCACGTAAAAGAAGAGTTTGTCGCTTTTCATTAAAGTCACTTTTTATTAATCTGCTAAGGCTGCTTTCTCGCATGCCTGTTGATTCTAGGGCGTCATTGATTTTGATGAGGAAATCACGGTGTTTACATACAACTGAAGAAGACTTTAGCGCTTTATTTATAGATTTTATGGACTTTGGCGGAATAGGCTTGGCTCTTGGTGTTGAATTTTTTAACAACCTCATGCTACACAGCGTCCGTCTTGCTTTTAAAATCATCTCGTTGTCGAACGGTGGGCTCTCTCGAAGTATTGAATTCGCGTTGCTGAAGCAAGTGGACAAAGCGCTTAGATAACCACTTATCGTCGATTGGTTCAAGCCTCTGTTTATATAAAGCCATTTACCAAACTCTACGAAATCGGCTTCGCATAATTCCGTCAAGCGTTTTGAAGCGATGATGTGGTCTTTGGCAACAGATAATGATGATCGGTTGTTAGTGGTGTTTTTTGGCGTGCCTATCCAACATTTAATAGTTTTATCAATGAGGTCATTTAAGGTCAAGGTCGAAAATGGGCGACCTTCGAACGACGCTTTTTCGCGTTCTCCCCATAGTATGGCTTTGCTTTTAGATGAAAATGTTTTGCCTTTAACATATTTTCTATCCAAATAGACGCGACAGCGAAAAGCATTGCTTTTCACTCCCGTTCGTTTGTCTATTTTTGTTCTAAATGTCAAATTAAAAAAATCCGTGGGTCATCACAGATTTCTTTTATAGTGGCATTTTAAAAAACACCACCCATTTTTTTCATTTAACGGTTTGACAGTCCATTAATTAATCAAGGTAACAGATTCCATGCTCCTTTTTTGTGAAAAGTAACACAACTAATGTTTGTAATTAACAAAGGTAACAAATTCCATGTAGACCTTTAAAATAGTGCCTCTGGTCTCAAATTGATGTAAATGTTATGTAGGATTTTTAGGTCTTTGTGCCCTGTGAGTATGGCGACTTGATTAAGTGAATACCCTTGCTCAATGAGACGACTTGCAGCTTCTCTTCTTAGGTCATGATAGCGTAAATCCTCTATACCTAGGCTTTTCCTTACTCGCCTAAAGCCAGCAGTAACGGATCGTGGATTGACCGGTAAAATACGTTCATCGAGTTCCGGTTGTGATGTTAGGATCTCGAATGAATTACTGAGTAAGGGAATGCGTGAATCAGGTTGTCGACCTTGTGGATCTTTGCGGCCACGAACGACGATCGTTTTATTGGATTTGTTAAGATCTACCCATCGTAAGTTACACAATTCGGATACTCGCAAGCAAGTAAGTAGAGAAAGTTGAAAAATGTCATATAAAGGGATGTTTGACTTAGCACTGCACTGGTATTCGCTAAGAGCATTTGCAAATAAATCATACTCCCCATCTTCTAATCTTCGGTCGCGATTTTGTGATTTACTAACTAATTGTAGCCGCCGCAAAGTAGGATAAGCTCGACGAAATGGAGTTTCATCCACGTCGTATTTAAATAACGAGTACGCATGACGAAAAACACCACGTAGTATACAAATGTCAGTATCAATGGTTTGTGGTTTAGGTTTAGTTAGTGCTTCTTTGCGGTGTTGTGCAAAAACGATGATATCGTGTTCACAAAAAGCCCGTAACGATGTTTTCGCAATAGGATAGCGTAGTGTTTGCTTTAATGAATATTGCGCAGTTCGTCCTAATGGTCGGTTACCTTTATTTAAACTATCTATATATTGAGTGATCAATTTTCCGACGGTGACAAGAGTTAGGGAGGTTTGTTCGAACTGTTGATTATGTTCGATATCGTACACCATTTTCTTGGCCCATTTAGTCGCTGCATCTTTGTATTGAAATGTTTTTTGCTTCTTAAATATGATTTTACCATGTTGTTTGTGACGAACTAGTGCCTTGTATTTCGATTTCTTCTCATTGTTATTGTGTTTAACTACTTTCTCAATGTTATAATACGCCATATCAACTCCAAAAAAGTGGTACCTAAAACGTACCCCGGTCCCCAGAAAGGACCCCAAAAACGCCCTTTTTTTGATTATTTAACAACCAGTTTGAGGCTTGTGATTTTATGCGTGATGTGGATGTAACCCTTTTAAATAAAGGCTTTGAAGGGGATTTAGTATGACTAAAAAGCTAGACCGCAGATTCTGTGTCGCTCCCATGCTTGATTGGACCGATCGTCACTGCCGCTATTTTTACCGCCAAATGAGTAAACATACTGTCCTTTATACAGAGATGATCACGACAGGCGCTATAATCCACGGTAAGGGTGATTATCTAAGATTTAATACCTCAGAACAGCCTGTAGCTTTGCAATTAGGTGGGAGCGATCCCGATGCTTTAGCACATTGCGCTAAACTTGCTGAAGAACGTGGTTATGATGAGGTGAATCTTAATGTAGGTTGTCCATCAGACAGAGTACAAAATGGTATGTTTGGTGCCTGTTTAATGGCTAAACCTGAGTTGGTCGCTGAATGTGTAAGAGCTATGAAACAAGTTACTTCCATTCCTATAACGGTTAAGTCACGCATTGGTATAGATGACTTTGATAGTTTCGAGTTTTTAGTTGAATTTATCACAGTAGTAAAAGATGCTGGGTGTGAAACATTTATCATTCATGCCAGAAAAGCATGGTTAACAGGCTTAAGTCCAAAAGAGAACCGAGACGTTCCTCCACTTGATTATGATCGTGTTTATCAAATTAAACGTATGTTCCCTGAATTAGAAATAATTATAAATGGCGGGATTAAGACGATAGACGAAAGTGTTGAACACTTAAAACATGTTGATGGTGTGATGCTTGGTAGGGAGATATATAGTAACCCTTATTTGTTGGCCGAAGTCGACACAGTTATATACCAAGATACCGATTCTCCAGTGCTGTCTAGAATTCAAGTCATGGATAAAGTGGCTAGCTATATCACCGAGCATGAAAAAGAAGGTGGCCGCGCTTGGCATGTACTAAGACATATGATGGGTTTATTCCAAGGTTTACCAGGGGCTAAAATCTGGCGCCGTAGTCTTAGTATAAATGGTGTTAAATCTGATAAAACTGGTGCCCAATTATTAGCCGATGCAAGTAGTTTTTACCGTAGTGATAATTTGACTAAATAATGGTTAAAATTACTAACATTAAGTTTTGCGACTATCTGATGTAATCAACTCCGATCTGAGTTATTTAAATATAAATGTTATAAAACAATAAGATACGAAATAATTCTTTGATGGCACAACCTTTGTAATATATGACTCGACTAAGTAATTAATTAAATAACTAATTAATCAAATTTGGAGAGAGTCATGCAAACATTAATTTTAGCTACAAGTATATTTTTATCAGCACCAACTGCACCAATTACTACTTTTAGTACAGCCCAAGATTTACATAATGATATTCAATCACAAGTAAGTTTAGTAAGTAACACGGTATTAAATAATGCTGCCATATCTGCTAAAGATAAATTTTTGTATCAAGCTAAACATGCTATAGCTACAGCAAGTAATGATTTAGAAATTAGCTTCTCTTATGAATTGGCTGCAGAATAATGATGTTTAGTATCGCAACATTATTCATATTAGCGTTATCACCTGTAGTTAGTTTAGGTATCGCATATGCTGTATTTGTCACATTCGAAGCTGGATTAGGTATTAAGCAGTTACCTAGTCCCAAGCGTGTAAAATAATGTTGCTCGATACGTACAATATTAATTGACGTACAATCCTACAATCCTACA
>NZ_JAHKPJ010000023.1:0-39830 GCF_018860345.1 Psychrosphaera sp. F3M07 | reverse complement strand
AATCCTACAATCCTACAATCGTCATATATAGGTGATGTAGACTAAATTAGTGGTGAATTTAACCATACGAACTTATTATTTATTAGGAGATGTTATTTTTACTAATAAATACAATGAGTTAAGGTTTTATATATATGGCATGTAGATTGTAAATACTTATTGTGTTTAAGGTTGTTGGCGTATTACTACATTACGTTGATAACAGAAGATTTTAATTGATCAATTCTATTGGAGAAAATTATGAAAACAAAATACATAGGTAACCCTATTACAAAAGACTTATTAAATAGAAAATTATCAGGCGTGTGTTCTGGTATAGCCAAGCATTATAATACACCAGTCATAGCTGTTAGAGCCGTGACAATTATTTTAGGAATTATGTTACCAATGCCAACGATATTTGCATACTTACTCGCCACATTGCTAATGCCTACTAGTCGTTATTAGTTATAAGGAGAGAGCTTGTGAATACCGTTTTAAAGGTTTTGTTTGTATTTATCTGTTTCGTTTGTTTATGGAATTTGAGCCCACTGCCAGAAATGATAGTAATCACCCAAAGTAACGTTGATCTTTCAGAAACATTTGTCGTTACAGGTGTTCTTATTCCGCTATCTATCATGGCAGTATTAGGTTTAATTATTATGCTATTTAGCCTTATCGGAGCCGTTTTAGTGACTATATTTATAGTAGCGTTTACCTTATTGGTTGTTGGTATGTCATTCTCATGGCCAATATTGTTCGCAGGGTTGGCGATATACTGGATTTTAAAAAGTCCTAATAGTCAAAAAGTGTAGGATTAAATAGGCGTGATTAATTGATTTTGTTATTGTACCGGCATAATTAAAAAGGAGCGCCTAATGAAATTGCTAGCTTTATTAACAATGTTAATTGGATTTTTCAGTCAAAATACTTTTGCCCAAAGTATAGAAATAACGGATGGGGAGTTAAGAGCACCAATTCCAGGAATGGAAAATACCGTTGCTTATATGAAATTAAGTAATTTGAGTGATAAAAATATTAAGCTGATAGCAGCAAGTTCTGTTTTTTCTGAAAAAGTAGAAATACATAATCACATCATGAACGATGGTGTTATGAAAATGGTTAAATTAGATGATTTATCCATTAAAGCAAACGAAACAAAAATTTTTGAATCTGGTGGATTACACTTAATGTTCATCGGTTTACATGAATCTAAAGATTTACCAAAAACAGTTGATGTATCTTTTGTTTTTCAAGATGGAACAAAGAAAATAGGCGTGTTTAACGTCAAATCAATTCACCAACAACATCACCACCATTAAAATAGAGTAGGAATTAAAAATGTATAAGTGGTTAAGTGCCGGCGTTATTAGTTTTGTTGTTTTGTTATTTTTAATTGCCCAATATTGGAGCTTCATGCCTGATAATTTTGATGTAGAGCAGTCATCAATTGAAAAAGCGAAAAGCTTGAATTCTGTACCTGTTACAGGTTTTACGACTACAAATACATTGATTGAAGTCACTCAAAGGATCTTAAATAAACCTGGCGGTTACTTATCTAATGATATCATGCCTCCAAGTGTATTCTTAGATAACATACCTGCATTTGAATTTGGTGCGTTGGAAATGATCCGTGATTTAGCGCTAACGCTTCGTAAAGACTTTAGTCGTTCACAGTCACAATCGTTAGAAAATCCTTATTTAAAAATAGCTCAACCACAGTTTAATATTGATTCAAAATCATGGGCTTGGCCTAGTGCGGAATCAGAATATAACAAAGCTATTGAAGCATTAATTAAATATCGAGATACATTAGCCGATAACAAACAAGGTGATGGTCAATTTTATGCTCGAGCTGATAATCTAAGAGATTGGCTTGGTGAAGTTGAAAAGCGTTTAGGCAGTTTGAGTCAGAGATTAAGTGCCAGTGTTGGTCAAGATAGGATCAATACGGATTTATCTGGTGATGCTGAAGCTAGTCAATCAACAGCAACATCAAATAACTTAATGGTTAAAACCAGTTGGTGGAAAATTGACGATGTATTTTATGAAGCTCGTGGTGCTAGTTGGGCGTTATTACATTTTTTAAAAGCCATTGAAATTGACTTTGCTGGCACATTACAAAAGAAAAATGCATTAACGAGTCTTCGTCAAATTATTAGAGAATTAGAGTCAACGCAAGAGTCTGTTTGGAGTCCTATGATCTTAAACGGAAGTGGTTTTGGATTATTAGCCAATCACTCTTTAGTTATGGCTAATTATATTTCACGAGCAAATGCGGCGATAATCGACTTAAACAAGTTATTAATTCAGGGGTAGTTATTTATTAATGCGGCATAAAATAAGTTGTCTTTATATACTTTTAGTTTGCTTAAGTAGCTTTCCTGCAACAGCTGACAATTTATTACAATTGTCAGCTGGTATTTCGTTTTGGAATTCAACTCCCGATGGCAGCTTTGGGGAGACCGCTGACTCAGTGCTTACATTAGATAAAAAATCTGCTGTACAATCAAGTTACTACTTAACAATAGAACATCCTTTTCCATTAGCTCCAAATATTAAGCTTTCAAAAACGGCCACTTCGAATAACTCAAGCAGTACATTAGATAAAACCTTTGTATCCAATGGTTCCATTTTTCGTGTTGCTTCTGCATTAGATGTGACTGCAGATTATGACCAACTGGATGTGATCACTTATTTTGAAATATTTGATAATAGAACATTAGAATTAGATCTCGGTATTACATTTAGGCAACATTCAATACACACACAGGTGACCAATCAAAATGATAAAAGTGAATCTGTTAGCAATAAAGTGTCTGATTTAGAGGTGTTAGCTTATGCTGCTGGTAAGGTAAACTTACCATTATTAAGTATAGGCGCATTCATAGAAACCAGTGTTGTAGATAAAAATAGTTACGACCTTCAAGCCGGAGTAAGTTATGAATTTGATGCCACAAAATTAGCTAAAACATACTTACAAGTAGGCGTCAGAACTCAAACATTTGAGTTCACAAATTTAGATGGGTTATATACTCAACTCGATTGGCAAGAGCTTTTTGTTGGCGTAGAGGTTCGTTTTTAAACTAATGAATCTGTGTTTGATGTTATGTCTAATAGAGAGTTGAAGTCGGATAATAAACTATTTAAATAACCTTTATTAAACTCAGTGGTGATGAGTTTACATAACTCATTTCCTGTTTGAGTTAATTTATAATAGGTTAGAATTACCTCTTTTTGTTTAACTCTAAGTTGATAACTTTTTCCGACATAAGATAAATGTATTGACTCTTTGTGTAAGTAAGGCGCCGATTCAATTTCTTGTTCGTAAATTAAACCTATCTCAGCTAATGAAATTATCTGCGGGTAAGACAAGCCAAACTTATTTAAATTAATAGTTTTTCTATTGTTATTGGAAAATATAGACATAAAAGTTGGTTTTTTATAAACCCCAGTCAGTATTTTTGCACTTTTGTCTTCGCCAATACGGCTTGTGAGATTAACGGCTTTATAAAAGAGTAATGCCTCTTTGGTACTTAACTCAGATAATACCTTTAAACTTTTATAAGAAAATGTTCCGATCTTACTTAATTCAACCGCAATAATCCTAGCCCATAATTCATGCATGGTTTGTGAATAACAGTTTTTAGCCAATTCAGTGAATTTCATCATCCAATCTAAATCCAATCTATCGAATTGCGCATCTTGGTTAATATACTCTAAGGCAAGGCTAAATATTTTTTCTAGGTTATTTTGTTGTCTGGAGGCGACTAATTGATTCCGTCTCTGTGCACGTTGGAAGCTAGTAAATTCGTTGTTTTTGAGAATTACTTTATCACCGCTTGCGACTTCTCGAACAATCGACTCTGACTCTGTTAAGTCATCAGATGTAACAATACCAAAATCTATACTCGTTGTTTGCTTCAACAAAGATAGATACTTTTCACGAGATGGATGCAGTATAGAATTTGACATGGCCGCAATAATATTTCCGTTATTAATATAACTAAACTAATGAAATTATTAGCTTTGTCAAAGTGTAATAGCAAATTTTCTATTTAGTTGAAAAAATTGATTTTTTTTCTAAACTAATAACTAGGGGAACAGATTAAAATTTGGTATAAATTAGCGAGTGGATTTTACTAAATAGGTGAAAATTATTAGATGTCGGCGGATAATGTGATTGATGAAAATATGTATCTCTTTGCAGGGCATGAAAATCACCTTGATATTGAAGAGCAAGATACTACGCAGGGAGTTTGGCGTGTTTTGATCGTGGATGACGAACCCGAAATCCATAAAGTCACAGAACTCGCGTTAGATAACTTAATTCTGTTAAACCGACGGTTGGAGTTTTTGCATGCATACTCAGGTAGTGAAGCCATAGAGCTGCTAAAAAATGAACCTAATGTCGCGGTTATACTGCTTGATGTTGTAATGGAAAGTGATGATTCTGGACTTATAGCATGTCAACGCATTCGGGAAGAATTAGGACTGATAGATGTGCGAATTATTCTACGTACCGGTCAGCCAGGTTATGCGCCTGAAGAACAAGTCATTATGCAATATGACATAAATGATTATCGAACCAAAACAGAACTTACTAGAAACAAATTACTCACCTCAATATTTTCAGCAATCCGATCGTACTCACAAATAGTAGAAATACGTCATTCTAGAAACTTCTTAAATAATTTAAATAGTTTAAATACAGATCTGCTTTCTCAGTCCGACTTACTTTCCTTTGTCGAATGTTTAGTCAAAAAATCGGCTTCGTTATTTGATCTCAGCCAAGGTGGTTTATTACTTATTGACCATCCTATTGAAAAAAACGAAGTGTCTGAAAAAGGTCATTGGGTTGCTTATGGAACTGAACATTTTTCTAAGAGCATTGGGCAACGTTATGAAAAGTCGTTAGACAGTAGAGTGATCAAACAAATTACAACCGCTATAACTGAAAAAGTGAATGTCATTGAAGATGATGGTTTGGTTATATATATCAATGCGCAATCCTGCTCTGGAGTTTTATATTTTAATTGCTCGGCAAGATGCGATATTCCTCCTCAGTTGTTGCAAGCGTTTGTGTCTAATGTTGCATCGGATTTAGATAATTCGTTATTACTAAAACGAGTAAGTAACATAGCTTATTGTGATGGGTTAACTAACTTACCTAATAGAACTCGTTTTATTCAGTTATTAGATGAATACACTGCGGGCAAAATCCCGGGTAATACAGTCGCGTTAGTCGACTTAGATCACTTCTCTGATATTAATGATGGATTAGGTCAAGAAGTCGGCAATAGTTTATTGTTATCAGTCGCCTCTAGGTTACAGCAGCATTTAGCCCCATCAGTGATTGTTAGTCGAATTGGCGCAGATATATTTGGCTTAATCGGTGATGAAGAAACGCTAGATTCTGAAGTACTGTTAGCTCTTTTTGAATCAGCATTTAAAGCTGAAGAACACATTATTCCTGTTAACGCTTCTATCGGGTACTGCCGAAAATTAGAAAATGATAAATCTGGTTTAGTGGTTTTGAAACACGCAAATATCGCTTTGAACCGAGCGAAAAAAGACATTCGTTCTCGTTACAGTTTTTATCGCCCTGAAATGGAAGATGAAACGAGCTGGCGTTTAGGAATGATCAGAAAATTAACGGCTGATTTCCACGATGGCAAGCTCCAAGTTTGGTACCAACCGCAATTGTGCGTAAAGTCAGGCAAAGTTATTGGCATGGAGTCATTACTGCGTTGGCCTGATGGTAATGGTGGTTATATTCCCCCAATCACTTTTATTCCACTAGCTGAATATTCAGGTCTAATTGTTGAAATAGGTGCTTGGGTCATTGAACAATCTTGCCGAGAGTTACAACGATTAAAGTCACTTTCCTACGATAATTTAAGAGTAGCGATTAATGTGTCGATGCCACAATTTAGAAATAGTAATTTTGTGCAAAGTATTATCACGACCGTAGAAAAGTTTGACGTTAAACCTGAATTAATAGAATTAGAAATCACAGAAAGTGTGGTGATGGATGATCCAAAAATTGTAGTCAAAGCGTTAAAACAGTTAAAAGCCAATAAATTTAGTATTGCCATTGATGACTTTGGCACCGGCTTTTCATCGTTAAGTTATTTACATCAATTACCTTTAGACAGAATTAAAGTTGATAGAGAATTTATTAAGGATATAGGCGAAGGCGGAGATGGAATTATAGCTGAAACTGTTATTAATTTAGGTCAAAAGTTAGGGTTAGAAACGATTGCTGAAGGAATAGAAACACAATTTCAACTCGACTTTGTTGCAAAGCTCGGATGTGATGAAGTACAAGGTTATTTCCACGCCAAGCCAATGCCTGCAGATGAGTTAGAAAAGTTTTTAGCCGCGGGTAATTAGCCTTACTTAATCCAAGTTATATTAAACGAAAAAAGGTGAGTAACTATTTACTCACCTTTTTAGTATTACTTATTCGCCAGCCCTAACTTGTTAACTAAGAAGTGGTTTTAAGTATTTAGCTGTGTGTGACCTTTCGTTATCACAAATATCTTCAGGCTTACCCGCTACTAAAATTTCGCCACCGCCCGATCCTCCTTCAGGACCTAAATCAATGATCCAATCTGCGGTTTTAATCACATCAAGATTATGCTCAATAATAACCAAAGTATTACCTTGGTCTCTAAGTCTATGAAGTACGCCTAGTAATTGTTCAATATCATAAAAATGAAGACCAGTTGTAGGTTCATCTAAGATATATAAAGTATTACCAGTATCACGTTTAGAGAGCTCTTTAGATAACTTAACTCGTTGCGCTTCACCACCAGATAAGGTCGTCGCACTTTGACCTAAACGAATATAACTGAGGCCAACATCCATTAATGTTTTTAGTTTTCTAGCAATTGCAGGAATGGCATCAAAAAATTCATGAGCGTCTTCAACTGTCATGTCTAACACTTGATGGATGTTTTTGTTTTTGTACATAACCTCCAATGTTTCTCGGTTATAACGTTTACTTTTACAAACATCACAAGGTACATATACATCAGGTAAAAAATGCATTTCGACTTTTATTAAGCCATCTCCCTGACAAGCTTCACATCGTCCGCCTTTGACATTAAAACTAAAACGTCCCGCCTTGTAACCACGAGCTCTAGATTCTTGGGTGCTAGCAAACAGGTCACGAATATTAGTAAATATACCAGTGTAAGTGGCAGGGTTAGAACGTGGCGTTCTTCCTATTGGACTTTGGTCAATGTCGATAACTTTGTCTAACATATCCATGCCGACAATATCTTTGTATGGTGCAGGTTCCGATGTAGTTGCACCGTTTAATTCACGATGAGCAATTTCATATAAGGTGTCATTAATTAAAGTAGATTTACCAGAACCTGATACGCCAGTGACACAGGTCATCAAACCTAAAGGTATATTAAGTGTTACGTCTTTAAGGTTATTACCAGTCGCACCACTTAACGTTAACCATTTGTTCTCATCGACAGGTGTTCTAACAGGCGGAATAGCTATTTGTCTAGTCCCCGACAAATACTGACCGGTTATCGAATTAGGTTCATCCATAATGTCTTGTGGGCTGCCTTGTGCAATGATTTCACCACCATGAACTCCAGCACCAGGGCCGATATCAATTACATGGTCGGCTTCTCGTATCGCATCTTCATCATGTTCAACAACAATAACGGTATTACCTAAATCACGTAAGTGGAATAGGGTTTGCAATAATCTGTCATTATCACGTTGATGTAATCCAATTGAAGGTTCATCTAAAACGTACATAACACCAACAAGACCCGCACCAATTTGACTGGCAAGTCTGATACGTTGAGCTTCACCACCAGATAAGGTATCAGCACTGCGAGAAACCGACAGGTAATTTAAGCCAACATTCACTAAGAAACCGAGACGCTCTTTGATTTCTTTTAAAATCTTTTCTGCTATTTGCGCTTTTTGTCCCACCAAGTCCATTTTGTCAAAAAAGTCATGCGCGTCGCCAATAGAAAGGTTAGCGATGGTTGAAATGTTGGTGCCATTAATGAAGACGTTTCTTGCTTCTTCACGTAAACGGCTACCATCACAACTTGGGCAATGTTGGGTGCTTATGTACTTAGTTAATTCATCTCTAACTGAGTTTGATTCTGTGTCTTTATAACGACGTTCCATGTTGGGTAAGATACCTTCAAATGGATGTGTGCGAGTGACAACGTCACCACGGTCGTTCATGTATTTAAATTCAATATCTTGTTTGCCGCTGCCATTTAAAATGACGTGTTTATGTTCGTCAGGTAAATCGTTAAATGGCAAGGTTAAATCAATTTTATAAAATGCCGCCAAAGAAGTTAACATCTGGAAATAATAGAAATTACGTTTATCCCAGCCTCTTATCGCACCGCCGGTTAAACTTAATTCTGAGTTAATAATAACTTTTTCTGCATCAAAATATTGTTTAACACCTAGGCCATCACAACTATTACAAGCCCCGGCTGGGTTGTTAAATGAGAACAGCCTAGGTTCTAATTCTTGCATAGAATAACCACAAACCGGACATGCAAAGTTAGCACTGAACGTAATATCAGCGTCATCTGAGTCCATAAACCCGATTTGCAAAGTACCGGCACTCAGTTCAAGGGCAGTTTCAATTGATTCAGCTAATCGCTGTTGTATGTCTTCTCTGACTTTTAATCGGTCAACAACCACATCAATGTTATGTTTTTTATGTAACTCTAACGTTGGTGGATCGGATAAGTCACAGATCTCTCCGTTAATTCGGGCTCTGATAAAACCTTGTGCCGCTAAGTTCTCAAGTGTTTTAACGTGCTCACCTTTTCTGGCTTTAACGACAGGAGCTAAAAGCATGATTTTAGAACCTTCAGGTAGTTCTAAAATTTTATCTACCATTTGAGATATTGTTTGTGCTTCAAGTGTTTCGCCATGAGTTGGACATGTAGGCGTACCTACGCGAGCAAAAAGTAATCGCAAATAGTCATAAATCTCAGTAATTGTACCTACAGTCGATCTAGGGTTGTGTGAGGTAGACTTTTGTTCAATAGATATTGCTGGAGATAAACCTTCAATATGATCAACGTCGGGTTTTTCCATTAATGATAAAAATTGACGAGCGTATGCGGATAAAGACTCTACATACCGTCTTTGACCTTCGGCATATAAGGTATCAAATGCTAATGAGGATTTTCCTGAACCTGAAAGCCCGGTAATAACGATGAGCTTATCTCGCGGTATATCTAAACTTATATCTTTTAAATTATGAGTTCGGGCACCACGGACTTCTATTTTGTTCATACGGAATTCTTATCTAATTGAACTGATCCATTAGTATGCCAGTTTGCAGCGCAATGTTTAATACTAAAATAAAATTTCGGCCAACTATTTATGGCGCATGTTAATTAAATATTATATAAGTAGAATGACATGTATTAAAAAAGGGACACACATGCGCGGGTTAAATAGGTATACGGTATATGGAATTTTACTTTGTATTTGTGGTTTGTTTTATTACGCCAATGTTAGGCAAACCCCTGTTATATTTGAGTATTTAGCCTTACTTCAATGGTTGAAATTAGCCACTCCTTTAGACAAGATCTCAAGTTTTATCGACGCATGGCTACTTAGCTTTATTTATATTCTTTCCGTCTGCAGTGTCTCTTTTGGTTTATTAAAAAACACAAAAATAAGTTTGTATTCTATTGTAACTTTCTGGTTATGTTTCGCTGTAGTGTTTGAGCTTTTTCAGCTTAATAACAGTGAATTTTATATTTTTAGGGGGACATTTGACGGCTTGGACATCTTAGCTCTGATATTAGGTTCACTCTTGTCATATAAATTGTTATCAAAAGTCGAAAGGAAAAAAGAATTTAACCAAAACAATTCAATCATCGTAAAAAAAATAGTATTACTCTTGTTTGGCACTTATGGCGTGTTGGGAAGTTATTATCCATTTAATCATCAATGTGAATTTCCAGATGGATCAATGCAAAAGTGCATGGTAGAACCAATTTATTTACCAATGTCACAAATAAGAGAGTCAGATGAAATATTTTTTGACTCAGAATTTGGGCAAGATCTCGCCGATAAATGGTCACATTTAGGGTATCCAACCCAGATATATAACGGCATTAAAAATGCGGGCAAGATATATCTTTATCAGAATTATTTGTTTGTTAATGATCGCTTTAAAGGTACACACGTGTTCGATAATAGCGACCCTTCAATGCCAAAGCATATCGCTTACTTCAGAGTTATGGGAAATCAAGATATTGCCATCCAAAACAATATTCTCTATTTAGACAGTTACACCGACATTGTAGCCATAGATTTATATCAACTAAACCATGAACAACCAGATCTTAATGTGGTACCAATAAGAAGAAACCGTAATGTATTGGAAGCTCCTGAGATAACTGATTTATTGC
The DNA here is from genome assembly GCF_018860345.1 of Psychrosphaera sp. F3M07. GTDB lineage: Bacteria > Pseudomonadota > Gammaproteobacteria > Enterobacterales > Alteromonadaceae > Psychrosphaera > Psychrosphaera aquimarina. The sequence continues at coordinate 29,412 of NZ_JAHKPJ010000023.1, read as the reverse complement.
CTCCTGGCATATATTATTCAGGTACGGTTCCAGAGCTAGGTATTGTCATTGGATATACAACGTCAGAATTCGATGACTTTTATTTTTGGGACTTGGAGTTGTGATAATGAAAATCAAGTTACAAGTTATTATTCTCTCTTTAACTTCATTTTTAATAGGAAGTTGCGGAGAAACGACAACAGATTCATCTACCGGTCTATCTGGTCAGTCGGGGTCTCTAGCATCTATGACAATCGCTAACGGGGATTTACATATATTAAATAATGGTTATGTAATTAGCTTCGACTTATCTGGTGAGCTCGTATTATCCTCCAAAGTAACCTCTGATAGTCATAGTTGGGATGCAGAAACCATATTTAACTACAACAATGAATATTTGCTGGTGGGCACGGACAATAGTGTAAATATATTTTCATTGAATTCAGAAAGTGAAGAGTTACTGCCCGCTGAGTTTGTATCTTCATTTCAACATTTAACCGCAAGAGATCCAGTTATTGCATTGGAAGGTATTGCCTACTTTACAACGCGAGATGGAAATGAAAGTACACACACAAATAGGGATGCGTTAGGAGTTCTCGATATTTCAGATATCACTACCCCTATTGAAATACTGGTAGATAACTCCTTAAAAGAGCCGTACGGGTTAACGTTATCAAATGGAAGTTTGTTTGTATGTGATAAAGCTGCAGGTTTGACTAAATTTAGCATTGAAAAAGATGAATTAGGTAATGTTTCGGCATTAGTATACCAACAATCCTATAGTATTTATCCTTGTAATGATGTCATAGCTAATGGCGATTTACTTGTATTAACCGACCCTAAAAGTGTAAATCAGGTGCGTGTGAATGGTTCAGAACTGGAGCTTGTTAGTAAAATCGAACTTTTTTATTAACAAGGTTAATTATGAACAAAATTCTACGATAAATATGCTAATATCCGTCCTCAATTTTTACTAGGTGAGGCGTGGGCTCAGTGGAGCAATCTAATCTAAACTCATTAGAGAAACGTGCAGCAGTTTCTTTAGCATTAATATTCTCAATGCGTATGCTTGGTTTGTTTATGTTAATGCCAATTCTTGCGATTTATGGACAAGAATTAGAAAACGTATCTCCTTTCTGGATTGGGGTAGCAATTGGTGCATATGGCTTAACACAAGCCTTGTTTCAAATACCTATGGGTTGGTTATCTGACCGTTTTGGCCGTCGTCGTATCATTGTTTTTGGTTTAGTCATCTTTGCCATTGGTAGTATAATCGCCGGACTTGCCACTAGTATCGAAATGGTCACGTTAGGCCGAGCAATACAAGGAATGGGGGCAATCGCTAGTGCCGTGCTTGCACTTGCATCCGACGTTACTCGTGAAGAGCAACGACCTAAAGTGATGGCAGTTATAGGTATGTGTATTGGACTTAGTTTTGCAGTTGCTTTAGTTTTAGGGCCTATGATCGCGGAAGCTTTTGGTTTGCAGGGTGTGTTTTTTATAACGGCGGTTATGGCAGTAGTGGGTATTGTTATCACGTTAACCGTTGTGCCGGTATCCTATACTCGTGGTCATTCAAGTGAAGTGACCGCGTCTAAATCAAATATTATGGCTATGTTGTTTAATGGCCAATTAATACGATTGGACTTAGGCGTATTAATTCTTCACTGGTTAATGACATCTATTTTCATCGCACTTCCGATTTTATTCAAAGACTCAGGTTTAGCCGTAACCGATCACTGGAAAGTATATTTACCTGTGTTGTTTTTGTCATTTGTCTTTATGGTACCTATGTTAATAGTTGGCGCTAAAAAGAGCATTGAAAAAAGCCTCTTTGTATTTGCTATTGGTTTAGTGATATTAGCATCGGTGTTAATGGTATTTTCTATATCAATATGGCCTTTGATAGTAGCGGTTTTTATATTTTTCATTGGTTTCAACTTCTTAGAAGCCAGTCTTCCTGCACACGTATCTCGACTTGCTCCAGCTGGTCAAAAAGGGACTGCGATGGGGGTATATTCTAGTAGCCAATTTTTTGGTGCTTTTTTAGGTGGCGTATCAGGCGGTTACATTGCACAGAACTTTGGATTCAGTTATTTGTTTGCCGCTAATGGGCTAATTGCGTTAATATGGTTAGTCTTGGCGTTTGGCATGAAATTACCAGCAAGTTCAAAAAGGGTATCAATACCGTTTGAACCTAAAGCTGGCTTAGACTATCAAGAATTTATCAATCAATTAAGCGAATGTGGAGGCGTAATGGAAGCCACATTTGTTGAAGATGAACGTTGTATATATTTAAAAGTAAATAAAACCGATTACGATCGACTTAGTGTTGATCAGTTAGTAGAAAAGATTAATCAAAAAGATTCAGGAGAATAGCTATGGCTCGCGGAGTCAATAAAGTAATTTTAATTGGAACTTTAGGCGCAGATCCTGAAGTCAGATTTATGCCAAATGGTAATGCAGTTGCCAATATCAGCTTAGCAACAAACGAAAGCTGGAAAGATAAAAATACTGGCCAAATGCAAGAAAAAACAGAATGGCATCGTATCGTAGTCTTTGGCAAGTTAGCTGAAGTTGCAGGCGAATATTTACGTAAAGGTTCACAGGCTTACTTCGAAGGTAAGTTGCAAACTCGTAAATGGCAAGATCAAGCAACAGGCCAAGATAAATTCACAACAGAAGTTGTGATTGATTTTGGTGGCCAAATGCAAATGTTAGGCGGTCGTTCTGATAATGCAGGTTCTAGCCCACAAGCTGGTGGTTTTAAACCTCAAGCACAACAGCCGGGCGGTTTTTCTCAGCAAGCACCTGCGCCTCAGCAACAATCTCAAGCTCCTCAGCAACAAGCTCAGCAGCAGTATCAGCAACCACAAGGTGGTTTCCAACCTCAGAGCCAGCCTCAACAGCAACAACAGCCTCAAGGTGGTTTCCAACCTCGTCAAGCGCCATCGGCTCCACCAGAGCCATCAATGGACTTTGATGACGATATACCTTTTTAATTTCTGATAAAGCAGTTTTTATACTGTAAAGGTAAAACAATCTAAAGCCCTGTTATCAGGGCTTTTTTGTGTCTGAAAATAAGTAACACCAACTATTTCCAGTTAAAGATCTCACCCTGAAAAATATATTTAACAAAAATATTAACTTTGTCATGTCAAAAATATGTGTTATACATTGTACTATGTATTACAAGGTATGGTGCAATGCACAGTTAAATGATGACAAAACATGAAAATCTAAATGAGAAATGGGATGTGCAGCTTCGCAAAGGTTCGTTGGAGTTGGTGATCCTAGCTGCGTTAAAAAACCGAACACTGTACGGCTTAGAAGTGCTTAAATTACTGCACTCCTTTGAAACGATGAAGATCACTGAAGGGACGCTTTATCCTTTATTAGATAGGTTAAAACGAGATGGTTTAGTTAGTGCTGTATGGCAACATGAAGGAGAGACTCGTCCAAGAAAGTATTACCAGTTAACACAACAAGGTGAACAAAAACTAGATATTGTGACTAAACGTTGGCGTCAATCCGTTAAAGATGTGGAGTTTTTAATTCAAAACCCTGGTCCAAAATCAATACAACTTAAGGGAGAATAATATGTCTGAACATGACCCTATTCACTACTACTTAAAATCACTATCAAAATACTTATCGAGATTGGAAAAAACGGAAGCCAACGAGGTTATTCGTGAAATAGAAAGCCACATTTTAGATGCACTTGAGTTGCAACAACAAAATGGTCAAAAAGAGGATGTTGACGCTATATTATTTGGCTTTGGTGAGCCAAGAAAATTAGCTAATCAATATGTAGAACACCTATTACAAGGTACGCCGCCACCTACAGGTTTTAAAGCAATACAAACTGTGAAAAAAGGCGCAACTAAAAGTTTATACTACGGCATGGGCTTGTTTGGTTTTGCCATTTCAGCATTGCTACTTTTAGTGGGTATTGGGAAGTTATTTTACCCAGAATATATTGGCGTGTGGTCTGCCGCGCAAGGCAATAGCGTCACAATTACTTTTTCCGAACATATTTATCCAAACTCAGACGAGTTGTTAGGCTATTGGTTAACCCCTATCGCTGTAGGTCTTGGCGGTGGCATTACTTGGTTAACCAGAAGTGTACTTAGGGTGCTTAAGCAAAACATCCACTAATACTTATTACATTTTAACGTACATCTTCACTTGCTGTTTATAACTGCGAGGTGGTTTTGTTCGGCCAAAAATTGGCAAAAACTTCAAGAGTCGGTGACTCATCAATATTACGTTTTGGGCATATCCCTTTGTTTGATAAGCCAATAACAAGAGGAAAGTTAGTATGTTTAAAACGATAAAAACCAACTTAAAACACTTTTTTATTACATTTTTTATTCTCTTTATAATGATTGTAACCTTTGGTATTTACCACGGGGCAGAAGCTAATTTAGATGAAGATAGGTTAGCCTTTAAGCTTGATAAAGAAGGCCCTCATATCTTTTTCGAAGATGACAAGATGGTAGTAAATTATGTTCGTGGTGGAAAACCAGAAGGTTTTTATAATGATCAAACCATTCACTCAATAGAACATCAAGTCGCTGTAAAAGCGCATTTCCCATTAGATCAGGAAGATATTAACTTTACCGTCAGTTCGGTTATCAATACTCCAGAAGTTAGCTATGAAGACGAAAATCCAATATTAGCGATTTCAGATATCGAGAGTGGCTATAAGGCATTTCGTGATTTTCTAATAGCCCACGGTGTTATTGATGAACAGTTGAATTGGCAGTTTGGTAAAGGTCATTTGGTATTAGTTGGAGACGCGGTTGACCGCGGTAATTCAGTGACTCAAGTATTGTGGTTTATTTATAAGTTGGAGCAAGAAGCTAAAAAGCATGGAGGTAATGTTCATTATATTATTGGTAACCATGAAATAAAAAATCTTCAAGGCAATTTCTACAGTGCCTCTGAAAAGTATCTGTATGTGGCTTCAATAGTTGGCAAAACACAACTGGATTTATACGGAGAAAATTCATTATTAGGTCGTTGGTTGGCAAGTAAAAACAGCATTGAACGTATCAATGGTAACTTGTTTGTACATGGCGGCATTCATCCTAAATTAAGTGAATTTGATTATACCCTTGAGCAAATAAACCAGATTGTCCGCAGTAATTATAGAAAGCCATATTTTACTAAGCGAGAACGTGGTGATGAAGAGTTTTTAGTGTCATCTAAAACAGGACCGGCTTGGTATCGAGGTTATTTTAAAGATGATTTAAGCCAAGAGGATGTCGAAAAAGGGTTAGCCAAGTTTGATGCAAAATCGGTTGTTGTTGGTCATACATTACAATGGTCGGTTCAAAAACTGTATCAAGGAAAAGTGTTCGCGATAGATGTGAAACATCCAAATGATTACCGAGTTAGTTTTCCGGTAAGAAGCTCAGAGGGATTATTGATAGAAGGTGATGACTATTATCGGTTACTGGATGATGGTAGCAAAGAGTCATTGTAGCGTTTGTTGAGTGACTAAATACTTAATGAAGTTGGTATTATTCGATATGTGATAAAAAAGCCTTAAACATGTTGTCATGTTTAAGGCTAAGTTATTTAAATTACAAAATACTTTCTAACGTTAATTCCATCATTTCTTTAAATGTATTTTCACGTTCATCGGCAGTGGTGACTTCACCGGTTTTAATATGATCACTAACCGTTAATACCGTTAATGCTTTTTTACCATATTCAGCCGCTACACCATAAAGGCCTGCCGCTTCCATTTCTACCGCTAGAATTCCATATTTTTCCATCTTGGCAAACATTTCTGGATTTGGGGTATAAAACAGATCAGCAGTGAAAATATTACCCACATGTACATTTGTTTTTAATCGGTCAGCGGTATCTACTACTTTTTTCAATAAAGAAAAGTCTGCACAAGCGGCAAAATCAACATTGTTTAAACGTTGACGATTGACATTAGAATCTGTACTTGCTGCCATGCCTATAACAATGTCACGTACATGAATATCGTCACGTACCGCGCCGCATGAACCAATACGAATGATCTCTTTCACGCCATAATCTTTATACAGTTCAGTGGCATAGATAGAAACGCTAGGGATGCCCATACCAGAACCCATTACAGAAATAGCTTTACCTTTATAAGTACCAGTGTAACCAAACATATTACGGACACGTGTTACGCATTTGGCATTATCTAAAAAATTATCGGCAATGAATTTTGCTCTAAGAGGGTCGCCTGGCATTAATACTGTTTCGGCGAAATCGCCCATTTGGGCTTCAATGTGTGCTGTTGACATAAGAGTTAACCTTTTTGTTAAGAAGTATAACTCAGTAAGTTTCAAGCCAGACTGAGGGACTCAGTTCTGCTATCAAGGGTGTTTTACTGACAATTTAATATAAAATTATAAGTGATTAAAATGATTGTTTATCTTTGTATTACTATAAACAAACTTATTAGTTTTAGAAAATGGATCCATAAGTTTTTAACTAAAAAAACGTTCTGTTATCCATTGGTACCCAACTCCGCCTAGATAAATACCAAATATACCAACGATCCCTGACAGTACAGGTGGCGCCGGTAATGGCAATTTAAAAAATGAGAAAATAAGTCCCACTAAAACACCAATTGCTAGTGCTGTTAATATTTCGGCCATAACATTCCTTAATTGTTGAATATGGTGCCATGTATTTAGATGAACATTTACAACTTCAGCTGTACTGAAATTGGGCAATGATCAGTTAAATTTCTAGAAAGCTCTCTTGTATAAGTTTCAGTAAACACTAATTGATCAAAAGAGTTGTCTACGTATAATTTTTTAGCGTTTGGACTAAAAACGATATGGTCTATGTAATCTTTGTAATATCCACCCCAGCATTTTGAGTCTGCTGTTGCTGTTGGAGTCCATAACTTCTCTTGACCTTCGTCGTCTATGGCTTGCCATAAACCTTGTTCTTCGGAGTGATTAAAAGCAATGTCTTGAGAAAAACGACGATTAAAATCACCTAAAACCATATACGCTTTATTGTCTTTTGCTTGGTTATCAATCCATTGTTCCAATGGCTTTATTTGTTGACTTAAAATGGTACAAGCTTCTTTTCTGTGAATTTCTTTATCAGACGTGCTTGGCATAGCGCCAACGGTTTTACTATCTAATGGATTAGCAAAACAACCTGACTTTAAATGAACAGCTAATAGTGTAAGTTCTTTACCATTTCTTGAAAGTGTCAGCTCCATGCCGTTTCGAACACGGGCGACATCAAGCGCTTTATATTCTTGAGCAACAACCGTTAGCCCTGAAGATTTTTTTACTGCTACACCAACACGTTGCACCCAGTCGCGAGTGGTAAAATAAAAGTCGTAATCATTGCCAAACACTTTTTTAGCCCATTCACCATTTTCTACTTCTTGTAATGCAATGACATCTGCGTTGAGGGCTTTGGCATAAGCGGCCAGTTTTTTATAATCGCTTTCTTTTCGTTCGTTGTACTCGTGTGAACCTAACCAGGCAATATTCCATGATGCCACTTTAATGGTCTCTGACGTTGAATCGGCTGATGCATGATGAATACTAAATAAATTTAATAATAGAGTTAACGTGATTACAGCTAGACGTGTCATTTTTGCTCACTTATCTCAGAGAGATTACTACGATTTAATGCGCCAATAATTGGCAATTTACACATTATCTAAGAATTAAGTTAGATAATGCCCATTGGTATATTGCGGCTAATAATATCTTTCTTGACCAATTGGTCAATAGAAAAATGAAGTGGGTAAAAAAAGTTTAATATATGGCAGGAAGAACTAGGCTAAAAATATTCTAGCCTAGTTTCATGATGGTTTTGTTACAAGGGGGGAAGATAAAGTGGGCTGTTAAAAACAAACGAGTTTAATTTTAGCCAATCATCGTCATTTCATTAAGCACAAAGGCGTCAACCGCGTCTTCAGTTGCCGCTACATATTCCGCTAAATGTTTATTGTTCATATGAGTTTGCCATAATTCACGACTTTCCCAGTTTTCGTAAAACATAAAGTGGGCAGGATTTTGATTGTCCTGATGTAAGTCGTAATTAATACAACCCGGCTCTTTGCGAGTGATAGCAATCAGCTTTATTAACTCATTTTTCACCAAAGTTTCTTTACCTGCTTTCGCAGTAATATTTGCAACAATTGTAAGTTTAGACATAGTAATACCTTTTCTTATGCAGTTAGTTTAGAAATTGTTAGAAACCTTGTAATACGATTTTGCCAATCGACTTACCTGTTTCAAGTTCTTTATGCGCTAACTTCAAGTTTGCCGCATTAATCGTTCCTAAGTCTTTAGCAATAGTCGTTTTAATAAAGCCAGAATCAATTAACTGTGCCACTTGGTTTAGTAGTTTACCTTGTTCGTCAATATCACTAGCGTTAAACATAGAACGAGCAAACATAAACTCAATATGCAAAGACAAGCTCTTTAGTTTCAATTTCATAACATCTAAGCTATTTTCTGGATCGTCAATCATAGCTATTTTGCCAAATGGGGCTGACAGCTCAATATAACTATCATAGTAAGTTTCGGTGCCATTTAAGCTAGCAATATGAGTCACTTGCCCAATATTTAATGCTTCAATTTGAGGTTGCAATGGTTGAGTGTGGTCAACAACATGATCAGCACCTAAGTTTGTCACCCATTCTTTAGAGCTAGTTCTTGAAGCCGTAGCAATAATAGTTGCCCCCGTAATCACTTTGGCTAATTGAACTAAAATAGAACCAACCCCACCTGCAGCGCCAACGACTAATAATACTTCGTTAGATTTTTCAGTTGCTCCGGCTTTTTGTTGTTTGATATTTAAATGTTCAAACAATAATTCGTAAGCGGTAATTGTAGTTAATGGCAATGCAGCCGCTTCTGCGTCGCTAACACTGTTTGGCTTAAAGCCAACAATACGTTCGTCGACGAGTTGGAATTCAGCGTTACTACCTTGGCGGGTAAAATCACCTGCGTAATATACAATATCACCTGGTTTGAAGTTTTGTACTGACTCACCTGCAGCAACCACTTCACCAACAGCATCCCATCCTAAAACTTTAGATTCGCCCTCAGCTGGTGGCATGTTAATACGCACTTTATAGTCAACCGGATTTACCGCGATGGCATTCACTTTTACTAATATGTCACGACCTGTAGCGATTGGTTGTGGTAATTCAATATCGATGAGCGACTCGGCTTGATCGATTGGTAATGATTTTTTATAGGCAATGGCTTTCATAATTTTTCTCTTTATTTAATAGTTCAAACTCATTGTTAATTAATCTGAGCTGATGATTAGGTTTATTAATTCTTCGTATTGTTGATGTGGGTCATTCTAGGGGTTGCTTTAATAAAGATAAACAGCATAATAATTGAATCATTATCAAATATTTTTTGACAATCATGTTATTAGAAGACCTACAAATCATCGTAAAAGTGGCTGAATTTAGAAGCATCACAGCAGCGGCCGTGAGTTTAGACATGAGAGTGGCAACTGCAAGTGCCGCCATCAAACGGGTTGAAGCGGCCTTAGGTATGCAATTGTTTATTCGTACCACCCGACAGTTAAGGTTATCGAGTGCCGGTGAACGATATATTCCCGAATGCCAACAAGCATTGTTGACGTTAGAGCAAGCAAAACAAAATATGCAAGATGAACAAGGCAGTGTTGAAGGAGAACTGCGTATTGCCTTGTCCTCAGATTTAGGACGTAACGTTGTTGCGCCTTGGCTTGATGAGTTTGTGCATGAACACCCTAAGGTCAAATTAAAACTGAACATAAGCGACAGTAATATTGATTTTTATCGAGATGCCGTTGATGTTGCGCTTCGTTATGGCTCGCCTTCAGAATCAAATTTATATGGTTTTAAAATTTGTAACGTGCCAGGCGTTTTATGTGCAACATCCGAGTATTTAACACAACATGGAACGCCTGTACATCCACAAGAGTTAGTCAGCCATAACGGCTTGTTTTATCAATTACACGATGTGATCAATGATGTTTGGACATTTACTTCAAATGGGCAAGAACACAAAATCAAAATGTCAGGTAATCGTGCATCTAATGACGGTGACTTAGTTAGACGTTGGTGTGTGGCAGGTCATGGGCTCGCGGTAAAGTCGTGTTTAGATGTTGCTGATGATTTACTTGAAAAAAGAATAATCAGTGTGATGCCAAACTACCAACCAAGAACCAGTGAGCTTTGGTTGGTTTGTCCAAGTCGGCAATCTATTACACCGGCTATTCGGCTTTTAAGAGATATGCTCAAGCAGAAATGTGCGGTGATTTTACAACACTTGGTTGCTCACGAGTTTATCGATTCACACTCTGTAAGATGACTATTAGCAAAATTTGATTTTGATATGAGGTTATATTCAATATTGTTTTAGAACAGGACTGGTTCTTGCTTAGTAAAAGCAAGCTAATTTTTTCAGTTAACACAATTATGATCAGTAATATAAATACCACCACAACGTTGGTCGATCCAAGTTACAGTAATGTTGCTTCAACAGAGGCTACTGATAATGACAGCGAAACTTTATCAACCGATGTTCAAACCGATGCTAGCAGCAGTGATACGATTTCTCTATCAACGAGAGCACAGAAGTTGAGTGCGATTGCCAACGAATTTTTTAATGGCAAACCTATAGATTCGTTAGATATAGGGCAATTAGTTGAACGCGTTTATGAATATGGTTTGATCAGCGCTACACAATATAGTGCGCTTGGTGGTGGTCAAGAAAGTGAGTCGGAACCAACGGCCACTGAAAGCGTTGTGCAGTATATCGACGACCTCAAAGCTAACTTAAATGGATTGGGGGCTGATCATACATTTGGTGAGGTGAGTTTGTCTGAATTACAAGCTGCGCTAGACCAATCTAGAGGTATCATTACCAAAGTTAACATGGAAGAAAATAACACACATTTAAGCCAGGTTATTGCTCAAAGTAAGCAAGTACTAACGCAGGCTTATGATTCTGACCAGTTTTCCAGTATGTCTGAAGATGATAAGTTAACCATGGCTAGCGTTATAAAAACGCTCACTGTGATTGAACAATTAAATACAAAACAAGCCGATAATTCATTAGCTAGTAAATATGCCAATGTCGCTTTGTATTAATCTTGAGGATTAAGCCACCATTGTGTTGTTTTTTCAGGAGTTTGTACTTTTACAGCTTCACCAAACATTGGGGTTAACAAGTTTACACCTTGGTCAGCGGCAAGGTCAGTGATCCGTTGTAAAGGTTCAAACCAGTTATGCAGAGATAAGTCGAATGTACCGTTATGGATTGGCATCATCGCTTTACCTTTTAAATCTATGTGAGCTTGTAAGCTTTGTTCTGGAAACATATGAATTTCTGGCCACAGCTTGTTATAAGCGCCAGTTTCAATAAAGGTTAAATCAAATGGACCTAAACGATCTCCAATTTCTTTAAAGCCATTAAAATATCCAGAATCACCACTAAAATAGATGTTTGACTCCCAACCTTTTATCGCCCAACTGGCCCATAACGTTTCATCTTTGTCGAACAGACCTCTGCCCGAAAAATGCTGTGACGGTGTTGCGGTAATAGTTAAGGTTTCAATTTGAGTTGATTGCCACCAATCTAGCTCAGTAATTTTGTTTTCCGGTACACCCCAGTCACGCAAGTGTTGGCCAACTTTTAAGGGGGTTATGAAATACTCAACTTTGTCATTTAATGCCGATATTGCTTGTTTATCTAAATGATCATAGTGGTCATGGCTAATGATCACCGCTTTTATTTTAGGCAGTTGCTCAATAGAAATTGGCGGTTGATGAAATCGTTTTGGCCCCATCCATTGCACAGGTGATGCACGATCACTGAAAACAGGGTCAAATAATATTAAATCCTGATCGATACGTACTAATATGGTGGAGTGACCAAGTCTGAAAACCGTATCGGACTGATCTTGATTGAGTTGGTCAGCCGTTAAAGGTAATACCGGAATATCAAAGTTTGGCGTTGCTTGAGTACGATCGTCATTCCAAAAAGCTTTGATCATTTGATAAAAGTCACTGGCACTGGTTTTATAGTTTATTTCAGAGTTAGTGAATTTTTGAGTTTGCTCATTACTGTCAAACGCCTTTGCGCAACCAGAAGCCATAAGTATTAACCCTATAAGAATTGAAAATTTAAACATTATTGTTAACCACTAAAGTAAACTACACAGTGCAGTTTAAATTAAAAAATTGAAAAGTAAACTAACAAGTGTAAAAATGTTTGCTCAGGTATATTGAGACTAAGTCATGGCAGAACAAAAAAAGACAAGAAGTGTGATTAAACGTGAAGCTATTATTACGGGCGCCTTAGCTGCATTTCAACAATATGGTGTTGCCGATTCTAGCATGGACAAAATTGCGGAATTAGCGCAAGTCTCTAAACGAACCGTTTATAATCATTTTGAAAGCAAAGAAGTATTAGTTGCTGAAATCATTACCAGCGAGTGGGAAAAACGAACGGTTGTTTATGATGCATTATACGATGCAAACAAAGATATAAAATCGCAATTAACTGCGTTAGTGGCAAATGAAGTTGAGCTAATGTGTGATAGTGCGATGATGGAATTGGTTAGAGTCGCGATGGCGCACTTTTTATTCGCACCTGACACACTGCAACATCAAATGGCAAAAATGTTTGAACAAGAAACCGCACTGCAACGTTGGTTGAAATTAGCCATGGCAGACGGAAAGTTAAAAACGTTAGATGTGAATTTTGCTCATGACCAAATTAAAGGATTATTGAAATCTCGCGCTTTTTGGCCTCAGCTATTACGTCAGCAAGAGCCTTTAACTGCTAATGAAAAAACAGAATTAGTTGATATGACGGTAGGTATGTTTTTAAGTTATTACCAAGCCTAAATAAGACAGCTCGTAATATGAAATTATCACTATTTCATTACTAACGATTTGTATTGGTTAATGTTTTGCTCAATGTAATCCGCTAAGTTGGTAACTAATGTTACTTTATCTTCATTAAAACTATCCACCTGAGCAAACAAAGACGTGAAATTAACGGTTCCGATCACATCGCCATTAGTGTCATGAATTGGTGCGGCAATGTAACTTTCTAACTTAACAGACAGATATACTGGGTGTTGCGACATATTATCCATAATACCAACATGGTTGTAACGCATCACTTGATTCAGTTTATACACATCCCTGCAATAGGTGTCGTCCAGAGGGAAAACCATTCCAGCTTCAAACACACCTTTCATTTCGCTGTCGACCATGACTAATGTATAACTTTCACCGTTTATATAACTAACAATGGCCGTTTCCATATTTAATTCTTTTCTAACTGAATGTAATAGTGTCGATAACTGTTCGAGAAAACGTGTATTAGGCATTGATAACCTTTTATAGTTTGATCTAAACAAAGGCATAATCTTGTTTAGATATATATCGAGTTAAAGGTAAGGTGGCATAGAATACTGCGAGATTCAATGGCTTTAATCAATTGTAGCTAATTGTTAAAGCCATTAGATAGGAAGGTTAATTTGAAGTAAAATTAGACGCTGGTGTTGATAATAGATGTTCTATCTTCTATATCAAATTCTTTAAATACTTGAGCCATAATAGACTCTTTATCTTCATCAGTTAATTTGTCTGTATCACCACTTGCTAGCTTTTCTTCAACTAACTCAGCAAGGTAATCAACCAATGAGCTTATTTGATCGCTACTCTGTTTTGGAGGCGGTGGTGGTCTTTGACCTTGGTCGGCAACTTGCGCGATATCACCTAACTCTTTTGCATCGAAACCAAGCTCAGCCAACGATTCCTCAAGAGCAGCGCTTGGTTTGATGCCCGCTTCCGAAAACGTTTCGATTATAGATAATGCATCGGACTCTGTTAAATTTTCTGGATCATACTGTGACAATGTATCTGAAATTAATGTTTGTTGATCTTGTGTTAATTTTTGCTCACCTCTTGGAGGAGGTGGCGGCATTGACATGCCTGAACTTACTGAATTAATCATTACAGCCTCTCTTTGTTTTGTTTTTATGGTGTGGTGGTTTGTGATCTTCAAATTCTTGTTTACTGATGACTCCGTTTTGATCGGCATCAATCCGGACAAATATTTTTTGAGGGTCGCCATGAGGGTGTTTGTGTGAAGCAAACTCTTCGGTATCAATATCGCCATCAGAGTTGATGTCTAGTGTTGCAAAGTTTGGACGTTGTTTATGAGTCTTTTGACCTTGATTGTCATTACTTGAACAACTTTCTTGGTCTGCCATTGTTGGCGCGGCTTGCACTAGGCTCGCCGTACTGAAAACTAAAGATAATAGTATGGTTGAATACATGCGCATGAAATGCTCCTGTCATCTAATGTTGAAATAACTTTCAACATTAGAGTAACGACAGAAGTTGCAAACATTGTGCAAACAAAGAGAAAGATAAACAGGTGTTATTTCAGAGTGTTATAAAACTAGACGGTAGCCGGTGCCATACACTGATTGAATCCAATCTTTACCATCACTGATGTCCGCTAATTTTTTACGCAGCTTTTTGATGTGACTATCTATAGTGCGGTAATTTACAATGCGATGATCAGAATACATATTTTGCATCAGTTGTTCACGAGTAAAAATTCGTTCAGGTTTATTGGCTAATGGTTTTAACAGCTGGAATTCAACCGAGGTTAAAGAAACTTCTTTATTATTAAACCCAACAATAAACCTATGTTCATCGAGGTGTAACTTATCAGAGCTTTGTTCTATCACTGTGGTTCTGCGTAATACGGCTTTAACGCGAGCAACCACTTCTCTAGGACTAAATGGTTTACAAATATAGTCGTCGGCACCTAACTCTAATCCTAATAATCGATCAATTTCATCCACTTTTGCCGTAAGCATTAATATTGGTATATTGGAAAATTGACGGATTTCTTTACATATATCAATGCCACTTTTGCCGGGCAACATAATGTCTAATATGATCGCATTAGGTTGATGTTCTTTAACCCAATCAACTACGTCATTGCCTTGATGTATCAAGTGGGGGGTATAATTCGCTTGTAAAAAATAGTCAGACAATAATGTGGCAAGTTTAATTTCATCTTCCACTATTAAGATAACATTCGACATATCAACATACCTTTCGTTATTTACGTTAGACTCAGAGGTAATTTAACAATTATGGATAGACCACCCGTAGGTGAGTGTTCAGCCGTTATTTCACCTTGATGCGCATTTACAATTAAACGACAAATGGACAAACCCAATCCCGCCCCGCCGGTTTTACGGTTTCGTGAAGCATCCACACGATACAGGTGTTCAAACAGGTGCTCTAAATGAACATCTTCGACTCCGATACCATTGTCTGCAAAAGTTAAAATAACCGAAGGTGTGTTGTTAATCTGCTCAACACTTAAAGAAATGTTTAATTGAGTGGATGATGAATATTTGATGCAATTGTTTATGATGTTTTCAAACAGCTGATATAACCTAGTTTTATCTACGTATACGTCCACGTCTTGATGTGGAATATTAAGATTTAATTTGATCCCTGAACTGGCTAAATAACTGCGGTATTTATCTTCTTCACTCGAAAGTATCTGAGCTAAGTTTTCTTGCTGTTTACGATAACGCATACCACCAATATCTGCACTGGTTAACAGGTTTAAATCATCAATCAGACGCTGTAAGTGTTTTACTTCGTCATGGGCAGAGGCAATATTGTCTTTTGTCAGAGGTCTAATATTATCCAACATGGCTTCTAGTTCACCACGTAAAATAGCAACAGGCGTGCGTAATTCATGGGAAATATTGGCTAACCAACGTTTTCTAGCGCTATCATTTTCCGCTAAAGTTAAGGCTAATTCGTTATAATCTCTAGCCATTTGACCAAGTTCATCTTGGCGTTTTAATTGAACGGATTGTTTATAATCCCCTTGGGTAAGTTGGTGCATACTTCGGCTAATCAGTTTGATAGGTCCAACTAAGTGCCTTGCCAGAGGTAAAGTAACTAACGTCACTAATATCATGGCTATTAATGCAATTATCCATAAGTAGTTTTGTTGTTTTTCTATGAAATCAATTTCGTAACCTTTGGTTAATTGATTACGTTTAGAAATGGCCAAATAACCAATAATCTCACCCTTAGTTTCTATTTTGGTTTGAGTGTATTCCTGATCATCCAAATACCTGCCAACAACGGTATTGCCATTGATATCTAATAACGCATAAAAGGATTCTATTTCTGGCTGGTGGGGGGGAGCTCTATGACCTCGGCCTTCGGGCCTATCTGATTGTTTGCGGTCGTTGGTATTCCATTTCATTGAACGTCGTTCAGGAGGAGGCATTCTTCTTTTAGGGGAAAATTCACTGCCCTTTAATTGTTCTTTGATTAACCGAATAAATTTGCCATTCTCACCTTGCATAGAGAGCCAGTTGTTTTCTTTATTATATTCATTAGCAAGTAAAGCGGTGACTGGTTTTAATGCTTCTACTTCTTTGGTGTTAACGTAACTAATCATGCCTTTGCCAATGCTCCATTGCATAAGCAACACTAACATTGTGACGAGTAACAGGCTAAAACCAAAGAATACCAAAAACAGTTTATTTTGAATTTTCATTGTAAAACAAAACCCTTTATTTAACTTTACCTAATCTTTAATTGAATAATCTGTTGGTAAAAGCACATTTGCTTTATAAACCCTAGAACGGGGGATATGGCTAAGGTGATTACAACATAGTCGGTAGGATAATAAAGCAATGTGCAAATAAAGTGCATAATTTAAAATAACCGTGCCCTTGCAATCTTTTATTTGAACAAGAAGTTGGTATTTATAAAGCTATTTTTATTTGCTCAATTTGATTATCAAATATGTCGTCAATTGCACTAATCGTATCTGTTGCCAATGTGAAATAATCGTTTGGATTAATAGTAATGGTTTGTTTTTTAATAAGCTCATCTTCAATGATTTTACTGAGAGTAAGCATTTTATTTTGAGCATTGGTTAATAAGGTATTGTGTTGTTGACGGAAATCATCCAAACACGATAATTTAGACAAAGTATCTTTACTGGTTTTGATGATATTTTGCTCCAAAAACGATAACCGGATTTTATCAACACTGTTGCAGTTACCTATGGTTGCAACCCCAACACCTATGGCTCTTGTTTGACCAATAGCTTCCGTTGAGGCAACCAGTTCACGCCATACAAAACCAACGTTGGGCATGGTTGGTAATGACAATGAACTTAAGTGACTACTTTCGGCTTCGTCCTCTAGTACATATAACAAATTTGCAATCATCGTTGTGTGTTGTTTAAAGTTGTTTTGGGGATCGCGTTCTGTATTATTATTATTGGTTAATCGTCCCCAATGATCTAGAAATGATACCCACCTATGGTTCTTGGCCACTTTGCTGTGGCTTAGATCATGACAGATGTTATTGATGGTACGTTCAATGGTTGCAATTTCGGCTGATTTTGCATTATCACCATTTAATTTAGCTGAACTTAATCCTCGGTGTTTTTGCACTAAACTGATCAATAATTTTATACTCCCGATATTAGCTAACCCATCAAGTTGTAGTGTTTGATTGTTTTTAACTTTTATATTGTGGATCACTGCAACGGCTAAGGTGATAAGGATGACGAGAAATATATACATGTTAATGCCTCGCTATTTTATTGAGTTAACATCTTTAGATGCCCAGCAACGATTTCCGTTTCTTTCACAATTTGCGCATTATCGCGAGCGCCTTGTACAACGAGTTCTATATGTTGTGAAATTTCAAGCGTCGCAGCACTTTGTTGTTCGGCGGTAGTCGACACACTTTCCATTTTTTGCTGCACTAGGTCCGTGGCTGTTGATATGTCGACGAGAGCATCATCCACCAAGCTAGATTGAGATTCACAGTGCGTTGTTTGTTGGACTACATTGGACATGTTTTGGGCGATTTTTTTGCTTTGGCTTAATACCGTATTAACGTTATTACCTATACTATCAGCTGCATCTCTAGCTCGATGCGCTAATGCTCGCACTTCCTCTGCGACAACGGCAAAACCTCTTCCCATTTCTCCGGCTCGAGCTGCTTCAATAGATGCATTTAATGCTAATAAATTGGTTTGATCAGCGATGCCTTGAATAGACTCAGATGTCGAAGATACTATGGTTGCTAATTGTTCCAATCGTTGGATGTCTTGTTGTGTTTCTTTAGCTTCAGTTAACACGACATCGAGTGATGATTTTAAATCTAGGATAGTATTACGTCCGCTTTGAGCGGCTTGATTTGCATGTTTAGATGAAACATGAACATCGCTTATACGATCGTTAACTTCAATTAAAGAGTGACTCATTTCATTAATTGCAGCTGCGGTTGAACTCGTCGCGTCAGATTGTTTTTGTACATTGACTGACACAGCTTGTGCTTTGTCAATCACTTGAGACGCTGAATAATCCACCTCACTGAGTTTGTCATGGTGCTGGTTATTAACCCGACTTAATTCACGGTATGAATTCATAAATTGTTCAATTGCGTCAACTGGCAGCAAAGTTTGGATAGTTAATTTACGATAATCAAACGACTCAGCATCAAAATTAATTAACAACCCTTTAAAGTTTGATAATTCCTTAGATAAGATTAAAACCAAAGATAAACACAGATAAAATGTAATAAGTGCATAGAGTGGAATGAGTGTTTGATGGATATTAATATTGGTGAATAAGGATATAGGAAAAAAGGCAAAAACAAGCAGCAATAAAGAGGAAATATAAGCGTTAAAGCCGATAAATTTAATTAATTGTCGAGCAGGCCAAGTAAAAGTGATTAACATTTAATATTGAAACTCAAGTCCGTTGATGAGCTTAATTACTTCAATATATATTCCAGTTTATAACTAGCTGAAATTTAAAACAAAAGATGATTGGCGTGAGTCTTTATTGAACTAAAGTGGTGCAAAAGTTAATCATCTTGCTCTAGTTTGGCTTTTGTTTATGAGCAGAACTATATAAAAGAGGATGGGCTGTAATTTAAATATAATCGTGTTAACTAATGACTTGGTTTCGGCCACTTTCCTTCGCTTGATAAAGATTTTCATCGGCATGTTTTAACCATTCTTCCCAGGTTTTTTCTTTATCAACTTCCGCCAACCCTATGCTTAACGTTGGGGTGATATCATATTCAAAATCAAGTTTGCTTAACTCTTGTTGAACGTTATTGGCAAAAGTCCGTGCATTTTGCAAATTAGCATTAAATAAAACGACTAAAAATTCCTCCCCACCTAATCGATAAACTTTATCCACGTTGCGAGTACGTGTTGCTAATAATTCAGCGATTTTAATAAGGACTTTATCACCAACATCATGACCATGTTGGTCATTAATTAACTTAAAGTGATCGATGTCAATACTCGCTAATGTCATTGGTGTGACAGTTCGATTGTGTTGCTCAATCGCTAGGGATATGTGCTCTTCAAGTGTTAAGCGATTTAACAGTCCGGTTAACGGATCTGTGATGGCTAATTTATGTAATTTATTCTGTTGATCCATAATCACGTTAACAAATAAACTGGAAAGGGCGCCTACAGTAATGAGTGTGCCATATATTCTGAGAGCAAACGAGGGATCAAATTGACTTAAAATCTCAGGGGAAAGAATAACGATAAGTAAGGTATTTGATATCAAGGCTTGGCGTTGCTGCATGATGAAATTGACAACAACTAATGTCGGAAAACACCATAAAATTCCTATAATTCCTCTATCTACAAGTAGGTTGTACATCAGAAAGTAAGCAATTGGCATTAATACAAAAAAAGCAATATTACCCTTGTATTGCCTCTGACTGTTCATGTTAAAACTGATATAAAAAATACAGCAACAAATGATAAAAATGAGTCCACCAACTAAGAAGTCACCTAGCACAAAATTGGCAATTGAAAATGGTGTCACGCATATTAATAAAACGAGTGCCAACCTATGAATAATTTTATGCATAGAGATAGGCATAGCGTTTTTGTCATCCGTTGTTAATTTGATTTTAGGCACTTAATTTCCATCTAAGTATTAACTATTTTCAATAAGATAAAGGTAGTTTAATTTCAGATAATAACCTAACTAAGTTATAAGTGAAAACGCAGAGATATAATACATATTTAAACCAAAAAACATAGGTTTATAGGATTAGTACTGTGCAAATGGAGTTGAGCCAATTATAGTAAAGACACAAATATAACGATGCGGAATCGTTAAATGAACAAAATAAAAAAACAACTCAATACTATTGTCCTTGGTCTTATCTTGACCATTCTTTTTGCGACCCTAGTAAATCCAAGCATCGCAATAATTAAAACAACAATAGATAGGATTGAAGGGATAATTTATGACATTCGTTTAAACGCAACATTGCCTGAAAAAGTACGAGAGTCCGATCATAATATTTTTGTTGTCGATATTGATGAAAAAGCGATCAAAGATTACGGCCGTTTTCCTTGGACTCGACATACTATCAAACAACTTATCACTAATTTGGTTGATGCTGGTGTTGTCGTCATTGCCTTCGATGTTATCTTCCCTGAACCTGAATTAAATCCGCTAGACACTGTATTTAATACTGATATAGGGCAACGATTATCGGGTATTACTGCCGAGCAGTTAACCGCACTGCGGGACGAACTTGATGCAGATACACAAATGGCACAAGTGTTAGGTGACACGGATATCGTCTTAGGTGTGTTATTTCAACAAGAAGCGTCCGTTCAAGTAGGTAAGTTAAAAGACTCAACCGTAAACTTACTGGATAAATCAGCCGTTCAAGTACAAAGCTTAAACTTCCCTGGGCAACTCGCTAACTTAGACGTATTACAACAAGCGGCGTACGGACAAGGATTTATCAATTCAGCGCCAGATCCCGATGGCTTTATTCGAAGAGCCGCTTTGGTGATTCAACATAACGGGCAATTTTATCCTTCGTTGGCGCTTGAAGCCGCAAGGTTGTATAACCTATCTGAGACAATAGATCTTGAAACGACTCAGTTGCCGCATACCGACCATCACAGTATAACCGCAGTTAAATTTGGCAATAATAGAATTCCGACGGATGAGTATGGTCGGGTTTTAGTGCCTTTTCGTGGAGGACAAAAGTCATTTCCATATTACTCTGCCGCAGACGTGTTAAATGGCAGTTTAACTTCTGAAGAGCTCGAAGGAGGCATCGCTTTTATCGGTACCTCTGCTGTTGGGCTGGCTGATTTACGTTCAACTTCTGTAGGTCTGCAATACCCAGGAGTTGAAGTTCACGCGAATATTTTGGAAGGGATTTTACAAACGGACCTATTTTCATACCGCCCAGATTGGTGGCAAGGTGCCTTGTTAATACAGATACTGTTGCTGGGCATTATCTTGTCAGTTGCTTTGCCATTATTGGGTCCTATGCATATGGCTATTCTTGGCGGGGTATCTTTTGCGTTTGTTGTTGGTTTTAACCTATTTATGTGGGACCAAAAAATCGCTCTGCCAGTTACCCAACCACTTGGCTTGGTGCTCTTTATAACGTTTTACAATTTAGCCAGAGGCTTTTTTGCTGAAAACAGTAACAAACAAAAGATTAAATCAATGTTCGACCAATATGTCCCTCCTGCTCATATCGACAAAATGTTGAATGACCCAAGCGGCGTGTCGTTAGAGGGGGAACGTAAAGAAATGTCAGTGTTATTTTCTGATATTCGTAGCTTCACTAGTATCTCTGAAAAGTTATCGGCGAATGATTTGAAAGACTTATTAAACGAGTATTTTTCACCAATCACAAAAAGTATTTTTGAACATCAAGGTACAATTGATAAGTATGTTGGTGACATGGTTATGGCATTTTGGGGCGCGCCGTTAAACGACCCTAATCACGCCGAAAATGCCGTTATTGGTGGTTTTGATATGTTAAAAATCACCGCTGAATTACGCCAACAATTTTTGGAGAAAGATTGGCCAGCAATCTATGTTGGCATCGGTATTAATACCGGTGACATGAACGTTGGTGATATGGGATCAGAGTACCGCCGAGCGTATACCGTGTTGGGCGATGCGGTAAATTTAGGCTCGCGATTGGAAAGTTTAACCAAGTTTTATGGTTTAGAGTTTCTGGTAAGTGAATTCACCAAAGCACAATGTCCTAACATTTTATTTAGGCCTGTGGATAAAGTTAAAGTAAAAGGTAAAGAAGAAGCGGTAGCTATTTTTGAACCTGTATGTGAAAGCAAAGATTTAACTGCAGAATTAGAGCAAGAGCTAAAAGACTTGGATGTGGCTTACCATTTATATTTGGC
Organism: Psychrosphaera sp. F3M07; assembly: GCF_018860345.1. GTDB lineage: Bacteria > Pseudomonadota > Gammaproteobacteria > Enterobacterales > Alteromonadaceae > Psychrosphaera > Psychrosphaera aquimarina. The sequence continues at coordinate 7,132 of NZ_JAHKPJ010000023.1, read as the reverse complement.
GCAAAAGTGGGACCAAGCTAACTTGGCCTATAAAACCTTGTTAAGTCAGTATCCAAACAGAAAGATATATCAGATATATATAGAAAGAATTGAACAGCTTAAAGACGTTGAATTAGAAGCTGATTGGGACGGTTCATTCACCCATACGTCCAAATAGAGACCTTATTTGACGTTGAATAAGTTAGGGTCATTAAACTAGGTAATGTATGAAATTTAGAATCATAGGACTGGTTGTTGCACTATTATTTATTTTGTTAGGCGCGCATCCAGCAAAAGCGAAGGACGTTGTGATGTCTGGGGCAGAACGCTCAGACTATTTTACCCAAGCACTCTCCTTGGCTTTATCTTATGCGCCCGAAAAACAATATCAAATCAAGTTTATCAATTTTGATGTACCTAAATTAAGGGCTTTAAAACTGATAGCCAATCATGAAGGGATTGATGTTATCCCCGCCGGTGCAACCGTAGAACGGCAAGAATTAGTAAACCCGATAAGATTGCCTTTATTAAAAGGTTTGTTTGGTTGGCGAGTACCACTGGTTTTAGAAAAAAATAAAGACATGTTTTTACAAAAACAGACAGACGTTGAATTTAAGCAGCATATAGCAGGACAGTTATACACCTGGTCAGATACAAAAATTCTAGAAAGTAATGGTATTAAGGTCCTAAAAGGGAGCAAGTTTCTTGGCCTGTTTACCATGTTAGAAAAGGAAAGGTTTGATTACTTCCCTCGTTCCATGTTGGAAGTAGAAGAGGAGTATCAAAGGTTTAAACACCATGGGATAATCATAGAGCCGAATATTATTCTGCATTACCCCACGGCTTATTATTTTTATGTAAGCAAACAAAATGTGGAGTTGCATAATGATATTAGAAATGGACTCGAATTAGCCATCGCCGATGGCCGTTTAAATACACTATTTAAACAACATTTTGGTGACATCATTACCAGGATAAATCTAAAAAACAGACGTTTAATAGAATTAAATAATCCATTTTTGCCGCCCGACGTTCCATTAAGCCGCAAAAATTTATGGTTGGACGTAGAGCAATATATTGATAACAACGTTAATTAAAGTCGTTATCCATCTCACTTATTAAGAGTAACCCAAAAATGAAATTTAGCTTTAACGTAGAAGACGCAAGTCAAGTATTTGTAGGTGCATTTGCTTTAGCCGTGCCGATTTCATTTTCTGAAGAAGCTTGGAAGTTAGGTGAAACTTTACCATTAATAAATTTGTTTATGTTGTTTGGTTTATCGGTTTTATTCCTTGGTTTGTTTACTTATCAAAGTGTGTTTCAAAAGAATATAACAACACGTAAAACTGCCTTTGTGTTTCGTATAGTGATTGCTTATATCATCACTGCGTTTGTGGTTGCATTAGTATTATTCTGCTTGGATAAATTACCTTTTTTTGAAGATCCCATGACCTCATTAAATCGCATCGTGGTGATTACAATGCCTGCGTCTATGGGCGCCATTGTGGTAGACAGTTTAGATAAAGAGTGAACACAGTTAATACTCAACCTACAAAATAACGCTAATAAAAACGTCACTTCTATTTAGGTGCGACAATTTGTCGCATTGAGTCCTCGTTAGATAAAAATCATAATACGATCATCAAGTTGGACTAATTGCCAAGTAACCAAATTACGAGTTGTTAGTCCGCAACTATGTTTATTTTATATTAAACAAATACCAGAGAATATTATGAAATTGAGTTCTAAAACCAAAGTGAGTGTATTGTCATTAGCGACTGTTTTTATGTTAAACGCATGCAGTAGTGACATGGAAAATGAAACCTCGATGACGGAGTTTTCGTTAAATTTCACGGCCATGAGTGGGTCAGAAGAAGTAAGTTGTGACACTGTATTGTCTGGGTTTGGAACGGAAGGGCATTATTCTATTGGTGTGAGTGATTTACGTTTTTACGTTAGTAATTTGGCATTTTATGATCAGTATGGGGCTCAAATTGAAATAACATTTAACGACAATGACTTTCAGTTAAATCATGATAAAGGTTTTGTCGGTCTAATCGATTTAACCAGCAACAGCACGGGCAGTTGTGCCTCGGATGCTATCGCTAATGGTGAAGGTACCGCTAGAACGAATAACATGATAACCGGCAAGATGTTAGACATAGGTGTTAACAAAGTGACATTTGACTTAGGTGTCCCTCAAGCAGTTATGAAAGAGGTTATCACGACTCAAAGTGCTGAAGATGCGCCATCGCCATTAAATGAAATGTATTGGTCTTGGGCTTCAGGATATCGTCATTTTGTAATGAATTTTGCCATTGAGAGTATGATGGGCTCGAAAGGTGAAGGATATTTACATATTGGGAGCCGAGGTTGTGGTGATGATGGTGGTTTATTAGCGTTAGAAAACAAAGAACGTTGTGATTTTGTTAATACCGCCAAAGTAGAACTCAATAATTTTGATCCTAATATCAATCAAGTTGTCATCGACATTGACAACTTACTTGCTGACTTAGCGTTTTCAGCGTCAATGAGTGGGCATGGAAGTCACAGTGCGACGGCAGAAAATGACGATGAAATGACCATGGACGCACCATCTGTGACATGTCACTCAACAAGTCCAGATATGCAGGCAGACTGCGGCCCAATATTCAATAACCTTGGTTTAGCCACAGAAGATGGCAGCGCTACGGTAAGTGGCAACAAGGTTGTTACGCTTAAATAAGCCTTCCTATTGGGGCTCAGGCCCCTTTTTTATTTTAATTAACAATAATCACTAACTTGAGAACTATCTTGAGAACTTTAAAAATCGGTTTGTTAATACGTATTGTGTCTTTGAGTGCTGCATTGTTTTGTGTAACTGGGTGCGAACAAGATTCTAGTACCATCATTGAAACCAGTAGTGACAATCGCTCAGTCAGAGAGATATTAGATCTTCCTGATCATATGCCCACACCAGCGATTCCAGATTTTAACCCGTTAACTAATGCCAAAATCCAACTGGGACGTTTTTTATTTTACGACCCAAGGCTCTCTGCCAACCAAGCACAATCTTGTGCGTCATGTCATAACCAATCATTAGCGTTTGCCGACGGTATTGCACAACCGTTAGGTTCAACCGGTCATCAGTTGGTCAGAAACAGCCAAGGCTTAGCCAATGTTATTTATCACTCCACCTTAACCTGGAGTAATGATGGCTTTTTAGAACTTGAAGATCAGTTAAATGTACCAATTCGAGCTGATAACCCAATAGAGCTAGGGGTCACAGATGCAAAGCTCGATGAAGTTTTATTGCGCTTTGAACAAGACCCTCAATATGTAGAAATGTTTGCTATGGCGTTTCCAGACAGTGATTCAAATATCACAATGAATAAGATCATCTTTTCACTGGCAAGTTTTGTCAGAACGATGATCAGTGCATCCAGCCCATACGATCAATATTTAGCGGGTGATAAGTCAGCGTTAACTCAGCAACAGATCAAGGGTTTTCAGTTATTTAATGGTGAAAAGTTTGAGTGTTTTCATTGTCATTCAGGCATTAATTTTTCATCTTCTTACCGAGACGCCAATACCGCCAGTGATGCCATCCAGTTCCCATTTTTTAATAATGGTTTATATAATGTAGGCGGAGATGGCAGTTACCCAAGTGATGATCAAGGTTTGTATGATTTATCACTTAATCCTGCAGATAAAGGCTTTTTTAGGCCGCAGAGCTTAAGGAATATCGAGTTAACCGCGCCTTATATGCACGATGGCAGTATCGCAACGTTACGGGAAGTCATAGAGCATTATGCGAGAGGTGGCAGTTTAACTGAGTCCGGTATTAATGCGGGAGACGGACGTTTAAGTCCACTTAAGTCAGGTTTAATTCAGGGGTTCGACGCGACCGATGAAGAAATTGATGCGGTTATCGCATTTTTAGAGTCTCTTACCGATGAAGAGTTTATTACGTCACCCAAGTTTTCCAACCCTTTTGAAGAATGATCCCATGCGAAAAATTACCCCCTATATATTATTAGCTACAAGTTTGCTGTCGGTTTCGACTGTCATGGCACATGAGCCAAGCTTTATTGATATGCCATCACAATTATTGTTAAAAAGCGCAATGGGTGTGCAAAACACATCGATAGTGGCAAATGATCAAGCATGGTTAATTCCTGGAGTTATGTTAGGAGGTGAGTCCACCCCCCAATCTTCTGGGACAGCCATTAATGATTTACAATTATTTGGCCGCCTTAACCTAGAAGGTGATTATTACTTAGGCAGCAAAATTGGTTTTCATCAACATCAAGGAGAAGGTGAGTTAGAGCTGGAAAACTATTGGTTTGGTAAATACTTTAAATTTGAAAACAGCATTTTAAAAATTGATGTGGGCAAGACGGCGACAGATGTAACACCCACAGCTAATTACCACTCCTCACAAGATGAATTTAATACTAAACCTCTATTAGCTGAAGCATTTTTTGGTGGTCATCATAAAGATACCGGCGTAAAAGCAAACTGGTATTGGCACGAACTTGAAGTGGGATTAGAAGCATGGAATGGCGATAGTTGGCCAACCAGCTCAAGCAAAGGCAACGTTGCAGGTTTTGTTCGTTATCATGGTTTTATTTACGGCGTTAAAACCGATGTGGCGAGTTGGTACTCTGCAGGCAAAGCGGAACAACGAATAGACAGTCGTTACGACAGCGGCCATAGTCATTCTGCGACTACAATCACGGCGCCTGATGTCCGCTTCACCGGCGATGTGGCCATGGCGGGCAGTTATGTATTGTTATCTCAGCAAGTAAATGACGACTTTTTATGGTTAGCTCAATGGGAATGGATGCACAGTGAGCAAGATGGAAAAATAGAAGACACAACACAAAGTGCAGGTATAGATCAAACTTTAGATGGGTATCGCTTCATGTTAGGGGTCAACTACCAAACCCATAAGTTTTTTGTCCAGCAAGAATATTTGGCTATCAACAATAAGTTTACTGATGCCAGTACCTCGTTAATCGAACAACAAGGTTTATACAACCAAGGCTTTGAACCACAAAGGTTAATGTTTGGGTACCATTGGCAGTGGAATGCTGATTTCACTTTACGCATTGAATCGGTCAGCGACAAAACTCAGTCATACCAAGATGGATTAGACAAAACGCAACAATACTGGTCTTTAGGTTTGATTTGGCAACATAAACTGTTATAAATCCGCTAACTCAATACAAAAGCGCAGTGTCGATGCAGAGCAAAACCATAAAAAGCAGTCAGCAGATTAGGCCAATAGTAAAAGCGAGATTTTCATTCATCGTTTTGCAGCTGATTGCTATTTTATTATCCCAATTTTGGATCCAATCTGAATTACCTTTTTTAACTTTATACGCCATTGTGGCAATAGAAACAGCATTAAATGTAATGTTTGTTTACCTGTACCGCACCAATCGAAATGTCAGTATCAATGCCTACTTTATTCAAGTTGTGATGGACATCTTGTTTTTAACGGCTTTGTTGTATTTTAGTGGTGGCGCATCTAATCCGTTTGTATCACTGCTGTTATTGCCCATAGCAATAGCTTCCGTCACTTTACCTAAACACCTGTTATTGGTGGTGACATTGTTGGCGATGAGCGCTTATTCAGGTTTATTGTTAACCTTAAGTCCTCATGATTTACACCACATGAATATGGAACAGCACTTATTTGGCATGTGGCTTAATTTTTTATTGTCTGCCTTTGTGGTGGTGTTAGTTGTAGCCTCATTGATCAAGGCCGTGAACAAACAAGAAAAATTGGTGAGTAAACAACGTGAAGATCAATTACGCCAAGAGCAGTTGTTATCTTTAGGGGCCGCCGCCGCACAATTTGCCCACCGATTAGCCACGCCATTAGGTACCGTGCATTTAATCTCGGAAGAATTACAAGATATTCAAACCTATGATGAATCTTTGTTTAATCAGTTAGACCAAGAGCTAAATGTATGTAGACGCCATTTAGATGACTTTAGGGCCATGGCAGAACAAGTGAAAAACAACGCAAAACAGTGTTTAGGCTCACAACAATTTATTAATGATTTACGCCAAGAAGTTCAATTGAGCTTTCCCAGCACTAAGGTGATTTGGCAGGTTGGCGAGCTGGCTAATTTGTCGTTAATGGTGGCTCCCATTTTAATGCCCGCTTTGTTAAATCTGATCCAAAATGCAGTACTGGCGAGTAAAACTGACAACCCGAATGATTCCCATATTGAAATAACCGTTGCTCCACACATAGCTAATAACACGATTGTGATCAGTATCCGAGATCACGGAGTTGGCTTTGCAAACGACACATTATTACAGTTGGGCAGTGAGTTGGTGGACAGCAAACATGGTTTAGGTATGGGGGTATTTTTATCACATGTCACTTTAGATAAGTTAGGTGGTCAGTTAAAACTATATAATCATCAACAAGGCGGGGCTGTTGCTGAAGTCACATTACCTCTATTAGCTGCACAGCCGGAGTTGGATAATGTCTGATTTGATAGCGGAGCCTATTAATAAAAAATTGTTGATCATAGAAGATGACGAGAGCTTCGCGGCTGTGCTAGCGCGCAGATTAGAACGGCATGATTATCAAGTTGATATTACCCACACTACGCAGTCCGGTCTTGAGTTAGCTGAAAAAATAAGCCCTGAATATGTATTATTAGATATGAAAGTGGGTGATGACAATGGCATTCATATCTTGCCCCAATTAAGACAGTTATTACCCAATAGCCGCATTATTTTATTGACGGGTTATGCCAGCATTGCTACGGCGGTTGAGTCCATTAAATCTGGCGCGGATGACTATTTATCTAAACCAATTGATGGTGCAAGTTTACTGGCTACCTTACAAGGTGGAGTAAAAACCGCTGACCAAGGAGCAAGTAAGGGCAAACACAATATTGAACCTAGTATGTCACCAGCCCGTATGGAGTGGGAGCATATTCAACAAGTGTTAAAAGTGAACCAAGGCAATATATCTGAAACGGCCAGACAGCTTGGAATGCACCGCCGAACACTTCAACGTAAGTTAGCAAAAAAACCACAAGCCAATTAACAAAACCCTTTTCAGTTACTCGCTCTTCTTTTAATTTTTTCGAAACTCGAAACTCGAAACTCGAAACTCGAAACTGATCTGCCCCCGAAATAA
>NZ_JAHKPJ010000029.1 GCF_018860345.1 Psychrosphaera sp. F3M07 | reverse complement strand
GAGAAGGCTCATATGTGTTATATATTCAATATCTCAATCACTGGCGGATTATCACTAACTACATTCATACAACCATTTGAAGTAGCAATGAAATATTCTTTATTTTTACACGCGTCGGTAAAAACCATAACACCTTTATGTCGAGGCTCGCCATTCGACCAGCCACCATTAAATATTTGATAAACATGGTAGCGTGAAGAAAATAATCCTGTTTTCCAATAATATGAAAGATCAGCTTCATCAAGATATCTATAAGCCATAGACAACTCAAAGCTAAGCTTAAGCCTCATATCCTTGCCTAATTCATTTTTTGATTCAATGATTATAAAAAGTCCATTAGCCGAATCATTTATTGATTCGATATCACTTTCAAATCTCTCATCAAAATATAGAGGACCTAACTCTTCGACTACCACAAAACTTTCCTGAATATATAACAACTTAATATCGACCCAAAGGGTCGTATTTCTACCGCACATAGCGGTCATTTTAATCTTACCCACACTAATAACAAATATCTATTTATTTACCTAGATCATGTACATACAAAATTTAAGATTAACTCGTAACTAGCTTTTTGTACCTTTGTTTTTTCTTCCCGCTAGTGGCGAAGCCATTCTTACAGCTTACAGCTGCTTTGGGGGCATACTCAAGCTAACAAAAAAACTCTGCCTTTTGAACTTAACCAATGGTTAGTCTTGGTTAAGTTCTGGCAAAAAGTGTTAAATGTGATTTGGGCTTATCGCGTTTATGATGTGGATATTACTGGCAAAACGAATCTGAGTATTTAACTTCTATCGTTATGGTTTGTGCTTGGTTTTTGTCTATTAATATACTTTTTTCACCGCTATAGACTTCTGCGCAGTATGGGTCATTGTCAAACGGTACCGCATTTTCAGCAAACACTGCTATATTCCCTTCAATTTCAACAGGTAAGTACCAGCTGTCACATAACTCAGTTTTACATTCTAATTCATGTAATACGTTTGGCTCAGAATCGTAAACCCAATAGACTCGGTTTATTGGCAAGCGCTTTCCTGCGATATCGGTCGTTAAGATAGTTAGATTACTTCCGTCTCCAGAGCTACTAAGCCTATCGTCACAGCCTGTTAGAATTAGGGTGAACAATGTAATACAAAGTGATTTCATAATGAATCTCTGTCATTCCATTTAATATTATGACTTTATCAAAATTGATTTGATCAAACTGTAACCTTTTGTAATCGACAAGACTTTAAGCTTTGGTTAATTAAAATAGTTAATAAAGGTTTGTCACAAAGTTTACGTTTATTCAAATGGCAAAATTATCAGCACACATAATCCGCCTTGTTCACGGTTATTAAATAATAACTTTCCATTATGGGCTTCAATGATCTCGCGACATAACGCCAAACCAAGTCCGGTGCCAGAATGTTTTGTAGAATAAAATGGTAACAAGGCGTTTTGTAAAACTTCCGCAGACATGCCGTTGCCGTTGTCGTTTACGGTCATTTCTATGGTGTTGCTGGTGGTAGAAAATCCAAGTGTAATCTTGCCGGTATTGTCGGCTTCATGGGCATTTTTAAGCACATTAATAAATACTTGCTCTAGTTGTGCAATGTCTGCTTCTAGCTTTACTGTGGGTAACTCAGTAGTAAGTTCAAAGGCATACAAAACTTGTAGTTGTTCTATTAATGCCGGCCAGTTGACCGGTGCTTTGTTTGGCATTTTTACTTTGGTCAATGTGGCGTAACCTTTAATGAAATCGTTTAGATGGTTAACTCGGCCACTTATCGTATTAAAAACGCGGTTTAACCGAGGTTCATCTAAATTCTTAGCTAGTAATTCCCCACTGTGACACATAGAGCTTATAGGCGCTATGGAGTTGTTAAGTTCGTGGCTGATAACACTTATTACTTTTTTCCAAGTCGCCACTTCTTGTTTGGATAACTCTTGAGTGATACTTTTTAGTAAAAATAACTGATGACGAGCCTGATGAATCGTGACTTGAGAACTGGTTACATGCCAAGCTTGTTGCGCGCCTTGATTGTCCGTTAATGTGAATATGGACTCACCTTGATGGTTTAGGGCATGTTGGAACTCAGGTGCTAAAGAATTAACTAATTGAGTCCAGTTACGTCCTACAATCGAACCATTTAATTCAAACGCCTGTTGGGCACTGTTATTGGTAAATACAATAGTATCCCGATGATCCACTAATATGGTTACCATGGGGGAGGCGTTTAATACCTTGTCTAACATCATTTCACGTTGATACAACCGTTGCCGCTCGTGCCGTAAATTGGCACTGGTTTGATTAAAGGCGTTAATGAGTGGATTGTAACTGGTTTCTTTTTGCTGACTTAAACTGATGGAAAAGTCATTATCACGCAAACTTTGTAAGCCATGATCGAGACTTTGTAAAATGGTCTGGTGTCGTTGATATTGTCTTTTTAATAATAAATATGTGGTGATCAATGATGTTATTAATAAGGCCAAAATTGAAATAGGATATTGATTTATAAAGTAATAAGTTGCCGTCATTAATGTTAAATGCAACAAACCTAAAAATAGAATGAGGCGCATATTATTACTCTTGTGTTAGGTTATGTTTTTCAATACGACGGTACAAGGCTTGGCGACTTAATCCAAGTTCATTTGCAGCTCTTGCAATGACCCATTGGTGTTTGTCTAAGACGGATTTTACCTGCATCTTGTCATCATCAATGTGAGCAGAACTGGCTATCCTTGGGGCTTTAGCATCAAGCATAAAGTGTTCGGGCAACAATGTATCCCCATTACAAAGTACCATGGCGCGTTGGCATTGATTTTCTAATTCTCTAACATTGCCTAACCAAGGTTGTTGGCTTAACAGCTGCTCAGTTTCATCTGCTAATATGTGACTACCTGATACAAAGTGACGAGCTAGAGGAATAATGTCATCTTTTCTTTCTCGTAGTGGTGGTAAATTTAATTCAACAACGTTAAGGCGGTAGTATAAATCCTCACGGAATGAACCGTCTGCGATGGCTTGGAGTAAGTTGCTGTTAGTTGCACTAATAACACGAACATCTACACTAATAGTCTCGCTAGAACCAACACGTTCAAACTGGCCCGTTTGTAATACGCGCAGTAATTTCATTTGGCCTGCAAGAGATAAGTTACCAATTTCATCTAAAAATAATGTACCGCCATCTGCGGCTTCAAATCGGCCTACACGTGTGGTGGTTGCGCCGGTATAAGCTCCTTTTTCTGCACCAAACAACTCAGCTTCCATCAATTCACTGGCTAACGCGCCCATATTAACCTTGATAAAAGGATAGTTTTGACGTGGGGAGTGTTGATGAATGTAATCAGCAATGCGTTCTTTGCCACTGCCGTTAGCCCCCGTGATTAAAACACTAATGTCACTGACTGCAACTTTGTTTGCCATTGCAATCAGTTGCTTCATTGGTTGGCTTTCCACAATAAATTTTGGCGTATTAGTGGACCTGTTGGTTGTGCCCTGATTTTGTTTATGGCTCGATGATTTGAGATTAATATTGGCCGCAATTACTTCCAGTAATTTTTCGTCATTCCAAGGTTTCGGTAAGTAGTCGGTGGCACCTGATTTAACCAATTCAATTGCCATTTCTAACTGACTCCATGCGGTTATCAGGATAATTGGTGTTGTAGGTAATAATTCTCTTAATTGATAAAACAGTGATTTACCTTCAGCACCAGAGGTGGTCCCTTGGCTAAAATTCATATCCTGAATAATTAAATCTATCGACTGGTTATTAGCGGCGATGACGGCGTCTTTCACTGTGCTTGCTGTTGTGACTTGGTAGTCATGCAAACTCAGTAATAAATCCAGCGCATCTAATATATCTGGATTATCATCAACCACTAAAACCCGCTTCATTATTATTTATCCCTTACTTAATCGTTAGTCATTTTCTATGTATGCATAGCCGTTAAGTCAATAACGGCTATTGATCCGTATTACCAATGGATATTACAGTGTTTTTGTGGCTATTACTGGTGATATTTTAGTGGTTTTATAAGCCGGTAACCAAGTCGCTAACGACCCAGCTGCAAATACAACAAATACCGCCAGAGCATATAATAATACGCTTGGTTTATCGATAGTAATGACTTGTGACAATGCAATGTTTAATCCAATCATAGTGGCAACGCCAATGATACTTGCCCCTAAGTTGAGTAACCAGTTTTCACTAAATACATATAACATAATGTCTTTTTTACGTGCACCAAGGGCACGGCGAATACCAATAAACTTTCGTTGCTGAGTAACATGAAAATGCGCATGGGCAAAACTACTAACCACAGTTACTAGAATCATTAATAACGATAACATGGCGAATAAACTCGCTAAACCTGAGTCTTGGCTGTAATAATTTTTTAGACGTTCCGTCATGCTTTGCACTTGAATAATGTCACGTTCTGCTTGAACTGATAAAATAGTGTCACTTAATTTTGCTTGTACTTGTTCAACTTTTCCTGGCTCAACTCGCACCACGTAATGTTGTTCAAAATCTGATTGTGAAAAGAGGAAATTACCAAATAATCCGTAATATTTTGCCTTGCCTTTATGTGAAGGACTGATCACAAAATCTTTAGCAATTCCAACAACTCGGCCATTGTTGGTTAACTCACCTATAGCCACTCTGTCTGGAAATACCGCTTTGGCAAGTGACTCAGTTAAGATGATATTTTGCTCTATGTCATCCTTATTCTTAGCGGGATTATAAAAGTCGCTGGTAATATCGTCAGAGGCATTTAACGCACGACCTTCAATAATTTCGACTCCTAAATTAGCTAAGCCAATTTCACTGGTATAAAATTGTGGAATGTTTCTCAACTCCCTCGCTAATACGGCATCGTCAGGAAAGTCAGCGGCTTGAACATTACCATTCCAACCGCCATTTTGGATTGGCAGTTGGTTGTAATATGCGGCACTGATCACGCCGTCCATCGCGGTTATCTTAGCTATGTCTTGTTTGGTTATCGACTGATAATAATTCGTGTCTCTATAAGCACCTGATGTTGGTAACAAATCAACTGAAATAAGTTGCTCTACATCAAAACCTAATGGCTTGTTTAACTTTTCAATGGCTGAGTTAGTTAAAATGACCGTATTAACCATTAGACCTATAGTTAGACTCAATTGTAGTAATAATAATCCTGTTGCAAACTTGCGCAGGCGTAATGCTTTTAATAATGCTTTGATATTCATATTAATTCCTATTTCAACGTCGTTGATAATGGCGTTCTACAAGAACGAATCAATGGATACAACATACTTATGAAAGAGGTCACTAACGCCACGAAAATCCCAATGGCAATAAGTGAGAAGTCGATATCACTGGTTCGTTCTAGTGCAGGGAATAACCTTGTGGATATTTGTAAAAATAACCAACCAAAAAATAGGGAAAACACAGCGCAGACACAACCAATTAATATGCTTTCTACCAACCCTTGATAAAATACATCTTTCATTCTGGCGCCCACCGCACGTCTTAAACCCGTTTCAAAACGCGCACTGTGATAGCGGGCTAATAACAAGCTGCTAGCGTTAAATATACAAACCGCTAAAAATAGTGATGTTGCTAACGCAAAGGCTATCATGCGTTCGTCAACGACTTCTTTATGATCCAACCATTGATTTACATCTAATAAACGGTTCTCATTCGCTCTTAATACCTCGCCTTGCTCTTGTCTATGTTGCGAGTAATTATCGATATACGCTTGCATCGCATTTTTTTGTTGTGGATTTTCAAGTTGTACAAACGCTTGAATAAAGTATCCATTTTTACCACGATTATCGGACACTGAGTTAATACGGTCGGTAGAGGTGCTTCTTACATTGATTGCCCATTCATTATCTAGCGCCGTTTCAATCGGTGCGTAAATATCATCCGTGGTTTTAAACTTTTGTCCATAAGCGGCATGATAATAAAGAGGTTTTAGTTCCCAGGGTTTTAATATCCCAACTACTTCAAACGCTTTACCGTCTATTTCTAAGGCTTTACCAACGTTATTTCCACCGCCAAATACTTGTTGGTTGAGTGTGTCACCTATAACGATTTGTTTAGCGTGGTCTTGTTGCCAAACGCCACCATAGGCAAAAGGAGCTTCTGTTAATGGGAAAAAGCCGGGTGTAGTGGCACGTACAACTGCTTGATGTCGCGTAAGGCTTTTTGAATTAATATCTCTGGCATAAACCTGCGATTGGTAATGCACCATAGTGTGGGTTGCGATGTCATTTTTTAAGATATGCATGGCGTCGTCGTAACGCATAACTTCAATTAACTTTGCATCTGGATTGTCTCCGGTCCAAACATTAAGTGAGACATTAAAGATACGGTCACTTTTATGCGGGATTGGGTCTGACGACATGGTTTTAATGATGGCGATATTAGCCAAAAATACGCCCACACCAATCGCTAAGGTTGAGATCATTAAAATAAAAAACAATCTGTTACGGATTAAATTGCGCACGCTTAATTTAAGATAATAGTTAAACATTTCCATGATTAGTCCTTAATATTTAACCCTTAAACGTTTACCGGAATAGTGGCATTGTCGTGAGTTGGGGCGTACACGCTGTGATCCGTAATTTGACCATCAATAACTTGGACGTTTCGACCAACAGAACGAGCCTGATCTGGGTCATGCGTTACCATGATAATCGTACTACCAGTGTCGTTTAAGGTATGTAGTAATTCCATCACTTGGCGAGCCATTAATGAATCTAGATTTCCCGTCGGCTCATCGGCTAATAATATTTTAGGTTCACCAGCTAACGCTCTGGCAATCGCCACACGTTGTTGTTGCCCACCAGATAATTGACTTGGTAGGTATTTGGCTCGGCTGGCTAACCCGACTTGTTCTAAAGCATTAACAATGCGACGTTTTCTTTCCCCAGCAGTAAAACCACGATAGCGTAATGGCATATCAATATTATCAAACAAGTTAAAGTCGGGAATGAGATTATAGTTTTGAAAAATGAAACCAATTTTTTCGTTACGTAAACGCGATAATTCGTCATCGTTAAGTCCTTGTATGTTTACCCCGTCTAGTTCGTAAGAACCTTCGTCGAAGCTATCTAATAACCCTGCAACATTTAAAAATGTTGATTTACCTGATCCAGACGGTCCTGTTACCGCAACAAATTCACCTTCTTTTACATCTAAATTGAAGTCACGTAATGCGTGAGTTTGAATCGTGTCGCTGCGATAAATACGGCTGATGTTTTTCATGTTAAGCATAATTTTTTTCCTAATAACTCTTTAAATTCGGTTAATTAAAATATTGGTGTTTTTCAATTTAGTAAGACACTTTGATGAGCATCAAAGGTTTCAGTGGATGAAATAATGATTTCATCACCCGCATTTAAACCAGAAGTGATTTCAATGAATTCAACACTCTGTGCGCCTACTGAAATTGGCTTTCTGTTTGCTGTATTGTCAGTGATTAAATACGCCGCTTTACCTGCGTGACTGGCTAAAAAACTACCTCGTTTGACCATTAATACATTGTCTTTTTTCTCAAATTCAATGCGTGCATTTAAGCGTTGATTTTGACGTAGTTGGATATCGTTGATATCAGCGATGGACACTCTAACGGCCACTTGGCTATTGTTTACTTCAGGCGATATTGAAATAACCTTACCTAGGAGTGTTTTGCCAGAAATAGTGATCTGTACATCCAGTCCTAAACCTAAATCGTCGGCATAAAATTCAGGGACATTTAGCTCAGCCTCATATTGGCTCAAATCAACAATAGTCATAATGGCTTGTGCATCAGTTACTCGCTCTTTCTTTTGCACCAACCAGTTACCAACCACGCCAGTAACTGGCGCTCTAACATTAAGTAATTCAACACGACGTTGTAATTCATCAACTACTAGTTGTTGGCTTTTTACAAAAAATGTACGGGTTTGCCTTTCAAAATCTAAGCGTTTTTTAGATAACTCAACACGCTTATGGGCGTGTTTTAACAACAACTCACTTTCAGTTTTTGAGTCTTGTTTGGTGACTAACTCTAATTCACTGATCACTTTTTTCTCAAACGATAACTCTGCACGAGTAAGCTCTCTAACACTGGCATTATAATAAATTTGCGCTGAGTCGAGGCTGCGCTCCAAATCTAGTAGGGCCTCGTTATCGCTTAATTCCCCACGACTGGCTTCTATTCTTAGACGTTCTAATGTTGCGGTGGCTTGTTTAATCGTGGATTGTAATTCTGGGCTAGCAATAGTGGCGACTATGGTACCTTTTTCCACTATATCACCGGGTTTTGCAATTAACGTTACTTGACCCGCTTCCGAGCTGTACAAGGTTGGTGCATTAGCGGCGACCAGTTTACCGTTTACTGCAACGTCTCTGATTAACGTCCCTTTAAACACTTTGGCTCTATTAATTATGTTTGAATCAATATTAGGTATGCCACCCATCCATTGATTTAACGTTGGCAAACTAACCCATGTAACGGCAACCATGATGGATAAAATAACCATCACCTTTTTCCAAGGCTTAGGGTTAATCGTTTTATTAATTACTTCGTCTTGTCCGCTGGTATTGTTGATCATGTTTTTTCACTGCTGTTGAACAATATAAGGAGTATATTGCGAGTCATGTGCCAAAAGGTTAAGTTACTGTTTATATTGGTTTAATTGTATTTTTAACTTTGTGACAGTGTCCGTTCGGACAGTTAAAAGTGTCCGCTAGTGTCCGTTTATACATAATGGACACTTGTTGATATTGGCTGAGGTTTATTAATTGAACTTCATTCAAATCAAACGTTTATGTTGAGATAAAAGCAGAGCAAAAATTAAAGCTTAAGAAAACCAAGTGCAGTGGGTAAACTTGGTATAACATGTTGTTTTACCTTAGGAGTTTTTATGAAGATCTTTTTATTAGCAAGTTCGTTTTTGAGTTTAATTTCTAGCTTAGGCGTTGCTGCTCAAACGAGCATGACCGCTACAGTGACAGCGTCTACTGACTTTGTGATCACTTCTAAACAAATTTCCACAGGCAATCGTTTTCAAGCTATCTCTATTGATGAGAAAGGCGGCTTGTGGGTAAGTGGTACTAATTCTTCGGTTTATCATTCAGCGGATCTTGGCCAATCATGGAGCGCCGTTAAAACACCGGATACAGGTAAAGATTTACAGTTCAGAGACATTCAAGTTGTGGACAATAAAATCATCTTAATGAGTGCGGGTGAGGGAGCTGATTCACGTTTGTATATGTCTGATGATAAAGGTGAGTCTTGGTCATTAACCAATCAAGGGCAAACTCCTGAAACCTTTTATGACTGTTTTAGTATGTTAAACAGTACAACAGGATGGCTTTATGGAGACTCCGCTGACAAGCAGTTTTCAATATTAAAAACCACTGACGGTGCGAAAACTTGGCAGCCGATAACTATGCCATTTAAAGCTCAAGCCGACGAAGGTGGGTTTGCATCAAGTGGTACTTGTTTGAATCACAATAAACAAGGTGATATTGCAATTGGAACAGGCAATGCTGAAAACCCAAGACTGTTAATTAAAAAGAAAGATCAAGCATGGCAGTCAATAACTTCTCCTTACAAAGGTGGGGAAGCGGCAGGTATTTTTTCAGTGCAATTTGATAAAGATAATTTGTATACCTTTGGTGGCAGCTTAAAAACTAAAGGTGTTGCTACCCCGGTTTATAAATATTCTTTGAGTACCTCTAGTTGGCATTCATTGTTAGGTGCTCCATTAACTGGGGCGGTTTATGGTTCGGCGATTACCAAAGAACATGTATTCATCACTAACCCTGAAGGGATTGCCGTTCTAAACAAAAACAAAACTGCATGGCGTAAACTATCTGACCTAGACATTTGGGCCATGGCTTGTAAAGACAATAACTGTTGGGGAGTTGGAGCCAACGGAACCGTAGTTACAATAGCTTGGTAAGGCGTCACCAACTTTATGTTTACACTGATAAATTCAGTTTAGTAACGAAAGTGACGTGTGGAATAAATAACGATTTAAATACATATAATAAGGAATATTTTAATGACAAAAGTGAACATCCCGTTTAAAAAAATTGCACTAGGTGCCGCTATCGTAATATCACTACTGGGATCAGTTTATACAGTTAATGAAGGTCATATTGGTATAGTTAAGCGCTTTAGTGAAGCTAAAACCCAAGTGAATCCGGGTTTACACTTTAAAATCCCTTTCATAGATAGTGTTGAAGAGATTGAAGTAAGAACACGTAAAAATGAAGAAAAAATGGCATCAAGCACCAAAGAGCAAATGCCAGTTACAATAAGCGTGTCGGTAAACTGGACGGTTGATAAAGCGGCCGCGTTAGACTTATTCAGACAATATGGCGGTCTATCTCAGTTTGAAAATAGAATACTAGATCCAAGGTTTAGATCTGCGACTAAAGACGTGATCCCTCAATTTGATGCGGAAAAACTAATTCAAGATAGAGCAAGCGCGATTCAAGCCATTGAAGCTAATTTAATTGAAGAAATGAAAAACTTCCCTGTAACGGTAGACAATATTCAAATTGAAGACATTAAACTCCCCGCTAAATACTTAACGTCGATTGAAACTAAACAAACAGAAAAAAATCTTGCTGATGCTGAAAAACATAAACTTGCGAGACAAAACTTAGAAGCGCAGCGTGACGTAAATACAGCAAAAGCCAAAGCAGACGGTATTCGTTTGATTGCTATTGCTGAAGCTGAATCTATCAGAATTAAAGGCTTGGCAGAAGCAGAGTCAATTACGGCTAAAGCAAAAGCACTTGTAAATAACCCTTTAATTGTTAAGTTAACTGAAGCCCAAAACTGGGATGGCAAATTACCTGCAACCATATTAGGCAGCAGCAATATGCCAATTTTAGATATGAGAGAGAAATCTAAAAATTAAGTTAAAAAATATAGTTATAAAAAAACGCCCTAATTTCATAATTAGGGCGTTTTTATTTGTGTTTATTAAAGCTTCAATTCTTATAAGTTTTTGTCAAAATAGCGAACAATCGTTTTGGCTAAATGTAAGCCTGTCTTTTTGCCACGAATACTATGTTTGCTACCCGGATAGGTCATCACGTCAAAGGTTTTGCCTAAGTCTTGTAAGTGTTTGAATAACTTAGTTGAGTTGGTAAACAATACATTGTCGTCTGCCATACCATGATAAATCAATAAGTCACCAGAAAGGCCGTCGGCGTATTGGAATACATTGCTGATGTCGTAATCTTCATTGTTATTACCTGGATGTCCAGCAAAACGTTCTGTGTAGTGAGTATCATATAAACCCCAATCTGTAACTGGTGAGCCTGATACGCCAACTTTATAAACGTCTGGCGCCTTAAACATACCCATAATAGTCATGTAACCACCGTAACTATGGCCATAAATACCAATACGATCAGGGTCTACAAAGTCTAAGGTTTTAACGTACTCAATGCCGGTTAATTGATCTTTAAGTTCTACATCACCTAAATGTTTGTAGATAGGGTCTTCAAACTTTTTACCACGATTAGCCGAACCACGATTATCTAAGGTAAATACCACATAACCTTTTTGGGTTAAGTGTTGGAATAAAGCGTTACGGCCACTCCAACTATTGGTGATCTGTTGTGAACCTGGGCCACCGTAAACAAAGTTAATCACCGGACGTTTCCCTTCAAACCCAACCGGTTCAAAAATACGGTAATACAAAGTTTGTCCGTCTTCTGCTTTTAACGTACCAAATCTAGGTTTAATAAAGTCAGACTTGTATGAATAAAACGGGTGATCTTTATCAACTTTATTTTCTTCCATCCAAGTGATGTGCTGCCCATTGGCTTTATGTAAGCTCACTTGAGTTGGCTGCATAATGTTGGAGTACGAATCTAGGTAGATGCTGGCATCTTTAGAAAAGCTAACTCGGTGATAGCCGTCACGTTTTGAAACACGAGTGATCTTGTTAGGTTTGTTCAGGTTTACTTTATATACATGGCTTTCAAGTGGCGTGTCTTTGCGGCCAGTAAAAAAGATATCCCCTGTCTTTTTATTAACGGCTTTTAATGCATCAACAACCCAATCGCCTTTAGTCAGTTGTGCGATTAATTTACCTTTGTAATCAAATTGGTAAAGGTGGTGGAAGCCGTCACGTTCAGAGCCCCAAATAAAGCTATCATCTAGATATTTAAGTGAATCATGGATGTTCACCCAAGTATCCGATTTCTCTTGAATAACCACTTGTTGTTCTAATGTTTTAGCGTTTACAAAACGTAATTCAAGCAATTGTTGAGTACGGTTTTGCCACTGATAACTAAAGGTTTTATTATTTGGTAACCAATGACCACGCGCTAGATAAATGTCTTTATCTGCTCCCATATCGATCCAGCGAATATCATCTGCTTTACCATTAACATCCATAATTCCTAATTCAATATTAACATTAGGTGTTCCGGCAAATGGGTAACGTTGATCAACAAGCTTAATGCTATCAGCGTATATTTCGTTTCGAGTGACCACTTCTACCGGAGACATATCTACTTTGGTTAATGCAATTTTAGATTCATCGCCAGACCACCAATAACCAGTCATTCGGTCAATTTCTTCTTGGGCAACAAATTCTGCCATCGCAAATTTGATATTACCGCCACCAAGTGTGGTTAAGGCTTTCGTTTTGCCGGATTTTATATCAATAATATATAGATTTTGATCTAACACATAAGAGATGTAATTGCCTTTTGGCGAGAACTTAACGTCAGTGGCAAAACCTTCTGAGTTAGTTAACTTAACGGCTTTTTTGGTAGAGAGTTGGTAATAATATACGTCCCCCGCTAAAGGGAACATTAAGGCTTTACCGTCAGCAGACCATGTATATTGAAGAATACCTTTACCATAAATACGTAAACGTTCGCGACGTGCCTTTTCTTCATCCGATAAGTTTTCTTCACCAGACATTAATGCGGCTGAGTCAACCAACATAGAACGTTTACCTGATTGAACATTATATTCCCATAAATCGTAACGGTTATAGTCATCGGCACGAGATTGTATGTATGTTGCGCGTTGTCCATCTGGAGAAACGGTGAGGTTTCTAGGTGTTTTTCCCGACAATGAAGGATCAGAGTAGATGCGCTCTAAACTTATTTTTTCGGCTTGTACAACGGATGACAATGCCATCAATGCAACAAGTAATATGTTTATAAATTGTTTCATAGTTCATTCTTATATTTGTTGATGTTTGGGTAATTCATACTTATCAGAACGCGTCGTTCTCATATTGAACTGGATGATGCCAGAGTATGTTGATGGATGAAATTACCAATATACAGATTTGAGATAATCAACACTATTTATCAGAGGAATATTAAAATTGAACAAAAGCTTATTCTGTATCAAGGTATTTACTGGACAAATGGCAGCAAGAAATTTATGTTTAGCGAATACTTAGTCGTTAAGTATCGTCGTTAATAGGAACAAGATGTTTAAGTCCTTAATTCAGGCTGTATTTCCATCCTTTGTGGATCAAGATTTTATCCCCGATTATGTGTCATTTGAACGTGGAAGACGTTTAAGCAAGGCCGAACAAGATATTGCTGAAAAACTAGCCTCAGCGGGAGATGTTCAAGCCGATAAAAGGGTGAATACCAACCCATTTTATGACTATCTATTTGGTGATTCTAAAAAAGCGAACTCTCAAGATCAGTTGAGTTTATATGTTGCTTCTAAATTAGCTGAAGTTTTATATGATCCTACGGATGTATTAAATGCATTGCCAATTAAACCTAATTCACTGGTAAAAGTGATGTCGCTAATTGGTTCTGCTGAATTTGATTTGAGTGAATTATTAACCGTCATAGAGCAAGAACCGAGTATGGCGGCAGAGATCATTAAATTAGCTAATTCAACTCGTTATAAACGTGGTTCAAAAGAAGTGACCGACTTACATAAAGCTTTTATGTATATGGGAGCGGAAGGGCTGAAAGCCGGTGTTATTGAAGTTCATTTAAAACGTTTTGCTTCCAGTTCAAATTTATACTTTAAATTGTTTGGCGAGAAGATTTGGGCGCATAGCTTAAACTCAGCAACCTATGCACAACAATTAGCATTAAAAAGTTTACCAAAAGAACAAGCGCCAAGCATGTACTTGGTTGGGTTATTAAAAAACTTAGGGGATATGGTGATCTTTCAGTTAATGATAGATGCATTTAAATATGTTGACCCAGATGCAAAACCTGACAGTGAACATTTTAAAATTTTAATGGCCGAAAACTCACATAAACTGACGGTGTTAATTGCTAAACATTGGCAGTTGCCTCAGCACTTAATTGAAGTATTAATTGAGTTGGGCAAAGATGAATCGCAATTTAGTGATGAAGCTAAATGCATTTATGATGCAAGTAACATTAGTGAATACTGCTTGATGTTAAAAGCCAAAAGAATCACTGAAGCTAAGTTGTTAGATCTTCAACATAAAACCAAAGCCTCGGTTCAGGCTATTGAATTAGCAAAAGAAATATTAGACGAAGCCGCTTGATATTGAAGCTAGTTAAATCAATTACATTTTAACGTAGAAGGCTTTGCATAAAGCCTTATACTCGGCACTATACTGATTATTCTCATCTCTGATTGTTAGGTCGTTAGACATCACGCTCAGAGGTGATGTTGTTTTACGTAAACAAAACAATAAACGGCTGATTGGTTTTTTAGGGGTGGTCTTAACCCGAGTTTGTCTGGTTAATTGCATGTTTAACGATAAAGCCAATTCGATAACTAGCTCAGCCTGCTTTATCGGTAAGATTAAATTAAATTCTCCCTCGTCAGATAACAAATTGTCAGCAGCTTGTAATAACTGTTCAAACCCCATGTGTTTAGTGTGCCTTGCTAAGTTTTTATTTGGGCTGGCGCTTAACAATGAATCTTCAAAATAAGGCGGGTTGGAAACTAAAAGATCAAAACACTGTTTTTCAATTTTTTGTTCATGTTGCCAAGTTAAAAAGTCATGGTGGAATACAGTAACTTGTGAAGCCCAAGGTGATTGATCAACATTAAATTGAGCTTGTTGATAAGCGTCTAAATCAATCTCTAATGCTGATATATTTGGTATATCCGTTAACGTTTGACTGCGTTGAGCTAACATTAATGCAATCAGCCCTGTTCCGGTGCCAATATCCAGAATGTTTTTAGCATGACCAATATGGGCCCATGCGCCTAATAGAATCCCGTCGGTATTCACTTTCATTGCACATTGTTGATGCCAAATAGAAAATTGTTTAAAACAAAAGTCGGCTGGCGCAGGACTTCTCAAGATTAGGGTATCCGTCTTGTAACTAATTCCGCTATAATAGCAAAATATTTTGCATTGATGTTTTGTAAGTTAGTCGTTAGTGACAGCTTTACATCAATATTGTGTTTTATCCATCGTTTAGTTATTCAGGAATATTAATGTCGTTTAGTGAGTTTGATTTAGATCCCCGCCTTGAAAAAGGCATTCACGCAATTGGTTATAGTCAACCAACGCGGGTTCAAAAGTTAGCGATTCCTGAGGCTTTGGAAGGACTTGATATTTTAGCCAGTGCGCCAACGGGGACAGGTAAAACCGCGGCCTTTTTAATTCCAGCTATTCAATATTTGTTGGACTTCCCTCGCAATTCCCCTGGTTTTGCTCGTGTATTAGTATTAGCACCTACCCGTGAATTGGCTTATCAAATATTTGAAGTCGCACAGGAATTAACAAGTTTTACTGATTTAAAATCTGGTGTGGTTACTGGTGGAATTAATTACGGCAGCCACAGAGAAATTTTTGAAAAAAATAATGACATCTTAATTGCGACTCCTGGGCGTTTAATGGAATACATGGAAGCGGAAAGCTTTCACTGTGAGAATGTTGAGATTTTAGTCTTAGACGAAGCTGACCGTATGTTAGATATGGGATTCAGAAGTTTCATGTCGACCATTGCAGAGCAATCTCGTAACCGTAAACAAGCCATGTTGTTCTCGGCCACGCTTGAAGGTCGCGGTATTATTGAGTTTAGTAACCAAGTATTAAATGAAGCAGCTCAAATTGATGCAGATGCACCACGTAGAGAGCGTGGGAAAATTGTACAGTGGACTCACTTAGCAGACAATATAGAACATAAGTTTGCTTTATTAATGAGTTACTTACAGTCTGAAGAAGTGACCAAATCCATTGTATTTGTTAAAACCAAAGAACGTTTGGAATTAGTCGTTCAGTTTTTACAATCTCAAGATATTGTTGCAACTTATTTGCAAGGCGATATGCCACAAGATAAGCGTTTAAAAGCCGTTGAGCGTGTTAAGTCAGGTCGTTCAAATATCTTAGTTGCAACAGATATAGCAGCGCGTGGGTTGGATATTGTCGATATCAGTCATGTTATTAATTTTGATATGCCACGTAGTGCCGACGTCTATGTACATAGAATTGGTCGTACCGCTCGTGCTGGCGCCAAAGGTTATGCGATAAGCTTAATTGAAGCCCATGAAATGGGTGTTGTGAAAAAAATTGAACGTTATACAGACCAAACCTTTAAACATAGAAAAATTAAAGGGTTAGAACCTAAACATAAAGAAGCAGCAGTACCGGTAAAACGTAAAAAGCCACATAAAAAGAAATTGGCTAAAGCTGCGAAAAAGAAGAAAAAGTAAATTGAAACCAAGTGGCCTTTAATATTTATGAGTGATCAGCCTAAACAATTTGGTAAGACGTTCTCCTTTATATTTTGGGGATTATTACTGGTTTCTCTGGTTTATTTTTTTGAAGATAAATTAGCCGAACAAATTAACCCTAATTCAGAGCCTAACTCATACCAAGTGGGGGATGTGCAGATATTGGAGTTACAACGTAATCGTTACGGCCACTATGTGACAAGTGGCTTGATAAACCAGATTGACGTTGAATTCATGTTAGATACTGGTGCCACCAATGTTGCTGTGCCGCAAGGTGTGGCAGATAAAGTTGGGTTACGAAAAGGCAGAGCCGTGCAAGTGCATACCGCGAATGGCACTGCCACCGCTTATACAACGGTTATTAACCAGTTAAATCTAGGTGAGATTCAATTGTATGATGTAAAAGCCAGTATTGTACCTGGCATGGCGGGCTCACAAATTCTATTGGGCATGAGTGTATTAAAACAAGTTGAGTTTCGACAAGTGGGCGATCAACTTACATTAAAACACCATGTTAGATAATAAAAACGATAAAACACATAATCAAAAATTGTAAGTAATTGAAATGCATAAACCTTATATAGAGCAACAAGTTAGCCGCGCATTAAGTGAAGATTTAAATGGACAGAGTGCGTTTGATGGAGACATTACAGCACAACTCATTCCGCCAACTCAACAAGCCATTGGTAAAGTTATCACCCGAGAATTTGCCATCATTTGTGGTGTAGAATGGGTTAATGAAACTATGCAGCAAGTAGATTCTAGTCTTGAGGTGGAATGGTTTGTTAAAGATGGTGATGTCGCTAAGCCTAATCAAACTTTATTTATTGTAAAAGGCCCAGCTCGCGCTATTTTGACAGCAGAACGAACGGCATTAAATTTTTTACAAACCTTATCAGCTACCGCGACAACAACACATCAATATGTGTGCGAAGTTAAAGCATTAGGCAGTACGACTAAAATTTTAGACACTAGAAAAACAATACCAGGTCTGCGTTTAGCGCAAAAGTACGCGGTAAAATGTGGTGGTGGCCAAAATCATAGAATTGGCTTGTTCGACGCTTATTTGATCAAAGAAAATCATATCCAAGCCGCTGGTGGAATTAAACAAGCAGTAAGTCGTGCACAAGAGTTAAATCCTGGAAAAACCATTGAAGTGGAAGTTGAGACCGAACAAGAGTTAATTGAAGCGATTGATGCGGGTGCACATATTGTGATGTTAGATAATTTTGATGTTGAACAAACCTTACGTGCTAAAGAGTTAGCCGATGGTCGCGTTAAACTTGAAGCGTCTGGCAATATGGATGGTGAGAAATTCAAAGACTACGCTCGTTTGAATGTGGACTTTATTTCAATTGGTGGTTTAACAAAACATGTTGAAGCCATTGATTTATCTATGCGCTTTTCTGAAATATAAACAAATTCTCGCCACAAACTGGCATCTGAATAAATCTGAACTATTATCTATTTTGGGGACAGGGTAGATAATAGGGACGGTTATGTTAGTTTCAAATTCAAAGGGATTTACACTCATTGAGCTTATGATAGTCGTCACTATTTTAGGCGTCCTTTCTTGGTTTGCGATTCCCAAATATCAAAATTACAGTTTAAAAGCCACGGTCTCAACTCAAGTCAACTCGGCCATCCGGCCATTACAAAATGCCATCTTCGAATACGTCGCTTATAACGGAGTATTACCTACTAGTTTTTCAGATTTGGCCAATATTGGTTTTGTTGATAACGATGGCAAACAATACGATGCAGCAAGTGACTTTGCTAATGGTGCAGTTTCCGGTATTGATGTTGATTTCCCCAGTGATACGACAAACAACATCACTTTAGGTGTGCAATTTGCGTGTACTTCTATCGGATCAGGCTGTAATAAAATAGCACCGAAAGCACTACAAACCTTGACCGCAGAAGTCTCTGTTATTCTAAGTAACAATGGGTCGGTCAATATACGATTAGACCCAAGCCGTGAAGCCAATTTAAAGTTTAAAGGTTTTTTACCTAGTTTATAAATGTTCCTGAACCATGGATTTGGGAGGAGAAAAGGAGAGCGTCATGGCAAAAATCATGGAAGGTATTTTAATAAAACACTTATTAAACCAAGGCGCGATAAATCAAAGTGACATTGAATTATTAACAAAAAATGTAGATAAATACTTAACGGTGCCATTGGCTTTGGTAACGGAACAAGTTATGACTTGTGATCAGCTTAGGCAATGGAATTGTGCTTTATTTGATATTGAAGTATTTGAGCTAAGTACATTCGATTTTAATAGTTGGCAATTTAAACATCATTCTTTATTAGAAGAGCAATCGGCTTTTTTACAAGAACATCAGATTTTGCCTATTTCAATCCATAACCAAGTTGTGACGTTAGCCACGGCTGAGCCCTCCAACTTAACGGTGCAGACGACCTTCGAATTTAATAGCGGATTTCATACTGAGTTAGTGTATTGCGACCCTATTTTATTACAGCAAAAATTGAATGAGTTATTAACTGGCAAGGTGCACACGTTATCGGAATCTCAGTCTGTTCAACAGCAAGTGCCGTCAACCACTGCTTATCAAGTAAGCCAAACACAAAGTCCTGCAACAAGTAATATTAATCATGTAACAACACATAAGGAGGAAAAACATGCCGGCCAGAGTTCAAATACTCTTAATGAGCCGACAGAACCCATCATAGGTTATGTGGATAAAATATTACGACAAGCAATAAAACAAGGTGCATCTGACTTACATTTTGAACCTTATGAACACAGTTACCGCATCAGATTCAGAGTTGATGGGGTATTACATAATAAAGGTAAGCCGCCGGAAAGTTTAAATAGTCGATTAGCGGCACGTATCAAAGTCATGGCCAATATGGATATTGCTGAGAAACGTAAACCACAAGATGGTAGGTTGAAATTCACCTTTGATAAACAACACGTTGAGTTTCGTGTCAGTACATTACCTACTATATGGGGAGAGAAAGTCGTATTAAGAATTTTAGATACCCAAGGTAACTTAGCTAATGTTAAAGCTTTAGGCTTTGATAAATACCAGGAGCAAACGTATCTAACTGCACTTTCCCAACCTCAAGGATTGATCCTAGTTACAGGGCCAACAGGCTCTGGCAAAACATTGACCTTGTACAGCGGTCTTAACGTGTTAAACACGGAAGACATTAATATATCTACTATTGAAGATCCGGTGGAATACCATTTACAAGGTATTAATCAGGTGCAAGTAAATGGCAAAGCTAAGTTAGATTTCGCCAATAGTTTGAGGGCTTTTTTACGCCAGGATCCGGATGTGGTTATGGTGGGTGAGATCAGGGATTTAGAAACGGCAGAAATAGCGATAAAAGCGGCCCATACTGGTCATTTAGTTCTTTCTACTTTGCATACTAATTCTGCGGCTGAAACATTAAATCGTTTAACCAATATGGGCATCCCAACTTACAACTTAGCAAGTGCTATCTCACTTATCATCGCACAGCGCTTGGTTCGTTGTTTGTGTGATTATTGTAAACAGCCTGAAACGGATATCCCAATTAAAGAGTTAGTGAAGCAGGGGTTTGATATAACTCAGCTAAACGCAATCACTTTATATAAAGCAAAGGGATGTAAACGTTGTAATCAAGGTTATAAGGGGCGCACTTCCATAGTTGAATTATTAAAACCAAACGCAAACGTCCGACAGTTAATCATGCAACAGGCCAATGTATTAACGATACAAACTGAAGCGATAAACGGTGGCATGGTGTCGTTAAGGCAAGCTGGTCTTAACAAAGTGATCAAAGGGGTGACCAGCTTGGAGGAAATCAACCGAGTGATCAGCTATTAACATCTGATTTATGTCACAGGTTAATAAATAGGAACAATAATCTTGTTTAATAAAAAGCGTATGTTTATTTATCAAGGGGTAAATAGTTCCGGTCAAAAAGTCACGGGAAAACTGGCAGCGCATTCAAAACGCCAAGCAAAAGAGCAACTTGTCGTTCAAGGTTTTACTTCCATCCAGTTGGGGGCTAACGCTACATTTAGGTTATTTAATAAAACACTATCTAAAGACCAGATCAGCGACTTTACAAGAAACTTAGCAACCTTATTACAAGCGGGTTTACCAATCGTCACCAGTTTGGAGATCATGAAAAAAGATGTGATGCATTATGGCTATCGGCGATTATTGTCGAGACTCATTGGGCGTTTGAAAATGGGCCATGTTTTATCTGAAGAGTTGGCGTTTTGGCCAACCTACTTTAATGAATTTTATTGTCAATTAGTTGAAGCGGGTGAGTCTGTTGGGCGCATTGATGAAAGCTTTGTTAGATTAACTCTCTATCTTGAACACAAACAGCAACTAGCGAATAAAATTAATAAAGCTTTAATGTACCCAAGCGCAGTGATCATTGTGGCACTGATTGTTGTTGGTATTTTGATGGTAAAAGTGATCCCCAGTTTTCAGGATATTTTTGCTAGTTTTGGCCGAGCGTTACCAGAACCAACCATGATGGTGATTGCTTGGTCTCAAACGATTCAACAGTATTGGCATTATTTTTTTGTCGTCGCCTTATTGCTGGTCTTCATCGTTAAACTTAGTTGCCGATTTTATCGGGTTAGGTTAATGAGAGATGCCATTTTATTAAAATTGCCATTATTTGGTCCTATCATCATTAAGTTTAACTACGCCAATATAAGCCAAACTTGTTATACCCTATTTGCCGCAGGGATCCCTATTCACCAAGTTTTGCAGTCCGCGGCCAAATCGTCGACTAATTTGATTTATAAAAATGCACTTTTAGAGATTCAAGCTCATGTATCTTCTGGTACTATGTTGCATCGGGCAATGGAAGATAAACACTTGTTTTCAGATACATTTATTCAATTGTTGGCAATTGGTGAAGAATCGGGAAAACTAGAATCTTGTTTATTCAAAATTAATAAGATTTATCAAAGTGAAGTTGAGTATGACATTGAAAAGTTAACTAACCTCATCGAGCCTACCATTATGCTGTTACTAGGCATATTAGTTGGCGGGTTAGTTTTGGTCATGTATTTGCCTATTTTTGACATAAGCAGCTCATTGTAAAGGCTCATTAGCAGAGTGTTATAGGTTGCACATTGACCAAAATGAAAGATAAACCGAACTTAATACTAACGCGGAAAATGTAAATCATATGTTTGAACCAATAATATTGTTATTACAAACCAACCTATTTTTCTTTGTAACAAGCGTGACGGTTTTGTCCTTGTTAGTGGGTAGTTTCTTAAATGTGGTGATCTACCGATTGCCTAAAATGATGGAAAATGAATGGCATTGTGATTGCCGCGAATTATTAAAAGATGAGTTAAAAAAACCATCAAAAGGGAAAGCGGAACAAACACCAGAGATGTTCAATTTAGTTAAGCCAGATTCACATTGTCCGAGTTGTAATGCGCCAGTAAAAGCTTGGCAAAATATCCCAGTTTTAAGTTACTTATTATTGAAAGGTCAATGTGGCACTTGCCACAATAAAATCTCTAAGCGTTATCCTGCAATCGAATTATTAACGGCGGTGGCATCTGCTGTAATTGCGTATAAATTTGGTTATTCAGCCCAGAGCTTAATGTTGATACCGATAACTTGGGTATTTGTAAGTCTTATTTTTATTGATATTGATCATATGTTATTGCCCGACCAGCTAACCTTGCCAGTTTTATGGGCTGTATTGGTTGCATCTCATTGGACTGTCTTTTTAACACCAATGGAAACCATATGGGGAGCCGTTGCCGGGTATTTATGTTTATGGACAATTTACTGGGTATTTAAACTCGTTACTGGCAAAGAAGGCATGGGGCACGGCGACTTTAAATTACTCGCAGTCATTGGAGCGATAGTTGGTGTTATTAAATTACCTATGGTGATCCTAATGTCATCTATTGTGGGGGCGGTCGTTGGTATAACTATGATGTTTATGGCTAAAGCTGGGCGTGATACACAAATTCCTTTTGGGCCATATTTGGCCATTGCCGGCTGGATTGTCATGTTATGGGGTAACGAAATATTCAATTGGTATATTGGGTATTTATAATGAATGATAAATTGGTTATAGGTGTTACAGGCGGTATTGGTTCTGGTAAGTCGGCACTTACTAGAGAGTTTGAAAAACTGAATGTGATTGTGGTTGATGCCGATGTGGTTGCCAGAGAAGTTGTTGCGGTAAATTCACCGGTACTAACGCAAGTAGCACAGCAATTTGGTGCAGATATTTTGTTATCGACGGGTGAATTAAACAGAGCTAAATTACGCGAAATTGTGTTCAGCGATGAACATAAAAAACAAACATTAAATGCCATCATGCACCCCGCGATTCGTAATGAAATGATCAACCAATTACACAACGCCCAATCACCATATGTTATTTTATCTGCGGCGTTAATTTTTGAAAATCAATTAGATAAGCTTACGGACAAAGTGGTGGTAGTGGATGTACCAGAAACTCTGCAACTAGAGCGAGCATCCTCAAGAGACAGTGTTGAGCAGCAACAAATTCAAGCCATAATGGCGAGCCAATGGACTAGGCAGAGAAGAAATGAGCAAGCCGACTATATCGTCCCTAACGATGGCGCTATTGCTCTCTTAGCTGAACAAGCTAAAAACTTAAATACCAAATTTTTACAATTAGCTGCGGATAAGCTGATTAATGTAGCGAATTAATGTGAAATGCATTAATGTTTATCTGGTTATATTTTGACCTTCACTATTAATAATAAAAGACACTAAAATGAATTTAGCGATATACGAACATCCTTTGAATGAAAGAGTACGTATTTTGATGCGCTTAGAGTTACTGTTTGGTTTATTGGATGCAAATAAAGATGTTAGTAAACCAGTAAATATTCATTCTTTTTTTAATGCCTTGTTTAACTGCATTGAAGTACTAGAAAGGAATGATATACGACCCACTTTGGCATTTTATTTAGATCTTCTAGAAAAGAACATGATCCGGTGGTCAACCCATCCTGATATTCATAATGATTCATTACAAACCAAGCTAAAAGAAGCCATTAAGTTACAAAACCAAGTGGCGACCATGAGTAAAGCTTGTCATACATTGAAAGATGATAAGTTTCTTGCCAGTTTAAGACCTCGTTTTGCTATTGCAGGTGGTACTTGTGGTTTTGATTTACCTCAGTTGGATTACTGGTGTAATAAGCCGCTGGAATTAAGAACACAAGATGTTAATGAATGGCTTGGTATTTTAGGACCTTTACGTCAAGCGTTGGATTTTTCATTGTTGTTTTTAAGAGAATCTACGCCATTTGAGAAAAAGTCGGCGATCAACAGCTTTTATCAGGACGTGTGTGGAGAGCAAGTGTCTTTGTTAAGAGTGAAATACGATGCTGATTTAGGGGTATTCCCAATGATAAGCGGCAGTAAACATCGTTATGCAATTAGCTTTATGATGCCAGATAAAATGTTAGTTAAAACCAGCGTAGATGATACAATCGAATTTCAATTATCAACTTGTTAAAAAAGTATTATGACTACAGTAGTGAAATGCCCAACCTGTGAAACCGCCGTAATTTGGCAACCTCTTTCTGAATTCAGACCATTTTGTAGTGAGCGCTGTAAGTTAATTGACTTAGGTGAATGGGCGAGTGATTCAAGAGTGATCTCAGAGCCAATTCAAGGTGCTGTCATGTCCGAGGCTGATTTAGATGCTATGGAAGCGTCATTTGCAGAACAAGATAATCAATTCTTTAAAGAGTAGGGTGCTGTATTCCAGTGTTAGATATTTCGAGTAACGTTTCTATTCCTGATGAAGAAATTGAATTAACCGCAATAAGAGCGCAAGGCGCAGGTGGTCAAAACGTTAATAAAGTCTCGTCGGCAATTCATCTAAGGTTTGATGTTAATGCTTCAAGCTTGCCTGAGTTTTATAAACAACGATTATTAAAACTCAATGATAAACGCTTAACTAAAGATGGCGTAATCGTATTAAAAGCGCAGTCGCACCGAACACAAGAAAAAAACCGAGAAGACGCTCTTAAAAGGCTCGTTGACTTAATCAAGAGTGTTAATGTCCCCGTCAAAGCAAGAATACAAACGAAGCCAACCAAAGCCTCTAAAACCCGCCGTTTAGACAGTAAAAAGAATAAAGCCCAAGTTAAACAATTACGAGGCAAAGTCGGCTTTGAATAAAAGTCAGTTTGCTCTCCATCAGCAAAGAAATGTTACTGTAGCTATTCGCTGATTGTCCACAGTCGGTTAAATGTAGTTAGCAATGCAACATGCAGAACACCATACGAGTAGACGTCGAACAAAATAATTATTTTTAACAGCACTTTGATTTTACTCAGCTGGTTGCCTAAAAACGGCTACGTAATTCCACTTTGAGGCGCTATCTGCAACACGTTAAATGAAAGCGCTTTTACTATCCACCATATTAGGGGTAAGGTTAAACCGAGCAGAGTTTTATATAAACATTCATTTATATACTGAACTAATAAAAACAATAAGGACTATTATGAAAACATTTTTTAAATGGCTCATTTACTTTATTATTACTGTGGTAATAATTGCAGTTGGCATTAACTTTTATAACAACTGGCAGCAGCAAATAGATGAGCAAGAGAAAGCGCTGGCTCCACTAGGTCAATTACCTGAAAACATAGAACCTACCCATTACGACTTAACGTTACGAGTTGACCCAGATCAAGGTACTTTTTCTGGGGAAGTGATCATAGATGTAAACCTCAAAACTCCGAGCACTGAGCTTTGGTTACATTCCGAAAATATTACGGTTTCAACCGCAAATTTTATTACAACCGATAATCAAACAACCCCATTAACGTTTAAAGAGATGGGACACTCAGGTGTTGCAAGGTTGACTTCAAGTACTGAATTACCTGCTCAAAGTGCGAGTATTCATTTTGTATTTAATGGCGAATTAGCCTCTGATTTATCAGGCCTTTATTTAGTTAAAGACGGTGGATTAAACTACGCCTTTACCCAGTTTGAATCTGTATTTGCCCGCATGGCATTTCCTAGTTTTGATGAGCCTAGATTTAAAACCACTTACGACATTAAGCTTGAAGTTAAAGATCAACATAAAGGTTTTACTAATACACCACAAATTGCAGAAAGCCAATTATCCGATGGATTCAAACAGCTTACCTTTGCCACCACAAAGCCTTTGCCAACTTATTTAATTGCTTTTGCTGTGGGGGATTTAGATGTAGTGGAGTATGCAAACATACCCACGACTGCTATTCGCGATAAAGAAATTCCGTTACGGGGTATCGCGACAAAAGGCAAAGGCAAAGACTTAACTTATGCCCTTGAAAATACAGCTGACATTCTTGCAGAGCTTGAAAAGTATTTTGCGATTCCATATCCGTATGAAAAATTAGATATCGTTGCTGTTCCTGACTTTGCGGCTGGAGCAATGGAAAATGCGGGGCTCATCACTTACCGTGAGCAACTATTATTGTTGGGTGATAATCCTACGCTTGATCAACAACGTAGTTACGCCAGTGTTCATGCACACGAATTGGCTCATCAATGGTTTGGCAATTTAGTAACCATGCAATGGTGGGATGATATTTGGCTAAACGAGTCGTTTGCAACTTGGATGGCCGACATCACGATGAATGAATGGAACCCTGATTTTGGTTTTGCTAGAGGCATGGTTCGTAGCGGTCATGGTGTGATGAAACAAGATGTATTTGTTGATACTCGTCAGATCAGAGAGCCTATCAACAATAACGGTGACATTAAAAATGCATTTGACGGTATTACCTATCAAAAAGGTGGCGCTATGTTACAAATGTTAGAAGATTATGTTGGTAAGGATGACTTCAGGGAGGGCGTTCGTTATCACATGCAACGTTTTGCTTTTGGTAATGCGACGGCCATCGACTTTATTGATTCAATTGAACATTTTACTGAGAAACAAAATATCAAAGTGGCGTTTGAAAGCTTCCTTAATCAAAAGGGAGTGCCACTCATTTCAGTGGATTATCAATGTGATGACGCTGGAGTAACGGCTGATATTAGTCAAACTCGCTATCTACCAATTGGGGCACGCTCAAGCTCAGACCAAACATGGACATTGCCTGTTTGTTTAACGTTAGTGAATAACGACAACAATCGAGAAGTTTGTACATTGCTAGATCAACCTTCAGATACCCTGACCATTGCTGGCGCGCAATGCCCAGTTGCGGTTATGCCGAACACGGGTGGTAAAGGTTATTATCGTTGGACAATGCCAGCACAAAAACAGCAATCTTTAATGTCGAATTTTGGCAAACTTGATGGCTCTGAAAAATATTCGGTTGCGAGCAATTTAGTGGCTGAATTCCGGGCCGGAAGAATCAGTGTGTCGGAGTACTTGGTAGCAATTAAAACTATAGTGTCTGACACTGATTGGGACTTAGTGACACAACCTGTTGGCGAAATAGAGTTTATTTCAAATAACTTAGCCGGAGATGATGATCAAGTTAAAATATCTCAATATTTAAATTCACTGTATGACAGTAAATTGGAGTCACTAGGTTTATATGCAAATACACAAGCGGACTTAGATGACCCGGTTGCGACTAAACTGTTAAGAAAGAAGATCATTTCACTTGTGGCATTAACGCTGAAGCAGCCTGAATTACTTAACCAGTTAGCTCAAATGGGAGAGGAGGTTATTGGCTACAACAAAGGTAATCAACTCAATACAAGTGAGCTAGATCCAGAGCTTTTATTACCGGCATTAGCAAGCGGTGTAGAACTGCACGGACTCCCATTTGCTAAAGCTGTTTTAGCGCAGCTGGAGAATACGGATGACGGTACTTTACGCCAACAATTATTAACCGCGGTCGCTCGCTCGAATGACCCAGCAGTCAGTGAATTAGTATTAGATACTATTACCTCATTATCCATTAGGGTAAATGAACGTATTACGTTGTTAGTTACTCACATGAGTAGAAAGGAAAATCAACGAAATGTGTACCAATGGTTTAAAGATAAATTCTCATTTATTGAGTTGGTGATCCCAAAAAAATACTTAGGTTATACCCCTATGATAGGTTCTGGTTTTTGCAGTAAAGAAATGCGTGACGACGTTGAGGCGTTTTTCACTGCCAAATTAGATCAACTTGCAGGAGCTGAACATCATTTGTCTACCACCCTTGAACGTATTGAAATGTGTAGCCAATTAAAGGCTCAACAACAGGGTATCAACTTATAATTTAATTTAAATAAAGACCATATGAGGCCTATTGAAAACATAGGCCTTTTTACTTCATGGAACAAAAGAAAAATATTAAAAACCAAACGCTCTAAGTTATTAACCTAATGCTAATATTCAAGAAAACTTATGAAAGGTACTTCAATGAAAGCACTCGTATTTGTATTATCCATTATTTCATTTCCACTGTTGTCAACGGTGATTCCAAAACAACCTCATATTTATGTTGAAGGACATGCTGAGCAAGAGGTTATTCCCGATCAAATTAAAATTTCAGTTTCTGTTACGGCCACTAACATGGATGCTGATATCGCTAAGTTAGAAATAGATGAAAAGTCGCTAAAATTGTTTGAAGCAACAAAAGCGTTAGGGATCAAACAAGAGCAGATCACGGCGACCCCAATACAAATATACCCAGCAATAGAGCATCAAAACGGTAAGAGTGTAAATGTGGGCACACGAGTGAGTCGTAATATCGATATTTTGCTACATGACCTTGCTATATATCCTGCGTTAAATGATGCACTGGTGGAAGCTGAGATCACCTCTAAAATATCTTCAACGGTTGAATTATCTGATGAACGTTCAATTAAAAAAGGGGTATTAATGTTGGCGGTTAATGACGCTAAATTAAAAGCGGCTGAATTAGCGGCAATTCATGGAAAAGAAATTAAAGACGTGTATTCAATATCTGAATTTAAAACAAGAACGGAAGACGCTTATAATTTAAGACCAAACCAAGAATTGTATGGTCAGTCATATAATACGGCTCAAGTAAGATATAGAGTGCCACCAGGTTCGAGTGTTTTTAAGATTGGTAAGATGAGAGTTACAGCAACGGTTTTTGTTGTTTACACAATGGAATAAGTTGGTTGTATTCATTAACATCAATTGCTAACTTGGTAATATACTTAAATATAAAGATATTTAAGACATGTGCTGAAGATGGAATTTAATCACATTTAAATTTTTATTATTAGCCAGTAATCTAATAGAACTTCATAATGATAAAGGAATAAATAATGGCGAGTTATAAATCGTTTCTAGCACTTTTATTTAGTGTATCGATTATAGGCTGTAGTGCGATCCCTGCAAATGATGAAATTAAGGCCAATCACTTCAGATTTGTAAACTTTAAAAGTGATACAGGTGCCTTGTTAGAATATGTTCATTTAATGTGTTTTCGTAAAAAGCCAACTGAATGGACAGAGCCTAAACAATTTGAAGCTGGTGAGCATAGCTTATGGGTAAAAGCGAACATATCTCGACTGGACTTTGCCAATAGTAAAACGGAAGCTTTTGTTAACTTCAAGGTAAAACTAGAAGCTAATAAAACGTATACGCTTAAGAGAAAGCTTGAAGGGCAAAAAATATTAATGTGGATTGTTGATGTTGAAACGGGACAAGCGGTATCTGAAGTGTTAGAAGGTGAATTAAAAAAAGAACCTATTTACCTTGGCAACAAACGAATAAAAACCTGTCGTTCAGGAACGATTTAACACTTATACTAATTGATAACCAAGTTTATCAGTTATAAAAAAGGCCATCTAAATAGATGGCCTTTTTGTTTTTTATGTGTGTCTCGTCCTGAAATGT
>NZ_JAHKPJ010000025.1 GCF_018860345.1 Psychrosphaera sp. F3M07 | reverse complement strand
CTTTTTTGGGGGCAGATCAAACTCGAAACTCGAAACTCGAAACTCGAAACTCGAAACTCGAAACTCGAAACTCGAAACTCGAAAGGTAACCGCTTTTATAACGATCAGTTCTTAACACCTATGAAATTAATGTTATAAATAACATTCATCTTGAAATTTATTGCTGTCTTTAATGGTCTGTACTGTTCGGGCTGATCTCTTTACGAATATAAGAGATTGGTCGTTTTGGTTTATTTCAGGCTATAGCCCATTTATATGCCTCAATACTTAATGTCATAGGAATTTTTATAATGCCCCGTCGTAACTCCTTAATACCTCGTTGTAACACTTTTATCGTAGGTTTATTGATATCAATAAGTTTAATGTCAGGCCTAGCGTTTTCTCAAGATTCAGATTTAAACAAGAAAATAAAACCTAAGGTGATCTTCTTTGATGTGAATGAAACTTTGCTTGATTTAGGTAATGTTGGGAAGTCGGTGTCTAAAGCTTTGGGTGGGCGTGATGAGCTTGTGCCTTATTGGTTTACGACTATGTTGCATTACTCTTTGGTCGGCAATGTGATGGGTGAATATAATAGTTTTGGTGAAATTGGTATTGCCTCGTTAGAGATGATTGCCAATCAACAAAATATTAAATTAACACCAGAACAAGCACGTATTGCTGTGTTAACGCCGTTTAGAGATTTGGAACCGCATAAAGATGTGGTTGAAGGGTTAAAGAAAATTCGTGCTATGGGTTATACCATGATCACTTTAACCAACTCGTCTGATGCGGGTATTGCGGCGCAACTTAAAAATGCTAATTTAGCGCAATACTTTGATGGTTCATTAACGGTACAAAATTTACAAATTTTCAAACCTGATTTAAAGGTGTATCAGTGGGCACAGAAAGAGATGAATGTTGCTCCTGAAGATGCAATGCTTATCGCTGCACACGCATGGGATATTGCTGGTGCGGATAAAGCAGGTTGGAAAACGGCTTTTATTTTACGTCCTGGAAAAGCGTTGTATCCGTTATCTGACAAACCAGATTTAACGGGTAAAGATCTTATTGAAATTGCTAACCAGTTAGAAAGCCAACATTAATATAATATTAATAAAGAGTTAAACATCAGCAGGGTATATGACAGGTGAACATTGATGATAAGTTGTAACGAATACGACTATGTTGAAATAGTTTGTATGTATAGATATCCGGTTAACATAACATTGAAGACGGGACTGATTATTGAAGGCATTGCCCTTGATACTCAATATAATGCTGAGCGTAAAGAATGTATCAAGGTGGATATTGATGATAAGGAAACTTTAATAACTTTGGCCAGTATTGCCATGTTAGAAGTTGGAATTGAGAACCCGCATTTTAAACAGATATTTTTTACTTAACGACTGGTTTAAATAGACTAGTATCAATGGGCAGTGACATGAATTTAAATATGACTCAAAAGGATACTTTACTATGATGACGATGGCACAATTAACTGAGTTTTTAGGCTGGGCTTCTGTGATTAATATAGCCTATTTATCGATAGCCACATTAGCGCTGGTGTTTATGCGAGGTTATATTTTTTCCATTCACAGCAAGTTGTTCGGTTTAGATGAAACTGACTTAAGTATGAAGTATTTTAACTTCTTAAGTAATTATAAGATCGTAACTTTAGTCTTTATGGTCGCGCCGTATTTAGCGTTAAAAGTAATGGGTAATTAATCGCTTTAAAATCTTCCAATTCAAAAGATGAGATGTAGATGAAAAACCTGTTATTGAAGCTAGCGTGTACGTTTATTTCTGTTGTTTTACTTAATACGCCAAGTTATGCCAGTGTTGATTTAAAAGGAACAGCTCTTAAAGAAAAAGCTGTTAAATACAATAAAGAGTTAGACGGGTTTGAATATCCGTTTGACGTTAAGACGTTTAATTTTAATTCGCAAAACCAAGATCTTAAAATGCGTTATATGGATATTGGCAATAAAGATGCGGCTAAAGTTATCGTGTTATTACACGGTAAAAACTTTTCTGGTTATTACTGGGAGCATGTCGCGCAAGACCTGTTAAGTAAAAAATACCGCGTTATCGTGCCGGATCAAATTGGTTTTGGTAAATCATCTAAACCGGATCTGTATCAGTATAACTTTGCGCAGTTAGCGTTAAATACTAAGTCTTTATTGGATAGTTTAGGTATTCAAAAATTTGACCTTGTTGGGCACTCAATGGGGGGTATGTTAGCCATTACCTTTGCGGTTAATTATAACCAAGCAGTTAATAAACTGATTTTGATAAATCCGATTGGTTTAGAAGATTACAGCCAATATGTAGAATATAAAGACATTAACTTTTTCTACCAGTCTCAGCTTAATACTACATTAGATAAAGCGGTGAATTATCAAAAGAAAAACTATTATGACGGCCAGTGGTCAAGTGAATACGAGCAACTTTTAATACCGTTAAAAGGTTGGTTAGCGGGAGATGATTGGAAAACGGTGGCTTGGAATAATGCGTTAACCTACGGACCAATCTTTTCTGAAAACATGGTGGCTAAGTTTTCTCAAATCACTAATGAGACTTTTTTGATTATAGGCACAAGAGACAAAACTGGGCCTGGTCGAGGTTGGTTAAAACCTGGGGTAACCAGAACCTTGGGCGACTATAAAATGTTAGGTAAACACGCTCAAAGCTTGATCAAAAACTCAACGCTTATAGAGTTGGACGGGTTAGGTCACATGCCAATGTACGAAGATTATAATGCGTTTCATAAAGCATTTAATCAGGCACTTAATTAGAGGCTGAATATGACTACTAAAACCCATGATGAAAAAATAGCTAAGTTGACCTTTACGTCGGTTTATCCACATTATGTGACTAAGGTGGAGAAAAAAGGAAGAACCAAAGCTGAATTACACCAAATAATAAGTTGGTTAACGGGTTATACAAACAAACAGTTACAACAATTTATTGAACATGAAATTACCTTTGAGCAGTTTTTTTTAAACGCTCAATTAAATGTGAATGCCCATTTAATCAAAGGCGTTATTTGTGGTTATCGTGTTGAAGAACTTGAAAATCCGTTAACTCAGCAAGTGAGATATTTGGATAAGCTGGTGGATGAGTTAGCTAAAGGAAAAAAGATGGAAAAGATTTTACGCCATGAGTAATCGATTTAATATATAAGAGTCAAAATAACAAAACCCACTTTTAAAGTGGGTTTTTATGTTTAACGGTCCATAAATGTAATAACTCTACACCTATGGTTGCAGCTGCAAGTGAGGTTATTTCTGCGCTGTCGTAAGCCGGGGCTACTTCCACCACATCCATTCCCACTAAGTTTATTCCAGCTAATGCTCGTAGTATCTTGAATACTTTATCGCTTGATAAACCACCACAAACTGGCGTGCCCGTACCCGGAGCAAAAGCCGGATCCAAACAGTCAATGTCGAAGGTTAGGTACACGGGTAAATTTCCAATCGTTTGTTTGATGGTTTGTACTATTTGTTCAACACTGTCGTCATTGGCTTGCATCGCATCAATCACTTTAAAGCCATGGTTTTGGCTTTTGTAATTGGTTCTTATGCCGATTTGAATAGAGTGTTCTTTATCTATTAAACCTTCGTTTGGTGCATGGAAAAACATAGTGCCGTGATCATATCGACTGCCATTATTGTATGTGTCGGTATGAGCGTCAAAATGAATTAATGCCATTTTGCCAAACTTTTTAGCGTATGAACGTAACAAAGGCAAAGTCACAAAGTGATCGCCCCCTAAGGCCAAAATTGTTTTATTGGCATTAAGCAGTTGGGTCGTGGCAACTTCTACTTTTTGGGTAAATTCGTCAGCATCACCGGTTGAGTAAACCAGATCCCCAGCATCAACCACATTCAATTTTTCAAATAGAGAAAACTGCCATGGATATTTTCTTCCCTCCCATGCCAGATTGACCGATGCTTGTCGAATGGCCGTTGGGCCCATACGAGCACCAGAACGACCAGACGTGGCCATGTCAAAAGGCAAACCTAATACCACTATATCCGCATCCGTATTTAGCGGATCAAAACATAAAGGCTGACGCATAAATGTCATGGCATTTGAGTAGATAGAATTATCTACCTGATTAAATAGGTTGTTTTGAACTGAGTTCATTATTAAAAATCTTCCAAATAAGTATAACCACGTAACCCTGCCACTAACTCTTCTAAAATTGGCTCACGTTGATCTTCTGGTAACTTAGTATTCACTAACTCTTCATAAGCGTCGGTAAATACATCAACGTCTAAGTGCACATAACTCAACATGTCAGCCACGCTGTCACCTTCGTTAATTTCTTTAATTTCAACTTCACCGTCGTCATCTAATAAAATGACGGCGCTGTGTGTATCACCAAATAAGTTATGCATATCCCCTAAAATCTCTTGGTATGCACCCACTAAGAAGAAACCTAATAAGTATTCTTCACCTTCTTTCCAAGCTGGAACGGGTAAGGTTGTTTCAATACCTTGCCCATCAACGTAACTGCCAATCGTGCCGTCAGAGTCACAAGTAATGTCTAACAATACTGCCCGTTTTTCATGAGAGCGTTCCAAGTTAGTCAGTGGTAATACTGGGAATACTTGGTCAATGCCCCATGAGTCTGGCAAAGATTGAAATAATGAAAAGTTTACAAAAAACTTATCCGCTAATTTTTCAGTTAAACCATCAATAATTGGACGGTGAAAACGATTTTTAGTATCCATTAATTGATGTAATTCATAACAAACACGTAAGTTAACTTGTTCAGCCCAAGCTCGTTGAGTTAGGTTTAACAGACCCATACCAAACTGTGTGTGTACTTCAGCAATGTCACTTTGAGTATCGTGATAAATTTCGATTAATGCTCTGTCATCATTGCGTTGGCTTAACTGTAACCAAGAGTTCCACATGTTTTTTAACAACAAAGGTGCATCCGTTTCGGCTTCTGGTATCACTTCTGGCTGATATGACTCAGCACCAATTACGTTAGAAATTAATACCGCATGATGTGCGGTTAATGCACGGCCTGATTCTGAAATAATCATAGGCATAGGCTCGTCATACATTTTACAAGTATCGCCAATGGTATAGACGATGTTGTTTGCGTATTCAGCCAAGCTGTAGTTCATTGAGTTATGAGACTGGCTACGTGTGCCGTCATAATCAATAGCTAAACCACCACCTACGTCCATACAGATAATACCTGCACCTAACTTACGTAATTCACAATAAAAACGCGCAGCCTCACTAACACCTAACCTAACATCACGGATGTTGGCCATTTGTGATCCCAAATGGAAATGCACCAGTTTTAATGCATCCAACATGTTGGCATTGGTTAATACTTTGATAACTTGTAAAACTTGTGAGGCAGATAAACCAAATTTAGATTTTTCACCACCACTTGCTTGCCATTTACCTTTACCTTGAGATGCTAAACGCACACGTAAACCTAAACGCGGTTTAACCCCTAACTTTTTGGCTTCGGTTAAAATCATGTCTAATTCAGACATCTTTTCTAAAACGATATGCACTTGGTGGCCTAATTTCTCGCCGATAAGTGCCAAACGTACGTATTCTTTGTCTTTATAACCATTACACACAATCACCGATGACGCTTTGTGCGCCATGGCTAATACCGCAAGCAATTCTGCTTTGCTGCCCGCTTCTAAACCTAGTTGTTTAGTTTCTTGGTTATGTTGGCTAGCAAGAATTTCATCCACAACTTCACGTTGTTGATTTACTTTAATTGGATAAACCAATAAGTATTTTTCTTGATAGTTATATTCTTTAATCGCGTTATTAAACGCGTCGCATAAACTATGCACACGGTGATGAATAATCTGCGGAAAACGAACCAACGCAGGCAAGGTTAAGCCTTTATCTTGGATCATTTTAGCTATAGTACTTAAGTCAACGGTATGTTCTTGGTTATCCACTTTAGGGGCTACATACACGTTACCAGAGTCGTTAATACCAAAGTATCCTTGGCTCCAGTGACGTACGTTATAACAAGCGCGTACATTCTCAAGTGTGTTTTTATTCAATGCTTTTCCTTGATAATTTAGATGTATCAATAGGTTTTAAAAATAGGTCGCGATTAGAATGGACTGGGCATTTAAAGTACAACAAAAAAAAATAGGCTTATTGACTAAAATTTTTTATTGCCCATTAAGTTAGATGCCTGAATTTAATGCGGGACGTGAAAAGAGCGTCTGATATAACATTTCGCGCTGGCTATATAGGTAATAAAACGACAATATAGTCGTGGTTAAATGTATGGATAAACTTCAAAGTCTGGAAAGTAAATATTATGAAATTGAAAATGTTGCTGTTAGTGATACTTGTGGTGTTAGTGAGTATGTATGGCATCTATCAAAACCCCGATACGGTAACTGATACTAAAGTGACACTAAAAGGGCAGTGGATCACCGAAACAAATGGTCAAGTGATGTTAGACCCACAAACATCAGGGCTGAAACATTGGCGCGGTAAGTTATTATCTATTTCAGATGGCAGCGCACATCAATCTCAAAGTAGTCAGTTGCATGTTATCGACCCTAAGTCTGCGGTTTTAGACGAACAAGTCATGTCCATGACAATGTCTGAAAATGTGACTAGCAGCTGCTTTGCACAATACCTTGCATATAAACCAGACTTTGAGGCGTTAGCAGTTGATCCAAATGACGATAACGTTGTGATTATTGTTACCGAAGACGCTCGCAGTATTGAAGGTTTATCTGCTGAATGTGCCAAACGTTATCAAAACTCAGGCTCAACCGATTTCCCGAGTTTATTAGTACGCTTATATATTCACGATAATAAATCAGTGGAAATGACACATGTACGTCCTTTGCAATTTGCTGCTGAATTTGAAGTCGGTAACTTCCCAAACGACGGTATTGAAGGATTAGCATTTGGTCAAGACAATCAATTATATTTAGCCCTTGAAAAAGACATACATACCCAGCCTAGAATCTTCTCCGTTCAGATCACAAAAGACTTTTGGAATACCGATGAATTTGCCAAGGTGCTAGATCCAGAATTACGATTACCTCAATTTACTGCGGGTAACCATCCTCTTAATGGTATGGACTATTTGGCAATAGATGATCATCCAGGTTATTTAATTGCCGCGGCAAGAAATGATAATCAGTTGTGGTTTATTGACCTATCTAAACAAAATCCAACCAAGATCATCACGTTGGATTTTATGGCTGAAACCAATGACAACAGTTGTGAGCCATGGGAGTTAATGGATAATTCTTCTTTGGAAGGTCTTGGTGTTATTGGTAGTACGATTTGGGTGGTTAATGACCCTTGGAAACGTAATTATCTGAAAAATATAAATTGTCCATCGAACCAAGCTAACTATGAAAAAATGGCCCCTTTGTTATTTTCACTGCCTGTTGCAGAAGAATGGATAAACCATTAACAAATTGAGTAACTATCGATTAAGTATGAAACCCTAGGAATAAAAAAAGGACGTTGATATTAGTATCAGCGTCCTTTTATGTTTTGTCACTGCCAGTATTTAAAAGCTTATGAAACTGGGGTGAGCGATTTAACTTTGTGGTTATCGACCAAGTAAAGTGAATATATTTTTGGCTATATCGGTATTATCAATGATGCCTTTAAACATGTCTGTATTTGCACCCATTGCAAAAACCTGAACATCTACACCTGTGTGTCCACTAGTTGTCCAGCCAGTATTGGTACGTTTATCAATAATGGCTTTAACGGCGTTATAAACCGGTGGGTTATATTCAAATGTCGACGTTTGTTGTTCTATTTTAGCTTGTTGTAATCTGTTCACCTCTTCATCCGAAACGCTAAAATGAAGCAATTCTTCAACGAATGACTTGGTGATATCAGTGGCTATTAATTTATTGGCAATAGACGTTGCTGACTCTGTCATGGTACGGAGAAATTCTGGATTCCATTCATATTTACCATCTGCCGCAATCGTTAAGCCACCAGTGCTGTGATCTGCCGTTAATATCACTAAAGTATCAGGATGTAATTTAACGTATTCTTCTAAGTATTCCATTGTGATAGCAAGATCGTTTATTTCTGTCATCGCAGAGGCAATATCGTTACCGTGTCCAGC
The DNA here is from genome assembly GCF_018860345.1 of Psychrosphaera sp. F3M07. GTDB lineage: Bacteria > Pseudomonadota > Gammaproteobacteria > Enterobacterales > Alteromonadaceae > Psychrosphaera > Psychrosphaera aquimarina. Next base: position 456,579 of record NZ_JAHKPJ010000025.1, on the reverse strand, counting down.
CCAGTCTACTTGGCTCGCTTCAATTAACATGAAGTAACCATTGTCATTTTCTAGTTGTTTAATGGCGGCTTTCGTCATTATAGATAAACGATTAGGGTGTTTATCATCTAAAGCCCAAGGTAATCCAACTTTATCAAATAAACCAAGCACTGGCGTATTCGCTTTAAGGCTACCTAATTGGTCATAATTATCTACGTATTGGAATCCTGCAGTTTTAAACTCTTCTACAAGGTTACGGTCATCTCGGATAAAGTATTCCCAGCCGCCACCCAAATAGACATCTGCCTTTATACCATCATCGATATAGCTATTAGCGATCGCGTCATAGTTTTTACGACTTTCGTTATGGGCTAAATAAGACGCGGGTGTTGCGTGGTTAATTTGTGACGTCACCACGACCCCTGTTTTTTTACCCGTTAGTTTTGCGTATTCCAAAACGGTTTGAATTGGCTGTTTATTAACATCAACACCAATAGCGCCGTTATAACTTTTTATGCCAGTTGATAAGGCTGTTGCCGCCGCTGCTGAATCGGTAACATAACCTGATACACGAGCAGGGTAAGTACTTGCCATGCCCACTAAATGACGGTCAAAAACAGTTTCTTCAATCGTTTCTGTGGTTGGATCGTCATTATAATAACGGTAAGCCGTGGTATAAGCCGGGCCGGTTCCGTCAGAGACAACCATAATAATGTTTTTAACCGGTTGTGTTTTACTGACTTGGTTTTCATTACCACAAGCTGCAAGCAATAACGTCATACATGTGATCAGGAGCGTTTTTTTCATCTTAGATTCCAATATTTATGCACTGAATAATTTATGGCTTATTTAGGTCTAGGTCTAACCAAACTAATCGATGATCTGACGATGCACTTCGATCTTTAATTAACCTAAATAAACTATCGTCTTTTGTTGGCCAAAATACACCACTGTCTTTTACCGAGATCCCCGTAGTTGAAGGCAGCACGTAATCTACTCTCATGCCCCAAAAAGCAGTGTGATATTTGGCAAATTCATTATTAGGTTTGTGTTTTAATGCGCCGTTACTTTGCGGCATTACATCTTGAATACGAGAGTGAGCCAATAAATCGGCAATGCCTGTTTTAATGGCATTACCTTCATGGATAGTTGCATTTTGGTCGCCCATTAATACAAAGGACTTATTTACAGCAAGACCCCCTTTGTTACCTTGGTCATCGTAGATGTAAGAGGCATTGTTTGGCGTTATATAATCTGTCCAAAAACGAATTTCATCATGGTTGCGTTTGCCATTACGATCTTCTTTACCATCAAACACTGGTGGGGTGGGGTGACTGGCTAAAATATGCAGTTCTGAACCATTAACATTTACCGGGATATCCCAATGTGATTTTGATGATAAGCGGAAATTACTCCATGTTGTTTCGTTATGCCAAGGTTGTTTGGTGTCTGGGTGAAAAGGACGAAGTGCCCCCGGCATGTCTTTCCATTTAAAATGCTGGAAAGTTCTAATTTTACTTTCATCAATTGGGTATTTGGATAATAACGCCATCGCAAAATGACCAGGGAAGTGTCCATATCCGTAACCGTCAGCCGGTAATTGTCCAGCAATGCCATTGTTGTCTAGGTCATCACCAGAATTAACACCTGTGTTGACGGGGCCTTGATAATAATAGGGGTAATCAACAGCGCTTTGACCATTTTGACTTTGATTTAAATAGTTTTTAATAAAACTTAATAATGCCGCGTGGTCATTTGTATTAGTGTTTACGCCATTATCAAACTCATTAAGTAAGATAATATCGGGATTAACTCTTTGTATAATCTCAGCAATGTTTTTAATTTGTTGGTGATCAGACGCAAGGGCATCGACAAGGGTTTGGCCTGAGACCTCTGGGGTTTTACCTTTTTGATATGGCACATAATTTAGTGCTTCCATACTGACATTAAAGGTAGCGACTCTTATTTGGTTTGTTGTTTTTGCATTAACATTAAACATAAATAATATTGCCAGTAAGGTTAAAATATAAGTTTTGTTCATGACTATTTTAATCCGCAGCCGCGTAAAATGAGATCGGTTAAAAAGTTAATGACGGTTTCCACATCATCTTCTTCATAATCGGCCCGATTCATAATGGTTAATATTTGAGTTTCAAAGTCGGCATAATGCTGGGTTGACGACCAAATAAGGAAAATTAAGTGAACAGGATCAACATTCGCCATTTCACCATTGTCAATCCATTGCTGGAATAACTTGGCTTTTTCTCTTACCCACTTTCGTTGATAGGTTCTGGCAAATTCTTTTAAATGTTGAGCGCCTTGAATGATCTCCATCGCGTAAATCTTTGACGCTTCTGGATAATTAAAGGACATGCGGACTTTGGCATCAATAAACTTTTCAATTGCGGCTTTAGGGCCCTCTGAAGGATCAATATCACCTATGCCTTCATCCCACATTTCCAATGTGTGCTCTAACACGGCTTGGTATATGTTTTCTTTATTTTTAAAATAATAAAGGATATTAGCCTTAGGTAATTCAGCTCTATCAGCAATAGATTGAACGGTAGCGCCTTTATATCCTTGTAAAACAAATTCGGTACTAGCAGCAATTAAAATTTTATGCTGACTTTGTGCGCGAATATTACCGGTTTTTTTAGTCTGTGCTAATGTTGTCATGTGATTACTCAAACGCTAAATATTTCTAATTCAATGATACATATACTGAAAATAGAAATTGAATTTATGTTTTATAAATGTTGACCAAATAGTAAGTTTTTAGCGTTAAGGGGATCCTCCACCTTGGAACGCGGTTAACTGACATTTGAAATTAGGCGGCTACTATAAATGTTAATAGTATTATTTTAAAGCAGGTGGGGTTAACAAAATCAGGTTTTTACTCATGTTAACCATATTTTCCTCCCAAAAGTTGCCAGTCTATTTTATAACTTATTGTTTATATTGCTAAATATTTATTGTCCAAATGGTCAGAAGAATTGAAAACATTAATGAATACAAATATCTAAGTTAATTGACCTATAAATAATGTGCGATTGTGCTTTTAAGGAAAAAATAATTCACCTATAACCTTGATAAAGTGTAATTGTGTTAAGTTGTTGTATTTAAATAATAAATTTAAATTTATTTACAGTGTTAACTGGTCGTGCTTTATATTTAATTGAACTTTTCTAAAAAGAGTCGTTTTTTGTAATGAAACTTACATAAAAATCTGGTCTAATTTCGAACGAAATGAAAAACAGAGCAAGTGGTTAAGTTTTTTTAGCCATTTGACTCGATAATAATAATCATTACCAAATTAATAACTTAAACCAAGGAAATCAGATGAAAACTCATCGTCTTTCACTCATAACTGGCGCGGTAGTCTTAGCTCTAGGACTATCTACCTCTGTAATGGCAAATACAACTACCTCTGCAATAAAAGGTGTTGTAAACGGCCCACAAGGTAACGCTGCGATTGGAACAAAAGTAACCATCACTCACGTACCTTCAGGTACGACTAAAAATGCAATCGTAAATGCTTCTGGTATTTTCACTGCAAAAGGCTTACGTGTTGGTGGTCCATATAAAGTGACCTTAGACTCTGATACATTTTTAGATAAAGAAATTTCAGACGTATTCTTAACGCTTGGCGAAACAATGCCATTGTACGTTGATTTAGACGCTGCATCTGACTTGGAAACTATCGTAGTTACTGGCCGTCCGGTTAGTTCTTTTTCGAGTAACTCAAGCCCTTCTTCTCATTTTACATCTGACGATTTAGCATCAGCTCCAGCTATTAATCGTGATTTAAAAGACATCGTTCGTGTTGACCCACGTGTTTATGTTGATGATAGCCGTGACGGCGCTATTCAATGTGGCGGTGGTAGCCCAAGATTCAACAGCTTAACGCTAGATGGCGTAAGAATGAATGATGGTTTTGGTCTTAATGACAATGGTTACCCGACAACTCGTGTACCTTTCTCTTATGACTCAATTGACCAAGTATCAGTTGAACTTGCACCGTTTGACGTTACATACGGTAGCTTTACTGCTTGTAACATCAATGCAGTAACTAAGTCTGGTACTAACGAAATTCATGGTGGCGTATTCATGGATTACTCTAATGATTCACTTAAAGGTGATTCAATAGAGGGCGAAGACTTTATTCAAGGTGATTTCACTGAAAAACGTTATGGTTTCCATATTGGTCTTCCATTAATTAATGATGAATTATTCTTATTTACGTCTTATGAAAAATTAGACGGTAATGAAATCTTTGTTTATAACGGCGACGTATCTGATGCAGATATCGCACGTGTTCAAAAAGCAAGCCAAGACTTATACGGATATGATGCTGGTGGCATGCCGGCTAATATGCCTGTTGAAGATGAAAAGTTATTAGTTAAATTAGACTGGAATATCAGCGACGATCACCGTGCTAGTTTCATCTATAACTACAATGATGGTTTCAAATTAGATCAGTCTGACTCTTGGGGCAGAACGTTCGACAGCCACTTTTATGAAAAAGGTGCAGAATTAACCTCTATCGTTGCTTCACTTCACTCAGATTGGTCTGATGAATTAACAACTGAAGTACGCATTGGTTCAATGGAATTAGATAATCGTCAGAAGTCTTTAGACGCAGCAAGCGGCATGGGTGAAGTACAGATTTATCATGGTTCTACTACTATTTTCCTAGGTCCAGATGATTCTCGTCAATCAAATGAACTTTACTGGGACAACTTTACTGCTAAGTTCTTAGCTAACTACTACTTAGAATCTCACACTATTACTGCAGGTTATGAGTTTGAGTCATTAACAGCTTACAACTTATTCATGCAACACACTCAAGGTGAATTCCGTTTTAATAACATTGAAGACTTTGAAAATGGATTAGTAAATCGTATTTACTATAACAACTCTGCTGGTACGAGTAATCCTGAAGATGCGAGCCAAGAGTTCACATACAATGTACATACAATGTATTTACAAGATGAATATACATTTGATGACATCGATGCAACTGTGACATTTGGTTTCCGTCACGACTATTACACAAGTGATGACAAACCTCGTTACAACGCTGGTTTTGAAGCAGATTACGGTTTTGCTAATAACACGAACTTAGACGGTATTAGCTTATTCCAACCACGTATTGGCTTTAAATGGTCAGTGGACGATAACTTAGATGTTCGTGCTGGTATGGGTCTATATTCTGGTGGTAATCCTAACGTTTGGGTTTCAAACTCGTATTCAAACGATGGTCTAGTACAAGTAGCTTCTCGTGAATACAATGTAAACTTAAATACGGTTGACGGTAAAGTTGATTTATTTAACAACCCAATGGTTAATAACGGCAAACCTTTATTCGAAGTGCCACAAGCTATGTATGACTACATTGATGATTTACCTGTTGAAGGCGGTAGTGGTCCAGTTAATGCCATCGACCCTGATTTAGAACTACCTGCTGAGTGGAAATACTCGTTAGGTGCTACTTATATCACTGATGACAACTATATCTTCACTGCAGACTTATTAATTAACAAAAAAGTTAATTCTGCAATCATCACTGACGCTGGTATAGCTAAAACGACTGAAACTGCACCTGATGGTCGTCCAATGTATGAAGAAGTACTTGGTGGAAGCGGTACTTATGTATTGGCTAACAGTAATAAAGACGGTCAATCAACAGTATTGTCTTTAGGTATGCAAAAAGAGTTCGATTTCGGTCTTAAAGCAACATTTGGTTACTCTTACACAGATTCAGAAGATGCTAATCCTATGACTAGTTCAACTGCTGGTTCTAACTACGGTAACTTAGCAGTGTCTGATGCAACTGACCCACTAATGACTACGTCAAACTATGAGATTCCTAACCGTTTCACTATGTCTTTGTCGTATAAACTTGAAGAAACCGGTACGCGCTTCAGCCTATTCGGTTCAGCAAGTGAAGGTCAACCATACTCTTACACATACAGCAATTCTGATGACATGTATGGCGACGATAGCTGGAATGGTAGCCGTCAGCTAATTTATGTACCAGAAGTTGATGATTCAAAAGTTGTTTACACTTCAAACTTTGATAAAGCTGCATTTGATGCCTTTATTGCTGATAGAGGTTTAGAGCGCGGCGCAATCTCTGGTCGTAACTCTCAAAATGCTGAATGGCAATACAAGTTAGACTTGAAAATCAGCCAAAGCTTTAGCGGTTTCTCTGAAGGTCATACATTTGATGCTTTCGTAATTGTAAAAAACTTAGGTAACTTAATAAACGACGAATGGGGTATTACACGCCAAGGCGCGTTTGTTGGTAACCGTATGATCGAAGCTTCTATCAATGAAAGTGGTCAATATGTTTATGACAAATTCTATGAAGATAACGCTGAAGAAGACATCTATGTAGATGGTTCTTTATGGGAAGTTGTTATGGGTGTTAACTACAGATTCTAATATCGACTAGTTAATAACTCGATGAAAACCGCACTCTTTAGTGCGGTTTTTTTATGACCTAAAAATGTAACAAATATACAACAGTTATTACTTGACCATATGGTCAACAATGCTATTGTGTGGATGTAGAAATTAACCATTTAAGTATTATGACTGACTCAAAAATCACACTTCCCCAAGAGCTTGTTGATGCCGCTAAAGACGCATATAACAAGGCTTATGCGCCATATAGTCACTTTCATGTTGGCGCGGCAGCTCTGACTACAAAGGGAACGATTGTAAAAGGCTGTAATGTAGAGAATGCATCATATGGTCTAACCGTTTGTGCAGAAAGAAACTGCATTAGTAATGCGGTAATTATTGGTGAAACCCAATTTTCACTTATCGTTATTTATACCGAACAGGAGCAACTTACTCCACCTTGTGGAGCATGTAGACAAGTGATCTCGGAATTTTTTAAAGGTGACGCGCCTGTTGTTGCTTTGAATCATAAAAATCAACAAAAAGTATGGACGGTATCTGAGTTATTGCCAGATGCGTTTACACCACAACAGCTATTGGATGCTTAAGGATTAAACATGTTATTACCTCAAGAAATTATAAGAATAAAACGTGATGGTGGTGTATTAAAACAGCAAGAAATACAGCGTTTTGTAGATGGCTTGGTTGATGGTTCATTTTCAGATGCTCAAGTTGGCGCTATGGCTATGGCTATTTTTCAGCAAGGACTAAATACTGAAGAAAAAGTCATCTTAACCACTTCAATGATGCATTCAGGTGATGTACTGAGCTGGGAAGGGTTTGACCGTCCAATCGTAGACAAACATTCTACCGGTGGTGTGGGCGACAAAGTAAGCTTTATGCTTGCGGCTATTGTTGCAGCATGTGGCGGTTATGTTCCTATGATCTCGGGTCGCGGATTGGGTCATACCGGGGGTACCTCAGATAAATTAGAGAGTATTGCTGGATTTAATATACAACCGACAATACCTGAGTTTAAAAAAGTAGTGAAAGAGTTAGGGGTCGCTATTATCTCGCAAACCGATAACTTGGCCCCAGCGGATAAACGTTTATATTCAATCAGAGATGTAACAGCAACGGTGGAATCGATTCCATTAATCACGGCCTCTATCTTATCTAAGAAACTAGCAGCTGGCCTAGACACGTTAGTGATGGATGTGAAAGTAGGTAACGGTGCCATGATGACATCGTTAGCCGATGCACAAGCCTTAGCTGACAGCATTAGCAGTGTAGCTAATAATGCGGGGGTTAAAACCCAAGCTATTATCACAGATATGAATCAAGTATTAGGGGTGACTGCTGGTAATGCACTTGAGATGTATGAGACGGTTCAGTATTTAACTGGGGAATATTTAGATCCGCGTTTGCACGCTGTAGTGAAATCACTGGCAACAGCTATGTTAGTTAACTCTGGTTTAGCATTAGATACGGCGTCCGCTGAAAAACAAATAATTAGAGCTTTGGACTCTGGTAGCGCAGCAGAGATATTTGAAAAAATGGTTGCTGCACTTGGTGGGCCAACGGATTATTTAGCTAACCCTTGGTCATCGATGCAAAAGGCTAATGTGGTTGTTGATATTAAAGCGACTCAAGCGGGTTATTTATCACAAATGAACACACGTGATATTGGCATGTCGGTTGTTGGATTAGGCGGTGGGCGTACTGCGCCTGGACAATTGGTTGATCATACCGTTGGTTTTGATGCCATTTTACCTTTAGGTGAGCAGGTGTCGGTAGGTGATGTGATTGCACGTGTTCATGCTAAAGATGCTGATGCTGCAAAAGTCGCGGCTGAACAATATCTCGGAGCACTAAGCTTCTCAGACATTAAACCAGGGCTAACGCCAGTGATTTATAGTTAAATATTAGTCTCGAGCTGCGAGAGCCGAGATACGAGTTAAGATTCGTAACTCGGCTCTCTCCACTGATAATTAAAACTTAAAACCTTCCAGCCTTATAGCCCTAAAGCGTCCCGAAGATCTTATCCCCAGCGTCACCCAAGCCAGGCAATATATACCCATTTTCATTAAGTTGTTGATCAATAACCCCGACAAATAAATCTACATCAGGGTGGGACTTCTGTAAAACCTCAATACCTTCCGGTGCAGCTACTAAAAACAAAGCAATAATGTGTTTACAGCTTGATTGTTTAAGTAGGTCTATGGTTGCTACTGCTGTGCCGCCGGTAGCTAACATAGGATCAATAATGATGGCGGTTCTGTCCTCAATATCATTAATGATATTTTCATAATAAGTTTCTGGGTCTAATGTTTTTTCATCTCGTCGTAAGCCAACAACACTGATTTTAGCGCAAGGCAATATGGTCAACGCGCCGTCTAACATTCCTAAACCGGCTCTTAGAATCGGTACTAAAGTAGGTTGTTGTTTTGACAACATAGGCGCTTGAATATCACCTGACCAACAAGTCATGTCAACATTGGCCACGTCAAATTGTTGTGTGGCTTCTACCGTCAGTAATACCGCCACTTCTTTGGTCAGTTCTCGAAATGATTTTACGGAAATATTAACATCTCTTAACAGGCTAACTTTATGTTTTACTAAGGGGTGTTTGCTTTCGAAAACGGCCATGGGGAGTCCTTTTTAAGATAAATTAAAGAGTAAAGTGTTGGTTTATCGATCACCAAACCAATTGTTTAAAGTGGGCTCTGCATAGTGGCTCATATCGTTCATTGCCACCTACTTCGACTTGTTCGCCATCTTTGACTGCAACACCATTGGCATCTTGGCGAATAACAAAGTTTGCTTTACGGCCACAATGGCAAATGGTTTTTAGCTCAACTAATTTATCAGCCCAGGCCAGCAACGCAGCACTTCCAGAGAAGGTTTGCCCTAAGAAATCAGTACGTATACCGTAGGCCAAAACAGGAATATTTAATAGGTCGACCACGTCGGTTAATTGTTTAACCTGTTCTGTAGATAAAAACTGAGCTTCATCAATCAGGACACAATCTAGTTTTTGCTCTGTATGCATTTGTCCAATTTCAACAAACAAGTCTTTACTGTCATCAAATAAGAAAGCATCGGCATCAATTCCTAATCTGGAAGCAACTTTACCTTTAGCAAAACGATCATCGATTTGAGCAGTATAAATTGCGGTACGTAATCCACGCTCATGATAATTGTACGATGATTGCAATAAATGGGTGGATTTACCGGCATTCATCGACGAATAGTAAAAGTATAGTTGTGCCATGATTAGTATCTTTTTTTAGTTATTTTAAGCAGAAACATAAAGGTAGTATGAGTACCTGAGTGCACAGCGTCACATCTTAATAAGATTGAGTGGACTGCGTTTCGTTATTCACTTCACTTTTATGACCTAAGGTTTCTAATAGACTGGATAACAAACTACTTGCTCCAAATCTAAAATGTTCCGCTTGCGCCCATTCTTCACCAAGGATCTGATCAGCTAAAGTTAAATATACGTCTGCGTCTTGTGCATTTCTAACACCACCTGCTGGTTTAAAGCCGACATCAATGTTTTTATTTTTAATCACTTCTAACATGATCTTTGCCGCTTCTGGAGTGGCATTTACTGCAACTTTACCCGTTGATGTTTTTATAAAGTCAGCGCCTGCGTTTATGGCTATTTCACTGGCCCTTTTTATCAATTCTGGTGTTTTTAGTTCACCCGTTTCGATAATGACCTTAAGTTTTGCCTGGTCAACACAAGCTTGTTTACATACTTTAACCATATCAAAACCAATGTTTTCATTGCCATTGATCAACGCTTTATATGGAAAGACTAAATCTACTTCGTCGGCACCGTAGGCAACCGCAGCGTTTGTTTCTGCTAATGCGATATCGATATCGTCATTACCATGTGGGAAATTGGTCACTGTTGCAATTTTCACATGGGGAGTTTGTTGTGCTTTTAATATTTTTTTAGCCAAAGGGATAAACCGAGGGAAAATACAAATAGCGGCCGTTTCACCTGCCGGTGATTTAGCTTGCTGACATAATTTTATAATGTCAGCATCGGTCTCAACATTGGTTAAACTGGTTAAATCCATCAAAGATAATGCACGTTGTGCAACTGCTTTTAAATCAGACATTGTTATTTCCTACAGTGCGACAAAGAAGCCCGCAATAGCGGCGCTCATCAAATTAGCTAATGTTGCGGCTAACATAGCACGCATACCTAATCTTGCGATGTCAGGACGACGGCTAGGAGCCATAGAACCAATACCACCAAGTAAAATGGCGATTGAAGACAAGTTTGCAAAACCACATAAAGCAAACGTGATGATCACTTGAGTAACAGGTGACAAGGCGTCTTTAACTTCTACAAAGTTTACATAAGCAAAAAACTCATTAACCACGACTTTTTGACCAATGAAGCTGCCGGCCTGTAACATTTCATCTAAAGGTACACCAACAATAAAAGCAAAAGGTGCGAACAAGTAACCTAGAATAAATTCAATGGTAATACCGTCATAACCAAACATGCCTGAAATGCCACCAACGATGCTGTTTAACAGTGCGATTAATGCAATAAAGGCCAGTAACATAGCACCAACGTTTACCGCTAATTTTAAACCAGATGCGGCACCAGATGCAGCAGCATCAATGACGTTGGCTGGTTTATTATCATCTTCATCAAACGCTATGGTGGTTTGAACTATTTTTTCAGGTTCTTTTTCAGGGCAAATTATTTTTGCCATTAATAAACCACCAGGCGCCGCCATAAAAGACGCCGCAATAAGGTATTTTAATTCAATGCCAAGACCTGCATATCCAGCCATGATAGAACCAGCAACAGACGCTAAACCACCTACCATAACGGCAAATAATTCAGATTGAGTCATTTTGGCGATATAAGGGCGGACAACTAATGGTGCTTCTGTTTGTCCTACAAATATATTAGCAGTAGCAGAAAGGGATTCAGGTTTACTGGTCTTTAATAATTTTTGTAATGAACCGCCAATGATTTTTATCACCCACTGCATGACGCCTAGGTAATAAAGTACGGCTATTAAAGATGAGAAAAAGATAATGTTTGGTAAGACGCGAATTGCGAAGACAAAGCCAACACCGTTTGCAAACATGGCGTCGGTGCCTAATCCTCCAAATAAGAAGTCGATCCCTTCTTTGCCGCTGTCAATCACGCTTTGTACGCCAAAGGTCATAGACGATAAAACATCTTTACCAAAGGGTACATACAAGACAAACGCGCCAAGTAATATTTGAAGTGCAAAAGCGAGGCCTACGGTTCGGTAGTTGATTTGCTTTTTGCCGCTTGATAACGCATAGGCTATCGCTAATAACACGATTATGCCCAGTATTCCCCTAAGTGCTGCTAATTCCATGATTACCCTTTATTTTATTTTTGTGGTGGGAGTTGTGAAATTTGACGGATTTTGGCTTTTATAACTTCAATCGCCATTCTGTTTTTTCCGCCTCTTGTGACTACAATATCAGCCCAAGCTTTGGAAGGTTCTATGTATTGATAATACATAGGTCTTACGGTTTCTAAATATTGATTAGTGACCGATTCAACACTGCGTTGACGTTCAACTATGTCGCGTTTAATACGACGTATTAAACAGATATCTAACGGTGTATCCATATACACTTTAATATCAAACTGTTCTCTTAACTTTTTATTAGAAAGTAACAAAATACCTTCTACTAGTATTATTTTTGTTGGCGCGAACGTTCTGGTGATATTTGTTCTCGTATGAGTTTTGTAACAATACTCAGGACTTTCAATGGGTTCGTTATTGGTTAATTTTTCTAAATGTTTAGTTAATAAATCATGTTCAAAGGCATCAGGATGATCGTAATTAGTTTGGATGCGCTCTTCCATTGTAAGGTGCGATTGGTCACGATAATAAGCATCTTCGTATATGATCGATATCCCACCTTCGCCTAACTCTTCAATTAACTCATCATGAATAGTTTGAGCAAACAGTGTTTTACCAGATGCAGATGGACCTGCAATTGTAATAATAGTTGGTTTCAATTTCTTGCCTGTTGGTTACGCAGGTTCATAAAAATTCGATATTTAGGTTAGCAAATTAACCCAAAAACCGAAAAGAAATAAGTGCAATTTAGGGAATGATTTATCACTTAACGACGATTGTTATTAGTGCAATGACAATATCGACGCTGAGCCTAATTCAAATGATGATAAATTAACACAAGTTGACCATGTGGTCATGTTTTTTATAGGTAAATTATTTCGATTTATACAAACAATTAATACTCGATATTGTCGTTAATTTTCAAGTTACATTTTTCTTACACATTGTTTGCACCTTATGTTTTTAGTGTTAAAGCAACTTCAATTAAATTGCATTAATTTCCTATGACAAATAAACGTTTTGTATTTTACTCACTTACATTAATTACAAGTTTACTAAGTGGTTGCTCAGGCTTAACGGAAGACTCAGATACTTCGACTGAGGTCACTAACAGTGGCGCACTGGTTATAAATGAAATCGTGGCCAGTGCAAGTGACGGTGGTAGCGACTGGATAGAGCTATATGCCACAGAAGATATAAATGATTTATCCATCTACTCTATAGTTGATGACAGTAGCGCTCATGAACCACAGACATTACCCGCAGTATCTTTACTTGAAGGACAATTTATAGTTCTGCAAGCCATTGATGAAACTGATACGCCACCTGAAAATGGCTATTACGTTACCTTCAAATTAGGCAGCGATGATGCTGTCACCTTATATAAAAATGATGTTCAAGTTTCTCAATTAGATTGGGAGGAAGGTGAAGCACAGCAAGGCTTTAGTTTTGGTTTATATGAAGACGGTACGGGTGAAGCTCAAACATTGTCGCCTACTCAAGGCATGACCAATCAACCTGCCGATGCCACAACCGTGGTCACAAAATTAATAGACGAAGACGTAGCACTGCGTATTAACGAAGTCGTGGCTAAAAGCAGTGATGGCGGCGAGGATTGGATTGAGCTTTATGTAACGAGCAGCAGTTCAGTCTATTTAGGTGATTATCAAATTAGCGATGACAGTAATGAACCAATGTCATTACCTGATGTTACGTTAGCCTCTGGCGAATTTTATCGAATTTATGCCAGCACAGATGATTTAGGTGATGCACCAACAGTTGGATTTAAGTTAGGTTCTAGCGATACCGTTAGTTTGTATTCAAACAATGTCATCGTAGAGCAGTTTGCTTGGAAAAAAGGACAAGCTTTAATTGGCCACAGTTATGGCCGTTTTCCTGATGGCAGTGACGCTACTCATATATTAACCCCGACCGAGACGGCACAAAATGTTATTGCGACCCATGGTCCATTGGTGATCAATGAAGTGGTGGCAAGTGCTGAAAATGACGGTTATGACTGGTTTGAGTTATACAATAATGGTTCTACCAATATTCATTTATCTGATTATCAAGTGATTGATGAAAGTGACGATATTGCCCCTGTTACGTTGCCAGACGTTGAATTAATGCCAGGTGAATTCATAACTATTTATGCGGTTGATGAAGACCCAAATGATTATTACGTGCCATTTAAGTTGGGTAAAACTGACGAGTTAAACTTAATTCTAAATGATGACGTTGTGGATTACATTGATTGGGATGAAAGTGATGTGGTAACCGGTTTTAGTTATGGTTTAACGAACGACTCAGACTTTACCCAAGCATTTTTAACGCCAACCAAAGGCCGAGCAAACCAAGTTGCCAGTGCCTTTTCTCCCGATGTGGTTAATACACTTTCAATCACCATTAACGATGATAATTGGCAAGACATTTTAGACAATCCCCTTGATGAGGAGTATCACGAAACGAGCATAACCTTTAATGGTGTAACGTTAGACAGTGTGGCTATTCGTACTAAAGGTGGTTCAAGTTTAACCAGTGTGGCTCGTTCTTCTAGTGACCGTTATAGCTTTAAAGTTGATGTGAATGAATATGTATCAGGACAACGATTATTCGGTCTTAAAAAATTCACTTTGCAAAACTCGTTTAACGACCCGTCCTACATGCGTGAAGTTCTTGCTTATGACTTGATGGAGGAAGTGGGGGTGCCGTCACCGGAACATGCTTATGTAAACTTTTATGTTAACGGTGAGTTGTTTGGTTTGTACTTGATGGTTGAAGCGATAGACAGTGAATTTTTAGAAAGACACTTTGCCAACAGTAATGGCGACCTATACAAACCAGACGGCGTTGGCAGTGATTTGTTATGGATAGATTCAGATATTTCAAGTTACACCGACATTAATTTACAAACCAATGAAGACATAACAGATAACGGTGCATTCCTTAACTTTGTTGAACAACTTGATGAAGGCGCTACCGATGTTGTCAATGTTGATATGTTATTAAGGTATATGTCTGTAAGCACTGCGTTATCGAACTTAGACAGTTACCACGGAACATTAGCACATAACTATTACCTTTATGATCAAGATGGCGTGTTTACACTTTTACCTTGGGATTTTAATGAATCGTTTGGCACATTTACTCGTGATTGTAACGGGGTTGATATCAGAGAACTTTATATTGATGAGCCAGTAAGTGGGGCGTTGAGTGATCGTCCTTTGCTTGCAAATGTCTTTGCCGATCAAGATAACTTAGAGGTTTATCATCAATATTTAACCCAGCTCATTGAGGGATCATTAGCCAGTGACACATTTACAACCCGTGTGAACGAGATAGCGGATTTGATTCGTGAACATGTCGAAAACGACCCAACTAGCTTTTATGGCTCTGCCGCTTTTGAACAAAACTTAACGTCTAGTGTTAGCCAATTCTTCGGACTAACCGAATTTATGAATTACCGTATTAACAATATGACTGCGCAATTAAATGGAACCTTACCTTCAGCTGGAAATGGCAGTGGTTTTTGTTCTAGGTAATGTGGAATTTATATTTTCCTTCAGCAGCATCTCTTGGATAGGTGCTGCATATCTTTTCCATTACGATTAAGAGCAAATAACATGATAACAAGTCAATTACGTTTTAAGGATGATGATTATAGTGTGGAGACGGACGGTTCACTTTTAACCTTTGCGACTGAGCTGCAAGGACTCAAATTAAAACCGCAAGCGGTAGACATCTCAGAAGGGGAGCAAAAGCTACCTGAGCAAATTAGTGAGTTATTAACCAGCTTTGATGGTTATAAATTAAATGATCTGAACAATGCAAACTTGATGAATCGTGTAGATAGTAAGTTCATGTTGCCGTTGTCTTTTTTACCTCAATTGCTACAACAATTGAATGGCCACTATCGGGTGTTGGATATTAATGGGAAACGTTATTTTTCATATTCAAATCAATATCTAGATACTCCGGAATTAGATTTATATCAGGCACATCACAATGGTAAGTTGAATCGGTACAAAGTTCGCCGTCGCCGTTACGTAGACACAGCAACAGAGTACTTAGAGGTTAAACTTAAAAATAACCAAAAAAGAACCATCAAAACGCGTATTAAATTAACCAAGGACAACAATACTAATTTGGAAGGTAAATTAGACAGCACAGCGTTTATTGAACAACAAACCAAAGGTCAATTTTCCGATTTAAGAGTTACTCAACACAGTGGTTATCAGCGTATAGCGTTAGCTAATGAGGTAAAAGCAGAACGTTTAACCCTAGACTTTAATCTTTGGTACAACACGCCAGAAGGCGGTAATAAAGTGACGTTACCTGGCTTTTTCATAGCGGAGTTAAAACAGAGTAAGAAGTCAAAAAACTCTCCTTTTTATCAATTAATGAGTAAACACCACGTATTCCCCACTTCATTTAGTAAATATTGTATTGGCTGTGCTTTGCTTTACTCAAAAAGCGTCAAAGCCAACCAATTTAAACCCGTATTATCCCGTTTAACACAACTCAATCACCTAGATTCGCTATTGCCTGTAGAGAGTAAATAACATGACAAAATTAGACCTTATTTTCATTACCCGTTTTTTGGTTAACTTATTTTCGCTAGCCATTCTGTGTTACGGCTGTTATTTCCGCGTAAGTAAAAACGCGGTAGTGGCAGGTTCGTTTATTCTGTTTGGTGTGGGTGTGTTTATCATCACATTTTTGTTGCATGGCGCGGACATGTCAATGGAATTTGCCTTTGGTTTATTTGCTGTTTTTACCATGCTTCGCTACCGCACTGAGTCTATTTCAATTAAAGAAATGACCTATTTATTCCTTGTCACAGCCATTGCGTTGCTCACTTCGGTGGGGCAAATGAGCTTGGTTGATTTGGCTATTTTAAACGGCGTAATTTGTTTAATAGCTTTTATCATCGACTCCAGTCTATTTGTAAAACGTTATGAAATTCAAAGTGTTTGTTATGAACGTATTGAAAATATCACACCAGAAAATAAAGACACATTAATTGCCGATTTAAAATTAAGAACGGGTTTGAACGTTGTTGCGGTGGATATTGAACACATAGATTTTTTAAGAGACGTTGCTCAGCTCAAAGTCAGCTATTTAGCTGAAAGATAATAACGATACATAGACATAATTGAATGAGGTACTTAGATATGAAACTAAATCGGCCAATAACAATTTTACTATCGGTATTATGTGGCTTAGTCAGCGGGGCGAGTGTCGCTAAAAAAAACGATGATACAGACATTAGTGGTTATGTAATGTTCGGTTTTGACAAATTTGATGCTTCGTTTTTGGAAGGTTCTGAAGATGACGCTGTGTCTCAAACCTTATCTGGTATACGACGGGCGCGGTTAAGTTTTAAGACGGATATTGATGACAATTGGAAAAGTAAGTTCCAGCTTGGTTTTGCTGATGGCGAAACAGAAATAAAAGACGCGTATTTAGAATACGGAGGCTGGTCATTTGCTGACTTAACCATAGGTGTACAAAAAGAAGGGTTTGGTTTAGAAAAAGTCACGAGTTCACGTAACTTGTTAATGATTGAACGGAGTATGATCAGTGAAGCTTTTGCTCCTGGACGTAGTCTTGGCGTTAGTCTGGCTGGCGAGTTACCCTCATTATTCTGGCAGCTTGGTTATTATCAACCTGATGTTGAAGAGGCAACATCTGCACTAACCGGACGTGTTGCTTGGATACCATGGCAACAAGATGAGAACTTATTACACCTAGGCTTTGCATTTAGTGAACGTGAATATGAAGGTAATGAATTTAGAATAAATGAAACCTTAGAAGTGTACACCGCAGATTCTTTAATTGAAGGTGAAAGAATAAACGCAGACAACGTTTCGTTAAAAGGGGTAGAGCTGTTATGGATACAAGATAAATTTACCTTTATGGCAGAGTGGCAAAAGGCGGCTGTGACCAGCATTAGCCAAGTAAATAATGATTATGAAGGTAAGTACCTGCAATTTAGTTATCAATTAACAGATGGGTATCGTAAATATAAAAATGGAACGTTATCGAGTCCTTCTGAGTCTGGTTGGGAGTTAACTGGTCGTTATAGTGAGTTACTTCTAAATCAAGAAAACAAAGAAGCACAGACCTATGGGATTGGGATCAACTACAGCGTAAATAAAAATATCAAATGGATGGCTGATTATATTCAGGCAGATTATTTAGATATTGGAAATGATCTGGTATCAGGTGACGCCATCTCTTTACGTTTACAATATTCGTTTTAATAAATACAACAAAATTGACTGTTTTGAAATCAACAAAAGTAAACAGTATACGCTTGGTAATTACATTTGTGATTACCAATTTGTCTACCAAAATTACAATACGTAGCATTTCAGGTTATTGGCTTATCTTAGGATTAAGCTAAATAATCAAGGTATTTACTAAGATTAAAGTGCCAATGCACTTGCATGGTGTATGAGCAGGGAGTAAATTAGCGACATAATAATTATAAAAAGTATACGGACATGCAGTTTTCTCGCATTTTATTTAATTTAGTTACAAGACATGTCGCTGTGTTGATTTGTTTTGTCTTTATTTTAATAAATGTGATGTTTTACACTGCCGCGAAAGATGATCATTTAAGACAAATTAATGCTCAATTTCAATATACTAATCAAATGATTAACCTTTCTTTACCACTCGAAATTGTCAAGCCACTATCCCCCGTTATTTTAGAATGGCAATTTATTACACCAACTGGATACACCCAAATACGAAAAATTTTCGGTAAAAGTTGGAACGTCTCTTCCACCAAATTTGAAGTTGAGGATGGGTATGTTCTTTTAGTGCATCAGTCACTGGTTTCCGCGTATTTCTTTCAATTTTTCATCACAAACACTGTGTTATTTTTTATCGTACTCATCTTGTTAACTACGGCTCATTTTAATTTGCAAAAACATTGGAAGGTACTTATTCAGCTTGAATCGTGGGCTGCAAGGTACGACAAAAATGATAAGTTTAGGTTTTATTTACCAAGTAGATCATACAGTTTGGTAAATACTATTCGTAATTTAAATCAGGCAAGAATCGAAGCTCAAAAAAGTGGACATAAAGCGGATCACTTTATTAGAAGTCAAACTTTTTTGGATAACCATACAGGGTTAGGTAATCGCTTGTATTTTGAACACAGATTGGATTCCGTGTTGCAAGAAGAAGATAAAGTGTATGGTGCTGTACTGATCATTCAATTTGGTATGTTAGATATGATCCGTGATCGACAGGGCAAATCCTCCGTAGCGCAAATCTTGCAACAATACTCAGAAATATTAAAAGAATATGTGGATGACACAGCACAATCTGTCGTTTCTAGGATCAGTGCCAATGATTTTGCTATTTTATTACCTTATGTTGATGGTAATGAAGTAGAACGCATAGCACTCAGTATTCTTAGAATGAGCCAAAAGGTAAAATTACCTGATTATGTAGACACCAATATGGTTTGTCATATTGGTGCTGACATGTACGACAGGGAAGATACCAGCTTTAAAATATTAGCAGAAGCCGACATGGCATTAAGGGCTGCTCAGCTACATGGGCCGTCTGGTTGGTTTATGTATGATTCAGGCCAATTACCCGCCTCTGAAATTAAAGGCTCAGTTCGTTGGCGTACGGCAATACAAAATGCCATAGACACAGGCAGTTTTGTACTGTTCTATCAACCCGTTATCGATTTGGACATGCGAGTACACCATTATGAAGTCTTAGCTCGTATGGAAGGGACTAATGATGAATTAATTAATGCCAAAGTCTTTTTACCTATGGCTAAAAAGTGCGGATTGATCCCGGCCATAGATAAACAAATTTTACTTAGTATTATCGATGTAATGGAGCAAGGATGTTTAGTGCCCATCTCGGTGAATGTACATATTGATAGTTGGTTAAATAGAGATTTTTGTAATTGGTTAATACAGTTTCTGAAGGCAAATGCCGAATTGACTAAATATCTGATATTTGAAGTATCTGAGTTTGATTTAGCCCAGAATGCGAAAAAACTGTCATCCATGTTTGCTGCGGTACGTCGGTTTCAAGTTCAGCTAATGATCGACCAAGTCGGTTTATATGTTTTAGATACTGGTTATTTGGATTATTTAGATGTTAATTATTTAAAATTGCATCAAAGCCTAGTTAATCAGATTCAAGTTCGCGCTGAAAATCAGATGTTTATAAGAAGTTTACAAACTGTAGTAGCAAACCGAAATATTCTTTTGTTTGCCACTGGCGTGGAGTCAGAGCAAGAAATAAACGCCCTAGAAAGACTTGGCCTACATGGTGTTCAAGGGCACTTTATTAAACGTCCGTCAGAGACAATAGATCATTCCATAGAGGTGATTGATATTGATGGCGATAATTTAAGCCTTTAAGACCTTGCAGACCGCCGGTATGAATAACCACTAACGATTTACCCTTGTTTACTAGGTCGTCATAATTATGCATTAGGGTATGTAATAATTTACCAGTATAAATTGGTTCTATAGGGATCTGAGTTTGGTGATAAAAATCCAAGCAAAACTGATTAAGTTCCGTAGTCGTTTTACCATAACCACCAAATAAATTGTCACTGACAATGGTTAACCTATCTCCATATGTAACGGTTAACTTCTCTAAAAGCGGAGTGTCCTTCACTGCTGCAACCCCGATGAATTTCATGTTGGGAAATGCATCCAACATGCCAGAAATAGTGCCGCCAGAGCCGATAGCACATGCGATAACATGATGTTTGGAATGAATGGACTGCTGCTTTAATTCTTCCACTAACTCAGCTAAACCTAAAGCCGCTAGGTCATTACTTCCACCTTCAGGGACAAATAGATAATCAGGGTATGCTTGTTTAAGAGAATTTATGAATTCAGAGTTATGCCTATTTCTATACGCTTCACGTGATAAGGCTATCAGTTGCATCCCATTGGTTTTAGCTAAGGATAAGGTAGGGTTATTTAAATCAATTTCATGGGTTCTAATAAAACCAATAGTGGGTATATCTGCCCGCTTACCTGCTGCAGATAAAGCGGCTATGTGATTGGAGAATGCACCTCCAAAACTGGCAATGCCTTTAAATTTTTTTTGGTCAAATTGTTTAAAATTATATTTGAGCTTTCGCCACTTATTGCCTGAGATCAACTTATCTATTAAATCATCGCGTTTAATTTGAAAATGAATTCTTTTACAAGGGGTTAACTGAAAACAAGTTTTGACTAATGGGGTGGGTTGATCAAAATCAAAAAAATGAGAGTTCATAGTTTTAGAGTAACTAATTTAGTGGTTATTTGTTGTATAATAGTGCCTTTACAGGATACATTAGTAAGTAATTAATTAATAATTAAAAATTAAGCATGAAATTAGCATTACTTGCAAAAATAAAAAGTTATTTCAACAAACAAGTGCACGATGAATTTGCGGGTATTTCCATACATCAAGATTGCGTTCGAATTGTCAAAATAAAACAACTTGAAACTGGCTTTGAATGTATAAAAAACGAAGAATATCCTATCGAGGCACCCAATAAACTGAGCAGCTTATTATCCCTAATTATTGATGACTTTGAATTAGCCAATGTCCGAACTGGCATCGTAATCAACAACAATAAAACTGAAAGTGCACAAATTGAACTCAGTGAATTACCGGTTGCTGACATTTCCGCGTCATTGCCTTGGCAAATAAAAGAACTCGTTTCCATTCCTCCGCAAGATATGATCTGTGATTATATCGAAATGAATATTCAGCCTTTAGGTCAAACGGCCAAAGCTCAAGTAATGGCGACCTCTCGAGCTTATTTAGACACAATAATAGAACCCTTTCATAAAAATAATGCTGAGATACTGGCAATCACTACAGAGCAATTTGTATTAGCTAGGATGCAAACAACCGAAGATGCTGCTCAATTATTATTTGTTCAGCATAAAGGTTCTGATGCCATATTATTGATTTTGAAAAATCAGCAAATATGTTTTGCGCGTAAAATACGAGGCACGGATACCGTCATCAATATGTCTCCAGAATTGGTGTTGGCTGGTGGTTCGGACAATATTGCCATTGAAATACAACGTTCAATTGATTATTACGAAAGTCAGTTGAAACAACCCCC
Organism: Psychrosphaera sp. F3M07; assembly: GCF_018860345.1. Lineage (GTDB taxonomy): Bacteria > Pseudomonadota > Gammaproteobacteria > Enterobacterales > Alteromonadaceae > Psychrosphaera > Psychrosphaera aquimarina. Next base: position 434,679 of record NZ_JAHKPJ010000025.1, on the reverse strand, counting down.
GATTAAAAATGTATTGGTGGCCATAGCTGGAAATAATGAAGCCGTAATTGTTGAAGCATTAAACAGCGCATTACCGGTTAAAACGTTGCAACTTCCTTTAGCTCAATTAGATGGTGAGTCAGCATTAGAATATTTAGCGGCGTTAGGCGTTGCTAATTATGCAATGCAGGAAGGAAACAAATAATGAAAATCAGTCTTAATTTCTATCTTGATGAACTCAAGCCTAAAAAATATTATTTAACGCTTACCAATTTACTTGCAGCTTCTGTTGTTGCTGCCATTGTCTTTGTTATATGGGTCAGTGTTATTTCGATGGATATAGAGCAAGCTAAAAATGATTTAGCTGAAATGGAAGCCAAAAATACCCAGGCGCAATTGTTATTAACTAAATTGCAGGGGGATTTAGTCAAACATAATGATAAGGCCACATTTAATGATCAAAAACTAAATTTAGATAAAAAGTTGAAAGCAAAGTTAATGCTTTGGGAAGGTGTTGGTAAGCGACTACAAACAACAACAACTGACTACTATTTAGTATTAAAAGAATTAACTGAACATCATGATCATGAACTTTGGTTATCTAAATTCTCTTTTAATGACAAAGTTGCCATATTTGAAGGTTTTGCTTTGGACTCTAGTGCCGTTACTCGTTGGATGACCTATTTAAAAGCAAGTAATTCTTTTAAGGGGCGTGAGTTCAGTCATTTAAACGTAAAATCCATAGATGAAGAGTTAATGGAGTTTGAAATAGCAACATCGATTGCGTTAGTTAAAACAGAAGAGCCTGAAGAATGAACAAATTAGTCACGCAATGGCAACAATGGAATGAAAAGTTCATCTCATTAAGCATTCGAGAGAAAGGATTGATCTCAGGCGCACTTATTTTCGTATTATGTATAGGTTTATATAAATTAGCCGTTGAGCCAAGCTCGATGCAATTAAATACAATTAAAAATAATACCAATCTTGTTTTAACCAGTTACACGGCGACAACAGGACAAATTAATTCGGTTCAAGGTGCGTTAAACACAGATCCGAATGAAAAAATAAAAAATGAAATAACCGTATTAAAAAAACAATTAGCTCAAGTAGAGTCTGAATTAGATAAGGTGATGACTGATTACGTCGCACCTGGAAAAATGACCGCTGAACTAACAAGGTTATTAGAAACATCTAAAGAAGTTCGCATTATTGCGATGTCCGTTTTACCGACACAAGAAATAGAAACTGACACAGAATTAGATTTGCCTGTATATTACCGCCATCAGTTTGAAGTCTCTGTCACAGGCGATTACTTTTCTTTGATGGAATTTGTTAATAATATAACAACTAAAAATAAACAATTTGGCATTCAACATTTAAGTTATGAAGTTACTGAACATCCAAAAGCGACGATGACACTTTCCCTGGTTACTATTAGTGATAATGCAAATGTTATTAAAATATAAGAAGTTTTGTTTATTAATTGTTACTTTACTATTATCTTGGCAGGTAAATGCAGATAAGATCCATGATCCAACAAAACCTCAATTAAAATCGTTAACTTCTCAGACAATGAGCAAGACAAATACAATAACGGGACAAGTTGAAAAAGTATCTATGCCTGCCATGACTTTGCAAGGGATCATGGACAGAAGAGACACAAAGATTGCCATTATATCCGATCAAATATACGCCAAAGGCGATAAGATCAATGGTTACATTATCAGTCAAATTAACCATGATAATGTTGTATTAGTTAACTCAGAAACCCAGAGACGCCTTTATATATATGAGTAAAAATATTTTGAATTCGGCAAAAGCAGTAATAACTGCATTGATATCTTTATTAATAACGAGTTGTAGCTTAACGCCTTCGTTAGAAAAATCTGAAGAGGTTCATCAGGTCTTTGAAACAGGTCAAGATAAAGCAGACGCTCGCTCAAAACTGGTTATCCCAGACTCAGTAACGGCTGATTTATTATCTGTGGGCAATACGTCATTAGATACGTCTAGTTTAGAAGAACGATTTAATGTGGCAGCGAATGGCGTGCCATTAAAACCTTTTTTACAAGGTATGACTGAAGATACGCCTTATAGTGTAGCGTTTCATCCAGGTGTGGATGCAAGCATTAGTTTAGATTTAAAAGATGTCACTATCTCCGAAGTCATGGAATTATTAAATAGCCTTTATCCTGTCGATATCCAATTTAGAGGAAAAGTTATTCAAGTTTTTCCGGCGGATATAAAAACCGAAACAATTGATATCAACTATTTGATGTTGAAACGTTATGGTATGACATCAACCAGCATAAGCTCGGGTGGTTTAGTGCAAAATGGCTCTTCTTCTGGTAACAATTCTAGTGGAAATTCGTCAAATAACAGCTCAAATAATTCATCGAATAACAGCTCAAATAATTCAAACAATCAGTCAGGTAATCAAAACCAATCAGGTAGCCAGATGGGCAACCAAGGTGGCAGTGGTTCTAATATCCAAACAACGTCGCAAACTGATTATTGGCAAGAGCTAGAAGATACGTTGAAAATGATCATGAAGTCTGGTGCAGATGAAAACTCTAAAGTGGTTGTCAGCCCACAATCAGGTTTGGTCACCGTAAGAGGTTTACCTTCTGATATCCAAGTCGTTAAAGACTTTGTTAAACGTTCAGAAGAAAACTTAACCAGACAAGTTATTTTAGAAGCTAAAATTGTAGAAGTCGCGTTGGATGATGATTATCAACAAGGTATCAATTGGCAAAATGTGATGTCCAATGACGGGGCGACTAACTTTGAGTTTAGTACCGGCAGTGGTACGTTTGGTAATGCTATTACTGCGTCATTAGGTGGCGCAACCAGTTTAAGTTTTAGTAATGTTGATTTTTCTGGCGTAGTTAATTTATTAAAAACGCAAGGGAACGTTCAAGTTCTTTCCTCACCAAGAGTAACGGCGACAAATAATCAAAAAGCTGTGATAAAAGTAGGTGAAGATGAGTATTTTGTAACAGATGTGTCCACTACAACAGTGACGGGCACAGCAACAACAAGTTCTCCAGACATTGAATTGGAACCATTCTTTTCTGGTATCGCATTGGATGTTACCCCGCAAATTAGTGATAAAGGCGATGTGATACTACATGTACACCCGTCGGTTACAGAAACAGCAGAACAACAAAAAGTGGTTACCTTAAATGAAGAACAATACGTATTGCCTTTAGCTCAAAGCAATATACGTGAGTCTGATACCGTCATTCGTGCTAAAAGTGGTGAGATCGTTGTGATTGGTGGCCTTATGCAATCCATTTCATCGGATGGTGAGTCTAGAGTACCATTTTTAGGTGCTATACCATTTATTGGGCATTTGTTTAAATCTAAACAAGAGTCGCGTAAGAAAAAAGAATTAGTGATTTTAATCAGACCTACAGTGGTAGGAACTGGCACATGGCAAGAGCAAATGAACCGTAGTTCAGAATTGCTTAAACGCTGGTACGGTGACTAATTTAGATGTATTTGTATCATTACGGTTTAAGGGAACTCCCTTTTACTATAACCCCTAATACCAGCTTTTATTTTGGCTTACCCAGTCATGATGAAGCTATGCAAGTATTAACAACGGCACTAAAAACCGGTGAAGGTTTCATCAAAGTTACTGGTGAAGTTGGCACAGGTAAAACCTTGTTGTGTCGTAAACTTTTAAATGAAACACAAGATTCATTCGAAGTTGCATATCTACCAAATCCTGCTTTATCGCCAGACGAAATACGTTTTGCTCTGGCAAGCGAGCTAAAAATTCGCGGCATTAGTAATATAAATCAACAGCAACTCAGTCAAAAAATTCAATTAAAGTTATTAGAATTAAACGGCAAAGGTAAAAGTGTTTTATTGGTTATCGATGAAGCACAGACGATCCCATGGGAAAGTTTTGAAGCATTAAGATTATTTACCAATCTAGAAACTGAATCTCGTAAATTGATTCATGTTGTTTTATTTGGGCAGCCTGAATTAGACCAAATGTTAAAGTCTGACCGTTTAAGACAAATACGCCAACGGATAACTTTCTCTTATAAGTTACGGGCATTAACGCTGGATGAAGTCAGAGCATATGTGCAACATAGAGTTAGGGTTGCGGGATATAAAGGAAAACAATTGTTTACACCAAGTGCCGTTAAAATGTTGTACAAATACAGTGGCGGTATTCCTCGTTTAGTAAATATTTTGAGTCATAAATCGTTAATGTTGACTTATGGATTAGGTCAACAAGAAGTGGGTAAAAAACAAGTTGTGTATGCAGCGAAAGATACTGACTCTGCAAAAGCAGAATCGTTAGGTATCTGGGCGATAGCGCTTGTACTTTCAAGTATATCGTTGGCTGGATTATTTGGTTGGTATTGGTTATGGCCTATTGTTAAGGGACAATTACAATGAGCGTAATTAATAAAATGCTAAAAGATTTAGAACAACGTCATGATGATCCTGAAGCGGATGTTATCAATGCAGTTTATCAGCCACCAGTGAAAAATACGACTAAGTATATTGTTATTGCACTGTCACTTGTTGTTGTGGGCTTAGTCATCGCGATAGGTTGGTTATTATTAAAAGATGAACCCATTACTCCCATTCAGGAACCTTTAGTCCCTGTTGCTCAAGGGAATAAGGTTGACTCAAAACCAAAAAAAATACAGATAAAACCTTTAATGCCGGTTCAACCATCGGACAAAACAGCTGAAGACAAGGTAGCTATTGTTGATGATGTCATCCCAGAGCAAACAAAAAAATCAAAACCGGAAGAACAGAAAGTTTCTGAAACAGCGGCAGCTGTTGAAGTCGTCAAAAAAGTTGAGCCATTAGTGCCGGTTACCGTGCAAACTAAAACGCCAGAGCCTAAAACAAAACCAATGGCGCCTGCGCCTGTGGCTAAATCAAATCCAAACCCTGAATTAACTATTGTTAAGTCATCTGAAAAATATTCTCCAGAGCAGAGATTAGAACAGTTAATGACTAAAGCTCAATCTTCGTTTGATAAAGGGTATGTGACCGAAGCGGTGGAAAAATTAAATAAAGTATTATCCATATCCGATGGTCATGTTGAAGCAAGAAATCTATTAGCCGTAGCTTGGTATGGTAGAGGCGAATTACAGCAAGCAGTATCGATTTTAAATGATGGTTTATCTAAATATCCAAACGTAGAATTATGGCGTATGACCGCAGCAAAAATTTACTTTAAAGAAAATAATATTAAAGGCGCCTTTTCATATTTAGATATTGAATTATCTAACGCTACGTTAGAGTTTTATTCGATGAAAGCCTCCATTGCTCGTAAGTTAGAGCGATATGAAAGTGCGGAATCAGCTTATTTAATGTTGACCAGATTACAACCTGATCTTGGTAATTGGTGGCTAGGCCATGCTATCTCCTTAGATAGCCAAGGTAAGTTTGATGCTGCCATATTGAGTTATCAAACCGCAGCAGCTAAAGGCGGCATGTTAAGGTCCACCATGGATTTTGTAGAGAACCGAATTCAGGAGCTTAAACAATAATGGCGACGCATAAACTTAAAAAGCGACTCGGTGATCTGTTAGTCGATGACGAGATAATTACACAAGATCAGTTAATGGTTGCTTTAGCAGCACAGAAAGAAAGCGGCCGTAAGCTTGGTACGGTTTTAATTGAAACGGGTATTATCTCGGAAGAGCAGTTATTACGCTTTTTGGCACAACAATTAAATGTGCCTTTTTTAGATATATCTGACTTCAAAATAGAAGAACGATTAGCCTCTGAATTATCAGAAGTTCACGCCAGACGTTTGCGCGCAATAATATTAGAGAGTGGTGATGATCGCGTAATGTTGGGTATGTCAGACCCTGCAGATCTTGCGGCAATTGAACAATTGTCCAGCTTATTGTCGCCAAAAAATCTTGAAATTGTAGCGGTCCGTGAAAGCCAAATTTTAATTGCTTTTGACGTTTTATACCGTAGAACTAAAGAGATTGAACAATTTGCATCTGAACTACAAGCGGAATATGAAGAAAGTGCTGACTTTGATTTTGCTTCGTTAGATGGTGACGGAGAAGCGGATTCAGTTGTAGCAAAACTACTAAGATCGTTATTTGAAGATGCTATCCAAGTAAGAGCATCAGATATTCATATTGAACCCGATCGCGGCAGCTTACGTATTCGTACCCGTGTTGACGGTATATTACAAGAAAGTATATTACGTGAAGTAAATATCGCCCCTGCATTAGTACTCAGACTCAAGTTAATGGCAAGCTTAGATATTTCCGAAAAACGTGTACCTCAGGATGGTCGTTTTCATATTAAAGTGAAAGGGCATGAAGTTGATGTTCGTATCTCAACGATGCCAATTCAAGACGGTGAATCGGTTGTAATGCGTTTGTTGGATCAATCCGCCGGTTTATTAAGCTTAAATGCGACTGGGATGCCGCCACACATCTTAGCCAAAGTGCGTAAATTAGTTAAAAGCCCTAACGGTATGTTTTTGGCAACCGGACCGACAGGTTCTGGTAAAACAACCACGTTATACGGCTGTTTAAGCGAACTTAACGACGCTGAGACAAAAATAATTACGGTTGAAGATCCAGTAGAATACCGTTTACCAAGAATCAACCAAGTACAGATTAATAATAAAATCGGTTTAACGTTTTCATCGGTGTTAAGAACGGCCTTACGTCAAGATCCTGACGTAATCATGGTTGGTGAAATACGTGACCAAGAAACCGCCGAGATTGGCTTAAGAGCGGCGTTAACCGGTCACATGGTATTATCAACGCTGCATACCAATGATGCTATATCGACGGCGTTGCGCTTAATCGATATGGGCGCAGCGCCTTATCTAGTGGCGAGTTCATTACGTGCGGTATTAGCACAACGATTGGTTCGTCGAGTTTGTTCATCGTGTAAAACCAGATATGAACCCTCAGCTCAAGAAATAACATGGGTATCAAATATTGCCCATAAAGATCATTCAATGTCTCAGTTCTTCAAAGGAACGGGCTGTCAAACTTGTAATAACACAGGTTTTAAAGGTCGAATTGGTGTTTATGAATTATTAGAAATGAACGACGACAGTTTATTAACTGCTTTACGAAATGGTGATACTGAAGCATTTTCTGTTGCGGCTAAAGCATTACCAGATTATAAAAGTTTAGGCGAAACCGCATTAGAGCTTGCACTTGAAGGTGTGACAACAATTTCTGAAGTATTAAGAATTTCTGAGGTGGTTAGTGACACAGCCACTTATAAATAGGCCATATTAATGCCATTTTTTCTGTATCAAGCACGTGATAAAAAAGGGAACTTGATAAAGGGGCAGATCGAAGCACCAAATACAAACTCGGCTGCAGACATACTAATGGCTCGCCAAGAAATTCCAATTAAGATCACCTTAACCGACGAAGATCAAAACAAAGATATTTTTAAAGGGTATTTTGACCGCGTAAAAATTGAAGACTTAGTGGTGTTTTCAAGGCAGATGTACTCGTTAACTAAGTCTGGAATTCCAATGATCCGGGCAATCGTAGGTTTGGCGGATACCACGACCAATAAGACCTTAAAAAGAATTTTAAATGACGTAGCTGTCCAATTAGAACGAGGGCGATCCCTATCGGCCGCATTTAGTAGCCATGGTAAAGTATTTCCAAGAATCGCAATCAGTATTGTGCATGTAGGCGAAAATACAGGGCGATTGGAAAGTTCGTTTTTGCAATTGGCGGAATACTTTGAACGTGATGAAGAAACCAAAAAGCGGATAAACTCAGCTATTCGATATCCACAAATGGTTTTGTTTTTTATCACAGCAGCTATGTTTTTACTTAATTTAAAAGTTATCCCAACTTTTACTGGGATGTTTGCAAAATTAGGTGCCGATTTACCACTGGCGACCAAAATATTAATCGCGACTTCTACTTTTTTTGTGACGTATTGGGAAGTATTAGTATTGGCTATTGTCGGTGGGATATTTTTTTTAAGATCATATGTCGCGACCAAAGCCGGACGTTATCAGTGGGATCATTATAAAATCAAGATGCCATTTGTTGGCTCGATTATTGAACGTAGTTTATTAGCTCGATTTTCACGTAGCTTTTCTATGATTTTGGATGCAGGTGTTCCGATGAATTCAGGCTTATCCTTAGTGGCTGAAGCCGTAGACAATAGTTATATGGAAACCAAAATTAAGGAAATGCGAACTAGTATTGAAAAAGGTGAATCTTTATTACGTTCAGCAGTAGCTAGTAAATTGTTTTCCCCGTTAGTATTACAAATGATAGCGGTGGGAGAAGAAACCGGGCGTGTAGATGAACTGCTTACTGATGCGGCAGATTATTATGAACGTGAAGTGGATTTTGATTTAAAAAGTTTAACGGCTAAAATAGAACCAGTATTGATCAGTGTTGTCGCAGGGATGGTTTTAGTACTTGCACTAGGTATTTTCACACCAATGTGGGACATGATGTCCGCGCATAAATAAAGTTGAACAGCCATGGCGAACCAAGAACAAGGTAAAGTGACTACAGATTCCTTGATGGATCGTTCTTTTGTGAGGATCTTGGTTGGAGTTGGTGTTATAGCCTGTATTTTTTATGTATCAGTAAAGTCTTTTCAAGATATTATTGGTGAAGTAACAGAATACAAATATGGAATGTTGGCGGAGCGTTTTTCTTTATCGATGGATTTCGCACGAAGAGAATGGATTATAAGGGGTAAACCAACCTCTTTAACCTTGGAGTATTTTATTGACCAACAGGCAATTAAAGATAATGTTAAGAAAAGTCTGTTATTACAAATAAATGAGTCTGGTTGGCCAATAAACGTAGCAAGTGACGAACGAAAATTAGATTGTTTCAATTTATGGATGTATTTTGCTCATGAAGAACAAAATAATAAAACAATTGCAAATTTAACAGAAGAGTTGGATGTAAAAGCAATCAATGGTAATTGCCACTTTTTGCACAAAAAAAAGTTTCCAAATCAGTTAATGTTTAGTTACAACTCGAATAATGGACACGTGGTAACGAGTAATACTTACTAATAGAAAGTGTTTATTTACACTAATTCAGTGTAAATTAGATAAAAATAACAATTATCAATGATTTATTGTGTGATTGAAGATAAAATAACCACATAATACTCAATGATATTGAATAGAATTAAATTAAAATGTTCAAGAGGTTTTAAAATGAAGAGACAAAAAGGTTTTACATTAATTGAATTAGTGATCGTGGTAATTATTTTAGGACTTCTTGGTGCTGCTGCAGTACCTCGTTTTATGGATGCGACCGACGATGCAAAAGACTCAGCTGTTGAAGGTGTTGCAGGTGGCATTGCAAGCGCAGTTGGTATGGTACGTGCTGAATGGGAACTAGCTGGGCGTCCAGCTGGTAATACCAATATTACATACGGCAATGTTAGTTTAGATGTAACAGACACAGGTTACCCGTCAAGCCTAGCGGGTAACGAAGCTGATATGTCAGTGATGACAACGGCAGATTGCCAACAAGTATTCGCTAACATTCTACAATCTTCACCAACGTCTTTAATTGTTGGCGGAACCTATAACGGAGAACGTTATGTAGTGGATATTACAGCTGCTGGCGTATGTCAATTTGTATTGGCTCAGAATATTGCCGTTGGCACAACTATAGCAACTAGCATTATTAATGATGGCGCGACGACGGCTGGTACGCAAGGTTTTACCTATAATGCGGATACAGGCCAAGTTTCAGTATTCAAGAATTAATTTTATTTATAAAAGGCAGTAAATTATGAAAAATACAAATCAACAAGGTTTTACACTGGTAGAACTAATTATCGTTATCGTTATTTTAGGTGTATTAGCAGTAACCGCAGCGCCTAAGTTTTTAGACGTTAAAAGTGATGCAATTGGTGGGACTCTAGACGGAGTCAGAACGGCTATGGTTGGCGTGGTTAATATTGAAAAATCACGCTCAATTATAACTTCGGGTTCTGAATCAACGCCGAGTGCTTTGGATGTAGGTTCTGGTTTAGATTTAGATTCTAGCTGGGCTGTTAGATACAATAATTCAACACAAGCTAGTGCTACAATAGTACGCGTATATCCTAGTGCTCAAGCCCCTGCAGCAGATGGAGCTTTCGCGTCTCTAGTGAGTGGTGATTTAGGATTCGATTGCTATGCTGCTTATGATGGTTCAACGGGTACAATTACAACAGATAAGAACTGCGGATAAGTTTAAATAAAAGGTTACTAACGCTTAGTAACCTTTTTTGAACGCATTATGGATAACAAAGGCTTTACCCTGATAGAATTAATAGTGGTACTGGTATTGTTATCCGTACTTGTTGTCACTATACAACCCAAAATTAACACCACTTCTGATTTCACTTACATCTCCCAGCGTGATCAAACCATATCTCTGTTACGTAACGTTCAACAACGAGCGATGCAAAATACCCAAAACTCTGAAACCTGTCATCGTGTAAGTTTTACTACAGGCACTTTAGGTTTAACGGCACAAAATAATGATGGTACCTGTGCAACAGGTTTAAAAGCGGTCGCTGGTAATACCGATGATTATTTATTAGTTGAACTGGAAGATAGTTATAGCGCAAAAAATACCGCAGGCGTTGCATTATCAAATATACAGTTTAATTATCTAGGTCAGCCTATTCCTAACATAGGTAGTTGTGCCACATCCGGTTGTGTTATTACAATTTCCACAGACCACAGTGTGTGTATCGAATCTGAAGGGTATATCTATGTTTGCCCTTAAGTCTCTACTTACAACTCAATTAGCTGTAAATCGGCTTAATAAGAAAAAGCCTAACGGTTTTACCTTAATTGAATTAGTGATAGGCATCTTTGTATTATCGGTTGCATTAATGGTTATGACTGGTGCGTTATTTCCCCAAGCTGAGCGCAGTGCAAATCCATGGTTTCAGGTACGATCTGCTGAATTAGCGCAGTCCATGATGAATGAAATAATCGCTCGTAGGTTCGATGAAAATTCGGCACAAACCGGGGCATTACGTTGCGGCGAAAGTGGAGCGAGCGCTTGCACAGTGATCAGCGCCTGCGGTTTTGTTGATGGAACCGGTCAAGAAAACCCTTGGATTGAAGAAGGTAGTGCGAGTCGTCAATTGTTTGATGATGTTGATGACTTTGATTGTTTTTCGGCTACAGGCAGTGATATTAGTAACATCGATAACCAATCGTTAAACGATGTTTATGCAAAGTTTACCATCAATGTATCAGTTCGATACGCAGGAACTGATTTAGGCTTAGCGAATACAGATGCTAAGCTAATCACAGTGACGGTAACACCACCGCTAGGTGATGATGTAGTTTACGCAAGTTATAAGGCCAACTACTAATGGCTAAAGCACGCTTTTTCACTCAGACAAAACAGCAGGGATTCAGCTTAATTGAATTGGTTGCGGTTATTGTTATTTTAGGCGTGTTAGCAACCGCATCTGTTCGATTTATTGTGTTTGGTACTCAAATATATGTAGAAGCTAATGATCGGCAGATTGTATTATCAAAAAGTCGATTTGCAATAGAGCGAATGACCCGAGAAATCCGAGGCGCTATCCCTAATAGCGTCAGAGTATCTTCTTCTGAAAGTTGTATTGAATTTACTCCAATTAAAGCCTCGGGTGCATACAGAGATGATACTACTACACCGTCATTATTAGCTCCAAGTACTGGGACTCAATTAGATGTCGTAAGTTGGAATGGTGTGTACAACGACGACGATAGGTTATATATCTACCCAACACAAAGCACAGATGTTTATTCAAATACATTAGTTAGATATATGATTTTGGATCTATCTAGCTCAATTATAATTGTAGATGGTGACGATCCTGTTATTTCGTTAACGGTAGACGCGGGATCGAGTTTTGAAGAACACTCCCCTAAAAGGCGTTATTATACAGCGGATAAATCAATAAATTATTGCCTGATAGCAAACGGTTCGGTTTATGATTTATATCGCTTTATCAGAACAAGTTTTTCAGCAACACAAGCGGTACCAAGTGATAAGTCTTCGGTGCTGTTGTTGGGCGGTGTACTAATGGCAGAAGGATTAACCAATGATCTTAGTAATGACACAACACATCCATTTGATATTTCTAGTTCAACTTTAAATAGAAACTCTGTTGTTAACCTATACTTAGAGTTTACCGCCAATGTAAATGAAAACATGTTTTTTAACCATGAAGTACATATTCCAAATGTACCTTAGCTAGCGATAAGTGATGGGCGTTATAGTCCAATTGAGTAGTGAAAATTATGACGATAAATAGAATAAACCGAACCAAAGCAAAACAAAAAGGCAGTGCCTTGGCGATAGCTGTGTTTATTATTGTGATTATGGCCGCGTTAGCTGCTGGGATAAGCAAATCTATTTCGTCTAGCTCAGATCAATTGGTATTTGAAGTGTTAGGAACTCGAGCACTATTTGCAGCAGAGTCCGCAAATGAAATGGCCCTTGCAAAATTATTTCCAATTTCTGGCTCTGGCACATGCACTGCAGAGCAAACCTTGTATTTTAATGTTGATGGCGCGCGTAACTGTGCGACAAAAACATATTGTTCAAACAACGCTGCAGGGACGAGTCAATATTATCAAGTTGTTTCAACCGCCGTTTGCAAGGCTCAAATGGTTAATAATAGTTCTGATTTTATATGTAGTAATGAAAAAGTCTGTGTCAGTCGAACCATAGAAGTAGAGGCGAAAGCACTGTGAACGTAAAGCATTTTATTCTAGTCGTATTATTACTCGTATCGTTCGAGTCTATTGCTGGTCGAGTAATTGAATCGGTTACATTAACTCCAAACCCTGTGGCTGTTAATGCAAGCGTGAGTGCAACTATAACTGCATCAGGGAACTCCATAGGAGACAGTAGTCGGTGGCGTTCAACTGGCTATCGTGTAGACGGTGGTACAGAAACTTGCGTTAATCATGATAACTATGACAATTTTACGTCACAAAGTATTAGTTTTAGTTTAAGCAATATTACAAATTCACCGGGGACTTACCAGATAGATTTTGTTGCTTATCGAAATAATTCTTGTGGAAATGGTGACTCGGATCCATTTTCTGTTGAGTTAACCGTCGCTAATACGCATGACCTGTTTCTATCCGAAGATACTATCTATGACTATGATGCTGAACAAGGAGCCATAATAGGAGATATAACGCCTTTTGGGGCTTATACTAACTCAAACGTTAGCATTACTTATAATAACGCGATAAGTGGTTCTTGTGATTTAGGTACGTCAGATAATTCAAAATTTAGCATTAATTCAAATGTACTTTCAATTTCAAATCCGGGTGGCATTACACTACCAGCAAGAGATTACATTATTTGTGTAAAGACTGATGATAATCTTTACAGTAAAAATTTCGTGATTTCGGTTGTAGAGAACCCAGATGGGGTCCCTACCAAAATTACCCTTAACCCTGACACAACATATGACTATGAAGCTTTTGTTGGTATTGAAATAGGTGATTTGTTAGTTACCGATGAAAAAGATTCGACCAATGTGGTAATGCATACATGGGACGGAGGAACTAACGCAGGTTCTTGTGCAAACCCTAACACTAATTCAATTTTTGAAATTAATAACAATAAGGTGTCTATTAAAAGTGCTAATGGCCCAAGACTGGATGTGGGTGAATACACTATTTGTGTAAAAACAGATGATGATTTTTACCGTCAAAATTTAACGATTAAAGTTATCGAACCGGCACAAGAACCCACTTTTTTTACGATATCTAATGACACAATTAGTACGTCACACCCAACAACAAATAACGCGATTGGAGAGTTTTTGCCTACGGCTGAAGGTGCTAGTTATACCTTTAGTGAATTTGTCGTTAATTATAATGAAAGCGTGAATGTAGGTGAGTGTACTGGTGCGTTTAACCAGTACAACTCACGCTTTACAACCGTTGGTAATGAATTGTTCCTAAAAAGCTGGGTTACTTCTCTCGATGAAGGGGAACATGAGATTTGTGTTAAAGCAACAAGAGATGATGGAATAACTTACATCCGTGATTTTACTATTACGGTTACCAGTGATATTGATGATATAGAAGCCACATTTTTAGATAAGTTTAATAATCAAAGTTATAGTAATAATGATGGTGAATTAGATTGGGCTGCTAACTGGCTCGAATACAATGATGATAGTTCTGCTAATAGCGGTGACATAAAGATAACAAGTGGTAGTTCGGATACTAAGCTGCAATTATCAGGTCCTACAAATTACATTCTTAGACGTGTCGATTTATCGCAATTCACACAAGCGACTCTATCGTTGGATTATGAAATTAGTTCAAACTCAACCAATGATGAAGTTTACGTTGTAATTAGAACAAACAACAATAATTACGCCCCCATAATATATACCTTTCCTACAGGAGGAAATTATCAAGGTAGTATTGAGGAGCTCGATATCAGTGATTACTTAAGTGATGATACGGATGTCGGAATTTATACCTCATCAGAATTCGATTCAGATGATGACATTTATATTAATAACTTTGCAATAAACGCCACCGGAGCCCCTGAACCAGAAGACCATATATTCTTTGACCGATTTAACAGTGTTACTTATTCAAACAATGATGGTGAGTTAGATTGGTCGGGTAGTTGGAATGAAAGCAATGATGACGGCAGTCCTTCATCAGGTAAGATCACCATTAGTAATTCAGAATTAACCATTACCTCTTCTAGTGTTTCAATTTCACGAGAGGCTGATCTGTCTTCATTATCTACTGCTAGCTTATCATTCAGCTACAGCAGTGTGACGAGTTACAGTGATGATATTGTTTATTTACAGATACGCACAGCCAACGGCAATTGGACCACGCTTGAGAGTTTTATTGGCTCAGACTCTAGCAATGCCTCAGGTGATGTGACTTATGACATTACTAATTATATTGGCAGTGATGTTGATGTTCGTTTTGTAACGGCTTCTGGTTTTGATTCCAACGATTCATTTAAAGTTAATGACTTTGCGATAGATGGCACAATCTCGGCTTTTTGCCCTGATTTATCAGCCTATAAAGTAATATTCAACGATGACTTTAGTGAAGATACTCATGCTTTAGCGGACACTTGGGCTCCGGTAGATTTTGATCGTTCTTCGACCAATGTTTGGCCAGGAGATACTATTTATCAATCGCCAAATGAAAGCCAAACCATCACTTATGCAATAAATAACGACACATTAAAAATTGCAGGTGACACGGTAAATTCAGGTAATAATGAATACGGTGTTTTATTACATAATGTTGATGATGAAGGGTATTCGTCCTCCACCATTCAAACGTATGCCATTGAGACAACCGTTATTACACACGCAGATCAGATAGGTAACAATGACATAGGTGTTGTTTTTGGTTATGTGGATGAGGACGATTTTTACTTGTTACGCTGGACCAAAATAGGAAGTGGTTATTCTAATGATACGAACTTCCCTGGTGATTATAGAAATTTAGATTTAGTCCATGTGCAAAATGGAGTCCCTACACTATTATCTTCAAAACCTAACTTTTACACAGATGATCCTATGAATATCCGTATCACGGTGGATGAAAACGGTATTTCAGTTTGTATCAATGATAGTGCGGTGCTGAGTTATGCAAGCGCACAACCTGAAATGAATTCAGTTGGCTTTTATAGTTATGACAACGATTATGACGGTGGATTTCAAGTTGAAGAGTTCTTAGTTTTTTGTCGAGATTGTGAAATCGATGGAATAATCGGTTGGTGGGCAATGGAAGACTCATTTGACGATATCATAGGCGATAACCATCTAACTGAATATGGAAACGTTGGTTTTGGTTCCTCTAACGTTGCAAAGACAGTAGGGACAAATAGCACCTGTAAATACGGAGAATTTGATGGTGCAAGTTATGGTCGTGTAAACGATAGTGGTTATTTGAATAGTGATGAACTTGCAGTGTCAGCATGGGTATACCCAACGTCTTATCCAAATGATGAAAATGATACTAATGGGGCTGACAACCTTATGTCAATTTCGTCAAAAGACGTAAATTATGAATTTCATATAAATCAGGATGGTAAGCTTTATTGGTGGTGGCAAAATGAGAGTAATGCGACTCGCTCATTAACGTCAGCTAACTCAGTACCCTTAAATACTTGGTCTCATGTTGCGATATCGTATCAAGCGGGTGAGCAAAAAATGTATATAAATGGTGTTTTAGAGGATTCAGGTACTTGGAATGAAACACCAAAACACAGTACATGTGATTATTTTGTCGGCGCGGATGTTGCGACAGGTACTTGTGATGTAATACCAGAAAGAACCTTTATCGGCCTACTTGATGAAGTGCGAATTTACGAACGATATTTAACACAAAATGAAGTTATAGATGATAGTAACTTCCTGAGAGAATGTGGGTTAGTTAACTCTGTTGACCACTATAGAATTGATCATCCACAAAATAATTTAAGTTGTAGTGCAACATCTGTCACAGTGAAAGCTTGTGGAGATGAGTTCTGTTCACAAGTCATAGGGGCTGATGTCACCGGTAACTTACACTATACCTTAGGTGGGAATACCACCACAGTGTCGGGCTTGAATTTAACCAATGCCCCTCAACAAGTTGAATTTAATCAAACAACCGTTGATACCATTACACTTGGTTTAAATAGCATGTCACCCGATGCCAATATTCAGTGTTTTTATAATAGCGGAACACAAAGCAGCTGTGATATTACGTACACAAGATTTGGTTATAAAGTAACAGCATCAGATATTACCTCTAGTGAATCTGTATCAGATGCCAACAATCGAATTTCGGTGCAAGCGTTGGAAGCGATCGAGAATAATCCTGCAGTATGTGAACCTTCATTAGTCGGGAACAAACAAGTAAATATAGACTTTTCATATTTAAATCCACCGACCAATTATGATCAAGAAGCGTTAAATGTGTCTTTAAACGATAGTTCATATACCTCTGTGACAAGTGGCAGTGGTACTACTCAAACGTTAAACTTTAACGCCACCGATGCTACGGCATACTTTTATGTTAGATATGCCGACGCTGGCGCGTTGCAAGTTTCCGTGGCCGATGTGAATTTGAATTTATCTACTAATATTGCAACAGGTTACGATAACTTTAATGTCATACCAGCGAGTATTAATCTTCAAGTTAAAGATGAAAATGACAATATACTGGGTTCATCGGGAAATTTAACCCATTACGCCGGTCAGAACTTTAACTTGTCCATTCAGGCTTTAAACGCAGATGGTAATAAAACCAATAATTACCGCCCAGGTGATCTGGAAATTCAGTCTGTAATGAACTCTCCTTTAATATCGAGCGGGGCCAACCCAGTACAGTTTTATTATGGTGGAACGAGTCCAGCCAATGTAACTAATGATACTGGTGTGGCAAGTTGGATTGATGCCACCTCTCTAACCTTTGATAATAATGGGTTTAGTAACGCTGCTGCACAGTTTGATAATGTAGGTAGTTTTACCTTAGACGTAAAAGACAGTAATTACCTTGGTTATCAAATTAATAGTGATAGTGTAACCAGTGCGGGGCGATTTATCCCGGCGTATTTTACATTTGCTACACCGCTTCCGGACACAGAGATCACAGATACTCATACCACATTTAGTTACTTTGGCGAGTCGCTAGATTTTCCTACAAATCCTGTATTTAGCTATGTTGCGAAAACGTATACTAATCAGACCGCGACTAATTATGTATTTGTGCCGTCCAATTTTGGTTTTGTTTCTTCTAATTACTCTGAAAACACAAGTTATACACCTGCGCCATATCCGAGCAGTGCGATTGAAAACATAAACCTAAGTGTACAAGGGCAAATGAATTTTTCTTTATCTGCCCCATTTATCTATGAGAAACCTGCGATACCAAGAGAACCGCTTACCAGTACGATAAGTTTGTTATTCAGCGCTAACGAATTACTGGATGCCGATAATATTGGTTATGACGTTGACGGCATAAGTAACGATTTACCGAGTTATGAAGGTATAACTTTATTAGAAAACACTTTTAATTTACGTTATGGCCGTTTATTTTTAGAAAACGCATACGGCAATGAAACTAGTGATTTAAAAGTAGAAATGATCCTGCAGTATTTCTCAGGTGGTAAATTTGTGACTAATACGGATGATAGTGAAACGACGTTTTCTGGTTTTAACATCTCAATTACTGAAGATGGAAATCCAACGATATACACTAGTAACCTTGTAGGCTCCAGTTTTGTAGCGGGTAAAACCCCTGCGACAGATGGCTTATTCATCAATGCACCAAACGTAGTGACAGAGTTGGATGTTAAAATTACCAATCTGCCAGATTGGTTGAATGTGGATTGGGATAATGATGCTGATATTGACGATGACGATAATGTATCTTCAACGGTAATTTTTGGCTCATATCGTGGAAATGACAGAATAATTTATAAAAGAGAGCGATAGTTTTAAAAATGCACTTGCGCTTTGAGTATTAACTCAATAGCATAGCAAGTTGTTAATTTTTTAATTTCTCAGGTTTGTCTGAAAATAATAATAAGTAATTTTGGGAACGGAAGTACTATGTTGAGAGCTCCACTGGCGCTATTGTGTGTCTTGTTAATGGGAAGTGTAAATGCACAAACTGGTGCGCTTACAGTTGAAGCTACCCAGGCTGACATTGCAAATAAACAAACTGAATACGACAATTATAACTTGGCTTTGCAAACGCAAATGAACCAAGCGAAGCAAATGAAAGAACAATTGTCGAAGCTTAGAGAGCAATCTAAAAAACTTGAGCGTGAGAAGGCTATCGCTTTGGAAGAGATGAATAGTCAATTCCAAAAAATGATTGACGACCCGTCCTTAGATATTGCTTCCGCACGTTTGACCTATACCGAATCAGTTAATGCCCACAAACAAAATAAATTAGATATTCAAAACCAATTAGCCGCTGTTCAAGAAAAAGAACGTGAAGTTGCTAGTATCAGAGTATCTAAACATTCGTTGTTAAATACGTTAGAAAGTTTAAAAGAGCAGTTAAACAATTCTCGTGTAGAGCGTTTATATTCTCAATTTAATAAGTCGGGTACTTTATCGGTTCAGCACGCGGTCGATTGTGATTTAGAAGAAGTGATCTCTGAATGTATTCGTCGTACTGAGCAATTAGCAAAACAAAAAGCATCCAAACGTTACTTAGATAAAATCTTTACTGAACTATCTGAATCTGCAACTGCATCAGCACAACGAAATGCCGCCGATACTAGTGTTAAAGTTGAAAGCGTTAAAGTAACCAATAAAGGCTTTACCGGCGTAGCTAAATACTCTGTAGCTATGGATGTAGGTTTAAAAGGTAACTTAACACGTAAACAAGCTTGTCAGTTGTTGGAACTAAATGAACGTTATTGCGTTGAATTCCCTGGTGGTGGAGAAGTTGCAAAAAAGACTGAGAGTCAAAAAGTTAAATACGACGCTAATTTAATGTACGAATTAACCATACGCTCAAATGTATTTGATGATGAAGTGTATATTGATGGCGTAAGTTACGGTTCAACTAAATTAAGCGTTATGTTACCAGCCGGTGAGCATTCAGTTGAAGTGATCAAATTGGGTTATCAATCTTATGTTGAAAAGATTGAATTAACGGAAAACCGTTTAATTCGAGTTAATCTAAATAAGGACGCGCAAAGTTTTGCCAAAGGCGAGAAAATTCAAGACATTCTTAGCAATGATAAACAAGGTCCTAGATTAGTAGCAATCCCTGCTGGTGGTTTCCAAATGGGTGATATTACCGGTCGTGGATTAGACAACGAACGTCCTGTTGTAAGTTATAAAATTGAAGCGTCATTTGGCATTGGTGAGAAAGAAATCACTGTAGGTGATTTTGGTCAATTTATCGCTGCTACAAATTACGTAACGGTTGCTGAACAAGGTAAAGGTTGTGCATATTACAGCAACTCTGAGCCAAAATATGATATGCAAATGAACTGGCGTAACCCAGGTTATGAGCAAGATAACGATTACCCGGTTGTTTGTGTAACGTTAGATGACGCGAAAGCATATGTTGATTGGTTATCTACAAGCACTGGCAAAACGTATCGTTTACCTACTGAAGGTGAGTGGGAATATGCCGCTCGCGCAGGTTCGGATTTAGATTACTGGTGGGGCGATGCCATCGGTAGTAATAATGCAAACTGTGGTTGGTGTGGCAGCAAATGGTCAAACAATAGTGCATCTCCAACAGGTACATTTAAGCGTAACGGTTACGGACTTTACGATGTGATTGGTAATGTTTGGGAATGGAGTGATACTGGCTCTGATATCGTTTCTGTTGTACGAGGTGGCGCTTGGAACTTTGCCCCTAGTTTAGCTCGTGTTTCTACACGTTTAGAAATCGCATCTGACTTCCGTTCAAACTACATAGGTTTTCGAGTAGCAAGAGACAGATAGGCTAATTTTTCATCATTATGTAATTGAAGGGGCTTTAGCCCCTTTTTTATTTTCTAATAATATACTTTTGTAGTCAGTTCCTGCTTGCCGTAATAGCAGGTGTTAGGTAAAGTTAGCTATTAGTTTTTTAGCAGTATTTCTCAAAGGATAAAATGCGCCATGTTTAAGAGTCTGCGCGGTATGTTTTCTAATGATTTGTCGATAGATTTAGGTACGGCAAACACATTAATATATGTAAGAGAGCAAGGGATCGTTCTTAATGAACCGTCCGTAGTTGCTATTCGCCAAGAACGTGCAGGAGGACCTAAAAGTGTTGCTGCAGTCGGTGGTGAAGCAAAACGCATGTTAGGTAGAACCCCTGGTAATATCAAAGCGATTCGTCCAATGAAAGATGGTGTTATTGCTGACTTTTATGTTACTGAAAAAATGTTGCAGTACTTTATTAAACAAGTTCATAACAATAACTTTTTCCGTCCAAGCCCTCGTGTTTTGGTATGTGTGCCTTGTGGTGCTACTCAAGTAGAACAAAGAGCTATTCGTGAATCAGCAATAGGTGCAGGAGCCCGTGAGGTCTTTTTAATTGAAGAACCAATGGCGGCAGCAATTGGTGCTGGTTTACCGGTTTCAGAAGCAACAGGTTCGATGGTTGTTGATATCGGTGGTGGTACAACAGAAGTAGCTATTATCTCATTAAACGGTGTTGTGTACTCTTCTTCAGTACGTATTGGTGGTGACCGTTTTGATGAATCTATTATTAATTACGTGCGTCGTAATTTTGGTAGCTTGATCGGTGAAGCGACAGCAGAACGAATCAAACAAGAAATTGGTTTTGCTTACCCTTCAAATGACGTGAAAGAAATGGAAGTTCGTGGACGTAACCTTGCAGAAGGTGTGCCTCGTTCATTTACTTTAAACTCAAATGAAATTTTAGAAGCATTACAAGAACCATTGTCTGGCATTGTAAGTGCTGTATTAGTTGCACTTGAAAAGTCACCACCAGAGTTAGCTTCAGACATTGCTGAACGTGGAATGGTATTAACTGGCGGTGGTGCATTATTACGTGATTTAGATCGTTTATTAATGGAAGAAACCGGTATACCAGTTATTATTGCAGATGACCCATTAACGTGTGTAGCACGTGGTGGCGGTAAAGCTCTAGAGATGATTGATGTACATGGCGGAGACGTATTTAGTTACGAATAAACTAACATTCGCTTAGTTAAACAGTAGTATTTTAAACGGCAGTAACCACTGCCGTTTTACTTTAATAAAAATAACAAGAAAAGTAATTATGAATCCCATTTTTGGCTCAGGACCATCATTACCATTAAGGTTTTCGTTAGCCTTTGTTATTAGTTTTATCACAATAACTTATGACGTGTATACCGATAGCTCTCAGCAGATCCGCAGTTATCTTAATACGTTAGTTTCACCCGTTATTTATCTCGCCAACTTACCGCAACAAGCTCTTGATACAACCGCAAAATACGCTGCTTCAAAACAATCTTTATTAGATGAAAATAAAACCCTTAGAGAATTGCAACTGATGCAAAACGAAAAGTTGCAACGATATAATATGTTGATGTCGGAAAATGCAAAATTAAGAGCATTGTTACAAACGAACCTTAGAATCGAAGTGAAAAAGTCGGTTGCGGAAATTATGGCTGTGGCCAGTAACCCGTTTTCTCAAAATGTAATGATAGACAAAGGTTCATCCCATAATGTTTATGAAAGTCAGCCTGTATTAGATGATTTGGGCGTTGTTGGCCAAGTAGTTAATGTGGCCAATACGACTTCAAGAGTGATTTTAATAACTGACCAAACACACTCAATTCCAATTAGAATAGCCCGTAATGATGTTCGTGCAATTTTATCAGGTACAGGCGATATTAATAAAATGGCGTTGATAAATTTACCACAAGGCACCGATGTGAAGGTTGGAGATACGCTGATTACATCGGGGTTAGGCGAAATATTTCCAGATGGGCACCCAGTTGCCAAAGTGACAAATATCTACCCTGATGAATCACAGCCATTTATGAACATTCTTGCTCAACCCATTGCAAGGTTAGACAGATTAAAACATGTCTTGTTGTTATGGCCGAATGAGCAAGACGATTCTCCACAAGTTAAGGTTGAAACTAAAGGGGACAGTAATGGCGAAAAATAGCACGTCACCTTGGTGGTATATCAACGCAAGTATTTTAGTTGCCTTGATATTAAGCATAATGCCATTGCCTCTTCAGTTAAAAGCAATATGGCCAGATTGGGCTGCTATGGTTGTTATTTACTGGGCAATTGCTTTACCCCATAGAGTCAGTATTGGCACCGCTTGGATAGTGGGCTTTTTATTAGATATATTATTAGGTACGGTTTTAGGTGTTAACGCTTTAGCACTGTCTTTAGTTGTGTTTGGGGTGTCTTCAAATTTCCAGAAATTGCGTAATTTCACCGTTTGGCAACAAGCCGCTTTGGTTGGGATATTTCTAATTTTATTCCACCTTGTTGTTTTTTGGCTGAATCGATTTTTATTAAACGTTAATTTCTCGGTTGAGTATATTACCCCTTCATTTACCAGTGCTTTGTTTTGGTTGTGGTTATTTCCGGTATTACGTTCTTATCGTAGACGGTTCAAAATTCGATGAATAAACATGCTGTAATTTTAGCGAGTCAATCGCCTAGACGTAAAATGTTATTAGCACATCTTATTGATGATTTTACCGTGCAAGCGGCTGACATTGATGAAAGTGTATTAGACAATGAAACGCCGAGGGAATATGTATCTCGTTTGTCATTAGAAAAAGCACAACATATTTTCAAAAATAACCCAGATGCTATTGTTGTTGGATCTGATACATCAGTTGTAATCAACGATTGTATTTTGGGCAAGCCTGCAGATTTACAGGACTGTATTAATATATTGTCATTATTGTCAGGCAAACAACATCAAGTAGTTACCGCGTTTACTGTTATGAACAAAGTTAAAGTGATAACAAAAGTGGTCGTTACCCATGTGTTGTTTAAAACGTTAACGCAAGATGAAATAATAAAGTATTGGCATACAGGGGAACCACAAGATAAAGCGGGTTCTTATGCGATTCAGGGGATTGGTGGGAAGTTCGTTAAAACTATCAATGGAAGTGTTAGTTCCGTAGTTGGCCTACCTCTTGTAGAGATAGAACAAGCCTTAAAAGAAGTGATGGAATAATGACAGTTGAGTTATTGATAAATATTACCCCAAGTGAAACACGTGTTGCTCAAATAGAGAATGGCATGTTGCAAGAGTTACATTTGGAAAGACAAAGTACAGTCGGCATTGTAGGCAATATTTATCTGGGTAAAGTCAGCCGTGTATTGCCAGGGATGCAAGCTGCTTTTGTTGATATTGGAATGGAGAAAGCCGCGTTTTTACATGCTTCCGACATTATTACCTATGATCACGATAAAGATATCATCACACCAAAATCCAATGCAGTAAGAGATATCGTTGAATTGGTTAGAGAAGGTCAAAAAATTATAGTTCAAGTGGTGAAAGATCCATTAGGAACAAAAGGTGCCCGTCTAACAACAGATATTACCTTACCCTCACGTTATTTAGTTTTCATGCCTGACTCTAAACATGTTGGTGTGTCACAAAGAATAGAAAATGACGGAGAAAGGCAGCGTTTAAAAAGTATTGTTGAAAGGCATTACGAAGAAGGTCATGGTGGTTTTATTGTCAGAACCGCGGCTGAAGGGGCTGGTGAAAAAGAATTAGCACAAGATGCAGTCTTCCTTAAAAAGCTGTGGAACAAGATAATAAAAAAGAAAAAGAAAACCCGAAATCAAGCGGTCTTGTATGAAGACTTGAGTTTGGCGTTTCGTATTATCAGAGACTTTGTAGCTGAAGAGCTAGAAAGAGTTAGAATAGATTCCAAGTTAACGTTTGGAGAATTAACCGCATTTACCGAAGAGTTTTCACCGGAATTAACCAGCAAACTGGAATATTATCCAGGTGAGCGACCAATATTCGACATGTTTGATGTTGAGTCTGAAATTAAACGGGCATTAGAAAAAAGGGTCGATCTTAAATCTGGTGGTTATTTAGTTATAGATCAAACCGAAGCGATGACCACGATTGATGTCAACACCGGTGGTTTTGTTGGCCATCGTAGTTTAGAAGATACTATATTTAATACGAATAGTGAGGCTACACAGGCTATTGCTCGCCAATTACGATTACGTAATTTAGGCGGTATAATCATCATCGACTTTATAGATATGATCAGTACCGACCACCAAAGGCGCGTATTGCATAGTTTAGAAATAGCATTATCAAAAGACCGAGCAAAAAATAATGTTCACGGATTTTCAGCTTTAGGTTTAGTTGAAATGACGCGTAAACGTACCCGAGAAAGTTTAGAACACGTATTATGCAGTGAATGTGAAGTATGTAATGGCCGAGGTTATGTAAAATCGGTGGAAACCATATGTGCAGAACTGCTGCGTGAAATCGTTAGGGTAAACCGTGCCTATGACGCCGATAAATTTATTGTTTATGCATCAACGGCCGTGGCGGAGTTTTTAGAGAGTGATGAATTCCATAATTTAGCAGAGTTAGAAGTTTTTATTGGCAAACAGATTAAGGTCAAAACAGAATCACTGTATAATCAAGACCAATTTGATGTTGTTATGATGTAATGAGTTGTTAAATATAAAGTATGAAAGAGCTAAGTGTTGAATTAAAAGATGAACTCGCCACTGTCCAAATGGGCAATCACCTGGCTGACGTCATTAAAGACGGAGCTATTATATATTTACATGGTGATTTAGGGGCTGGTAAAACAACTTTTACTCGTGGTGTGGTTCAAGGTTTAGGACATAAAGGCAATGTTAAAAGCCCCACTTACACCTTAGTAGAGCCTTATGAGTTGGCTGGCATAAACGCTTATCACTTTGATTTATATCGATTAGGTGATCCGGAAGAGTTAGAGTTTATGGGGATCCGAGATTACTTTGAACTTAATTCATTATGTTTAATCGAATGGCCTGAAAAAGGAGCGGGTGTATTGCCGCAAGCCGATTTGGATATTACATTAGAATATGTAGATACAGGCCGTAAAATTACCTTTATTGCTAATAACGATAAAGGCGCAAGTATATTAACTTTGCTGAAACAAAAATAATAAGTCTCAAAGCAGTTATAACAAGAAGATAGAGAAATAAAATGTGGCTTAACAGCATAATCCGAATAATTCTAATTAACAGTTTGTTAGCGATAACGATTGGCTTTTCAATGCCAGCGTTTGCTGCAAAAAATGTTAAAAACGTAAGGGTCTGGCCATCACCAGATTCCACACGTGTGGTATTGGATTTAACCCAATCCATAGAATATTCTTATTTTATGTTGTCCAACCCTGAACGTTTAGTTTTAGATTTAAAAAACACTTCTATTAATGCCGAATTATCGAACCTAGCTCAATCGAGCGATATCTTAAAAAATATTCGTAGCAGCACTAAAAACAAGTCAGACAGTCGTTTGGTATTTGATTTAACGTCAAAAATAGAACCTATTATTTTTGCTTTAAAACCTACCGCGCCTTACGGCAATCGTCTGGTAATTGACTTGGTAGACACTGAAGCCAAAGTTGCAGAAAATCAAAAGAAAATGGAATCGGATCGAGACATAATAATTGCCATCGATGCCGGACATGGTGGTGAAGATCCGGGTTCTATTGGTGGTAAAGGTAATTATGAAAAGCGTATTACCCTTGCTATCTCAAAAAAATTAGAAGCACTCATTAACAAACAGCCTGGCTTAACTGCAGTAATGACACGTACTGGAGACTATTATATTAGTGTCCATGGGCGTACCGAAAAAGCGAGAAACGCTAACGCTGATTTATTAATATCCATACACGCAGATGCATACCATACACCTCATCCATCAGGAGCTGGTGTCTGGACACTAAGCCCACGCAGAGCCAATTCTGAAATTGGTAAATGGTTAGAGAAAAAAGAAAAACACTCCGAGTTGTTAGGCGGGGCGGGTGATGCCATTAAGAATACTACGACAGAAAAATATTTAGTACGTACCTTATTGGACATGTCGATGGATCATTCTATGTCGCAAGGTTACTTGGTAGCAAAAGAGATCTTGGGCGAGTTAAAAGACATCACTAAGTTGCACAAACGTTCTCCGCAGTCCGCCAGTTTTGGCGTGTTGAAGTCACCAGATATACCGTCAATATTGGTGGAAACCGGATTCATTTCAAATCCGAAAGAAGAGAAGTTACTGATAAATAACTGGTTCCAAAATAAGATGGCTAATTCTATATTCACGGCAGTAAATAGCTATTTTAAAAGAAACCCACCTGATGGTTCTTACTTTGCTAAATTTAAAGATGTGAAACACAAAGTAAAACGTGGAGAGTCGTTGTCTCTGGTCGCGCAAAATTACAATGTAACCGTCAGCAAGATCAAAGAAGCGAATAACTTACGTTCCAACAATATTAAAATTGGGCAGGTATTGTCCATTCCTCAATCTTAGTTTTCGTTTATGACAATTAAGATATTGCCACCTCAGCTGGCAAACCAAATCGCTGCGGGTGAAGTTGTTGAACGCCCCGCCTCTGTGGTTAAAGAATTAGTCGAAAATGCCTTAGATGCTGGCGCTAGCAAAGTTGAAGTTGATATTGATCGTGGTGGTCATAAACGAATTTTAATTCGTGATAATGGCAAAGGGATCGACAAAGAACAGCTTACCTTAGCCTTATCACGTCATGCCACCAGTAAAATTGCCAATATTGATGATTTAGAAGCCATCAGTAGTCTTGGTTTTAGGGGCGAAGCACTAGCGAGTATTAGTTCGGTGTCTCGTTTGACCATGACATCAAAACCAGCGGAGCAAAATGAAGCTTGGAGTGCCATGGCAGAAGGGTTGGCCATGAACGTGGATATTAAACCTGCGGCCCATCCAAATGGCACTAGTGTCGATGTGGTTGATTTGTTTTTTAATACACCCGCTAGACGAAAATTCTTAAGAGCTGAAAAAACCGAATTTAACCATATTGAAACCTTGATTAAACGCATAGCGCTTAGTCGCCCGGATGTTAGTTTTATATTAAAACATAATCAAAAAGTGATTAAGAAATATAGAGCTCATTCAGAAACCTTAGGTGTTGTTGAGCAAAAAAGTAAACGAATAGCGGAGGTGATTAACACAAGTTTTATTGACTCAGCTAGTGTCTTTACCAGTAAATATGAACAGGTCAGCATAGCCGTTTGGATTAAAGCCCCAGAGTTATGTGTGTCAGTGAACCCTGCACAATATTCCTTTGTTAATGGTCGAATGATGCGTGATAAATTGATCCAACATGCAATTCGACAAGCTTATGGGCAGTTGTTACATCCAGAACAATTACCAGAATATGTCATATTCATAGAGTTGCCGGCTAATGAAGTGGATGTAAATGTGCACCCTGCTAAACATGAGGTACGGTTTCATCATGCGCGTTTATTGCATGATCTTATTGTAAAAACGATTAAAGATGCGTTAGACAGCTTTCAAATGCATGAACAAGAATTAGCTTTAGACGAAGAGCTTGAAACTGAAACTGAAACTGAAACGCAAAATGCAGGCAAAGAAGTTTCACCATCTTGGTTATCCGAACCAAATAAGGATTATCAACATGCGGTTGCGCAAACTGAAATCGAAAAGTCTGATTTAGTAACGGCTACAGATAAAGCCCGACTTAATATACCAAAAGGTAATACACCAAACCTTTATACGGCATTGAATCGACCTGAAAAATTAACCGAATACCAACTTACTCAAGCCGTCAGTCCTGCAAATAAAGAAACTTTTGTTAACAATAGACCGGACAATGATAAAGAAAAACAGACAGATCCTAAGATATTAGCGGAATCTGTAAACGACTTTTCGGTCTTGTTTATACAACAAAATAGATATGGATATTGCCTAATAGAGCAAGAGATATGGCTTGTTGATGCAAATTTATATGTCAAACCACAGTCTTCAAACGTTCAATTGGTTGAAACTCAAAGATTAATGAAAACGCCACTGTTAGTGCCAGTGAGATTGAAATTATCGGTTGACGAAAAAAGATGGTGTGAAGAGTATTTATCTACGTTAGCCGATCATGGTTTTGATTTAATGTTACATCAGCACTTTTTGATTGTTAAACAAGTACCTGCAATATTACGCAGTAATGAAAATAGTCGAACATTACCAACCTTTTTTAATCAAATAATGACCGCGCCATTGACGGCCGAGCTCCTGATTGAAAAAATTCTAGAGCAGAAAACCGCAGTAATGTCAGATCAACAAATCATCGACTTTTTACAACATAATGCTAAACAAAATGGTTTTATAGCTAAACTGAAACAGTCAGGTTTAAAATTAAACCCTAGCGCTCTATTAAATCAATAAAGTCTTCAATCTGTATTAGGAAAGAACGTATAAATATGGGACATCAACAAGTTAAACATCCAGTTATCACGATCATGGGGCCAACAGCATCAGGTAAAACTGATCTGGCTATGACCCTTTGTGATCAAGTAAATGGCGAGATTATTAGTGTTGATTCTGCACTTATTTATAAAGGCATGGACATTGGAACTGCAAAACCGACCTCCCAAGAGTTAGAGCGTTATCCGCATAAATTAATCGACTTTTTGGATCCTAAACAAATATATTCCGCCGCTGACTTCAGGCGAGATGCGTTGATAGAAATAGAAAAGGCCTACCAAAAAGGTAAAACACCCATTTTAGTTGGTGGCACTATGATGTACTTTAAATCATTAGTTGAAGGAATTTCTGAGTTACCTGAAGCACAAGAAAAAGTACGTGCCGAGATTGAAGAAACAGCCAATCAACATGGTTGGGCTCACGTCCACGATAAACTGGCTGAAGTCGATCCAGTTTCAGCACAACGTATACACCCTAACGATCCACAGCGAATTAATCGAGCCTATGAAATTTTTCTGTTCAGTGGACAGACCATGACTGACTTAATGAAAAAAGAAAAGCAGCCGATACCGTATCCAGTGAAACAATTTGCTTTTCAATGTGAAGATAAGACCCAGTTACACCAGCGAATTGAGCAAAGATTCCATAAAATGTTAGATTTGGGCTTTGAAAATGAAGTTAAGGCCTTATATCTACGTGGTGACTTACATTTAGATCTACCTTCCATGCGTTCTGTCGGTTATCGACAAATGTGGGAGTATTTAGACGGTAAGTTAGATAAAGAAGAGATGATATTTAGAGGTATTGTTGCGACACGTCAATTGGCAAAAAGACAATTGACCTGGTTGAGGAGTTGGCAAAACATGACTCAATTAGTTATAGGTAATGAAAAAGAAAACTTGCAACGAATATTAAACTCGCTAAGCTGTTAACTTATTAGATAACTAATCTATAGTTATCTAATATTAAAATAACAATAAATAATAAGAAGAAGGAAGAAACATGGCCAAGGGGCAGTCTTTACAGGACCCATTTTTGAACGCGTTACGCCGTGAACGTATTCCAGTTTCGATCTATTTAGTGAACGGTATTAAATTGCAAGGTCAAGTTGAGTCATTCGACCAATTTGTGATCTTGTTAAAGAATACACTTAGCCAAATGGTTTATAAACATGCCATTTCTACGATAGTTCCAGCTAGACCATTCCAAACGAATCCGCATTACCAAGCTGGTGCTGAAGAAACAGAATAATCGTTATAATTGGTAACAATTCTGATGATTGATGATAAAAAGGAAATATGCCAATGTGTATTTCCTTTTTTGCGTTGTAATAAATAACTAGGACACACTATTGTTTGATAGATATGAAGGCGGCGAACTAGCTATATTAGTTCACGTTAATTTCTCTGATGAAAGTGACAGAGAAGATTTAGAAGAATTAGGTTTATTAGTATCTTCCGCAGGTGTTACTGCATCGTCAGTGATCACCACATCAAGACAAAATCCAGATGCCAAATATTATGTTGGCACAGGTAAAGCGCAAGAGATAGCCGATGCGGTAAAAGTATCGGGAGCAGAAATTGTCATTTTTAATCATGCATTGTCTCCTTCTCAGGAGCGTAACTTAGAAGCATTATTCCAGTGTCGTGTATTGGATAGAACCGGATTGATACTTGATATCTTTGCACAACGAGCCAGAACACATGAAGGTAAGTTGCAAGTAGAACTTGCTCAGTTAAAGCATATTTCTACGCGCTTAATTCGAGGTTGGACCCACTTAGAACGCCAAAAAGGTGGGATAGGGTTACGCGGTCCCGGTGAAACACAGCTAGAAACGGACAGACGATTATTACGCGCTAGGATCACGCACATATTGGCACGTTTGGAAAAAGTATCAAAACAACGTGAGCAAGGTCGACGGTCCAGAAAAAAAGCAGAAGTGCCAACCGTTTCATTAGTTGGTTATACCAATGCGGGTAAATCAACATTGTTTAACGCTATCACTAATGCTGATGTTTATGCGGCCGATCAGTTATTTGCTACATTAGACCCAACATTAAGAAAAATAGACATTGCCGATGTTGGTGAAACCATATTGGCAGATACGGTTGGTTTTATTCGCCACTTACCGCATGATCTTGTTGCTGCATTTAAAGCAACATTGACCGAAACTAGAGAAGCAGATTTACAATTACATGTCGTTGATGCTGCAGATATTCGACGCGCGGATAACATGGAACAAGTGGCTGAAGTATTAAAAGAAATTGAAGCTGATGAAGTCACACAGTTAATTATCTTTAATAAAATTGATTTATTGCAAGATATCGAACCTCACATTGAACGAGATGATGAAGGTTTACCAAAAGCAGTGTGGTGTTCAGCCAGAGATAAACAAGGTCTAGAATTAGTTGAACAAGCTATTTCTGAAATACTTGGTCTATCTATGGTTGAGATGGAACTTGTGTTACCGGCAACAGAAGGTAAATTACGAGCCAGTTTATATCAGCTAAATGCGGTGTTGGATGAAAGTATAAATGATGAAGGACAGTGGTTAACGCATGTCCGAATATCTTTAATTGACGAGCAAAAAATTAACAAACAGCTGGGTTATGCTATTGAAAAGTGGCGTGTGCAGCATTAAATACAATAAACATGTTAATTTTTCATAGATTACATAGAGTTATTTTAGTGCTTTTGCTAAATTAGCGGACAGAAACTTTAGATAAAGATTGGAGCAATATATGGCCTGGAATGAACCGGGAAATAATGACAACGATCCGTGGAAAAATCGCGGTAAAGATCAAGGTCCACCGGATCTCGATGAGTTGTTTAAAGATTTAGGCAAACGATTTAATGGCATGTTTGGTGGTAAACCATCTGGAACTGGCGAAGCTAAAAAGCCGAGTGGTTCAATGGGGTTTATATTAGTATTGGTCGTTGGCTTTTTAATATGGGTTCTATCTGGAATTTATACGTTAAAAGAAGCAGAGCGCGGGGTTGTTTTAACCTTTGGTGAATACTCTTCGTTGGAAGATCCAGGTATTCAGTTTAAATGGACATTTATTCAAGAAGTTTATCCGGTCAACATTCAAACGGTTAGAACTCTACCAGCTGCAGGTTTCATGTTAACTAAAGATGAAAATGTGGTACGTGTTGAAATGGAAGTGCAATATAAAGTGGTTAACCCACGTGACTTCTTATTCTCTACGCCAAATCCAGAAAATAGTTTACGTCAAGCTACAGACAGTGCATTACGTATGGTTATTGGTCACTCAAGAATGGATGACATCTTAACATCTGGTCGTGAAGTGGTTCGTCAAAATACATGGCGTGAACTTGAGAAAGTGATAGAGCCTTATAACTTAGGTTTGATCATCGTTGATGTTAACTTTAAAGACGCTCGTCCTCCTGAAGAAGTGAAAGATGCATTTGATGATGCGATTGCGGCACAGGAAGATGAAGTTCGTTATGTTAATGAAGCAAAAGCATACGAAAGTGAAGTTGAACCTAGAGCTCGTGGTCAAGTAAATAGAATGATCCAAGAAGCGACGGCTTATAAACAAGGTAAGATTTTGGCTTCAGAAGGTCAAGTTGCTAAGTTTGAGCAATTGTTACCTGAATATAAAGCGGCGCCTAAAGTAACCAAAGATCGTTTGTATTTAGAGACGATGGAGCAAGTTTACTCTAATACATCAAAAATCCTGGTTAATACTACAGGGGGCGGCAACATGATGTATCTTCCGTTGGATAAAATAATGCAACAGCAAAACAATGTTAAGTCTGACAGTAATCGTGAAAATGTGAATTACAATACTGGTTCAGGTAATACAACCCAACCTACACAAAGTACAACGGGTCGTAATGGCCGTACTGATCGCTCAAATGATGGGAGAAACTAAGCATGAAAAATTTTAGTATAGTTGCCCTGATTTTAGTTATTTTATTATCGTTTTCTTCATTATTCGTGGTTAGTGAAGGTCAACGTGGAATCGTGATTCAATTTGGTAAAGTTAAGCGTGATAGCGCTGACGTGACGGTTGTTTATGGTCCAGGTTTACACTTTAAACTGCCATTTGTTGAGAAAGTTAAAAAACTTGATGCTCGTATTCAAACTTTGGATGATATCCCTGACCGTTTTGTAACGGCAGAGAAAAAAGACTTAATCGTTGACTCATTCATTAAATGGCGCGTATCTGACTTTGCCACTTATTATCTTTCAACTGGTGGTTTAAAAACCCAAGCTGAACAGTTATTAAAACAAAAAGTAAACAACGCACTAAGAACAGAGTTTGGTACTCGTACGATTAAAGAAATTGTATCTGGTGAACGTGAAGAGTTAATGCAACAAGCTATTGTTGCAGCTAAGAGCTCTAGCGATTTAGGTATTGAAGTTCTTGATGTTCGTGTGAAACAAATTAACTTACCACTAGAAGTAAGTAAGTTTATATTTGAACGTATGCGTACTGAACGTTTGAAAGTAGCAAAAGCTCACCGCTCAGAAGGTCAAGAGCGTGCTGAAATTATCCGTGCGGATATTGATGCTCGTATTACCGTCTTATTGGCTGAAGCTGAACGTGAAGCGCAAATGTTACGTGGTCAAGGTGAAGCTATCGCTGCACAGATATACGCAAAAGCGTTTGGTAAAAATCCAGAGTTTTTTGCTTTTGTTCGTAGCTTAGATGCTTACAAAAACAGTTTTAATAGCAAAAATGATATTTTAGTTATTGAACCTGATAGTGACTTCTTTAAATACATGAAATCCACATCAGGTAATTAATGTTTACAAAACATTAAATGAAAGGCTCTATCGATAGAGCCTTTTTTATTGCCTGAAGGTTATTAACTCGGTACTTTAGCTGCAATTAACTTAAACATTTACATATCAACTAATGGTTCTAAATCTTCTATGTATCAACACTTGTATAAACAGTTTTTAGCCGCTCGTCCAAACATCCAACATTTTGCCTGTCATAGCCACCATTATTGGCCTGACGTAACACGTCAAGCGATGTTGGATTATTGGGACGATACTGCCTCCATGGTTGATGAGAAGTGGGATCATATATTTGCTGACAAGTTGCCTGCTACGCAAAAGTTAATCGCAAAGTCTTTAAATCTAACGACACCTGAACGTATCGTTTTTGCACCTAATACACATGAGTTGTTGTATCGAATTTATTCTAGTTTTGATCCGGCTAAAAAAATCAAGATCCTGACCACTGATAGTGAATTTTATTCGTTTCAGCGCCAATCAGAGCGTTTAGAACAAGCTGGATTAGTCGAAATAACACGTATAACAACGGAACCATTTTCTAGCTTTGAACAAAGGTTTACAGAAGTTGCACAAAAGGATGAATTTGATTGGGTTTTTGTAAGTCAGGTATTTTTTAATTCAGGTTATGCCATTAATGACTTAGCTGATTTTGTTCAACAATTGCCAACGCAACCTCTGATCACTATCGATGGTTATCATGGCTTTTTTGCTATCCCTACTGATTTGTCAGAGATTGAACAAAAAGTCTTTTATTTAGCCGGTAGTTACAAATATGCCCAAGGTGGAGAAGGCGCTTGTTTTGCCGTTGTGCCTGATGGCAATTATCAACCAATATACACAGGCTGGTTTGCTGAATTTGGCGATTTACACCAAAGACAAGAAGGTCATGTAGGCTATGCTAAAAATGGGCAGCAATTTGCAGGGGCGACGATAGATTTTTCGGCGATGTATCGACTGTATGCAAGCCTAACCTTATTTGAGCAAGAAGGATTAAGTATTGAAGTTATCCACAAATATGTAGAACAATGTCAGCAGGCTTTTTTACAACAAATAGATGAGCTTAAACATCCATTACTTAATCGCGATAATCTATTAAGCCCTAACCACAACCATGGTCACTTTTTAACATTTAATTTAGACGAGGATGACGTAGTTAGTCTTGCTAAGTTGTTAGATTCGAACGGAATTAAAACGGATTTTAGAGGTAATAGATTGCGTTTTGGTTTTGCGATTTACCATGACCCTACAAAATATGATTTAACCTGTTTAAGACAAGGGTAATGATGGACTGGCTCACTATTATTGGATTTGTCCTCATCATTGAAGGCATGATCCCGCTATTATTTCCTAAACAGTGGCTGAATTATGTTCAAAAATTGGCTTTAGAGCCTATTGGAACAATTCGAATCGTCGGCGGTATATTGTTTATTTTAGGCGCTTTATTGTTAGTTTTCAGATAAATGTTTAAGCAAAGTGATTGAATAATAACCGCAAAGTCGATGTAAAACTGAAATGCGTAATGTTTTTAATATATAACAACAATTAAATTATTCTTTTATAACAAATAGATAGTGTTATTTTGATACGAATTAAAAAAAATCGGGTGATCTTCGTCCCGTATTTTTGGTAGAATCCCCGCCTAATTTTTTCTGAGTGGAAATATAATGGGCAAGAACGTAGTTGTTTTAGGCACCCAATGGGGTGACGAAGGTAAAGGTAAGGTTGTTGATCTATTAACTGATAAAGCATCATATGTTGTGCGTTATCAAGGTGGTCACAATGCTGGCCATACTTTAGTTATCGACGGTGAAAAAACAGTATTACACCTAATCCCATCAGGTATTTTACGAGCTGGTGTTAAATGTATTATTGGTAACGGTGTTGTTTTATCACCTGAAGCATTAATGACTGAAATTAGCATGTTAGAAGAAAGAGGCGTTCCTGCAAAAGAACGTTTGTTGATCTCTGAAGCTTGTCCTTTGATTTTGCCTTACCACATTGCTTTAGACAAAGCGCGTGAGTTGGCTCGTGGCAAAAAAGCCATAGGTACAACAGGTCGTGGTATTGGTCCAGCATACGAAGATAAAGTAGCCCGCCGTGGTTTACGTGTTGGTGACTTATTTAACCCTGTATTGTTCAAAGAAAAATTAAAAGAAGTATTAGAATATCACAACTTCACTTTAGTCAATTATTACAAAGTTGAAGCCGTTGATTTCGAAAAAACATATCAAGATGCAATGGCTGTAGCTGAGATATTAAAAGCTATGGTAGTTGATGTTACTGACATGTTAGATAAAGCGCGTATTGCTGGCGAATCTATCTTGTTTGAAGGTGCTCAAGGTACTTTATTAGATATCGATCACGGTACTTACCCTTATGTAACTTCTTCAAACACTACCGTTGGTGGCGTAGCGACTGGTGCTGGTTTTGGTCCTTGTCATTTAGATTACGTGTTAGGTATTGTTAAAGCTTATACAACGCGTGTTGGCTCTGGTCCATTCCCGACAGAATTATCTTGTGAAGTTGGTAACCACTTAGGTACTAAAGGTCATGAGTTTGGTGCAACAACAGGGCGTGAGCGTCGTTGTGGTTGGTTTGACGCTGTTGCAATGAAACGTGCAGTTCAACTTAACTCAATCACTGGTTTCTGCTTAACTAAACTCGATGTATTAGATGGTTTAGAAGAACTTAAGATTTGTACTGGCTATAAATTAGCAGACGGAACCGTTGTTGATGTTCCTCCTATGGCAGCTGAAGGTTACGAAAGTGCAACACCTTTATATGAAACTATGCCTGGTTGGTCTGAAAACTCGTTTGGCGTGACATCGTTTGAAGAGTTACCAGTAGCCGCTCAAAACTATGTTAATCGCTTAGCAGAAATCACAGGCGTTCCAATGGATATTATATCTACTGGCCCTGACAGAAACGAAACTATGATCATACGTAACCCGTTTGGTGCATAATTTGTTAGTGTTAAGTCATTGTGAAAAAACCGTCGATTGACGGTTTTTTTATGGGTAAAATTTAGCGACTGGAAAGCTGTCTTTGGATAGATTAAGGTAGTCACTATAGTAATAAGATGAGAATTATTTTGAAAATATCACACGGTTTATTGTTCGCATTATCTACCATGCTTTTAGTTTCATGTTCTGACGGTGATGATCAA
Source organism: Psychrosphaera sp. F3M07 (assembly GCF_018860345.1). Taxonomy (GTDB): domain Bacteria; phylum Pseudomonadota; class Gammaproteobacteria; order Enterobacterales; family Alteromonadaceae; genus Psychrosphaera; species Psychrosphaera aquimarina. Next base: position 397,827 of record NZ_JAHKPJ010000025.1, on the reverse strand, counting down.
CCCACCTATGAAAGCTGTAGTATTCCGGACACCAATAATAAATTATTTTCTCTACTCCAAGATAAGTATTTTTGGAATGAAGAATTACCTGCGAAAATTAACCCGGAAGCATACGAATCGATAGGGCATGCGTTATATAACTTACGAAATGAAAAAGACCGTTTCAGTTTTACCATGACCAGGGAAGAATACGATGATTATGCGAATTCGGTATTTTTTGGTTATGGATTTGGTCATCAAGTAAATTCAGCTGGCGATGGTTTGACGATACGCTATGTGTTTGAAGATGGATCTGCAGCTAAAAATGGCTTACGTCGTGGCGATGTAATCACCAAAGTCGGTGATGTATTAGTCTCAGACTTTATTCAACAAAATACAGGGACTAGCGTGGATTGGACTGTGTTATTTGGTCCTAATGTTGAAGGTCATTACGTTGACGTGACATTTAAAAAACCGACAGGTGAGGTGAGCGTTGCTACCTTTACCAAAGGCAGCATTGTTGCTAACACCGTGATGGCGGCAGAAACTAAATCATTAACTATTAATGGCCAAGACAAGACTGTGGCGTATATGGTGTTTGACTCGTTTAAAGAAAGTTCCCAAACCGAGTTTAATACGGCTTTTGAACAATTTGATAACGTTGATGAGATGATCTTAGATTTACGATACAACAGTGGAGGGGTTATCTCGACGGCAAATCAGCTCAGTACTCAAATTGCGGGTAGAAATGTTGATGATGAGATTTTTGTCAGTTACAAATACAACCAGAAACAAAGTGATAATAACGAAGATATTTTGTTCACTCTGGGAAAAGGTATAAAACAATTAGATCTCGACAGACTGGTCGTGTTAACTACCGAAACTAGTTGTTCGGCCAGTGAGTTAGTCATCAATGCCCTGTCTCCTTTTATTGATGTGACTGTAGTTGGTGATACCACGTGCGGTAAACCGATTGGCATGAGACCAGAAGAAGTGTGTGAACACGTGGTATTTGCTATTAATTTCCAAACACACAATGCGGCAGGTTTTGGTGATTATTTTGATGGTTTGCCCGCGGATTGCGCTGTGGCTGAAAACGTAACGGGTGATTGGGGAGATGAAAATGATCCCTTATTGGCTGAAGGGTTAAGTTACTTAGCCAATAACCAATGTAGTAGTCAAAGTGTTGCGTACTCAAAGTCATTAACAAAAAACAAGAAACGTAAAGATGTCTCGGTAAAGGAAATGATGTTACGTAAGGATATGCTGTGATTTTTAATGGCTTATAACTTGCTTACAATTATTGCTGTATCGTTACCTTAGTAACAATAAAGTTAGTGGCCATCTAATTTAAACGTGGAAACCCAATGAAATTATTTTTAACCATTCTATTCGGACTTTATTTCAGTGCCTTCTCTTTTTGCACCTTAGCAAATGGAGTGGCAAATGAAACCGTCGAAGAACCTCTTGATGATGAATTATTAAAAGCAGTTCAAATTTACACACAAGATGAGCTACTTGATTTAATAAAACAAAACAAACATTTAGAACGAGTTAAAGAAGACCGTTGTCAGCTAAACCGTGATATAGAAGACAGAGCCGTTAAACTTAAAATACCGGCTTATCAATTTCTTTATGGTGATATGTTGGCTTGGGGTGTGTGTGTAGAACGTGATGCGCAACTTGGACTGTTTTATATTCGTTTGTCCGCAGAGCAAGGGTTAGTTGCAGCTATTGAACAATTGGGACGTTATTATGATATCGGACGTTTTGTTCAAAAAGATCAAGAGCGTGCTTATCAACTAACCAATAGAGCGGCAGAGTTGGGGAATTTAAATGCACAATTTAGATTAGTGCAAATGAACTTAGATGGCGTCGGGAGTCCATATGATTTCGAAAATTCATATCGTTGGTTACACCATGCTGTTATTGCAGATCAAAAACAACATGCTGAGGCCGCTGACTTACTAATGCAATTGTCAAAATTGATGAATCCAAAGTCGGTAAAAAATGCAAAAAAGTCAGCATATTAAGCTGACTTTTTGATTTATCTAACAATAAAATACTGGTTATTTCAGGGCGTTTTTTAATTCAGCGATAGTTTTATGCAATAAATGTAATTTTTTCACTATCACTTCAATATCATCTTTTGCGTTGGTTAAATCTTTATCTGAATTTTTCAGCGTTAATATTTGCTCTGCCGTTTCTTCTAAATAAGGCATGAACTTATCAGACTTAACCGTAAACAAATCTGACTCTTTAAATATCGAACCAAACTTACCATGACCACTCTTTTTAAGGTCATTCAAATGTTTATCCGCATCAATTGCTTTACGGTATAAGTCTTTAAGGTTCTCTTCTAAACTATTTACTATATTTTCCACTTAAGATCTCTGAATTGTATCCGATAACTAATGGAGGGTATTTTACCTTAATTTGACTAAATTAACCTATTCATTGTTTAATTCATGTTGAGTTAAGTGAAATACAAAGTCCAATCAACAACTGGAGTGATCAAAATGCAAATTGCTTCTTCTGGACTGCCAACCTCTGGTGCAATGCAAGGTGGCGAAGCGTTGGCTGCCAATTTGGCAAAAGGCGTTCAAGAGATACAAGGACAAGTGGCACTGGCGTTATTAGCCTCTACTGCTCAACTCCCTGTAAGCTCTAACCCTGTGGGTAGTACTGGTAGTGTTATAGGTCAACACATTAATATTAGTGTGTAACCAAGTAATAAAATGGGCAGCAGTTTAGCCTAGGGTCTGTTTATCTTTCATTTTCTGCAATGCTGGCGGCTTTTGTTATAGCCAACAAGGCAGAAGATACGCGAATAGTGGTTCTATTTAAGTGTCTGATAATGATGTTGGGGTGACAAAGAACTCCAGCCCTTCGGGTTGAGGTTAAATCAACTCCACTTTTCGTTATTCATAAACTTATTTACCCGACTAAACCTCGCTATTTATGTCTTAATTGAAAATGATTTTTAACTCAACGTTGCGTAAAATGAAAGGTAAACAGACCCTCGTATTAGGGGAGGATTGGAGTTTTACTCTTTTCCCCTCCTATTTCCCTCACCAATTTAGGCATTAAAAAACCCGGTAATTGTTCTAACATCTTTTGATACAAGCTTTTTGCTTCTTTTTCGCAGATATCAAAATGCATCGCCCCAGTCACTTTATCTAAAAGATGAAGGTAATAAGGCAAGATATCCGCCGCAAATAATCCTTCACTTAAATTAACTTGTGCTTCAAGGGTGTCATTCACATCTTTTAATAAAACCGCCTGATTTAACAAAGTCACATTGGCTTGTTTTAACTTATGACAAACGGTTCTTAATTCAGGGCTGATTTCATTTACATGATTGATATGCAACACCATGATCACTTTAAATCGACTTTGGCTTAACACATCCAATAATGTCTCTGTAATACGACTAGGGATCACCACAGGAAGCCTTGTGTGAATGCGTACACGTGTTATATGTGCAATGTCAGCTAATGCCTTTATAAACCAATAGAGAGCGTTGTCGTCTGCCATGAGTGGATCGCCACCACTTAATATCACTTCATTAATTTGAGTATGTTGTTTAATGTATTCTAAATGGTCTAACAGTTGTTGTTTATTCACTGAATTATCGGCATAGGGAAAGTGTCGTCGAAAACAATAGCGGCAATTCACCGCACAACCGCCTTTAAAGATGATTAATACTCGGCTTTTGTATTTATGTAATAATCCAGGCGTAGAATTATTTTGCTCTAATAATGGATCGGCAACATACTCAGTTGAAGTCAAAAACTCCAAATGGCTTGGAAATACCTGTTTAAATAACGGATCGTTAACATTATTCTTTTCCATTAAGTTGGCAAAATGATGTGGAATGCGCATATTAAATAATGAACGTGCGCTAATATCTTGGCTGAATTTTTCAGGATTAAATCCAAGGTATTCGAGTAACAATTCTGGCTTAGTAAAACTTTGTTTTAATTCTTTTTGCCATTGGGACTCAACACGGACGTTAGCTTGATGTATCATTCGGGTCACTTGTATATTTTAATTATTTTTAGAGGATGAAATGGCTTCATTCAGCACCAACCAATTTAAAGCTGGCCTTAAGTTAATGATTGACGGCGAGCCTTGCAACATTCTTGAGAATGAGATTGTAAAACCGGGTAAAGGCCAAGCGTTTAACCGTGTAAAAATTCGTAAACTTGTTAGTGGTAAAGTACTAGAGAAAACCTTTAAATCTGGTGAATCAGTTGAAGGTGCCGACGTAATGGATATCGAACTTGCGTATCTATATAGCGATGGCGAATTCTGGCATTTCATGAACAACGAAACCTTTGAGCAAGTGGCTGCCGACGAAAAAGCCGTAGCTGATGCAGTTAAATGGTTAGTTGAAAACGACGTGTGTACTTTAACGCTGTGGAATAATAACCCAATTGCGGTATCTCCACCAAACTTTGTCGAGCTTGAGATCACAGAAACGGATCCTGGCCTAAAAGGTGATACAGCGGGTACAGGCGGGAAACCGGCAACATTAACAACCGGTGCGGTTGTGCGTGTACCTTTGTTTGTACAAATTGGCGAAGTCATTAAAGTTGACACTCGTACAGGCGATTATGTAGGTCGTGTACAAAAATAAATTGTTAACTCCAGTTAACATTAAAGAGAAGCCTGACGATGTCGGGCTTTTTTATAGATAAATGTTAGCTTTGAATTGGAAAATACACCATGTGGCAACCTACGGCATCAATAGAAACATTAAAGAATCGAGCTTTATTTATCGCTTCTATACGCCAGTTTTTTACTGCAAGAGGGGTTTGGGAAGTTGAAACTCCAATATTAAGTAATAACACCATTACAGATTTGCACTTGGACGCTTTTAAAACTCAATTTGATTTTGATACTAATGGTCAAGCTAAGTCACTGTTTCTACAAACATCACCCGAGTTTGCCATGAAACGACTATTAGCTGCAGGCAGTGGTGCTATTTTCCAAATCAACAAAGCATTTCGTCATGAAACGGCAGGGCGTTTTCATAATCCTGAATTTACCATGCTGGAATGGTATCGTCCGGGGTTTGATGATCAACAATTGATGGCCGAATTAGATGAGTTAATGCAGTTAACTGTTGATGCAAAACCGGCTCTGTATTTAAGTTATCAACAAGCTTTTATTAATTACTTATCCTTTGATCCCCTAACGATTAACTTAGAACAGTTAAAGCTTATTATTGCCGAACATTCTAACGATGAATGGTTACAACAAGAGTCCAATCCCGATACCTTGTTGCAATGGTTGTTTAGTATGAAGATAGAGCCCGTCTTAGGCTATAAAGAGCAGGCTTATGAAGAAAAAGACAAACAATGGACACCATGTTTTATCTATAACTTTCCCGCAAGCCAAGCCTCGTTAGCTAAAATAAATCAGCAAGATAAGCGCGTTGCTCATCGATTTGAGTTGTATTATCAAGGTGTTGAATTAGCCAATGGCTTTTATGAATTGCAAGATAAAGCAGAGCAACAAAAGCGCTTTGAAAATGATAATCAACTAAGAGCACAAGCCGGATTAACACAAAAGCCCGTTGATGAAAATTTGTTATCCGCGTTAGAAAGTGGGTTGCCAGATTGTGCTGGCGTTGCTGTCGGTATTGATCGTTTGTTTATGCTCAAATATAACTTAACCCACATAAATCAAGCTATCGCGTTTGATGTTAACCGAGCTTAAATCAATTTAACCAATATTAGTTTAATTGCTGCAGTTTTTTGATCAGGTTAAATGCATGTTTTGGGTCATTAGCAAATATGCCATCGACTTGATTTTGATAACACCATTGTATTTCCTGAGCGTGATCTATAGTGAAAATATAAACCTCAGTTCCCAGTGCTTTTACTTCGTGCAAAAACGCCTTGTTTACACAGTCCATATCTAAATGAATGCTAAATACTTTAAAATGGGTGAGATACTTTTTCATATCGATGGGACGATTGGTAAGTAACAATCCAAGTTTTAACCTTTGGTCTAAAGCATATAATTTCTTTAAATACACATGGTTAAATGACGAAATAATCAGGTTTTCCATCGGAAAATTAACCTCGTCACAAACCAAGATTAATTTTTTAAAAAACAAACTAATGTTTCTAATCTTCTTTAATTCAATATTGAGAATTAATGACTTGTCGGTTAACTCTGTAATCAACCATTCAAGGGTCGGGATAGGGTGACCATCATTACCCACAATGCTGGCAATATCATCCTCGCTTAAATCTATGGTTTTTTTATCAATATCAAACAAACGAGTTAACCATCGGTCGTGAATAACGATAAATTCATTCCCTGATTGAAACAGATCTATTTCCACGCCCGCCATAAAGCTAGGGTCACATTGTTTAATAGCGGTTTGACTATTTTCAGGATAGTGCGCTGAGATCCCACGATGGGCAAATATTTTCATGCAATATTTTACTCTTGTGTTACTTCATTATTTTTTGCGTGTTTATTGGATAAATACGTTTCGTATATTGCCGCTGACAAAATGATCACACCGCCCAACAAGGTCATTAATGTAGGGACTTCAGCAAGTAATAAAAAGCCAAGACTAATGCCATATAGTGGCTGTAAATAAGCTATTAAACCTGCGGTTTTAGCCGATAACTTATGGATGGCAGACGCAAACAACACATGCGGCGCGGCAGAAAAGAAGGCGGTGAATAAAATTAATAATTGCCAGTCATCCACAGAAATCATAATTGGACTTGTGCCAACAAAAGGCATCAAAATTAAAGCTGTAACCAAAAATTGATAGAACATACTTTGAGTGCCGGAATAGGCTTTAAAATAATGTTGTATACCAATATTGCGTAATGCCATGGTAATGGCCGACACTAAACCCAACACTATCCCAATCAGGTAATCGTCAGAAAGGGTGATGCCAGAGCTCCATAACGTTGGGAATAACATACTAATACCAAATGACACGACAACACTGACTAAAATATCGCGTAACGAAGGACGTTGTTTACGAAACAGTGGTTCTAATAACACAGTAAACACCGGGTAGGTAAATAACGTGATCATACCCACAGCGACCGATGACATTTGAATACTGGTGAAATAAGTAACCCAATGTGTTGCAGCCAATAACCCCAACACCAAAGCAATTTTATAATCTTTGAAACTGTTAAGACGAATCTTACTTTTACTCAGTCGTAAAACGATAAATAATACAAACACAGTTAATAGACTGCGATAAGCGATGATGTCAGTAGCGGATAGTTGTATTAATTTAGCAAAAAGGCCTGATACACCTAGGAGCATAACCCCTAAGTGTAATTTGAGCATTGGGTGTAAATCACCAAGCTTACTGATGTTGTGTTTTATATAATTAAACAACGGCTTAATGCTCACCCATCATGTCTAAAAACGTAACTTAGAATTAACGTTTGTCAGCGAAATGTTCACCTAAACGAGTTACTGAACCGGCTTCTAATTCTTCAATAAATTTAACTTTATCTTTAGCGAATAAACAAACAACGGTTGAACCTAACTTAAAGCGCCCCATTTCTTCGCCTTTATCCAATACTATCGCGTCATCACCTTCTGCTGGATATTGTGAATGTGTCACAGTTTTCCCACGAGGTGGGGTAATTTCGCCAGCCCAAACTGTTTCGATACTACGTACTATGGTTGCACCAACTAAAATCATTGCCATTGGCCCTAATTCAGTGTCGAACACACAAACAACACGTTCGTTACGCGCAAATAGATTTGGAACATTAGCCGCGGTTAACGGGTTCACAGAAAAAGCATCACCAGGAACATAAATCATATCCGTTAACGTGCCTTTAACTGGCATATGTAATCTGTGGTAATCACTCGGTGCTAAGTAAATTGTGGCAAAGTCACCATCTTCAAATTTGTCAGCAATGGCTTGATCGCCGCCAACTAATTCTAACATTGAGTAATAATGGTTTTTAGCTTGTAATAAGGTACCGTCTTTTATAGGTCCAAGTTGACTAACAGCGCCGTCGACCGGGTGTGCTAACTTATCTTCATCTTCAATAATCGTTCTGGCATTTTCATCTAACTCACGAGTAAAAAACTCATTAAACGTTTTAAAGTGCTTAGGGTCTGAATGTTTGGCTTCTTCCATATTAATGTCATAGGCTTTGATAAAACTTTTAATTAATGCCGTAGTAACAAAACCAAGTTTGGCTTTCGCTAAAAATCCAACTAATTTAGATACACCATGTTTTGGTAATGCGTATTGGAACGCTATTTTTAAGTTATCAAAATTCACTTATATACCCTTTTAGAAAACGTTTAATTTATATTTATATAGGTTCATTGTACCTGAGCGAACAAGTTCAATGAACAATTGTTTGTAACAGCTAGTGTCAGAAGACTAACTTGGTTCTTTTGATTGATGTCGTAAGGTGATCTCGTCTATGGTTTGCAGAATACGTTTATAGCTGCTGTACCTTTGTTGTGAGATCTTTTTGTCGGCAATGGCTTGCTGTAATGCACAACCTGGATCTTTTTGATGTTTACAATCTCTAAACTTACACAAGGTAAGGAAAGGCCTAAACTCAATAAAACCATATAAAATCTGTTCCGTTTCTAGATGCCACATAGCAAACTCACGTACTCCAGGAGAGTCAATGATGGAACCGCCATTGTCTAATCGATAAAGTCTAGATGCCGTTGTTGTATGTACACCTAAACGGCTATTGTCAGACACTTGTTTGGTTAAGATATTCACCTCAGGCAATATTGAATTTACTAAGGATGATTTCCCTACGCCCGACTGACCAACAAAAACGCTGGTTTTATCTACTAATAATTCACGTACCGATTCAATACCTTGTTCTTCGATGGCTGACATGGTTAACACTTGATAGCCAATACTTCGATATAACTCAACGGTACTTTCTACTGATTCTCTGTTTTGGTCATCAAGTAAGTCCATTTTATTGATCAAAATGACCGGAGTAATATCTAATTGTTCAACCGCCACTAAATATCGGTCTATGATACTTGGGGCTAAATCCGGCAATAAAGCTGAAACGATAAATATTTGATCAATGTTGGCGGCAACGGGTTTAAGGCCGTCGTAAAAGTCGGGACGCACAAATACGCTGTCTCTAGGTTCAACCGCTTCAATAACACCATTAAAATCAGAGTCGGATACTTTATAAGGACGCCATATCACTTTATCCCCACACACTAATGAAGAGACCGCACGACGTATATTACAGCGAATAAGTTCGCCTTCACTGCTTTCTACATCGGCATGTTGACCATAACGGGTAACGACTTGACCAAAACACTGAGGCCCTAACATAGAGTCATCTAAATCATCTTTAGATGGCTTTTTTTGTTTTGCTTTTGCAATCCGCTTATTTTGGTTATCTTTAATACGTCTTGACTGAGAGTTTGATAATTTCTTTTGTTTTGCCACTTTTGGCCTATGATTTATTTATAAAAACTTGTGAAAGTTGTTAAAAAGATTAACAATGGTTTTATATTATACTTAACCATGCGCGATAAAAAGGATTCCGTAAGGTCTTATATGTCATTTAGCGAAAATAATCTAATTTGGGTTGATCTGGAAATGACCGGATTAGAACCTAGTACCGATAAAGTGCTCGAAGTTGCCACTATAGTGACGGATAGCGATCTTAACATTTTGGCGGAAGGGCCTGAAATCGCAATTTATCAACCGGACGACATATTAGATAATATGGATGAATGGTGTGTTACTCAGCATGGTAAGTCTGGTTTAACGGATCGTTGTAAAAACAGCAAAGTTTCAGAACAACAAGCTTGTGAAATGACAATAGAGTTTTTGAAAGATTACGTTCCTGCTGGTACTTCGCCTATGTGTGGTAACAGCATCTGCCAAGATCGCCGTTTTATGCATGAACATATGCTGACCTTAGAAGAGTTTTTCCATTATCGTAATTTAGACGTTAGCACGATAAAAGAATTAGCCAAAAGATGGCGTCCAAATTTAGTGGCAGACTACAAGAAAAAAGGTGTTCATCTGGCATTAGAAGATATCAGAGAAAGCATTGAAGAACTTAAACGTTACCGAGAGTTTTTCTTTAAAGTTTAGTTCCCGCTTAATCTACAATGAAGCCGCTCTTGAGCGGTTTTTTTATGAGCGTTAATTTACTTTCAAGTTGAGTTATATTGAAAGTCGTTGCATTTATATTTAGAGTCCTTGTTATTAATACAAGTTATTAGCCGATTCGAGTTTTTAAGGTAAGCGTTTGTGTTTTCTCTTATTCGTCAAAAGTATTTCGCTTTAGTTTTAAGTTTTATAGTGGTCATAACCTTTTGGGTTTTGTATCAAATATCAACCTATTCCGCCTATGGCTTATTGGGCATTTTAGGGGCGTTGTTTGCCAATGCGACCGGAGCGGGCGGCGGCATTATTTTCATACCTGCATTTCAGCAATTGGGCATTACCGCAGAGCAATCCGTGGCCACAAGTTTTGCTATTCAATGTTTTGGGATGACAACCGGCTCAGTCATGTGGTTAACACACGCAAAAAAATGCCGTATTGAGAATTGGAGTTTATTACCAACACTAAGTTTTATCTGTATTCCTTTTTCAATTTTAGGCATTTGGTCTGTTTATGGTTTGGGACTATCAACCCCGGGTTCATTGTCTTATTTATTTGCCTATTTTTCTATTTTTATTGGCTTAGGCCTGTTGTACACCGGCATTAAAAAAATCCAATCAGATAAAAGTAACCTAATGCCAAAAGAAATCACCGTGATTAGCGTTAAAGATAAAGTCGCGTTGGTTTTATTAAGTTATGTCGGTGGCATTATCACGGCGTGGTTGTCTGTTGGTGTGGGTGAAATTATTGCGTTCTATCTAATTTATCGAGGTTATAGAGTGACGCTAGCGATAGCTGTTGCCGTCGTGTTGTCGGCATTTTCCGTATGGGCGGGAATTGGTTATCACATATATTTGGATAATGTTTATTGGAATGTATTGTTATTTGGTGGTCCCGGTGCCGTCATTGGTGGCATCTTGGCAAAAAAATTAGCCACGAGCATTCCCGTTTTTCAGTTAAAAATGTTTTTTGCCAGTTGGGTATTTATAGCGGGCACCATTGAGCTATTAATCAATTAACATCAGCCAGAATCAATACCCATAAGGTCATAAAGGCGTTGATTAACTGATTCTAGGTAAGTTCAATAATGCCGTATTGTATACCTATGGCTGCGCCGCCATAGACTCAAGTTCTATTTCAATTGCTCTTGTGCTGATGTGCACCTCAAACAAAGATAAAACAAGTGAAATGGTTAATGAGGCTAAGCTGCATCCAAAAAAGATGGATCCCAGTAATGGCATCTCAACAAAGATTAAAAACATAGCCAAAGTACATAATAAAAAACTCATTACACCTGCGGATTGCATCGCTCGGATCAAATGCAGTCTTTTACGTAATGTGGTGATCTGACGTTTTACCACAAGTTCTAGGCCAGAATTATCTCGTTGGTTTAACTCCCGAATAAGTTGGGCTAACACTAAAAATCGATTGGTATACGCAAGTAATAATAACGAAATTGCAGGGAATAATAGAGCCGGCGTTGTTAAAGTCATATGATTTTCAGCGGTTAAGAATTTGATTTTAAAATCATACAGCTATCGAATATCTAGGTCTATTGTTATAATGCAGATTATTCAAGTCTGAAAACTTGGTCCACCCTTTATACGAGAATACATTTTGGCTAATTCATCTAACGAAAAATCAGTACATTTAAAAACCAATAATTTCCAGCGTGTTCGCGAGTTGTCGAGAAAACAACAAGGCGTTTTATCTTTAGCTTTATTAGAAAGAATGAAGCCTAACTATCAACTGTTCGCCCAAGTTACTGAATTTCCACAAGACTATAATTTAGATAATATTGTAAATAGTTTATGGGAGAAGTTGTTAGTTAAAGGTGCGAAAGTAAACTTTTCTATTTTAGAAGAAAAGATTGAGTCATTAACGCCAGACGAGCTAGATTTTGATATGTATGGTGTTTATCCTGCGATTTATTTCTGTACCGGTCTATTAACTTACATAAACGGTGAATTAAGTGAAGACGAATATGACTCCGTTGCCATAGCCAAAATATCGCAAGGGTGCATCGTACACTTAATAGAATACCAAGCGGGTGAAACTGAGTTAGATAATGAAAGTATTCGTGAACATGAGTTAATGGCGGCGGAAATGTCGGTATTAACAGAATTATTAGACTGGTTATCGACAACCAGATTAAAAGATTTAGATTTAAAAGCTATCCGTACCAAAGCCTTAGATATTGTATTTGCAGATGGTGTGACAAATATAGGCATTGAACTGGAAGGTTAGTGTCGACTTTACAAAGGGTTCAAATATTGAGTATGAACCCTTTTTTATTGCTGGTTATTTAATACCCATTATATTCGATGTTACTACGTGCTTTTAAATAGCTATAAACCAGTTGATTAAGGATCTGCCCCACATCATGTGATTGATATTCTGAATGTTCATGAATCGCAGGTGCCCCTTCACATAAATGTACGTAACGAACCGAGTCTAATGTTGCCATAGAGTAAACATAATGTATGGCTTGCTCTAAACTAAACCCACTGACGCTGTATGCACTCGCTGCCGCTTGTTTTATACAATCTAGGTCAAGCTCTATACCAATAGGTCCAGGAGCAGTGGAGATATAATCACGAGCCAAATTTAACGACTCTGCAAAGGGTTGTTGTCTATCCATAAACATTGATTGAAATGTGTAATATGGGAAATGTGCGTCAATCAATCCTTCAATCGTCTCTTGATTGTTTTTTTGTTCGTGTAAACCTAAAACACAGTAGTGGCTTAATAACTCAGCATGGTGCGCATACCTAAATGGATTGCCAGAGTGACGGCCTTCCATTGCTCTAAAGTCAGCGTGAGGGTCTAAATTGACACAAGCAACTTTATTTTCCGTTGCTTTGTTCAGTGCTGTAATAATAGGGTAGGCATTGTTATGCCCACCTCCAATAATGATAACCTCTAAACCAGAAGCAAATATTGGGGTTAATACTTTGTTAACTCTTGCATCTACTTTTGCACAAAGCTGACGCAAAGTATCGAGCTGATGATTGGTTGAAAACGCTTGATAACTTTGCTTTTGCAAACTTTCAACATCAACATTGCCAATTAAAAAACAGGCATTCCAATCAAAAAAGCAGTTGGCTTGTTGGTTTAAGAACACAGGCAAAAAATTGGCCCAGCCTTTATCTGCTCCACCATTGCCGCAATTAGCTCTTGGTCCTATGTCCTCTGGAATACCAATTATGGCAAACCTTGCGCCATTGTTTTTAGCGATAATAAGGTTTTCAGACAAGGTTAAATCAGCGGTGGCAACTTGTATCATGTCAACAACATGATGTTCATTGGCACGTCTGTTTTTATAAGACTGAATTAACTTGGGATCAATATAACTAAGGTGTTCGGACATAAGGATCTGGCTGTTATTCTATATCAAGAGGCTCTGCTGAAAGGATAGTTCCGGTACTATCAGCATAAATATGGTCATCGGGTAAAAAGGTAACACCTGCAAAGTTTATCGCGATGTCATCTTCGCCAGATCCGGTATCGGTGGCCGCAACAGGTATAGAGTTTAACGCCAATATGCCAATGTTGATCTCTTCAAGGGCATCCACTTCACGTACACTGCCGTTACAAATGATCCCTTCCCATTTATTCTCAGCGGCAAGTTCGACTAACTCAGCATCTAATAATCCAGAGCGAATTGAACCGCCACCGTCAATCACTAATACCTTGCCTAAACCGGATTGATTTAACACAGTAGCAATTAAGCCATTATCTTCAAAACATTTTACAGTTTGTACTTGACCACCAAACGATGTAATACCGCCATAATGTTCAAAAATAGGTGCAAGAACATCTATTTGCTCAGCAAACATATCGCATAATTCAGAAGTGTTATATTGCATAGTGGTTTCCAGTTTTATTGTATTGAGGCTGATTTAGTATATAGGTTTTACACAAAATTACAGAGGTAAATCTAATAACTCAACTAAATCAAACTCTATTAAATCAACTAGTTTGTCTATGTTGTACTTTTTGCCTAACGCTTTCCAATCATCAGAGCGTTGCATCGCATTAATACTTTCATTAATCGTCGGTAATAATGTGTTGAACTCAGGTGTTAATACGATAGAAAATAAATAGGCATCGTTTGCTTTTGTTGCCATATGCAGTTTGTTGTTATCGCCATGAGACGCGTTGTAATAATTAACGGTAGAGCGGTTGATGATACCAAAATCTGCTTTATTGTTTTTTATCAGGGAAAGCATCTCGTCGAAGGTGTTTACGTCAATTCGCTTGAGTTGTTTATTATGGATAAGGGTATTTAAACCATTATAAAAATAACCATTCTGTCCCACCATTGTTAACCCTTTAAAATCATCGGCTTGAGTTAATTTAGTTGCGACCAAAGGATTGGTGGTGAAAAATACATCGGCGTCCCAAACCAAACTGACACTATTGATCAGGTCTGGACGAATTTTTCTAAACCACAAAGGGTTAGTTAATAAAATGGCTTTAGGTTGGTTATTTCTTAATTGTTCATTAAGGACTGAGCGTTTGATTGACTCAAGTTCAAAAGATATGGTGTCAGGACTATACTTATTTAATAAAGCCACGATGTCATAACCTAATCCACCACCTTCTGAATTAATAAATGGCGGACTATTATGGTATTCACTTATTTTAATGAGTTGTGCCTGACTTGTAGGACTGAACGTTGTAAAAGTCAGTAATATAGCTAAACATATTATTCTAAATGAGTTCATTATATTTCTACTTAGTGGACTTATGTTAATTGTAGAACTTATTTCAAATAAAAAAAGAGCAGGTAACGTAATTACCTGCTCTTGTTTATATTAATTAGATATTAACGAGTGTTTAGTGACGGAAGTGACGCATTCCAGTAAACACCATCGCAATACCGTGTTCGTCAGCTGCGGCAATAACTTCGTCATCGCGCATAGAACCACCCGGTTGAATGATTGCTTTGATACCAGCGGCTGCGGCAGCATCAATGCCATCACGGAATGGGAAGAAGGCATCTGATGCCATAACCGACCCTTCAACCACTAAGTTTTCATCAGCGGCTTTAATACCTGCGATTTTAGCAGAGTAAACTCGGCTCATTTGGCCTGCGCCTACACCGATAGTCATGCTGTCATTGGCATAAACAATCGCATTTGATTTTACAAACTTAGCGACTTTCCAGCAGAACATTAAGTCTTTTAACTGGGCTTCAGTCGGTTGTACTTTAGAAACGACTTTTAAGTCAGCTTCAGTAACCATACCTTGGTCACGGTCTTGAACTAACAAACCACCATTCACACGTTTGATTTCTGGTTGAGTTGTTTTTGCTTCCCATTGACCAGTTTCTAATAAACGTACGTTTTTCTTAGCCGCAACAATTTGAGCTGCTTCAGCAGAAACTTTAGGTGCAATAATAACCTCAACAAATTGACGAGAAACAATGGCTTCAGCCGTGTCAGCGTCTAATTCGCGGTTAAAGGCGATAATGCCACCAAAGGCCGATGTAGGGTCTGTTTTAAAGGCTCTGTCATAAGCTTCTAAAATAGTATCGTTTACCGCAACACCACAAGGGTTAGCGTGTTTAACAATAACACAAGCTGGGCGGTCAAATTCTTTAACACACTCAAGCGCCGCATCTGTATCTGCGATATTGTTGTAAGAAAGAGCCTTACCTTGCAACTGAGTTGCCGTTGCAATAGACGCTTCTTCAACATCGTTTTCAACGTAAAATGCAGCTTGCTGGTGGCTGTTTTCACCGTAACGCATTTCCAGCTTTTTGCTAAATTGCATGTTATAAGTACGTGGGAATTTAGACTCTTCGACTTCATCAGCATTGTCTGAATAATCAGGAACCATTTTACCAAAGTAGTTTGCAATCATGCCGTCGTATTGAGCAGTATGTTCATATGCTGCAATTGCTAAATCAAAACGCGTTTCAAATTTAGTCGCACCATCGTTTTCTTCTAATTCATTTATTATTCGGCCGTAATCTTTAGCGTTCACCACAATAACAACGTCTTTGTGATTTTTAGCTGCCGCACGAACCATAGTAGGTCCACCGATATCAATATTTTCAACCGCATCTTCCATGGTGCAATCTGGGTTAGCTACTGTGTTAGCAAATGGATATAAATTAACAACAACCATGTCGATTGCGTCAATATCATTTGCAGCCATAACGTCGTCATCAGTACCGCGACGGGCTAAAATGCCACCATGGATTTTAGGGTGAAGTGTTTTAACACGACCATCCATCATCTCTGGAAACCCAGTATGATCTGAAACTTCAATTGCGTTTACGCCATTTTCAGTAAGTAGTTTGAAAGTGCCACCAGTTGATAAGATTTCAACGCCATGAGACGTTAATGTGCGTGCAAATTCTACTATACCAGTTTTGTCTGACACGCTTATCAGTGCGCGGCGAACAGGTCGTAATGTATCCATTGAGTGTATTTACCTTAATTGTTAAAAAGTGATAATTAATAAATAAATAAAATTGGTATAAAAACAAAAAAGCACCCAAAGGTGCTTTTCTGCGGTCATCCCGCTAGGGGATTAGTTCATTCCGTAACGCTTTAATTTTTTACGTAAAGTACCACGGTTAATTCCTAACATATTCGCTGCACGGGTTTGGTTGCCGCGAGTGTATGTCATGATTTCTTCTAAAAGAGGTTTTTCTAATTCAGACAATACTAGGTCATATACGTCTGTAGAATCTTGACCGTTTAACGTTTGTAAGTAGTTACGAACTGCTTTTTTAACTTCGTTGCGTAAAGGCTGAGGTTTGTCAGCTGTTTGGATGTGCGCATTAGTAATGAACGGAGTTGGAACGTTTTGATCAAACATGTTTATTTCTTCTCTATCAAATAAAGTTAAGACTCAAGTTGGCGACGAAACATCGCTGCCAAGTGTATTTTTTATATATTTTCGAAAAATGCGTTTAATTCTTCAAATTGCTGTTGGCAATCTTCAATTGCATTAAACCTTTTTCTAAATGACCTGTCCGTGTCTTGATCTGCTAAGTACCAACCAACATGCTTACGTGCAATACGGGGACCTAACACATCGCCATATAATTGGTGCAAGTTATCAACGTGCTCCATCAATATGCTACGAACCTCTTCCTTCTCTGGTGGCGCCAGAATGTGACCGGTTCGTAAATAGTGGTCAATCTCTCGGAATATCCAAGGTCGACCTTGCGCTGCACGACCAATCATAAGACCATCGGCATTAGTAAACGCTAATACCTGTCTTGCTTGTTCTGGTGAAGTAATATCACCATTAGCAATCACAGGGATTTGTACATTTTCCTTTATTTCTTTAATCGTGTTGTATTCCGCTTGGCCTTTGTACATACAAGCTTTGGTACGCCCATGTATAGCCAAACATTGAATGCCATTGCGCTCTGCAATTCTGGCTATTTCAACACCATTACGATTCTCGGTATCCCATCCGGTTCTCGTTTTTAAGGTAACAGGAACCTTTACCGCTTTTACCACAGCCTTAACGATGTCTTCCACCAGTTTAGGATGTTGCATTAGCGCAGAACCCGCTAACTTCTTATTTACCTTCTTTGCTGGGCAGCCCATATTAATATCTATGATCTGCGCCCCATTTTTTTCATTAAACGCAGCCGCTTCAGCCATTAAATCTGGATCAGCACCTGCGATTTGAACCGAGCGAATTCCAGTTTCACCCATGTGATTCATTCTGTTCATGGACTTGTCGGTTTTCCACACTTGTGGGTTAGACGACAACATTTCAGAGACGGCTAATCCAGCACCTAAACGACGACATAATTGTCGAAAAGGTCGATCCGTAACTCCCGCCATAGGCGCAACAATTAAATTATTGTCGAGGGTATAAGGACCAATTTGCATTAACTATTCACCATTGCTTGTTATTTCTAAATCACATTAAATGCTCGTTAAGATAATTTAGAGCCACCAAGCCATAATTTTGAACTATTGATGATTTCAATTTTAATTGAAAGCGCTCAATAATCTCTCTGTCCAAAAAAAGGGCGGCAAGTTTACTGTTTTTTTTACAAAAATCAAAGGTTGTTTTTTAAACAATATTTGTTTTTTTTATGTGCTTTAGTATTGACATTTTAAATTCAGTATAAAATTCGTTATTTATTAAGGAATAACCTATAAATATGGCTTTGCGAACGATTTTGGCTTGAAATTAGTATTGAAATGGGGTTGGCTTTTACTAAAAATAAATTAATAAAAAACCTCAATTAAAAAAATAATTGAGGTTTTTTGTATGTATTTTAGGAATTAAATGGATTTGATTCTATTTTTAACACCATTTACGTTTATTTTATAACGCCATCTAACCGAACCCATTCATCTTGTTGGGTTGCAGGATTCATGTTTGCTAAGTCTTTATAAGCATTTAAAACATCATCACCTTGTTCAGCTAAAATACCGGATAAGGCTAACTCGGTTCCCGTATGACCATAACCACAAATAACCTGTTTAAGTTCTTTTAATGGCCCAGCTAATATATTGGCTAAGATCACGTCGGTTTCAAAGTCAGGCGCATCTTCAGGTAAATACCATTCAATTTTATCCGCGACTTCATTACGTTCTGCGTTTTCTTGGCTGGCAATTATGGCTTTAGGATCAATGTCGATACCAATAGCGCGTTTGGCTCCAAGCTTTAATGCTGCAATTGCTAAAATACCACTGCCGCAACCAAAATCTAAAACGGTCTTACCGGACAGATCCATTTGTTCCAACCATTCCATACAAAGTGCTGTGGTTGCATGAGTGCCAGTGCCAAACGCCAAGCCCGGATCTAAAATTACATTACAGGCATCAGGTTCAGGAATTTCACGCCAGCTTGGGCAAACCCACAAACGTTCACCAAACTTAATTGGGTGGAAGTTATCCATCCACTCACGTTCCCAGTCTTTATCTTCCACTTGTTCAATCTTGCAGTTAAATTGACCTTGGAACATGTCTTGGTCTTTGAGGATATCAACAATATGTTGCATCTCCGTGGCAGCATCAAACAAACCCACCACAGTTGAGGTTTGCCAATACTTTATATCACCAGGAAATAATTCAAATATCGCTTCATCTTTATCATTGGCGGTAAAGGTAACGGACTGACTACCAATTTCGACTAATAAGTCACTAATGTCTTCAACATATTCCGAATTAACCGCGAAACGAATTTGAACCCAAGCCACACAACACTCCCATAAGACTGTTTAAATCTTAATAAATTTCAATAATGGCAAATTCTAACTCATCCAATAACAATCTTCTAACAATAAGCAGATAAAGCGCTGTTTATAATGTTGAGTATTCGCTAAACTTTCAGTAATTACACTTTTCATTATTATCAATTACAGGCAGCACTCATGCTCAGTTATCGTCACGGCTTTCATGCCGGCAATCACGCCGATGTTCTTAAACATTTAATTTATCAATACGTGTTGTCGTATATGTCTCAAAAAGACAAACCTTTTAGTATTGTCGATACACATGCCGGTGCGGGGGCTTATAAATTAGCGGATGAGTTTGCAGCAAAAAATAAAGAATATGAAACGGGCATAAATAAGTTGTGGCATGCTGAAACTGACGGTATGCCAGAGTCTGTTAAAAACTACGTAGATGCGGTAAGACGTTTTAATATTGAAAGTGAATGTACCGAACTTGATGTATACCCTGGTTCACCTTGGTTTGCTTTGGATCAGATCCCCCTTGAAGGTAAAACCTTTTTTCATGAATTACACCCAGCTGATTTTGAATTATTAAGACAGTTTGTAAGAACCAACCGTTATCGTAAAGCAATTAAAGGCGATGGTTTCAGTGAAAGCATTGGATTGTTCCCACCACCGAGCAAACGTGGCGTGGTAATTGTTGATCCTCCCTACGAAATGAAAGACGATTATCAGCGTGTGGTGGAATATATTGAAACTATGTATAAACGTTTTTCAGGCGGCGTCTACATGATCTGGTATCCAGTCGTAGACCGTTACCGAATTAATAAAATGGAACAGCAGTTAATTAAAAGTGGCATTAAAAATATTCAATTGTTTGAGCTTAACGTAAGTGATGACACCGAGGAGCGTGGCATGACAGGTTCAGGTATGATTTTGATCAATCCCCCTTGGACATTAAAAGCTGAGATGGAAACCGTATTGCCTTACTTGGTATCCACCTTAACTAATAATGAAGGTGATTTTAGAATAGAGCAGTTAGTAGACGAATAACTCACGGAGTTAGGGGAATAATTGCTTTATTTAATCTCTCCATAAAGTTGGGGTGCTGCTGTAAAAATAACTTGGATATATAAACGCCAAACGGCTTAGACACTTCTAAGTGGGTTTTAATGTCGTTTGGCTTCCATTTTGAACTTTTAAGCGCTTGTTTGAACACCTCTTCGGCTAAAAATATCGTATCAACGCGGTTATGCATCAACTGACGTAACATGGCATTAACGTCTGTGGTTGGGTAAATTAATTTATATTCATGTTTACTCAACCATGTATGTGTATTGGCATTTTTATAGGTTGATATACGTATGTGCAATTTGGCATGTTCAGAAGCAAAATCAATTTTATAATGTTTTCGTGTTATCCATATCCAATTATTACTGGTGATAGGTTGACTAAAAACCGCAATTTCATCCCTTTCATCATTACGACTTGCTAATGCTAAACCATCAATTTTGTTTTCACGCAAGAATCTGACAGCAATACCATAACTGTCGATCGGCTCAAAAGTGACATCAAGGTTTAACTGTTTACCAACGTCCTTTAACCTTTCTATGCCAACACCTAGCGCGACACCATCTTTTGTATAAGTAAAAGGTTGAAATTCTGGATACCCCAAAGTAATCGATGCAGCCTTCGCGGCAACTTTGTTGATGATCAGAAGTATAAATAAAGCGACGATAATGCGCATAAAGACTTAATAAAATGAATCACTTATAAAAAATATAATCGGGATTGGTAATTAAGCAAGGTGAAGTGGAAAGTGAAACAAGATAAATCACAGCTTATACACGATTAATTAGTTTGCTTGATGTAAGTAAATGTCTAGACTGGATACATAAACAAATAGGGAATAATAATGAAAACAAAAATTTTGATCAAAAAGCTTAAGTCAACGGGCTTTCGTTCGTTTGTATCTTTAGCTGTATTCACATCAGTATTAACGGCAACGATTCCAGCGTATGCCTCAAGTATTGCCAAGGCGGTTCAAAGTGATGTTCGTGCAGAACAAAGCGCTCGGGATCAGTATCGTCATCCACAACAAACGTTGGAGTTTTTTGGATTAAAACCCAACATGACTGTTGTTGAAATCTGGCCCGGTGGTGGCTGGTACACGTCAATCATAAATCCAATTGTTCAAGAACATGGTAAATACTTTGCTGCAAACTTCCATCCTTACGAAGGTGCTCCGGCGTATTACCAACGTAGTTTAGATGGCTTTAAACAAAAAGTAGCGACCAACCCAGTCTATAAAGGAATTGAAGTTACTGAATTCCATCAAACTAAAGCGTTAAACATAGCCCCAGAAAGTAGTGTGGATATGGTGTTAACCTTTAGGAATGTGCATAACTGGTATTTAGGCGATGGCGATATCGGTGTAGAGAATGCGTTTAAAGCATTTTATAAAGCATTAAAAAAAGGCGGTGTACTTGGGGTTGTAGAACATCGTATGCCAGAAAGTTTAGATCAAGTTGAAAATAAAAACTCAGGTTACATGAAACAATCCTATGTTGTTGCCGCAGCTAAAAAAGCAGGCTTTAAATTAGTCGCAACAAGTGAAATTAATGCCAATCCTAAAGACACGGCTCAGCACCCTCGAGGTGTTTGGACATTACCGCCAAGTTTACGCTTGGGCGAAGAAGATAAAGCTAAATACTTAGCTATTGGTGAAAGTGATCGCATGACGTTGAAATTTGTAAAATAGAACCTATTAGTTAATCTCCAAATTGAAAGCCCTAATCAATGATTAGGGCTTTTTTTTATAAGTAAATCTACTTTCTCTATAATAGCAGCATTGGCCTTACCAATTTATATTTCTGACAAATATTCCAATGGTAATTATCGCTTGGTTAACCATGGTTGATTTTTAAGGCCATTATTGTAAGGCCAGATTGTATAAGCTTGACGATAGAATTAAGTAATAAATAGTATATATTTAATACTGGTTAATCATATATTTAAATTTAAATGTTGGTTAATTATCTGATTTATATGAATTAAATTGTTTTTTTAAATTTATTTTCTTTCGTTAATTTATATGTGATTTAGGAGTTGTTATGGGTACTTTTAAAATTCAAAAAAATAAATTCTTGATGTTAGTTTACACTTTTGGTTAAATGGATAGGTGGCCTTACCAATATTAATTAACTTAGTGAGTAATGTTAAATGTTAGAAACTTGGCGATGGTTTGATGAGAATGACCCTATTACATTAAAAAAAGTAGCTCAAGCGGGCGCTAAAGGGGTCGTAAGTTCGCTTAATGAAATTGCAACCGGAGATGTTTGGCCGCTTGAAAACTTACTAGCAAGAAAAAATAAAATTGAGAATGCTGGATTAGAATGGACCGTGATTGAAAGTATACCAGTGCATAATGACATAAAAACACGCACCGGCAATTTCGAACAATTCATAGAAAATTATAAAACGTCTTTAATTAATGCGGGTAAAGCCGGAATTAAAGTAGTTTGTTATAACTTCATGCCTGTGGTCGACTGGACCAGAACTAACCTAGATTATTTATTAGAAAATACAGGTTCAGCGTTACGTTTTGATATGGTTGATTTTGTTGCCTACGATATGTTTATCTTAGAGCGAGATAATGCTCATCTAAGCTACGACGCTAAAGTTATTGCCCAAGCTAAAATCTATTTTGAAAATATGTCGTCTGAGCAAATTGATATATTAGAACGTAATATAATTGCAGGTTTACCCGGTGGTGAAGGTTCTTATACCCGAGACTCTATCAAAGCTGCAATTGCTGAGTTTATTGAACTTGGCGAAGACGGTATGCGCGCTAACCTATTTGAATTTTTAAAAGAAGTGATCCCTGCCGCTGAGTCCGCAGGTGTGAATATGTGTGTGCATCCAGATGATCCTCCGTTTTCACTATTTGGTTTGCCAAGAGTCGTTTCCACTCAAGATGATGTACGTAAAATATTAGCCGCGATAGAAAGTCCTGCAAATGGCTTAACTATGTGTGCCGGTTCATTTGGCGCAAGAGGGGATAATGATCTTGTGGCTATGGTGAAAGAATTCGGTCCAAAAATTTACTTTGTGCATCTAAGAAATGTAGTACGCGAAGAAGATGGGTCATTTTATGAAGCAGAGCACCTAGATGGCGATAATGACATGGTGGGGTTGGTCGATGCATTGTTAAGTGAAGAAGACCGTCGTAAGTCTGAAAATGCAAATTATATTCCTATTCCAATGCGCCCAGATCATGGCCATTTATTGGAAGATGAATCCAAAGAAGAAGGGGTTAAACCTGGATACTCTTATTTGGGGAGGTTGAAAGGATTAGCGGAGTTACGGGGTGTTATTCATGCGATTACCCACTTCAAACAGTTAAGATAAATAGTCGAATAAAACAGACAGATGAATCAATTAGATAAGTAGTTAGGATTGAATGTGAGCGAAGAATTATTGTTGCACCCAGATCGATTATTTAGTGCCGACCCAACACAACGAAGCATTGCTCGACGTTTATACCAAACCATCAAAGATCTGCCGATAGTGAGTCCACATGGACACACAGATCCTAAATGGTTTGCTCAAAATGAATGTTTTTCAAATGCGACAGAATTGTTGGTTAAGCCAGATCATTACCTACTAAGAATGTTATTTAGCCAAGGGATAACGCTTGAGTCACTAGGCATAGGTAAAAATCGTGAAGGTGTAGAATCTGACCCTAAAAAAAGTTGGAAGATATTTGCTGAGCATTATTATCTGTTTCAAGGCACTCCAACGAGCCTTTGGTTAGATTATGTATTTGTAAATGTGTTTAATTTGACTGAAAGATTATGTGCTGAAAATGCGGACAGCCATTACGACACTATTACGGCTTGTTTGCAGCAAGACGACTTTAAACCTAGAGCTTTGTTTGAACGTTTTAATATTGAAGTCATCGCAACAACTGAGTCAGCAATAGATGATCTCAGATACCATCAACAAATTTTAGACAGTGGATGGTCCGGTAAGATCATTACAGCTTTCCGACCTGATAATGTTATAGATCCCGAGTTTGAAGGTTTCGAAGAGAACTTATCAATACTTGCTGACATCACAGGCATCAATTTAGACACGTATTCTGGGTATTTAGAAAGTCTTAAAGTACGCCGCCAGTATTTTAAAAAAATGGGGGCAACCTCTACTGATCATGGCCATCCAACAGCTCGTACATTAGATTTAACTGAACAAGAATGTGATGCGCTTTATAGCAAAATTCGTTCGCAGCAATACAGCGGCGAAGAAGCCGACCAATTCCGCGCTCAATTATTAACAGAAATGGCAAAAATGAGTGTTGAAGATGGGTTGGTTATGCAGATACACCCTGGTGTTTACCGCAACCATAATCAAGTTTTATTTGACAATTTTGGCCGTGATAAAGGCGCTGATATTCCAGTTGCCACTGAGTATGTTGAGAATTTAAGACCGTTACTAAATAAGTTTGGTAACAATTCTAAATTCAGCGTCATTGTATTTACCTTAGATGAAACGACTTACGCTCGTGAATTGGCACCGTTAGCAGGACATTACCCTGCATTAAAAGTAGGGCCAGCTTGGTGGTTTAACGACAGTCCAGAAGGCATGAGACGTTATCGTCAACAAATTACTGAAACGGCAGGCTTTTATAATACTGTAGGTTTTAACGATGATACTCGTGCATTTTTATCTATACCTGCACGTCATGATGTTGCTCGTAGAATGGACTGTGTATTCTTGGCTGAGTTGGTTTCTGACCATCGTATTTCAGAGCAACAAGCGGAAAAAATTGCTTATGACCTGACTTATGGCTTAGTTAAAAAGGCGTATAAATTATAATGGAACAATTATTATCTTTATCCACATTAGACAAACTTAATCCTAATGTTAAAGGCCTAGCGTATGATAAAAACGCGGGCTCAGTGGGCATAGTGCATATAGGCATAGGTGCTTTTCATCGTGCTCATCAGGCGGTATTTACCAATGATTTAATTGCCTTGGGTGATAACCAATGGAAAATAACCGCGGTGAGTTTGCGTTCTGCTAATGTTAGAAATTTAATGCAGCCACAAGATAGTGTTTATTCGGTGGTCGAACGTTCTGATGAACAAGTTAGTGTAAGTTTAGTGGGTGCAATACAGGATGTATTGGTTGCTCCAGAGTCGCCGCAACAAGTGGTAGATGTAATTGCCAGTTCACAAACTAAAGTGGTGACGTTAACCGTAACTGAAAAAGGTTACTGCAGAGATAAAAGCGGATTGCATTTAGATTTAAACAATCCAGATATTCAAGCTGATTTAACTAGCTTAACTTCAGCCAAATCGTCACCAAAAACAATGCCTGGGTTTATTGTTGCAGCTTGTCAGAAAAGGCAATCTACAGGTGATAAATTAACGGTAGTGAGTTGTGATAATTTACCGTCTAATGGCTCAGTTACTAAAGCGGTGGTGCTAGAGTTTGCCGCAGCGCTCGACGGACAATTGGCGTCTTGGATAGAAAATAACGTTAGCTTTTGTAACTCAATGGTTGACCGTATTGTACCTGCGGTGTCAGGACAAGATGTATCCGATGTTGCAAACGTACTCGGATTAACAGATAAGAGTGTCGTGATCACAGAGCCATTTAAACAATGGGTGATTGAAGATAACTTTGCTTCTGACAAACCTCAATGGGATAAAGTAGGCGCGTTGTTTGTTAAAGACGTCACTGTTTATGAAGACATGAAATTAAGATTGTTAAACGGTGCGCATTCAACATTAGCTTATATTGGTTTTTTGATGGGGTATGAATATATTCACCAAGCGGTGACGGACAAAACCTGTTTGGCCTTTGTTAAAGCACTACATGCGGATGTATTAAAAACCGTAGAAGACGTACCTGGGATAGATTTAGAGGAATATGCGAGTACGATAATAGCGCGTTTTTCAAACTCCAAAGTTCCATATAAAACCACACAAGTCGCCACAGATGGCTCGCAAAAGTTAGCACAACGATTAATAAGTCCTGCAGAGATATTAAGTAAACAAGGGATTATTTCTAGACCTATTGCTTTAGTCGTTGCAAGCTGGTGTCGCTTTTTAGAAAGCGTAGACGAACAAGGTAATGCTTATACTGTGTCCGACCCATTGGCGGATGAGCTTGTTGGTATTGCTCAGCATAATAAAGCCGACGAAATAACCCAAGTTAAATTGATATTAGAAGAGTCAGGCATATGCAGTGATGCAATGTTGCAAGACAGCAACTTTATTGATCAAGTTAGGGTTTTCCTGAAAAGTATTCATGATAAGGGAATAGGGAATACGGTTAAGCAGTTTTTAGCACAGTAAAGTTAGATAAAATAACGTATCTAATGCGGTTATGTTTACCGAACTAGATACGTTTTTTGTTTATAACTTTATTTTACTAAACGGGTCATTATCAAAATAAGTTGATGCTGCTGCGGTCGCATTTTCAATATGTTTCTGCATGGCCGCTTTGGCTTTTTTCTCATCGCGTTTTTCTAATGCTGCCACAATAGTTTTATGATCTTGGATTGAAGGGTGAACGCCTTCAGCACGCAATCGCGAAGCAAATGCAGAACTTAAGTCAGATTTACTTCTTAATTCCCAAAGCCAGTTTACGACCGAGGAAATAGCACTGTTTTGGGTGGCTGATGCAATAATGTTATGGAATTTCCAATCAGATTTTTCAGATGCATCAGGGCGCTTTTCTTCTTCTTCCATCTCAGCAATAGCTTGTTTTAATTCAGCAATTTGATCATCAGTAATATGCCTAGCTGCTAATGCACAAGCTTCTGATTCAATAATTGCCCTAATTTCTAAAATCTCAAACGGGCCTATGCCTTTATCTTCTATTGCAAGGAAAGGCTTTTTAGCTGTTACATAAATACCAGAGCCAGTTCTAATTTCCACAATGCCTGATAACTCTAATGCGATCATTGCTTCTCTAATCGTCGGTCTACTAACGCTTAGTTTTTCAGCTAACTCTCTTTCAGAAGGTAGACGACTACCAGGTAAAATTAGGCCATCATTGACCAGTTGCGATAATTGAGCTGCAACTTTTACATAAAGTCTATCGGTTTTAATTGCTTGTAATTCCATATCCCTCTCACTGAAAACGGTTAACGCTGAGACAGTCTATAAGCCTTAGCTCAGTCAAACAAACATTTTATCAATCAACACACCAATATAGTTATTAAATTACTTGAAATTTATGGTTGCGTTATAAATGTTTTAGTTGGTAGTATGGAATGATGGTAAGGTGGCATGACCAATTATGCAAGTGTTAATTATGCAGTATAAAAATAAGTAGGTGAATAGTGAAAGTTGCGATAATAGGTGAATGTATGTTGGAGCTAAGTGCAGACTCTGAGAAAAGATACACGATGAGTTATGGCGGTGATACCTTAAATACCGCGATATATTATTCTCGGCTTGGTGGTAAAGCAGAGTACTTTACCGCATTAGGCGATGATATCTATAGCAATACTATGCTTGAACAGTGGCAAGCTGAAGGTGTGGGGATCTCTTATGTCCGAACCATAGCTAATCAAATGCCAGGTTTATACATTATTAACAATGATCAAAACGGCGAACGTTATTTCCATTATTGGCGTCAACATGCTCCAGCTCGGCAACTGATCAGTCAATTCCCAGATGTATTACATCAACTGCATACGTTTGACCTTATCTTCTTAAGCGGCATTACTTTATCGTTATATAACCAATCAGATTTACAACAACTATTTTCGTGTTTACAGCACTTCAGAGCTAAAGGTGGCATTGTGGTATTTGACAATAACTATCGTTTAAGAAACTGGAAAAGTGTAGATGATGCACAAGCTGTGTTTAAAACTATGATGGCACATACAGACATTGCCTTAATAAGTTTTGATGACGAAGTGTCTATGTATGGTGAGCATACGCCCGATGAATGTTTAGTTAAATGGATAAACGCTGGAGTCCGAGAAGTCGTGATAAAAAATGGAGAGTCAGGTTGTTTATTATATGTAAATGAACTCACCTCAACCATATCTTTACCGTCAGTTGTCAAACCTGTAGATACCACGGCAGCAGGTGATTCATTTAATGGTGCATATTTAGCGGCTAAGTTAAAGGGTAAGACGCCGCATCAATGTGTCAATGATGCGCAAATTTGTGCCAGTATCGTGATCATGCATAAAGGCGCCATTATAGATAAATCTATCGATTTAACAGGGGCTAATAATGTTTAAGGGAATGATTAAAAACGTAATACTTAAATCGATAACATTGCTAATGTTATCCAGTTTTTTATTTGGTTGTGAAAGTGAACAGCACCACAAAAAAACAATTCGTTTAGCTCATGGTTTAGATATTCAACATCCAGTTCATTTAGCATTAGTGTTTATGAATGAAGAATTACAACGTTTATCCGATGGTAAAATGGACTTAGTCATATTCCCATCGGGACAATTAGGCTCAGAACGTGAAATCTTAGAACTAATCCAAATTGGTAGCATGGGCATGACCAAAGTATCAGCTAGCTCTTTAGAAGCTTTTGTGCCAGAAATGAAAGTGTTTAGTTTGCCTTATTTGTTTGACGATAAAGATCACTTCTGGCACATATTATCAGGTGAAATCGGCCAACAACTGCTTGATGCAGGCACCCCATACCGAGTTAAAGGATTAGGTTATTTCGATGCTGGTAGTCGCAGTTTTTATACCACAGGTAATAAAGTCACTAAGCCAGATGATTTAGCCGGATTAAAAATTCGAGTGATGAATAGTCAAAGTGCAGTAGACATGGTTAATACCATGGGCGGTGCGGCCACGCCTGTTAGTTGGGGTGAGTTATATACTGCTCTACAGCAAGGTATCGTTGAAGGCGCAGAAAACAACCCACCGAGTTTTTTCTATTCTAAACATTACGAAGTCAGCAAATATTACCTGTTAGACGAACACACCTCTATTCCAGACGTTATTATTATAGGTACTCACATGTGGAATAACTTATCTGAACAGCAGCAGCAATGGTTATCCCAAGCTATGTCGGCAGCGACAGAATATCAAAAAGAGTTATGGGCACAGTCCACCGATATGGCATTACAAAAAGTACAAGAAGCGGGCGTGCAAGTTTTAACGGCCGACAAATCATTATTTCAAAAAAGTGTCGCGCCGATTTATAAAAAGTTTGAACAGACAAAATTTCAACCTTTGATCTCGGCGATTATCTCGAATAAGGGTAAACCATGAAGTTTATTAATGATTTAGTGAATAGATTAGATTCCGTGTTACGGGTTGTATTAGCCGTCATGATGGCTGCTTTAGTCGTGGACGTTACTTGGCAGGTATTAACCAGATTCATTTTGCCGCAACCTAGCTCTTTTACTGAGGAAGTTGCTCGTTTTTTATTGATATGGGTAAGTTTGTTAGGTGGGGCTTATGCGTACCGTGAACAGAGTCATTTAGGTTTTAATCTTCTAGTTAGAAACATGTCATTAAAAAATCAAGTGCGTATTCATAAGTTCTCTTGTGTGCTGGTGGCTATTTTTGCCATTCTGGTCTTGATAATAGGTGGCAGTAATTTAGTTTATTTAACTTGGTTGTTAGGTCAACACTCACCAGTACTAGATGTGCCAATGGCCTTTGTTTACACAGTGATCCCAGCAAGTGGTTTGTTGTTCTTGTTATATAGTTTGCACTTTTTTCTGCAAAATCCGCTAACCAATACTTCACCGGAGAGTAACGATGAGTAGTGCATTATTATTTGGTATTTTTACCATATTATTATTGATCAATTTACCAATAGCGTTAGCCATTATATTCGCTACGTTAGTGACTATGTTAGCTACCATAGACTCTTTGCCTGCGTTAACCACAATAGCGCAACGATTAGCGGCAGGTATTGATAGTTTTGCGTTATTAGCTATTCCATTTTTTATCGTCTCTGGATATTTAATGGGACAAGGTGGCATTGCGGCACGATTAATTGCTTTTGCTAAAGTATTAGTTGGTCGTTTGCCTGGTGGACTGGCGTTTGTAAATGTTATTTCTTGTGCTCTGTTTGGTTCAATCTCTGGTTCTGCCGTAGCGGCTACTTCAGCCATTGGTGGATTTATGATCCCAGCGATGAAAAAAGAAGGTTACGACAAACCGTTTAGTACGGCTGTCACTGTGACGGCTGCAACAACTGGGATGTTAATACCACCGAGCAACATCTTAATCATTTACTCTTTAGCCAGTGGTGGGGTATCCATTGCTGCTTTGTTCATTGCTGGTTATTTACCTGGGCTATTAGTGACCTTATTACTGATTGCGGCTAGTGCAATGTACGTGAGAAAGCAGGGTATTAAACCATTGGCAAGTGACCAAATTGAAGACTTTTGGCCCGCATTATTTGGTGCTATTCCAAGCTTGATGTTAATTGTACTTATTATTGGCGGTATTATTGGAGGTGTATTTACCCCGACCGAAGCGGGTGCCATTGCGGTTCTTTATTCTTTAATATTGTCGCTAGTTTTTTACAAACAATTAAAAGTTGAAGACTTATATCCACTGTTATTAAAAGCGGTTAATACCACAGCTATAGTAATGTTACTGATTGGCGCATCATCGGCCATGTCTTGGATGATGTCCTATGAGTCTATCCCTCAAACTCTAAGCGAAACATTATTGGATTTATCTGACAATCCGCTAGTTATTTTACTCATTATTAATTTGACCTTGTTGTTAATTGGCACCTTTATGGACATGACACCAGCAGTGTTAATCTTCACGCCTATATTTTTACCGGTAGCTGAGTCATTGGGGATTTCGCCACTGCATTTTGGCATCATGATGATCCTTAATTTATCCATAGGTTTGTGTACGCCTCCTGTGGGTAGTGTCTTATTTGTAGGCTGCAGTATAGGTAAAGTTAATATCAGTGAAATTATTAAACCTATTTTACCGCTATATGCGGCCATGATTGCAGCTTTGGTCCTGGTGACTATGTTCCCTGCCATTAGCGAATTTTTACCTCAACTTTTAGATTTAATTTAATCCTATTAAGGAAAAACTTATGAACTTAAAACGTTTTAAATGGCTATGTATTGTTCCTGCATTGGTTTCAACCACAGGCTTTGCTCAAAACAACTCAACTATTGATGTGGTCCCTTATCAAGCGCCTGTGGTGAGCGATATGTCTTTCTCATCATCATTAAAATCAGCTGATATTAAAAAAGTTGCAGATCAAGTAGCAGATTGGCAGTTAAGTCAGTTTGATATTCGCTCAAATATGATGAGACGTGAAGGTCGTGCTAGTGGTATTCCACAAGGATGGATGTACGCGACTTTTGATATTGGTTTATTAGCATGGGCTGATGTCACTAAGCAAAATGAATACAAACAAGCCACGATCAACATGGCTAAATTAAACGACTGGACCTTAGGACCTCGTGTTTATCATGCAGATGATCACGCGATTGGTAGTGTTTACATTGATTTATATGAACAAGATGGCGATAAATCAAAAATCGCTCATTTAACCTCTATGTTTGATCAAGTATTAGCGGCCCCTAAAAATACTTCTTTATTATTTGATGACGACAAAAAATTCAAAGAAGTCGCCAATGGGCGTGTATTCCACGATCCAATTTGTACCGTTCGTTGGTGTTGGGCTGACGCTATATTTATGGCCCCACCAGTTTGGACTAAATTAGCGGTACTAACGGGCAACAATGAGTACTTAGATTTCATGAATCAAGAGTTTTGGGCTACCACGGAATATTTGTTTAATACTGATGAACAATTGTATTTACGCGATAGTCGTTACTTTGATCGTAAAGATTCAAAAGGTCGTCTAATTTATTGGGGACGTGGTAATGGTTGGGTGTTAGCAGGTATCGCTCGCGTATTAGAAGCTATGCCACTGGATTACCAACATAGACAAAAATACGTTGATCTTTATACCTCAATGTCTGACCGTTTAATCAAATTACAACAAAAAGATGGTAGCTGGCCTTCATCATTGTTAGAAACTGAAACGAATTCAACGCCTGAATCTAGTGGTACAGGTTTATTGATTTATGCAATGGCTTGGGGCGTAAATAATGGTATTTTGCCAAAAACACAAACTAACTTAAAAGCGATTGATTTAGGTTGGCAGTCATTAGTGGATAGTGTGCAGCCAAACGGTAAATTAGGTTGGGTTCAACAGGTGGCCTTTGCACCGGGCTCAGCCACCAAAGATGATACCCAGTTATATGGCACCGGCGCATTATTATTAGCCGCAGCAGAAGTCTATAAATTAGTTAATACGGAACAAAAGTAATGAATGCTTATTTAGAAAATATGTTTGGCTTGGATAACAAAGTTGCCATAGTTACTGGGGCAACTCGTGGTTTAGGCCAAGCAATGGCATTAGCGCTTGGCGAATCTGGCGCAACAGTGGTCGTGGTTGGTTCTAAAGTGGATAACCTAAAGGATACAGTTGAGTTGTTGGCAGCAAAAAATATTAAACACTTGGCGTTAGGTTGTGATCAAGCGGATGGTGAGCAAATCAAACAAGTCGTTGCTGACACCATAGCCAAATTAGGCAAAGTTGATGTTTTGGTTAATAACGCTGGAACCATTAAACGCGCTCCTGCCCATGAATTTTCTGATGAAGATTGGATGGAAGTGATCAATGTAAACTTAAATGGTGTGTTCCGTTTTTGCCGTGAAGTGGGCAAACACATGTTGGAACAGAATTCAGGCAAGATCATTAATATAGCGTCTTTGTTAAGTTTTTCTGGTGGCATCACTGTGCCTGCATATGCAGCAAGTAAAGGCGGTGTAGCCCAGTTAACTAAAGCACTCGCGAATGAATGGGCAAATTCAAACATCCAGGTTAACGCAATTGCGCCTGGTTATTTTGAAACCGACAATACCTTTAACATACGACAAGACGAAGAAAGACAAAAAAGCATTTCGGCGCGGATCCCTGCTGGTAAATGGGGGCAGCCTGAAGATTTGGCTGGAGCCGTGGTATTTTTATCTAGTAATGCGTCGCAGTATGTAAATGGCCATGTGTTATTAGTTGATGGTGGATGGATGGCTCGTTAAGGGTTTTCTAAATGTTGCCAACTACCAAGGTTGGTAACAATTAATTATTTATAAGATAGGTTCAGGTATGTTTTTTAATTCTGACAATAAAATAGTAAAAAAGCTGTGTGTTCTTACTTTCTTAATTGGCTCTTTGTTTAATAATACACTGTTGGCACAAGAAAGTGACAGTTCACAACTGATTAACCAAGATTGGTCTTATTTAGAGAGTAATGTTGAAGATTTAACCAGTGCTAAAAAAGCGACAGCTTGGGTAAAAACGTCATTGCCACATACGTGGAATGCAACGGATACCGTAGATTCAACTCCAGGTTATCGCCGTGACGCAAGTTGGTATAAAAAACAGCTGATAATCAAAGATATGTCACCTAACAATAGATATAAACTCTATTTTGAAGGCGTTAATATGCAAGCCGAAGTATTTGTTAATGGCCAAAAAGCTATTACTCATATTGGTGGTTATTTAGGTTTTGAAGTTGAAGTAACAGAGCTATTAAATAAAAGTGGAAACAATGAGATTTATGTTCGTGCCAGTAACGAATATAACCCTAACTTAATCCCTTCTCAAAAATCAGACTTCTTTATTCATGGTGGTATCACTCGTGATGTTTGGTTAAAAACTTTACCGCTTAACTACATTGATTATATCCAAGTGGATACGCCAACGGTTAATGATGACATAGCGAAAACTAGTGTTAAAACTGAGTTGAATGCATTATCAGCCCAAAGCGCTACATTAGTTTATAAATTATTCGACCCTGCTGGTAATAAAGTTAGTTCACAGCATCAAACGATAAAGCTTCAGGAAGGCTCCCAAACTGTTGAGCTTGCGTTAACGGATGTAAAACAACCGCTATTATGGTCGCCTGATGCCCCTAACTTGTATCAATTGATAGTCTCTTTATTAAACAATAATAACCAAGTTATGCAAACCATTAATACACCAGTTGGTTTCCGTTGGTTTGAAATGCGTGCCAATAAAGGCTTTTTTGTAAACGGAAAAAAAATGTTAATTCGTGGTACCCATCGCCATGAAGAACATGCCGGTATTGGTGCTGCTATGCCAAACGAATTACATCGCCAAGATATGCAACAAATTAAAGACATGGGTGCTAACTTTGTTCGCCTAGGTCATTATCCTCAAGATCCAGAAGTATACAAAGCGGCTAATGAATTAGGGCTCGTTATTTGGGATGAACTGCCTTGGTGTCGTGGTGGTATGGGTGGCGAAGAATGGCAAGCCAATACTCAGTCGTTGTTAGAGCGTCAAATCAAACAAAACCGTAATCATCCAAGCATCGCATTTTGGTCTTTAGGTAATGAAATGTACTGGGAAGAAGACTTTCCAGGTGGTGGTGACGCTGAAAAGATCACGCCGTATTTAGTTAAATTAAATAAGATAGCAAAACAAGCAGATCCTAGCCGTATTACCACTATCAGAAAATACTACCCGGGTGCTGAAGTCGTAGATGCATTCTCTCCATCAATATGGGCCGGTTGGTATGGCGGTGCATATGGTCAATATGCAAAAGCTATTGAATCTTCCATGGAAAAATATCCAACATTCTTACATATGGAATACGGCGCATCTAGTCATGTGGGCCGACATACTGAAACACCGATTACTAAAGAAGGTATGCAAGGTGCGCAAGTGTCTGTTGCGGAAGCAATGAATCAAGCTGTCGTACAAAGTGTGGCGAAAGACAGTGACTGGAATGAAAACTACGCAGTAGATTTATTTGATTGGCATACCATAGTTGCTGAAACGACTGCCAATTTTGCCGGAAACGCACAATGGGCATTTAAAGACTTTGGCACGCCATTACGTCCAGAAAATCCTATTCCGTATATGAATCAAAAAGGGCTAGTGGACAGGAATGGTAAACCAAAAGATGCGTATTATGTGTTTGCCAGTCATTGGTCCAAAACCCCCTTTTGTTATATAGAGTCAGAGACTTGGACACACAGGAATGGGCCAAAAGAAGGCAGAGATGTAAGTGTTTATTGTAATACTGAATCGGCAGAGTTGTTTTTAAATGGCAATAGTTTGGGGGAGAAGCAACGTAATGCAACTACGTTCCCTGCTGGTGGTTTAGTGTGGAAAGTGCCATTTGTGCAAGGTGATAATACCCTTTCTGTTGTTGGTCGAACTCCTAATGTTGAAGATGCTAAACATCAAATATCAGTTAATTATTTAATTGGTGAACATGGCAAGGTTGATAAAATTGCTTTATCCGTTAAAAAACTGGCAAACGGTAACCAACTAATTGAAGCGCAAGCCATCGATGAAAATGGTAATCGAGTATTAGATTACAACAAACGCAGTTACTTTTTTAATATGACCAGTCATGGGAAGTTAATAGAGAATCAAGGCACTCCTACCGGCAGTAGTATTATAGAAATGGCTAGTGGTTATGCCGCTATTGAGTTTGTTTCCGGTGCCAAACCAACCACTATTGAATATAGGAATCAAAATGTGAAAGGTGTCTATATAGACGTAAAATAATTAATTGCGTTATGCAAAAAATGGCCAACTAAGTTTGGCCATTTTTTTGTGAAAAATTACACTGGTAAAGTGGCATTACCAATTTGCATGATGTATATTATTGATCAACTTATGTAACAGTACGAGCAATCTCATGTTTAAAAGAGTTAGAAAAAAAATATTGTGTATTAGTAGTGCCTTCGTTCTTTTTTCAGCGGTCTCACACAGTGATGCGGTTAATGTCGATTGGCCGTATTATTCGTTTAACGTGACAAATACGTTAAACCAAGATCGTGATGATTTGATTTGCATTGAGCAAAGCCAAGCAAACTTTTTAATCACAAAAAAACATGCCTATCTAGTTACTATTGAGGGTAAACAAGTACCTAGCCAGGTGGCTCCTTGTTCAATAGCCAATGAATCACTAGGTTTGTTAGTCAAACAAGCTTTAACCGCTAAA
Organism: Psychrosphaera sp. F3M07; assembly: GCF_018860345.1. Taxonomy (GTDB): domain Bacteria; phylum Pseudomonadota; class Gammaproteobacteria; order Enterobacterales; family Alteromonadaceae; genus Psychrosphaera; species Psychrosphaera aquimarina. Next base: position 361,502 of record NZ_JAHKPJ010000025.1, on the reverse strand, counting down.
CAAAGCTCAAAATTGAACGTTTATGTAAATACGCAAGCTACTTTATCTAGCCAGCATCAAGTTCCTTATACCTATGCAGAACTTCAGGTAAGAGTCGGAGGGCAGTGGCAACAAGACAAATTAGCTGGTGGTCAATATGTACCGGTAGAATCATACCAGTTACCAGATGATCATACGGTGGGCAATCGTTTGTTTAAATATGAAGGGCTAGGTTGGGAATCTGAATCTATGGCCTATCGCTATTATTTTGATCACCGCGGTTCTATCGATATTTTTGCCAAACAAAAAAATGGTTTGGTACTAGAGAACGTTGGTATTGATGGCGATGATTATCATGTATTAGATGATTGGGGTTTAGATGTCTTAAAAGTAGGCCCTTCTTTAGGATTAGGTGGTATTGCCGCTTGGCAAAATAACACTGTATTTGGTGCTAATAAGTTTGACCAGTTATCCACCACAATCAATAGTGGAAACTTAACTTCTGACGTTAGGTTAACGTATCAAAATTGGCAGGTGGCTGATAATAACGGTGATTTAGATTTAACCTTAAGCATTAACGCCAATACGTCGCTAACTCGAGTTAAAGCTCAAACGTTAGCACCAATACCTCAGTTTGCTACTGGCATTGTAAAACATGACGTTGATGTGATTAAAAAAGTAAACAATGAAAGCACTTGGTCAGTATTAGCTACTTGGGGCAAACAAAGCTTAAACAAAGATAATTTAGGCATGGCTATTTTCTTTAAGACCAGCCAACTAGAAAAACTGACACAAGATAAATACAACGAGTTAGTTGTATTTAAACCAACAAATGCGCCACTGTATTATTACTTCTCAGCCAATTGGCAAGCTGCGCCAAAAGGTGCAAACACCAAACAACAATATATCGAAGACTTAGATAAAACATTGGCGTTATTAAATAACCCAATTCATGTCTCGCAGAAATAACAAATTTATATACTGAATTAATTTAAGGAAACATCATGAAATTTATGTTCTCAGCCGATATTAGAAGCTACAAAAACATGCGTAATGATGAATTACGTGAAGCCTTTGTAACCGAACCTCTGTTCCAAGCGGGTGAAATTGTATTGGTTTATACCGATGTTGACCGTGGTTTAGTGGGTGGCATAGTGCCACAAGATAAACCTATTTTATTACCAACTCATAAAGAGTTGGCTGCTGATTATTTTTGTCAACGCCGTGAAGCCGGTGTAATAAACATTGGTGGTGAAGGCAGTATTAATGTTGATGGCACCGATTACGCTATGGCTAATCGTGATAGTTTATATATAGCTAAAGAAAGCCAAAAAATTGAGTTTTCATCAAATGATGCAAACAATCCTGCTAAGTTTTATTTAGTTTCTTATCCAGCGCATCGTGTTACTAAAACAGTGCATGTACCAAAAAGTGCAGCGAAATACATCGCACTTGGCTCACAAGAAACATCAAATGAACGTGTGATTTTCCAGTCAATTCGCCCAGGAATTGTGGATAGTTGCCAGTTAGTGATGGGTATTACTGAATTGAAAACGGGCAGTGTTTGGAATACCAAACCACCTCATACTCACTTTAGACGTACAGAAATATATATGTACTTTGACTTACCACAAGATGAAAAAGTATTTCATCTAATGGGTGAACCATCTGAGGTACGTACACTTCCAATTGATTCAGAAACCGCCATTGCTTCACCAAGTTGGTCAATTCACAGTGGTGTTGGTACTTCAAACTATAGCTTTATATGGGCTATGGGCGGAGAGAACCAAGAGTTTGACGACATGGATCATTTAAAGGTTACGGACTTACGTTAATCCTCAAGCTAATAAAGCCAAATGGTTTTGTTAGCTATGTGTTAACGGCAGACAACACCTATTAAATATCAATTAATTCAATTGGTATAAACCTGTTCAAATAAACCTAACTAGCATTTTAGCCAAAATGCTAGGAGGTTTTTTGCGACCAAAATTTGAGAGAGAATATGAAAATAATAGCCTTTCCAAAAGAGCAGCACGTCGGTGAAAACCGTACAGCGTTGTTACCGGCCAATGTAAAAGCGTATACCTTAATGGGCGCTCAAGTCTTAATCGAGAGTGGTTTAGGAGATAATATATTTATCACAGACCAAGATTATGTAGACGCTGGTGCAAAGGTAGCTGAGTCACGTGAAACCTTACTCAAACAAGCTGACATAATTTTATCTATCCATAAATTACCGCAGCAAGAGCTAAGTAATTGCCAAAATAATAAAGCCATTTTGGTTAGTTTCTTAGACCCGTTTAATGGGGCTGATTACGTAAAAACATTATGTGAACACAAACTCACTAGCATCAGTATGGAAATGATCCCGCGTATTAGTCGTTGTCAAAAAATGGATGCACTTAGCTCCCAAGCTAGCTTGGCTGGGTATGTCATGGTAGCCAAAGGGGTTAATGCGTTAGCGTCGGTTCTACCAATGATGATGACACCTGCAGGCACCATCAAACCTGCCAAAGTATTTGTCATAGGCGCTGGTGTTGCAGGATTGCAAGCCATAGCAACGGCTAAACGTTTGGGCGCTGCAGTGACTGCATTTGATACTCGTACTGTGGTTGCAGAACAAGTTCAGTCGTTAGGGGCAAAGTTTTTAGAGATTGATTTGGGTGAGACAGGCCAAACTGGTCAAGGATATGCCCAAGTATTAACCGCAGAACAAATGCAAATACAGCAAAGAGAGCAAGCAAAGTGTATTGCTGATTCAGACATAGTGATCACAACAGCTCAATTATTTGGACGTAAACCACCGCAATTAATTAACAAAGACACCATTAAGCTGATGAAACCCGGCAGCGTAATTGTTGATATGGCAGCGGAAAGTGGTGGCAATGTTGAAGGTTCAGTTGCAGGCCAAACAGTGAGTATACATAACGTGAAAGTTGTTGGTACAGGTAACTGGTCAAATGAAGTCGCCAAAGATGCATCTCAAATGTATGGCAACAACTTATTTAATTTAATCAGCGAATGTTGGGACAAAGAGCAGGCTGAATTCAACCTTGATTTAACCGATGAAATTTTACAAAACGCAGTGATCACATATCAAGGCGATGTGGTTAATGACGTTATTAAACAACATTTAAATAAGGAAACCGCGTAATGATTGCTATCTACTTATTATTCATTTTAATGCTGTCGGTGTTTGTTGGATTTGAATTGATCCGCAAAGTACCCGCTACCTTGCATACACCTTTAATGTCAGGGGCTAATGCTATTTCTGGTATTACCTTAATCGGCGCATTAAGTATGGCCGGTGGTGAATCGGGACAGTGGGCGACTTGGTTGGGGGCTGCGGCTGCTTTTTTTGCCACCGTGAATGTTGTGGGTGGTTATATGGTTACAGATCGTATGTTAGCCATGTTTAAGAAACGATAGGAGTTGTCATGTTTGATTTTACCTTATTGATCAATGCTGTTTATGTGATATCAGCAACATTATTTATACTGGGTCTTAAATTACTAAGTCACCCAAGTACTGCCAGAAAGGGCAACTTAGTTTCATCAATCGCTATGTTTGTTGCCATTATTGTTACTTTATTAGATAAAAACATAGTTTCATTTGAGTGGATTGTCATCAGCATTATTACGGGTTCTGTGGTTGGTGGTTTTGCTGCTAAACGCATAGAAATGACGTCAATGCCTGAACTTGTATCACTATTTAACGGGATTGGCGGTTTAGCCAGTGTTGCTGTGGGCTGGTCAACGGTATTAGGCAATTCAGATCTTTCCATATTTGTGTTGTTTGTTACCTTTTTGGCGTTATTAATTGGTGGTGTAACGTTTTCAGGCAGTGTGGTGGCGTGGGCTAAATTAAGCGAAAAAATAGCCGGCAGACCATTAGTCTTTAAAGGACAAGCGTTTGCCAATGTATTGTTACTCGTTTTGGTGTGTTTATCTGCGTATTTATTTATAACTGAACCAACATTATTAACTTGGCATTATTTAGTGATTGGCTTGGCATTAGTGCTTGGCGTCATGGTGGTATTGCCAATTGGTGGTGCAGACATGCCGGTAGTCATTTCACTGCTAAATAGTTATTCCGGTTTAGCGGCCTGTGCTGCAGGTTTTGCATTGGAAAATAATTTGTTAATAGTGGCAGGTGCATTGGTTGGTGCCAGTGGCATCATCTTAACCAACATTATGTGTAAAGCGATGAACCGTTCTTTGGTTAATGTCTTAACTTCTGGTTTCCAAGCTGTAGTAAAAAATGAAATGAAAATCGAAGGTGAGATAAAGCCATTAACTGCAGAAGATGCTTTTTTTGTTCTTGAAGCAGCTCAATCTGTTGTGGTTATTCCTGGTTATGGCATGGCTGTAGCACAAGCACAACATGCGTTAAAAGAATTACAAACTCTGCTTGAAAGCAATGGTGCGGAAGTCGCTTATGCTATCCATCCTGTTGCTGGGCGTATGCCTGGGCACATGAATGTATTATTAGCAGAAGCGGATGTTTCATATGAACAATTATTTGAAATGGATGAGATCAACGCTCGAATAGACAGTTTTGATGTGGCCATTGTTATTGGGGCAAATGACGTTGTAAATCCTGCCGCTCGCGAAATGAAAGGTAGTCCTATTTACGGTATGCCAGTCATAAATGCAGATTTGGCTAAAAACGTATTTGTATTAAAACGCGGCATGGCAACGGGTTTTGCCGGTGTCGACAATCCACTGTTCTTCAAGGACAACAGTCGCATGATATTTGGTGATGCTAAAGAAACTATCAACACCATTATCCGTCAATTTGCAGATTAAGCTTTAAAGCCTTAATCAAGGTTAAGGCTATTTAAATTATATTAACGAGTTATTGGGTAAAAATAACTCGAATTAGAGTCAAGGCATTCATATGAAATCTATATCAAGTTTAATGGCACAACAGCCGTTATTACCTATTATCCAAGCAAACAATGTTGAGCAAGGTGTAAACATAGCAAAAGCTATGTTTGCAGCCGGATTAACTGTCGTTGAGGTGGTGTTGCGTACACCTGAGTCATTACAGGCATTAACGGCAATTAAACGAGCTTTGCCAGAACTTATAGTCGGTGCTGGCACAGTAACCGACGAAGATATATTAAAACAAGCGATAGAAGCGGGGGCTGACTTTATTGTTACTCCAGCCATCTCCACTAAGTTATTAGGCTATTTAGTGGACTGTGGCGTGCCTGTATTACCTGGGGTATCAAATACTGCTGATATTTTGTTAGCAAGGGAGTTTGGCTTTACTGAAATGAAACTATTTCCAGCTTCTTTGTCTGGAGGTGCGCCATTTTTAAAAGCCGTTTCATCCATATTTCAGGATGTGATCTTTTGTCCAACCGGCGGAATTACACAAGCCAATAAACAAGACTATTTATCATTACCTAATGTGTTTGCAGTCGGTGGTACTTGGGTTTGCCAACCAGAATGGATAAATATAGAAAATTGGCAAGCGATAACAAACTCCTGTTTGAGTGCGATAAAATAACCCTACTATTTTTAAACACTCGTTTACATTCTCCAAATTAACAAGGATGATAGGGCTGTTTTAACTTTATCATCGCTTGTTCATATCATGTTATTTCCACGTTGGAATATACAAAATCCTCTTAGTTTTTCTAGATTTCAATCTTTCATATTGTTCGTTTTTTGATTGATATTTAAAAACTTCAAAAAAAGTAAAATTAAATTCCCTTATAAAATAGTGCCTTATGAATTAATCATCTTTGGTAAGGCCACTTTACCTCCAGATTACTTTACCTTTTTATTTTGTGGTGATAGATTAATCAAAGTTACAAAAAAAATATAATAATAAACGGGGAAATTCATGAGCAAACAACATTTCAGTAAAGTGGGCTTTAAAAGAACACTACTCAGCACTCTAATTTCAATTCAATGTTTTGGTGCGTATGCAGCAGTTGAAGCTGAAAAAGAAAAAGCACCTAGTGTCGATGATGTTGAAGTAATAGAAATCAAAGGTATCAAAGGTAACCTTGAATCAGCATTAAACGCTAAAAAGTCATCACCTACCATAGTCGATGGAATTTCATCAGATGATATTGGTAGCCTACCGGCATTAGATATGGGTGAAGCATTACAAGCGGTTGCTGGTGTTCAGCTTAACCGTGAGGGCGAGCGCAGAGAATCAAGCATTAACTTACGCGGACTGCCGTCTGGTTTTGTATTAACAACTGCGAATGGCCAGGCAATTGCTACTCCAACTAGAAATTCATCAGCATCTGCATATGGAGCTGGTAATCCTTTTGGAGCCTTTAATCCAGCAGTATTTTCTGGCATTAAAGTCGTAAAATCTTTATCAGCTGAAATGCCAGAAGGCGGGATTTCAGGTATCGTAGACCAAGGAATACGTGGTGCATTAAGCCGCAAAGATTCATTAACCGCGCAAGTGGGTTTCAGACATGAAGAGTTAGCCGACTCTATGGATCCAGAGTTTGTATTGTCTGGTTCAACGCACTTGATTAAAGATGTATTAGCGGTAAATGGTACCCTTGCATTTTCAGAACAGACCTTCCGTCAAGACGCCATAAGAATTAATGCGTATGACACTATTTCAAACAAACAATATGACCAAGGTAATGGGGCTGGCACCTTTAGTGAGTGGAAAGCGGCTCAAGGTTTACCGTCAAATGCCATAGTGCAAATGCCAGGCGAGTATCGCCAACAAAGTGAAGTTAATACAGGTGACCGTCTTTCTTTTGCAGGGGGTATTGAATTTCAAGCGACTGAGCAATTAAAACTTGGTGCCAATGTAATTTTAACTAGCCGCGATCTAGACGGTAGCCGTTTAGAACAGTTGGAAATGCGTTTAGATCAAAGCACCGTAGGCATTACACCACGTGCTGATTCTGCACCACGAGATACTGGATCAGTGGGTACAAACGGAGAGCCAATCTATACACTTTCAGCGGTTGATTTTAATAACCCTCGTTATTATTTTGATAATCGTCAAGATGCTCAACAACAAGATTCTAATGCATATTTGTTTGACGCAGAATGGCGTTCTGATGACTGGATCGTAGATGCTGCAGTAACTCTTTCTGATGCAGTTAACCAACGCGCTGAAGTATTGTTATCTTCACGTGTAGATAACTCAGGTATTACCGGGACGGTATATACAGGTGAGGGTGATATAGGCGATTTCTATTTTGATATGGAAGGCGCTGAAGGTTCGATGGATTGGGATAATGCGATATGGAGCGTAAAAGATAAAGTTGCTAATACGGCATTAGTTGGCTCAAAAGTAGACGGCGTATCTAATGTTTATATGATCATTACGGGTAACTATGAACAGGTAGAACACGAAGCAAATTCAGTAGAGTTTAATGCTGAACATATGTTAGATAACCCGTTTATTCAAAGTGTTAAATTTGGTTATCGTTTTGCAGAGTCGTCACAAGACTCTACTTACGCGAAAGGCTCTTCGGTCGGTGTAGACCCTACAGGCGTTCTTACTAAAGCTTCTATTACAGACCCATCTTATGTAAATGAAGAAGCTTTTTTTGGAGGCCTAGCCCCTGGTTTTGTAACCGCAGCAGAAGGTTGGCGTTCATTTGACTTTGCATCAATGAATCAAGGTCTAAAAGACACCATCGATATTAATAATGTGGGCGATTCTAGTGACGGAGAAAAGGCTGTATTGACGCCTATGGGGTACATCCAACGTGGTGGTCGTCAAGCGGATGGTTATATATATTCTTCTTCACTGGAAACTCATGCGCTGTATTTAATGGCTAATCTAGAAGTTGAGTTGGGTGATTCTTACCTTACTGGTAATGTGGGTGGACGTTACATTGACTCTTCAACTGAATCTCGTGCGCCATTAGCGGGGCAAGGTGATATTAATAATTTAGACGATGGCGTCTATCCAGAAGATTACAGCCACTTTTTACCTAGCATTAACTTAGCGATGAATTTAGATCAAGATGAAGAGTTTATGGTACGTATGGCTTATAACGAATCAATAGTTCGTCCAGACTTAAGAGCGGCTAATCCTTCTGCTAAATTCAAATATATTCCAGGTTTGGCTGAAGTTGGTCTGCCGGGTGTTGGTATTAAACCATTTGAAGCGGATTCTTTGGATTTCTCTTTTGAATGGTATAACCGTGAAGGTAGTGCGATTACATTAGCGGTATTTAATAAGGAAATTTCAAACTTATTTGATAGCGAAGGTTTATGTAATAGCGATGCTTTGGTTGGTACGGGTGTTAATTTAGGTAACTTAAGTCAATTAGCAGACGGAACTTGTATTACAGATGGTAATGATAATCTATCAGATAGTACCTTATTAGAAGCGGGTGATGAAGTTCGAATGGCGGGGCTTGTGAACATTGAAGATACTATTTCTGTAAGCGGTTATGAATTGTCGATTCAACAAAACTTAGATTTCCTACCTTATCCATTTAATGGCTTAGGTGGTGTATTGAACTATTCAAATACAAGTCAAGATGAAGACGACGATGCGCGTGTTCCTGGTATTTCAGATGAGACATATAACGCTATTGCGTATTACGAAGAAGATGATTTTGGTATTCGTATAGCTTATAACTATCGTACAGCTTATGACTTAAGAACCACAGGTACAGCTAATGGTAGCGGTGACAGAAGTGTAAAAGCGGCTGGCCGATTAGACCTTTCAGCTTACTATAATGTGAATGAAAAAATGAGTGTCAGTTTTAAAGCATATAACTTAACGGATACCTTATACGAAGAGTATCAAAACAATGAGTGGATGCCGCGCTCTACTAAGTTTGGTGGACGAGTTTATGCTGTTAACGCTAAATATAAGTTCTAAGCCAAGCAGAAATATTATGTGATTTGTATTTCTGGTGAACACCAAGCTATTTATAGCTTGGTGTTTTTTTATGGAGGAAAATTAATCATAAACCAGCAATGCGCGAAAGAGTTATTTAGCTATTATTTAACGCTTGTTTTAATGCAGCAACACATAACAGTACATTTTCACTTTTTGCACTGTATCCCATTAATCCTATACGCCATGCTTTGCCTGTGAATGCCCCAAGGCCCGCACCAATCTCTAAATTAAACTCATTCAAAAACAGCTTCTAACGTCATCCAAAACAAACACTAGAGTTTTTTTGGTTTAACACCAGAAACGTCAGTGGTTGAGATTTGGCCTGGCGACGGTTGGTACACAATAGTTATTAACCCTGTGGTAAAAGAAAAAGGCAAATACATTGCAGCTCACTCCCCTACCTTTGAAGGTGATTCAGCATTTTATGAACGTAGCTTCAACAGTTTTAAAGAAAAAGTAGCAACCGATCCTTTATTTCTAGGAGCTGAAATCTCTCAATTCCACGCAACTAAATTATTAGACTTTGCACACTGAAAACAGTGTTGATATGGTACTGACGTTCCGTAACGTTCATAACTGGTACATAGGTAGTGGTGATGAAGGTGTTGAAACTGCATTTACCGGTTTTTATAAAGCCCTTAAAAAAGGTGGCGTGTTAGGTGTGGTTGAACATCGTATGCCAGAAAACTTAGATCAAGTAGAGAACAAACGTTCAGGTTACATGAAACAGTCTTATGTGATTGCAGCCGCAGAAAAATCAGGTTTTAAATTGGTAGCGACAAGTGAAATTAATGCCAATGCAAAAGACACAGCTCAACATCCAAAAGGCGTTTGGACATTACCACCAAGCCTGCGTTTAGGTGATGAAGATAAAGCTAAGTATTTAGCGATTGGTGAAAGCGACCGCATGACGCTGAAGTACGTAAAATAGAAACCAAATATACTGTTAACTAACAGCGAAGAGATAACTAAAACGGTAAGCCATTGTAAAATTGCTTACCGTTTTTTTGTCAGAAAGACGGTCTTACAAGGATACAAAATGTTTTTACTTGTTTGTTTAATCACAGCCAAATGTTAATTTAGGTAACTTGTCTCATCTAATAATTTTCTAATTGTATATGTACGCATCGCTCAAAACGTACTAACTTTTAACTAGTGATATAATTAAGTAATGCAGTACATATCAATTAAGGTGCCCGGTATATATGAGTTTGGTGATGAATAATAAGCTAAGGAAGCAAATAAAGCTTCGTTATAGTCTGGCACTTTCATTCATTGCTATCTTGATCTCCACGTCTTTTTTTATCATATCATCAGTATTAAAAAGCCAACGTGACGATGCTGCAATTATTAATATTGCGGGTATGCAGAGAATGCTATCGCAGAAAATAAGTTTGCACGCTAATCAAATAATTCGTACTGACCACTTAAATGCTCCAAATCCGTCATCACCTTCCCAACTAAATAAGTTAAAAGTTGCAGTAAATAAATTTGAAACTAACCAAGAAGTCTTGGAGGGGTTATTAAAAGAACAGAGTTCAAATGGCCTTTTACCTGCAGAGGTTAGTCATATTTTATACGCAGAGCCTAGTTTGCTTAAATCCAGAATTATTAATTATGTGGATGCTGCAAAAAAGTTAATTATTCAAGCCGAGAGTCAATCGGTTCAAACGTTAGCTTGGAATTATAACGATGATGAAACGGATTCGTTATTAAAGGATTTGAACCAGGTTGTAGTGGCATTAGAGCTTAGTGCCCAATTGAAGGTTGATAGTATGTCGAATATAGAAACGGCTATTTTCCTTAGTACATTGCTAATTTTACTGCTAGAACTGTTTTTTATATTCAAGCCTCTTGAGCGCCAAATCATGCGTAATGTTGAAGATTTAGAGGAAGCTAAAGACGCTGCTGAGCAAGCTAACGTCGCTAAGTCTGAGTTTTTAGCCAATATGAGTCATGAACTGAGAACGCCTTTAAATGGCATTATGGGAATGCAGGAACTTGCGAGAAGTGAGAGTGATCCTGTTAAACGTGAAAGCTTTTTGGTACAAGCCGTTGCGTCTTCAAAACATCTATTAAAACTAATCAATGAAGTACTCGATCTTGCTAAAATTGAAGCTAAGAAAATGTATTTGGAACAAACGGACTTTTCACTTAATCAATTATTAGATCAATGTTTTGCCCCTTTTATTGTGCTTTGTCAGCGTAAATCTATCGAACTCAACATTACTAATCCGAAAGAGTTTCCTGCGTATTTAAAAGGCGATTCAACTCGATTAACCCAAGTTATCAATAATCTATTATCTAATGCGCTTAAATTTACCGAGCAAGGCAAAATTGACATTAATATCCAATTAGAAGAGCTCGATAATGCAAAAGTTAAATTACAAATGTCGATTAACGATTCAGGTATTGGAATAGACTCAACTCAGTTGGCGAGTATTTTCGATAAATTCACTCAAGCTGATGGCTCAACGACTAGAAAGTTTGGTGGAACAGGACTTGGGCTAAACATTACTCGTGATTTAGTTGAAATGATGCAAGGTGAAATCCAAGTAGAAAGTGAAGTTAACAAAGGTTCAACGTTTCAATTTTTTGTCATGTTAGATAAGTCTGATAAAAAATTAGAAGCCTTAACCCCTTTAACGAATTCGTTAAATAAAGACAGTTTAATTGTCGTAGTTGACGACTTAGAAAATAGCCGGATTTACTTAAAATCACTGATTATAAAAATGGGATTACGTTGTCTAACATTTGACTCAGCGGCTGCATTTCAAAAAGAACAAGCTAATATAGGCTCTATTGCGGTATTAGTGGTGGATTATCAAATGCCGGATGTTGACGGTATAACCTTAATTGAGCTACACAAAGCCCATGATGCCAACTGCAAATATATGGTTGTTACCGCAGCACCTGAGGCTATTTCTTTAGCAGACAGACAAGAGCTTGGGCATGTGCCAATTTTAGAGAAACCAGTTAAACCTGAGATATTTAATAAAAAACTGAGTTCATTACTTTGCGAAAATACAAATAACAAACAGTTTGATACTAGAGTATTGAATATATTATTAGCCGAAGATAATTCAATAAATGCACAAATCGCCATTAACATGTTGGAGCGTATTGGACATAAAGTGGAATGGGTTGTTAATGGCAACGAAGCGGTTGAAAAGGTGTGCTCTCAACAAGAGGGGAGTCAACTAAACGATTGTCAGTTCGACTTAGTGTTAATGGACGTTAACATGCCAGAGATGAACGGATTAGAAGCCACCCGCATCATTAGAGAAAGTTATAAAGGCAATTTACCTATCGTAGCGTTAACCGCAAATGCGTTTGCCTCAGACATTAACGAGTCGCTAAACGCAGGTATGAATGCGCATCTTACCAAACCAATGAAAATGGACGAGCTGTTAAAACTGATTTCACAAATTCAGCAGGGCGATAAGTTTCATACTGTAGATTAAATTCGTTGGGCTTGCTCAATAGTGAAAAAGGCACAGAAGATTCGTATCTTCTGTGCCTTTTTTGTATCTCTATTTTAGGGTATTTAAAGTTCTTATTTATTCAACGCCTGCTTTAAAGCGGCTAAACACAGCAACACGTTTTCACTTTTTGCACTGTATCCCATCAAACCAATACGCCATGCTTTGCCTGCGAATGCCCCAAGGCCCGCACCAATCTCTAAATTAAATTCATTTAATAAATATGATCTTACCGCAGTGTCGTCTACGCCTTCAGGAATATACACTGCATTTAATTGCGGTAAACGTTCAGCTTCAGGAACTATAAACTCAATACCTAAATCAGCTAAGCCTTGTGCTAATGCTTGGTGTTGATCTGCGTGACGTTCCCATGCAGTTTCTAATCCTTCACGGTAAAGGTGTAACAAAGACTCGTGTAATGCATATAACGAATTAACCGGAGCTGTATGGTGATAAGAACGTTTGCCGCCAGAATTATTAGCCCAGTAATCCATTACCAAGGTTTGATCTAAAAACCAGCTTTGTACTTTAGTGGTTCTCGATTTTATTTTATCGACTGCCGCTGGACTAAAACTAACAGGGGATAAACCCGGCACGCATGATAGACATTTTTGGCTGCCAGAATAAATCGCATCTATTTGCCAGTCATCCACTCTTAATTCAACACCACCTAATGAGGTCACCGCATCCACTATGGTTAAACAGCCGTACTGCTTAGCGATAGCACATAAGGTTTGAGCGTCGGATAACGCACCTGTTGAGGTTTCTGCATGAACAAAGGCAACAAACTTAACATCGGTGTGCTGTTTTAATGTGTCTTCTAGCTGAGACGGAGAAACGGCGTGTCCCCACTCTCCATCAACGGTAATAGCGACCCCACCAACTCGTTCAACGTTTTCTTTCATTCGAGCGCCAAACACACCATTGATGCATACAATGACTTTGTCGCCAGGCTCTACCAAGTTAACAAAGCAGGTTTCCATGCCTGCCGAACCTGGTGCCGAAACCGCCATAGTGATCTCATTTTTGGTTTGAAATGCGTATTGCAGTAATGACTTCACTTCATCCATCATGTTGACAAATAAAGGGTCTAAATGGCCAATCGTAGGTTTGGATAGAGCTTGTAATACTTGCGGTGAAATATCAGAAGGGCCGGGTCCCATTAACGTACGACGAGGGGGATTAAAAGACGAAATCGACATTGTAGCTCCTTAAGCTCAAATAATTGTTATTAGCATAACAGGGGGAGACGCATAATTTTGATAAATATATTGTATGTTTGTTATCACTTAAATCTATTGTTAGCGTAAAGTCGTGATCAACCTTATTGTTTTAGCGGTGACCTTAGTCATGCATTTATTTGCTTTAGTTGGTGATAAGTAAAGGTGTCATGAGGGAAAAAAGTAAGATAAAAAAATAGCGCTCAATGAGCGCTATTTGACTATTTAATATAACATTGGGAAATATTATTCTTCTGTAGCAACAACAACATCTGCTGAGTTACTGTGATAAGGACTGTTGTCATTATCAGTGTCTAGAGATACACCGTCATCATAACTTTCAAAGTTATCTGCATAAACAGATGTTTCTGCACCGGCATCATCAATAGAGAATATCTTAACGTTATCAACCTGGAACTTACAATCTGCCATGTTGGCACTTGTATCACCTAATTTGAATACAAATGTTGAAGCACCAGACGCTAAATCAGCAACAGATTCACTATAAGAATTCCATGCGTCTCCAACAGAAGTTCCGTCAATAGATAATGAAACTAGTGGGCCTACGTCAGCCGTTGCATTTGTCGCATCCCAAGTGATTTCTACGTTAGTCCAAGTGTCAGCCGTAAAGCTAGGGCTAGTTAAATCAACCGTTTTATTGCCATCTTCATTTTTGTTACGAATAGCATAATCAGTGTCGTAATCGCTACCATCAATACGTAAGTCTACTAACGCATTGTATGAACTAGTAGAAGCGCCATATATAGCGATATAAGCATCTTTCACGTTTGAATCAATAGTACAAGTTGAAGCGGCTGTTTTAGAAAATGACGCTGTTAACTTACCTTTAGAAATACTGCTTACACCATCAGCACTTGAAGATAGTTTGTAACGTAATTCACCCGCATCGTCATCTAATGTATCCATGATCAATGCAACTTTATTACCCGATGTTCCAGGAGCAACGTCACCTTCACTTAGGTTACCGCCATTGCCTTCACCAGAACCTTCACCTTCGCCTGAGCTGTCTTCCATACCATATACAACAACTTCAGCTTCAAATGTTCTGCTACCAAATGGAGAATCATCATTAGAGTCGTCTAATGAATCACCCACCATAAAGTCTTCAAAATCTTCTTCTAAAAGAACTTCAGTTCCAGCAACATCAGAGTAGATATTTAAGTCATTTACATATACAGCATCTGCAGATAGTGAACCATTTGATGACAATCTAACGGTCATCGATTCAACTTCAACACCAGGAGTTGGGTGTTGAGAAGTAAACGGACCATAACTTGTGCCGTCGATCATAACAGTATAAGTGCCCACTTCAGTAGTACTTGAAGTGTCCCAAGTCATTACAATGTCAATCCATTCACCAGCTATAAAGTTTGGAGCATCGATTGCATCTTCATCAATTACACTGCTTGCACTTGTATTTTTACTTGGTACAGCGCCTTCATCAAACGTATTAACACGAAGACCATAAGCACCTTCATTTAATGATAATTCACCAATAAGGCTCTTAGTTGAACCTTCAGTGTCATACAAAGAAATATAAGCTGTTTCTGTTTCAAGTTCACCGTAAAGAATTGAAAGAGATAATTTACCAGTGGTTGTGCCCGATTCAAATTTGTAATACAACTCACCAGTATCGCCATCATCTGAGTCACTAATTTTTGCTACTTTATCCGCGGCAACACCTGTAATGGTAATCGCAATACTCGCTGAAGTACCATCGGCTGAAGTGATAGAGATATTTTCTACTACCGTATCTTCCACACCTGATAAGGCTGCTACAGTAGTATTTTCTGTGTCTAAGGCATAAGTCCACGCACCGTCAGCTGAAATTGAGAAAGTACCGTAGGTGAGTTCCACGTCAGATTGAGCGACAACGGTATCTGCACCATCTGCGTCAGTAACTGTAATTGTACCCGTTGAAGCTGCGCTTGCGTTTTTAGTTATTGTTGCCGTTGTATCACCAGCGAACGTAGCCGCAGAGTTTGCGACAGAAACAGTACTAGAATTTACGGTTTCTGCAAAATCATCGTTATCGGTATAAGACGCAGATACTGAAATGTCTTGACCTACTAAAGCTTCAGTAATGGTTAATGTTGATGTGGTTGCACCTGAAATAGCTGAACCATCTGCCATCCACGTATATGTAATAGCAGAACTATCAACACCGTTTTCATCAGTTACGGTTGCAGTAAGGGTTTCACCTGAAGCGGCAGTGCCAGATATTGTTATCTGACCAACCGTGTTTTCTACGTCATCTGAATCTTCACAGCCCGCTAATGCTAAGGCAATGGCTGAAATAGCAAACAATTTTCTCATTATAATTCTTCCTGTTGATTATTTTTATTTTGACAAGGTTTAGATTATTGGTAATTGCAAAAAGTCTAACTCATGTGGTTCTTAGTATTAAATTGGAATACCACATTGTCAACCAAAATGTAGACTGATTTATAATCAATTTGGTTTTTATTAAATAATCAAAAGGAATAATAAAGATTTAACCAGTTATAAGTTATTGTTTTTTAATAGATATTGTGTTCATTGATTCTCGTATTTGGGTTAACCACTTGGTTTTATATTTTTTTTCTGTGGTCAAAAAGGTCAACATGGTAAGTTGATTTTTAATGGGTAATGCGTAGGTTAAGTAATAATGGTATTGACCAATTGTCTCTATTTCATATTCAAAAATTGCGACTTTAGTACCAAACTCATTAATCACTTTGTCTTTTTTCCATTTGGCATTTTCATGTGCTTTACGCAGCATCCCAGATAAGGCGTTTTGAATTTTTCGCATTGATTTTTTATCGGCTTGCATCGGATATTGTGTCAACGTGAAGGTGACTGAATTGTCATTATTAGCAAAAGCAGATGAAGGAGGGAGCTTCTGCCCACTGTAATACTTTGTTAACTCTTGCTCAGTCATTAGGTTTAAATCACTCGGTAATGACAGGGTTAACGCATTATCAAAAAATGCATAGGTGTTTGATTCTGCTTTAATAGATAAAGTGGTAAACAGTAAGATTAGTGGTAGTAATAATTTCATTTTATGCCCTCAATTTGTCTGAATAATTAATGTAGGTTTTCAATTTTATAAAAGGTCGCTTGAACATAATCATGCAGATCGCCAGAGTTGTTTTGGTTATAAACACCGGCTTTGAAGTACATGTACTGGCCGCCCTTGTCATAACCACTTTTGCTCATATCCACCGTTTTACTAAATACATCACCGTTGTCTTTAGTGATAGTGACCGTTAGTTCATTGCCAACGACTTTAATTTGATACGAAAATTTTTCGTTTAATTCTATTCCGTTAGTTGGGTTACTTGCGCTGTTGTCCCTTGACCCTATTAATGAATAATAACTGTCGTCGCCGTCTAATATTTCGTGAGCAATATAAATACTGCCTTTATCATTATTTGGTAACTTACGGTAATAAAGCCGTACGGGTTCGTCGTCGTTAGCGTGGATTTGACCTATGATCACTCGGCCAATCTGATAATCTTCCCCTGTCGACGTAACGTGATTGACCGCAACATCGACATTCAAAATACCATCGACACCACCGGCATTGTTCTGATCTAATTGAGGTGCAGAGGAAAATACCCAGTTGTTTTTATTTACGCCTTGCGTTTTATGTGAACTATTACCCTTACGCAACATTTCACGTAATTCACTACGTACATAACTTGTATTTTCTGATGTTTTGTAACCTTTAATGGTACTAGAAAATACCAGACCTTCATCTTCACTAACGTAAAAGAATCTTGGATCTTCATAACCTTCGCTCAGGGTACTTTCTTTAATACTGTCGGATTTACCATTACCGTCTTCATCCGTTTGCACACTTAAATACCAATCAATAAGTTCAATATCGTGTTGCGTGTCTTGATGACAGCCAAATGCCTCAAATTCGATCACTCCACTTTGATTATTCAAGCTATTGCCATTTAACGTTAACTTGAGAAAGTATGCGGTTTGTTGATTAGTATTTAGCGATAACTTATCAGCGATAATGTAGTTTTTCTTACTTTGGCCATTAGTAATAAGCGGTTGCCAATTCTCTTTATCTAGTGAACTGGCTATTTCAAAGTAGTTGTTTACATCTTGTTTCTGCCAGCTAATAACAAAGTCTTTTAATAACGCTTTATTATTTAGTTGCATGACAATTTCTTGTGGTGTGTTTTCAGATTGCCAATAAGAGTCATTGGTTTTATCGCTATCGTATAAATGAGTTAGATTTGCATCAGTGGTACCTGTAGTAATGTTTTCTGCAGATACTATTGTTATTGGATACGAACCATTACAAGATAATGGGGTGGTGTCACTGATATCAATTTCAGTCACCTTGTCAGTATTACTCGTGTCTTCGGTATTAGTTGTGTCTTGACTTTCACTCTCTACGGGGACATTGGTTTTTGTACCAGAGTCGCCTGTCGACTTTTGTTCATTGTGAAATGACAGCTCTTTGCAACTCACAAGTAGAATGGAAAATGTTAATAGTATGTACAACGCTCTAGACATGAGTAACCTCAAAGATTAATGGTAAGTTCGCTCTATTGAGTGATTATTTTTGATACGTTTTACACTAGTGATGAATGAAGGGTCAACCAAAATATAAACTTTGGTTGACAATTTGGCGGTTAATTCTAAGGCTAGTTGATTACGTTTTGTGTTCAACTAAGTGATTTATAGAATATAACCCACGGGTTTCATTATTCTTTCTTTTTATTTCTTCTAGAGCTTGGGCTTCGCTTGCGTCAAATAATGAGTTTATTAAACGATTAAAATGTTCATGCATTGCCATACGTGCTGCTTGAGGGTTTCTATTTTTTAACGCGTTATAAATATTTCTATGTTCATCTAAACGTTTATCGACACTACCGTGACAAACATTTGAATAGGCTTCTTTAATATTTTGTTTATGTTCCCTTAAATGCCAAAAATTTTGCACTGCATATAATATGGCGTTATTGCGAGTTGCTGCAGAAATAATGTGATGAAATTCTCTATCTGCGTTTTCTGCATCTATCCCTTTTTCCATTGCAATCAATACCTGGTGCAACCGATCAAGCTCTTCTTCTGTGATACTAGAAACAGCAAGCGCTGCGGCTTCCCCTTCTACTAATGCACGGGCCTGAGTCAGTTCAAATGCACTGACTGGAAGTTGATTCGTGACATCTTGTGCTTTCTCAATGACGTAAACCCCAGAGCTGGTTTTTACTTCAACACGGCCTCTAACTTCCAAGGCAATAATGGCTTCACGTATGGTTGGTCGACTTACATTAAACAGGTCTGCTAATACACGTTCCGGCGGTAATCTTCCGCCACAAGGATACTGCCCAGAGTCAATTGACTCCTCAATTTTTTCTACTATTTCCCAAAACAAACGACGGTTCTGCATTGTGATTCTTCTTTATTTATACCGCTAGATGATAGTGAATAATTAAATTTTATTGATGTAACTTTATAACAGGAAATAAACAATATGCAAATTGGTATGTCAAAAATTAACCTTTGGTAATGTCAAAAGTTGAAGTTATGGTTAACCAAAGTGGTTGACAATGGGCTAATATGTTGTTTGAATGCACACTTGCTGAATAATAAAAAAATATGAGATCACTCAAAATGGCAACAAACAACAGGTTAAACAAAATCAGTGAGGTGCTTCGTCAGAGCACAAACTTACGTGACAATATAATTCTCGCTTCTACTTTATTAGGTTTCTTAGCGTTTCCTGCTATATCAGCAGAAGACGACGATAAGAAAAAAGAAAAAGCAGATAAAGAAATAGAAGTTATACAAGTGCAGGGCCTTCGCGGGACAATGACACGCTCTCTTAACGAAAAGAAAAATAGCGTGGCAATTGTTGATGCGGTTGCAGCATCTGATTTTGGTGAATTACCTGGTTTGTCATTGGCTGACATTATCGAAAATATTTCTGGGGCTTCAGGTCACAGATTAAAAGGTAGCCAAAACGAAATCTCTATTCGTGGTTTAGGTTCATATTGGGGTTACTCAACTTACAATAACAGAACCATTACTAATGCCGGCCAAGGTCGCGCAGTTAACTTTAAAAAGTTCCCTTCTGAGTTAGTTGATAAAGTTGTCATTTATAAATCTCAACAAGCTGATCTTGTTGAAGGTGGTACGTCAGGTACGATTGATGTTAACTCTCTTAGAGCCGTAGATTACGGTAAATCACAAACAACGGTACAAGCTGCAGGGATTTACAACTCTTATTACAGCGATGTTGAAGGTGAATCTACTCCGTTTGGCGGAAGTATTGTTGCTTCAACAGTTCAACAGTGGGAATTAGATGGTCTTGGAGAAATGGGTTTTACGTTAGGTTTAACGCATAAAAAGACATCTAACCCAGAAGAAAATTTTGGTGGTAGTTCTCAAATGGGCGTTTGTGCCCTAAGAAATGCCGCTGGTGATGACTTAATCGCAGGCAGTGAATGTGGTACGGGTCAGCAAGGTGTAAGTGCAGGTCGAGTAGGTCGTGAACCTCAACTAGGTATTGATACTAACCTTGAAGATTACGATCCAGATTCACTTTATTATGTTCCAAAAGACGCATATTGGCGTTCGGTTGATGACACAGATGTGCGTACTGGTGCCGTTGTTACCTTCCAATGGAAACCAAATGCAGACCTAGACATCAATGTTGATTACCAACACTCAGACCTTGAATACACTGAAAAGCGTTATGAATTAGGTTTAAATAACCGTTGGGAATTCCTTGAAGATCAGGTTGTTACCGATGATCACAACTTAGTATATTCAACCGGTATGACACGTCCTCAGTTATTAGCTGAAGACAGAAACCAGGTAGATAATTACCGTGGTGGTGGTATTGAAATTGAATATTCACCTCTGGACGACTTAACGCTGACATTAGATATGTCTTATTCAGAATCGACTCGATACTTGGTACGTCATCGTACTAAATTAAGAGCGCCAAACGTAAAAAGTCATGGTAATGGTTATTACAATTACGCGTTAGATTTCACTAATAGTGATGTACCAGTACTAACTTGGTTGGACTCAGAACGCAGAGGCCCAGGTGATGCTGGTTTTGTATCATCAGAGGTATTTGATGCTTCAGATCTGAATAACTTTGTGCACGATGGCAAAGCTTATGTTGAATATCGTCGCGCCCACGATTACAGAAATGACGATATCTATGCGATTAATTTTGATACGGAATACCAACTAGGTAGTGAGTACTTCTCAAGTATTAAAGCCGGTGTAAGATTCTCTAAAGAACATTTAATTGATCAGTCTAATGGCTCAAGTGCAAACGATGTTTCTATTGGTTTCAATGGTGAAAAAATCGCTGGCGCAACTGATAATGAAGATAAATATGATGGTGGCACTAACTGGTATGTTGAAAACCCAGAAGCCAATTCAGCTTTAATCAATGGCATCATTGATAGCTGTGCAAGTGATCATGTTAATAACAATCATTTTGAAGAAGAATCAGGCGCCGCTGGTGATGTTCCAGGTTACGCTAAATACGATCCAAAATGTTTTATCGGTCAAATCTTAGGTCAACTTCCTGGCGCAACGGGTACTGACTTCTACGATATCGGTGAAAAAGAAGATGGCCGTGATGGTTCTGACAGAGATGTAACAGAAACAATCACTGCCGGTTACGTGATGGCTAATATCGACGCTGAAATATTTAATACACCGGTTTACGGTAATGTAGGTGTTCGTGTTGTTCGTACTGAAACTAACTCCGTTGGCTGGGGTGATAAAGTTTACATTACTTCTTCAGTATACGAAGACGATGAAGACTTATCGGTTTATTCAGCTGAGATCAATGCAACAGGTGAAATCGAACGTTTAACCTTAGACTCAGATTACACTGAAGTTCTTCCTAGCTTGAACTTAACGTGGCAAGTAACCGACGAATTTTATGTTCGTACGGCAGCTTATCGTGCCATGTCTCGTTTCCAAATGAACGCGATGTCGGCAGGCGTAAGTTATGAGACATGTGAAAACGAAAATGACGAGATCTGTAACCCAGAAACCAACACTGACTTATCTGAAGTGATCCGTAGTGGTGACGCAAATGGTAACCATTTAGCGCCTTATACCTCTATGAACTATGACTTATCTTTAGAGTATTACCCAAGTGAAGACGCGACAGTTTCTGCTGCGTTTTATCACAAAGAGTTTAATGGTGGTTATGAAACCGCGATTGAATATCGTGATATCACAGTGAGCTTAGATGGCCAAGATGTGACATATCCAAATGTTGCCCACGTGGTTAAACAAACTTCAGATGATACTTCTACTATTAAAGGGGTTGAACTTGCAGGTCAAGTTCACTTTGTTGACTTACCAGAACCATTTGATGGACTAGGCGCTAAATTCGCTTGGAACCGTGCAGATTCTGATTTTGTAACTGAAGAGATTGCAAGCCCTGGTGCAGTAGCTGATGCCAACCTATTTGGTTTCTCAAAAGATGTGGCTTCGGCGTCTATCTACTGGGAAGGCGACAAAACAACTATCCGTCTTCTTTGGAAATACCGTTCTAAATACTTCCAACCAAATGGATTGCCATTCCCAGACCGTTCTCATCGTTATGTTCAGCCAGCTGAATACATCGATATGTCGGCTAAATACAAAATCAATTCATCAGTTAGCCTGTTCTTAAAAGGGTCAAACTTAACCAATACGGCTCAAGTTTATACTCGTGGTAATGATTCAACTATTTCTGATTACTCACGTTCAGGTCCTAAATGGGAGCTAGGTATAAAAGCAAAATTCTAGGTTATTCCTAGTGGTTAGCTTCGGCTGACTGCACTGAGTTTGTGTTGATTATTGATACACAAACTTAATGTAACCCTTTGCCGTCATTTGATTGCAAAGGGGGACAAGTCTTCAAGGAACGAAGATAGAGCACATTGCTCAACTATATTTTTAAGCGTGCGGTTTCTATCCATTTATTAAATAGAAGCGGCAAATAACAAAGCAAAATCTCGAATGCACACTGCTAATCGGTGAGCCAACAATATGCGAAATAAGCATTTATATATTTAGGAGTTAATTATGTCTAAACCAACTATCGGCTTTATCGGTCTTGGCCTTATGGGCGGCAACATGGTCGAAAACTTACAAAAACGTGGCTATACGCTTAACGTGATGGATTTGAATAAAGAAGCTGTTGCTAAAGTACTAGAGCGCGGAAATGCGACTGAAGTATCTTCTGGTAAAGAATTAGCAGAAAAAAGTGACATCGTAATGCTTGCTTTAACAACGTCTAAAGTTGTTGAAATGGTTGTTTATGGTGATAACGGTATTTTAGCTGGTATCTCAGAAGGCAAAACGTTAATTGACTTCGGTACTTCAATTCCTGCTTCTACTCGTAAAATTGGTGCTGATTTAGCGGCTAAAGGCGCTGGCATGATTGACGCACCTCTAGGTCGTACACCTGCTCACGCTAAAGATGGTTTATTAAACATCATGGCAGCTGGTGATATCGACACGTTTAACAAAGTTAAACCAGTTCTAGACGATCAAGGTGAAAACGTATTCCATTTAGGCGCACTTGGTGCCGGTCATACAACTAAATTGATCAATAACTTCATGGGCATGACGACAGTAGCAACTATGTCTCAAGCATTTGCAGTTGCTAAAAAAGCAGGTGTTGATGGGCAGCAATTATTCGACATTATGTCTGCTGGTCCTTCTAACTCTCCATTCATGCAGTTCTGTAAGTTTTATGCAGTAGACGGCGAAGAAAAACTTGGTTTCTCAATCGCTAATGCAAACAAAGACTTAGGTTACTTCTTAGAAATGGTTAAAGACTTAGGTACTGAATCTTTGATCGCAGAAGGCACATCTAAAGGTCTACAAGCAGCAGTTGATGCTGGTCTTGGCCAAAATGATGTTCCAGTTATATTTGATTACTTCTCTGGTTTAGAAAAGTAATTAGCTAGTCTTGAAAGGAGCTTTAAGGGAAGGTTTAGTTTTAACATGCAATTAAACAAAGAACTTATGGCTCCCTCTTAATATACAAGATATCAGTCTTATCAATTATTGAGCTATTGCCACTTATGATGTGGCTATTAATTACAGAAGTCGTATTTTTATACCGCTTCTTTTTTACAAATATAAAGAGTTAATTATGCGATTCATAAGCGGGCACTTAATAAATATATGTTTAGTTCTGGTATCTTTTATAGCTACAGACTTGTGTGCCAAAGAGTACTTAGTCGACAACAAAAAAGCCTACAACAAATTGGCTTCAACCTTGGTTGCTGGGGACACAGTCGTTCTTAAGAACGGTGTTTGGAATGACTTTGAGATTGTATTGCAAGGTCAAGGCAGCAAAAACGCACCAATTTCACTAACAGCTGAAACTAAAGGCAAAGTTATTCTTTCAGGCCAATCAAATTTAAAATTGGCTGGTGAATATTTACACGTTTCAGGCTTAGTATTCAAAAATGGTTTTACGCCAAGTAGCGCCGTTATTGAATATCGTGTAAACAAAGACAACTTTGCTTATCACTCACGCGTTACAGAAGTGGTGATTGATAATTACAGCAATCCAGATAAAACAGAATCGGATTATTGGGTTGCGTTATATGGTCAACATAATCGTTTTGACCATAACCACTTAGTGGGTAAAAGAAACAAAGGGGTGACGGTTGCGGTTCGTCTTAACAGCGAACAAAGCCAACAAAATCATCACGTCATTGACCATAACTATTTTGGCCCTCGCCCTATATTTGGTTCAAATGGTGGAGAAACCTTAAGAATTGGTACTAGTCATCATTCATTAACAGATTCATATACTTTGGTTGAAAATAACTACTTTGATCAAACCAACGGTGAAGTAGAAATTATTTCAATCAAGTCAGGCAAAAATACGGTACGTGGAAATGTATTTTTTGAAGCTCGTGGTACGTTAACTATGCGTCACGGTAACGATAACTTAATTGAAGAAAACGTATTTTTTGGTAATGGCGTAGATCATACCGGTGGCATACGTGTTATCAATAAAGGCCACACCATCCGTAATAACTATATGGAAGGCTTAACGGGTTTCCGTTTTGGTAGTGGTTTTACCGTAATGAACGGTGTTCCTAATTCACCAATCAATCGTTATCACCAAGTTGATGGCGTGACGATTGAAAATAACACTTTAGTGAATGTTGAGCATGTACAATTAGGTGCAGGTAGCGATGCAGAACGAAGTGCAGTACCAATAAATAGCACATTAAAAAATAACTTAATCATCAACCAAGACAATCAACAACCGTTCACAACGTTTGATGATATGAGTGGTCTTAAATTCTCAGATAATATTGCCAATACCGATGTGCTTAAAGAATTAGCCTACGGGATCAAGAAAGAGGGTGTTGAGTTAAAACGCGGGATAAATGGTCTGCTTTTACCTAAATCAAACGCCATTAAGGCTGGGGTAAAACGCGACTTATCTGTATTAGATAAAAACGCGACAGGGGTAACTTGGTACGCTAAAAAACCAGCCGTTGTTGCCTTTGATTCAGGTGCTACACATACAGTGAAAGCCAATTCAAATGCCTTATTAGCCGCAATTGAAAAAGCAAACTCGGGCGATGTATTAGTCTTAGAGTCAGGTCAATATAACATACCTAAAATCGTCATTGTGGATAAGACATTAACGATAAAAGCCAAAGAACAATCAAAAGCAACAATCACTTATGAACGCTCTACCTTATTTGAAATCCACGACGGCGGCAGTTTAAAACTAGATGGCTTAACCATTACCGGTGAAAGAAGTCCTGATTATGCGGGTAACAGCGTTGTGCGTACCAAAAAATGGGGCATGGTAGAAAACTATCGTTTTGTTTTAATCAACTCTACGGTAAGCAACCTAGACATCAACCACTCTTATAGTTTCTTTATGACCGGAAAAGTCGCGTTTGCTGATGATGTTTCTATTATCAACAATACGTTCACTAACGTAACCGGTGACATATTACGTTTAAATACAGAATACGAAGATTTAGGTATTTATAACGCTGAGTATGTAAATATCAAAAATAACCAGTTCACAGACGTTCAAGGTAGCATCGTTAAGTTATACCGTGGTGGCTCGGACGAAAGTACCTTCGGCCCTCATTTGTTTATGAGTGATAACCAACTTAATAATGTTGGACTTGGAAAACGTAATAAAGATGGCTCAAGTTTGTACGCTCATGGTGTTCAGGTAACAGATATTTCTAGCAATACCATAGTGAACTCAGCACCTATCATCATTGAACATACTGTAGGTGAACCACAAACAGCGATTACCAGTAACGTATTTGACGGTACGCAAGCTCCTAGTGTGACTGAGTTACGTGTAAAAGGCCCACATACCGCTAAGCTAATAAACAACAAGGTTAAATAAAATTATGTTGAATTTAACTAAAAAAGTAGCAGCCATTGCTTTAATAGCGAGTGTGTTTGCGATGAGTTCATTGGGTGTAAATGCCAAACACCCTAATTTAGTAACTACCTCTGAAGACGTGCAGTTAATGCGTGACGCGATTAACGTTGAAGGCCGTTTTGCAACGACTTACAAAAAGTTAAAAGCGCAAGTTGATGCACAAATGCAACAACCAATGGAAGTGCCGGTGCCTAAAGACGGCGGTGGTGGTTATACTCATGAACGCCATAAAAAGAACTATCAGTTAATGTACAACGCGGGCATGATTTATCAATTAAGCCAAGACGAAAAGTACGCTGACTTTGTTACCGATATGTTGTTGCAGTACGCAAATTTATATCCAAACTTGCCACTACATCCTGCTAGAAAAATGAAGTCGCAAAACCCGGGTAAGTTTTTCTGGCAAAGCCTGAACGAAGCCGTGTGGTTAGTGTATACCATTCAGGCTTATGACTTAGTTTATAACGCGTTAAATGCATCTGAGATCAAAAAAATAGAACAAGAGTTATTAAAACCGGTTGCGCTGTTTTTATCTGAAGGGCAACCATCTACGTTTAATAAAGTTCATAATCATGGCACTTGGGCAACAGCCGGAGTAGGTATGGCTGGCTTTGTTATGAATGAACCTGAGTGGGTAGAAAAAGCATTATATGATTTACAAAAATCGGGTAAGGGCGGTTTCTTAAAACAGATAGAGCAGTTATTTTCACCGCAAGGTTATTATAACGAAGGCCCGTATTATCAAAGATACGCATTATTCCCTTTTGTTACCTTTGCTAAAGCAATAGAAAATAACCAACCTGAACGTAAAATTTTTGAACAGCGCAATGGGTTATTATTAAAAGCCATAGATACAACTATTCAACTTAGCTACAACGGCTTATTCTTCCCAATAAATGATGCGATTAAAAGTAAAGGCATTGACACCATTGAGCTAGTTCATGGGGTAACCATTGCTTATGGATTAACAGGCAATACTGGTTATTTAGATATCGCGCAGCAACAAGACCAAATCATTTTATCTGGCGATGGATTAAAAGTAGCTAAAGCGTTAGATAACAACTTAGCAACACCTTATCAGTTTAAGTCAGTGGCATTTGGTGATGGCAATGACGGTAAACAAGGCGCATTAGTTATTATGCGAAGTGTTACTGAAGATTCAGACTTTAATAGTACTCAAACAGTATTGTATAAACCTGCAGCTCAAGGTTTAGGTCACGGTCATTTTGATAAATTAACTTGGCAGTTTTATGACGCCGGAAATGAAATCGTATCGGATTATGGTGCTGCTCGTTTCTTGAATGTTGAAGCTAAATTTGGTGGTCGTTATTTACCAGAAAATGAAACCTATGCTAAACAAACCGTGGCACATAATACCGTTGTCGTCGACGAGACAACGCACTTTAATGAAAATGTGGAAGTAGGTAATGCTAACTACCCGACACTTAACTACTTTGAAACCAACAATTTTGGTACGGTTTCAAGTGGCAAAATAAGCACGGCGTATGAAGGTGTTGAATTAGAGCGTACGTTAGCACTTGTTAACCTTCCTGGTTTGGACAACGCAGTTGCGTTAGATTTATTTAATGTAACTTCAGATGATAAACATCAGTTAGATTTACCATTGCATTATCATGGTCAGCTTATTGAAACTAACTTCCCATTAGTGGGTAATACCAATAGTTTAAAACCAGTAGGTACTAAAAACGGTTACCAGCATATGTGGTTAAAAGCACAAGCGACCCCTGAGCAAGGGTTAGCTAAAGTAACGTGGTTAAATGAAAACGGTCGTTTTTATACTCAAACCAGTTTAGTTAAAGGTAATGAATCATTTTTATTCACCCAACTAGGTGCCAATGATCCTAACTTTAACTTACGTAATGAACATGGGTTTATCAGACGTGTTGAAAATACCAAACAGCATAAATTCATTTCATTGTTAGAACCGCATGGGTTATATAATCCAAGTAAAGAGTTCACTTTAGAAGCGGCAAGTCGTGTTTCTGGACTAGAGTTTACCGAGCAAGATCAACTGGCACTTATCAAAATCGATATTGCAGAACGTTCATATTTGGTTGTTATCAACCAAGCTGAAACGGATCAGAAATTGACAACTGAATTCAAATATAACAATAAAACATTATCACTAAATGGCCGTTTGGCTGTTTATGAGCTGAATAATCAATAGGAGTTAATAATATGAAGATGCAAAATGAAAGTGCACATTTTACTGACGGCGCTACGGCTGAGATTGAAGACATAGGTGGCGGTTTACGTCGTCAAATGTTGGGTTTTAACGACGAGTTAATGGCGGTTAAAATATATTTTGACGAAGGGGCTATTGGTTATAATCATGCCCACAGACACTCTCAAATTACTTATGTAGTAGAAGGGGAGTTCCACTTCAATATAGACGGTGTGACCACGGTAATGAAGCCAGGAGACAGCTGTTACATTCCTCCTTTTGCAGATCACGGAGCTACTTGTCCTACCGGTGGCATCTTAATTGATACTTTTAGTCCAGCTCGTGAAGACTTCTTAGAGGAAAAATAACATGAAAATTCAAGGATTACGTTGGTGGGTAATCGCATTAATTGCGCTTGCTACCATAATAAATTATATCGACCGTTCAGCATTAAGTGTTTTATGGCCTGATATCGTAGAAGACTTATTTCCGGACGAGTCTGCGTTAGAGCGTAAACAAATTTACGCTACCATTTCAGTGGTATTCGTATTTGCTTATGCATTTGGTCAAGCCATCTTCGGTAAGATCTTCGACTGGATTGGAACCAGAATTGGTTTTGTACTTTCAATCGGTGTTTGGTCATTAGCGACCGCGGCACATGCCTTTGCTCAAGGTGTATTAAGTTTCAGTATTTTCCGCGCCATTCTTGGTGTTGCAGAAGCCGGTAACTGGCCGGGTGCAGCTAAAGGTAATGCAGAATGGTTCCCAACCAAAGAACGTGCATTAGCACAAGGTATCTTTAACTCTGGTGCTGCCATTGGTGGCATTATTGCAATTCCACTTATTGCATTCTTAACCATATATTTCAGCTGGAAAATGGTGTTTGTGATCATTGGTTTAGTGGGTCTTTTATGGTTAGTGCCTTGGATGGTTTTAGTGAAAGCGCCTCCTGGTAAACATCCATGGATCACAGAAGAAGAACGCGCATATATCTTAACTGGTCAAAAACGTGAAATTTCTGCTGAAACCGGTGTTGAAATTGATGAATATAACCCGTCAACGACTGAACTATTATCTCGTAAACAAAGCTGGGGTGTGATCATCGCATCTGCGGCGATAGACCCAATTTGGTGGTTATTCGTATTTTGGATCCCTATTTATCTAAACGAAGTTTACGGCATGGACGTAAAAGCGATTGGTATCTACGGTTGGGTTCCTTATGTTGGTGCTATGTTCGGTGCTTGGTTTGGTGGCTTACTTGCTCAAAACCGCATTAAAGCCGGTTGGGATACAAACAAAACACGTAAGTTTGTTATTACTTTAGGCTGTTTAATTATGCTGCCTTCATTACTAGCGATGTCTAATCCAGGCGCTCCCGTTAATGCGGTATTAATCATGGCCGTTATCTTATTTGGTTTCCAAACGGCAATTGGTAACGTGCAAACACTACCAAGTGACCTTCTTGGTAAAAAGTCGGTGGCAACATTAGCGGGCTTCTCTGGCATGGCCGCTAAATTAGGCGCGGTTGGCTTAACGTCTTTAGTTCCAATTTTAACTGCAGATGGTAACTACTACCCTGCATTTATCATAGGTGCATCGTTAGCAATCATTGCTATGGCGGCGGTTTGGATCTTAATTCCAAGAGTTGAACCTTTAAAGCCAAAACAGTAAGCAGCTAAAAAACAGCAATACCCAAATGACACTGTGAGGTCGTTTGGGTATTTGCTTCACACATTTAATTTAAAGTTAATAAGTTTTGAAAATGAAAAATATTTATTTTTTTGGCGAGTGTATGATTGAGTTACGCTCAATCGAAGAAAGTTTGATGCGTCAATCGTTTGCCGGTGATGTTTACAATGCTGCTGTGTATTTAAAACGATGCTTTCCAGCGATTAATTCTTCAATTGTGACTTCTGTTGGTCAAGATAATTTAAGCGACAAAATGATCAGTGTGTTTGCTGAAGAAGAAATAGATACAGAATTTGTTTTCAAACATGACACTAAAATCCCTGGTATGTATTTGGTTGAAACCGATGATGTTGGGGAAAGAAGTTTTACCTATTGGCGTAGTGACGCCGCTGCGCGTTATACAATGGAGCTGTTCAACGACGAGGCAATCGCAAAATTAAAATGTGCAGACATGTTTTTCTTTTCTGGCATTTCATTAGCGATTATCAAACCTGAGCATAGAGACTCATTTTGGCAAATGGTTTGGCAATTAAAAGACGCGGGTGTTCAAATTGTATTTGATCCTAATTATCGTGCTCGTTTATGGGCATCGGTAGACGAAACCAAATTATTATATGACCTAGCACTGCAAGTTAGCGACATTGTTTTACCGGGTATTGAAGACTTTAATTCAATTTACGGCCACACCAGTTTTGACCATGTAAAAACATTCTGTAAGCCATACAACATCAAAGAGTTGGTGATCAAAGATGGACCAAATGGTGTTTTGGTTATATATGACGGTGAAGAAACCTTCATTGATATTTTACCGGTTGAAAACGTTGTGGATACCAACTCAGCTGGTGATTCGTTCAACGGTGCGTATTTGGGTTCTCGCCTTACAGGTCGCTCAATAACAGATGCTGTTCAATTAGCGGCAAAAGCAGCGGGCACGGTTATCCAGTATCCAGGTGCAATCATTCCTAAAGAAGCATTTGATTCAATTAGGCAGTAACCGATCTTAACGCTATTTTTCGTTTAATAGCGTCAAAATTTAATGGCACAGACCATAACTTGTCTGTGCCACCTTCAACATTTTAATTATTATTGTAAGAGTAAAGGTATTTAGATGACTTCTTTTTCTAGTTTAATGGGTTCACAAACATTATTGCCTATCATTCAGGCCGACACACCTGAACAAGGTGTCAATATTGCTAAAGCAATGGCCGCCGCTGGGTTAAAACTTGTTGAAGTGGTATTACGTACAGATCAATCTTTAGCAGCCCTTAAAGCAATAAAAGAACAAGTTCCTGAATTGTTAGTAGGTGCAGGTACGATTACCAATGAAGCAATATTGCAGCAGGCAATTGATGCAGGTTCTGACTTTATTGTTACTCCAGCAGTGTCTGACAAACTACTAAGCCATTTAACCAAGTGTGGCGTACCTGTATTACCGGGTGTTTCAAACACAGGTGATATATTAATGGCTATCGAACACGGGTTTACTGAATTGAAATTATTCCCAGCATCTTTGTCTGGTGGCGCACCGTTTTTATCGGCGGTTGGCTCAGTATTCCAAGGCATTAAATTTTGCCCAACCGGTGGTGTGTCAGAGCAAAACAAAGGCGATTACTTATCTCTAAACAATGTTATTGCCGTTGGTGGTACTTGGGTTTGTCCAAAAAACTGGGTAGAAGCAGAAGATTGGCAAGCCATTACCGATGCTTGTAAAAAAGCGATTCAATAATAGGTTATCCAAGATGACTCAATTATCAGATGTATTACCTTCAGGCGTTATCTTAGGTGATGACGTTCAAACCTTGTTTAATCACGCCAGAGCCAACCAATATGCATTACCAGCGGTTAATACCGTTGGTACTAACTCAATTAATGCCACTTTAGAAGCGGCAGCTAAAGTTAATTCCCCCGTTATTATTCAGTTATCAAATGGTGGTGCCTCTTTCTTTTTAGGAAAGGGCGCAAAACTACAAGGCCAAGATGCAGCCGTTAAAGGTGCTGTAGCCGCGGCTAAGTATGTGCATGCCGTTGCTGACTCATACGGTGTGCCAGTGTTATTGCATACCGACCATGCCGCTAAAAAGCTTTTGCCTTGGATTGATGGGTTGTTAGACGAAAGCGAAGCGCATTTTAAACAAACCGGAAAACCTTTATTTAGTTCACACATGATTGATCTTTCAGAACAACCATTGGAAGAGAATATCGCTATTTGTGCTCAGTACCTTGAGCGCATGAGCAAAATGGGCATGACCTTAGAGATAGAGTTAGGTTGCACTGGTGGCGAAGAAGATGGTGTTGATAATAGCCATATGGATGCGTCGGATTTATATACCCAACCGGAAGACGTTGCCTATGCCTATGAAGAGTTATCAAAAATTTCTGATAAATTTATTATCGCGGCGTCATTTGGCAATGTGCATGGTGTATACAAACCTGGCAATGTCGTGTTAACGCCTGAGATTTTGAAAAACTCACAAAAGTTTGTTTCAGATAAATTTGGGCTACCACATAACAGCTTAAACTTTGTTTTCCATGGTGGTTCAGGCTCTGAACCTGAAAAAATTGCCGAGTCATTAACCTATGGCGTTGTAAAAATGAACATAGATACTGACACGCAGTGGGCGAGTTGGTCTGGTGTTCTTAATTACTACAATGACAAACAAGCTTACTTGCAAGGTCAAATCGGTAACCCTGATGGTGACGACAAACCAAATAAAAAACATTACGATCCTAGAGTTTGGTTGCGTAAAGCAGAAGAGTCTATGGTGATACGTTTAGAGCAATGTTTTGCTGAGTTGAACTGCATTAACCGATATTAGTCGCAACCGACGGATGGTGAGTGTTGTGGTTATAGTTGATTCTATTTTTAGAGAAAAATGATGAAAAGATTGGTACCTGTTTTAAAACAAGATGGCGTTGATTTAGATTTAATCATGTTAATTCGTACTATCTTAGCGGCTTCTAAAGAAATTGCATTTAGAGTTAGCCAAGGTGCCTTAGCAGGTGTTTTAGGTTCAACGCTTGATGAGAATATCCAAGGTGAAGTGCAAAAGAAACTCGACGTATTATCCAATCAATTGCTAAAAGATATGTTATTGGATGATGACACCGTCAGAGCGATAGCATCGGAAGAAGAAGACAATGTGGTTGGCGGTCATGAAAATGGCAAATATATAGTTGCTTTTGATCCACTTGATGGTTCTTCTAACATAGATATTAATGGCCAAATAGGCACAATATTTACCATATACAACGCCAGAAACGATGTGCCTTTTGATAGTGATGAACAATTTCTACAATCGGGTTCTGAGCAAGTTTGTGCCGGTTATGTATTGTATGGCGCATCTACTATGTTGGTGATGACCACAGGCGGCCCGACGCGTTGTTATACATTAGATTTAACCCATGGTGGTTACCTGTTAACTCAAGATGAAATGTCGATTCCAGCAGATAGCAAAGAGTTTGCGGTGAACATGGCTAATTATCGTTTTTGGAATAATGACGTTCAGAAATTTTTTGATGATGTGTTATACGCCAGTGATGAATATAACAAAGCGTCTATGCGCTGGAATGCGGCTATGGTGGGAGATGTTCACCGAGTTATTAGTCGTGGTGGAATATTTGTATATCCAAGCGATAGCCGTAAAGGTATTGAAAATGGCAAGATTAGACTGTTATACGAAGCCAACCCGTTAGCTATGTTAGTTGAAAAAGCAGGCGGTTTAGCGGTATCTAACAACCAAGCGCGTATTTTAGATATCAAACCAAACACATTACATCAAAGAGTACCTGTGATTATGGGATCTACTAATTTAACCAAGAAGTTAAATTTTAGTTAGTCCTTATTTAATACGACTCAATTAATAAAAAATCCCTTTATTAACCAAAATAAAGGGATTAATTTGTACCGCTTACCGCTTACCGCTTACCGCTTACCGCTTCTAGCTCTTAGGCTTTGTTGCTGGGCTTAAATCAATCTTAGAAAAAGTTACGCTAGTATAGTCGCCGTTGGCTTTATCTTCAGCCCAATTACCTGTGCCAGCACAAGCCGCATACCAAACACCTTTTGCATCTTTAGTTGAACATTGGTTGTAAGCACCAGCTTTAAAGTATAACCAATCACCAGTGTAACCAGCTGGGTGATCAAGCGTGTCTACCTTGCCATAAGGGTCTACATTGTTTGATAAATCAACTTGATACTCTACCGTTGGTTTGTTGGCTTGGGTAAAAGTTAAATACATAATGTTTTGGTGAACATTGATGGTATAGCTAAACTCTTCTCCTAACGCGATTCCTGCGTCACCAGGATCAGCTGGATTTTCCCATGTATAACCCCAAACTGGATGTGCAATGTCGGTACGGTTTGGATCTGCTTTTGCTAAATTACGTTCGTAGTTCCAAAACACCGAACCGGTTTTGTGCCCAGGCCATTTTTTATAATATATTTTAATTGGTTCGTTACCCCAACCAAAACCATCACCGTCAGAAACTAAGTCTTTATCTTTACCTGCATGTATTTGTCCTACAACCACAGAGTAAGCTGGTTTTTTAGGGTGTTTTGCATTTAATGCAACGTGATTCACTTTTAAAGTAGCGTCTAATCTTCCACCAACTTGACCAAAATAAGCCGAATCTGGATGTGCCGCTATAGCAAAGTTGTTGGCGTACGCTTTAGTGCTGATAGAGGTATCCATACCGCGGATCATTTGTCGTAATTCACTACGAGTATTAGATGAGTTTGCCGAGGTGAATGCTTTGTTTGGCGTTGCAAAAACTAAATCACCATTGTCGTCGGTATAAAAAAAGTCAGGGTGTTGGTAACTGGCTAATTCTTTGGTATCAATTTCGTCAACTTTGCCATTGCCGTCTATGTCAGTTGGAACGGTAATTTTCCAGTTAGATAAATCAATCTTGCTCTCTGGTGCATCTGACGTGCTAGCACAACCGGCAAACAACATGGTTAAAGGTAATAAGGGCAGAAGTTTAAACATCGTATTCTCCTAATAAATACAGTAATTCTATGAATAAAAAGTACGTTGTTAGTATCTTCACTCAGTAACCATTAAACATGTGTAAGTTGAATTAAAACTTAACCCGTGCACTGCCTTATAAAATAACAAGTCGCACGTTGTAATGTGATTAATTTATAACTTGAGCTAACCAATCTTGTATTTTAAAACTAAAGGCAAGTTATATTACATTGTGACCAATTTATCAACATTGTATTACCAAATATTTAATTGGTTAACCAATATAAATGTAAGGTGTTAAGTGGCAGTAATAATGAGGATTTTAGTGTAAAAAAATCATAAAGAGGGATGTGTTCTGTCAACAAAATCCAGTTTAAACACAAGTTGACTATGATAATGCGAGGGTAGTCATTTTTTTAATATAAGGGTTTATCTTCCAACTATTCGGATTCCAGCCCAGTAAAAACCGATAAAAGTCAGCCCAAGCAACAGGGTATAATCGCGAGTATTCTGCACTGAGTTGGTCAAAATCTAAAGTAGGTTGAGTTAAGGCCTGTTTTAAAGCCTTTAAATATAGCGGAAGTATCTGGTCGCCATATTTCTCAAGACTCGTTTGTTCCAGCGCACTACCGGCTAAATAGGCTAAATCAACAACCCCTACACCACGACCAATATATTGAAAGTCCACCGCTGCAACTTGGTTGTTTTGATTATGAAAACATAAGTTTTCAAACTTAGCGTCACCATGAATTAAAGTTTGGAATTTTGCATTTTTCAATCGCATATCTAAGTTGCAAGCTTGTTGTTTTAACTCAGACTCTGGCATAGCGGCCAATTCATCTTGGCGGGTAGCTAAATGCCAATAACCGCCTTGAGACCACAAATCATCGGCGTTATTAAACATAAACTTACTATGAAAGTTGGCCAACCAAGTAATAGCCAATTTAAGTTTGTGCCAATCGTTTTTATCCGCACGGACGTCATAACCACTGGCGTGTAAGTCTTCCATCAATAACAAACAGCCATCATCTAATTCAACGATTTTGTGTAATGTAGGGACTTTGCAATCTAGTGTGCAACATTGAGCATATTGACGGTAAAACTCAGTTTCTACTTGGTACGATTTAACTTTACGCTGGTGGCTCTTTTCTCCGCTCCATCCTCTTGGGTGGTCGGTAGCTGGGATAGAAGTTTGTACGTATTTCACAATATAATATTGGTCTTTATCTTTACTGTAACAACGGATAATACTGCCATAACCACTCCATAACGCTTGCAGTTGCTCAACGTACTGTACGGAATGATCTTGTAACGCGTGCTGCAATTTAGGCAAGATTTTCTGCGTGAGTATGATTTGAAATGATGGATCAGTAGCTGCAATAGAAGTCATAAAGTCGCATTAGATAAATAGTAAATCTGAATTATAAAGCCGAATTATAAAAGCAGTGTAAACGAGCAAATTATGATTGGCTAGGCCAGAGGTGGATAGTGAAAATAAGTGTCATTGGATTTTACTAACTTAGTGGACACAAATAGGCTAAAATATCGGGTTATTGTTTAGCTTTGAGCCCCTTATAAAATGACCTCTACTCCAACTGCAACCAATTTCAAAGAACTTGGCTTAATCAAACCACTGTTAAACCGCCTTACTGAATTGGATTATCAACAGCCAACACCAATACAAGCACAGGCGATCCCAACGGTATTAGCAGGACGAGATTTAATTGCAGGGGCAAATACTGGGTCGGGCAAAACCGCGACATTTGCATTACCTTTGCTTCAAAAGATATATGAACAAAGCATTCATTCAAAAAAGCTTGGCACTACAAAAACTAACGTTAAAAGCGGCAACTATGTTGCTGGACTTATCTTGGTACCCACTCGTGAGTTAGCCAAACAAATAGCAGACAGCATTAAATCTTATGCTCAACACTTTAATGGCGAAATAAAAACCGTTGCCGTATTTGGAGGTGTGTCGGTTAATACGCAAATGTTGGCACTGCGTGGCGGAACCGACATTTTGGTGGCAACACCCGGTCGACTGTTGGATTTAATATCAAGCAATGCCATAAAATTGGATTTAGTAAGTACCTTAATTCTGGATGAAGCCGACCGCATGTTAAGTCTGGGCTTTACGGAAGAATTAACAAAACTGCTAAAATTAACGCCAAATAAAAAACAAACATTATTGTTCTCAGCCACCTTTCCAGAGCAAGTACAAGACTTAACTAAAACCTTGTTAACCAATCCGGTTGAAATCCAACTGCAAAGTGAAGACGCCAGTACCTTAGTACAACGTGTATTTACCGTTAACAAAGGTGAGAAAACCACCGTATTAGCGCACTTAATTAATCAGCATCAATGGCAACAAGCCTTAATATTTGTTAACGCCAAAAGAAGTTGTAAACACTTAGCTGACAAATTACTAAAACGTGGGATCACGGCAGAAGTATTCCACGGCGACAAAGGCCAAGGCGCACGTAATCGTGTATTAGAATCATTTAAAGCCGGTGAAATCCAAGTATTAATAGCCACTGACATAGCAGCACGTGGATTAGATATAGAAAAACTGCCGGTAGTAATAAACTTTGATTTACCAAGAAGCCCATTAGATTATATGCATCGCATTGGCCGCAGTGGCCGCGCAGGAGAAGTAGGCTTAGCATTGTCCTTGCTCGATCACGAAGACTTCCATCACTTTAAAATCATAGAAAAGAAAAATAAATTCCGCCTAGAGCGTGAATTAGTAGAAGGTTTTCCAGTTACCGATATTCCTGACCAAGCCGTGTTAGACGCAGAAAAAGCACAAGGCGTAGGCATGGCAAAACCAGAAGGGACAGGGAAAAGGAAACACAAAAAGAAAAACAAAGACTCAATAACGGCCGCCGACGTTTGGGCTGGAATTCCAAAATCCGACAGCTAGCCTGAGTACTAGTTTTCAATTTAGTTGGTAAATTATTTATTCGGTAGACTATTACCGATTAAAAGTTCTTTGTGTATCAAGAACGGTAGTTTAACTCCCCTTTTTATCTTGTTTCATAAAAATATCGGACAAAACATTACGAGATATTGAAAAAGGTAATACTGACCCACGCTTATCTGTTATCAGCAAAGTACTTGCCCCTGGCGGCTTTCAAATTAGTGCGAAATTTGTACCTAGAGTGGTGGAATAAATATATAGCCTGATGCCTAAGCTTTTATAATAACTATGTTTGTAATAGTTAGCTAAGTGGCAGTTAAACTTATTATCAAGCTTAGTATTGGCACTAGATAATTAAAGGTGAATTGTGCATGAAAAGGTTAATAAACCTTAAAAGGAAGTATTCTTTTAAACAGAAAATGTTGAGCTTTAAGCAAGCACTAGCACAGGAAAAACAAGAAACCATTGAGATGCTCAGCATCTATAAAAAATTTACTAAACGTAAAGCGAACAAAGAAGAAATGAAAATTGCCCATACGCAGTATTTCGATCTGCTAAAAGGCTGTGGATTAGGTGTTTTTGCGTTATTACCTTTCGCGCCAATCACCATTCCTATCCTTTTGAAAGTTGGCAGAATGGTAGGTGTTGAATTAATGCCAACCTCTTTTAATGATAAAAAACCAGTTCAAAATCCAGATCAAGGTAAATAGCGGCAAAGCTAATTTTTAAAAGCTAAGCCGCAAAGCCAATCCAGAAAGCCAGTTATAAAAGATAAGTTATAAAAGATAAGTTATAAAAAGCCTAGACAGCCATTCTTAAGCCGAAAAGATCAAGCCTAATAAAACCATTTGAGTTATCAAACCAATTAAATAAAAGTAGCTGCGCGGGCTCGGATTTTCATTGGTGGCAATTTTATAAAACAACGCCATATGTACAATACGCGCCGCCGCAAACACAGATGTCACAACATAAAGTGTATTTGCATCAACCCCTGCAAACATAGCCAATAAAGCGGTAACCACAAATAACGGCACATTTTCCAAAGAGTTCATAAAGGTACGATTACTACGGAAGACAAAAGAGTGGTGATCCAACTCAGGTGCAACCACACCCGGAATATAATGGTCTTGTTTTCTATGGGCTCTAGCCGCAACTAAAGCTTGAATAACAACGGTGGCGATAATAATAGCGATTACAAAAATACTGTCAGCATATTGTGGCATTGGACTTTTCCTGTTTGTTTATAGTTTGCGTGCAAAGTAATTTAACAGAGGTGTTTATATGTGTCAAATGGTTTGTGTGCAAAGTAAAATAACTGCTGCTTTAAAAGTAGTTGTTCATAAACCAAACCACTTTCGCTACCATGGGTAAATAACACAATTTAAAATTGATAAGAGCAGGCTTTCAAATGATCAAGAACGTATTCACCACCGCCGCCGTAATCATTGTGCAATTAGCTGTAATTAAAAGCGCCATTGCAGAACCAAGCCAGTGGCAAGTGAAGGTGGAAGAGCCTGATTTAGTAATATCAACCAGAACCGTACCGCATTCACAACACCTAGAAGTACAAGCAACAGTAAACTTTCAAGCGCCCATAAATACAATAAAAGCATTTTTTACTGCAGAAGGAGAGTGTTGGAAGTGGCAACTACGTTGTAGTCAAACGCACATTGTTCATACAACCTCTGAGTCAGAAAAAACGATTTATGTTGTTGTTGATATGCCTTGGCCAATTGATGACAGAGATTTTGTTTTGAATTCAACCTACAGCGAAGATCAAACTAATAACCGTTTGACGTTAACGTTAGTTCCGTCGGAAACCCAAGTACCGAGCGATTTAGTCCGCGCGTACTCAACAATCACTTACGAATTAACAGGACAAGCAGAAGACAACCACACCACACTGAACGTCACCATGCACACCGAATTTGGCGGTTCAACACCATCTAGTTTAACCAATAGCCTGTTACACAAAGAACTAAAAAAAGACTTAACCAAGTTAATGCAACTTGTGAAAAGTGCTAAAGAAAAGGCAAAACCAAAAGCTTAAAGATGAAGTGGGAGGCTAAGGGGAGGTTAATGGTTGTAGGTTTATTTGTTATTGACATAGGGAGGCACTTTAGGCAATTTATCTATATGAAATAAAAGATAAAATATTCAATGGATTTGACGTTTTTGAAGACTCCGCAGTTTTATAACGACAACGCTACTAAGTTAGCCGAACAGTACCTTTCAAAAACGTTTGAAGAGGTTCATCAAAGCTGGTCGCCGTTTTTACCCTCAATAATTGAAAACCCAAATGCTCGCATTCTAGACTTAGGCGCAGGTTCTGGCCGAGACGTTAAATACCTAGCCGAATTAGCCGCTAATACACACCCAACAGAAAATAACGTTCAAATCTTCGCAGTAGAGCCAGCACAAGAATTAGCAGTAATTGGACAGAAGACCACAGAAGATTTAAACGTGAAATGGCTTGATGATTCATTACCTGCATTAACCAAAGTCACCAAACAAGAAGTCAGTTTTGACTTAATCCTACTCAGTGCGGTGTGGATGCATATGAATGCAGAAGATCAAATTGAGGCGCTGAATACTCTAAGTAAGCTAGTTTCAACTAATGGACTAATTGTTATCACGCTTAGAATTGGTGAATTTTCAGATGGCCGTATTGCTCACGTAATTGATGAGTCTAAACTTATGCAGCAAGCAAATAAGCTGAATTTTGACGTTATTCTAAATGAAAGCTCGGTTGATGCACTAGATCGCTCAGATGTGACTTGGAAAACATTAGTCTTTAAATGGAAGTCCTAATATGACAGTTCAGTTTTATATCAATAAGTTTCAAGCCCTAAAACCGGATAAGTCGAGTGGGCATGCGAAGCCACATAAAGTATGTTTATTGTTAGCTGTCATCGAACAGATTGAACAAGGTTTGATCACAACGAATAAAGTAAATTATAACGATACTTTAAAAAGTAGATTCACTCATTACTTTAAACAATTACAGCAAGGTAATGATAAAGACACGCCATATCTGCCGTTTTATCATTTACAAACGAGTGGATTTTGGCACTTAGATGTTAAACCTGAATATCAACAGGAATTCAGTGTTTTAAAGACGGCAAGTAACTCAAATATCAGCCTTTGCGTGAATTTTGCGTATTTTGATGAGGAGCTGTTTGATTATTTAAAAAGTCCAATAATGCGACCTGCGTTAAAAGATGCATTAATTCACAATTTAGACAGCTTAGAAGTTCAATATCAGCGCTGGGCACTATCTATTGGTAAGTCTGAAAAGACGGTGAAAAACTACGTTGGTGCGCTTAAAGGTTCAATTTCGAACTGGTTGTACGATGCCGGAATATCCAAAGAGAACGTTTTGTCGATTGGCTCGTATGCACAGTATAGTGTGTTAGCGAGTAAAGCTTTACAAGTTGAAGAGTTTAGAGCAAAAAATAGTAAAGGCAATGGAATGTACAGCGCGGCGCTTAAATCTTACCAGTCATTTTTAGCTGATGTTACTCAAGTAAATGTTAAAGATGACATAGATAAGATTCTAAAA
Organism: Psychrosphaera sp. F3M07; assembly: GCF_018860345.1. Classification (GTDB taxonomy): domain Bacteria; phylum Pseudomonadota; class Gammaproteobacteria; order Enterobacterales; family Alteromonadaceae; genus Psychrosphaera; species Psychrosphaera aquimarina. The sequence continues at coordinate 320,185 of NZ_JAHKPJ010000025.1, read as the reverse complement.
GACGAAAATACAACAACCACTGAAAAATCAAACTTGGTTAATACCAGAATAGGGCAGGGAGCATTCAGAGATAAACTGATCCAATATTGGCAGGGCTGTGCGCTAACTCGTTATAACAAAATGCAGTTTTTAATTGCCTCACATATCAAGCCTTGGGCAAGCGCTGATGACAAAGAACGGCTAGACCCAAATAACGGTTTGTTATTGTTGGCTAATATAGATAAAGCATTCGATCTTGGTTACATAACATTTACAGAAAAAGGCAAGATAGTAATTTCACCTTACTTAGACGACTACCAAGTTTTAGGAATAAGTAAAAATATGGGAGTAAATCTAAATCATCAACATCAAGATTATTTGGCATACCATCGAGAGATTACGTATAAAAAATAACCTTTTATTCACTTGTATATTAACTTTTTTTTAATACCCGATTGGTTCATGGAAGTCCTTTTACACTTTATGACTTAGCTTTTTGCAATTCACTATCAACGCGTTGCAGTAGTTTCAATTGGTGACAAATACGGTCAATTTGCTCAGGCGTTAACTGATTAGTAGATGAATAAGTTTTGGAATTTGATAACAATTTGTGATTTAAAACTAAAACCGATGAGTTATCTTTTCTTTCTACAAAGTAACCGGGCAGGGCAACAATTGGGCTTACGGCTACATACTCGCCAGTTGATGATGTTAACTCTTGAGATAACCATTTTGTTTGGCGTTTTGCCTGTTCAATTGTTTGAGTATCAGTCCATGTAGAAAATTGTAATCTGTCATTTTTTACCATCACTTTATGATGAGTCCCTGTTATTCCTTTTCTTCGGCTTTTGGTTTCAATCGCAAATACACCGCTAGGACATACAACCACATGATCAATATTAAACTTTAAACTAGTAGCAGGAATATCATGGAAAACACGAAAACCAGAGTAAAGAAGTTGAGTCAGTGATTGCCCAACAACTTGTTCTGCTTTTAACCCATCTGTTAAGTTAAAAATATGTTTCTGGGTTTTTATAAAACGTCTTATTACAAAAACTAAAACTATAAAAAGTATGATTGCTAGAGTTATTTTGGTTGGAAAGTTTAAAGTTTGATTAGCAATAAGAAGTGAACACATTGCCCCAACGACCACGAGACTGGCCAGTAATGCCCCGGCATCGAACGCCTTGCTTATTACTTCGTTACTTAAACTATAACCTGCTGGCCTTTCAATCTCGAATTCATAAAAAGGGTCTTTCCTTTTGTTTTTATGATTATGCTTTGTCCAATAAATAAATGGGAGCGCAATGTAAATGGGAAGGGCAACTACAAAAATACTGATCAAATCCATTTGTATATCTCAATGTTAATACTCAAACTCAGTTTGCTTTAACGGAATGCAGTTATCAACTAAAAATTAGTTCTATCAAACCCAATCCCCCATTGTTGGCAACTGTTCTATCTCTTGCTTCAAATACAATGCTACTTTCGCAACTCCCAAATAACTTAATTATGGAGATATTAGCGTTTCAGGTTGAATTTCAAACAGTTTGTCGTCGTCCCATAATTCGCATGTTTTTTGTAAGGTCCATAAACGACCATTGCTGGAGCTGCTCATTGCCCAAGTGCCATTAGCCACTGGGTAAATACTGCCAATTAACGTTGCTGAAGTGTCATCAATTGAAAATTTTCCCAAACCTACACCCGAGTCAACCGTCCATAAATGACCGTCTTGCCATGTAATGTCTTGGCCTGTGAAGGTGTTATCCGGTAAGGAAATGGTTTGCTGTAAAGTACCTTCTAAATTTAAGCGGTAAAGTCGAGTTTGGTCTCGTGCACTTAACAGTAGATCGGTGCCATCAAAGGTTAGACCCATAGTGCCACCTTTATCGGCTTCAGGTATCGTTATTTCATCAAGAAGTGTTACCTTTTGAGTGTCGGATTGTTCTCCTGTTGCTTCTTCTCTTAAACAGTCCACAGGGTCGGATGGTACTGAAAATTTAAAGATCTTTTTCTCGCTAAAGTCATTTACATAGAAAGCACCATTGGCAATGGTTAAGCCCCTAGGGTTAACGGCAAAGTGGGTGGCAATGCGGATAAAGGTTTCTGTTTTTGGGTCAAATCGAATTAAGTCAAGACCGGTTTCTTTTTCTGCCACAGGTTTGCATTGGCCATAGCCCAAACTGAAACGCCATAAATAAGTACCATCAAAATGTAATGCCCATCCAAAACTTAGATCAGACCCTTGCCCTAAACTTTGAATGACCGTTCGAGTTGAGTCTTGCTCGTCATATGTATAATGGTATTCATCTTCTAATTCAGCCGGTTTATAACCTAATTCATAATCAGCGGGTATGGAATAACCAAACCCCTCAGTTGGTTCTGTTCCACTCGACAGTCTTTGCGTGACTGAACCTGAATCCGTTACGGTGACATTTTCTAAATCGCCACCTAGGTGCTCTTCAGTTGGATACATGTAAAAGTGATTATCTGTCAGCTCCAAAGTTGATGACATTCCCGCGGTCACGGGGTGACTTGCGTAATCTGAAAAATAATTATTAGTGGCTATTACCGAAGAGTTTTCGGCATGCAAAGCCACAAATCCTTGCTTAAAGATATTATGGTGGATTTGCACGTTAGTATTATCTTGTTCTAAGGCGATTTCGTGGTAAGCATTTTGGTATAACGTATTGTATTCAAAGGTAGGTGAAGAACGCTCAGCATATAATCCTTCTGCATTATTCCAGCGAATAACCGAATAACGTACGGCCGCACTAGAATCAAATTGTGATACACCTATGTGAGCAAATTCGACTACTGCATATTCAATACGAGAATTGGTGCTATCAACAATAGTAATGCCAGCCCAATCTCCATTGAGGGCTTTAGTAGCGCCTTCAATTTTCTGGTAATCGCTAGTAAAGAAAATTTGTTGTTGTGCAGTCCCAATAGCGTTTAAAGTCCCGCCTTGAACTTCTATTCCCCCAGGAGTGCGATTTTTATAATCACGACTAGCACGAAATGCAACTTTGCTACCGGGTTCAATCGTCAACGTAATACCTTGAGGAATGACCACAAAGCCAGCTTGGATATCTCCAGACCAAGTCGTATCCTCGGTTAACTCACCTTCCCAATAAGTAGTGTCTGGGTCGGTATCAGTGTCTGGGTCGGTATCAGTGTCTGGGTCGGTATCAGTATCTGGGTTAGTATCAGTGTCTGGGTCAGTATCAGTGTCTGGGTCTGGGTCAGTATCAGTGTCTGGGTCTGGGTCTGGGTCAGTATCAGTGTCTGGGTCTGGGTCGGTATCAGTATCTGGGTCAGTATCAGTATCTGGGTCAGTATCAGTGTCTGAGTCAGTATCAGTGTCTGAGTCAGTATCAGGGTCGGTAACTTCTACTGGGATATCAGTATTTACTAAGTCATCTGCTTCAGAACCACCAGAGCAACCAGAACACAATAATAAAATCAGTAGCCCACTAAACCCCCAACTCAAAACATTCATAACTACTCTCCCAAACTCAAAAGACAAATGATCCTAGATAAAAACAATTAGTTAAACTTCACACAGCCTGGTTATTCAAAAGCCATTACATACCAAGTGTACAATCAGTGGAGTAAAAAATGCTATTTTTGTCACTCTTAATTTAACCCAGCATACCTCATTGTTATAAATAAAACGTGTATACACTTATGAGGAAATAAAGCTTTGTGTTCAATTTATTGCTTCAATTCAAATGGTAACTTGGTCGATTGCCAGAGATAATGCAGGTAGTCAAACCTAAGTACTTCATCACTATAAGAGTCTTAATTTGTCAAATCCAGCTTTGTGGTTAATTATCATTTTTTGTTAATTGAATAATTACATTTTTAATGTCGTTACTTACAAATACTTTAGAGCTTAATTCTTTTTCAATAGCCCTAGTTGTAGAGGAGCTTCTTCGAAGCGCAATTGTAAATAGTTCTTTGACTTGATTTGATGATGTTATATCTTGTTTCGAACTCCAAGTTATAAGCGCCGATGTAGCTTCATATTGTCCCATGTTAGCTAAAGAACTGAGGGCAGTGTTTTGTACAGCTATAGATGAATTTTCAGATATATATTTGATTATATGTGGGACTAAAGGTTCAGCTTTTATTTTGTTCATAGCGCGAGTGGCTGCGTTACTTTTGGTCACAGATTTGTTATCAATATAGCCAATTAAATAGTCTATTTGTTCTTTCTTTGCATTTTTTGCAATTGCGATTGCGAGTTCATTAATGAATGGATTATCTTCGGAAACTTTGGAAAATGTTGTTTGAACTAACTCTATGTGGTTTGGAGTCCGAGCTAACTTTTCAATGGATTTTCTTACAGTATAGATAGCGTTTGAACCTTGCCATTTACCTGTTGAAATAGAGTCATAAAAAATTTGTGCCGACCTTGTCGAATCGATAGCCGCTAATAAACTTAAACTATATTCAACTAATCTATCGTCACTCTCATTTCCTAAATTAGCATTGTGTATATTGTCTATTATTACCTGATAGATTTCAGCATTATCAGTATCTTTTAAATACTTTAGTAGTGACTTTTCAACTTTTAAATCGACAGTTTTATTATTGTATATATTACTTAATAGTCGAATTGTATTTTTTAACTGTTTGTCATTTGAAGACAACTGTTCAGATTCATTGTTTAATTTATTCGAATCTTGATTGTTACTTATAGGTGCGGTACTGACATTAATGGATTGTGAAGTATTAACTTTCTTATCTACCTTTGTTTCAGAAATTGCGGTACGTTCAGGCGTTACGACCTTAAATAGAATAGTAGAGATAATTAATAATGAAATAAAGTAGATAATAGTCGATTTTTTCACAAGTTTATTTCCACCCTAAACTTTGATATAGCTCTTCAAACAATCCACTGATGTCCGATACTTGTGAAGTTTCTTCCGTATGTAAAATATTAGCTGTTTTATTTATGCCTTCTGCTGTGACTTTGATACTTTCATTCTCTAATAATAAACTAAGTTGTTGGCTATACACCGGAACTATACCGTCACCAGCATACGAGGCTCTTGTTTGGCCATTTTCAATATAAGTTAGTGTATCAGGATGTGGATGGTCGCCAGAAAACCATGATTGATAAGCATATAAATCATAAAAATCAGATAGACCTGCATCTTTACTTAAAATTCCAAACTTTGTGCCACTAAATGATAATTGTCCTATTATCAATTCTTCTAGACTCAGTAAATTTTCATTTAGTGTTGATATTTCAGTTGAATCTGTAGATAGATACCCGACACTTGGGGCCTGAAGGTCCATCTGATATTCCAGTCCAAAATCAAATCCAAAGTATGTTCTTGTACCATTTAACATTTCAATAACTTCCCAAGCGTCTTCACATTTACCGTTATCTTGACGATAAGTACTTTTAGGGATGCACTTCTCATACATATATTGATAAAATCTACCTAGTGGTGAACCTTGGTGTGGCGTGCCTATTGTAGCAAAGCCTTCTACCAACTGTTTATTTGTTGTTTGTGTATTTTGTAAATATGAACGGGCTGCTAACCCCCCACGGCTATGGCCAAATAGAAATATTTTTGTATCTTGTCCTAAATGTTCAATTATACGAGTAATGGCAGCTTCAACTTCAATACCCAGTCCTTTGAACGTGGTGTAGTCACCATCACAACCTGCGACATTATTACATACTTTGTTATCTAATCCGGTTGCTGAATAACCACTGCCTCTGTCAAATGCTCCAAACTCCAAATTAAAACAACTAATACCATCTTTGTTAGGCTCAGTTAGGGATAAAGGAGAATTATCTGTTGTTAATATTTGGCAGTTGCCATTAAAAAAGCTGTCATCATTAATCATAGAGTCCCAAGTTTCAGGGCTCGACGCTAAGCCATGTAATAACAACATGGCTTTTTTGTATACAATAGATTCTGTCAAGGCTAACAAATTAAAAGTTAAATCTTCTCTTGCCAATATACCTATATAATATGACGTATTTTCTATTACACGCTCAATACATATTTCGCTTTTATCGCTTGCCAAATTGGATCGGCATTGGTAATCATATTTAGTTGGGAATTTAGATTGGCTTACATATAAATCGGCATCACCAGTCAAATTAGAAAGGGAAATTTTAAGCATTAAGTCAGTAGGGGATGCAACCGTGAAATATTGCCATTGATCCTTAGCCATATTACCTTCATATGTTTCAAATAAAATAAGAGTGCCGGGATTTAGGAGAGTATTGAATTCGGCTAAAAAAGGGTCGTTGTCTTCCTCATTAATCATCCCATCACCATCGATATCTAAATCGGTGTTATCACCAACACCATCATTGTCAAGGTCTGAAGATTCGGTAGAGTCGAATGGAAATGCATCTTCATCATTTATTATTGAATCACCATCTATGTCAGGATCTTCATTGTCTGCAATGTCATCAAGATCAGAGTCATTAGCCAATTCATTATTACTATCTCTAATTACTCTGACTCTATCTCCATCTTTAATACTCAGTGCTGAATATTGTTGTATATTTTCGAACGTAGTGTGTGGATCGTCTATCCAATTATTAAATGTATCTTTTGAATCAGGCATTAATGAAAGTCGAACCAAGTCTTCCGCGACATTCATAAGAACAGAATCATTGGTATCTATATAATCTACTAAGAGGTTATGAGACTGCAGTTGCAATTCTGATTTAACTTGTGAGACTGCACTAGTTTTACTAATGGATTGTTTCGTTTTTAAGTAAACCAGAGTAGTAAATGGGGTAATGAATTGTTCACCCTTAGGAGATGCTAATAAAAAATCTTTTTGTATGTAATTATTTAAACTTTCATCGAAAGTTTTGCCAGCTTCAGCATACGCAATAAGATTATAATCTTCCGGTGTGATTTCAGAAGATAGAGTAAGTACTCCTTTACCATTTTTTTGGGAAGTAGCAGAAGGTTCATCTGTATCAAGAATACCGTTGTTATTTAAGTCTAACCATACAGTGGCGAATTGTAAGTAACCGTCAATGACTGTAAAAGAATAAGATTGAGTACTGGAGGTTGTCGGTGTTTTGTTTTTTTCTTTTTCATCCGAAGTGCTTCCAGATTCACAACCGATTAAAATAGAAAAAGTAATAGTTATAAATACAAGACGAATAAAGCGTTTAATTGTCATCCTTGACTCCATATTTTAGATTAGTCAAATGTCATAATCCGACATTTAATTTTATTAACTTTATGAATATATTAAACTTAATAAAGAATTACTAGACACATAGAAATAAAAATATCCTAATCCTTAATATATGGGTTTTTAATAGTAAATGGGAGTTGTTACAGAATAAGTTATATTCGAGTATTTAGGTGTGTTAGTTCTGAATGTATTTATTGTTACCAATGTCACTTTGCACAACAATTTTACAAATAAGTATTTAAGCTGCTCATTTATTCTTTGTAGAGACTCTAAACTTTAAGCTTCATACCTCCGATATGCAGAAATAGTGAAATTGCCACTCCGATTGTTTTTTCAATCCGTAATTTCCAGCTAAAAGCAAAATGAACTCTAGCTATACTTCTATTGTCGAGATCATTGCAATTTGAGAGTCTAAATGTTGTGCTCTTGATACAATATTGTCTTTTAATTGACATAGGTATATCTGTTCTTCTACTGAAAAGTCATTGGTCTTGATTAGAGTTTGAATAAAAGATTCAGTTGTTAAAGTGGACAGCACTTTTTTAGTTAAATTAGAAAGTAATCTTGCCAATAATTTTTTATCTATTGCACAAGTTTCCGCAAAATCAGCTAACTGATAAGCATTGATATCATTGGGGTCAAACTCATCTCCCATTGCCATGGCTAATACATGTTTAAATTGAGGAAACATTGCAATATTTACGAGGTCATAAGCAGGAGTGAAACTACTATTATCCTTACCCCAAAACAGTGATACGTTTTTGCCATGACTATCATAATTACTAATGATTAAATTAAATAACTGCCAGTTGATTAGCCATTGTGCGCTTTGAGCAGGAGAAGACATTGTTCTACTGAACTCAAATAATTTAGTGAGGCTTACACCATCTCTAATATGCTGTACATCTCTGTTATCACCCAAATTTCGTTCGTATTTAAAATCCCTAGGCAAGTTTAAAGCTTGGCACCCGTCAATGACGTGCCTCCTATAGACTTGTTTTTTCTCCGAGACATATTTTCTATCAAAACGATGAACAATAAGCGCTGGGTGTTTTCCAAATCGAATAAACTCGACTTCAGCAGTAGGTAAGCCAACTGCTGCGGATAGCTTCATACAAAAGTATTCGTTGAGAACTAGATTTAGACAGTGTTTCTTTTCAAATTTTAAGATATGCGTAGAGCACAGTGTTCCGTCACCAAAACCAATTTCGTCATTTTCATTTATGAAGACGTTGAGTTTATCCTGTACACCCGCCACACTGAGCCTCGGCTTGTCGTCCCAGGTTAATAGACCTATATCTTCTTTAGTATCTAGTCTACTTTCAAGCTCATCTTTAGTGAGTAATCTGAAAGCAGGACCATCAGCTTCATTTACATTCTGTTCAATGCCGTTAGTCGTAAACGTGACTGCCCCTGAAAGATCGCCACCTATTTCACGTATTTGTGAGAAAACATTCTTTTCTGAAACTCCAGCCCTTTCTGCAAGGAGTAATCGAGCTTTGCCTTCTGGTAAGGCATTATCAAGAAAGTTATATGCAACAGTGTTATCGTGATTATTATCAAGAGTTAGGTTTGGAGATATGGCGAAACCATTTTGTTGCCAATCATGATTGTATTCTAGTTTGGGTAAGCCAGTTTCCTTATTCAGTGAAAGTTCACCGATAACGTTTTCCGCAAATTTTACATTTAGGCTGTAGGCATCTAATTTATCAGTCATCAGTTAGACCCACTCGTTATCAGCTATAGAATTAGAGTTGGGAGTTAGTAGCTCTTTTGTTATTAGCTTTATCCCTAACCCTTGTAAAACAGAAAACACTGCGGACAAAGTACAATTTGCATTACCGTTTTCAATACGTGATAGAGTATTTATACCGACTCCACATAGCGCTGCGCAGTCTGCTAGCTTCATATTCAGCTTTGTTCGTTTTGCTTTGACTAGCTTACCTAGTACTTCTGCATCTTCTATGTATGCAGAGTTTGGCATGTCTGAAACTTTAACTCGATTAGCCATATTGATAGTACCTAATTATTCACCACTAATAGTGATTATATTGTCAATAGTAACATTAGCAATAAATATTCACCATTATAGATGAATAAATTAAGTGGTAAGCATAAGTTAGCTTATATTCACTATAATTGGTGAATATAAGCTATCGCAGTAGTAACTTAATAATTGTTCACTAGAAGTGGTGAACTATTGTTCGTAATAACAGGGAAATCACTTAAGAAATCGTGGCTTTCTTATTTAATAGTAGGCCTTTTCGGTTCTGTTAGTTCACCAGCGATTAATTTATTTCATTAAAGCGCACTTTGGCGGGTGATCTAGTTAGTTACTACGCAGTAAATTTAGAACTTGAGAAGTAGTAATAGCTGTATTAGCAATACCTGCGGATTTTATATCAATATATAAACTTGGATAGACATTCTGAAAGGCATGGTTGCCTAAATAAACTAGGGCTTTAATCTGTTTAGATTAATCGGTTTTACTCACAAGTTTTCTCCTCAAATTCCCAACCCAAATGTGGTGAGCAAAATGAGGAGACAAGTTGCTTCAAGTAGTGAATTGACACCGTCATCACCACCTCAAAGCAGGTTTTTATTAATTCCAGTGAGTATTTCGTGAATAAAACTTGAATGGTGCACTAAACTTGACTGATTTTGTGAATGTAATGTAAAAACTAATTACTAATAGTTTATATAAGCTCATAGAGTACTATAAACATACTTTATTAGACCAGTAAGTTAAGCGATAAAAGTGGCTCTGATTTATGAGTTAGTAACCCAATTAGTAACCAGTTTTATAAGGTGTGATTTTATGCTGGAAAATTTAACTGTTTATTCCAACTATTAGGAAAAACCTAATAGTTGGAATGTTGTGAATCTTACTGAATAAACACTACTCTATATTCTGAATTTGTTCCCGCATTTGCTCAATAAGTACTTTTAATTCAACGGCTGCGTTGGTTACTTCTGAATTGATTGATTTTGAGGCTAGGGTGTTTGATTCGCGGTTGAACTCTTGCATCATGAAGTCTAGTCTGCGGCCGCATGCGCCGCCTTTTTTCATTATTTTTTGAGTTTCTGTTACGTGGCTTTGTAGGCGGTCTAGTTCTTCGGCTACGTCGGTTTTTTGTGCCATGTAAATCAGTTCTTGTTCTAGGCGTTGTTCGTCAATCTCTACGCCAGCTTCTTCTAAGCGGGATGTGATGCGTTCTTTTTGCCATTTCATGATTTCAGGTAGGTGAGCAGAAACAATTTTTGATTGTTCTAATACGCCTTCCAATCTTGTGTCTATCATGTCTTTTAGGTTTGCACCTTCGCTGGCTCTGGCGTCGATGAAGTCTTTAATCAGTGGTGTGAACGCGGCCAATATTTCTTGTTGTACGGCATTCATGTCGGTTTCTTCGGCTTGCATTACACCAGGCCATTTTAGAATGTCGACTGGGTTGATTTCCCCTGAGGCTGCTTCGTTGGTGATCCAAGATGCGCTGTCGATTAACTGTTTTGCTAAGGTTTTATTAATCGTTAACTGGGTGACTGCTGACGGATTGGGTGTGTATTTTAAAAAGACTTCTACTTTGCCACGTTGCAGTTGTTTACGTAAACGCTCGCGTAATATGGCTTCTAATGAACGGAACTGTTCTGGTAGTCGAATGTAGGTTTCTAAATAACGTTGGTTAACAGAACGGATTTCCCACACAGCGGTGCCCCAATCACCTTTGGTTTCGGTACGGGCGTAGGCAGTCATACTTTGGATCACAAGCGAGTCCTTTGTTTTAATAAGAAAGTGTTTAATTAGAAAATGAAACTATAATATTTTTGCAAGTATAACCGCGACGCAGCTAGCTGGCTAATTTATAGGGTATTAGGTCGTTATTATCCTAAAGATTTAAGTAAATACTTTAAAATGATGATTTATTAGTCAAAAGTACTCGCTATTTTTATTTAAAAAGCGTAGAATGCGCGCCCTTTTGATTCCCCCATAGACAGGCTAAGCTCGGATAGTTACGTAAGGTAACGCGCATGTGAGTGATAATGGATTGACGCGTGAAGTTGGGGTAGATGTGAGTAAAACAATGACAGAAAAAGTAACACCCCAACTAGAAGCAGCCGCGGTTGCCGAACTAAAATTTGCAGACTTAGGCTTAAGCCCTGCAGTATTAGATGCAGTAACAAGCGTAGGTTATGAAACACCTTCACCAATCCAAGCAGAATGTATTCCTCATATTTTAAACGGCGATGACGTTTTAGGTATTGCACAAACGGGTACAGGTAAAACAGCTGCGTTTGCATTACCTGCTTTATGTAAATTAGATGCAAAAATTAACTCTCCACAAGTGTTGGTTTTAACTCCAACTCGTGAATTAGCTATTCAGGTAGCTGAAGCGTTCACGACTTATGCTGAGAAACTTAAAGGTTTCCACGTATTACCAATTTATGGTGGCCAAGACTTCCGTACACAATTACGTTCTTTAAAACGTGGTGTACATGTTGTTGTTGGTACGCCTGGTCGTGTTATGGATCACATGCGTCGTGAAACATTGGATTTGTCTAACCTGAAAATGGTTATTTTGGACGAAGCTGATGAAATGTTACGTATGGGTTTCATCGACGATGTTGAATGGATCATGGAAAGTGTTGCTAAAAATACACAGATTGCTTTGTTCTCTGCAACCATGCCAGCACAAATATTAAAAGTAACTAAAAACTACTTAAAAAATCCTAAAGAAGTGCGCATTAAGCCTAAAACGGCGAGCCACTCAAATATTACGCAACAATATTGGATTGTTAATAACAACCAAAAATTAGATGTATTAACGCGCATTTTGGAATTAATCCAATTTGAAGGCATGATTATCTTTGTTAAAACTCGTCAAAGTACGGGTGAATTAGCTGATAAGTTATCTGCAAGAGGTTACGCCGCTGCAGCACTTAACGGTGACATGAACCAATCACACCGTGAACAGTGTATTGAGTCTTTAAAATCTGGTCGTTTAGACATTATCATTGCAACAGACGTTGCAGCCCGTGGTATCGACGTTGAACGTGTAACTCACGTTATTAACTACGATTTACCATATGATGTTGAGTCTTATGTTCACCGTGTTGGCCGTACTGGTCGTGCTGGACGTAAAGGTAATGCAATCTTGTTTGCTGCGCCACGTGAGCGTCGTTTATTAAAAACGATTGAACGTGAAACTAAGCAAACTATCTTGCCTTATGAAGCACCTTCAAATGAAGAAGTTACACAATTACGTGTGTCTTCTTTCAAAGAGAAAGTTGCCGATGCGTTGGGTTCTCAAGAATTAGAGTTCTTTAACAAGTTAGCGGCTGAATTTGCTGCAGAACATAACATGGAAATTGCTGAAGTTGCGGGTGCATTAGCATTCTTAGCTCAACAAGAAGCGCCATTACAAGTTAAAGGTCGCAGTATGCCTGGGCATAACAACGCCGATGACAGAAGTGGTGATCGTGGTGGCCGTGAAAGAAACGGACGCGACAGAGACCGCGGTGAGCGTGGCGGACGTGACAGAGATCGCAGCGAACGTGGTCCTCGTACAGACCGTGATCCTGGCGTTAAAATGCAAGCATACCGTATTGAAGTTGGCCGTGAACATGGTGCAACTCCAAGAGATATCGTTGGCGCTATCGCAAACGAAGCAAACTTAAGCTCTAAGTTCATTGGTAACATTAAACTTATGCCTAACTTCTCAGTGGTTGAATTACCGGCTGATATGCCTACAGAAGTACAGCAACAGTTAAAACAGACGCGTATTCGTAACCAACAACTGGATCTTAAAGTAGACCCACGTGGTGGCGAAGGTGTTGGTCGTGATGATCGTCCAGCTCGCCCTCGTCGTGACGGCGGACGTGGTCGTGGTGGCGAAGGTCATCGTGGACAACGTGATGGTGGTCGTTCTCGTCCATCAAATCGCGGAAGTCGTGATTAATAGAGCTATACGTTCTAAACAAAAAAAGGTGCATTTATTTGCACCTTTTTTTTAATTTGTAATGCAGCAAAATGTTTATTGGTTTTAATACTCACGGCTTAACTTAACGTGGTGATCAGGTTTATTAAATTCAAATGAAAATTATCCATGCAGCAAGGGATTGAATTTTCTATAATGCATTAAATTTTAAGAGTTATTGTTAGGCTGAGTCTTAAGTAACAGACTTAGTCGTTTATTAGATAGAGGTCTATATGCGTCCAAGTGGCAGAACCACATCTCAAATTCGTCCAGTTACCATTACACGTAACTTCACAGCACATGCTGAAGGTTCGGTATTAATTGAAATAGGCGATACCAAAGTTCTTTGTACTGCTACCGTAGAAAGTGGTGTACCACGTTTTATGAAAGGGCAAGGCAAAGGTTGGATCAATGCTGAATATGGCATGTTACCGCGCTCTACTCACACTCGTAACCAACGTGAAGCCGCTCGTGGCAAACAAACTGGCCGTACGATGGAAATACAACGTTTAATCGCTCGTTCTTTACGTGCTGCGGTAGACTTAAAAGTATTAGGCGAAAATACAATCACAATTGACTGTGATGTGATTCAAGCTGACGGTGGTACTCGTACTGCGTCAATTACCGGCGCTTGTGTTGCTTTGGTTGATGCCATTAATTACATGTTGAAAAAGAACATGGTTAAAGCTAACCCACTTAAACATCTTATTGCTGCTATTTCTGTTGGTGTTTACAAAGGGACACCAATTGCGGACCTTGAGTATGTTGAAGACTCAGAAGCTGAAACCGACATGAATGTTGTGATGACCGAAGATGGCCGTTTAATCGAAGTACAAGGCACAGCAGAAGAAGAACCATTTAGCTTTGACGAAATGCAAGAAATGATGGGATTAGCTAAACATGCCATCAAAGAATTAATAGATGAACAGAAAAAAGCGTTAGCTTAAGAGCAGCCATGAGTAACGAGAGCCGAGCTGCGAGTATCGAGCAAAAGCTAACACTCGCAACTCGTGCCTCGTAACTCGGAACTTGAGGAACTTATGAAAGATTATCAAAAAGAATTTATTGAATTCGCGTTAGAAAAGCAGGTGTTAAAGTTTGGTGAATTCACCTTAAAATCTGGGCGTACTAGTCCTTATTTTTTTAATGCGGGTTTGTTTAATACGGGTCGTGATTTAGCTCGGTTAGGTCGTTTTTATGCGGCAGCTTTGGTTGACTCTAATATTGAGTTTGATGTGTTGTTTGGCCCTGCATATAAAGGCATTCCAATTGCCACTACCACGGCGGTTGCTCTTGCGGATCATCATGATGTGGATACGCCTTACTGTTTTAATCGTAAAGAGAAAAAAACACACGGTGAAGGTGGTAGCTTGGTTGGCGCAGAACTTAATGGCAAGATCATGTTAGTGGATGACGTGATCACTGCAGGTACTGCAATACGTGAATCCATGGAGATCATTGCCCAGCAAGGTGCTGATTTATCAGGTGTATTAATTGCGCTGGATCGCCAAGAAAAAGGCAAAGCTGAATTGTCTGCTATTCAAGAAGTTGAGCGCGACTTTAATACTAAAGTTATTTCAATTGTGACCTTGGCAGATTTGGTTTCTTATTTAAAACAAAATCCAGATTACGCTGAGTTTTTACCTAAAGTAGAAGCGTACCGTGCCAGTTATGGTGTTTAAAGAAAGCTAACTTATTTGTTTAGTGAGTAATATATAATGTTAGTTAAAAACCGCTTAATTTAAGCGGTTTTTTTATAGCTAAATTAAGTGTTTATAATCTAAACTGTGGTGATGAAAAATATAAAACTACTACTAACATTTCTTAGCTGTTTGGCGTTTTATGCTAATGCGGCATTTCCACAATTATCATCTAATAATATTAATACCGATCGTCTTCTAACCAATTTTAAATATTTATCGAGTGATGAACTCGCTGGACGAAAGCCACAGACTTCAGGTCATTTATTAGCGCAAAAGTACATAACGCAAGAATTCAAAACGAATAAATTATTAAGTTTCAATGTTAATTATCAGCACAAGTTTAATTATGAGTCTTCACGCCAGAATAAGAGCGGTGTCAATTTGTTAGGGTACGTGACGGGTATAAAATATCCTAATTTGTACTGGCTAGTGACAGCACATTATGATCACTTAGGTGATAATGGCCGAAGTGTATTTAATGGGGCAGACGACAATGCATCTGGTGTGGCCGCTATGTTGGCGTTATCCCGTTATTTTTCTGAGCACCCACCACAATATTCTATTATCTTTCTAGCGACAGATGCTGAGGAAGATGGGCTCAAAGGCGCAAAAGAGTTTATATCAAACCCTCCGGTTCCACTCGATGCAATCGTGCTAAATATTAACTTAGACATGTTATCGCAAGATGCGAAGTGGAAAACCTTGTATGTAGCTGGCACTCGAGGAAATAAAAACTTGAAGACGGTGATCAGTCACACCAACGAGCTGTTACAAACCAATAGTTTTAAACTTAAGCGTGGGCATGACCGAGTTGGCGGCGGTCGACTATCAAACAAACTCAAACCAATTGATTGGAAAAAAGCCAGTGATCACTCTGAGTTTAGGAAAAAGAACATAGCGTATTTGTATTTTGGTGTAGATACTCATAAAGATTATCATACCGTGAATGATACTTTTGAAAACGCCAATATAAGTTTTTACCTACAAGGGGTTAACGCTATTTTAGTGAGTTTACAGCAGCTAGAGCAATTACTTCCCCAGCAGATACAATCCAATAATTAATTACAATAAGTACTTCACACTCGTGGTTTGCAGTCATACTATAATGTTTCCCTAAATGATTAGAGAATGACTGTTTTTATGCGTCCTTTATTTCCCGACATTCAAATAAACCAAAGTTATATGGTTCCTGTCTCTGACGGTCATGTTATTTATGTAGAAGAAAGCGGTAACCCTGATGGCATACCTGTGGTGTATTGTCATGGTGGCCCTGGTGGCGGATCAGACCCTTTGTATCGACGTTTCTATAACCCAGAACACTATCGCATTATATTATTTGATCAGCGTGGTTGTGGAAAGTCTACTCCGCATTGTGCCAACGACATCAATGCTACTTGGAATAATACACTGTCGGATTTAACCAAAGATATGGAAGTTATCCGCCAGCATTTAAATATAAAACGTTGGGTTGTTGCTGGTGGAAGTTGGGGAACGACTGTAGCGTTAATTTATGCCATTGAGTATCCAAGCTTAGTATTGGGATTGATTTTAAGAGGTGTGTTTTTAGGGCGTCAACAAGATCTCGATTGGTTATACGGCACTAAAGTTGGGGCTAGTCAAATTTACCCTGAACGACATGCTAATTTTATCAGAGGCAAAAATGCAGATTCAGTGGCTGAGTTAATAGCGGATTATTACGAACAGCTCACTGGTGATAATGACTTAGTGCAACTTTCAGCGGCCAAACAATTTGCCCATTGGGAGTCCAGCATATCTAAACTGAAACCAAGTTCAGGGTCATTGCAAATGACTAATAAAGAAGTGATAGCGGGATCCTTGTTAGCGTGTCATTACTTTACTAACAATTGTTTTATGTACGAACACGAGATCATCAGTGAGATTGGTCGTATTAGTCATATTCCAGGTTATATAATCCATGGTCGTTACGATATTGTATGTAAACCAGAAGGGGCTTATGAATTGAGTCGATTCTGGGAAAATGGCTTGTTAGAAATAATTCCTGAAGCAGGCCACAGCTGCACTGAAATTGGCATTATTGATGGATTAGTTAGAGCCAGTGATGAAATGGCAAATTATATTAAACAGGAGAAGTTAAGTTAAATGATCGCCTTGATTCAAAGAGTAAAATCCGCCCAAGTCGATGTGGATAATCAAACCATAGGAAAGATTGGCCAAGGTTTGTTAGTGTTATTGGGAGTCGCCAAAGATGATGACAAGGCCAAAGCCGACAGATTAGTGCAACGGATCACCAATTACCGTATATTCTCTGATGCCGATGGCAGAATGAATTTAAGTTTGAAACAAGTAGAGGGTGAGCTGCTAGTTGTATCTCAGTTTACTTTAGTGGCGGACACAAAAAAGGGCACTCGCCCAGGTTTCTCCAGAGGGGCTAGCCCAGAATTGGGGGAACAGTTATACGATTATTTTGTTGAACAATGTAAACAAGCAGGCATAACGACTCAAACCGGGAAGTTTGGTGCAGACATGCAAGTGGGCTTAGTCAATGATGGACCAGTGACCTTTAATCTTGAGGTGTAAACGTTCTAGGCCTAATAAAATGAATACTTATAAAATAAAAACACTAAAAATGAAAAGGGAAGGGAAATGGGCATTTTAAAATTAATTACGTATTTAGCCGGCGCGGCAGCATTAGGTTTGTCAGGTTATTTAGTTAAATTATTAAATGAAACTAATTTAATGGAACAAGTTGCAGCGATACCAAGTGAAAACATTACGTATTTCCATATTGGCGCTGTGGTTGTGATAGCTTGGCTGATAGTGAGTTTTGTAATGAAACTGATCTCCAGAGCAATCATTATTGCCTTGTTAGTTCTTGCTGTTGGTGCAGAAGGGACTTTTGTTGGCATGAACCTAAACGGTTTGATAGTTGAACAAACTGCCACGTTAGAAGATGTGAAAGAGAAAGCAGAAGATATGTTAGAAGAATTAAAAGATGCCATTGACGATTAAGGTTTAACTTAGTTGATTAGGCAAAAAAATAGGGAAGTCATGCTTCCCTTTTTTTATATGTGTAATTTGGGCTTAGTCAGTAATGACTACGTTACGACCGGCTTCTTTCGCTTCGTATAACAACTCGTCGGCTTTGATCATAATGCCGTCAAAAGAGTCTTCGCAACAATGGGCAACACCAATACTGATGGTGCATTTAATTGTATTGCCACCCACTTCAACGGACATGTTTTCCATTTCTTGACGGAAATTATCCAGTAACAATGTAGCTTCGTCTCTGGCTAAGGTATCTAAGAATATACAAAATTCTTCACCGCCAATTCTGGCCGCTAAATAGTCTGCTGAAAAATGCTGTTGGATTAACTGGGCTGTGGCTTTTAATATTTCATCACCGGCGTCATGGCCGTAAGTGTCATTCACCGATTTAAAGTGATCGATGTCCATCATAGCAAGTGTTGAGTTGGTAGAGCCATCAAATCGTTTGGTAATTTCAGGCGACACCTTTTCGAAAAAGTAACGTCGGTTGTATAAACCAGTAAGGTAATCGGTGTTGGCTTGCCGGCGAATGGTTTCTACACTCTCAATAAACTCGATGTTTTGTAAAACCCGGCAATAAAACTCTTCTAAACAGAATGGTTTAGTTAAAAAGTCATTTGCACCGTTCTTGATGAATTTAGCGGTGAGGGCAGGATTATCTGCACCAGACAAACCAATAATACTGATTTCATCTTTAGAGTATTTAGAACGGATTTGATTACATAATTCAATCCCATCCATATTAGGTAATTCTTTGTCGGTGATCACTAACTTGATAGTAGGATGTTTTTCTAGTTGAGCGATGGCTTCTGCGCCGGTACTTGCCAAGATAACGTCATAGTTATGACGATTTAATAATCGTTTTAAATACTCTCTGGAGTCATCGGATTCATCTACAACCAAGATTTTAATTAAATGATTAACTCTGAGCTTAACTAACAAGTGCTGTAAGTAGGTGTAGGCTTGTTTGCTTTCTTTAGTGATGTAGTCAATTACGGGTAAATTTAAAATGGTATCTCGGGTTTCATCGTCGATCATGCCGGTCATGACAACGCCAGGAACGTTATGATCTAACAGATAAGGGATGGCTTCACCATTTGGAGCATCGGGTAAGCTGTAATCAATAATTGCACAAAAGAAGTCAGGAAACATGTGCTCTAACGCTTTCACTTCAGCGAATGTTTCTGCAGTGACCGGATTAAAACCAGCATTGGTTACTAAATGTTTGTGGATTTGAAGAATAGGTTTACTATCTTCGACAATTAAAACGTTGAGCTTATTCATGCGCACTTTTTTATATTACTGTGTTGTAGAGTTAAGCACTATATGCGTAAACCCGCAATAAGAATCTAATTTTTATAGTGATTTAGGCGTTAGTATAGACTTGTTTTTCACCCAACCAGCGTTGAATGATTTTATTTATCAATTCTGGTTGATGGTTGAGTATATTGGTCGCTAAATTCATAGCAATAGGAATTAATGCTTCATCTCTATTTAAGTCGGCTACTTTGAAATCGGCGATGCCGGTTTGTTTGGTACCGATAATTTCCCCTGCGCCACGTATTTCTAAATCTTTTTGCGCAATAACAAAACCGTCGCTAGAGTCACGTAACACTGCCAATCTCTTTTGAGCAGTATCTGATAGAGGAGCATGATATAACAGAACACAGTGCGACTTAGAGGCGCCACGACCCACTCGGCCACGGAGTTGGTGTAACTGTGCTAATCCTAGTCGTTCAGGATTTTCTATGATCATTAAACTGGCATTAGGTACGTCTACGCCCACTTCAATCACAGTGGTAGCCACTAATAAATTAATGTCGCCAGATTTAAACTGTTCCATGACACTTTGTTTGTCGTCGCTTTTCATACGCCCGTGTACTAAGCCAATTTTTAATTCAGGTAATAATGTTTGTAATTCAATCGCAGAATCTTCAGCGGCCTGGCATTGTAATACTTCTGATTCTTCCACCAAAGTACACACCCAATAGGCTTGTTGCCCTGTGGTGATACATACGTCTTTCACCCGTTCTATTATGGATTGTCGGCGAGTATCTGGAATTGCGACAGTCGTGACAGGCGTTCTTCCCGGTGGCAGTTCATCAATGATTGAACAGTCTAAGTCGGCATACGCGGTCATGGCCAATGTTCTAGGTATTGGCGTGGCGGTCATGACTAATTGGTGAGGGTACAAACTACCATTTTCTGAATGTATAGCACCTTTGTTACGTAGCTCTAAGCGTTGATGAACACCAAATCGGTGTTGTTCATCGATGATGATCATAGCTAAGTTATGAAATTGTACAGATTCTTGAAATAAGGCATGGGTACCAATCACCATTTGGGCAGAACCAGACTCAATTTTTTCTAGGATAATTCTGCGCTCGGCGGCTTTCGTTTTACCCGCTAACCAAACTACCTCTATGCCTAACGGTTCAAGCCATTGCTTAAAACTATTGGCGTGTTGTTCCGCCAGTATCTCGGTAGGTGCCATTAACGCAACTTGATAATTTGCGCCAATAGCGGTTAATGCTGCCATCGCGGCGACGAGTGTTTTACCTGACCCAACGTCACCTTGCACCAATCTGAGCATAGGTCTCGGTTGTTTAATATCTTTATAAATATCAGCTATGACTCTTTGTTGAGCATTGGTTGGGGTAAACGGTAATTGTTGTAAAAAGCGATGGTTTAACTCTGCATTAGGTTCAAGTGACAGGGCATTAACTTGTTGAAAACTGTGTTTGGTTTTTAACATGCTGACTTGATGAGAGACCAGCTCTTCTAAAGCCAAACGTTGCTGAGCTGGATGTATGCCTAACTCCAACAAATGATAGGGTGTGTCGACCGGTGGACGGTGGCAAAGGCTTAAAGCTTGTTTAATCGTATAATTATTAGGTAAAGACTCGGCAGGTAAGATTTCATCCACATTGTATTTTTGCAGTCGACTTAGCGCTTGTTCGGTAATATTTCGTAAGGTGGCTTGTTTAATGCCTTCTGTGGTTGGGTAAACCGGTGTTAAGGTTTCTTCTACCGATACCGGTTGTTCAGGGTCCACTTGTTTGTATTCTGGATGGATCATTTCTGGTCCGTTTCGACCGCCTCTTATCTCACCAAAACAACGTAACCACACACCACTTTCTAATTGGTTTTTCTGTGACGCACTAAAGTTAAAAAAGCGAAGGGTCATTAATCCTGTAGGGTCACTAATTCTTACTAACATAGAACGACGTTTACCAAATTGAATTTGGCAAGACTGAACCTGACCGACAACGGTAACATGAGTGCCAACAACAGAATCAGCTATGGTGTATATGCGGCTGCGGTCTTCGTACCTAAGTGGAAGGTGAAATAAGGCATCTTCTACGTTATGAATATCAATTTTTGCTAACTTTTCAGCAACCTTAACCCCTATGCCTTTTAAGGTAGTGATAGGGACAGAAGCAAGGGATGATAAGGCCATGTTAGTTTCTTAATTTGGCTAATCGGCAAAAGAATTAGGGTTTAATTCAAATTGTTGATTGGTATGAGTGAAATCAACTCTGCGTGATTTTGAATCAGCAGGTAATTTATTGTATTTGTCTTTTATTGCTTGATACCAACTGCGATCTGCTGCGATTTGGCCAAACTCATCCAAAGGAGGATAAGGCGTTTTTGTTCTTACGCATAATTCGGCGTATATGGGATGGCCCCCTTCAAATAACATTTGATGTCTAATTTCTTCGCTTATTTTTGGGCTATCGTATAATCCAGCTGCTAAACGTTGACGTTGCGCTTCATACATAATTAATGCACCAGCAACACTTACGTTTAGGGATTCAACCATGCCATACATAGGCACAACCACATGATGATCTGCCATCTCTAATGCGGTTTCAGAAATACCATCTCGCTCTTGCCCTAATATTAAGGCGGTGGGTTTGGTGTAATCTATCTCACGAAAATCAACGGCACGGTCAGATAAGTTTGTGGCTAGTACCTGCATACCTTGTTGTTTAAACTCGGTAATGGCGGTTTGTGTATCTGGTTGCTCGACTACTTTTACCCACTTTTGACTACCGGATGCACGTCCACCAGATAACCAACGGCTTTCGGTTGTATAAATTGCGTGGATATTATGAATGCCGATAGCATCAGCCGTGCGAATAATGGCTGATAAATTATGAGTTTTGTGCACCTGCTCCATACACACCGTTAAATCAGGTTGGCGTTTATTGAGCAGGTCGGTGATACGTTGGAAGCGTTCTGGTGTCATAAGAGTATTAAACGTCTGATAATTCTAATACGCCATCAATTTCAATTTGTACACCTTTTGGTAACGCAGAAACTTGTACAGCTGCTCTTGCTGGGTACGGTTCAGACACATATTTGGCCATGATCTCATTTACTTTTGCAAAGTTACCTAAGTCAGTTAAGAAGATGTTTAGTTTTACTGCATTGGCTAATGAACCACCGGCCGCATCACATACCGCTGCTAAATTTTTGAATACTTGTTCCGCTTGTTCCGTGAAATCTTCAGAGATGATCTCCATGGTTTCTGGAATTAACGGGATCTGGCCTGATAAATAAACCGTAGTGCCGGTTTTTATCGCTTGGTTATAAGTACCAATGGCAGCTGGTGCGTTTTCAGTCGAAATTACAATTCTAGTCATGTTGTTTAATCCTATTTATTTTCTACTAATACGTTGAACATCAGGTAAGGTTCTTAATTTTTTGATTACCCTTGCTAAATGTATGCGGTCTTTTACCGTCACATCGGCTGAAATAACGTATAAGTTTGATTCTTTTTCTTCAGTGTTTAAATGCTCAACATTGGAGTGAGCTTTGGCAATTAAGTTGGTTACTTTTGCAAGTGCACCTTGGTGATTTATTAGTTCAATTTTAAGTGATGCAATATACTCTCTGTCAGAGTTTTCATCCCATTTTACTTTAAAATATTTGGCGGTTTCTTTTTCCCAATGACGGCAGTTAGGGCAGTCTTCACGGTGAATTGTTAATCCTTTACCTTGTGAGATATGCGCAACAATTTCATCCCCTAACACTGGGAAGCAACATTTACTGTAAGTAACTAACATACCTTCAGCACCCGCAATAGGGGTATGGTCGCCAGTATCATTCTCAAGACCACTATTTAATAAACGGTTACGCACCGTTAATCCCATCAAGTGACCTAAACCAATTTCACGATATAAGTCATCTAAAGTTTTGGTATTAAATTCAGTCAGTACTTTGTCTAAAGTATCTAAAGAAATATCATCAATGCTGGTTTCGCCAAGCGCCGAAGTTAACAAACGACGACCTAAAGATACGGCTTCATTGGTGCGCTGATGTTTAAGATAATTTCTAATGCCTAAACGAGCTTTGGCGGTAACCACAAAGTTTAACCAGTTTGCATTTGGTTTCACGTTTGGTGATGTAATGATCTCTACGGTTTGACCTGAGTCTAATGCTTTACTTAACGGATGTGGTTTGCGGTCTACTTTAGCGCCAACACAGGTATTACCGACATCGGTATGTACGGTATAAGCAAAATCGACAGGTGTTGCGCCCATAGGTAATTCATGGATTTTACCGTCTGGGGTAAACACGTAAATTTCCTCTGGGAACATGTCGGTTTTTACATTTTCAATAAACTCAAACGATGAACCGGCGCTTTGCTGTAATTCCAACAAGGTTTGCATCCACTGTCTAGCACGTTGTCTTGCTGTATTTCCTGCTTTTGTGTCGGTGCCTTTATAGGCCCAATGCGCAGCAACGCCTCGGTCAGCAAGCTGATCCATGTCGTTGGTTCTAATTTGGATTTCAATTGGAATACCGTGTGGACCAATTAGGGACGTATGCAATGATTGATAACCATTGGACTTCGGAATGGCAATATAGTCTTTAAAACGGGTTTCAATCGGCTTATATAAGTTATGCATGATGCCGATCATTCGATAACAAGTATCTATGTCGTCAACGATGATCCTAAATGCATAAATGTCCATAACTTCGTTGAACATTAGCTCTTTATTAAGCATTTTACGGTAAATGCTAAATAAGTGTTTTTCTCTACCTTCAACATCGGCAGGAATGCAAACTTCTTCTAAGCGAGTTAATATTTCCGATTTAATGTTTTGGATGATCTCTTTACGATTGCCTCTGGCTTGTTTAACCGCATTACCTAATGCACGTGAACGCATAGGATATAAGGCTTGGAAACCAAGGTTTTCCAATTCATTTTTAAATTCGTGAATACCAAGTCGATTAGCAATAGGCGCGTAAATCTCTAATGTTTCTTTTGCTATTCTGCGTTTTTTATCAGGACGCAATGCGCCAAGTGTGCGCATATTATGTGTACGGTCGGCAAGTTTAATCAATATGACTCGAATGTCTTGAGTCATTGCCATAACCATTTTACGGAAATTTTCGGCTTTAAATTCTTTTTGGTCTTTAAATTTAAGTTTGTCTAGTTTTGATACACCTTCAACTAAGTCTGCGATGGTTTCGCCAAACTCTTCTGCCAATTCTTCTTTGGTTACGGGGGTATCTTCAATAACATCATGCATTAATGCCGCAGCCAATGTTTCATGATCAAGGCGCATATTTGCAAGTAATACAGTCACCGCAACAGGGTGAGTAATATAGGGATCGCCACTAGAACGCATTTGGCCTTCATGGGCGTCACGGGCTACGACGTAGGCGCGTTGAACTATGGCTACTTGTTGCTCTGGCAAGTAACTACAAATTTGTTGTTTTAAACCTTCAAATAAATACACAGAAACTCAAACTAGACGGAGAACTAAAAGGGATTGGTTAGACTATACGATTTTTAGAAAAGAAAGCCAACGCAAGAGATGCGTTGGCTAGAAGATTTTTTACTGAATTATTCGTTTGTTACGATTGCAGCAACCGCTGCCATTTCTTCAGACTGACGAACTGTCTCAGCTTCGTTATCTTGCAAGTCCATTACATCGTTTGTAATTAAACCAGCTTCAATTTCACGTAATGCGGTTACTGTTGGCTTGTCTAAACCAGCATCAACTAGAGGCTCTTTGCCTTGTGTTGCTAATTGACGCGCACGACGGGCAGCAACTAAAATTAAATCGAAACGATTTCCTACTTTCTCAACAGCGTCTTCTACAGTTACGCGAGCCATTTACAATCTCCAGTTACATAAACCACTTTCGGTGGTGAAATTTTGTTATTTGCAAAATACAAAAACAAAATTGAATAAATTAAAAATTTAAGGGGCGTAATATTACACTAAGGTAATCAATTCGCCAACAGTTCGTTTATTAAGTCAGCAAATTTACTTTGTTGATTTGCCGTTTTTAAACGATGAGCCAGTACAATTTGTTCAAAATGAGACAAGGTTTGCTCAAAATCGTCATTGATCATGACAAAATCGTACTCTTTGTAATGCGACATTTCGCTCTGGGCTTGTGCCATTCTACCGGCAATGACCTCTTGAGAATCTTGACCACGTTTATTTAAACGGCTTTCTAGTTCTTGTCTGGACGGCGGTAAAATAAATAAGGTAATTAAATTGGGCACCAATTTACGCATTTGTTGTGCGCCTTGCCAGTCTATATCTAAAAAAACATCGATACCTTGTTCTAGCTGGTCATTAATAGCCGATTTAGACGTACCATAATAATTGCCAAACACTTCTGCCCATTCATAAAATTCATTCTTTTGAATGCGTTCCTTAAATGAATCTACGTTTGTGAAATGATAGTGCTGGCCATCAATCTCACCCGGTCTAGGCGCTCGGGTAGTATGAGATACAGATACTTTCATATCGGTATGTTTGGCTAATAAGGCACTGATCAAACTAGATTTTCCCGCTCCACTTGGAGAGGAAACAACAAATAAATTACCTTTCATAACTCACTAATAAGTTCTGGTTTAAGAATTGGAGCGCAGTTTACCATAAAATGCGGGCGATATTATTGACCTTTTAACATGTCTAGTTTTTCTTGAAGTTGCGCTTTCATTTGCTCTATTTTTTCTTGAGCATCTTCTGCACTGATATTTTTATCTGCTAACATTTCTTGTAGGTCGTCCTGATTTAACATGCCTTGTAACTGTTCTAAGTCGGCACCTTCTAATAGTGAAGACATGTCACCATCCAATAAATTTTGACTTAGGTCTTCTAAACTCAAATCATTATTATCTATTAATTCTGTAACCGGACCTAAATAAGGTGCCACCATTTTATTGATATCAATTTTGAAAACATACTGTAGTAATGCGTAAACTATGAAGAGTTGGATGAGATATTTGAGCATATTAAAGTCCTGCGCTGTTATGTTAAACGTACTAACTGAAGTAACGTAATTTGCTATTAGGCATTATATAAAGGTCTAATCTAGTATATAAAGGCAACAGAGTCGAAGTACTTTTAATAAAAATATCTGATGGAAGTGTAATGAAGACTGGTTTATTCATAGTTAGCGTTTTAAGTTTTGGTCTATTGTCTATCTCGCATTCCTTTGCTAATAACCTCAATATCACTGAATTTGAAAAGTGGAAAAAAAAGCATAAGAAGGATGTTTCTCATTTCATAGAGCAATACGATAAAGATTTTGCCTCGTTTTTAAAATCGCGATGGGTAGAAACCGATGTTATGGCGGGCAAACAACGAGACATAAAACCTAAACCTCAGCAAACTCCCAGCAAACAACCAAAACCCATTGAAGATAAAACACCTGTTGAAATAGTCTTGCCTGACATTCAACCACCAGAGATTAAGCCTGAACAAAATAGGCCTGATGTCGCAGAGCTTCCTTTACCAAAAGGTAAGGTACCAGATGTTAAAGTGAAATCTCCTTTTTATTATGTTGAGGACGATAAAGGATCTAAAAACCAAATCAGTGAGGTGTCGTTATTAGGGCAAACCTTGATTATGCCTAAAATCACTTTACCTAATTTGAATATAACGAAACTTAGTAGTGGCGTGATCTCTGAATTATGGCTAACCATGGCAAGTTCGGATTTTAAACCTGCTATATCTGCAATCGAACAAGCAAGCCATGATTTAAAACTTGATGATTGGGGTAATGCCTTATTAACCCATCAATATTTAACTGCACAAGCCCGGTTAACTCAAAACCAACGTCAGTTACTCACTTGGTTCTACTTGGTTAAACAAGGATTTGATGCCAGAGTGGCATTTGATAAAAATGAAATATATTTATTGCTGAACGCTGCACAACCGCTTTTTGCTCAAAAGTTTTTTACCTTTGACGATCAGAAGTATTACTTCGTGGATTTTGCGAAAACACGTCCAATAAATATTGGCAGTGTTTATACCTACGAACAACAATATTCGTCGGCTAAAAAGCCGGTGAAAATTGACATGCGAGTTGCACCTATTCAAGGTAAAAGCGACAAAACTAGAGTATTGACCACTAAGATAGGTAAACAATCAGTTGCGGTGACGGCACCATATAATTCGAGTTACATTGATTTTTTAAACTTTTATCCACAAGTTTCGATGCAATATTATTTTCAAGCCGAACTCCCAGAACAAACCAAAGTTAGTTTGTTAAGCCAGCTCAAACAACAGATTGCCGGTCTATCAGAATTAGAAGCGGCAAATTTCTTATTACACTTTGTTCAAACTAGCC
Source organism: Psychrosphaera sp. F3M07 (assembly GCF_018860345.1). Lineage (GTDB taxonomy): Bacteria > Pseudomonadota > Gammaproteobacteria > Enterobacterales > Alteromonadaceae > Psychrosphaera > Psychrosphaera aquimarina. The sequence goes on along the minus strand of NZ_JAHKPJ010000025.1, from coordinate 292,696 downwards.
TGCAATACCAGACAGACCAACAACAATTTAATTATGAAAACTACTTATTTGCTGGGGAGACCTTGCATTATCCTTACGCCGATTGCGAAGACAGGTCGGTACTTTTTGCTTATTTGGTTACCCATTTAATGGGCAATAAAGTCGTTGGTCTTCAATACGACGGGCATGTCGCAACGGCGGTTGCATTAAAATCAAAAACGACCGGTAGTTCATTTTTAATTAATGATGTTAGATATACAATTGCTGACCCAACGTTTATAAACGCGAATGTGGGAGAGGTGATGACTGGTTTCGAAGGTGTTGAGCCTGAGCTTGTGATCTATTAATTAACTAAAAATTCAGCAAATTCGGTTGGTTGTTTAATCATAGTTGTTTAACCATAGGTGTTTGCTGTGTTAATATCGCCGCCAATTTTTATCCATCCTTTATTAAATTAATACGCGAGATCAAACAATGAAAGTACTTGTTATTGGTGGTGGCGGTCGTGAACATGCTTTGGCATGGAAGGCAGCACAAAGCGCTAATGTTGAAACTGTTTTTGTAGCCCCTGGAAATGCGGGTACAGCCCACGAAGCAAAATTACAAAATGTTGATATTGCAGCTGAAGATATTGATGGCTTAGCTAAATTTGCTCAAACTAATAACATAGGTTTAACCATCGTTGGTCCTGAAGTACCTTTGGTTGAAGGTGTGGTTGATACGTTTGAAGCGTTAGGTCTAACTATTTTTGGCCCTAGTAAAGGTGCAGCACAACTGGAAGGGTCTAAATCATTCACTAAAGACTTTTTAGCTCGACATAAAATCCCAACAGGTGCTTATCAAACGTTTACCGAAATTGATAAAGCCGTTGCTTATGTTGAAGAAATTGGCGCGCCAATTGTGATTAAAGCCGATGGTTTAGCCGCTGGTAAAGGCGTTATTGTTGCAATGACCAATAAAGAAGCCACAGACGCGATTGAAGATATGTTGGCAGGTAATGCATTTGGTGAAGCGGGTTCTCGTGTTGTTATTGAAGAGTTTTTAACCGGTGAAGAAGCCAGTTTCATTGTAATGGTTGATGGAAAAAATGTGTTAGCCATGGCAACCAGTCAAGATCATAAACGTGCCTATAATAACGATGAAGGCCCAAACACAGGTGGTATGGGAGCGTATTCTCCAGCACCAGTGGTTACTCCTGAAATTCATCAACGTATTATGGATGAAGTGATTTACCCAACCGTTAATGGTATGGCGGCAGAAGGCAACTCTTATAAAGGCTTTTTGTATGCAGGTTTAATGATTGATGCAGACGGTACGCCTAAAGTCATTGAATATAACTGTCGTTTTGGTGACCCAGAAACCCAACCTATTATGTTACGTTTGCAGTCGGACTTAGTTGAGTTATGTTTAGATGCTTGTGCTGGTAAATTAGACACATCTACTATTAGTTTTGATCCAAGACCTTCTGTTGGTGTGGTATTAGCGGCGGGTGGTTATCCTGGAAGTTATACTAAAGGTGATGAAATTACAGGAATTCCTGCTACTACTGAGTCTTCTAAAACATTCCATGCTGGAACCAAATTGGTAGACGGTAAAGTGGTGACTTCTGGTGGCCGTGTATTATGTGCCACGGCAATGGGAGCAACGGTAACTGAAGCACAACAAGCCGCTTATGCAGCCGTTAATCAGATTAAATGGAATAATGTTGAATTCCGTACTGATATTGCTTACCGCGCAATCGTGAGAGAACAAAACAGCTAATAACTAAACCAAGTTATTAAACAAAAAAAGGATGAAGCTAACTTCATCCTTTTTTGCATCTAGAGCTTAATTTTTTATTTGTGGCTATAGCACTGTACGTTTAGTTCGGCTGAAAAATAATGCTAAAACAATAACGCCACCACCTAGCATTAATCGCATGATATCAGCATCTTTATTCCAAATAAGTAGATTAACAATGATGCCCGCAGGTATTAATAAGTTATTCATTACGGCCAAAGTACCAACGTCGACTAACGTTGCACCTTTGTTCCAGATAAAATAACCAATGCCTGAAGCCACAATACCAAGGTAAATTAATACACTCCATTGAACGGACGTGGTTGGCAGTTTATTGCTATCACCAAACAGTAAATAACATAAACTAGCGACAATGGATGCCCCAATAAAAAACCAACCAAATACTTGATGTTGTTTGAAGTGTGATGGTTGCTCTTTATTTTCGGTTGCGCTCTGACTATCCAAGTTGGTAATCAAACGTTTATAAGTCACCTGTCCGGTGGCAAAACATAAGTTAGCCGCTTGAACGAGCAGTAAACCAATAACAAAATCCGAACTGATATTTTCAAACCGGATTGCAAACGCTCCAGCTACAGCTAACAGCGCTGAAATAAAGAACTTAGAATTAAAACGATGGTCGAGTAAGTCGTTTAACAGGGTAATGTATATAGGCGTTAATATGGTGAATAGCAGCACTTCTGGAACCGTTAAATAGATAAATGAATGGTAATAAAACACATACATCAATCCTAGTTGAACAGCACCAATAGCCATTAACTTAAGCTTTAAAGCGGTTTCAATACCTTTAAATTTAGTGAAAGGTAGAAATACCAACGTCGCCAATATGATACGTAATAATACCGAAAACCAAGGGTCGACTTGTCCTGCTAAATACACACCAATTAAGCTAAATGAAAACGCCCATAATAAAGTAATCGCTAATAAATAAGCCATATTAGAACTCTATTTCAAATCCAGCTTGGTAACTCACGTCGGTTGCTTCTACGTTTAAAACCGGTTTACTGTCATGTTCTACTTGTAGGCCAAATTTCATTGAAATATTGTCCGTTAATTTAGAACTGATTGATAACTTGTTATAAGCACGCCAATCATTCAGACTTTCTATATTAGGCTGATAATAGATGGTATTAGACAAGGTAACTAACTCGTTTAATTTTTTGCTAACAACCCAGTACGCATTCATTCTATTTTGGATAAATGAAAGTGTTTCGTTATTAACTAAATACTCTTCATGTTCGTTAAATATGCCCACACCAAAAGAAGATGTACTGTTTACTTCCTGTCGGTAAGCCAGACCAATTAACTTTCGTGATTCCAGAGATTTAAAATCATCTACATTGGTTTGAGCAAACACTTCCACGGCTTCGTTGTCAGAAATGTAGTAGTTGTAACGTATATGAATAAATGAATTATCCGCATTTTTTTGGCCATTACTTTTTGAATACTCTCTGGTGGCCATGATGTAACCAAAGTGTTGTTCAAAACGTTCTGAGTGATAAATACCCAATTCGACATTTTCAGTTTCTGAGTTACCTTTTTTACCAGACAGGTCAATGGATAAGTTGGTAAAGTTGGGTTTGTTTTGTGAACGTTGTCTGATGGATTCCGTTTCATCTATCGAGTGAACGGTAAATGTAATGGTAAGTAAAAGTAAGACAAAAAATGTAGATAATCTGATCATATGAATAACGTTTTTCCTATTACTGCAAACAATGAAACATCATTGTTAAATTTGAAATGATACCTATCGCCCAAACCGTACTGCGTAATTTATCCCAGTTAATCCAGTAACAGATTAAATAGGCAATACGACAAGCGATAAACAGCACAGATAATATCACGGTAAAGCGATTAATGTGATTAGTCGCGATGACTAATAACACAGATGCTGAGAATAATATAAGTGCTTCAAAGGAATTTTCGTGAGCGGCCAGGCAACGAGCACCAAAGCCTGTGAGTTTCTTTTGTTGTTCTCTTGGCAGTTCATTATCATAACCTGATAACTTGCCTCCCCCTTGTTTTCTCATGGCTTGAGCCAGAGGTGCTTTGGCAACATAAGGTAATACTGCTGCAATGATTAAGCAGTAAATTAGCCAGTTAAGTTCATTCATTTTGTTGATACCTTGTAAGTGAAGTGGCGATTTGAGTGAGGATAAACTAAGTGATAATTATTAACTTGTATATAAATAAGCAGATAAATGATGGGGATCAAAATAAATTGCTACTATAACGATCTTTGATATTGAGTATATCGTTCACGTCAGTTACTTGGACCGGTCTAAACTTGACCTGTTTGGTTATTCGCTTTATAACATTACTCGATTTATAACATTAGCTCCTAACAATAAGAAAATACGTTATGTCTGTTAAACACCCTATTATTGCAGTAACTGGTTCTTCAGGTGCCGGAACAACCACAACAACTAATGCCATTACTCATATATTTCGTAATTTGAATGTGGATTCTGCAATCTTAGAAGGGGATAGTTTTCACCGTTATGCTCGAGCAGAAATGGATATGGAAATTCGTAAAGCCCAAGAACAAGGAAAACATATTTCTTATTTTGGCTCTGAAGCAAATGACTTTGGCGCGTTAGAGTCGCTATTTAAAAGTTACTCAGAAACAGGCTCTGGTAATGTTCGTAAATACCTACACTCATTTGATGAAGCCGTACCTTTTAATCAAATGCCCGGCACATTCACACCTTGGCAAGAACTAAGAGCTAATACCGACTGCTTATTCTACGAAGGTTTACATGGCGGTGCGGTTACGGATGAACATAACGTTGCTCAATATGTTGATTTATTGATTGGCATGGTTCCCATTGTAAACTTGGAATGGATTCAGAAGATCATTCGCGATACCAATCAACGTGGACATAGCAGAGAAGCGGTGATGAGCAGTATCGTACGCAGCATGGATGATTATATAACGCATATAACTCCTCAGTTTTCTCGTACCCATATTAACTTTCAGCGAGTACCAACGGTTGATACTTCTAACCCTTTTAGTGCAAAAGATATCCCTTCATTAGACGAAAGCTTTGTTGTTATTCGTTTCCGTGACATTCCTAATGTGGATTTTCCATATTTGTTACAGATGATTGATGGTTCTTTTATGTCCCGTATAAATACCTTTGTTGTCCCAGGCGGCAAGATGGGATTGGCGTTAGAGCTGATCCTTACCCCTTTAATTGAAAACTTAATTGTGAAACGTAGAAAATTAATAGGGCAGCTAGATTGGATAGATAATAAAGAATAGCCGGTCGTTTTTAACGGTTTTACGCTTTTATTTGGGCTTAAAATAGTCCAGTGTTGAACTATGGATCATACTGGTGCGCACCACGCCTTACTTTGGTGCAAAATAAAGAGTAAATATACTAATTAAAATGTTAACCTTATGTTTTTATTAACGATTTAAAGTTGGCATGTATTTGGCTATTTATTACGTAATATAAAACAAACCATTTTATAATGGTAAAAAACTACATATCAACTTCTGGAGAAAACAATGTCTCAAACGGTTTTAGACCTAATCAAAGAAAGCGAAGTTAAATTTATCGACTTACGTTTCACTGATACTAAAGGTAAAGAGCAGCACGTTACTATTCCATCACATCAAGTAGACGAAGATTTCTTCGAAGATGGAAAAATGTTTGATGGTTCATCAATTGCTGGTTGGAAAGGAATTAACGAATCTGACATGGTTTTAATGCCTGATGCAGATTCTGTTGTATTAGACCCGTTCTCAGAAGAAACAACTTTAAATGTACGTTGTGACGTATTAGAACCTGGCACAATGCAAGGTTATGAACGTGACCCACGTTCTGTTGCAAAACGTGCTGAAGCATATATGCGTGCTGAAGGTTTTGCTGATGAAGTATTAATTGGTCCAGAGCCAGAGTTCTTCTTGTTTGATGATGTTAAATACAAATCAGACATGAGTGGTTCTATGTACTCTATAGATTCTGTTGAAGCTGCATGGAACTCTGATAAAGATTATGAAGGTGGAAACATGGGTCACCGTCCTGGTGTTAAAGGCGGTTACTTCCCAGTTTCTCCAGTAGATTCATCTAACGATTGGCGTTCAGCTACTTGTTTAGTAATGGAAGAAATGGGCTTAGTTGTTGAAGCACATCACCATGAAGTTGCTACTGCAGGTCAAAACGAAATCGCATGTCGTTTTAACACGCTTGTATTAAAAGCTGACGAAACTCAAATTTATAAATATGTTGTTCACAACATGGCTCACTTATACGGTAAAACAGCTACGTTTATGCCTAAGCCATTAGTTGGTGATAACGGTTCTGGTATGCACGTGCATCAGTCTCTAGTTAAAAATGGTGAAAACCTATTTGCTGGTGATAAGTATGGCGGTCTTTCTGAAACTGCACTTTATTACATTGGTGGTATCATCAAGCACGCTAAAGCAATTAACGCGTTTGCAAATGCTTCTACTAACTCGTACAAACGTTTAGTACCAGGATTTGAAGCACCAGTAATGCTTGCTTACTCTGCACGTAACCGTTCAGCGTCTATCCGTATTCCAGTAGTACCGTCGCCTAAAGCACGTCGTATTGAAGTACGTTTCCCTGACCCAAGTGGTAATCCTTACCTAGCATACACTGCTATGTTAATGGCTGGCCTAGACGGAATCAAAAACAAGATCCACCCTGGTGATGCGATGGATAAAGATTTGTACGACCTTCCTGCGGAAGAAGCGGCACAAATTCCACAAGTTGCATCTTCATTAGAAGAAGCTTTAGCTGCATTAAGCGAAGACCGTGAATTCTTAAAAGCTGGTGGTGTATTTAACGATGATACTATCGATGCATACATTGCTCTTAAAGCGCAAGATGTAGAGAAATTAAACATGACTACTCACCCTGTTGAGTTCGAAATGTACTACAGCGTATAATTTGTAAAGTCTTTGAAAAACCTGCAAAAATTGCAGGTTTTTTTTTGCCTTAGTTTCAATGTTTGGGCAAGTAAATTGCAATAATACAGATAATGAATAAACACGAAAAATAGACGTGTATTTGCCCCAATTTAGAGCGTAATACTTTTGTTGTTTTGGCCAATAGGGTTTAAACTAAATGTAAGTGCACTATTTTGGTGCTTAAAGCGATACGGATAACCGATGACAAAAACACCGCAAGTTTCAAAAAGCTTTCAGATATTAGAGCAATTGAGTTTGGCTGTAATTGTGATCGATCAAGATGGACGGATCCGTTTCTGCAACCAACAAGCGTCTATGATGTTTGGTCAAAGTAAAAAGAAACTAACCACAAGTAAGCTGTGGGAGTTGTTGATCAGACATACTTTTCCACAGCGTCTATTAAGCGAGTTATGGGAATGTAATCGCAGCTTTTTTGATAATGATGTCGAGTTTATATTCGCAGATGGTCGGCATATCACAACGGAAGTAACCGCAGACTCTATGTCGTTAGATGGTGAAATATCGTGTCTATTACAGATTAGACAAAATGATAATTTACGTAAAATAAATCAAGAGAATGCTCAAAAGCACCATATTAGTGCATCTCGTCATTTGATCCGTGGATTAGCTCATGAAATTAAAAATCCGCTTGGCGGGATACGCGGGGCTGCACAGTTATTGAGCAGAAGCCTAGATTCAAATGAATTAAAAGAATACACCCAACTTATTATGGAGCAATCCGACCGGTTGAGAGATTTAGTTGATAGGTTGTTGGGTCCAAACACGTTACCAAAACGTTCTGCCACAAATATCCATGTTGTTCTGGAACGAATATTTAATTTGGTGATGTTAGATAAACCTGAAAACGTATCATTTGAACGAGATTACGATCCAAGTTTACCAATGACTGTGTTGGATCCGAATCAGATAGAACAGGCTGTGTTGAACATAGTCCGTAATGGCATGCAAGCGTTAGCGGAACATTTTGATAAGTCGGTAGGCAATGAAAGAGCACGATTAATTATGCAAACCCGTTTTGCGGGCAACATAGTGTTGCATGATAAACGATTTAGGCAGGTGATTAAGATATCCATTATCGATAACGGTGGTGGCATTTCAGAAGACTTAATTGATACGATTTTTTATCCATTGGTTTCAACCAAATCCGATGGCAATGGTTTGGGTCTTTCAATTACCCAAACGCTAATAGACCAACATCGCGGAAAAATAGAAGTAGACAGTGTACCTGGTAAAACAGCATTTAATATTTATTTACCCGTTATCCAAGATAATGAAGGAAGTGACTTATGAATCGAGTGTGGATAGTCGATGACGACAATTCAATTCGTTGGGTTTTAGAAAAAGCATTATCGCAAGCAGGGTTTGAAGTAGAGTCATTTGCATCAGCCAATATGATGTTGCAACGATTAGATTATGACGAACCGGATACTATTATTTCAGACATTAGAATGCCTGAGATGGATGGTATGGAACTGTTAGATAAACTTCAGGTTAGTCATCCCAACTTACCTATTATCATAATGACAGCGCATTCAGACTTAGATAGTGCCGTTAACGCTTACCAACAAGGCGCGTTTGAGTATTTACCTAAACCTTTTGATATTGATGAAGCTATTGCGCTTGCAAAACGTGCCGTTGAGCATTCAAAAAAACGCAGCTCTAAAAAGAAAACCTCTGTTGCAGGGCCAGTCTCTGAGATCATAGGTGAAGCACCTGCTATGCAAGAAGTGTTCAGAGCGATAGGGCGTTTATCACGTTCTAGTGTCAGTGTTTTAATTAATGGTCAATCGGGTACCGGTAAAGAATTAGTTGCCCATGCGTTACATAAACACAGCCCACGTAAAGATAATACGTTTGTTGCACTTAACATGGCTGCAATACCAAAAGAGTTGATTGAGTCTGAATTGTTTGGTCATGAGAAAGGGGCATTTACTGGTGCCGCTTCAACCCGAAAAGGTCGATTTGAACAAGCCAATAACGGTACGTTATTTTTAGATGAAATTGGTGATATGCCACTGGATATACAAACGCGTTTGTTAAGAGTGTTAGCAGATGGTCAGTTTTATCGTGTAGGCGGGCATGAACCGGTTTCGGTTGATGTTCGTATTGTGGCTGCAACCCACCAAAATCTAGAGAACTTAGTTGAACAAGGGCAGTTTAGGGAAGATCTATTTCATCGTTTAAATGTGATTAGAATTCATATCCCTGCACTTAAAGACCGTAAAGAAGATATCCCACAATTGTGTGAACACTTTTTAATTCAAGCGGCAAAAGAATTAAGTGTGGAGTCGAAACAGTTATCTAAACCTGCGGCTGAGTTTTTATCTCATTACGCTTGGCCTGGCAATGTAAGACAATTAGAGAATACCTGTCGCTGGTTAACCGTAATGGCCAGTGGTAAAGATATTATTATTGATGACTTACCGCCTGAAATTTTAGATAAACCTATGTATCAGCAGTCTAGTCAAATGCAAGAAACGTCAGGTAATTGGGTGAGTTCGTTTGAAATGTGGTTGGACGAAGAGTTATCCGAAGGTAAGTCTGATGTTATTAAAGAAGCGCAAGCTAACTTTGAGCGGGCATTAATCGAAATATCGTTACGTCACACCAAAGGACATAAACAAGAAGCGGCTAAACGCATAGGTTGGGGGCGCAATACCATTACGCGTAAGATGCAAGAGTTGGACATGAACTAATACTTACCAAGTCTTGTAAACAAAACAGAAAGGCCAATTAAAGATTAATTGGCCTTTCTGTTTTTTAACGTGTTTTATCCTGAAGCAAACTAGGGACAATAAATTTCAGAAGAAACACTTCCGCTAACCGTTAAGGTTATAACTGCCATGCGTAACTCATTTTCATAAATACGGTACGGCTGTCTTTTTCAATTCGACTTAAATTATCATCTTGAAACCCACCATCAGCGTAGCCTAAATAGAATAGCGTTTGTGGGTTGATCTTGTATGCATATAACAACTGAGTATTGACATATTTGTTATTATGTTCGACCTCTTCGTCTTCATCTAAATTGGTATACAAGTCTACATCACGGTCAATGTCGGTATATTGAATAACTAAACGTAGATAGCTTTTTAAGTTGAATTGGTAATTGACTCTAATGTCATATTGATTGGCCGTAAACAAAGTACCATTAGGCACATCTAAAGACTGATGGGCAAAGTTAATTTCGCTGGATAAATGTTTGCCAAGTTTAACGTCGGCAAATGCCTCTAAGATTAATATGTCACCCAGTTGGCTATTGGCAAAATCAATGGCATCACCAAATCGGTAAAAGCCACCAATCGTTGTATTGGACGTTGGGTTAAATCGTGCAAATTGCATGAAATGCGTTTCTTTGTAATATTCGCCATCCCAATATTTATTGCGATGTACCACACCAAAATTGGAATAAAATTGCTTGGGGCCCTGCAAGTTACCGTGAATTTCAAATTCTTCTTCTAACATGATGCCGTCTTGTGAATAGGTTTTATCCCAATCACCAAAAACACCATAACGAGTCCAAGGGCTACCTTCTTTTCCATACCAAGTATATTCACCAAAAATAACCGCTTGTTCGTAATCAACTCTGCTGGTGAAGCCGAGATCAGATCTAAAATCTTTACCGTAATTTGAATAACCGGCACCGTAATTAAAATTACGCGTATTGTGGTTATATCGAACGTTGAGAGCGCCGTCTGTTTGTGCCCGTTTAACATCAAAGTCTTGTTGAACTGCTTCTGGGTTTTTACTGTCGGAATGCGCTATTTGGTATGAAAGGCTGTCTTTTTTATTAAACTGATAACGACCATCGATAGATGCAACGGTATTGCGGTACTGATCGCCAGAACGATTAGTCAGTAATACACCAACGTTATTTCGGTCGCCAACATCCATTCGATAACGAGCAATGACCACTTCAGATTTCATATCTAATTCAGCAATATCCGATCCTGAATGTTCCGGCATTAGAAAGGCCGTTGAGGCGTCGTTGGTGGTTAATAAACCATAAGTATTATCGCCACTTTTACCGGTTAATTTCATACCATATTCTGGTGAAGCTATATTGCGGGTATGTACTAAGTTCATTCGTTGAGTATCAAAATAATCTTTACCGTCTAAGAAAAACGGGCGTTTTTCGTTAAAAAATAATGAATAAGTATTGTTTACATCTAGTTGTGCAGCGTCGGCTTCTACCTGAGAAAAGTCTGGGTTTATAGTGGCATTTAAGTATAAATCTTGGTTAATACCCCAGCGTAAATCAACCCCAGCATCGGTTTTTTGTTTGCCATTTTGCCAAGGCCCAGGAACCTCGTCTTTTGAATCTGAACGAGAAGAAGTAAGGGTTGGGGTTAATTGGAAGTTGTTACCTTGTTTGATATTTTTAAGACCGCTAATTTTGGTTATTTGGCATAAGTGGCAATCAATAGCTCGGTCTGATTTATTGCTTGCTAATACCATTCTGCTATCACGAGGGTAAATCCTTAATGCATCAATGCCCCATGTCATTTCTCCAGAATCACTTGGAAAACGTAATGCGTTAAACGGGATCTCCATTTCTACGATATAACCTGTGTCGGTAATGACCCCAGCGCTGTTCCATATCGCATCCCAATTGCTGTCTTCATTGCCACCTTGGGTATCGTCTTTGATCAAGTCACCCTGTACACCGTAAGCGTTGACAAAAAATTCATAAGCGCGTCGCTCGTCATTGAAGGTATCGATTACAATGCCAACAAAGTCATCTTGGAACATAGTGTCACGGTCTCTAAAATAAGCTCTAATTTTTGAAGGGTCTGGATCGTGAGCGATAAAGGCGACAAATAAACTTTTGCCGTTTTCGTATAACATGATCTCCGTTTGCACTGGAGCGGGGCTATTGTCACCAGGATTGATATTGTAATCTAAGCTAAATTTGGTGGCGTTGCGCCAAACCGCTTCTGAAAGCTTTCCGTCAATTTTGGCTTTGGCTTGATCATGATGGAAGGTGTATTTGGCTTTTTCTAAAGCGAATGCGCCAAATGATAAAAGTGAAAGTGTTATTATTATTAAAGTATTTTTTATCATAATTCATTATCTTTGATTTTGTTTCGGACTATAGTCGCAACAAAGTTTCAAAAAGTTTGAACTTGAATGTAAATAAATATGTTATTAACTTAATTTTTAACAGAACCCGCTAATTTTAAAGGGGCAGGTGAAAACGCTAAAAATGTAAATTTTTGTGTTAACCGCGTATACGTGTTTTAGCAATACGTAAAGTTAAGCCTATTTGTTGCCATTTATTCATGGCGATTAGATTACCGAACACTATAAGTGCCAAACCTAAAAAGCTTTGCCAAGTCCATAAATAATCTTCATACATAGATGACAATATTAGCGCGATAGCAGGGTAAACAAGCACCGCATATCCCGCTTTGTCGGCACCAATATTTCCAACTAAACTGAGATAGGCCCAGAAGGCGATTACCGAACCAAATACGGCTAAATAAATTAAGGATGTTATGTATTCAAAAGTAAATTCAAAACTAAATTGTAAATCGGTTGATAGTATCATTAACGCTAAAAAGACAGTGGCGTAGCTCATACTAAGGGCGTTTGCGTGTGTTACGGATATACCTGACTTTTGGGTGTAAGCAGAAGTAATATTACCGAGTGAAGCTAACACGCTGCCGCCCAACACTAAGCCTAATCCCCAATAAACCAACTCGTTCATTTCGCTTTTGGATAACTCAGGTAAGAATAAAAGTATGATGCCTAGCACTCCGATGACCGCGCCGCCTAATACTTCTTTAGCTACCGGTTTACCTAATAACAACCAGCCAAATAAAATATTTAGGTAGATGATGGATGTACTGACAACGGCAGCCAATGCGCTGGTAATGTAGTGTTCACCTTGATAAACCGCCCAATAATTTAAACCAAATAAACAGATGCCTTGAACGGCTAATAATAAATGATATTTACGTGGCAGCGGGGTAAACAGATTTTTCCATTTCGCATAAATCAATAAAATCGATGATGCGATGGCAAAACGGTAAAACACTGAAACCAATGGGTGCACTTGACCTAACTGGAATGTGATCACTAACCAAGTTGAGCCCCAAATTAGGACGGCGATCATGAATAAGATAATGTTTTGCAATGTATTAATCGTCATTAATTATTTGAGTAGATAGTTTAATCGATTAATTAAGTTTTCCCTATCACTAATGAAACCGTATTAATCATCTTGATTTGGGACATAAGTTTGAGGTGTTATGCAATTAACAAAAGATCGAAAAAAAGTAGAAACAAATAAAATAAATCCGATGATAAAACTAAACGAGTTATTTACTTTGGCATGCCATACATAGCGTTTTAAATACTGGTAAGGTAATACAACGTCGTTTTGTCGGGCTAATTGATAAATTAAATCACCGTCATACCAAATGGTAACTTTCTCACCTTTGTTAATTCTATTTGCTGTATTTTTGCAAGTCGATGCTTTCATATCGATAACATAGAAAGTGAACCCATAAGAAACCACTTTTAAATCATATTCTGTGTAGTTTTTGCCGTCTTGTTTGAAGGTATATTGTTTACATTCTATATTATCTACTGTGGTTTCATACGCGGGTAAATTAGCCAGTTTAGTATGGAAAAACGCAGGTAAGATTTGAGTTAAAAGTGCAACGGAAACAAGGGCGTAAAATAGGCCAAAAGCAATACGGTAGTAGCGATTTTTAAAGTTATAAACAACTAAAGAATCCCATAACACTGACGAATCATCGTCATCCATTTCGCTGTTTTCGATTGTGGAAGTTTCACCATTTTTGATGCGTAACTCGATTTCATTTAATAGACGTTGATAGCGCTCTGGGTATTTCTGTTTATCAATAACGCCTTTCACTTCCAATAATTCTTGGTAGCTGTATTTGGTGTAATTTACTTCCATGTTATTTATTTTTATCCGATCTAAAATACTTATAAAATGATGTGAGGAATAAATCGACTCATATCTTGGGTGATAGGGCCTGAGTCTTCGCGCATTGAAATACCAGCAGCTTGATCATCAACTAACCAACTGCCAATAAGCGTATGGTTTTGTCCAAACTGCGGCAACATATGGGCAGCTTGATAAATATAACCTTCTTCGCCATATGGACCGTCAGAGCTGCTACTTTGTTGCGAATTTTCTTCGGCTACAAAAGTACCATTTTTATTGGTTAAAAATGAAATGTTAGCACCTTCACGAGAAAATATTGGTTTCTTGACCAGACGATCAATTCCCTGAGCTTGGTCTAATTCATCTTCAAAAAAGGCCGGCAATAAATTGGGATGATCTGGGAATAGTTTCCATAACATGGGTAACAAAGCTTTGTTAGATAAAATACTTTTCCATGGTGGTTCAATCCATCTGATGTTATTAGTGCCCAGAAACTCACCAAACTCTTCTTGCATCATAAATTCCCAAGGATATAACTTAAACATCCATGAGATCACCTGATTGTCTAAGTCGGTGAAGTTACCGTCAGCATCGCGTCCAATATCTTCTATATAAACAAACTTGGTGGTTATACCCGCAGCGTTTGCACAATCTTCAAGGTACTGAACTGTGCCTCTGTCTTCATCTGTGCCTTTACAACAAGCAAAGTGTAACTGTCTATCCGGGGTCAGAAACTGTATGTCGGCGAAGCGGTTGACTAGCTTTTCTTGTAGGCTATTGAACTGATCAGAACGTTTATTTAATGTGTTGTTATCCACATTGTCTTGTAACCATAACCATTGCCAAAAGCCGGTTTCATATACGCTTGTGGGTGTATCGGCGTTGTTTTCATATAACTTTGCTGGACCAGTGCCTGAGTATGCAAAGTCTAAACGTGAATACAAACTAGGATCGCCATTTAACCAAGATTGACGAATGAAATCCCAGTGTGACTCTGGTATGCAAAATTTCGTCATTAAGGCATCGTCGTTAATGACTTTATCAACCACGGCTAAACACATTTTATGTATTTCTTCGGTAGGAGCCTCTAAGTCTTGTTCAATTTGTTTTAAGCTAAATTGATAATATGCGCTTTCATCCCAGTATTGGTCACCATACATGGTATGAAACTTAAAGCCGAATTCTTCGGCTTTAGTTTGCCAACCATCACGTTCATTAATAGGCAAGCGCAGCATATATTATCCGCCCCAGCCTTTAGATTTACTGCCGCCACCCCAATTCGATTTGGCAGATGCTACTGAACCAAAACCACCACGAGATACAGTTCTGCTCACCATAGGTTTTTGCTTAGTGGCAGACTTACTGACGTTATATGACTTTTTACCGTACTTACCTAATGATGTGCCATCGGCCATCATCATCGTATTGTGATAAGGAGAATACGGTCGATAGTAACGATATACTGGATTGTAATAACCACCGTAAGAGCGGCGGTCTCGATTAAACAGTAATTCGTTGATCATAAAGCCGGCCATCAACGGCATAAAAATACTTTGATTTTGACTTTGTACACACTGGCCTGCGCCAAACTCAGATTCACAAGCATTGATAGTTTGGTATTTAGGACCTGTTTTTTCTGCTTCTGCAAGTGCGTTTTTATAAGCTATCTCGCATTGCTCTAAATCTAATGAAGTTGAACTTACACAGTCATCAACTGAGCTGACGATTTTCACTTCTTGATCATTGCCACAGGCTGACAATAATGCGGCTGTAACACCTAATGCAATAGGGCGTAAAAGAAACTTGGGTTTAATCTTACGCATTAAATCCAAATTAATAAATTGAGTACGTTTCACGGTGTTCTCCTTAGTAGCTCATGCAAGCTGCGTTTAAGATACCTATAGAAACGTTAATAACACCTAACATAACACCCGCGCTTATTTCGTTATCTTCAATACGCTGTACTATTTTAGGCATAAAACCAAAACGAACTATCGCAAAGGCAACACACTGAGCAACCAAAGCAATCAATCCCCAAGTAGCAAAATCTACCATAGACACTGAGTTAGTTGCCGCGCTGGCTAGGGCTAGAGAGAAACCAATAATCGCACCGCCAAACCCGATGGCAGCAGATGTGCTTTTTTCTTCTTTGATTAACTTCCATTCGTCATGTGGCGTGACAAAAGCATAAGCAAATTTAAAGATGACTAAAAAGACGATTGAGAGACCAAAATAAAGGCCAAAATTCATAACTGCAGTTAATAAATCGTGTTGTTCCATGGATATATCCTTGTTGTAAACAAATTATAAAAAACGAATATGGTATATGTGAAATCTGGTTAGCCGTGAATGGTTATTTGTGCAGAGGAAATGGATATACCTGTGCTGATAACTAAACAACGGCTTAAATATCCTGCTTCTTCTAGCTTTTCTTCAGCGGATATAAATAGCGACTCGGTATTATTACCTGAGATTGGTCTTTCAAACAACATAGTAAACTGATCCGTCTCAGAACTTTCACCGGTTTCATCAAACGTTTTTTCTGCCATATGCACTGGGTTGTGGTAATCGCTGGCCGATGTCCATACTCGTTCAAATGTCTGAGACTCAAGTTGGTATGTAGGTGAACCTATTTTTGTATTAAGGATTTCGTCCCATAAAGGTTTGCTTTCGATGTCTTGAGTATCGTAAAAGTGAAATAATTTAACATCAACAACATGTTCATCATTTTGACCACCTTCAGTAATTACTTGTAAAAAAGCTTCATCATCGGTGTAAAAGCGATATACCCAAGTACCGTCTAAGTCGACAATGCCAGCAGCTTGTATAATTTGGGTTGGTGCACAACCTGAAATGGTCAGTTCACCTTCAGTTAAACGCAGTAATAAAGGGTCAATATCAAAACTACCGCCAATTCTTAAACCCATAATGCTGGGGGCATTATCTAATGGATTTACTTTCTCTTTTTTACCAAATATTTTACTGAACATAATGACAACTCAAATGTTTATAATCAGAAACGAAAAAAAACAGTGCGGTTGGGAGCACTGTTTTTCTATTTTTAAAATTAGCCTTTTTTCTTAGCTAATAATTGGGCAAGTTTGTCACTGCCTTTTACTTCACCACCAGGTTGAATGCCGGCTTGTTTTAATTTAGCGTCTAAGCTACTACCAGACTCTTCATTAGCAAGCTCTTCTGCCGCTTCAAGCTCAGCACTACGTTGTTGCTGCTTTTGTTTGATGCGCTCTAAGCTGTCTAATGCGGTTTTTACTTTTGTGTTCGCGCCCATGTGACGTGATGAAACCGCAACTTGTGCTTTCTGTACTGACTCCGTTGCTTTAACTTGGTCAATTTGTTGTTCCATTCTACGTACATTGGTTTTAGCTTTTGCAATATTCGATTTCAACGTTGTTTCCGATGTTGAGAATCCGGCTAAAATACTTTGTTCTGTTTCTAAGTTAGCTTCTAATTCAGAAACACGTTCAGCACATTCAATTGCTAATGCTTCATCACCTTTTTCGCTCGCTGCAATCGCGTGGTTTGTGTAAGTTTCAACTTCACTTGTTAATGACTTAACTTTTGCTTCTGTTAATTTACGTTTCGCCATTATTTTCGTTAAGTTTTCGTCACAAGATTGCAGTTCTTTTTTAGCATCTCGTAACTCTTGGTCTAAAATGCGAATCGATTGGCTATCGGCAATGGCCTCAATACCTTCGTTAGTCGCGCCGCGTAGTGCGTTCCATAATTTTTTTAAGCTCATGTTATTTCTCCTGAGTTAGAAACTGGTTATATAAATCTAAAAATTCGCTGGTGTTAACAAATAAGGTTTCAATTTCTTCAACCACGACTGAATCTTTACTATCAACAGATAAAGCACCAAACGCGACGTAATAATCTTGGTCGCCAATTTTATTGATGCAAATTGCGGTTAATGGCAATAAGTGGTGTGAATGTAAAATTAAATCATTTAACGCTGCTTTATCAGTAACATCAGATGCTGGAAATAAGGCAGTTTCAACAATAATTTGTTGCGAGCCAACATAAACAAACGCATCGATACCTTCATCGTTTGAAATAGAAAGACAATCGCCTTCCGCTTCAACTACCCAATCTGGTTGTGATTCGGCTAGCGTTTTTAAAGAAGTGTTACTCCAAGTCATGGGTGGTTCCTTTTTTATATTTGTGTAACATAGGTCACGAATATAGCACTATGTTTTGTTATGTCAACACCAAGACACAAAAATTACTTATTAATTAATATGTATGTTATAAATACCTAACAGCCAGTTAACTAATTTTGTTTTTTATGTCTGAGATCGTCACCAAAGTTGTAAGTTATTTATAACTTTAACTTGGTATCAGTTAATCAATCAGGCAAAGCAGGAGATAATGTAATGGATCAAAATCAAAGCGTCAAAAATCGTAAAGCGATGACTCCTTACAAACAGACAATAGCACGTTACATTCGTTCCGCTATGATGTTAAAAGGGTTAAAGTACAATGACCTTGCCGATAAGTTAGAACAACGTGGATTATTAATGACACCTGAAAACTTGCGCAGCAAAGTAAGTAAAGGAATGTTTTCTGCCGATCTCTTTGTCGCCATTATTGAAGTACTAAATGTTGAGCAAGATGCATTGGTCGACATTGTTAAATTGTTAAATGAAAAGTGAAGTAAATAAAATGAGTGAGTCGATAATTAACAAATTTTTACCCAAAGATATCTTAATCTTACTCGCCGTAATGTGGGGGATATTTTTAATTGATTTGATCATCCCTTTTGTCAGCTTAAATGTTTTTGGTATCCGACCACGTTCGCTATCAGGATTAATTGGAATAATTTTTTCTCCATTTTTACATGGGGGATTTGGACATATCTTTTCAAATAGCGTTTCTTTATTAGGCACGGCAATTTTAGTTAGATTAGCGGTTGGTAGTAAACAGCTTAGGTATATTGTTTTACTGGGTATTATCGGATCTGGTATAGGTACTTGGTTGTTTGCCAGTGGCGGTTTAATTGTTGGCGCTTCAGGCCTTGTCTATGCGTTGATAGGCTTTTTATTTACTCAAGCTTATTTTAACCCAAGTTTACGCAGTTGGTTTAGCGCCATTTTATCTTTTGTCTTATTTGGTGGCGCCTTGTTATCGTTATTTAATATGTTGCCTTATATCTCTTGGGCAGCGCATTTTTGGGGTTTTGTTTCTGGTATTGCTATTGCTTATATCTTTAAGGCAAAACCATCAGAAGAAGATAAATAAACCGCTATTTGAGTATTTACAGTGTGGGGTTTAACAGCCTATATCTTGGTTGTTGCGCCACATTGATATCGTTTTAGTAATGAATTCAGTTAACTTTGCACTATCTAATTTAGTTGATTTTTTAAAACGTAAACAACCTTTGCCCACATCCAAATTGGCCGTTAGTTCACCTGTAGGATCTATTTTTGAAATATCCCCAACATATAATCCCACGTGTTGTTTTTGGGCGTTTAAATGAAATACGTTGTCACTGCCATCATTTAAACCATAACCTAACATCTTATATTTAATGTGTTCTTGCAGTTCTGGTGCATGGTCCAAAATTATTGTTCTTATTTGATTTAATACACTTTTACGCCAGTCGTCATCTAAACATTTGATGTATTGATCTGGTGTATTCACTTCGTATTGCATAAATTTCCCCAACAGCATGTTTTTAACATGATAGCAGAGTCACAAATGTAAAATATATAAATACAATGCGCACATTAATTGCATTAGTTTCAATAGATTAGGTCAGGATTAAACTCATATTTTAATATCTGAACTTACACGCCAAATTTAATTTATTGATAATTAAGAGTATTTTCATGTATTTAGTTAAATATACACTAATGAGTCTAGGGCTATTGGCAACGTTGTATTCTGGGGTGGCAAGTAGCAATGAGACAAACCTTGCCGTATTTCATGCTGACTTTGAAAAAATAGACAGTAAGTTACACATCACAATTCCTACCGAAATCGTTCAGCCTGCGTTGCATGAATATTTTCCTCATTTAGCAGGGAAAGAATTAACAGAAACGGACATTAAACAATATCTGGCCTTATACATTAGGAATACGGTTAAGCTGCAATATGGCGCTTATCCTATGGCATTAGGCGAAGAAGGTATGACCATGGATAGTGAGTACATCAATATCGTGATGAAGTTAGGTAAGATACCTAGAGGTGCTAATGAGTTGTTAGTAGAAATAAACAGTTTTGAGTTTTTGCCTCAGCAAAATAATGTTTTTAAACTAAGCAAGTTTGGAAACGCAGAACAAGAGCTTACCTTGTACGCTAAAAATAGATTTAGTGCGTCAGTGTCGTTATAAATTCGTTTAAGTTAGGTTGTTCATCCAACGTTTGTTTTTAACCCTGACGCCAAACATGAATGCTTTTATAAACTCTTCGGAGTAAGAAATAATGACCACATAAACAAACGCTAATTCCCAATAAAAAGCGGCCAAAAAGGTTAAAGGTAACGCAACGACCCACATTGCAATGGCATCCGTCATCAGGCAGAAACGGTTATCCCCACCGGCTCGTAACACCCCTAAAGCTAAAGTCATGTTAATTACTTTCATCCAAGACAGCAGTGCAATAACCACAAATACTTGGCTAGCTAACTCCAACGATTGTAATGAAGCACCTTGGTAAGGCAGTAGAATGATATCTTTGGCCAGCAGTAACAGCGCACCGATAATAATGGCAATAACAGGGGATATTAGTGAGAACGTTTTAGCAACATTCCAAGCCTCAGTTAGCTTTTTAGCACCTAAATGTTGCCCAACTAAAATAGAACAGGCTGAGGCAATGCCAAAAAACACTGAGATTATGATGCCTTCTACGGGCAGTAACATACTGATCACCGCTAATTCATTAATGCCCATGCGGCCATAAATTAACTGGTAACAAAAAGAACCTAAAGACCAAATGCCAAAACCAAACATCATAGGGGCGACAAGTTTTAATAATTTAAGCCAATCGGCTTTATTATTTAACAAACTAAAATCACTACGTTTAACGGATAACTGATGTTTTATGTGTTTTAAAATGAGTAACATCAGCACCATTTGAAATAGTCGAGATGCTGTTGTAGCGATAGCAGCGCCAGTAACGCCCATTGGTTCAATACCAAGTCCACCGTTGATTAGCCAATAATTTAATACCACATTTAATAAGATAGAAAATACACTGAATAGCAGCGGCAATTTAACTTGGTTGATGCTCCTAAGAGCATTTTCTAATACTTGGATAACCGCGACGAAGACCATGCTTGGCATGGTTATCCATAAATAGGTCTGCCCTAAGTGAATAACATTTTGATCTTCAGTGCCTAAACTTAATATGCTGTCGGCATAAAAGAAGTTTAAAATAATGATTGGGAGTAATGCCATCAGCCCATATATGCTGCCGATAATTATATTTAATCTAATTTTATTAGTTTGGCCTGCACCATGATATTGCGCGGCTAGTATGCCTACCCCCCAACTAAGTCCTAACACAATAACCATGACAACAAACATGACTCTATTACCGAGTCCAACCGCGCCAATAGCCGCATCGCCCAAATGACTAACCATAACCACGTCAATCATGCTCAAGAGCGTGACCAATATGTTTTGTAGTGATATTGGCCAACCTAATTTTAAGGTCTGTTTAATTTGTTGTTTGTTTAGCATTTAATTCCAATTGGGACGGTCAAAAAGCACTGAATTTTTTAGGAAAGAGATATAGAGATAGTTTAATGTAAATATCGAAAACATACGAATGACAATTGTAAAACTCTATTGGTTTTCCCATTGTTAAGGTAATGTGAAGTGGAGGGAAGTTGTTAAGAATACATACATTGGAAATGTGAACATTCTTGATATAAAAAACGCAGCCTGAGCTGCGTTTTATAACAAGCTATTTATCAGTGAATGAGTTTTGCTAGAGCCCCATTCTGTAATAGGACTTTAGCTTTTTCTATATCTGGCGCAAAGTAACGGTCTTCATCATAAAATGGCACTTCAGAACGCAGACGTGATTTACCTTGTTCTATTAAGTCAGTGGATTTTAACGGTGCTCTAAAATCTAATCCTTGGCAGGCAGCCAACCACTCTACTGCCAAAATATAAAATGTATTTTCCGACATATCCCATAATCTTCTTGCTGCAAACGTCGCCATAGAAACATGGTCTTCTTGATTGGCACTGGTTGGTAAGCTATCAACTGAAGCCGGGTGTGCAAAGGTTTTGTTCTCAGACGCTAAGGCTGCCGCGGTAACTTGGGCAATCATAAAACCTGAATTTACACCGCCGTTATCAACTAAAAATGGCGGTAATTTACTTAAATTGGAATCAATTAACATGGCCATTCTACGTTCGGATAATGCACCAATTTCACTAATAGCGATGGCTAAGTTGTCTGCAATCATAGCAATGGGTTCTGCGTGGAAATTGCCCCCAGATATTATGTCTGCCCCTTCTTCATTCAAAAACACTAACGGGTTGTCAGTGACTCCATTGGCTTCAATTCTTAGAATATCACCAGCATGACGTACTTGATCTAAACATGCCCCCAGAACTTGAGGTTGGCAACGTAATGAGTAAGGATCTTGCACTTTGTCGCAGTTGATATGAGACTTTCCAACTTCAGAGTCATCTTCAAGTATCACTCTGAACATGGTTGCAACATCTATTTGTCCAAGCTGACCACGAGCTAAATGTATGCGCTCATCAAACGGTGAACGTGAACCAAGCGCGGCTTCCAACGAGGTAGCACCAATTAAAATAGAGGACGCTAATAAATCTTGAGCAAAGAAATAACCTTGTAAGGCCAGAGCTGTCGATGTTTGTGTGCCGTTTAATAATGCCAAACCTTCTTTTGGTGCTAAGTTTATTGGCGATAGTCCAGCGTGTTGCATGCCTTCGCGGCCTGATTTTATTTCGCCATTAATACGTACTTCACCTTCACCTAACAAAGGTAACACTAAATGCGCTAATGGCGCTAAATCGCCAGACGCTCCAACTGAACCTTTTTCTGGTACACATGGATAAACTTCATGGTTTACCAAATCAATCAAGGCTTGAATCACCGATAAGCGGATGCCTGAAAAACCACGAGAAAGTGAATTGATTTTTAATACCAACATTAAACGCACAACGTTATCAGATAAGTATTTGCCAATGCCTGCCGCATGAGACAGAACAATTTTACGCTGTAATATCTCTAATTCTTGTTTGGAAATACGAGTATTGGCTAATAAACCAAAGCCTGTATTGATGCCGTAAACAACACGGTCTTCATCTATGACTTGTTGCACCGCTGCTTGGCTGCGAGTAATGGCATCAAAGGCACTTTCGTCCAGAATTAATTTAACGGGATGTTCGTAAACTTCTCTTAGCGTATCTAAGTCAAGTTGACCGGGTATTAATTTGATCGTTTTCATTTTTATATTCCTAATTTACCAAGGATTATCTTTATTATTTTGCTTGGCTTTCAAAGTGGAAATTATTATTAATTTTCTAAAGAAGGGAGATTTAACCCTTGGTCTTTAGCGCATTGTTTAGCAATGTCATAACCTGCATCGGCATGGCGCATAACGCCAGTGGCTGGGTCATTCCACAATACATTGGCAATACGTTTATCAGCAGCATCAGTGCCATCCGCAACTATGACAACACCTGAGTGTTGACTGAACCCCATGCCTACGCCGCCGCCATGATGAATGGATACCCAAGTGGCACCACCGGCTGTATTTAATAAGGCGTTTAATAAAGGCCAATCTGAAACCGCGTCAGATCCATCCAACATGGCTTCTGTTTCACGGTTTGGACTTGCCACTGAACCTGAATCAAGGTGATCTCGACCAATAACAACAGGGGCAGATAATTCGCCATTTTTCACCATTTCATTAAAAGCTCGAGCAATACGCGCACGGTCTTTTAAACCAATCCAACATATACGAGCTGGTAGGCCTTGGAATTGAATGCGTTCTCGGGCCATGTCTAACCAATTATGTAAGTGCGGATTATCAGGAATAAGTTCTTTCACTTTGGCGTCGGTTTTATAAATATCTTCAGGATCACCTGATAAGGCAACCCAGCGGAAAGGTCCAATGCCTTCACAAAATAAAGGACGGACATAAGCAGGTACAAAACCTGGGAAATCAAATGCGTTTTTAATACCTTCTTCAAATGCCATTTGTCGAATATTATTGCCGTAGTCTGTGGTTGCTGCGCCAGCGTCTTGTAAATCCAACATTGCTTGCACTTGCACTGCCATGGATTGTTTGGCGGCTTTCACTACCGCAGCTTCATCTTTTTTACGCATATCGGCAGCATGTTCCATGCTCCAACCTAATGGTAAATATCCATTTAATGGGTCGTGTGCTGATGTTTGATCGGTCACCACATCCGGTGTAATGCCACGTTTAACTAACTCTGGAAATACATCTGCCGCGTTACCTAATAAGCCAACTGAAATAGCTTCGCCTTTTGCTGTGGCTTCATTGATCATGGATAAAGCCTGATCTAATGATGTGGCTTTTTTATCGACATAACGTGTTTTAATCCGAAAGTCGATACGAGACTCATCACATTCAACCACTAAGGCACAAAAACCAGCCATGGTGGCCGCAAGTGGTTGTGCACCACCCATGCCGCCTAAACCGCCAGTTAATACCCACTTTCCAGCAGCATTACCGTCAAAGTGCTGTTTGGCCATGGCAACAAAAGTTTCGTATGTACCTTGGACTATGCCTTGTGAGCCAATGTATATCCAAGAGCCTGCGGTCATTTGGCCGTACATCATCAGACCTTGTTTATCTAACTCGTTAAAGTGTTCCCAATTAGCCCAGTGCGGCACTAGGTTTGAGTTGGCAATTAATACGCGGGGCGCATTTTCATGAGTGGTGAAAACGCCAACGGGTTTACCTGATTGGATTAATAGCGTTTGGTCATCTTCCAATTGGTCTAAGACTTCAACGATTTTGTCATAAGCTTGCCAGTCACGAGCCGCACGTCCAATACCTCCATACACCACAAGACTTTGAGGATGTTCGGCAACGTCATTATCTAAGTTATTCATCAACATGCGTTTTGCTGCTTCGGTTAACCAAGACTTCGCTGTTATTGTTGTGCCTGTAGCGGCTTTGATATTTCTGCTTAGGTCTAATCGTTTATCAGTCATAATTTAATTCTCTTAATAAAGATAGTGGATATAACGTAGTCCACTTTTGATTAATTATTGGTGTTATTAAAGGTTAAGTATTTTTGAACGTTAAATGGCCGCTCAATCGGTAACTGGACCCTGGGTAGATAATTTGAGCAAAACAAACCACGCCATTTTTACTTGAAGTCTTACGCGTTAACTGCAAACAAGGTTCTTGGTTGGTTAATTGTAACCACTCACATACTTGAGCGTTCGGGGCGATAGCTTCGATCGTATGCTGCGCTTCAGTCAACGGAGCGACTTGAGTTAAATACTCATGTGGTGAGGTTTGTTTAAAATCTTGTGACAAATATTCTGGGGCAAGTTTGGGATTAACAAAACGTTCTTCTAGTTGCACTGGTTTGCCATTTTCTTGATGCACAATAATGGAGTGTGCAATTGGACTGTCAATAGCAACATCTAGAGCGATAGCAATCGATGTAGAAGCAATTACTTGTTCTAATTGAATTTGGATTGCTTGGTGTGTATGACCCCGTTCTTTAATTTCATCCGCGATATCACGAATTTCAAACATAGAACCTTGGTTTTTTAAAGACGCAACAAAAGTACCTGAACCTTTGGTGCGAATTAATAAACCTTGTTGGTTTAATTCCTCTAACGCTCGTCGAGCTGTCATTCGGCTGACTGAAAAGTCTTCAGCCAGTTTGTTTTCAGAAGGGACAGGATCATTTTCTTGCCATTCGCCAGATTCAATTTTTGTCAAAATATGTTTTTTTATTTGTTGAAACTTTGCAGCCATGTTTGATAACCAGAGTTCTTGTCTAGGTGTCTGATGCATAAAAGTTCAGACACAAATTGTATATACATCTTTGAGCGTGTGTAAGAAAATGCCATATTAAAGATGTATATACAACTTAATTGTATTATAGTTTTGACATTAAGATTTAATTTGCCAAGTTTAGGTGTTGTGATGAGTTTAAAAGAAGCCATGCAAGTTGTTGATTTAGTGATTAATAATGTTCATGTGATGACGATGTCATCTACGGTAAATAATGCTTATGGATTAATACAAAACGGTTTAGTTGCTATTCATAACCAAAACATCGTTTGGGTTGGTGAGCAGAAACAAGCTCCAAACTTTCAAGCGGTTGAAACGGTAAATGGACAAGGTAAGTATTTATCACCCGGGCTTATTGATTGTCATACCCATTTGGTTTTTGCCGGTAATCGTGCCAATGAATTTGAGCAACGATTGACGGGTGTTAGTTATGAAGAAATTGCAAAACAAGGTGGCGGTATCATATCAACGGTTAAAGCCACGAGAGCGGCAACAGAACAAGAGCTGTTAGATTTAGCTATAAAACGAGCAACACAACTTATGTCTGAGGGTGTGACTAGTTTAGAAATTAAATCGGGTTATGGGTTAGATACTGATACTGAAATTAAAATGCTAAAAGTTGCCCGTAAAGTAGGGGGGCAGCTTCCAATTAATGTAAAAACAAGCTTCTTGGGGGCTCATGCTATACCGCCTGAATTTAAAGATAATGCCGATGGTTATATTGATTTATTAGTAAATGAAACATTACCTTTAGTGGCCGATTTAGGGCTAGCGGATGCGGTTGATGGATTTTGCGAAAATATCGGCTTTTCACCTAAACAAATGAGCAAGTTGTTCGATAAGGCTAAAGCATTAAATTTACCAGTTAAGTTACATGCTGAGCAGTTAAGTGATTTGTCTGGTGCCGAGTTAGTTGCAAATTATCATGGTTTGTCTGCCGATCATTTAGAGTATTTATCTGACAACAGCATTAAGGCGATGCAACAAAACAATACCGTTGCTGTTTTATTACCGGGGGCATTTTATACCTTGTCGGAAACTAAGTTACCGCCAATTACTCAACTTAGACAAGCCAATGTACCTATAGCAATTGGCAGTGACTTCAATCCAGGCTCTTCGCCTTTGTGTTCATTAAAGTTGATGTTACACATGGCGTGTACGCAGTTTAAATTGACCCCTGAAGAAACAGTACTGGGAGTGACCAAAAATGCGGCTTTGGCATTAGGTCTTGATAATAAAGGGACGATAGAACAGGGGCAAAGTGCAGATCTGTGTTTGTGGGATATTCAGCACCCGGCAGAACTTGCTTATACGTTTGGGATTAATCCGCTATTAACTTCTTGGGTGGAAGGCAAAAAAGTAAGTTTGTAACTTTATACTCAATTCTCATTTTTTGCACATTTAGCTCTTATTATTCATATTCAAAATAATAGGAGCAACTATGAATTCTTTAAGATTATTAAATTTAACGGTTTTACTGGTAAGTGTTGCGTTAGTAGGTTGTGACTCTGTTGATTCGGAAGATAACACCACGACAACAAGTGACGGTGTTTTACATTCTGCATTCGCAGAATTTGATAGCAACAATGTAAGTGTTGTTTTAAGCGGCTCAGAGGTCATTATTGAAACGAATGGCCTCCCAAATCATACCTCCCCTTATTGGTCTTCTGAGCATGAACTATTTGTCGAACCGACAGTAACTACTTATCAAAAAATGGCACCCGGTGACATTGATGATTTTGTCGGGACGTATACGTTAACTGTCTCATCCTCGCCAGAAAAAGCAACAAACTCATCTTCAACAGGCCTCGGCGCTATTGGTATAGCGGTGAGTGGTTCTGTTATTTACAATGATGAAGAAGGTCCAGGTATTCCTTTAGATGGAGCAATTGGTAGTTTGGATTTTAATGGTGCTCATACTGGCCCGCAAAGTTTTCATTACCATTTAGAGCCTATTTCATTTTCTGATGACGATAGTAATTTAATTGGGGTTATCAGCGACGGATTTTTTCTTTATGGTCGTAAATGTAATTCCACAGGTACTTATCCTACAGACTTAGATGAATCAGGCGGACATACCGCACAAACACAACATAGTGAGAGTGAAGAATACCACTACCATATAGAAAACGAAGTGTACTTAGGTTCATACTATATTTTATTCCCTGGTAACTACCAAGGTACAGCTAGTGCGATACGCTAGTTTAATTCTATTACTATTGCCTGTGTTGTTTGTTTTAAACTTTGAAACAACACCAACACAAGTTAATAGTAACGAGATAACGTTATCTGCTAACAATGGCTTACGTATTTATCAAGGTAAACCTTTCACCGGTGATGTTATTTCGTTTTACCCCAATGGTACTACTGCCAAGTTAGCTAGTTTTCAAAATGGTTTGCGCCATGGTTATTTAAAGCAATGGTTCCCTAATGGAAAATTGAGCTTTCACTCATTATATGAAAATGGCCGTTTACACGGAAAAACGAAAAGCTGGTGGAGCAATGGGAATTTAAGATCGGTAAGTAACTATGAGCTGGGTAAAGTTCATGGCGATTCTTTGCAATGGTATGCCACTGGCGAGAAGTTTAAGAAGTTACATTACGACCAAGGTCAAGAGTCCGGCTTACAACAAGCCTGGCGTCGAAACGGAAAGTTATTTAGTAATTATGAGTATATTAATGGGCGAATTTACGGACTTAAACGCTCAAACATGTGTGTGGAGTTAGAAGATGAAAAAGTTATTGTTAGTAATTAGTGTCCTGACCACAATCTTGTATACCAATATTAGTTTGGCAGAGAGTTCACTTAAAGATAATAATTTACCTTATTATAATGGGCCAGAATTTACACCTAATTGGTTAAAGCCTGATAGTAAAGAGTTAACTGATTTTCATAAAATTTCAGATTTTAAGTTTATGAATCAACTGGGAGAATTTGTCACTCAAGAAGACATGAAAGGGAAAATATATTTGGCTAGCTTTTTCTTTACGTCTTGTCCCGGTATATGTCCCAAAATGCAATCTCAGTTAGCTAACGTGCAAACAGAGTTTAGAGATAATAATGATGTATATATTATCTCGCATTCTATCCAACCGGAAAATGACACTGTAGAAGTTCTACAAGACTACGCAGATGAAAATGATATACAGGCAGGTAAATGGCATTTAGTCACAGGTAAAAGAGAAGATATCTATACGATTGCCCGAGAAGACTATTTTGCAAATGAGGATTTAGGAGAGTATGTCAGTAACAATGATTTCCTCCATACAGAGAATATCGTCCTTGTTGATCACAATCGCCATATTCGCGGTATCTACAATGGTTTGAATAAAACATCTATTAACCACTTAATTACAGATATTAACACTCTACAAAAAGAGATCTCCCAATCTAAATAATGTTCTTCTCTCAAAAGGTAATAACAGGGTTGTTACCTTTTGCTCACAATCTATATCTGAATAGATAACATATCCACTCTATTTCCTACAGTCACATTCCTTTAAACGACAAAGTGACGATCAAATAATTCCATATTTAGCCATAACTTATAACTAAAAGTTTATGTTTTGTAATTCAATGTTTTGACATTTAACGTTCTAACTATCTGTTTTTAAATGTAAAAATTTAATTTTCGTAATTAGTTTGTAAAACTTTCATATCACACTACAAAAAACAGAGTAATTACGTTAGAATGCCATGCAAGGTCGTTTGTTAAGTTACAAATTAGCATGTTTAAGTAGAGCATTAGTCTTTATAGATAAGTGGGTGTTAGCAAAGAATCCATTTATCTATACAGATTTCTTTTTAAATTTAACTATGATTCGGTGAACTTAAATGGCTAAAAATATAGATTTATCGCAGTACGGCATAACAGATGTTAATGAAGTTATATATAACCCTTCATACGATGTGCTGTATGAAGAAGAGACTAATCCAGCCTTAACAGGTTACGAAAAAGGAACAGTCACTGAACTTGGTGCCATTAACGTTAGCACTGGTATATTTACCGGTCGTTCACCAAAAGATAAATTTATAGTAGAAGATGAGATCACAAAAGACACAATGTGGTGGAACTCTAAAACTGCTCCAAATGATAACAAACCTATCTCTAAAGAAATTTGGCAAGATCTTAAAGGTTTAGTCAGTAAACAACTTTCAGGTAAAAAATTATTTGTTGTTGATACATTTTGTGGTGCTAATGAAAAAGTACGACTTAAGGTACGGTTCATTACGGAAGTTGCGTGGCAAGCCCACTTTGTTAAAAACATGTTTATCCGTCCTACAGAAGCAGAGTTGGAAAACTACGGTGAGCCTGACTTTGTTGTGATGAATGGTTCTAAAACATCTAATCCTAATTGGCAAGAACAAGGCTTAAATTCAGACGTATTTACCGTATTCAATTTAACTGAAAAAATGCAGATCATTGGTGGTACTTGGTACGGCGGCGAAATGAAAAAAGGTATGTTCGCTATGATGAACTATTACCTTCCGTTACAAGGTATGGCATCAATGCATTGCTCAGCTAATGTGGGTAAAGAAGGTGATGTTGCTATATTTTTTGGTTTATCAGGTACAGGTAAAACAACTTTATCAACAGACCCTAAACGTGAATTGATCGGCGATGATGAACATGGCTGGGATGAGGATGGCGTATTTAACTTTGAAGGAGGTTGTTACGCTAAAACTATCGACCTAGATAAAGAAAGTGAGCCTGATATTTATAATGCAATTCGCCGTGATGCTTTATTAGAGAATGTTACGGTTGATGAAAATGGTAAAATTGATTTTACTGACGGTTCTGTGACTCAAAATACTCGAGTATCATAC
Organism: Psychrosphaera sp. F3M07; assembly: GCF_018860345.1. Lineage (GTDB taxonomy): Bacteria > Pseudomonadota > Gammaproteobacteria > Enterobacterales > Alteromonadaceae > Psychrosphaera > Psychrosphaera aquimarina. The sequence continues at coordinate 262,191 of NZ_JAHKPJ010000025.1, read as the reverse complement.
CCAATCAATCACATTGATAACATTGTGAAGCCAGTATCTAAAGCAGGGCATGCCAAAAAAGTTATTTTCTTAACGGCTGATGCCTTTGGTGTTTTACCTCCTGTATCTAAGCTAACCGATGAACAAACTAAGTATCATTTCTTATCTGGCTTTACTGCTAAATTAGCCGGTACTGAACGAGGCATTACTGAGCCATTACCAACGTTCTCATCTTGTTTTGGTAAGGCATTTTTAACCTTACACCCGACTAAATACGCAGAAGTGTTAGTTGAGCGTATGAACGCATCTGGATCAGAAGCTTACTTAGTTAATACAGGTTGGAATGGCAGCGGTAAGCGAATCTCGATTAAAGATACTCGTGCGATTATCGACTCTATCTTGGATGGTTCAATCGAAAATGTACCTACCAAAATCATCCCAATTTTTAACTTGGAAGTACCAACTGAATTAGCTAATTGTGATACTGGCATTTTAGATCCAAGAGATACCTATGTTGATGAGGCGCAATGGCAAGAGAAAGCGGAAAGTTTAGCTGGTTTGTTTATTGATAACTTCGTTCAGTTTACTGATAATGAAGAAGGTCAGTCGTTAGTTGCAGCAGGTCCTCAGCTATAAGTTTTAGCTAAAGAGTAGGTTATAAAAGCTAATAAAAAGCCTTTGTTATTTTGAAGAAACAAAGGCTTTTTTATGCTTATGAGTTTAGCTTTTAATATTCAGAGGTTAATGCCAATAAGCTTGTTCTAAGCTGTCTTCTCTTTCAGGTAAACCTTTTGATAAACGTGGTGAGCTTTGTGATAACACCTCAAAACTGACTCGATTGGCGTATTTACATATTTGAGCCAAAGAAGAGTAGGTGATCGCAGGCACAGTATGTTTACTTGATTCCGGTACGTTCATTGAGTGATAAGCATTAGACGCAATATCATGTAATACCGCCGCCAAAGCGCCATCACCTGCACCATTAGTATTTTTGATTTTATCTGGGCCTCCCATATAAGGCGCAATATGAGAATATATCTTTATTGGTGCAGAGCATTGAGTTTGTGGTAACGGTCTTGAATATTCATAGCGATTAAATTCGGGAATGCTGCCAGGTAATAATGGGTATTGCGTACTACGTTTAAAGTTTTCGTCTGTAAAGCCAGCCATATAGAGTCCTTGTGGCCCAGCGGTGCAAAGGACTAAATCAGCTAAATCTAATGCAGCTTCGGCTGCTAACAATGGATCGCTGGTACCGACTAAAGCTTCTGCTTCTTCTTCATTCATGGCTAATACTTGCACATGTTGTTTAATGAAATCACGCCACCATTGTGGTTTTTCATCAATCATAAAACGAGTGCCTAAGGTGAGTACAACCGGCACATTATGTTTGTTGGCATATTCAATAGCTTTAAGCGCGGCTTTATCTAACGTATCCTCGCCACTGCAACGGGTAAAATAAGCGCTCACGACAAATGCACAAGAATTCTTAATTAAATCTTCATCGATAAATTCAGGTGTAAGTCTATTCATCTTGCCTGAGTCAATGGCAAAAGTGCGTTCACCATCTTCAGTGATCAGGGTGAAGGCTCTTCCAATGGCACCGTCTACAGGTTGTAAGTGTTGTAAATCAACCTTTGACGATGTATTACATAAGTACTGATATGCGTAATTACCTACTTTTATATTTTGACTCATCACACCATAAAGTACCGAACGATCATCCGCTAAAACAGAATAGTTGTGCATAGTGTTACCAATAGTGCCACCGGCATGTTGGTCAATAATAAGATTGTTATTTTCAATATATTGATACAAAGCTTCTGCAATCTCACTCGGTACTAATTGAGATAAGCCTTTTGTCAGTTTAAATTGTTGTAACAGCGTTTCAGGTACATGTGCTTCAATATCAACAATAGTTTGATCCATACCTACAATATAGGGATGTTCAAGTTCAACTTTTGTAGTTAACTTATTGGTTAATGGATCTTTTTTGTCAACAGGGAAGTAATGTTTGTGTTTTCGACGGCCTGGAAATCGCATGAATTTATTGCACTGTGCTAAAAATAATGGCGGGTATTATAAATTGTCTACAGATGAATAAACATAAACTTATCAACAATTGTTGAAAAATTTAAAGGGTTTTGTGTTGATAATAGAGCTAACTCAGTGGATAAAGAAATATCAGCCCACAAATTATATTATAGGCTGATGATAACTTAGCTTAATATAAATCTAAGTTGGCTTTTGCATATGCTTCAAATTCGTCACAACCGCCAATGTGTTTTTGGTCGATAAAAATCTGAGGAACGGTCTGCACAGGCTTGCCAACTGTTTTTTCGAGATCGGCTTGGCTAATGCCTTCTGCATGAATATCAACATAACGGAAGTTAAAATCGTCACGTTTTTCAGTAAGTTGTTCCGCAATTTCTTTTGCTCTAACGCAATATGGGCAAGCTGGACGACCAAAAATGACTGTAAACATAAAATTCTCCTCTAAACTGATTGATGTAATAATATGTAAAAATTTTATTAGATTAAATGGATTAAAACCGATGATGATAATAGTAAAAGTAGATGAATAATGATTGAGTCTCCATGCATAAGACAGTGTTGTTTGGATGATAACGATATTTGCTGTGGTTGTTACCGTCATATTACTGAGATTACAGGTTGGCAGAAGTTAACCATAGAAGAAAAAGAAAATGTGTTAAGTCGTTGTGATATGAGAAAAAAGAACCATACTTTTACCGAGCCTCGAAAATAAGTTCTGATTACAACGGAGGGTAAGCTTAATGGTTCGAACTCCTAAACATTTATTGATAGTTGATAACACCACCACCTGTGCAATGCGCATTAAAACGTTAGCACAGATCCATGGAGCTAAAGCGAAGTTAGTCCACTGGAGTGAGTGGGACCGATTTTCCATAAATGAAATGGAGAATTTACCTTGTATGCTGATTATTGAGCAAACCGTTCCCTTACATGTCGTTCACTCTCTTTTAGATACATTGCCAAATATCCCATTATTTATCCTTTTTAATCCGAATAAACCATTAATCCCTTGGCCTATAAAGCGTCAAATAAATCCATTGTCGAGTGCATTGTCAAATTTTGAAATTGTTTCAATCATCGAACCTTATTGGTTAGAAGACAAAACCATCAACTTACCCAATGTCGTAGTTATCGATAGTACACCTGAAAGTGCATTTCAAATAAATTCTGTTTTATCTCAAGCTCATATACCTTGCACCTTAACGCATGAGGTTAATTTAACGTTATTACAGGGCGTTGACCTTGTTCTAGTTAATATCACTGAAAATAAGGACAGGTTAGGGCAATTGGAAAAAATTAAACAAACTTATCCTTTAATTGGCGCGATTGTATATGGAGAGCAAACATCATTATCTAGTTTTAAGTTTATTGAGTTTGCGATAAAAGTGGGCGTGAACGATATTTTAGATATCCAAAAATTAGAATCTAATTGGCTAGCCAAGTTTAACCGTGTTTGGCAAAAAACAGCTGAAATGAAAGAAGAGTTATTGGTGTCGAGCAATATCCAAAAGTCATTTGACGTATTGTTAGAAAAAAGTTTGATATCAGAAGTGTTGATGGCGAATTCAATGGATGGCATTTTGGCCTTTTCTGAGGATGGTTCAATATTAAAAAATAATGACGGTTTTTGTGAGTTATTGGGGTTGATTGATGAACAAGTAAAAAATGCCAATGTATTTAATTTAATATCCAGCCAATCTAAAAAACAATTACAAAAGCTGTTGTACAGTGATTATTTATTCCAACAACAATTTTTAGATCTTCATTTATTACATGAGCATGGCGTTGCGATACCAGTTTCAGTATCAATTAATAGAATTAATCTTCATGGTCAATATGTATATATTGCGGTTATGCGAAATAACGTTAACCAGCAATTACAGAAGAAAATCCTTGTTCAACAAAACGCAAGACTTGAACATAAGGTGAAAGAAGTTGAACGGCAAAAAGAGCTGTTAGTTGAATTCACTAGAAAAAATAATCGTAAACAAAACATGTTTATGTCTCACTTCACCCGCTATCTCATTGCGCAAAATGAATCAGAAAACCAAATAACTAACGAAGTTATACATAAATTATATAACTTGGATTTAATATGTACATTACAAGCAGAGCAAGAGCCTATTCGTTTTCAAACTATCAATTTAAAAACCATGATAGATAAAACCTTAGTTGTGCTTGAAGATGCTATAAGTGCAAAGAAAATAAGTGTCATTAATGATGTAAACACAGAAGTCGTTGTGAGATTTACCGAAGACCACCTGCAAAAGATCATTTACGAACTATTACATAACTCGGTTTTATATAACTTACAAGAGGCTTCGATACAGATTACATCTCAGTATCAGGCAGAACAACGAATTGAATTAATAATCGCAGATACCGGTTTAGGTATTTTAGAGCATAAACAATTAAGCATATTTGATTTACAAGAAATAAATGATGGAACCTCTATTGAAACTTGTTGTACAGGATTGCCACTTTGTAAATTACTAGCTCAACACAATCAGGCTGATATTCAGGTGGATAATAATTATCAAAAAACAAAAGTGATAGGTTCAATATTTAGCCTATATATGGAAAAAGAATAAAAAAATACGATTTTTTTTGCATATCAATGGACATTTAATGAGCTTTATTAAAATTATGTGCTATTATCTGTTTCGTCTTTACAGAGACATATTTAATATTGTTATTTGCTTCATGTGTTTATAAACCTCTAGACTCAATTTTTTGGTCGATATTGAGACGTTATCCTTCCATAAGTTACATCGCAATTTAATATTTCCCTTTGAAGATAATGTCGGCACATGTTGTGTCCTAAAAAAGTAAATTTAAATCGAGGTTTATATGTCTAAATCGACTGGTACAGTTAAATGGTTCAACGAAGAGAAAGGTTACGGATTTCTTACTCAAGATAATGGCGGCAAGGACGTATTCGTTCATTTCCGTGCTATCGCTGGTGACGGATTCAAAACTTTAAAAGAAGGCCAAGCGGTTTCTTTCGAAGTTGAAGACGGTCAAAAAGGTTTGCAAGCAGCAAACGTTGAATTAGCTTAATTTTCTAATTCTAAAAAAAAAGTGGCTTTTAAGCCGCTTTTTTTATGCCTGTAATTTACCCACTTGTTCTCACTTCCAATTTTCATTTCCCATATAACTCAATTCTATTATTTCTCAATCCCTTTATAATTTTCCTTAGTTAACAAATAAATTTATATTCTTTTAAACCTTTTTTGTTTCATATGATACTAATCAACCACACAACAGAAACTAATAAAGAGAAACTTACTTGTGTCATCAAATGTGATTGCCCCAGAACAATTTCAAGGGCGAACTAATAAAGCAGAAAATGACGACGTAATCGTTGCCCAATTAAAACGGGGTGAACAATCGGCATTAAGAAAACTCTACGATTTATATGGCAATCGAGTTTATGCGTTGTGTTTACGTTTATCTGGCGACCGTGAAATTGCAGAAGACATCACTCAAGAGGTTTTTGTACAAATATGGCAAAAAGTACATAACTTTAGAGGGGACAGTAAGTTCTCAACATGGTTGTATTCGGTGGCAAGTAATGTGGCTATCAGTCACATGCGAAAACAAAAAAAATGGTGGCGTTCATGGTTTGGTTCGGATCAACAAAACGAAACCGCATTATCAAATTTAGAAGTAAACGATGAGCAATCTAATCATGATTTAAGTCGCAGTGGTTTAGATAAACACATAGCTAAATTGCCAGAACAAGCCAGAATCGTTTTTGTTTTATTTGCAGTTGAAGGTTGGCGACATGAAGAGATTAGTCAAGAATTGCAAATCGCTGTTGGCTCAAGTAAGTCGCAATATCATAGGGCTAAACAGTTATTACAATTGGCCATTAATTCAGAGTTAAATGGGTGATGTTATGAGTACAGACAATATCAAACAAAAAGATGTGTTAGCTCAAGCGCAAGAGTTGCCTAAAGAGTTAACACCAGATCGAGATTTGTGGGTAGGCATTGAACAAGCGATTGCAAAGACGCCTCAACAAAATATATATCAAAATGAAGTTAATTGGTTTCAGATTGGCAAGATCGCGGCAGCGTTTACTCCAATAGCCTTGGTTTTAGGGATTTGGTTAAGTTCTGGAAGTAGTCAATCGATGCATAACAACTGGCTCAATCCGCTTGTAGCAAGTTATGAGATTCAGAAAAAACAGTTATTACAAAACGTAAATTTAGAACGTCCAATTATTAATAATTGGCAAAGTTCGATGGCGGAATTAGAACGGGCGGAGAAGTCTCTAATTAAAGCATTAGAAAGTCAGCCGGAAGATCCGGCATTAATGAAAATGTTAAATCAGGTTTATCAAAAACAAATAAGCTTAATTAAGCAAGCTTATAAACCTCAATTAAAACGTTATCACCAAATTTAAAGAAAGCAGAAAGGAAATGAAGATGAAAAACATGATTAACCAAAGTTGGAAAGTGAGCATGTTAGGTGCGCTATGCATGTTGTCAATGAATGTGTTCGCAGGCGAAAAAGTTAACGAGTTGGTAGAAACACAAGTTAAAGGTAAAGTCACTGTAGATGTTATGTCGGGTAATGTAGTGATCAAAGCATGGGATAAAAATCAGGTGAAAATTACCGGCGAATTATCCGATGATGCAGACGGATACACAATCCAAGTTGATGAAGATGGAGAGGTTTATTTTAAAGTAAATATGCCTCAAAATCGTTGGGGTAATTGGAATGATGATGATGGTTCCCAATTAGAAATTATGATGCCTGATAATAATAGTTTGCGCTTTGAAGGTGTAAACGTTGACGTTAACGCCCAAGGGATAAAAGGCGGAACTAAATTAAATACAGTAAATGGTGATATCAAAGCGGCAAATTTGAATAACAGAATTGCACTTGGAACGGTTAATGGAAGCATTAATGCGGAAGGTTTAACCGGAAAAATAAACCTAAATACGGTTAATGGCGAGATTGACGATCAAGGTAGCCAAGGTGAGTTGGAAATTGAAACGGTTAATGGTGAGATTGAAACAGATACGTCTGCTACCGAAATTGGTATTAGCAGTGTAAATGGTGAAATTAAAATTAAAGCTAAGTTAGTAGATGAGCTAGAAGTGAGTACCGTAAACGGATACATTAATGCAACGTTAAGCTTAAACAAAAATGCCCGCTTTAATGCTTCTAGCGTTGGTGGAGGTCTGGGTATTTACTTTGACGGTGATGTGTCGGCAAACTTTAATGTCGAAACCCATGCTGGTGGAGATATCACTAACCGTCTGACAAAAGATAAATCGAGAGAAGCCAAATACGGACCTGGAGAATCATTGAGATTTCGTATGGGAACCGGTAGTGCAGAAGTACAAATAGACACAGTCAGTGGTGATGTGACTCTTAACAAAAAATAGCGATAGATAAAATACAAATGTCCAGTTACCAGCCCCAATATTGATATTCATGTTGGGGCTTTTATTTATGAGTAAATAGAACAATAGACTGAGTTGAGTTATTGATAACTTCAGTTATTCCGATAGAATGTTCAGTCTTATATCACTCCTAGTTGTATGAAACGAACCCATGGCAAAGTCATCATTTAAATCTGCAAAAGAACAAGATGCTCAAATAGCATCGCTCAAAGTCCCACCTCATTCCGTTGAAGCTGAACAATCAGTACTTGGTGGACTTATGTTAGATAATAATGCGTGGGATCGTGTTGCTGAGAAAGTCGTAAAAGGTGATTTTTACTTACGCCAACATAAGCAAATTTTTGCTGCTATGGCGTCTTTGATGATCAAAAACCATCCGATTGATTTGATCACTGTTTCAGAGGCATTAGAAAAAGATAAAATTTTAGAAGACGTGGGTGGATTCGCTTATCTCGGTGAAATTGCTAAAAACACTCCGAGTGCTGCTAATATTGTTGCCTATGCTGAAATTGTTCGAGAAAGAGCGGTCGTTAGAGAATTAATTGGTACCGCAAATGAAGTTGCCGATGCCTGTTATAACCCTGAAGGTAAAAGCAGTGAAGAGTTATTAGATTTTGCTGAGTCACGTGTTTTCAAGATAGCTGAACAACGTGAAAATAAAAATGAAGGGCCAAAAGACTTAAACTCAATCTTATCGTCGACTGTCGACAAGATTGAAGAGCTAATGCGTACCGACAATGATGGTGTAACCGGATTAACGAGTGGCTTTAATGATCTAGATAAAATGACCAGTGGATTTCAGCCATCAGATCTTATTATTGTGGCTGCACGACCATCTATGGGTAAAACCACATTTGCCATGAACTTAGTAGAAACGGCGGCGTTAACTTCAGATAAGCCGGCATTAGTATTTAGTTTAGAAATGCCGGCGGACTCTATCATGATGAGGATGTTGGCCTCGTTAGGTCGCATTGACCAAACCAAAGTTCGTACTGGTAATTTAGATGATGATGATTGGGCTCGTCTTGCCAGTACAATGGGCTTAATGCAGGAGAAAGGTAAGCTTTATATTGATGATTCGTCTGGATTAACCCCGACAGAGTTACGTTCAAGAGCCAGAAGAATCGCTCGTGAACACGGTGGTTTATCTATGATAATGATAGATTACTTACAGTTAATGCGCTCACCAGAATTTAAAGATAATCGTACTTTAGAAATCGCAGATATTTCCGCTTCACTTAAAGCGTTAGCAAAAGAATTAGAAATCCCGGTTATTGCCCTTGCTCAGTTAAACCGTGGTTTGGAACAACGAGCTGATAAACGTCCGGTAAACTCAGATTTAAGGGAGTCAGGGTCAATTGAGCAAGATGCTGATTTGATCATGTTTATTTATCGAGATGAGGTTTACCACGAAGACTCAGCGGATAAAGGTACGGCTGAAATCATCATAGGTAAACACCGTAATGGTCCAATTGGACGAATTAGGTTAACCACTCAACTTCATTATTCCCGATTTGATAATTATTCGGGTAATGCTTTTTTTGACGATTAATTTATGAAAATCGCGGTAGCTGAAATTAATATCGGCGCATTATTATACAATGTTGAGGTAGTTCGTAAGTTAGCGCCTACTTCCAAAATACTAGCTATGATAAAAGCAAATGCTTACGGGCATGGTTATTTAGAAGTGGCAGAGTCATTAACGAATGTTGATGCATTTGGTGTTGCCCGATTAGATGAAGCTATTAAGTTAAGAGATGCGGGGATAAAAAAATCAATTGTCTTATTGGAAGGTTTTTTTGATAAAGATGAATTGATGGTCATTGCTGAGAAACAATTGGAAACCGTACTTCATAACAAGCAACAAGTTATTGATTTTATAAATGCGGATTTACCGCAGCCAATAAAAGTATGGTTAAAGCTCGATACGGGTATGCACCGAATCGGTTTAGCTCCAGAAGAGATGGCGTCTTGTTATAACCAATTAACACAACATAAAAATATATTAGCAACCCCTACCATATTGACCCATTTAGCGTGCGCCGATGAACTGGAGCATCCCTTAAATAACCAGCAAATTAATTTGTTTAATCAGCTTTGTTTAGATATTGAGGGTGAACGTTCTATCGCCAATTCAGCAGCAATCATGTCCTTACCTGAAACACATCTTGACTGGGTTAGACCTGGAATAATGATGTATGGCGCTTCTGCAATGGCCGACTCAGATGCCGCTGAACACGATTTAAAACCTGTGATGACACTTAAAAGTAGTGTCATTGCCGTTCGTGATGTTCCCAAAGGCGGCTCAGTTGGTTATGGCGCAACTTGGGTTGCTGCACAAAACACAAAAATAGCGGTGGTCGCTATAGGTTATGGTGATGGTTATCCACGTAATGCAGGAAATGGTACGCCAGTGTTAATAAACTCAATTGAATATCCTTTAGTCGGGCGTGTGTCTATGGATATGATCACCGTGGATTTAGGTCAAAGTACGGAGATCAAGGTGGGTGACGAAGTGATATTATGGGGAGAAGGATTGCCAATTGAACGTGTTGCTCGCCACGCGAATAGTATCGCGTATGAATTATTATGCGGTGTGACAGGTAGAGTTACTAAACAGTATAAAAACTAGTAATTATCACGCTTCTTACCAGAAAACAATTTCTCCATTATCTTATTTGCCATTGCTCACTTCGTTGACTTAAAAATAAAAAGTGCACTAAACTATATTAAATGTTGCCTAACTTGATATGTAATGTTCATAAAAGTAGCGGAGTGTTTTCGATATTTATGACTGTAATATATTCAACATTGGAGATAAAAAAATGAAAACAAAGTTAATGTATTTATTTATATGTCTCATCAGCCTTTCACTGATTCAAGGTTGTGAAGATAGTGACGATGAGAATGGTTTATCTGGGATGACCACACTTGAGGTTGGCGAGCCTGTGACAGGTTCGTTGTCTGGTGATGAAGCACAATTTTCTTTTTCAGTGGATGACGGAACAAAATACCAACTCTTATTAACACCAGAAAGCAGTAATGATGATCCTGATTTATTAGTGTTTAGTTCTGAGCAGCAATTAGGGGATTATTGGGATATTGCTGATTCATCTGGTGGCGAAGACTCCTCTCAAGCCATGGAAGCTCGTGTTGCCAAGTCTTCCTTGAGTCCAGGGGTGGTGGATAAAGCGAGTTTTGAGGCTACCAAAACAGGGATGTATTTTGCAGCTGTAACTGGACCAGAAAATACTCGTTTTACTATTCTATTAAATTCTTCGGATTCTTATTGCGCGGATGAATGTGTAGACAATACAAACATTAACCAAGATGTTGAAAGTACGTTTCCCTCTCACGATGTTTTAGTCGCGACCATCCCAGAAAGTCTCGAAATGACATTCGCATCGGGATTTACCCTCCCTTCGTCAATCAATATAGAAATATTCGAGTTACCTTCTGGCTCAGATGAATGCCAAATCATCTGGTCTGGATTTCGTTGTGGCATGTTAGATGCGAGTGAAAGTGGTGAATTAGTGACAAACGTTATTAATGCGAGCAGCCAAGTAAATGGGCAACGTGTTACGTTCACTCCGGAATCTCAATTATTAGCCGGACACACATACGTTGTACATATTTTTGCGGATTCAAGCTCAGGTGATTTTAAAACTTGGTGGCGTTTTGACACGTAAACGATAACCATTCACTCAACTGTTTGATAATAGCGAATAACTCAAACTGATTCAGTTATTCGTTATTATCTTTTGTAGACTCCATGACCACATGGGTACTTATGGTTGCTACTTGCGGCAAATCCCCTAATACATCGGTGTGAAATCTTTTATAAGACACTAAGTCGGTTGTTTCTACTCTTAATAAATACTCGTATGAACCTGTTACATTATGGCATTCTAATACTTCGTCTGATTTCGCAATGGCTTGTTCAAATGCCTGTTGTGAATCTTTGGTATGAACGGATAAACCAACCGTAACAAAAGCACTAAAACCTTTACCTAATTTCCTATTATCGATAATGGCTTTGTAACCTTTGATTATACCTTGTCTTTCTAGTTCTTGGACTCTACGCAAGCAGGCAGAAGGGGATAATCCAACTCTATCAGCCAGATCAATATTGCTAACCCGACCGTCCTTTTTTAATTCTTGCAATATTTGTTGGTTAAAATTGTCAATTTTCATAAGTTATTGCTTATTTCGTTAAAATGACACAATAAAGGCAATTTAATTTCGTTGGAAGTGAATTATAGTAGTGCTCCTGTATTTATAAAAAAACGGAACGACGGTGAACATAGAAATCATTTTAGCCTTAGTGCTTTTTGCTTTTGCATCTTCAATTTCCCCAGGACCTAATAACTTAATGTTAATGAGTTCTGGCGCTAATTTTGGCTTTCGCAAGACGTTACCTCATATGATGGGAGTAGGACTTGGATTTACTTTGATGGTGGCGCTAGTTGGTATGGGCGTAATGCAGGTATTTGATTTGTATCCAGCCAGTTATATGATTTTAAAATGGTGCAGTATTGTTTATTTGGTTTACTTATCTTATAAAGTTGCGACTTCCGCTCCACCGGAAAATAAAAGAGCGAATAAAGCAAAACCTTTCTCATTTATTCAAGCGGTTTTGTTTCAATGGGTAAACCCAAAAGCATGGACCATGGCCTTAACATCCATTGGTATTTATGCACCTGATAGAGATGTAAAGTCTGTAATTATAGTGGCGTTAGTTTTTGGCGCTGTAAACTTACCATCAATTAGCGTGTGGGTAGTGTTAGGACAGAAGTTGCAGAAAATATTATCGAGCGTAAAACGTTTACGGATCTTTAATGGAATTATGGCTTTTTTATTACTTGCTTCATTGTACCCAGTACTAATCGCTTAAATGAACAACAGGCGTTAATACTCAGCATAAATTGCTGAGTATTATGATGTTTTTGAAGTTTTATCGCTTCAACCGTTAAAGTTGGTGGTTGACTCTCTGACTAATAATTCTGGATTAAACTCAATTACTGTATTGGTAGGAATGTTTTTAATCTGGTTTATCAATAACTGTGTGGCTGCAATCGCGACACTTTCAGTAGGCTGATCTGCTGTCGTTAGTTTTGGTAATGTTTGACGTGAGAATGGGCTGTTTTCAAAACCAACAATGGATATCTCAGTTGGAATATCTATACCATCTAATCTACAGGCAAATAAAGCACCCGCTGCAATTTCATCATTACTGCCAAATATAGCCGTTGGGCGTTTTTTCAAAGACAATAACTGTTTTGCACCATTAACACCGGATTCAAATGAATATTCACCATCAATTAAAAAGTTAGGTTCAATTTTAATATTGTTTTGTCTTAGGGCTTGTTGGTAACCTTCAAATCGTTCGGGACTGGACTTATGCTCAGGATCACCACAAATAAACGCAATGTCTTTATGGCCAAGATCAATTAAATATTGGGTCACTGAAAAAGCAGCGGCTCGGTCGTTTAGATATACGCAATGAGCTGCATCTTCAACCATACCTTTACCAGATATAACTCTTACAAATTTCACGTTACGTTTCTGCAATTCAAATATGAGTTGTTGGTTTTCAGATAACGGCGGAGTTAATACCAGCCCATCTAAATTTGAACGTTTAATTAAAAACAAAACTTCGTCAATAATATTGGCAGATTTAGCATCACAAGGATGGATTAATAGTTCGTAGTTTTGTTTACGGCACACATTCAAAATACCATTTTGCATATCTATTATGTAATAAGCATTAGGGTTGTCATAAATAAACCCAACTTGAAATGATTGCGTGCTGGCTAAGCTTCTCGCTGCTTGGCTCGGACGATAATTTAATTCATCCATTGCAGCTTGTACTTTATCTTTTGTCGCCGAACGAACACCTATCTCATTGTTAATGACACGAGATACTGTTTTTATAGAAACACCTGCTTTTACAGCTACTTCACTGATTGTGATCTTCATATTTATTATTCTAATTTTATTATGGATTAACCATACACTCATTTATTTGACAACGGTAGACAGTTTTTGCATTTTTACGAAAATATTTGTCTAAATAACACCCACTGTACAAAAAAGTTCAAAAATATTTTTTCTTTAAAAACAGTGTGATGTATTTATTTTAGGTCAAAAGTTAAACTATTAATTGAAAAGTTGATTGCCTTTTAAGCAATCCTAGTTTAGTTTAATGACAACGCTGTCATTTACATAATAAACTAAAAACAACAACAACGTCGGGAGCAAGTGATGAAAAACACTCGTCTAAAATATTCAACAGTAGCGCTAGCAATTGCTGCGTCTATGTCAACTTCAACAGCTTTTGCAGCTGATGATAAAGAAAAAGCACAAGATATCGAAACTATCGAGATAACAGGTATTCGTGCAAGTAATAAAAAGAACTTAAATCAAAAACGTTTTGCTAATGCGATCGTTGACACGGTCACTCCGGAAGATATTGGTAAGTTCCCTGACAAAAATGTTGCAGATACACTTTCACGTATCCCGGGTGTAACAATCAGTCGTGACTTTGGTGAAGGCGAAGGTGTTACAATTCGTGGTTTCACGCCAAACCAAAACGTTACCTTGCTTAACGGCCAAGCCGTTGGTACTGCACAGTGGTTTGTATTAAACAATACAGGTCGTAACTTTAACTTCGAAATGCTTGCATCAGAAATGGTTGGCGGTCTAGAAGTTTATAAAACCCCTCAAGCTGATATTGAAGAAGGTGCACTAGGCGGCACGGTTATCGTTAATACACGTAAGCCTCTTGATATGGACTCTGGCACAATTGCTGGTTCTGTAGATATGCAATATTCTGCATTACCAGAGCAGTGGGATCCAAGTGGTTCTATTGTTTCTAGCTGGAAAAATGAAGAAGAAACATTTGGTGTTGTGGTTTCTGCTGCAATGCAAAATCGTACAGTTGAACGTCATTCACAAGAGTCTGACTTTGGTTGGTTCGGGCCTGGTATTGCTAGAATTAGCGTAACACCACCTGCCGGCGCAACTGAACAAGGTTCTACACCTTGGGGGGTTGGTTCTGCGGTATTTAAACAAGATCGTGAACGTGTAAACTTTGACGTTACTGCACAGTGGATGGCAACAGATAAATTAGAAGTAACAGGTCATTACCTTTTCTCTGAAATGGAAGCATCTAACGTTAACTCAAACATGATAGGTATTCCTTTCCGTGGTATTGCAGTGGGTGATGAATTTGCTCGTGAAGGTACAACAGAAAATGGTTACCTGACTTCTATGACTTATTACGGTGATCCAAATCAAACCGGTTGGGTTCCACAGTTCTTAGCTTATGACAACATCTACCGTGATGGTTCTAAAATGGGCACGTCTGTATTTGATTTAAACATCAATTACGAAGCTGACTTTGGTTTAGTACATTTCCAAGTTGGTACAACAGAAGGTAAAGGCGACATTTATGACTTCTTTACTGAGTTCTGGGCCGATCCACTAGACGATCGTGCTGGTATTATTTTCTCAAATCCAAACCCTTCAGCTCACGGTCCAGCAATCGACTTTGATGGCGCAAACTCTTGGATGTCTAATCCGACTGACCAAATGTGGTTAGGTGGTATATTCAACCAATATAATGAAGTAACTGATGCAGAAACTTATGCACAAGCTGATGTCACTATTGAAGTGGAATATGGTCCAATTACCTCGGTTAAGTTTGGTGGTAAAGTAAAAGATCGTAACTTTGAGCAAACTCGTCACCAAGATAATTTATCTAACTTAGGTGCATGGGGCGCTGGTTCTTTAGGTCCTGCAGAAGATTTCTGGTCTGGCGAATTACTTGATATTGCACATGACGGTAACTCATTAGATAGCCAAACTTATTTTGCCCCTGATAAAGACAAAATGATGGCTGCTATGTACGCTCAACCTGAATGTACTGCTGCATTAGTTGATGCTGGTACTATGTGTTTAAATAAAGACAGCTTCCAAGCATTAGCATCGTTTAACATTGAAGAAACTATTATTGCAGCATATGCAATGGCAAACTTTGAAGGTGAAAACTACCGCGGTAACTTTGGTTTACGTTATACATCTACAGATTCAACGTCTAACGGTTACGATGCAGCAGCAAATGCCGTTGTTGTTGAAAATGATTACAGCTACATATTACCTAGCTTTAACTTAACGTATGACCTTGCTGATGATGTATTAGCGAGAGCGTCATTCTCACAAGGTATTGCACGTCCTTCACCATTCTCTATGGCTCCTGCGTATAACTTAACGCCGGAAACTGGTCGTGGTGACATGGGTAACCCTAAACTAAAACCAACAGAAGTTACTTCGTTTGACTTAGGTTTAGAATGGTACTTCTCTGATTCATCTTTAGTTAGTGGTACTTTCTTCCGTAAAGACATCACCAACTTCTTCTTTAACAACACGGTACGTGACGTTATTGATGGTGTGCAATATAACCAACTTAACCGTCCTGAAAATGGTGATGAAGCGGATTACACTGGTATTGAATTACAAGTTCAACATATCTTTGATAACGGTTTTGGTGCCTTTGCTAACTACACTATGGTAGACGCATCAGAAGGTAGTTTTGTATCGGTACAAGAAATTGATGGAGAATTCGTAGATGTAGCTGGAACAGTTCCATTCCCTGATGTTTCAGAAAATGCTTATAACTTAGGTGTATTTTATGAAACTGATGATTATAGTGCGCGTTTGAACTACAACTATCGTTCAGAATACTTCACGTCTAACACTGAGTTTGGTCCAACTTTCCGTGATGAAACGGGTCAGTGGGATGCACAAGTAAGCTATGATGTTTCTGAAAACATCACAGTGAAATTTGAGATTGTTAACTTAACTGACGAAAGCTTCAACAATTACCTAATCAACGATGGTGATGTTGAAAACTATGCTTACACAGGCACTAAAGTTGTGTCGACTGAAAGCCAAAATGGCCGTCGTTTCTATGTAGGTGCAAACTTCAAGTTCTAATACTTAGGTTTACTTGATAGATTAATAGGCCAGTCATTGACTGGCCTTTTTTATAATTAAACCTTTTTGTAAATTAATAAACGGTATCTCAAATTGTTTCCGGTTAATTTACCAAAATGTTTAACTGGGGTTGTTAGGAAATGATATGAATACAAGACCAAATGATATCTTAATTTGTGGTGGCGGTACCGCTGGTTGGATGGCTGCTAATTTATTTATGCATAATTGGCCTGACGCTAGCGTTACATTAATTGAGTCAGATAATATCGGAATTATTGGGGTGGGTGAAGGATCTACACCTTCATTAAAACAATTTTTTAAAACCCTCGGAGTTTCAGATCAAGAATGGATGCCACAATGTAATGCCACCTATAAAGTTGGAATCCGATTTCCTAACTGGAGTGATAAACAAGGCTATGAAAGTTATTTTCACCCTTTTTTCTCTGAGTTAGACATAAAACCTGGAGAGCCTTTTTTTCATAACAGCAAATTACAAAGAAAAGGCGTTCAAGCAAATGCACATCCGGATCATTATTTTGTTACAGCACAAATGGCAAGGCAAAAAACGTCTCCCATTTCTAATAAATACCCTAATTTAGATATCGATTATGGTTATCACTTTGATTCCGGCTTGCTGGGCGAGTTTTTAAAAAATCGGGCGATTAAAAACGGACTTAACCATATCATTGATGATATTTCGCATGTAGAAGTGGATCAGCAAGGCTTAGATGCCTTTATTAAATATGTAGAAGCAAATAATAGCGGCAAACATAAAGCAGACTTATTTGTGGATTGCACAGGCTTTAAAAGCCTATTAATGCAAAATGCGTTAAAGGTTGAATTCAAACATTATAAAGAAAACTTGTTTAATGATTCTGCAGTCGCTATAGCCACAGATATTGATTTATCTGAAGGTATCACCCCAGAGACACGCTCCACAGCATTAAAATATGGGTGGGCTTGGCAAATACCGTTAGCGAATCGTTATGGTAACGGCTATGTATACAGTTCAGATTATGTGAGTTCAGAAGAGGCGGAAAAAGAGCTCAAAGAGCACCTTGGGATAACGGACGACAATGTCAAAGTACGACACTTGAAAATGAAAGTAGGGCGTTTACAACAACATAGTGTTAGCAATTGTCTGGCAGTTGGGTTATCTCAAGGGTTTATAGAGCCGCTTGAAGCCACAGCTCTAATGTTAGTGCAGTATACGATTGAACAATATATATCGACCGTTGATCAGCCAAATGAAAATGACAAATACACTGTATTTAATAACAAGGTAAATAACATGATGGAAGGCATACGAGATTATATTGTTGCTCATTATGTATTAAATTCCCGAAATGACACAGACTACTGGCGTGATTGTCGTAATGCTAAAAAATCAGAGACTTTAACTGAGTTGTTAGCGGCTTGGAATGGTGACGGTAACTTTGAAGATATGTTGAATAGACTAGATAATTATTTAGTCTACTTACGACCATCTTGGTACGTAATATTAATGGGAATGGGGCATTTTCCAACGCCAAATATCATACAACCGACAGAGTTAAATAAGGTGTTTGATTACACTAAATCACGAAATTATTGTGGGCAATTAGTCGATGACGTGTTCCCAGATCATGTCTCTACGTTAAAGGGCATGTATAAAGATAAATGGCCTAGCTAAAAGAAAGGTAATCATAAATGCCTCAACCCAAAGAAGATTGAGGCAATTTTTATTATTGAGAGATCTTAACGGTTTGGCCTGAGCTTACATTAGATTGCTCTGTAATCGTTTGATCTGGCCAAGTGATAATTATTTTTTCTACGCTATTATTATTGGCTAATCCAAAATGCAGTTCATTGGCATTTTGTGAAACAAAGTTATTATCGATACGAACTTCTTTGGTTAACGTTAACGATTCGTTGACAATAACTTCTACCAAAGCTCCAATAGCCTGAGTATTTGGTGAGTTTCCTGAGAGTTTAATTTTTAAGAATTGATTCTGCCCCGTGAGGTTGTTTTGGTATAATTTGGCTGGACCTTGGTTGTTTGATACGGCTATATCAATATCCCCATCATTATCAAAATCATTACAGCTTAACCCTCGTCCTTGATGTTCGTCATCGATACCGAGTTTAACGGCTTGTTCTATAAAAGTACCATCTTTTTGAGCGATAAATAATCTTGATTTGTCATCTTGGAACATCACAAATAACTGACCATTTTGACCCCAACCATTAACATGAAAAATGTCGGGTAAACTGTCGTTATTGAAGTCTGCAATACAGGCTCCCCATCCCCAACCACCGTCACTCACTCCTGCAGAAATTGAAACATTACTGAAGTTACCTAAGCCATCATTTTTGTATAACGTATTACCCCTATACCCTTCTGTCGGATTTTTATCTTCACCGCTATATTCTTTTTCGGCAATACTAGTGACAAACCAATCCATATCACCATCATTGTCGATATCTGCAACCGCCGACCCCATACCAAATTGATCTATGATGCTATCAGATTCGACTAACTCAAAATTATGTCCATTGTTACGAAGTAATTTAGTGAGACCATAATCAGACACAAGAAGCAGGTCCATATCGCCATCTGAGTCGATGTCGCTCAAGCTTGGAACAAAAGATGAGTCTGCTTCAGCGTCAGGATTGTCAGCGGTATCAAATTGATTTTGGTAAATAGTAGATAATCCCATTTCAGTGCTGATATCCGTAAAAAACACTAGGTCGCCTTGGCTGTCATTTCGCCAAATCATTTCTAAACTATCACCTTCAGCTAAATCATGTCCCCAGTGACTGGCAAACATGTCTAAATCACCGTCGTTGTCTAAATCTGAAAATGTGATTGAAACTGTATTTGGGGCGGTAAATT
The DNA here is from genome assembly GCF_018860345.1 of Psychrosphaera sp. F3M07. Classification (GTDB taxonomy): domain Bacteria; phylum Pseudomonadota; class Gammaproteobacteria; order Enterobacterales; family Alteromonadaceae; genus Psychrosphaera; species Psychrosphaera aquimarina. Next base: position 242,865 of record NZ_JAHKPJ010000025.1, on the reverse strand, counting down.
GTATCCCCGACGTAGCGGTAATATCGGTAAATGTTCCGTCTTGGTTATTTAAAAATAGATGAAATTTTTGGTTATCTACTGCTCCAAGCGCTAAATCTAAATAACCGTCTCCATTAATGTCTGCAAAGGTTGGCCCACTTGTTCGTTTGCCATTAATAGCCACGCCAGCTTGTTGTGCAACATCGACAAAGGTTCCGTCTCCTTGATTTTGGTATAAGTGATTTTGACTAGACTCTCCACTAACAAAATATAAGTCTATATCACCATCGTTATCATAGTCTTCTGCTGCAACACCGCCTGAGAACATGGATGGCATAGTGGCATTTGTTCCAAGCCGATTAGAATGGAACAGGGTTATGCCTGCAGCTGAACTAATATCAGTGAAAGACAAAACGACCTCGACAGGCTCTTCCAACTGTTCATTATCTATTGGTGATTCGGTTTTTTTATCACTACATGCCGTGATAAAAAAAACAGAAAATAAAAACAAAATTGCAGACTTATTTAACATTTTGTAAACCTTTAGATATTAATTGCCGTTAAACATGGCATTGGCTTTTTCGAATGATTCTGGGCCAATAATCAATCCCATTTTTCTACCTGGTATATCATCTGCGGGAGGATGAATACCGCCCCAAATTCGAGATAAACTACATTGATCTGACGCGTCTCTATATGTCGCCCATTGTAAAGTCATATCAACACTAGGGCCTCGTTCAAACACTAAAAACTCATTTGCTTTGATATCAAATCCACTCATCCCGCCCGGAAAGTATGCATCGCCTGTCATAAGTGTCATTAATTCAGCCGCCGCTCTTGAAAAAGTAGAATGTCCAGATACATAACCTGCAAAAGGAGGTGTGACAAATGATGGACGCTGATACGTCCACCAACGTTCCGCTAAAATCCAACCAACACCAGCAACATCTTCAGATGGCACTTCAATGTAACTAGGGCCTTTCCAGGCATAAAGTTTAATCTTATTTAAGTGTTCATTGTTTTCACCAACCAATGGATCGCCTTCTGTTACCAACTCAATATAGTTGTCAACTAATGGAATACCGTCTACATGGTAAGAAGGTAAGTTTTCATCTGTGCTTTGGCCTAAATCAGCCATTGCTCTGATGGCGGCTACAGGACGTACATAGTCGTACCAACCTTTAACTCCCCAAGCTGCAATTGCCGCATCGTGCATAGTTCCGCCTAAGGCAAAGTATGTTTTAACATCCCATTCTAGGTTTCCAAGAGTTTCACCTTGACCAGACCATCGTTTAACTAATTGTGGGTGATCACTCACTGTATTTAAAATTGTAAACCAGTGGCCTGGAGGGGTTTCAGATGATGGTCCGTCAGCCCAAAATTCAGCAAGTACTCTTGCGTAATCGGCTCTAGGTACCATTTGAGGTTCATAAGGCTGGTTTGTTGATGGATTTAACGCATAACCTTGGCTTGAGTCTCCTCCGTCTATAAAGTTATAAAATTGATCATAACTTTCAACACTAGAGGGGAATGATTGGATGTTGCCTAAACTTGCAGGTGATATATCAACCATAGTGTCATCAGATTCATCAAGATGGCTAGACCAAATTGACACCATTGAAAATCCCCATTTATATTGGTCTGATAATACACCTCCAATATATGGTGGTTGTCCAGGATTGTGATAAACCTGATAGTCAAAACCGTCTCGATTAAACGTAACTTTGTCATTTTCTGACAGTGCAAATGGTACTACTTGTCCCCATTCAGCCCCTAAAAATTCAGGAATACCGGTGACTAAGTTGCCTGCTTGATCAATAAAGTTGTCTAATTCAATACGCTGCCAGCGATTCATATCTATAACATCTGGATTACCTGGAGCAGCATCACCTAGTTTTATGTTGGGATTAATTGGTTTATAACTTGTATTTGCGTAGTCATTTTGTTCGTTTGACCCATCGGTTAATCCAAACTCAATATAACAATTGGCGATATAGTTACCCAATGCAGCCGCTTTATTTTCACCATTTATATAATCTAGGGAGACATAGTCCGTATCTAAACCTAAATCATTCATTAATACGTCAGCTTCATTTTGAATAAACCCAGCACCTGGTGAGTTAGCAAAGCGATGTGAGATCAAACGGTAAGTTGCGTAACTAATAGCCGTTTCTTGTGATGGCAATACATCTTCCGGTATTTCAACTTCAACGGATTTACATTCATAACTATTTAACACTTGGCCAAATAAAAATGGGGTCGCTTTGTTGTTATAGGTAGACCACGAGTCATACATAGCAGAAGATATGTGGAATAAATTTCGTGCATGAACGGTAGGGCGTGCATAGTCATTTCTAATGGCATCCAATACGACCTCATTCCACATTCGAGCTACAGAATGACCTGTTCTTTCTGGTGTTATTTCTACAACAGTATCTTTTTTGTCACTATTACAGCCAGCTAACATTGCAGTTAGAACAAATAATGCGAGTTTTAATTTTGTTCCAAGGGTATTTGTTTTCATCATAATTATACTCTTATACGGATTGTAGATATTTTAATTTCCATCCTATTTATTCATAACGAATTACATGCTGCCTAAAAGTAAAGGCGAATTTAAAATAGAATGAATTTTAAACATAACAAAGAATGACAGCGTTGTCATTCTTTGTTATGTTTAAATTATTAATAGAAATAATAAATTTAAATTTAGTGACTTTGTCTATCTAGTCTTAAAATTGCCTGTTAGATATTGAGCTTGAATAACTTAGTGCGGGAGTCTCAAATGAAACGAAGATATACACTTATATTACCTTTGCTTAGCTTAGTATTAACTGGTTGTCAGCCAGATAGTATTCAGCAAAATGAAACTGAAAATAGCATTAATGCTGAAAGCTCAATTGCAGATTTTGCTAAAAATATTGAAGTGAAATATGAAATTATTACGAATCGTAGCGATGATAATTGTGATCCTAATGTAGTCGACGGATTGTGTTTTCAGGCGCAAATTAGATTAACTTCTCCCGTTTCATTTAATGACAAAGACTGGAAAATATATTTCAGTAACATGGGGCCAATTCAACAAGAAAGCAGCGAAGATTTTGATATAACCCATGTAAATGGTGATATGCACACTATTACTCCAAGTCAGTCTTACACAGGATTTATAGCAGGGCAGACGTATACTATTCCATTTCGAGGTGCATTTTGGCATTTGGCTCAGACGGACATGATGCCTAATTATTATATAGTTGGTAGCGATCAAACTCCTCACGTTTTATTAAGTACCAAACCGCAGCAAGATGCAGAAACAGGACTTGAGATTTTACCTTATTCAATTCCGTTAACTGAACAAGATCATCACTTTAAACGTACCGAAGCAGATAACACTCAACCTGCTACTGCTAATTGGTTATATAAAGAGAACCAAGCTAATTATGTTACACGTGATGTAACAACCTCCATTTTACCAACGCCAAAATCTGTGATTGTTGATAGTACTGACAAAAGCTTAGATCTTAAATCGGGTTTAAAGATAAATTTAGTAGGTATCAGCCAAGAAGGAATAGCAGCGGCGTTAAGTCGATTAAAATTGTTGGGCATTTCTCAAAGTACTACAGGCATAAACGTAACGATAAAAAATCAGCCTGGTTTAGAAGGGGAAGCATATGAACTCATTATTAATGAAAGCGAAATAAACATTGAAGCCGGTAGTGATACGGGGGCTTTTTATGCGTTGCAAAGTTTGTCGAGTTTAATAACCCCTGAATCAACAGTTGTACCTTTATTAACAGTAAAAGATGAACCTAGGTTTGATTTTAGAGGTATGCATGTGGATGTTTCTCGCAACTTCAAATCTAAAGAATTTATCTTAAAAGTATTAGAGCAGATGGCAGCATATAAGCTGAATAAGTTCCATTTCCATTTAGCTGATGATGAAGGTTGGCGTGTTGAGATACCCGGTCTACCAGAATTAACCGACATTGGTGGTTACCGTTGCCATGATTTAACAGAGCAAAACTGCTTATTACCCCAACTTGGCTCAGGCCCAAACAGAGACAGTCATGTTAATGGCTATTATACCGTAGAAGACTATAAAGAGATTTTGGCGTTTGCAACGGCTCGTCATATACAAGTTATTCCATCTATGGATATGCCGGGTCATTCAAGAGCCGCCATTAAAGCGATGACAGCTCGCCATAATAAACTGATGTCTCAAGGTAAAACTCAATTAGCAAATCAATATGTATTACATGATGTTGAAGACAGTACAGTTTACAGTTCAGTGCAGTTTTACAATGATAATACAATCAATGCTTGTATGGATTCATCGTATGATTTTATCGGTAAAGTGGTAGATGAACTGACGAATATGCACGAGCAAGCCAAAAATAAATTAACTCGTTACCATATAGGTGCAGACGAAACTGCTGGGGCTTGGTTAGAATCCACCGCTTGCAAAAAACTACTTAAAGATAACGTTACTGGTATTGAAAGTGCGGAAGATATTGCTGCTTATTTTGTTGAGCGAGTTTCTCGATTGTTGGCCAAACGAGGCATAGAAGCTGCGGGTTGGAATGATGGTATGGGCCATACTAAAAAAGAACGTATGCCTGAAGTTGTTCAATCTAATGCTTGGACCCCATTAATGTGGGGTGGTCATAAAGCTGCACACGAGCAAGTTAATAGAGGCTGGGAGGTCGTTATCTCAACACCAGAAACCCTATACTTTGATTTTCCGTATGAAGCAGACTCTAAAGAACGTGGCTATTACTGGGCATCCCGCCATATAAATAGCCATAAAGTATTTAACTTTATGCCAGAGAATTTACCGGCTAACGCTGAGTTTATGAAAGATAGAGAAGAAAATGCATTTGTATCTGACGATACGGTCCAAACAAATGATAAGGGCGAGATAACTCATAAACCTATGGAAAAAGGCAAAGGTTTTGTTGGTATGCAAGGGCAGTTTTGGAGCGAAAGTGTTCGCACTGATGATCAAGCCTCATACATGATATTTCCACGATTATATGCATTAGCAGAACGAGCATGGCACAAAGCTGATTGGGAACTTGATTATGATTATGATGGTAAAAAGTACAGTCAAGATACAATTTATATCACTGATGAAATGTATAAAAATAGAGATCTTGATTGGCAACGTTTTTCCAACCATATTGCGACAAAAACGTTATACAAAGCGGAATTGTCGGACCTATATTACCGATTACCAACGGTTGGTGCCGTAATTGAGAATGGTGTGTTAAGAGCCAATACTACCTTTGTGGGGGTATTAATTGAATACAAAGATGCCGATACTGGTTGGACAAAATATACAGGTGAAGTAGAAGTTAATACACCAGTTTTTGTCCGAACTATTAGCATTAATGGCCGACGTAAAGGAAGAGCATTAGCCGTTAATTAAAGAGATATTAAATGAAACTGGTCTTATGACAGCGCTTGTTAAAAGACCAATTTCATTATCTTGAAACATAAAAAGCCATTCAATTAGTAAAAATTAATGTCTTTAATAACAATGCATTATCTGAAAAATATAAAATTATAGCGATTCTTTCTTGACCAAATTTATTCTTGTGTTAACTTAAATGACAGCGCTGTCATTTTTGGTGGCAGTACTAATTCATGTTGTGGTGAAGTTAGCTCACGGATGAGCATTTTTTTATTTAATAGTTTGGATCAGTAATGAGTAAAGAAAAATACAATAATAAACAACTTTATTTAGGTATCGACGGTGGGGGCAGTAAATGTCGTGCGATTCTTTATTCTAACGAAGACGGAGTAATCGCCGACGCCGTATCAGGTCCAGCCAATGTATTACGTGGGATTGAAAAAGCACAACAACACATTATTGAAGCAACGGATACTGCATTGGCTCAGGTTGGACTTACTCCTGATTTTAAGGCTAATTTAATTGCAGGCATCGGTTTGGCCGGTTTAAACCTTGAAGCTTGTATGACAGAAATGAAACGTTGGAATTCGCCGTTTAAACAAAGTTTTTATACCACTGACTTACACATTGCTTGTGTGGGGGCTCATGGTGGTAAAGATGGCGCAGTGATGATCATCGGTACAGGGTCAAGTGCATTGGTTTGTCAAAATAACAAATTAATAGAAATGGGCGGTCATGGATTTCCTGTCGGTGATGCTGGTAGTGGTGCTTGGGTTGGCTACAAGTCAATAGAATTGGCATTGTTAGTATTAGATGGTTTAAAACCAGAAACTGATTTTATTAAAGCGATTTGTAAACATTATCAAATCACTTCAGCTATTGAATTGGCCCAAACAGTATCTGGTTTCACACCAACAGAATTTGGACGATTAGCTCCCTTAGTTGTGCAACATGCACAATTAAATGATCAACATGCAATTAACATATTGAAATCTGGTGCTGAATACTTGTCTGCCTTAGCAACGAAATTACTTCAAGATAAAACACTAAAATTATCGCTTATCGGCGGGTTATCGCCCTTAATGCAACCATATTTATCCCCTGAAGTTGTGGGTCAGCTGAAAGAGGCTGAGCAGCCACCAGAAGTAGGAGCGGTTTTATACGCTCAACAACAGTCTTCTGCTTGTGCAGTTGCTATTTAACGAATTGATTTAACATAGAATTTAATTAGGAATTAATTATGCTAACTAACACTATTATGGAACGCGAAGCGCGTGAAGCACCAACTCGCATTCAACAACAAATTGAAATGAACAACGAGACAGTTATTAAATTAGGTGAAACATTACGTCAATTAGCACCAAAGTTTGTATTTATGGTTGGTCGTGGTTCTTCAGATCATGCGGGTGTTTTTGGTAAATATTTAATTGAAGTTGAAACAGGGACGCCTGTAGTAGCAGCAGCACCATCAGTAAAAAGTGTATTTGGAACAGAAGTAAACCTAGCCGGTAGTGCTGTTATCGTTATTTCTCAATCCGGTCGTAGCCCAGATATCTTATCTCAAGCAGAAATTGCCAAAAAACAAGGTGCATTGTGTATTGCACTGGTCAATGACCAAAGTTCACCTTTAGCTGAAATTGCAGATGTTGTTATTCCACTTAATGTTGGTGAAGAAAAAGCCGTTGCTGCTACCAAAAGCTATTTAGCGACGTTATCTGCTTTATTACACGTAGTGGCGCATTGGAAAAATGATCAATCACTCATTTCTGCAGTAAATCAATTACCGGAAGTGTTAGCTAAAACCGTTGATGAGCCTGTTCAATTAAAAGCCGAAGCGGTTGCTGGAGTTGACCATCTTGTGGTTATGGGTCGTGGTTTTGGTTATGCCTTATCACGTGAAGTTGCATTAAAACTTAAAGAAGTGTGTGGTATTCAAGCTGAGTCATTTTCGAGTGCGGAGTTTTTACACGGTCCTGTTACTTTAGTAGAAGGCGGATTAGACATTATTAGCCTTGACTTAGCTGATGAGTCAAAAACGAGTCACGATGAACAAATTAACGAAGTTAAGTCTCGTGGTGCAACAGTAACGCATATTGCGCTGACGAATAACACAATTGCTAATAGAATTGCTCCATTAACATTATTACAACGTTTTTATATCGATGTAGCGCATGTTGCTGTAAGCCGTGGTGTAGATCCAGATGCACCAGCTGGACTAAATAAAGTAACTAAAACGTTATAATTTAGTCATTGCCTCAACACTAATTATCTGGCATCAGTCAGTCGCTTAGTTGCAATTAAGTAACTGATTGTTGTCATAAAATGGGTTAAGGTTTAACTAATTAATATCTTAGAGAACAATATGTTATTAACTGCCGATAAAGTATTTGATGGTTCTACATTCTTAACCAATGTAACTGTTGAAGTTGACCAAGATAAAATTATAGCCATCCATCAAGGTGTATTACCTAACGCGGAATATATCGCTGGCACATTAACAGCTGGCTTTATTGACGTACATGTTAATGGCGGTGGCGGTAAGTTATTTAACTTTGAACCGAGTGTTGAGACGGTAGAAACTATGATCTCGGCACATGCCAAATTTGGAACAACGGCGTTATTGCCCACCTTAATAACAGATGAAGCGTCTATCATGGAACGTGCCGCTGATGCAATTAGTGATGCTGTTAAACAAAATAGCCCTGGTATTTTAGGGATTCATTTTGAAGGACCTCATTTATCTATTCCTAAAAAAGGCGTGCATGAAGAAACCTTAGTTCGTCCTATTGGTAATAGAGAAAAAGCTATATTTAATCGTACCGATTTGGGCATAAAAATAGTGACATTAGCCCCTGAAAATGTATCGGATGAAGATGTCGTTGAACTGATAAATAATCAAGTGAAAGTATCTCTAGGTCACAGTAATGCCACTTATGAACGTGCAAAAGAGGTAGTTGCATTAGGTGCTGATAGCTTTACACATTTGTTTAATGCCATGTCTCCATTTACCAGTCGTGCACCCGGCGTATTGGGTGCTGCTCTGGAAACTGACTCTGCTTGGTGTGGCATTATTTTAGACGGACATCATATGCATTATGGTTCCGCAAAAATTGCACATGCAATTAAACCAAAAGGTAAGTTGTTATTGGTTACTGACTCAATGTCCACCATAGGAAGTGATCAGCAAGGTTTTGAATTTTTTGGTGTAGAAGTCATTCGTGATGGCGATAAGTTATCTACCCCAGAAGGGACATTAGCTGGTTCAGCTTTAGATATGATCACTGCCGTAAAAAACGCAGTAGAACACTTAGGTTTATCCTTAGAAGAAGCATTAAATATGGTTTCTTTGTATCCGGCGCAATACTTAGCGGTGGATAATAAAATGGGGTCAATACAGGTTGGAAAACAAGCTGACTTAACCGCATTTACTAACGACTTTAACGTTTCTAAAACATGGATAGCTGGCAAGTTAATTCATACCAATGATTAAAATCGTTTATTTTTAACAATAAACACAAAAATTAAAAATAATAATAAATCGGATCGCATTTAAGCACTGATAAATAAGCATAGGGGAGAGTCTAATGACTTCAATCGCAAACGAGCAACCCAATAAGGTTGTAAAAAGTAACATGATGCCAATGGTGATCATTGGTGTTTTGTTTTTCATATTCGGATTTGTTACTTGGTTGAATGGGTCATTAATTCCATTTCTTAAAATCATTTGTGAATTAAATGAGTTTCAAGCTCTGTTAGTAACATTTGCATTTTATATTGCTTACACCGTCATGGCGTTACCTATGTCTTTATTATTAGACAAAACCGGTTATAAAAACGGAATGGCGATAGGTTTAGCCGTCATGGTTGTAGGCAGTTTATTGTTTATCCCCGCGGCACAAACGGGTAATTATATTGTATTCTTAGCCGCATTATTTGTTTTAGGTTCTGGCTTAACTATCCTACAAACCGCCTCTAATCCATATGTTGTAAAAATTGGACCAGAAAGCAGTGCGGCCATGCGTATTAGTATTATGGGCTTAATAAACAAAGCAGCAGGTGTGTTAGCGCCAGCGATGTTTACCGCATTAGTATTGTCAGGTATGGGGGATTATTCAGAATCTTACATAGCAGGCTTAGATGATGTAGCGCGCCAAGCTAAAATCGATGAATTATCAAATGCGTTGATCATGCCTTATATCGCAATGGCATTAGTTTTATCGGCATTGGTTGTTTTTATCAAGTTTTCAAATCTACCAGAATTAGAGCTGGAAGATGAAGAGTCTACTGATGACGGCCGCAGCATCATGTCATTTCCTCAAGTTGTGTTAGGTGCGATTGCTATATTCTTTTATGTTGGTATTGAAGTTATTGCTGGTGACACAATTGGTTTATATGGTCAAAGCCTTGAAGTTGCCAATTTTGCGGGCTTAACGTCTTACACTATGGTGTTTATGGTTATTGGTTACGTGATAGGTGTCACTTGTATTCCTAAATACATTAGCCAACAACAAGCTTTACTTGGCTCAGCCATTGCTGGGATCCTGTGTGTGATAGGTGTTTTAACAAGCTCAACTGAAAGTACCGCTATTGCTGATGTATTATGGGGTTGGACAGGGATTGCAGTTATTCCTAATACGGTTACTTTTGTTGCATTACTTGGCCTAGCCCACGCATTAGTGTGGCCTGCAGTTTGGCCACTTGCGTTGATGGGATTAGGTAAACATACGGCTCAAGGTTCTGCATTATTAATTATGGGTATTGCGGGTGGTGCGATTTTACCTTTGGTATTTGGTCAAATAGCTCATGTTACGAATGACACAAGTCTAGGTTATATCGTCGGTTTCTTATGTTATGGCTATATTTTGTATTATGGTTTAGTTGGTCATAAAAAACGTACCTGGTAACCCTATTAAAATGAAAACACGCCTAGTTTTATCTAGGCGTTTTTGTAACTGAAATTAGTGGTAGCTTATTAGCCATCATCATTGAGTGATACTAATTTAGCCGTTGATAAGAATAATATTAATAAAAACACGAGTAACGCATGTCAGAAATTTTTCCAGTACCTGAATCCTATAAAGAGATATCTCTATTAAATAATGCTGAATATACAGCTATGTATAAACAATCTATCGAAAATCCAGACGAGTTTTGGCAAGAACAAGCACAACGTATCGATTGGATAAAGCCTTTCACCAAAGTAAAAAATACCAGTTTTAATAAAGGCAATGTTGATATCCGTTGGTTTGAAGATGGTGTACTAAATGCTAGTTATAACTGTATCGATCGACATTTAGCAGCCCATGCCAATGACACCGCCATTATTTGGGAAAATGATGATGGCAGTAAATCTACTCATATTAGTTTTCAAACCTTGCATGATGAAGTTGCCAAGTTAGCCAACGGACTTAAAAAGTTAGGTGTGGGAAAAGGCGACCGAGTCGCTATTTACATGCCTATGGTAGTTGAAGCCGCTTATGCGATGTTGGCTTGTGCTCGTATTGGTGCAGTTCACTCTGTTATTTTTGCTGGCTTTTCGCCAAATGCGATAGCGGATAGGATCAAAGATTGCCAGTCAAAAGTGATTATAACATCGGATGAAGGCTTACGTGGTGGTCAAACTATACCGTTAAAAGCCAATGTTGATGAAGCCTTAAATCGAGCCGATACAAGTTGCTTAGAAGCGGTTTTATGTTTGAAGTACACTGGGGCAAAAGTCGATTGGCATGATGCAGACTCTGCAAGAAATGGCATAGATATCTGGTGGGACGAACATTTAGCGGATTGTGAAAGTGTTTGTGAGCCAGAGCCAATGAATGCTGAAGATCCTTTATTTATTCTTTATACCTCTGGATCTACTGGCCAACCTAAAGGCGTATTACATACAACGGGTGGTTATCTCGTTTATGCATCTTTGACTCATGAATATGTATTTGATTGCAAACCAGGTGATGTTTATTGGTGTGGTGCCGATGTTGGTTGGATTACAGGTCATAGTTATTTAATTTATGGCCCATTGGCCAATGGTGTTACTACGGTAATGTTTGAAGGTATTCCCGTTTATCCAACAGTATCACGCTTAAGTGAAGTGGTAGATAAACATAATGTAAACGTACTTTATACCGCGCCTACTGCCATTAGAGCCTTAATGGCAAAAGGTGACTCTGTAATTGCAGGGACCAATAGAAGCTCATTACGTTTATTAGGCTCAGTGGGTGAACCTATTAATCCAGAAGCATGGAATTGGTATCATAAAACAATTGGTAACAGTAGCTGTCCGATCGTAGATACATGGTGGCAAACAGAAACCGGTGGCATATTGATTACGCCATTACCAGGCGCTACAGAGCTTAAACCTGGTTCTGCCACTCGTCCATTTTTTGGTGTAAAACCAGCCTTGGTCACTAACGAAGGTGACATCCTTGAAGGCGCTGCGGAAGGTAATTTAATTATCACTGACAGTTGGCCAGCTCAAGCCCGTACTTTGTATGGTGATCATGAACGTTTTGAGCAAACGTATTTCTCAACGTATGAAGGCCAGTACTTTTCTGGAGATGGCGCACGTCGTGATGAAGATGGTTATTATTGGATCACTGGCCGTGTTGACGATGTATTAAATGTATCGGGGCACCGTTTAGGAACCGCTGAAATTGAAAGTGCATTAGTAGCACATTCTGCTACTGCAGAAGCCGCGGTGGTTGGTTATCCACATGATATTAAAGGTCAGGGTATTTATGTGTATTTGATAGCAAAAGATGGAGTGGAAGTAACCGATGCCTTGACTAAGGAAGTGCGTGATTGGGTTGCTAAGGATTTAAGTCCAATAGCCAAACCTGACATGATCCAGTGGACTGATGGTTTACCAAAAACACGTTCAGGTAAAATCATGCGTCGTATATTGCGTAAGATAGCCGCAAATGAATACGAAACTTTAGGTGATACCAGCACATTAGCTGATCCTAGTGTGGTTGATAAACTGATTAAAAATAGACTAAATAAAGGTTAACTTCTTTGAAAATATCAGTAGTTTCTAACTAATTTATTAACAAATGGCTATTCAAGTAAATAGAATAGCCATTTTGTAATCAAGTACGGTTTTTAATTATATTTAATCGGAGTTGTATACTGCGATAGTGTAATTTACATCATTATCAGACAGTGTATTAAACTCAGCAAGTTTATAGGAAAAAGCGGATACGCTGAGCTCTATTACTATGTCAGGCTACAACGAGTCACTGTTGCAAATTATTACACTAAGAAAAGTAGACTAACTTAAAAATAACATTTTAATATTAGCCTTACTTGTCTAGAAATCTGACGATGTTTCATTGGCTTCTACATCAATGGGGGAAACTACTTATTTTTCTGACGGTTCAAGCGCAACAATATAATAACCTTGTATTAACATGTCTGTTAATTCCGTATAAACTTTAAATCTTTTTTGACCATTATGTTTAGTCATTAAATTAACCTTCAACAAAACAAAACCATCATCTCGACTAAGTGCGGTTTCAACTTCCAATTCCCATTGTCTTTCAACTACCTTTTGATATTGCACATCGGGATATATCTTTTGCCACCAATGTTCTTTATCGGGGATATCTTCTAATGTCCATCCAATTAATTTTGAAAAGCTGTTATTTAAAAACACAATTGGATGGTTTAAGGTGTTCGCTTTGTACTCAACTAATACGATAGGCAACGGCATCATATTTAGTAAAGTAGAAGGGATAGATTTTCGCATGATGTACAGCCCTATTAAAATGTTCCAATTAAGAGTATCAATGTTTCATAATTAATCAATTTGGGACGTGAGTACCTTACTTCACTTATTTTAAAGTCACGCGTCTCTAGGCAAGCCGATTCGTATTGCTTTTATCAAACGCTTTAGTTGCCTCGAACCAACACCTTCATCTTCTGCTTTTTGTTTTTGCTGCTCTAATGCCCAATGAATATGTTCATCAACCATGTCCGAAATAAGTGTTAATTTATTAGTTAATTGTTCTACCACTTCTAAGCTAAATGGAGCATTGCCTAATGCAACAGCAATATTACGCATCCAGCACTCAAACCCAATTCTTCTTATTGGACTGCCTTCTGTCACTTTTAAAAAATGAGGCTCTTGCCATTGCCACAATTCTAATAAACTCACAGGGTGTAATTGTGAGCGTGGTAAAAAATCGGGTTCCGTTGATAGCTCAGCATAACGATTCCAAGGGCAAATAAGTTGGCAGTCATCACAGCCATAAATGCGATTACCCATAGCTTTGCGATATTGTTCAGGAATGCTGTCTTTTAATTCAATGGTTAAATATGAAATGCATTTACGGCCATCAACAACATATGGTTCAACAATCGCTTGAGTAGGGCAAGTGGTGATACACGCAACACAAGTTCCGCATTCATTTTCTGCGGGAGTATTCGTTTCCAAAGCAATGGGTAAAAATAGTTCGCCTAAAAAGAACCAACTGCCAGCTTCTTTGTTGATGGTAAGTGTATGCTTACCTATCCAACCTAAGCCAGCTTTCTCAGCAATAGGTCTTTCTAAAACGGGGGCTGAGTCAACAAAAGGGCGAAAGGCGAGGTCATCAAAATTCAACTCTTTTTCTATCATCTGACCCAGTTTTTTTAGCTTGTTGCGGATGACTTTATGATAATCACGTCCAAGAGCATAACGACTGATAAATGCTTGGTTTGGTTGTTCTAGAGTCGCCGCAAAGGCAGCGTCAGGTGGCAGATAATCAAGACGAACAGAAACTAAAGAAATCGTGCCAGGCAATAATTCAGCAGGTCTGCTACGTTTGATGCCATGGCTAGCCATATATGACATTTCACCGTGAAACCCTTTTTTTAACCAATCTAACATTTTAGGTTCATATTCAGACAAGTCGATGTCAGATATACCTACTTGCTGGAAGCCAAGTTCGCTCCCCCACTGTTTTATTTTTTCAGAGAGTGCTGCAGTGTTAATTTGGGTGTTTAGTTTGGTTTTGCTCATTAATAAACAGTAGATTCAGGCTGCAAATAATAGGGGTACTTTACCATGTATTAACTAGGAGGCGCATAGAAGATCCACATGTATTTAAATGACAAAAAGAAAGATTAAACTTTTATCACTTTGACGAGTCGGAGTAAGCAATTAAGCCGTAAAATATAAAAATGGCAAAATTTAAAATATTAGATTACAAATAAGCATAAAAAATACGATTTGTACCTATTAATAGCAGTAGATTTTGCTGCAAAAAATGACGGAATAGGTATTATGAGCACAACTGCAATTGATCAACAATGAAGAACTATAATAAGTTGAACGATTTGAAAAATATCAAAGTTAATAAATCGAGTATTTATTACTTTCAGAGAGACATATCTTGTTAAAAAAAATAACGCTGCGTATTGTAAAAACAATTTGGGCCTTGTTCGCCTCGATTGTTATTTTATTTGCAGTAGCAGTTAGCCTCCTCAAGTTTGCACTTCCATATGCTGACGAGTATAAAGCAAATATTGAAGAATATTTGTTAACCAACTTCAGTGCTCAAATTTCCATTGGTGAAATTGGGGCCAGTTGGCAATCTTCCGGTCCCGTTTTTATCTTATATGATTTAGTCATCACTCCCACAGTCAGTACGCCATTAGATCTTGCCATCCATGAAACACAAATAGAAATAAACTTCTGGCAATCATTGGTAGAACAACGATTTGTAAGTGGTGCATTTTTATTGGATGGTGTGGATGCCAAAATTAATAGTGATGTATTTTATAAAGTAAGACCTAAGTCGAACGGTGGGCAGTTATTTGAAAACTTAAGTCACTTGTTCCTGTCACAATTACAGTCCTTTAAAGTTATCAATAGTTTAATCAAAGTAAAGCACCAGCAAGGACGTACTCAAGATTATCAAATAGAATCTTTACGTTGGATAAATCAAGGTAATCGACACCAAGCCAGTGGTGAATTATTTGTTGATGGTTTTTCTAATAACTCTATTTCCTTAATTGTTGATCTATACGGACAGCGAAGACAAAATATTTTTGGCCAAGTGTATTTAGAAGCGTCAAAAATGGATGTATCCCCTTGGTTAACTCAATTAATCAGTGATCATATTAGTTTGGAATCAACCGAAGCCAGTTTTAAAGTCTGGGGTAATGTGAAAGATGGCCTTGTCGGAGACATAGTTGTTGATGTAACTGATTCGGGCATTCGATGGCAAAAATCAGAGCAAGAACAATACTTAGGGGTGAAGTCAGCCAAGTTGCAATGGGCTAAGTCAACATCTGGTTGGTCAATGTTTGGCAATGACATAGCGCTCAATAATGGTGCTGAGGAATACGATGGTTTTAACCTCGTAGTTAAATCTAGTGATAATAATACTCTGGTAAATGTGACCGAGGGGGATATACAACCTATATCTAGGCTGTTTTCTTTGTTTTCAGCAACCAAAGGGTTAGGGCTTTTAGCCGAATCAGAAATCAACGGTCAGTTAGATTACTTTAAATTAAACGTTGATCCCCAAAATAAACTTAACGCAATAACGCGTTTATCAAACTTAAGTTTAGCGCCAATACAAAGTGAAAATACCGCCTATTTAGGTGTCGACGGTTTAGATTTATCTGGGTATTGGTCAGGTAATCAAGGCTGGTTCGAATTAACGGGTAAAGATGGAACATTTAATACACAAGATACGTTTAGTGAACACTTTACTTATTCCGATTTTATGGTGATGACTCATGTAAAGAGTAGTGACTATGGGATTACGATAAACGTACCTAAAATTTTCATTTCCAATCAAGACTTAGAGGTAAACCTAGCGGCGCAATACACAAATTTCAGTCAATCAGACCTTTCACTTTATGGTGAAATAAAAGGGCCGACTTTAGGTAATATAAAACCCTATTTACCGAGATACCTTATATCACCTGAAACCTATCAATATTTAAATTCAGCCATTGAGCAAGGCCGAGGTGAGTTAACTCAGGTTGCCATTAGTGGTGACCCTTCTCATATGCCTTATAGTGATTTAAGCAAAAGCGCTGAACATGGTACGTTTGTCCTTAAAGCTCTGCTAAAACAAGGTCAGTTTAAATTCGACCAAGACTGGCCAGCCATTAATAATATGGATGCTCAATTAATCGTAAAAGACAGTTTAATGACGATAAAAGTCGACTCAGGCGAGTTTGCTGGCTTAAATATAAAAAATGATGCAGAAGCCAATATCGCTCTGGACGCTGAACAACAAACATTACAGTTATTATTAACCCCTGAACGATTAGTCTTAGAAGATTTTCATACTTTAGTTGAGACAACTCCCTTAAAAAGCGTATTAGGTGATGTATTTGAGTTTGTAAAACTTGGTGGTGAGTCTACTGCAGCGGTAAATATATCAATACCATTTTCAGATGAGCCAGATGAACAGGGGAATATTCCTCAAGTATTGGCTCGGGGAAATGTTATCACTGACAATGCTAAAATGAGCTTACCAAGTTTAAACTTAGATTTCGAAAGTGTTAACTCGGTCGTCACTTTTGAAAACTCAACATTCAAAGTGTATAGCTCAGATGCCGAATTATTTAAGCTGCCAATTTCGTTTGAAGTTAATGGGTTTAATAGTGATGATAATTATTTAATAAGTGCAGAGTTAATTGCTGATTGGGAACGCAATTCCATTGCCGAGTTATACCCATTAAAGTTAATGGAGTATTTTGACGGTGAACAATCGTCAGTGGTTAAAGTCAATGTAAATATAGAACCAGATGGTTTTCAATACTTTGTTGATGGTAATTCGGATTTAACCTACACATCCTATGACATCACTAAACCAATAGTAAAAAAGATTGGTGAACCTTCTGTATTGAACTTTTCAATGTTGGGTGATCAAACGGGTGGTTTGTTACAAGTTAATTTAGACGATAAGTTATTCTTTGATGGCAATATAGTTGCTGAATCAGGCCGAATGGAACAAGCTCATCTAAGTGTTGGTGAAAGCTTAGTGCAATTACCGCAATCTGGTTTTGATATTTCAATTGAAGAAGAATATTTAGAGTTTGAACCTACTTTAACTTTTGTTTTGGATTTAATTTCAGACTTGCCAGAAAGTGACTCAGACCAACCAGGGTTTGTTGATCAGCCGCATCATATATTTGGTAATATTCAGCATTTTTCCATATTGGGTCAAGATTGGCAAAATGTGAGTTTAGATGCTAAACCACAAGATGATTCTTGGTTATTTTCTCTTGGAGCAAAACAAACATTAACTGACATAACAGTGTACAACGACGTCGAAAATGAAGGGATAAATATATCGTCATCATTTTTACGTTTAGGTACCGAATTAGAAACCGTCCCAGTTAATCCAGAAATGGCCAAGCCAACTAGAGCGACCGAAATACCTAAACCAAGTATGAATAACTCTGCAGATTTAATTCGAGGTTTGCCCCCTATTAAATTTGCTTGTGAAAGCTGTTTTTATAATGGTAAACCGCTTGGCAAAATAGAATTGTCGGCACAATCAGTTGGACCCGAATTAGTCATAGATAAAGCGACGTTAAATTATAAAAGTAACAGCGCAAATTTAACGGGTACTTGGCTTGGTGACTCAGGCTCAGGTCGAACTTTTGTTAAAGGTGATGTTAAATCGAAATTATTTGGTAAATGGTTGGATGAATATGGTCTATCAACTGGAATTGAGCAAAGTGATGCGTCCATTAAAGTGGAAGTTGACTGGAAAAGTGCTCCGCAGTGGTTGGATTTTGAAACCTTAAATGGCAAAGCTAACTTTCGTTTAGGAGAAGGGTATTTTAGTGAGATCAGTGACCAAGGGGTTCGTTTGTTTTCATTGTTTAGCTTTGATTCATTGTATCGAAAATTAAAATTAGATTTCAAAGATGTATTTTCAAAAGGTCTATTCTTTAATGATATTAAAGGAAGTATTGTTTTAAAAGATGGTATTGGTTATTCGGATAATATTCGTATGGATGGTGTGGCGGGTGATATGTCGATGGCTGGGTTCACTGATTTAAATACAGACACAGTAGATTACGATGTTAGCTTTAAACCCAAAATAACATCCAGTTTGCCTGTTCTTGCTTGGTTGTCTGCTGTTAACCCTGTTACTTTTTTAGGTGTGATGGCATTGGATAAAGTAATTGAAAATGCAGACATCGTTTCAGAGCTTAGACTTAAAGTAACGGGTGATTTAAAAGAACCCACAGTTAAAGAAGTTAAACGCTTTACCAAACGAGTCAAAATACCAGTGGATGAAATAGAAAAACAAAAAGAAACTCCGGTGGATGAAAAGCCAAAAGAAATACCAGAACAAGTAGGTCATGAATAAATGAAAGTTTATGTATTGCAAATGTGTTCCAGTCCAAATGTAAAAGACAACCTGTTGTTTGTACAAAAACAACTACTTGATACACCTACTGATTTAACCAATGCAATTGTTGTATTACCTGAATGTTTTGCTGCATTTGGTGCTGGAGACAGTAAAAACCTAGATATTGCAGAGCCATTAGATGATGGTCGTATTCAAACGCAGCTGGCAAGTTTAGCTCGTCAATATTCTATTTACTTAGTCGCGGGGACTTTTCCAATATTAAAGGATATAGACCAAGGTTATCCAAATAATGATGAGGGCGGCAGAAGCAAAGTTAGACCTATGACTTTAGTTTACTCACCTAAAGGTGAGCTAATAGCCCATTATCAAAAGATACATTTGTTTGACGTTGATGTAGAAGATGGCATTGGTAGTTACCGTGAGTCAGACAATTGGCAAGCGGGTGATAGCGTGGTTTGCTTTGATACTCCATTTGGTAAAGTGGGTTTAGCGATTTGTTATGACTTACGTTTCCCAGGTTTGTTTCAAACGTTAAGAGATGAAGGTGTCGATGTGGTTCTATTACCAAGTGCGTTTACCGAAAAAACCGGCGCAGCACATTGGCAAGTTTTATTACAAGCAAGAGCAATAGAGAATCAATTTTTCATGGTGGGCTGCAATCAAGCTGGTGTGCATGAAAATGGTAGGGAAACCTTTGGGCATAGTATGATCATCGACCCTTGGGGAACAATATTGTTGGATGCGCAAAAAGAACTCGGGGTATTTGGTGTTAATTTAAAACTTGATAGTTTAATTAATATCCGCCAGTCAATGCCCGTACAAAAGCACAATAAATTTGTTAGTCGTTATAACGATAAATAAAACAAACAATTCAATCCATATTACAAATAGGAATCACTTTGAACTCAGTAGAGCAGCGATTATTAACCGCAAATAACTTGACTCAGCAAGATGTGTTAGATGGATTAGCCATCATGTTAGAACACAAACTTGATTATGCCGATTTATACTTTCAGGCGAGTGCTCATGAGTCTTGGGTAATGGAAGATGGCATCATCAAAGACGGCTCGTACAATATAGAACAAGGGGTTGGGGTTAGAGCGGTTAGTGGAGAAAAAACAGGCTTGTCCTATTCTGACCAATTAAACGCACCAGCAATAATGGAAGCGGCGGGGACTGCAAGAAGTATTGCTGCTGCTGGGGCAAATGCAAAACAAAAACTGATCACTAAAACCATTGCCAAAGAAATATATACACCTTGTCAGCCTCTAGAAGCTATGACTAATGATGACAAAGTGGCGTTACTTAAAAGCGTAGACAGTTATATACGTAAACAATCGCCAGAAGCTCATAATATTGTAGTTAGTTTAACCGGTGTATTTGAACAAATTCTAGTTGCCGCAACCGACGGGACTTGGGGAACGGATACTCGGCCTTTAATACGTTTAAATTGTTCAATCGTACTAGAAAAAGATGGTCGAAAAGAACGTGGTGGTGCCGGTATTGGTGGCAGAACCGACTATGGTTATTTCTTAGAAATAAATGACGGACGATTACGTTATGAACAAGTAGCAGATGACGCTATTCATATGGCCAAAGTGAACTTAGAAGCAATTGAAGCGCCAGCGGGGACTATGCCCGTTGTATTAGGTTCAGGTTGGCCTGGTGTATTACTTCATGAAGCGGTAGGTCATGGTTTAGAAGGTGACTTTAATCGTAAAGGGTCTAGTAATTACAGCGGTAAGATTGGAGAGAAAGTTGCGTCAGATCTTTGTACTATCGTAGACGATGGCACAATGTTGAATCGACGCGGTTCTTTGAATATAGATGATGAAGGTGTGCCGGCTCAATACAATGTATTAATTGAAAATGGTATTTTGAAATCCTATATGCAAGACAAACTTAATGCCCGTTTAATGGGCGTTGAACCTACCGGAAATGGACGCCGTGAATCTTACGCTCATCTTCCTATGCCACGTATGACCAACACATATATGTTAGCAGGACAGAGTACACCTGAAGATATTATAGAAAGTGTTGATAACGGCATTTACGCCACTAACTTTGCTGGCGGACAAGTTGATATTACCTCAGGTAAATTTGTATTCTCAGCGTCAGAAGCTTACCTAATTGAAAATGGAAAAATAACTAAACCAGTGAAAGGAGCCACCTTAATCGGTAATGGCCCAGATGCCATGTCTATGGTGTCTATGGTTGGTAACGACTTAGCACTTGATAAAGGTGTTGGCGTGTGTGGAAAAGACGGACAGAGCTTGCCTGTTGGCGTTGGTCAGCCTACATTGAAGTTAGATGAAATGACCGTAGGTGGTACGCAGTAAAATTGTTGTATTAAACCGAAGTAAATAAAAAAAACGCACATCCTTGGATGTGCGTTTTTTTAGGTAAACTAATTTAAATTAATATTAAATGTTCCATTTGTTTCGCTCCCTGAGGGGGTTATCACTTTTAGAGATATCACTCCAAATTGTGGATCAGCAGTAGCTTCAAGGTTATTTAAAATATTAAATGTAAAGATAGCGCCACCATATTCGTTGGGTGAATTAGTGCCAATAGTGCTAGGTACGGTATAACTTGTAGTTCCGCTTAATTCGCCAGCCGTGGTTGTAATTGATATTATCGAACCTATTGGCATTGTTTGTCCTGCAGTATCAGATACTCTAACAACGACGACTTCAGGAGCCCCATTACGAGGAATATTTAATGTATTCCCAGTTTCGTAAGTCGGATAATTTTGAACCAATGTATTACCATCATTCGTAATTCTATAAAGTGCATTAGAGCTTGATGTTATTAAGACTTTTGCTTTTCTTATTAAGGTTATTTTTTTAGCATCCAATGGACATAATGTTGTATTAGTACAATGTGGACCATTAAAGTAGCCATCAGCTGGATCATGTTTGCCATTATCATCTTGAGGGCGTAATCCATCTCCAGCATCAAATACCCTATTTTCGTTATTGTCAATCCATGGCTCTGGCATATCTATAAAGCCACTTGTAATGTCATTATCAGGACAAGCTGTATTAATCTGTCCATCAACGCCTGTAGGATCATATATATACTGAGGGCAATCAAAGCCAGAATAGATATATTCAAAATTACCAGTATTAACTCCACCATCTATATCGTCAAAAACGTTATTTCCGTTCACATCAGAAAAAGTTTCATGACCTAATGCGGTAGCTAATATCGTTACCCTATGGTCTTCAGGGTAAGGATTTTGGCTAGTCCAAATCACTGAACATTGACCGTTAACCGTGTTGCAACTAGATTCAATTTTACCGGCTTCCGTTTCAAAGAGAACACTAGTTCCGTCTGTAACAGGATTATTAAAACTGTCTGCTAAAAATGCGGTTACTGTTATTTGTTTGTTTTTAACATTTCTTGCTTCAGGGTTAACTTCTGAAAAAGCTAAAGTAAATGAGTCTTGGTCAGGTAAGCCTGTATTTACAGTTAATAAAGAAGATCCAACCGAAGTAATAGGTAAGTCATTTTCATCTAAAATGTTTGCCGTGACTGACACTGTAGTTGGAACGGTACCAGATAGAACTTTAGCGGTTACAACGCCATCAGAATTAGTAATACCAGTATTACTAACTAATGATAATCCCCCTGCTGTCGTATTTAACTCAAATGTAACTTCTTGTTGAGCTAATGGGTTATCTAATTCACTTTTTACTAAAAAAGTTAAAGTGGAAGATTCTTGTTTTCCTTGTCCTCCAGTGCCTTTTAATACGATAGATATAGGAACTGCATCAACAAATTCAATTGAACTTACTTTTTCAGGCAAAATAGAAATAGTCGTGTTAGCAGTATATTCTTTTGAATTAATGACCATTGTCGCCACAATAACATCATCTTTACCTTCAGCGGTCGCGCAGCTTATATCTTGATAAGTTGAGTTGATCACTCCATTGTTGCTAAATATTTCTGCATCAATGCTAGCTTTGCCCGCTTGTACACAAGTTGAATCTAATGAAACAAGTACAGAATCAGTTATGGGGGTTAAGTCCTGATCAAATATATATAGTGAAAGTCTCAATGTACTCCCAGCTTCAATTTGGGTATTTCCATTAGAATCTTGGGGGTTAGTCAAAATAGTGTTTTCCACTAAATTATTTTGATCGTCTAAGTAACCAATTGAAACCGTTGTTTCGGGGATATCGTTAATATCAAATTCTGCATTGTTTGATGCATATTCATTGCCGTTAATTGTACTTTTGGCACTAACTGTAACTACACCTAGATCAGCATTAGTTGAATTAAAAGTAACTTCGGCAAACCCATCTGAGTCGCTAAGTACAGTTGTCTTTGATAACTCTCCTGAGTCAGTACTAAGTTCTATTTTTGCACCTTGAATTGCCGCGCTATTCTCATCATTAGATATGTAGATTCTGATCGTTGCACTGTCACCTTGAGTTAATGTAGTGACTGCATTGTCATCGTCATCTAAAACCGTTAACAACAAGCTGGCACTTACGATCGTTTCATCTGTATTGGTTACCGTTGAGTCGGTACCCCCACTACAAGCCGAAATGAATAATACGAATAAAAAACTAATCGCAATTTTAAATAAACGAACATCCATGATGTTTAATTTAACTCGTGCCATTAACGAATGCTCCTAACTACCGGTTTCAGTTTTAATGTATTGGAAAAGCTCTTTGTAATTTTTACCAGGCTGTTCTTTTTCCACTTCTTTTTTAGCCTGACGCACCAATTGTCTAAGTTTCTGACGTTCTAAACTAGGGTGTAAATCAATCAACTCGTTGATGGCGCTGTCACCATTTTTTAGTAATTTTTCTCTTGTTTTCTCAAGCTTTTTCATCACTTTATCAGAAGCTAAGTTCGGTGACATGATGCGTTCATATTCAGCACGTAACTTGTCTAAATCTTCGTCTTTAAGTTGTTTGGTTATAAACTGCATATGACGGCGTAATGCGTCTGGTTTATTGGATATTTTATCCGCTAAAATAAATGCTGCTTGTAACTCATCACTTGCGGATAAGCGTTTTTTTTGCGATTTGCCTAAATTAACAAGTTGTTCTGCAAAAGCTTGTAGCTCTTTAACTTCTTTTTTTAATTCGGCTTTACTGACGTAATTTTCATCGTCTGGTAATAAATAATAAGACTTTGTCATAGTAAAATAATCAATAGAATTTAATAACTTGGAATATATGATTTATGGTATGCTGCCAAGCGCAAATTAACCAGTATTTTTGAGTATTTATGACAACTAAAACCGATATTTTTAACGATATAGATCAAGTGAAGACCGCAATCGGCGATTTATTATCATTAAGTAAAAAATATGGCGCCGATTCTGCGGAAGCGGTCATTAGTAAATCTAAGGGCATTACTGTATCAAGTCGATGCCAAGAACTGGAAAATATAGAGTTTAATCAAGAAGGCGCTTTAGGTATTTCTATTTATGTTGGAAAACATAAAGGCTCAGCTTCAACAGCCGACTTGAGTCATGCTGCGTTAGAGCAAACGGTAAAAGCGGCAGTGGATATTGCTAAATATACTTCAGCCGATGAGTTTTCAGGATTAGTACAGAAAGATGAGTTGGCGACTGATATTCCAGATTTAGATTTATTTCATCCTCATCAAATATCACCAGAACAAGCGATTGAATTTTGTATTGAATCAGAGAAAGCAGCATTCGATTTTGACAATCGAATTACCAATTCTGACGGCGCATCGTTATCGAGTTATCAAGGTTTTAAAGTTTATGGCAATAGTTTAGGTTTTATTGAAGGCTACCCAAGTACTCGTCATAGTTTAAGCTGTTCAGTGATTTCACAAGACGGTGAAGAAATGCAGCGCGACTATGCCTATACGGTAGATCGTGAATTCAACAAATTAGACAGTGCAATATTGGTTGGTAAAAAAGCAGCGGAAGCCGCCGTTTCAATGTTAAACGCAAGAAAGTTAGATACCTGTCAATTGCCGGTTATTTTTCATGCTGAAATTGCATCTTCACTTTTTGGCCATTTAGTTTCAGGCATTAGCGGTGGCAGCTTATACCGTAAATCATCTTTTTTGATGGATAGTTTAGGTAAATCTATATTTCCAGAACTTGTTAACATCGTTGAAAAACCGCATTTAATGAAAGGGTTGGCAAGTAGTCCTTTTGACTCAGAAGGTGTGGCGACGATAGACAGAAATATCATTGAAAGCGGGGTATTAACCACGTATTTACAAACCGGTTATTCAGCCAGAAAAATGGGCATGAAAACCACAGGTCATGCTGGAGGTATTCATAATTGGTTAGTTCAAGCGACTGATCCTGATTTAGCGGCATTGCTGAAAAAGATGGATAAAGGTCTGCTGGTAACTGAATTGATGGGGCAAGGTGTGAACACAGTTACTGGAGATTACAGTCGAGGAGCTGCAGGCTTTTGGGTAGAAAATGGAGAAATCCAATATCCAGTATCTGAAATTACCATTGCCGGTAACTTAACGGATATGTTTAAACAGATTGTTGGTATAGGTGGCGATGTTGAAAAACGAGGCGCGGTTCAAACTGGCTCGGTATTAATTGAAAATATGCAAATCGCTGGTAACTAATTTAACATCAAATAACAGTCTAAAATGCGGCATACACAAACTGCTCATTTGTTATAAATGAGCAGTTTGTAATTCTATTCCAAACAAACTTGTTAAAACAATTCGTCATCTTCTTTGATTTGATCTTTGTTATCATCTAACCGGATCGGGAGATTACTATCTGTGTATTTAGTTGGCTCAGTACCCTTTATAAAGTATTCCCAACGTGTTGTGTGGTCTGTTTTACGTGATAATAAGCCGGTATCAATATCAATTCTAACTGAAATAATACCTTCAGGTATCTCGCGATAGGTAACTGGGATACTTGGTAAAATTTCATGCATAAAACTTACCCATGCAGGTAAGGCAGATTTTGCCCCAGATTCACCACCAAATGTTTGTTTATTATCTAAGTTTGTATTGTAATTTACACTTCCAAGTGGACGACCTGGAGCATCAAATCCTAACCAGCTTGTTGCGATTATTTTGCTGTTAAATCCGGTGAACCAAGTATCAACGGCATCGTTGGTTGTGCCCGTCTTACCTGAAATATCACGACGTTTAAGACTTTGAGCTCGCCATGCCGTCCCACTCCAACCAGTGCCTTTACTCCAATTACCACCGCCCCAAATCGTTGCATTCATGGCATCGGTAATTAAAAATGAATTGGCGGCTGAAATAACTCTAGGTGCAGGCATTAATTCATTGGATTCTTGATTATCAGACTCAACAGTATCGTCATAAGCATTTACTTCAGGTGTTTGGTAACCAGCGACCAACTTAGGATTCTTGAAAATAACTTTACCACCAATATTCTCAACTCGATCGATCAATTGGTTGCGCACTAGATAACCACCATTAGCAAAAACGCTCATTCCCGTTACCACAGAAATTGGCGTCAGCGCCGCAGAGCCTAAGGATAATGATTCATTTTTAGGCAAGTCTGACTTAGCAAAACCAAATCTTGTCATGTGTTCTATCGTTTTATTAATACCAACGGAACGAAGTAACCTTACCGACATTACGTTTTTAGATTCTGCTAACCCGCGTCGAACTCTGGTTGGTCCGCCATAAGTTGGCGGTGAGTTCTTAGGGCGCCAGGCTGTACCTAGTTTATTGTCCCACTTATTAATTGGTGCGTCGTTAATTAGGCTTGCTAAGGTATACCCATTTTCTAACGCTGCAGAATAGACAAAAGGTTTTATATTGGAACCGATTTGACGTTTCGCCTGGGTGATCCGATCAAACTGATTGTTGGCAAAGTAGTAGCCACCAACTGATGCTTTTATATCGCCATTTGTTGGGTCTAATGCGACAAAAGCACCACTAACATCTGGTATCTGACTTAATCTGTAACTATTGTCATTGTTTGGGCGTAACCAAATTAAAGCACCAGGTTGGATAATATCAGCTACTTTAGTCGGAGCAGGCCCCTGTGCTGTATCGGAAATATATGGTCTTGCCCATTTCATATTTTCCCAATCAATTACATCTATAATGCCAGACCTAAGTTGTACATACGCCGTTTTCTCAGTCAAATTGGTGACAACAGCAGGCACGAGATCATCATAATCTTTAATATTTTCTAGATGTTCATTAATTTGTTCAAACGTCCAAGACTCAAATTGAGCATGATCATTTGTTATATCCTCTTGTCCCTCTACGGACTCCAATGTATCTGATGCATCAGTTAAATCAGACTCATGCCATAAATAACTCGTTGGCCCTCTATAACCATGTCTTTCATCGTAAGCATGAATATTATCTTTAACGGCTTGTTGTGCCGCTTTTTGTGCCTTTGAATCAATTGTTGTATAAACATTAAATCCTTCTGTATAGGCTTGCTCTAATCCGTACTTTTCTACCATTTTTTTACGAACATCTTCCGCCACATATGGGGCATAAGCGGTTATTTTAGCGCCATGATGTTTAGCGGTAATTGGTTGTGCGATGGCGTCTTCGTAGGTTGCTCTGTCAATAGCACCCACTGTTAACATTCTACTTAATACTATGTTCCGTCGTTGTTTTGCTCGTTCTGGATATCGCAGAGGATTATAGTTTGATGGTGCTTTTGGTAATCCGGCAATGGTGGCTATTTGCGCTAATGTCAACTGGTCCAAATCTTTACCATAATAGACTTGTGCTGCAGCTCCAGCACCATAAGCTCTATTGCCAAAGAATGTCTTATTAAAATATAAAGATAAAATTTCTTCTTTACTTAAAAGTTGTTCAATATGAATGGCAATGTAGATTTCTTTTACTTTACGGATCACTGTTCGGTCTAAGGTTAAAAAGGCGTTTCTTGCAAATTGCATGGTGATGGTACTGGCACCACGTGTTCTTTTGCCTAAGATAATAGTGTCAAATGCGGCTCGTAACACGCCAATAGGATCAATCCCATAATGATGGTAAAAACGAGAGTCTTCGGTCGCTAATAAAGCATCAATTAAGGTTTGAGGAAGTTCTTTATAGTGTAAAGGGATCCTGCGCTTCTCGCCAAATTGAGAAATCAACTCACCATCGGCGGTGTACACTTTCATTGGGATTTGAAAACGTACGTCTCTTATTACCTCTTCGGTTGGTAATTCATCTTTTATATAAAAATAGAAACCAACAATTAAAATCAGGCCTGAAATCATGCCAAATAGAAAAAGTTTAAATAGTCGTTTAAGCCAAATCATTAAATACATCAAATGAATAAAAAAGAGACAGGAATTTTAGTCTAAGTAGGGGCAAATGATAAGGAAAAAATAAATTATCATTCTTGTATTGATTTTGGGTAATTGTATTCTAGTATTTAATAACTGCTAAAGGGAGGTTCGGCATGTTATTTAATTCTGTCTACAGTTTATTTATTAGAAATAATCAATGTTTAGGCATAGATATAGGCACATATTCAATCAAGGTCATTGCGTTATCTCGCAGCGACGACAAGGTTAGAATTGACGTGTTGGCATTGGTGAAATTACCGCAAGGTACACTGGTAAATAAAGAGGTTCACAAGGCAGAGCCATTTGAGCATGCACTTAAATTATTACGATCTTCAATCCCCCCAAATATTCAAAACGCTGCAATTGCAATTACAGGGTCACAAGTCATAAGCAAAACGATTCAAGTTGACAAGACATTAACCGACGCTGAAATTGAGCACTACCTTTATGGCAATTTAAAACTAGTTACAACAAAAGTGGTTGGCGAAGTAAATATTGATTTTGTTGTCATTGGTCAAAATAGGTTAGATGACACTTTAAAAGATGTATTTGTTGTCGTAGCGAAACAAAGTTTAATTAATACACGTATATCCGCGTTAAAAAGAGCTGGTTTTAATTGCGCTATCGTTGACATTGAAAGCCATGCTATCACCAGGAGTTTACAGTTTGGTTTGAACCGACAAAATAAAGCGACCGATGTGATTGCCAATGTTCATATTGGCGAGACGACTTCTTTATTTATTGTTATCTCTGGTGATGAATTGGTGTTCAGTCGTGAGTCGAATATTGGAATCGCCCATTTATTCCCTAAAAAAGATAAAACATTAGAGATAAAAGTGGTGGACAAGCTAGTCGCTCAATTGAGCCATTGCCAACAAAACTACTTATCCATTTTTGACGGTAATGCCATCGATACTTGGCATGGTTCTGGGGGAGGCGCTCATTTTGTGGAGTTACTTGGTTATTTATCTAACCAACTAAAAGTTGATATTCACAAATCTAAGCCATTGCAATTTCTTTCAGTTTTGGATGAACAGTTAGAACATAAGAAAAACGAAGTTATGTCTATCCAAGGTTGTTTTCAGGTTGCTTTAGGGCTAGCAGTACGAGGGTTATCTTAATGGTAAACGTAAACTTAATCCGATGGCGCTCGATAAAAAGACATCACAATTATTCCAAATTAATCATGAATGTTCTAATTGGTGGTTTGGTCGCGAGTTTATTGGTTGGCTGGTTCTATCATTGGATACAAGTCGAACTGGATAAACAAATAATCAGCTTAAATGAACAAAATTTAGATTTAGAAAGAATTGAATTACCGCCAAGTAACCTAAGAATAAAAATTTCGGATTTATCTATATATAAACAACAGTATAGCAAAATCAAAGCTGTATTATTCAGCCACTACCAACTTCGTCAATTATTCGAAGTATTGGACAGATTAATACCTAAACAAGTGGTCTTAACGGAATTACAATTTCATGATGATAAACTACGCCTTACCGGGGTGAGTCTTTCTGATCATTCATTGTCTGACTTTTTAGATAAACTGAGTCGGTCACCTACTTTTGTTAAACCTCAACTTACATTTTCGTTACAAGACACTAAAGTAAATCCTCAACAATTAGTTGCTAAAACGCTTAATATTAAAAGATTTAACCTCCATGTTCTGTACAACAGTGAAGATGAGGTCTAAAGGTGTTTACCCTGCGGTTATTTGAACAATCATTGTTCATTCCGAGTTTTCTGTTCAGTAGCTTGAAATATCGATTGATCACAGGTTTTGTCGTATTTTTCACTGTACTTGTCTCTGGTGCTGTATTGATTATATTTCCCCATTGGCAAACATTATCGCAAGTAACCCAAGAGCTTGGGCTGATTAAAGAACAAGTTAGTCAAAAGAAAGTAAATTTAGTAAAGCACAATCAGTTATTGAAAGTGCAACAAGCACTAAAAAAATCATTAAATCCATACTTTACTAAACAACCTATTTACCTAGTAACCACTAAGTTTGTGACACAAATTGAACAGTGGTGCAAATTAGCTGGTATACCACTGAATAAAGTTAATTGGGGGAGTTTAAACCAGAAGACTCATTTTCAAAGCCAGTCGATTAATTTCCAATTTATTGGTCAGTATCAGCAGATAATTTCATTACTTCACTACATTGGTCAAAACCATACTTTTGTTGAGATTAACGATGTAAAGATAAGCGCTAACTCCAACAAGGATGGTGTTTACAACAAGAAGTCGCAACTGTCCTTTGAGTTAAAGGTAAATATAGTGGTGTTAAAAAATACAAATGGAGTGAGTAATGATTAAGTTCCTAGAGAGGTTACTTGGTAAATATCGATACGTATTGTCGATATTCTGTTTAGTGGTTTTTGTATTTACTAATCCAACTTGGGCGGTGAAACCTAAACAAACTTCGGAAGAAAATAATTACCCTGAATTATCGTACACACCTTTACCTTTTAAACTATCAAGAGATTTATTTAGTGCTGCTCAGCAACAAACGGAGCATGTTAAAGAGAATAATTTAAAACGACTTTCTAATTCACGAGTGAATGCAGAATGTAAGGCTTTAAAGGAGACATTTCAATACTTAGGGACTTTCACTCAAAACAATGAATTAACCGCGGTTATTCGGGGACAACAGTTAATGACGAGAAAGGTTAAAGTTGGAGAGTTACTGCCTAATACAGGATTAACGGTTAAACAAATTGTAGACGCACATTTTACTGTCGAAGGTCTGGATTCATCGATGTGTTTGGTTTCAAAAATAAGTTATTGAACTGATAGGGCTACATGTAAATGAGCCTAGAACAAGGATGTTAACATGAAGATATTTCTAATTAAGTGGGGTCATAATATCGCTAAGTTATTTATGTTATTACTTTTACTTAGCTCGGTACATCCAATAAAAGCGGCGGAGTCAGCTGGTACGCCCTTATTATCATTCAATGTTATTGACCTTCCTATTCGCAGTGCATTACAGACAATTGCGGATTCTCAACATCTTAATATTGTTATTTCAGAAAAAGTAACTGGCACAATTTCATTAAACTTAACTAATGTGCCGTGGTTGCAGGCGTTAGATTTGATTCTAGAACTTAATGGTTTAGAAAAACGGTTTGAAGGCAATGTGTTATTAATTAATACCCTGAAAGAATCGCAACATCAACAAACTACAAAATTAGAGACTCAAACGGCATTAGACAAATTTGAACCATTACTATCTGAGTTTATTCAAATCAAATACGCAAAAGCTAACGATATTGGAAGATTGATAAAAACGGGCACGGATTCAATATTATCTAATCGAGGTCAGGTTACGGTGGATCCACGTACCAATACGTTATTAGTGAAAGATACGAAACAAGGTTTAATTACACTTAAAAAAGCGATTGAGCAATTAGATATACCGGTTAAACAAGTTTCTATTGAAGCTCGTATGGTGACAGTGCGGGATAATGTGGATGAACAGCTAGGCATTCGTTGGGGAATATCTGATACATCTATGAAAACTAATAGGCAGAATGTTGTCTCCGGAACATTAAATGGAATTAATCAAATTAAAAGCGATGCCACGGACTCTGCAATAGAAGATAGGTTAAATGTCAACTTACCTATTGCAAGCCCTGCGGGTAGTTTAGCCTTACATATTGCAAATTTATCAGATGGCTCTTTGTTGGATTTAGAATTATCTGTATTAGAGCGAGAGAATAAAGGTGAAATAGTGGCATCTCCTAGAATTTTAGCGTCCAATCAAAATATGTCTCGCATTGAACAAGGAACCGAAATTCCTTATGTTCAAACAGGCTCACATGGAGCAACGAGTGTCGCATTTAAAAAAGCGGTACTGAGCCTTGAAGTAACACCTCACATTACACCGGATAATAATGTTATTTTGGAATTGAACATAACCCAAGATGCACGTGGCGATGTGGTCTCTACTTCAACAGGCCCTGCGGTTGCCATAGATACACAACAAATTAAAACCAAAGTTTCAGTTAAAAATGGTGAAACGATCGTGTTAGGTGGGATATACCAACAGCAAGTTATTGAGTCGGTGACTAAAGTGCCTTGGTTAGGTGATATTCCTTATTTAGGTAGGTTATTCAGAACGGATTCAAAATTCACTGAGAAAAGGGAGTTATTAATTTTTGTTACCCCCGAAATAATGAATGATATTTAAAAATCTAACCTTAGATGAAAGTGTTGCTTGCTTTTCATAGCGTTTTTTTGCGATAATTCGCGCCTTATTTTTCGTGGGCGTGTGAAAGACGTCGGGATTTTCGTAGTAATTAAATAATAGTATTTGAATTAGGTAATATGGCTGAAAAACGTAACATCTTCTTAGTGGGTCCAATGGGTGCTGGTAAAAGCACAATAGGTCGACACTTAGCCGAGCAATTGCATTTGCAATTTGTTGACTCTGATCAAGAAATAGAACGCCGTACTGGTGCAGATATCGCTTGGGTATTTGATCTCGAAGGTGAAGAAGGCTTCCGTATTCGAGAAGAATCTGTTATCTCTGAGTTAACTGAAAAACAAGGCATTGTATTAGCGACGGGCGGTGGTTCTGTTGTAAGTAAAGAGATCCGTAATCGTTTATCAGCACGCGGAATCGTTGTTTATTTAGAAACGCCTATTGAAAAACAAGTTGCACGTACGCAACGTGATAAACGTCGTCCTTTATTACAAACCGAAGAACCAGCACGTGATGTGTTGATCCGTTTGGCTGAAGAACGCAGTCCACTTTATGAAGAAGTGGCTGATATCGTTGTAAAAACTGACGAGCAAAGTGCACGTGTGGTAGCAAACGATATAATCAAAAAATTAGACTTTTAATATAAGTAGGAGCTGTGAAAATGGAAACAGTAAACGTTTCTTTAGGTGAGCGCAGTTATCCAATCTATATAAAATCAGGAGCTATCAACGATAGCTCCTTTTTTGTGCCTCACATAAAAGGCACTAAAGTAGTTGTGATCACGAATACCACGCTTGAACCATTATTTTCCGATAAAATTCTCAATACCCTAAAAGATTTTGATGTAAATATATTTAGTATTGAAGATGGTGAGTCGTTCAAAACATTAGCCAGTTACGAAAAGATAATGAGTTATCTGTTAGATAATAACTATGGTAGAGATGTGACATTAGTCGCATTAGGTGGCGGTGTTATTGGTGATATAACTGGGTTTGTAGCTGCTACCTATCAACGTGGTGTTAACTTTATCCAAGTTCCTACAACACTTTTATCACAAGTAGACTCATCTGTTGGTGGAAAAACGGCCGTGAACCACCCTTTGGGTAAAAACATGATAGGCGCTTTTTATCAACCCAAAGCGGTAATCATTGATATAGACACATTAACGACATTACCAAAAAAACAGTTTTCAGCTGGCATGGCTGAAGTTATTAAATACGGTATTTTAGGTGATCTTACGTTATTTGAGTATTTAGAAAGTAACGCCCAAGCAATTAATGAAATGAACACAGATATGTTAATTCATATCATTAAACGCTGTTGTCAAAATAAAGCCGACATTGTTGCACAAGATGAAAAAGAGTCTGGTGTGAGAGCATTATTAAATTTAGGTCATACTTTTGGACACGCTATTGAGGCTGAAATGGGCTATGGTGTTTGGTTGCATGGTGAAGCCGTTGCTGTTGGCATGGTTCAAGCAAGTCAATTAGCTAAGCTTCGTGGTTGGCTAACTCCTAATGATGTTTTAAGAGTGACTAACCTGAATCAACAATTCGATTTACCAATTATTGGTCCTGAAAACATGACATTAGATAACTATTTAGTGCACATGAAAAAAGACAAGAAAGTTCAGGCAGATACAATAAGATTTGTATTGCCGAAACAGATAGGTAAAGCGATACTAGTTAACGATGTAACTGAAAGTGAATTAAAACATATTTTATAATGACCTTAGTTAATGCTGGACCAGATCAATTTTACATACCCGCTTCACGCAATGCTTTTATTAAAAAAGTTCAAGCGGGTTTAACGCACGCTAAAATTGTTGCAATAGAAGGTCAGCAAGGTATTGGTAAAACAATATTAATTGAAGAAGTGCTGACACAAACATTGCCAGACGGAAATAAGTGTTATTTAACAGCAGCTCGCTCTATAAATGACATTCAAATCCGAAGCCGGATCATTGAGCAATTATTTGGCAATGTATTATTCGATCCGGAAATGCCAATCCTCACCTCATTTATTGAATTTAATAATTCCAGTGATATGTTGATAGCTATTGATAATGCCCATTTTTTAAGTGGCAAAATCATTGGTGAGTTATTGCAGTTATGCAGCGAATCAAAAAATTTAGGTATCCAGTTAAGCATAGTGATGGCGTTCGATAAAACGATTGCATCGACTTTAATTAATGTTAAATCTGGTTTAGTAGAAATACTGCCGGTACCTCTATTAACCAAACAAGAAAGTTATCAACTACTCGCTGAATACGTTATTGATATCCCAGCTCAAACCAGTCCCAGAATAAAACGTTGGATAGAAAATTCCGCAGGTCTTCCAATTCAGCTATTGGCATACAACGATGTTAATGCAGGTAAAGTTTCAGATAGTGAGCCGTTTAACATTAAATTATGGGCATCTATTTTAGTGACATGTAGTTTGTTATTAGCTCTTGGAATTTATCTTTACAGAATGGGGATAATTTCAGAACAAGAACAAGCGTTAATGACAAAAACGTCTTTAAACAAGACTTCAGATGTCGTTAAACCTTGGCAAAATGTAACGGAATCAAATTCAGCATTAGAGAAACAGAACGCGATAAGTACAAAAGAACGTTCTGAGTTACTTGTTGCAGACAAAAAAATGGCACAAGTCGTAATTAGACCAACGGCGAGTTCAGAACTGATCTTCTCTGAGTTAATGAGCCAAAAATCTAAAGTGAGTTTTGGCAATGAAAAAGTAGCAGAAAACCCGACAACAGATATGATCTTGGCTGAATTAACCAAAAAACCTGAATCGGTTGATAACTTAAGTAATGAAATTACAACGACAACGGCAGAAATCGATACAGATACCAGCGAAACATCACAGAAAGAACAACAACAACAAATTACAGACATGGGCAATGAATCTAACTTGACTGAAACACCTATTAGTATGGACTTTTTTTTAGACCCTGAAGATGCGCAATCAGAGCTTGAAAAACCTGAAAGTAAAAAACAAGTTCAAACCGAGTTAAATGAATCTTCATTGATAGAAACCACAGCACTGGATAGCGATAAAACTCAAGTACCTGATATATCTAGAATCGATCAGGAGCCGACGTTAGAAGAGTTAATTCAAGACGATATAATCTCTGTCGCCAAGGAACAACCATCGGCTGAAGATCCAGGGAAACCTTATACGATCGATAATCAAATATTTATGTCCTTACCGGCTGATCATTTTGTATTACAACTTACCGCGGTTAGTAGTGAAGCTGTATTAGCACAATATTTAGAGTCAGCTCCGTATGAAAAAGATAAATTGCGGATATATATGGTTAAACGTAATTATACTGATTGGTTAGTCGTAACTTACGGACTGTTTGAAACCATCGAGTTGGCAAGACAAACCGCAGCATCTATAGCCCCAAATGCGTGGGCTAAATCAATAAGTGTAATCCAACAACAAATATTGGCGTTTGATGACGCTCAATCAGCACAGTAGAGCGCCAAATGAAAAAGAAAACCAGAGCCTTCTTAAAGTGGGCTGGCGGAAAGTATGGGCTAATTGAACAGATCCACGCAAGGTTGCCAGAAGGGAACAAGTTAATCGAACCATTTGTAGGTGCTGGATCCGTTTTTCTAAATTCTGACTTTGATAAGTACTTATTAAATGATGTAAATCCAGATCTGATCAGTCTTTATAAAATAGTTAAAGCTCGTCCAAAAACATTTGTGAAAGATGCAAAAACGCTGTTTGTTCAGTCAAACAATAAAAAAGATGCCTTTTATGGGTTAAGACATGAGTTTAACCAAAGCACAGACCCTTATTACCGCTCCTTGTTATTCTTATACTTAAATCGCCATGGCTTTAATGGTTTATGCCGTTATAACTTATCTGGTGGCTTTAATGTACCGTTTGGATCATATACAAAACCTTATTTCCCAGAAGATGAGATTTTTATATTTTCTGAAAAATCTAAAAAAGTGAAGTTTGTTTGTGAAGATTACACAAAAGTTTTTGCTCGAGCGCGAAAAGGAAATGTGATTTATTGTGATCCGCCATATGCACCTTTAACGGAAACTGCTAATTTCACATCATATGCGACGGGAGGGTTTGATGTGAATGCACAGGCTAACCTTGCCAAACTTGCCGAACGAGCCGCTTTTAAACGGAATATTCCTGTGTTAATTAGTAATCACGATACAGTGTTAACACGAAAGTTGTATGATGAAGCAGAGCAAAGTTTTGTAAAAGTAGCTCGAAGTATTAGTCAAAATGGAAGTAAAAGGCAGAAGGTTTCAGAGATTTTTGCGTTATATAGTAGTTAATGTAAATAGATTGTTAGGGTAACACTGCACTAACGATAGCTACTAAAATTAATATAAAACCTATCACTAAAATGACACCAGCAAGAATAAATGGGAAGGGAGTTTCTGACTCGAAGTCTTGTTTGTGATTATTAGAGTTTTGTACACCTAACAATGCTGAAAAAGCACTCTTAAATGCATTAATGAAAACGTTTATTTTTGACATTAGCTGTACTGCCGGTTTTCTTTTTTATTATCTGAGGTTACAGACTTACCATCATCATTGTGAATTAACTCTAGTAACTGAAAAAAATGAAACCGAGAAGACTTATTACTTGTGATCCAATCCCACCAACTAGGGCTACTGACTTTTGCAGATGGACATTCTTTAACCGTTATTGTTTTGTTATTTTTGCATGGGCAATCATTAACGACAGGCGCTGAAAGTGCACTAGCTGAAATAAAAAACACTGAAAAACTAATGATTTTTTTATATTTGGAAATGATCATTGATCTTCTCCGTGAAACTAAGGTCCCAA
The DNA here is from genome assembly GCF_018860345.1 of Psychrosphaera sp. F3M07. Lineage (GTDB taxonomy): Bacteria > Pseudomonadota > Gammaproteobacteria > Enterobacterales > Alteromonadaceae > Psychrosphaera > Psychrosphaera aquimarina. The sequence continues at coordinate 205,814 of NZ_JAHKPJ010000025.1, read as the reverse complement.
GAGTCTAATTTATAAATAGAAATTTTGTTGGCTAATGCGTTAAGTTGAACATAAAGTGCGATAAGTTAACAATTTGTTAAAAAATAGACAGATAAGTACAAATAAAATACAACGTAAGTTGAAAATAATCATAATATTCTGATTTATATAACTAGGGATAATAATGAAGTTACCTAAATTACAGCAGTTGAAGTACTTAGTTGCTTTATTTGATACTGGCCATTTTGGTCAAGCGGCTAAAAAGTGCTTTGTTTCTCAATCAACTTTAAGCAGTGCAATCCAAGCTCTTGAAGAACAATTAGATTCCCAGTTAATAGAAAGAGATCACAAAACATTTGTATTTACACCTTTGGGTGTGGATGTGGTCAATAAAGCGAGGATGATCTTAGAGCAGAGCGCGGATCTTGTCGCAACTTCAAGCGCTGAAGGGAATGAGTTCTCAGGACCTTTGCAGGTTGGTGTAATACCGACAATAGCCCCATTTGTTTTGTCTCCATTAATTAAAAAGTGTGCACTCGAATATCCTAACTTGGAATTGTTCTTACGAGAAGATACGACGGAGAACTGTTTAAGTTTACTGCGAGAAGGCCGGTTGGATTTAGTTTTAATGGCAACACCTTACGAAACCAATGAATTTGTCGAGTTTGAGTTGTGCCAAGACCCTTTTGTTAAAGTTTTTCACCCTGATCGAGTGAATGAAAATGTGTATTTATTAGAAAAAGAACATTGTTTATCTGATCACACGATTAAAGGTTGCAGGCTTACAGAAACGGACAATATACACCCGTTTCAAGCGAGTAGTTTAAATACATTGCTGGCGATGGTTGAAGGTCATTTTGGTGAAACCTATCTTCCACAATTAGCGATAAAATCAGGTTTATTAGTCAATAGTTCACTATCTAGTGAAGAAATGGAAGATAAAACTGCCAGTCGAACATTAAGTTTGGTTTGGCGAAAAACGAGCCATCGAAGAGTCTTTTTTGCGAAAATTGGAGAAACGGTTAAACAAGTCTTAGAAGCGATTTTAAATAAGTAAAAATATAAATTTGCCAAACTTATAAAGTTGAATTATACCTTTATTGGGTAATTTACAATATAAGGAAAGAGAAATGAATAAGATGGCATTTATAGTTACTATTTTTACTTTGTTGAGCCTATTTCCAAATGCAGCTTTGGCGATAACTCCACTTCAAGTAAACCTTAAGTCCGACGCTGTGGTTGTTGAGACGAAGTTAAACATTAATAACGCCGATGTTGAACAATTAACTCAGATTAAAGGTTTAGGCAAAAAAAAAGCGGAAGCAATCGTTAATTATATTAATGAAAATGGAAAATTAACTTCGTTAGATCAGTTAGTTAATGTGAAGGGTATTGGTAATAAGTTGGTGCAAAAGTTGTCACCTTACCTAATAGTAGAATAAACGTTGAACGTTTGGATATCGAAACTAAAAAAGGACTCAGGTCCTTTTTTTATTGCACGGAATTAACTATTAATTGACGAAATTTGTTCATTAGACCAGTCAATAGCGTTTGCATATATAGCAGGTACTTGTTCGTCAGATAACTTTAAAGATGTCTCTAATGCTGACTCTTGCTCCCATAAACCTCTCTCGTAAGTCATCGCCAATTGTAAATACGTCGCTAATTTCCCTTTTTTGTTTACCAGAGCTTCTTTTATTTCGAGTGAAAGTGGGAGTTGCTCCATAACCGTAGCAATATCTTCATCTAAAATAGCGTCAATTAAAGATAACATGCCGGTTAAAAAGGCCATGCTAGCATCACCGTCTTCATTAATTTCAGCTAAGTTTTCACAAAAACGCGCTCTAACCATAGCAAGTCGTAACAACTCTTGTGGTTTTTCATCACTGACTGACGCCGTAAATAATAAAGATAAAAACTTTTTAAGTTCATATTTTCCTAATGCGACTATAGCTTGTTTTATGGTTGAAATGTCAGCTCGTCGTTTAAATGTTGCAGAATTACTGTAGCGCAATAACTTATAGGAAAGGTTGATATCTCGTTCAAATATTTGGGTGACTTTAGGTAAATCGATATCAGTTGAAGATGTTTCTGCTAATAATTCCGAAAGGGTTAATTGACTCGGGGATAACGTCTTTGTTTTAACCATTTCAGGTTTTGAGAAAAAGTAACCTTGGAAGTATTTAAATCCCATTTTTTTACATTGATTAAACTCGGCTAATGTTTCTACTTTTTCTGCTAAATATTTAATATGCTTGAACTCGGCCAATTCAGTCATTACCTGTTCAACTTCATCAAAAGACATAGCTCTAAGATCAATTTTAATTATATCTACGTAAGGGAAAAAGTGTCGCCACACTGGTTTATGTTCGTAATCATCTAGCGCAATAACATAACCTTGTTTTTTTAACTCGATTACAGAAGCTAATAACTTTTTACCTGGGGTAACCGTTTCAAGTATTTCAACTACGAGTGTCTCTGGCGGTAACATGGCTGGGTAATTTTTAAGGATGGTGTCTAAAGTGAAATTAATAAAAGCTGGTTTGTTTCCCGTTAAATGGGCTAACCCTAAATTGAACTGTGATCCTTCGATTATACGAGTAGTTGCTTCGTCTTCATCTATCCCAGGAAATACATTGTCAACGCCGTCTCTGAATAGCAATTCATAAGCAAATAAATTTTTCTCAGCATCCAAAATAGGTTGGCGAGCGGCATAAAAATACATTCAATATTTCCGTGATCAATGTGTGTAAAAAGTTAAAATTAAAACAAGCGTTTTAAATAAACACTCTTTGCTTAATATAGTACTAATGGATAGTAAACACTACTTTTAAATTTAGTTTCACTTGTTTTTGGGCGTGAAATTTAGCTAGATTATTTTAAGTATCTTATGTGGCACTAATGTATTCACTGTATTTATAAATATAGCGACTTTATTGCAATAAAAAAAAATTTCGAAATAGTATATTTAACAATCCCTGTTTATCCATCTTACTCATAAAGAAAGCAAAAAACCAAATAGTTAAGTACAAAATATGTACTAGACTTAATTGAAATCTATTTTGTTAAGGGAAGATATGGACTCGATAATTATGATGTCTGTCGGTTATATAATTTGGTGTTGCATTGCTTTTTGTGTCGCTAGAATTTTCCGAGTTGGACATACACACGAAAAAACAATCACTTTTTTTTATGTATTGTTAGCTGCGCCTATGGTCATTATTGAGATCTTAACTGGTAAAGGTACGATTAGATAAGGTGAATTTAGATAAATATCGGTGAGAACACTCACCGTTTTTTTTGCTTGTAAATTATGGACGTCTAAACATCTAGATGTTGACATTATTTCAAAATTACGTAATCTGCATATAAATCAATTTTATTCCAACGAGTCATATTCATGCCTATTAGAGTACCGGATAAATTACCTGCTATTGATGCCCTTAAGCAGGAAAATATTTATGTAATGCCAGCGCACAGAGCGGACACACAAGATATTCGTCCAATGCAGGTGGCGGTACTCAACTTGATGCCTGATAAAATAACTACTGAAGTTCAACTGGTGAGATTGTTATCCAATAGTCCGTTGCAAATTGATATTGAGCTCGTTAGGTTAGAGCATCAAACTAAAACCACATCCGAAGCCCATTTAGACAATTTTTATCGATACTTTAGCGATATAAAAGATAAGAACTACGATGGGTTGATCATCACAGGCGCGCCTTTAGGCCTAAAAGATTACGAAGATATAACTTACTGGCCACAATTAAAGGAAGTATTGGACTGGGCAGACCGACATGTCACTTCTACTTTGTTTTTATGTTGGGCTGCTCATGCTGCCATTTATTATCATTACGGAATTAAACATGATATCCGTGATACTAAATTAAGTGGGGTATACAAACATACAAAATGGGAATCTAAAGCGCCAATAATGCGTGGTTTTGATGATATTTTTTATGTACCGCATTCTCGTTATGGTGAAGTACCTATCAATAAATTAAATAAAGAAGCTGACTTAATCACTATTTCAGGTTCGGATGAAGTTGGTGCGTATTTAATGCAGAATAAATCAGGCACTAGGGTGTTTATTACTGGTCATCCTGAATATGACAGGTTAACTTTGCATGATGAGTATACTAGGGATGTCGATGCAGATTTAAACCCTGATATCCCCGTCAATTATTACCCTGGTAATGATCCTAAACTTGCACCACAAAAGTTGTGGCAAGCTCATGGATATTTATTATTTAGCAACTGGTTAAATTATTACGTTTATCAAAAGACACCTTATAACCTTAGCCAAGTAAGTGAAAACATCAGAACAGATAATTTTGCCGAATAGTCGAATACAGCGCAGGAAATTAAAATGAGTAACAAAGGCAATATACGCCCAGATCAAACCCAGCTATTAACAGAATTGTTGAATAAAAAAACCTTGATTTTAGATGGTGCAATGGGAACCATGATCCAACAATGTGGTTTGGAAGAAGAAGACTATCGTGGAACTCGATTCGCGGATTGGCATACCGCAATTAAAGGTAATAATGATCTGTTAGTTCTGACACAACCAGACATCATTAAAAACATTCATCTTCAATACCTAAAGGCTGGCGCTGACATAATAGAAACCAATAGTTTTAATGCGACTAAAACTTCGATGGCCGATTATGAAATGCAATCACTTGCAGAAGAAATTAATTTTGCTGCAGCTAAATTAGCACGAGAAGCGTGTGATGAAGTTGCAACGCCAGATAAACCAAGGTTTGTAGCTGGCGTATTAGGGCCAACATCAAAGACGTTATCTATCTCTCCAGATGTTAATGATCCAGGTTTTAGAAATATCACATTTGACGAATTAGTCGAAGACTACATTACCGCTACACTTGCTTTAATGGCGGGAGGTTCAGATATTATTCTAGTCGAGACCATTTTCGATACTTTAAATTCTAAAGCTGCATTATATGCTATTGAAGAAGCGTTTGAGCAGGCAGGGCAACGTCTGCCAATTATGATTTCAGGTACTATTACCGATGCCTCTGGTCGTACATTATCAGGTCAAACAACAGAAGCTTTTTATAATTCTATCTGTCACGTTAATCCATTATCCGTCGGTTTAAATTGTGCATTAGGGCCAGACCAACTGCGCCAATATGTGGATACCTTATCTTCTATTTGTGAATGTTTTGTATCGGTGCATCCTAATGCTGGTTTACCAAATGAATTTGGTGAATATGATCTAGAGTCTAGTGAAATGGCAGAACATATTGCTGAATGGTCGAGTAGCCAATTAATGAATATTGTCGGAGGGTGCTGCGGGACCACACCGGAGCATATTACGGCTATGTTAAAAGCCGTTGAAGGTAATATTCCACGTGCACCTAAAGAAAAAAGCGCCTTGATGCGCCTTTCTGGACTTGAAGCGTTTAATTTATAAATATCATTAGTAAGTAAAGTTCCTTAACTTACTGAGTGTGGAAACAAGAAATTATGACAACAAAATCAGTTAGCAGATTTATAAACGTAGGCGAGCGAACCAATGTAACCGGTTCAGCTATGTTTAAACGATTGATCCTAAATGGGGATTATGAAGCGGCGTTAGACGTGGCTCGTCAACAGGTTGAAAATGGCGCGCAAGTTATCGATATCAATATGGATGAAGCCATGTTGGACTCTGTCGCTGCTATGGAGAAGTTTTGTAAGTTAATTGCATCAGAACCTGACATCGCTAGAGTGCCAATTATGTTGGATTCCTCTAAGTGGGAAGTGATAGAAGCTGGACTTAAATGCGTACAAGGTAAAGCAATCGTTAATTCTATTTCGATGAAGGAAGGGGAAGAACCTTTTCTAGCACAAGCGAAAAAATTAAAACGTTATGGTGCCGCTGTCGTCGTTATGGCATTTGACCAAGATGGGCAGGCTGAAACCAGAGAAGAAAAGTTTAGGATCTGTAAACGTGCTTATGAATTATTAGTTGATGGCATAGGTTTCCCGCCACAAGATATTATCTTTGATCCTAATATATTTGCCGTCGCAACGGGTATAGAAGAGCATAATAATTACGCGGTTGCTTTTATTGATGCTATTAAGGATATAAAGGAACATTTACCACACGCCAAAATTTCAGGCGGTTTATCCAACGTATCTTTCTCTTTTCGAGGTAATAACCCGGTTCGCGAAGCCATGCATTCCGTCTTTTTGTATTATGCGGTTCGTGCCGGGATGGATATGGCTATTGTTAATGCTGGCCAGTTAGCGGTTTATGATGATATCCCACTTGAACTGCGTGAAGCGGTGGAAGATGTAATATTAAACCGTCGTGATGATGCTACTGAGCGTTTACTCGATTTAGCACCTAAATATCGTGGTGACGGTGTTCAGGTAGAAGCAGAAACACAAGAGTGGCGAGGATGGGAAGTAACTAAACGTTTAGAACATGCTTTAGTGAAAGGTATTACCCAGTTTATTGAAGAGGACACAGAAGAGTGTCGATTGCATTTTGATAAACCTCTGCAAGTGATTGAAGGGCCATTAATGGATGGCATGAATATCGTAGGTGACTTGTTTGGTGAAGGAAAAATGTTTTTACCTCAAGTGGTGAAATCAGCTCGGGTTATGAAACAAGCTGTTGCCTATTTAAACCCCTATATCGAAGAAGAAAAAGAAGAGGGTAGTACTAACGGAAAAGTACTAATGGCAACCGTAAAAGGTGATGTACACGACATTGGTAAAAACATAGTTGGTGTGGTTTTACAATGTAATAACTACGAAGTAATAGACCTAGGCGTTATGGTGCCTTGTCAAAAAATCATAGATACCGCTATTGCGGAAAAAGTAGATATCATAGGCTTGTCTGGGTTAATTACCCCATCACTTGATGAGATGGTGCATGTTGCAAAAGAATTAACACGTCAAGGGTTAGATTTGCCCTTATTGATTGGCGGTGCGACAACGTCAAAAGCGCATACCGCGGTTAAAATTAACGAACATTATGAACACCCAGTGGTTTATGTACCTAATGCGAGTCGCTCTGTATCAGTGGTATCTAACTTGTTGAGTAAAGAACTAAGAGCGCCGTTTTTACAGCAACTTGAAAAAGACTATGAACGTGTGGTGATACAACATCATCGTAAACGAGATAACACCCAATACATTAGTTTTGAACAAGCTCGAGCGAACAAATTCAAAGTGGACTGGGATACTTATCAGCCTCCAAAACCGAAAAAGTTAGGTATTCACGAATGGCATAATGTATCAATCGCCACTTTGCGTGAATATATCGACTGGACGCCATACTTTTTAACTTGGCAATTACATGGTAAATACCCATCAATTCTAAAACATGAAGTTGTTGGTGAGCAGGCACAAAAAGTATTTGATGATGCGAACCAAATGTTAGACCGCTTTGAAAAGTCGGGAGAGCTCACAGCTAAAGCTGTATTTGGTTTATTCCCAGCTAACAGCACCGATGAGTCAATTGAGGTTTACTCGAATGAGAACAATCAACAAACTCAGTTGGTTTTGCATCAATTAAGACAACAGTTAAAAACCAGAAACTCGTCACCTAATTATTGTTTAAGTGATTTTGTTGCAACAAAAGAGTCAGGTGTTGAAGACTATATAGGTGCCTTTGCCGTTACTGCTGGATTTGGTGCTGATGAATTGGCTGAGAAATTTTTAGCTGAGCATGATGATTACAACAATATTATGGTTAAAACCATCGCTGATAGACTAGCAGAAGCGTTAGCTGAATATTTACATCAGCAAGTCCGTAAAGAATATTGGGGATATGCTGCGGATGAAACGTTAGAAAATGACGACTTAATTCGCGAAAAATATCAAGGTATACGTCCTGCACCGGGTTACCCTGCATGCCCTGAACATACTGAAAAGTCTAAATTGTGGCAATTGTTAGATGTCGATAAACGTATTGGTATGACACTAACAGAAAGTTACGCAATGTGGCCAGGCGCTTCTGTATCTGGTTGGTACTTCTCACATCCTGATTCTAAATATTTTGCGGTTAGCAAAATAGATAAAGAACAAGCTCAAACTTATGCCGACCTAAAAGGTTGGGATGAACGAACTGCCGAAATGTGGTTAGGTCCAAACTTGTAACTGTTCCAATTTAACTATTGAGAGATCGATAAAGGCTAGTTGATGCATCAACTGGCCTTTTTGTTGAATTAAAATTAAGATATAGAACCAAAATTATGGACCTTAGTATGATTGATCCTTTTGCCCACTTAGCCAGAAATCCTGCAGCTGATAATAATAAACAATATATCTTGGACGTTTTGAAGAATTTAAACCTTCTAAAAGGCAAAGTCATTGAGATAGGTTCTGGACCGGGACAACATGGTATTCATTTTTGCCAGCATATGCCTGAGCTAGTTTGGCAGCCAACTGAAATAAAAAGTAAGTTACCCCTAACGATGCAATGGTATGAAGTCAGTCAGAAACAAGGACTCACTAATTATTTGAAACCATTCTCATTCCATATTGGCCAAGATACGATTACCGCCTCTGAGTTTGAGCTGATATATTCCGCTAATGTTTTGCATATCATTAGTGAAGAGTTGGCCAAATATTTAATCAAACAATTAGTAGAATCGATGAATCAAGGTCAAAAGTTGGTTTGTTATGGCCCTTTTAAACAAAAAGGTGAATACACATCTGAGTCGAATCGAGACTTTGATCAATGGCTTTTTGGTGAAGGTTACGGCGGTATGCAAGACCTTGAAGACATACCAAATTGGAGCGATGGTCGGTTAAGTTTATTACAAGTTGAAACTATGCCTGCAAACAATTTTCTTGTTGTTTATCAAAGGGGTTAGTTATACATTGCTCAAGACTTTCATAAGAACAAATTTATTTATAGATTCAATTAGGATGAAACATGACAGACGTAATTAATAAAAACCTATACTTGATTAAAGAGCACGTTGGGATATTCAAAGCTGCCAATAATTACGATATTTATGATCCTGAATCTGGCGAAATAATCATGGAGTGCCGTGAGCCTAATTTAGGTTTTTTTACTAAATTATTAAGGTTTACTGATTATAAACGCATGACGCCGTTTGATGTTCAAATTAGAACAACAGATGAGCAACGTCTGATTCGCATTCAAAGAGGCATTTCTATCTTTTTATCTAAAGTAGAAGTGAGAGATCATAATAATGAATTACTGGGTGGTTTTGCACAAAAACTATTTTCGATTGGCGGAAAGTTTGATGTCCTAGATCAAAACGAACAAGTATTATGTTCGTTGGAAGGTAACTGGGTTGGTTGGGATTTTTATTTCAAAGATGGCGAGACGACACTTGCTCATGTCACTAAAAAGTGGGGCGGACTTGGCGCAGAAATGTTTACTAGCGCAGATAACTATGTATTAGAAATTAACCCTGAAGTACCGGCAGAACATCCAATACGTAAACTTATTCTGGCTGCAGTCATGTGTATTGATATGGTATTAAAAGAATAATAATCAATTAATAGCACACTCGATTTGTACTACTATTAGGTAATGGATGACTTAGTTGCTAGTTACAGGATCAAAGTAGACCCTCACTCCCGTTACAGACAATACCAACATGTCGTTTTTGTATGTTGGTATTGTTTGGCGATATATCATTGGCCATATTTTATTCCCAGTATTATAAAATCGACTTACACCGTGTTATTCCTGCTTTTTGTCTTTTGTGTTTACAAACAAAATGTATTAAACCAAACGGATGATGAAGAAGTGTTTCATTTGTCAGAAGCTGGACAAATAGAATGGGTGAAAAGAGCAATATCAGGTCAGTTGTTGCCTATTAGTTATTTTTGGCCCTTTTGTTTTTATCTAAAGATTATTAACCCTGTTAGTCAGAATACATATTGGAAAGTGATATTTGCAGACCAATTAAATGACGAATCTAAAAGACGGTTACGGCGAATAATAAAAACAATTAAGAGCCAGTAACCGAAATATGTATACATTTTTAAGCAATAATTAAGGTGTCAGTACAGTAGGTGTTGAATGAGGCAAGGTATCAGGATAATCCTGATTAAAATGTAACCCTCGGCTTTCTTTACGTTCTAAAGCACTTCTGACAATCAATTCAGCAACTAACGCTAAATTTCTCAGCTCTAATAAATTGTTACTAACCTTAAAGGTGGCATAAAATTCGTTCACCTCACTCTTAATTAAATCTATACGTTTTAATGCTTTATGCAAACGACGATTTGAACGAACAATACCAACGTAATCCCACATTATTAATCTAAGCTCATGCCATGTATGGCTGATAATGACATCTTCTTCTAAGGTGGTTACTTTACTATCATCCCATAATGGAATTTCAGTTAATTCTGGGCTGTTGTTTAAATTAGACAATATAGATTGGGCTGCTCCATGAGCAAACACAATACATTCCAGTAAGCTGTTACTGGCCATTCTATTAGCACCATGAAGGCCGGTGTATGCAACTTCACCTATGGCAAATAAATTGTCTTTATTGGTTTTACCGGTCAAATCAGTGATGACACCTCCACAGGTATAATGCGCAGCAGGCACAACTGGAATTTGTTCTTTGGTTATGTCTAATCCAACTTGCAAACAACGGGCATATATCGTGGGAAAGTGTTCAATTACAAATTGTGGGTCTTTATGAGTAATGTCTAAGTACATACAGTCGGCACCTAAACGTTTCATTTCAAAATCAATTGCTCTAGCGACTATATCTCGAGGGGCTAATTCTTTTCGCTCATCAAAGTCTTGCATAAAGCGACTACCATCAGGACGTCTTAAAAAGGCACCTTCACCTCGCATTGCTTCACTAATAAGAAAATTTTGTGCTTTTTGATGATATAAACTTGTTGGGTGGAACTGATTAAACTCCATATTGGCAACTTGGCAACCTGCACGCCAAGCCATTGCAATACCGTCACCACTTGCTATATCTGGGTTTGAAGTATATTGATAAACTTTACTTGCACCGCCAGTGGCTAAAGCAACAAATTTGGCAGAAATACTTTCTACTCGTTCAAGGTTTCTATTCCAAATATAAGCGCCATGTATTTTATTATCATCTAAGTTTAATTTTGCACCCGTTACTAAATCTAACGCGTTATACCTTTCAAATAGCTGTATATTTGGATGAGACTTAACTTTATCTAATAATGTCGTTTGTACTGCTTTGCCTGTGGCATCAGCTGCATGTAATATTCTTCGATGGCTATGGCCGCCTTCACGAGTAAGGTGATAACGTTTTGAACCATCGCTCCCTTGAATTTGATCAAATGGAACGCCTTGTTCAATTAACCATTTCATTGATGCTTTAGCATTGCTAGCGGTAAAAGTAACTGCAGCTTCATCACACAAATTAGCACCTGCTATTAAGGTATCTTGAACATGTGATTCGATACTGTCGTTTTCGTCAAAAACGGCCGCAATACCGCCTTGAGCATATAAGGTAGATCCTTCTTTTAATGCCGATTTACTTACAATAATAACTTTAACCTGGTCAGCAATACTTAACGCTAATGTTAAACCAGCGGCACCGCTACCTATGATTAGACAATCTGTTTGATGTTGAGTGTTATCTTGCATTAAAAAAAACCTATGAGATCTGAATTAATTATTTTTTCTTAGTAATCAATTCATTGGTATTCGAACTTGTTAATATGTATGAAAAATAGGCTACTTAACTTAATTTCATAAAAAAACAAAATAAATAAGAACTTTTTCACTATTGCTAAGTCATAGTGTCAACAGAAGGGAATAGTACAACAACTTTTTAATTAATTCCTTGTACAAAGCAGTAATTAATAATTATTTGATATGTATTTATTTCCAATTAGAATACCTGCAAAGACGGTATAATTAAGATGGTTAGTACTTTATACCAATATTAAATCTGGGAGTAGTAGCTCGAATGAGCGAGCAGAAAAAAGATTTAGGCTTAGTAAGAAAAGCTCAGGCAGGGGATAAAGCGGCATTTGATTTATTAGTCCGCAAATATCAGAATAAAATCATTAGTCTTGTATCTCGTTATTTAGGAAATAATGGAGATGTTCAGGATGTAGCACAGGATGCATTCATTAAAGCATACACTGCACTGCCTGGATTTAGAGGTGAAGCTGCGTTTTATACTTGGTTATATAGAATTGCAGTAAACAGCGCTAAAAACTATTTGATGGCGAGAGGTCGTAGACCATACACCGTAGATGTAGATGCAGAAGAAACCGAATATTATGAAACAAGTGAAGCGTTACGTGAAAATGCATCACCTGAAAGTTTAGCGTTAACTGAAGAAATTAAACATGTCATTTTTGATACGATTGAGAGTTTACCTGATGAACTTAAAGTCGCAATTCAACTCAGAGAGATAGATGGCATGAGTTATGAGGAAATCTCCATCGCTATGGGATGTCCGATAGGAACGGTTCGCTCTAGAATTTTTAGAGCTAGGGACGCAATAGATCTGAAATTGCAGCCTTTGATAGAGAATAAGTAAAAAAATTGATGAATTAACAATCACTATTATTTGATGTTAACTTATACATAATTATTTTTGTTTTAAACATGGTAATACACTGGGAGTCAGTCATTTTATGACGAACAAACATTTAGAATCTATTTCCGCATTGTTGGACGATGAAGTTAATCAATCAGAATTAGACAGCACATTACAGCAAACCGTTGATACAACTGAGAACGTTGAAGCTTTTAGCCGTTATAGTTTAATTGGTGATGTGCTTAGAAATGAGCAGTTATTAGAAACTGATGGTAGTTTTGCTGCGGGTATTCAAGCCGCGATTGCTAATGTTGAACAAGAAGTCGTTACCGAAGATTCATCGGTTGTTGATATTAGTTCGCACGTTAATTGGCGTTCAAAAGTAGCTTCAAAACTTAAACAGTTTAGTCAGAGTTCAACTGGCCGTAATAGTGCACAGTTTGCTATTGCTGCATCGGTCGCATTAGTAACTATTGTTGGTGTTAGTAATATACCGCAAACAAATAGCCAATATAGTGCTCCAGTTGCACAAACAACGCCTCTTGTTAGTGGTGTAGCTCCTGTTAGTTTAGCTTCTGATGGTGTGAAAAATAGACCATCGGCTAATCAAATGACTCAAACTCGAATAAATGCGCTTATTGCAGATCACCAACAACAATTGAAAGCCGTTGATGATAAAAAAGAAGCGATAGACACAAACGAAGATAAAAAGGTTATCGAACCTTAGTTAATTTCGTTATCATGCCTTTCTCAGTGTATAAACGCCCGTATATAACGGGCGTTCGTTTTTAAAAAGGTAATTATTCCTGCTATGAACTGTTATTTCTCCGATTTTAAACGCCTTATATCTCTAAAAACATTCAATTGTCTAAAGCTAGTATTATTTGTTAGTTTATTAAGTAGCCATGTAAACGCGTCTACTTTGAATGATGTTCCCAATGAGAAAGATAACGTTGAATTAACGGATAAAACGCCTATAACCTCTACTGAAAAAGTGAATGCTGAGTTTTGGCTAGCTAAGTTAAAAACGGCATTAACAGAGTCCAATTTTCAAGCTGGCATTGTTACTATGAAGGCTGATAAAACAACGACATATAATTGGGTACACGGCGTAGTTGACGATGAAGAAAAAGTAGAAGTTGAAAGTATTTCACCATTAATTGGTGGTGGCATTAGTAACCTTAGGCACAATAAAGTAGTGACTTTTATTGAGCCAAATAAAGAACCATACAGTATTCAAAGTGACAGTATAAGAAGGTTCATACCTCCAATTTTCTACCAAGACTCAAGTCAGTTAACCGACAGTTATCAATTTGTTCTAGTGAGTAAAAACCAAATAGGTGGACGTTCAGCACAATTAATCCGCATAGAGTCTATTGATGACACTACTTATAATTATTGGGTTTGGATTGATGTACAAAGTGCATTACCGTTAAGATTGGCGTTTGTTAATGAAAAAAGTGAAGTCATTGAGCAAGTGTTAATGACCCATTTATCTTTATTCACCGGGCCTACTGAAGAAATCATTAAATTAAGTCAGCATAATTTACCCGAGCCACCAAGTGCACTAATCGCGACGCATCAAGAAACTAATAATTGGAATATGAGTTGGATACCTAATGGTTTTTCGTTAATCAAAAGTGATAGACATCATTTATCAATCACACGAGAGGTTTCGGATTATTATCTATTCAGTGATGGGCTTGTCGAGTTCTCAGTGTATGTTCAAAGGCAACTTGAAAGTTTTAATAGCCCTTTGGTTTTACAAGAAGGAGCAATGTCTTTTGTCATGGTGCGCTCTGATGGTTTTGACGTTACCGTCGTCGGCTCTATCCCACCAGAAACGGCACATAAAATTGCCATATCCGTGAAAAGCATCTAATTATGATCAAAGAGATCGGTCAAGTAATTGCTATTGAAGAGGACTTTTTGCTTGTTGAGACAGCAATTAAATCAACATGTAATACTTGTGCCGCTAAAAGTAACTGTGGTACCAGCACAATTGCACAGGCTTTTTCTAATAAGAGTGTCGTCAATAAAGTCAAAAATATATTGAATGCGAAAGTCGGCGAGTCGGTCGAAATTGGTATCCCGGAAGCGAGTTTGTTACAAGGGTCATTTTATTTGTATATGTTACCTTTGTTGTCTGCCATATTTTTAGCTTGCACTGCACAGTTTTGGTTATCTCGATTTATAGAGATACAAGAAATCCACGTTATTTTAGCTACTTTTTTAGGAGGGTATATAGGCTTTTTATTATCTAGATACCTATTAAACAAATCTGATGTAGATAAATATCAACCTGTGCTGATCCGAATTTATAATGGTGAAATCATAAATTCAGTGATTGAGTTAGACTAATCGCAATTCTTTATATTATTTTCTAGTAACTATTTGTGAATAAAGCGCCCTATATAAGATAAAGAGTTGGAGTGAGCGGTGAAATCAGTGTAAAATTTCGCCCTTTGGTTCTATCGCTAATTTTGAGTTATCTCAAAAGTTAATTTTATGTTGTTTGTTATCTGCAAACACACCTTGTATAGCAACGTCACAGGTATATCACACTATTTATGAAGCACATTCGTAACTTTTCAATCATTGCCCACATCGATCACGGTAAATCCACACTGTCAGATAGACTTATTCAATTTTGCGAAGGGTTAACAAACCGCGAAATGAAAGCACAAGTTTTAGACTCAATGGATATTGAACGTGAACGCGGTATTACAATTAAAGCGCAAAGTGTCACTCTGAATTACAAAGCGAAAGACGGTGAAATTTATCAATTAAATTTCATCGATACGCCAGGCCATGTAGATTTTACCTATGAAGTATCTCGCTCACTTGCCGCGTGTGAAGGTGCGTTGTTAGTGGTTGATGCAGGACAAGGTGTTGAAGCGCAAACAGTAGCAAACTGTTATACCGCTATTGAAATGGACTTAGAAGTCCGTGCCATACTAAACAAAATAGATTTACCGCAAGCTGATCCAGATAGAGTTTCAGAAGAAATAGAAGATATTATTGGTATTGATGCTGTTGGTGCTGTGCAATGCTCTGCAAAAACAGGTATTGGTATTCAAGATGTTTTAGAAGACATAGTTTTAAACATTCCACCACCAGTTGGTGAACCTGATCAGCCTTTGCAAGCGCTGATCATTGATTCTTGGTTTGACCCTTACCAAGGTGTTGTATCTTTGGTTCGTGTTAAACATGGTTCAATTCGAAAAGGTGACAAATTAAAAATATTATCAACTGGTGAATCACATCAAGTTGATAAAGTCGGTATTTTCACACCTAAACAAACAGACACTGGTGTGTTAAATACAGGTGAAGTAGGTTTCATTATTGCTGGTATTAAAGAAATATTAGGTGCGCCAGTTGGTGATACCATCACTTTAGCTAATAATGCTGCTATCGAGCCGTTACCTGGTTTTCAAAAAATTAAACCTCAGGTTTATGCCGGTTTATTCCCTGTAAGTTCAGATGATTACGAGTCTTTTCGTGATGCTTTAGGTAAACTAAGTCTGAATGATGCGTCTTTATTTTATGAGCCAGAAAGTTCAAGCGCTTTAGGGCTTGGTTTCCGTTGTGGATTCTTAGGAATGTTACATATGGAAATCGTTCAAGAACGATTGGAACGTGAGTATGATTTAGACTTAATCACGACGGCGCCAACTGTAAATTATGAAATTTTAACCAAAGATGGTGCTATCCACAGCATTGATAGTCCGTCAGAAATGCCTGCGGTTGCCGACATTACAGAAGTACGTGAACCAATTTGTAAAGCTGATATTTTAGTACCACAAGAATACTTAGGTAGCGTTATTACATTATGTATTGAAAAGCGTGGTACACAAACTGCGATGAGCTACCATGGCAAACAAGTTGCAGTAAGTTATGACTTACCAATGGCTGAAGTAGTCATGGACTTCTTTGATCGATTAAAATCAACAAGTCGTGGTTTTGCATCATTAGATTATAACTTTACGCGATTCCAAGCTGCAGACATGGTGAGAGTCGATATCTTATTAAACGGCGAACGTGTAGATGCATTAGCGATGATTTGCCATAGAGACTTTTCACAATCTAGAGGGCGTCAATTAGCTGAGAAATTAAAAGAATTAATTCCTCGTCAAATGTTTGATATTGCTATTCAAGCGGTCATAGGTGTTCATGTTATTGCTCGAACGACCGTAAAACAATTAAGAAAGAATGTAATAGCTAAATGTTACGGTGGTGACATTAGCCGTAAGAAAAAGCTTCTACAGAAACAGAAAGATGGTAAAAAACGTATGAAACAAGTGGGTAATGTTGAGTTACCACAAGATGCGTTTTTAGCTATTCTGAAGATCGGAAAATAAAAAAGGTTAGGATATAAATGGCCGGATATTTCGCAATATTTTTAGTAGTTATTACAGTAGCCTGTGGTTTAATTTGGTTAATTGATGCCAAATTATATGCGCCAGCTCGAAGAGAACGAATTGCTATCGCACAAGCTAGCACTGCAGGTAACATAGCACTAGATGAATTAGAAAAAATAGCGCCACAGCCTGTGATCGCTGAAACGGCACAGTCTATCTTTCCCGTTTTATTTTTAATAACGATATTCCGCTCATTTTTATTTGAACCATTTCAAATACCATCAGGTTCGATGATGCCAACGATGTTAGTTGGCGACTTCATTTTGGTGCAAAAATACACTTATGGTGTTCATGATCCTATTTGGCGAAGTGAACTAATAGAGATGGATACGCCATCTCGTGGTGACATTGCGGTGTTTAAATACCCAGAAGATGAACGTTTAGACTATATTAAACGTGTTGTTGGTTTACCTGGTGATAAAATTGTATATCGTAATAAACAACTTTTTATTCAACCAAGTTGTGGAAGAGAGTCGGAACGTTGCAAAGAGCTTAACGTAATGCCAATGGAGTCAGACTCTGTTTACGAAATTAATGCATATGGTGAAACGGTTGCTTTAGGAACAGAGTTACTTGGTGAAGTTGAGCACAACATTTTATTTAATATCAACAATGAATATGGCTACCCATTTGTTCAAGCTAATGGGAAAACAAATGAATGGTTAGTGCCAGAAGGTCATTATTTTATGATGGGTGATAATCGTGATAATAGCCAAGACAGCCGTTTTTGGGGATTTGTTCGTGAAGACCAATTAGTTGGTAAGGCTGTATTTATTTGGATGAGCTTTGTCTATAACGACGGAGCAATAGATTGGTTACCGAATTGGATACCAATAGATATTCGTTTTTCACGTTTAGGGACGGTTCAATAATGAACCGTTACATAAACAAAACTAAAAGTTAAGAGATCAGATTGATTAAAAAAGATTATAGCCAATTGGCTAAATTATTAGGTTATCAATTCAATGATGAGTCATTGCTTATTCAAGCACTGACTCATCGTAGTTTTAAAGGTTCACATAATGAACGTTTTGAGTTTATTGGTGACTCTTTGTTGGGCATGTTTGTCGCAGAAGCCTTGTATTTTGCTTTTCCAAAAGCGACGGAAGGCGAGCTAACTCGTATGCGCTCTCAATTAGTAAAAGGGCAAACGTTAACGGCAATCGCCAAAGAATACGACATCAGCAGTTGGCTATTATTAGGTCCTGGTGAAATGAAAAGCGGTGGTTTTAGACGGGATTCCATTTTAGAAGATGCAATTGAGTCTATTATTGGTGCAGTGTATTTAGATTCAGATATCGAACAATGTCGTACTTTTGTACTAAAGTTGATTGCCGATAGGTTAAAACAAGTCGACCCGAGTAACGCATTAAAAGATCCAAAAACACAATTACAAGAATGGCTTCAGTCGAGAAAAAGGGCATTGCCAATCTACGAGGTGACTGGCGTAGCTGGTCAGGCTCACAATCAAACATTTAAGATCAGTTGTACCTTAGACAATGGCAAACTATTGTCTGCAACCGGAACCAGTCGTAGAAAAGCAGAACAAGCTGCTGCGCAAAAAGCATTAGAGGTAGTTAAAGGTGAGTAAATCAGAACAGTCACAAGCCGAATTAGACGCATTGTTACAAAATTTAAATAATCGTGCGGATTTATCGGACCCAAAACGTTGTGGTTTAATTGCCATTGTTGGTCGTCCAAATGTTGGTAAATCAACATTAATGAACAATATACTGCAGCAAAAAATAAGTATAACTTCTAAGAAGCCACAAACAACACGTCACCGTATTTTAGGCATTCATACTGAAGAAAACGAACAAGTTATTTATGTTGATACGCCAGGGCTTCATAAAGAAGAAAAACGCGCTATTAACAAGTTGATGAATAAAGCGGCATCTAGTGCTTTAGGTGATGTTGAATTGGTTTTGTTTGTTGTTGAAGCGATGAAGTGGCATGACGACGATGAAATGGTGTTAAATAAAATTATCCGTTCAAAACAACCTGTTGTTTTGTTGATTAATAAAGTCGATGAGATCAAACATAAAGAAGATCTTATGCCATTTTTGCAAAAGGTTTCAGCAAAACATAATTTTGAACAGATCATACCGATATCTGCAGAAAAAGGCACAAATGTTGAGGCCATAAAAGAACTGGTTTCAGATTACTTGCCGGAAAATCCATTTTTCTTTCCAGAAGATGATGTCACTGATAGATCCTCTCGTTTCATGGCTGCAGAGATCGTTCGAGAAAAGCTAATGCGCTTTTTGGGTGAAGAGTTACCCTATTCTGTAACGGTTGAAATTGAGCAATTTAAATGGGATGAAAAGATTTGGCGTATTAATGCTCTTATCTTAGTTGAACGTGAAGGCCAAAAGAAAATGGTTATCGGTTCGAAAGGCGAAAAGCTTAAAATTATAGGTCGTGATGCTCGCCAAGATTTAGAAAGCTTACTTGACGAAAAAGTCTATTTAGAACTTTGGGTTAAAGTGAAAAGTGGTTGGGCTGATGATGAACGTGCACTTCGCTCATTAGGTTACGGAGAAGACTAACCAAGATTAAAGTGGTTTATTTGTTTTTGATAAGCAAATAAACCTTTTTTAGTTAGATACTAATACTTTGAATTGCCAAATTTGAAGAAGAAGAAATTAATCTGTTATGTTAGCCGAACTCGAATCAAAACAAGCGTTTATCCTCCACACTCGGGCTTTTAAAGAGAACCAATTAATCATTGAGTTTTTAGTTGAAGGGGAAGGTCGTGTATCAATTATTGCCAGCAAAGGTGGAAAAAAGAACACCGCACGTACCGCGCTATTACAACCTTTTCGACCTTTAATTATAAAATACAAACAAGGTCGCGGACTACATAGTTTAAAATCAATAGACATTAATTCAACTTCATCCGATATCCGATTAAAATCAAAGTCTCTTTTTTGTGGGTTTTATTTAAATGAAGTGTTGTGCAGATTATGCAAATCAGATGCTCAGTACGACGAATTGTTCCCACTCTATAATTACGCCCTTTCTCATCTGCAACATAGTTCTGAGCGAGGTGTGGATAGCCAAAGTGGAATGTATTTAGAAGCTATTTTACGGCAGTTTGAATACCGTTTATTAGTGATGTTGGGATATGGCATTAGTTTTGATTATGACTTACATAGTGAGGCGGATATCAAAGCTGATAAGTATTATGAATTATTAGCAGGGTCTGGTTTTGTATATAGCAATAACCCACAAAGAGCCATTATTGGTTCAGAGTTGATAGGAATAGATAAATTTTTAAATACAGATTTAGAGATAGATAAACTCTCCGCACAACAATTAAAATTAGCAAAATTAATTTTAAGGGCATGTTTGCATCGCCATCTTGGCGATAAGCCGTTAAAATCCAGAGAATTATTTAGAAAATAGTGAATAAATAAAATGGCAGAATTACATTTAGGCGTCAATATCGATCATATTGCGACATTAAGACAAGCGCGCGGCACTACTTATCCTGATCCAATTCATGCCGCAGCAGTATCTGAACATGCTGGTGCTAGTGGTATCACTATTCATCTGCGTGAAGATCGTCGTCACATCCAAGATCGTGATGTTTACGTATTAGCTAAAACCATCAAAACCAGAATGAATTTGGAAATGGCGGTTACTGATGAAATGATTGATATCGCGGCTGAGGTTAAACCTGAATTTGTTTGTCTAGTCCCTGAAAAAAGAGAAGAACTCACAACCGAAGGTGGGTTAGACGTTAAAGGTCAGATTGATAAAGTTACAGATGCCGTTACTCGTTTGTCTGCAATTGGTGCAAAAGTGTCATTATTCATAGATGCGGATGAAGCACAAATTGATGCCTCAGTTGCTTCTGGAGCACCTTACATAGAAATCCATACAGGGCACTATGCTGACGCAGTCTCGGAAGAGGAACAACAGCAAGAATTAACTAAAATCATTCATGGTGTTCAATATGCGGCAAGCAAAGGCTTGATCGTTAATGCTGGGCATGGTTTGCATTACCATAACGTAAAACCAATCGCTGCTATTAAAGAGATTTATGAGTTAAATATTGGTCATGCCATCATTGCTAGAGCTTCAATCGACGGCTTAGAAAAAGCGGTAAGAGACATGAAGACGCTCATGAATGAAGCTAGGCAAGGTATTTAATGTCTGTTCTTGGTTTAGGAACAGATATTGTTGAAATATCTAGAGTAGCAAGTGTCATAGAAAGTTCAGATCGTTTTGCTAAAAGGGTTCTAGCCGAATCGGAACTTGCTATTTACCATAAACACTCTCAACCAGAACGTTATTTAGCAAAACGCTGGGCAGCGAAGGAAGCAGCGGCAAAAGCGCTTGGTACTGGTATTGGTCGTGGCATATCATTCCATCACTTTATTACTAGTAATAATGACTTAGGCGCCCCACGCTTAGAATTAGTAGGTAAAGCGTTAGACGTTGCTAATTCAATGAACGTCACCTCAGTTTTGTTATCCATTAGTGATGAAAAACAATATGCAATGGCGACGGTGATATTAAGCTAACTTCGTTTTTGGTGTTGGATGCTTGATTGGTTTTGAACCGTTTTACACAAAATACATTGTAATAAAACGCTTTGAATAAATTGTTTCGTATCGGCATTCATGCAATGTAAATCAGCAATGTTGAGGTGTTGTCTTTGCATAAGGCGTGCTAATGTGCCCGATTTTATCGTCAAAGAATAATACTTTTCACTCTCGCCGTTTACATTCTCAGATGTTTGTTGTTTGAAGCCTATATCACAATGAGTGCAATCCATAATGCCTCCTAATGTAAGGTTTTTTTTATATTTAACGCCAACTTTAAACTATTTAATTGATCTGAAAAAAATACAGATGAATTTGGTAATTTATTAAGACGGTTTAAAGTAAGTTGTAATACAGATAGCCGTTGTTCTTGATAACCAAGGATTTCAAGACTAGCCGCTAGAATAAGTGCAGATTTAGTTAGTAAAGATATCGCTTTTTCCTGTTCGACAAAATTTCCAGTAAGAATAATCTCCGCGACTTCAAACGCACACCCTAAATGTGGCAATGCGTCATAGTGTTGCCCTAAACTCGCTAGAGTCACTCCTGTTTCATTAGTATTTGCCCAACTGCATAATGCTCGAGTTGGTTTGTTAATGAGTTCCTGACGATGATTAGGGCACAAAAATTGATGTTTCATATAAATGCTTCTTATGTTTGTATACGGATAAAATAGAGGTTATCCAAATGATAATAGTTATCATTTAGATTTATTGCAAGGTATAAAATAATGAGATTAATAAAACTGTTCTAGAAAGGCATTTGAGAAATTTAAAATTACATATGACAATAAATAAATGCTTAAGAGCATGTAAACGTGGGGCTTTGCGAATTGAAGCTATGAAATGGGTAAGTGTGAGATAGGTAAGTGCGAAATTAAATAAGCGTCAATTGGAGGAAGATTAAGTGACTTTTAATATCCCTTCTGTTTTTAAATCACGGATATTGGCTGTTTCATTATTGTAAATATAGACATTATTTCTGCCATTTTTCTTGGCTTGATAAAGGGCATGATCGGCGTTTGATATTAATTTCTCAAACACAACCGTATCGCTACGAAGTAGATTTTCATCATCAAAACGGGTAATACATACACCAATACTTGCTGTTACTTTTACACTTTCGTCAAAATACCGAGTATCTAATTTTTCGATGGCCGAGCGGATATCTTCAGCAAGTCTTAACGCTTCGATTTCATTTTTCAATGGCAATAATACTATAAATTCTTCCCCCCCCCAGCGGGCAACAATATCTATTTTACGTACTGTATTTGCTATTAAATTAGCAACCTGAATAATGACCAAATCACCAGTAGCATGTCCGAAATCATCATTCACATTTTTAAACTTATCAATGTCCAGTAGCAATAAACCAAAACACTCGTTGTTTTGTCTAAATTTTGTAAATAATTCAGTGGTGGCATATTTAAAACCACGACGATTATATATATCAGTCAGTTCGTCTTTGCGGGCAAAGTCTTCGGCTTGTTCTTTATCTCTTTGTGCATCTCTAAATCGAGAGGCTAATGCCACGGCTAATAAAATCCCTTCGAAGGCCATGCCGACTTCAATTGCCTTAAAAGTTAAACTATTATAAGGAAAAATACCGGCTACCGCAGCGGTGGATAAACTGACACACATAGCCGCGGTTACTGATGAAATCAGATAAATCTTTGCTACTTTCACTTTAGCTTTCACAGCTACAACACCTAAAATGATAGTTAAAATAGCAAAACTGGTATTGAACAAGAAAGCAACAAGCGTGGCAAAATGTAACTGATCTATTAAAAACAAACTTAGAATTATAAATGGAATAGTATTAGATACCGTAGCAATTGTTTTATTGAGTCTCGGCGCATACTTACTTGTTTCTAATAACGCTCTACCAAAGTGCAAACCAATGACACTGTAAGTTATCATTAACGATACATCCATATAGTCTTGAAAGTGTACACCGTGGTGCGTGGTGTAAAAGGTATAAAAATAACCTGTATAAGATAAGCTATTAACTACAAACCCTAATATGTAGAGCGCATACAGCCCAAATATTTGCTTTCGTATAGAAAAGAACAATACGGCATTATACAAAGCGAGAGCGACCAAGATCCCATATAAAAAACCGTACTGGAATTTATCATTGCTGGCATTATGAATTGCATCTTCAACGGTAGATAACTTAATAGGAACTGGCATTACGGATTCTGTTGCAATACGGATATAGATATCCGTTAATCCTTTTTCAAACTGAATATCCACTGCAAAAAAACGATCAAAAATGGGTTGTTTAGAGATTGGTAAGTAGTCACCACCTTTAATATGCTGGAGTGGACCTGAGTCATTTACGAGGTAAACATCAATATAATCTAACCAAGGGGTTTCTATTGTAAGTCTATATTGAGTTGATAAAGAGGCTCTATTATTGATTGTCGTTTTAAACCAAGTTGGTTCTACATAGACACCACGTGAAATGGTTTGTCGGTTTTGTGTAAAAACTTGGCCGGAATTAAATACGTTTTGGGCATCAGTTAATGTTAATGGTGTGTCACCAGATTCCGGAAAATAACTTAGATATTTTCCAATTGGGCTAGTTTCAAAAGTAACAAGATCAATCTCTTTTGCATTTATAGACTGCAAAGATAACAATGAAATAATAAATACTATAGAGATTAATCGATACATTAAAATATTACACACCCATATATTGAACCGTTAAGGTATAACAAAAATCGATTACTCTTGCTATATCTAAGTTATGAAACCAATAATATCGTAGCTAAATTTGTTATTAATTGTTTTGATCATAACAACTTGGGTCTCTTGGGCACACATTACCCCTTGAGCAAATGAGTTTTGCATCGCTTTCAATTCCACGTTCTACCCAATTAATATTTAATATTTTAGCTACGCTCATTAAGTCATTTTTAATGGCTTTTGATGGTGTTGACGAGCCCCCCTTTGAAACACATAACTGTTTTAAATCATGAGCAATAGATAACGCATCTTTTCCCTGTGCTTCAATAGCTGGATTCAAATCAATACCGGCACATAATACGTGATTATTGCCGGCTAAATCTTTTACATTTACAGACTCACAGCAGTATATTCTAGGTTCATTACCTACATTCATAATAGATAGTTGTGCTGAAGAAGCGCCGTTTGTCGGTGCATTAATCATTCTAAATACAGCCCAATGTTGGCAAGGATCCACTACGCTACGCATATTACCCCATGGTAAAGGAATGCCATTTCCACGGTATACTGCTTTTAATTTACCTGGCGCATAAGCATCAAAATAATGCCAGTGGGCGTAAGGTGAGACGGCAGTCATGCGTCGCATGGCAACAGAAGCTGAAACCTCGGCTATTTTGTGGCTGGATATTTCATAACCGTGACGGTCTAATAATTGTCTAAATGGCACTTTAGGACACAATAACGCACCTGCAAAAAAGCTAGATTCGAAGTCACGCCATGCATGCAAAATGTCTTGAGGATCGACGGTGGATGAAGACACATGATTAATTTGCTCTTGTGTATTTAATTGATGGCCTCCCACGGACATGACACTTTTTAGTCCATCTGTATTATGAAGTACAGCATGACCAATGTGGACCGCTAATTCATATTTAAGTCGATTTGGAAACTTTTTTAAAATTCGGTTTAAAAACAGCTTATTTGCCGGCTCAAAATAGGAAGTGATTACATTTTTTGAATGCATGCCTAATTCATCAACCGCTTCTGCCGGTGGTTTATCAAACCATTTAATCATTAACCCTAACTGCTTAGTGATCGCTATCAGTTCATCTATGCTTAATGGCATACGTTTTAGGCCAACTTCTTCCGCTGCACGTTCTAAGTCAGGAAAATGATTTTGATTATTTTCCTGATGAGCACGTATTAACAAATGCGCAAATTGGCGTCCAGAGATACCCGTTTGTGACAACATTTCTGGAATAGCTATTTGTAAAATATCACTAGAGAATAAAAAGCTAGGTTCTAGGGGCATGCCTTTAATACCACCACGACTGCCTTTGTCTGGAGTAATATCTTGATGATCTGGTTCATCATCTAAAAACCACTCAGCACTTTTTTGGAACACACCTGCGACTACCTCTAACATATCAATACTAGGTACACGTTTCCCGCGTTCAATCATAGATAAGTACGACACCGATGGTGCGTACTCTGGATCAATTCTGACACAACGGGCTGACAAATCCTCAATCGTTAAGTTATTACGCTTACGCAAATTCCTGATCTTGGTTCCAAGGAAATGTGATTTTCTTAATAGGCTTTTATTTGGTCGCATTTTGTAAAATTTACACTGTGAAATTTTTATTGTGAAATTTTAGTTTAGTTTGATCTATTCTAACAATCAAGCAGTGAGACAACGTTAATAATAAATAGAAAGACTTGAGGAATTAAATATGAATATGCCAACTAAAGCGTTAACCCAAGAGACAAACCAAACAATGAACTTAACATTAGGGTTTGATAGTTTTATCAATGAAGAAGTATCAATATTAAATGGCTTAAATGAAAAACGAGTAAAAGAACTAATGACTTACTCAAAAAGCTTTTTAGATAAAGTATTTCCTTTAGAGCAAGGCTCTCATCAAGACGTAAGTAGCTACGTTATTTATTACAAACATTTATTAGCATTTTTCCCTGACGGAAGTAAAAGTGGATTAGCCATTCCAAATCAATTTGTTGCGTTAAGTGGTCATAAAAGTGAACCAACGTCTATCGTATTAAAAAATGATGGCTTTCATGTTGAGTTAATTTTTAACAAAAACGGTACGCGTGGCATTAAAGATATTGCTGGAATCGATGATATTCAGGTTGAAACCACAAAGGCAATATTTGGTGCTTCAGTTGCGGCAAATGACGAAACGGTTAAAACAGCTAAACGTTGGTTTAGTATGATCCGTAGTGACGACGAGCTTGTTATGGATGCAGAAGGCAACCAATTATGTCGTTGTGTTGATGTCGCTAAAGCGTTTACAGATAAAGATGGAAAAGATTATAAAATAGCGTAATAAACATTCATTAATTTCTCTGCTGTTCCGGTCAAATGACTCATCATTTGGCCGGATTTATATATAAGCAATTAATACGAATACCTTCATCTATATCTAGTTTGTTGTTTCAACACTGCCTCTCCCAACTATTCCAAAAAAATACTTAAAACGCCATAACATAGTGAAATTCTTTCTTTATAGAATCATGCCTGTCAGTTAAAGTTCTAACATTATTAACTTGTTTAAGGTTTGTTATGTTTGATTTGCCCCTAGTTGATGTCAAAGGCAAAGTATCAGAGCAAGAATGGCAGACGAGAGTTGAGCTTGCAGCTTGTTATCGACTGTTTGTCATTCACGGTTGGGACGACTTAATTCATACCCATGTTTCGGCTCGAATACCAGGAACCGATCATCTGTTAATTAATGCATTTGGTTTATCTTTCGATGAAATCACGGCATCTAATTTAGTTAAAATAGATATTGATGGAAACATTGTTGATCCCGATACACCATTTAAAATAAACCCCGCAGGCTTCACCATTCACAGTGCGGTACATATCGCTCGCCATGCAGATCAATGTGCATTACATGTACATACAAATGAAACTATTGCGGTTGCCAGTGTTGAAGAGGGCTTATTGCCTTTAAGCCAATATTCTATGTTTGCTCTAGCGTCAATGAGTTATCACGACTACGAAGGCTTGGCGGTAAACGATGATGAAAAACGCCGTTTACAAGATGACCTAGGAAGTAGTAATTTCATGTTGTTACGTAATCATGGTGCGTTAACTATGGGGATGACCATAGGTGATGCTTTTATGCATATGTATGATTTAATTCGTGCTTGTCAGATCCAAATACAAGTAATGTCTACCGGCATGTCTCCAATCTTGGTGGATCAATCAATTGTTGATGGCATAAAAGCTCAAGCCAATATTGTCCACTCAGGTTTAACCGGCGGACAAAAAGCATGGCCCGCAATGATGCGTAAAGTTAAGCGCATTTATCCAGACTTTGATCAATGATCAGTAGTTAATGATCACAAGTAAATAATAAACAATTAATAAGAGTGCCTAATGAAAATTACTCATGTAGAAATATTCGATATACATTGCCCAGAACGTCCACCATGGAATCCAGTTTTCATTCGTATTCACACAGATGAAGGTATTACAGGTGTTGGTGAAGCTGGATTAGCATACGACTGGGGACACAGTGCAGCGGCGGCTATGATTAAAGAAATCGCGGAAGCCGTATTAATAGGTTTTAACCCGTTTAATACAGAATTGTTATGGTCCCGTATGTTACGCGAAAGTTTTTGGGGCTTAGGTGGCGGACCGGTATTGTATTCTGCGATGAGTGCAATCGACACCGCGTTGTGGGATATCAAAGGCAAAGCGTTTGGTGTTCCGGTTTATCAATTATTAGGTGGTAAAACCAACGACAAGCTACGTACTTATGCGAGCCAATTACAGTTTGATTGGGACGTTAATATTAAGAAATTAATTGAGCCAGAAGAGTATGCTCAAGCTGCATTAAAAGCTGTAGCGGAAGGTTACGACGCAGTTAAGGTTGATCCAATTGTTTACGACCATAATGGCGATTCGTCTTTTGACCGCACTAAGTTATTTACTAAACCTCAAATGCGTTTATTTGGTAATCGTTTACGTGCAATAAGAGATGCGGTTGGTGAAGATGTAGATATTATCTTTGAATCACACTCTTTAATGGGAGCAGCATCTGCCATACAGATGGGAGCTATTGTTGAAGAAGTAGGTTGTATGATGTACGAAGAGCCAGTGAATTATTTAAATGCTGCAGTGCATAAAAAAGTATCTGATAACGTTAATGTTCCCATTGCTGGTGGAGAACGTTTGTATCACCGCTGGGACGTGAGACCGTACTTTGAAGATCAAAGCATTGACGTACTGCAACCAGATGTAGGTTTGTGTGGTGGTTTTACCGAAGCGAAAAAAGTATGTGATTATGCCGATGTTTACGACATTCGCATACAAGCACACGTTTGTGGTGGGCCAGTTGCAACCGCTGCATCATTACACTTAGAAACGGCGATACCTAACTTCTTAATTCATGAACATCATACTTATGCCACTAAGTCATGGAATCGTGAGTTGTGTATTCAAGATCCTCAACCAGTCGATGGCTTTTTCCAAGCCCCTGATACTCCAGGAATTGGCATTGAATTAAATGATGATGTGGTTAAACGCTCACCGCACGTCACTGTAAAATAAGAGTTTGTTAAATAAAAGCCGTTTAAATAATTGGCTACACTAAGTTTAGGCTATACCAAGAACAGGCATTGTTAAAAACCAATGCCTGTTTTTTTTGCTCTGTTAACGGCAATTCGTTTAACGTTTTGATCACATTGTCCCAATATTCTAAGTAACTAGAATGGAATAAACATAAAGGGAAATTACTCGCTAACATCACGCGCTGTTCGCCAAACATTTGTAAACATAAATTGATTACACTGGATAACCAGCTTGTCTGCTCAGAAGAAAATGCGTCATAGTGTCGGTCTACCATTTCCCAGCCAGAGCATTTAACCGCACATTGCGGAAATGCAGCTAGTTGCTTTAAAGCTTTGTACCATTCACTTTGTACTAAGTGACTTCTTGAGTCTGTGATTGGCGGCCAACCTGCATGATTTATAATAACTTTTAGTTTAGGGCAAGCCTTTATTACCGATAACATTAATGGTAATGAGACCGCATCAATAATCGACATTTGCAGATCAAAATTTAAGTTATGACGTTCTAAATATTTGAAGTTTTCTAGTACGTGCGGTAATGACAAAACGGCTTGAGCGTTATCGTCCAGTATATGACGTACACCAGATACAGAGTGATATGTCATAAGCTGATCCACGGCTGTTTTAAATGCTTTGTTTTCAAGGGTTAAATCAATACAAGCAACCGCTTTAAATGGGCGCTTAACTGTGCTGTTTAACCATTGTATTTCAGCACTTGGCTTTTGATTGTTAAACCCAGCTTCTACATGAACAAACCCCACTATCTCATGTTCCGAATTCACAATAAGCTCTTGTTCTGAAAAGTCTTGTTGGATTTTGTATTTGTCAGGCCAAAACGGAGGTTCTGTTGTTTTTAACCAATTATATTGACCAAGCCTTAAATCAAATAAATGTAAGTGTGGATCAATTATTTTCATGAGTGATTACATTGTTGTTAAAGCGTAGTTGGGTATTTTTGATTTTATGGTAAAGCCGAGTCACTGTCTTCTATTAGTTTTTGTATTCTTTTTAAACGACTAACTAAGTATTTAATAGTGTCTACTTTTAATGACAAATTTACTATCTTGGACAATCTGTGATTTATCGCAATAGCCATTACTTTACAGCCGCTTATGGTAATAATGGCGACTACAAAACGAAAAACTATCCAAGCAAGGAAAAACATGATTACAAGATTATTAACTACGGGGATTATCGCCTCGTCTTTATTATTTGGCTCTGCTATTGCTGATGAAGGCATGTGGCAACCACATCAATTAGCTCAAATTAAAGACAAACTTAAAGCAGCAGGATTAAAACTCGATCCAGAAAAAATGGCGGACTTAAATCAATTTCCAATGAATGCCATTGTTAGTCTTGGAGGTTGCTCAGCTTCGTTTTTATCTGAACAAGGTTTGGTTATTACTAACCACCATTGTGCTTATGGTTCTATTCAGCATAACTCTACTGAAGAAAATAATTTATTGGTAAACGGTTTTGTTGCTAAGACTATGGAACAAGAACCGCAAGCGTCACCAAGTGCACGTGTATATGTAACGGAATCATTAACGGATGTTACCAAAGACATTAAAAGTTCAATCCCTAAAGGCGCAGAAGGCGTTGATTACTTTAATGCAATAGATAAACGTGAAAAAGAATTAGTAGCAGAATGTGAAGCGTCTCAAGATTATCGCTGTAATGTTTATAGCTTCCATGGTGGGGCTGAATACT
Source organism: Psychrosphaera sp. F3M07 (assembly GCF_018860345.1). Lineage (GTDB taxonomy): Bacteria > Pseudomonadota > Gammaproteobacteria > Enterobacterales > Alteromonadaceae > Psychrosphaera > Psychrosphaera aquimarina. Next base: position 175,359 of record NZ_JAHKPJ010000025.1, on the reverse strand, counting down.
TTCTAATTAAACAGTTGGCAATTCGTGATGTACGTTTAGTTTACGCCCCGCCTTCTAATATAGGTAAGTTTGGTGGCGATACAGATAACTGGATGTGGCCACGTCACACAGGCGATTGGTCTTTTTATCGTGCTTATGTAAATAAAGATGGTCAGCCGGCTGACTTCTCAACCGACAATGTTCCTTTTAAACCTAAAGCATTTTTAAAAGTTAATGCCAATGGCGTTGAAAAAGACGATTACGTAATGGTGCTTGGCTACCCTGGTAGAACTAATCGTTACCGCACTGACGTAGAAGTTGAGTCAACCTTTACAAATGTGTATCCAACGTCAAAACGTCTTCGTGAAGAGTTTATTGATGTAATTAAAGCCAACTCAGAAGATGGCAGTGAAGCTCGTATTAAATACGAAAGTACGATTGCAGGACTGGCTAATTATGCTAAAAATTACGGCTCTATGATTGAAAGCTTTAATAAAGGTGACATGTTAGATCGTAAAAAACAGTTAACCGCTGATCTGACTAAATGGATTAATTCAGACAAAAAACGTAAAGCTAAATATGGTAACGCGATTGATAATTTAGCCGCGCTGATCATTGAGTCAAATAAAACTCAAGACGGTGATATCGTAATGGGATACTTAACCCGCAGTACTATGATGCGAGTGGCAAAAGGTCTGTATCGTTTAGCACATGAAAAACAAAAACCGAATGTTGAACGTCGTCAAGGTTTTCAAGAACGTGATATGAAACGTTTTGGTCAATATATGGCTGTGGTAAACAAACGTTTCGACGAAACGGTAGAAAAAGCCTTATTTATGCACTTTGTAAAAGAATACGCTCAATTACCAGTGGATCAGCGTAATGCTACATTTGATGCATTTTTCAATTTACAAAATGGGTTAGACTTAGACAAGGTTGCGGCTCAAATTGAGTCAATGTACGCAAATACTGAATTGACCAATACCGACGTTCGTTTAGCTTGGATGGAAAAGTCAGTTGATGAATTTAAAGCAAGCAATGACCCATTCATTCAATATGCGGTATCACAATTTGATAATGACATGATTGAGGAAGAAAAAGAAAAAGCTATCGGCGGAAAATTACAACAAGCTCGTCCTGCATACATGGAAGCGATGATCGCATTCAAGAAAAGCAGAAATGAAGCTGTATATGCGGATGCTAATAGCTCACTTAGAATCACTTACGGTAATGTAAAAGGTTACTCGCCACAAGATGGGATTACCGCCACACCGTTTACCACGCTTGAGGGCATGTTAGCTAAATATGTACCAGGAGATGATGAGTTTGATTTATTTGACAATATTCGCACCGCGATAAAAGATAAAAAATACGGACCATACAAAAAAGAAGCATTAGGTTCAGTTCCAGTGAACTACTTAACTACGTTAGATATCACAGGTGGTAACTCTGGTTCTGCCACATTAAATGCTAATGGCGAGTTTGTTGGACTTATTTTTGATGGCGTTTATGAATCTATCATTGGTGATTGGGATTATGATCCAACGTATAACCGTTCTATCCACGTAAGTGTTCCTTACATGTTATGGGTGATGGAATATATTGATGGTGCCAATAACATTATTGATGAAATGACCATAGTGAAATAAACATAGTCATATTTAAGACTCATGTATATACGAAAAAAGCAGTGTTTATAAACACTGCTTTTTTTATGGTGGTTGATTTCAAATCAACATGTATTAATCTTATTGAGCGGTATAACCACCATCAATGACTTGTAAACTACCCGTAATAAACTTAGCTTTGTCACTGGCTAAAAATAATACCAATTCAGCTACTTCTTCAGGTTGCCCTAAGCGTCCAAGAGGTTGTAATGCGGCTTCCTCGGCATGAATAGTTTGTTTATCAGCACCTGAACGTTCGCAATAACTATCAATCGCTTTATGGTACAAAGGGGTTTCTATTGTGCCCGGGCAAACGGCATTGGCCCTAATATTAAATTGAGCGTAATCTAATGCTGTAGTTTTAGCGATTGAGGCAATGCCAGCTTTACTCAGGTTATAAGCAAAAGAGTTGGTTTTAGCTATGAGTGCTTGATCGGAAGAGATGATAATAATAGAACCTGCTTTGTGCTGCTTCATACTAGGTAACACCGCTTTAACCGCAGAATAAACGCCTTTCACATTGATGGCGATAACGTTATCTAATTCTTGTTCGGTTGTATTTTCTATATTGCCTGAAAAATGAATGCCCGCACTGGTGACTAATACATCGACTTTATGTTGAGCACAAATTCCATTTATAACATTGGTTACCGCTTGATGATCTCGAATATCACAGTGACAAAACTCACCATAGCTTGACTCAGTTAAGTCCAGATTAAAAACCAGATAGTCATTGGCTAAAAAGGTTTGAACGATACTTTGGCCAATTCCTGAACTACCGCCGGTGACTATACATACAGGTTTCATGATAATTACACTCTTTTATTAACTTTGCTTAAATATACAGGGCGAGGTTGAATTAGCGCCATTTTATTGCAAAGCAGGACGGCTGTCTTCCATTAGTTTATCTAACTCTTTTTGAGCTTTTGCCATGTTGGTAATGTCATGAGATTCTATCATTTCACATTCATCTCTGATCATTTCAGGAATAGATGTAGGGTAATACTTGCAATCGTTAGGGCGGTCAAAATAGATCTCACAAATATACTTTTCTTGCCCCTTTAACTTAGTTAACCAAGGGCATATATCTGCTGGTTTGCCAGTCTTAGGATGAAACCAGACTTCACCGTTAACAATATACTCGCTTATTTCTGGGTTAAACAACTCCCACATTTCAATTTCTTCATCCGTAACGGACAAACCATTATGCCCATATTTAACACAACATTTCCCACATTGATTGCACTCTTTCATCTTGTTAACTCCAAGTTTGTGGGTAAATGAACGTTAAAAAGGTAAAGGTTTTAGCACGGATAAATCTTGTTGTTCGACAACGCGTTTAAACTCATCTGCTAACTTTTGAGTTTCATCGAATACGGTATGCCAATACTTGATACGCTTTTTAGCATCCATGGTTTCAAAGTCAGTTCTATCGGGAATTTTTCCGTAAGGCAATTTATAGATGAATTGATCGGACGGTACTAACATCACTGTTCTATCATAATTGTCGGCATTGACCTTACGGGGTAAATTTTTATCAAACCAACCCGCTTTAGGATCTTTATTAAAGTGAGGATATAAAATAAGCCCACCCTTATTAAAGCTAATATCAAAATGGTAATCGATAACACCGCCATCCCGATACATACCTTCCGGGGCACCCGGTATATCTTTTATACCGCCCATAACCAAGGGGATTGAACCAGATGCTAATAAGGATTTTTTAACGTTCTGTTCGGTTAAACTCACATATTGAGTATCAATTTGATAGGGGTCTTTGATCTCTAATATTGAATCTTGATGACGAAAAACGAATCGTTGATATTGAATATTTAAGTGTTTACGGTCTATTTTGTTAAGAACAAAGGACTTTAACAAGCCAAAACCTTGCACTAACTTATTCTCAAATGCGACACACCCATTTGTTTTTGCCACAATAAAATTGGCTTTAAATATGGGGTTATTCACAATATTAGAAATTCCCTGCTCGGTGAATACATGTTGCAACATATCTTCAGCCATATTGGTTAAATCTTGTGGTGTCACATCCGCAGTAAAATCAGTTTCTGAATATTGATAAGCGAGTTTTGAAATGGCTTCAACAGGATCATCTTGTGTAAAGCAGGCAATACGAAATGCACCGGCAGAAGAGCCAACCATTTCTAAAGGTTGATTTCTGTCTTTAAAAAAGTCACCAAATATATACTTGTCTAAGCCAAATAAAGTAAACCATTTAGGGCCACCACTGGCACCTAAAAACATAGAAAAGGCTTGTTGGTTTAAACCTTGCTGTTCAATAATAGTCTTGGCTTTTTTCCCAACATATATATCTAACACTGACCATTCCTTTTGATAAAGAGTCGAATTTCCACTGGGGTTATTTAACCATAAGATAATGCGTTTTGCTTTAAAACATTGTAAATTAGTCACTTGTTTTTATTGTCATTTTGTCTAATTCTTTTATCTCTTATTGTTAGTTTCAATAGAAATTATCAAGGGGAAAAAATCTTTCGAGGTTCCTTTGTCCGAACAAACGTTGTCAGATCCAATAATTCAGTTTTCTAATATTAAATTCAGCTATGATAATGGTCAAAACTTAGTCTTAGATATTCCCCAATGGCAAGTTTCTCGGCGTCAGCATATGTTTATTTCAGGCGCATCAGGCTCAGGAAAATCAACGTTATTAAATCTACTCTCAGGTATTAATAGTCCAGACTCTGGAGAGTTATTAATGCTTGGGCAGAGCTTAACTAACATGTCAGGGCGAGAATTAGATAAATTTAGAGCGCAAAAAGTAGGTGTTATTTTTCAACAATTAAACCTCATACCCTATTTAACGGTGAAGGATAATATTTTACTAGCGGTATATTTCGCTACTAAAAAAGAACAATTAAATATTCAAAATAAAATTGAATCATTAACAGAACAATTAAATTTACCGCTTTCTATTTTATCCAAACAAGCCAGTGAACTTAGCGTAGGTCAACAGCAACGAGTGGCAATTATAAGAGCCATGATTAATGAACCCGAAATACTAATTGCTGATGAACCGACCTCGGCATTGGATGCGCAAAGCAAGTCCGCATTTTTACAATTGTTATTTGAATTAGTGAATAACACCAACTGTACTTTGCTGTTTGTCAGCCATGATACTTCGTTAGTAAGTTACTTTGACTCAGAAGTCACCATGTCAGAGTTAAACCAAGCCGCAGTTCAAGTTCAAAAGGAGCAAGGCGATGTTTATTAAAATTGCGATTAACAGTTTAATAAGCCGACGAGTCACTGCTTGGTTAACTATCTTATCGGTGGCCACAAGTTTGTTTGTATTGTTAGCGGTGAAACAAATAACGAGCCAAGCCAAAACCAGTTTTGGCAGAACCGTTTCAGGAGTGGACTTAATTGTTGGCGCTAGAACCGGCCAGCTGAATTTGTTATTAGCCTCAGTATTCAGAATTGGCTACGTCAGTAATTCGGTCAGTTGGCCGTCTTACCAAGCTATTAAACATCAAAAACATGTCAGCTGGGCGATACCTATATCTTTGGGAGATTCACACAAAGGTTACCCAGTTTTAGGCACCACCACTCAATATTTTGATGTATTTAAATACGGTAATAAGCAGTCTTTAAAAATGGCACAAGGCCAAGCTTTTGTTGCCGACGCGTTTGATAGCGCACAAGTTGTATTGGGTGCAGGCATTGCAGAAAAGCTAGGATATACGTTAGGACAAGAGTTGGTCTTGTCTCATGGTGTTGGTGTCACCAGTTTTAGTCATCATGATCATGTGAAATTTACAGTGTCTGGCATTTTAGAATTTACCGGAACGCCTATAGATCAAACTTTGCACATTAGTTTATCGGGTCTTGAAGTGATGCACGATAAAGAGCATGCCATTGAATCGGGTGATACACATTTAGAACATGAACATCATGCCCATGAAGATGTTGAAAAAGTCAGTGCGGTATTAGTTGGTGTCAAAGCTAAATTCGCAACCCTATTTATGCAGAAGTTTGTTAATGAATACAAACAAGAGCCATTAATGGCGATTATACCTGGCGTTGCTTTAACAGAGTTATGGCAAATGATGGCAAGTATGGAAAAAGTATTATTGCTTATATCGGTCCTTGTTTTGTTGGCTACTTTATTGGGCATGAGCACTATGTTATTGGCCTCCATGCGTGAGCGTAGCCGCGAGATATCTATTTTAAGAGCGTTAGGGGCAAGTCCATGGTTTGTATTCTGTCTAATAGAATTAGAAGTTTTAGTATTAACCTTGATCAGTTTATTACTAGCTTTAGTGATGGTCTGGGGAGTTAGCATAGTTGCAGCCCCAATCTTATCCGCTCATTATGGAATTTTCATTGATGTGAAATTCTGGGGAGACGATGTTTATTCTATTGTCGCAAGTGTACTGGTGGTGAGTTTAATTATGGGGCTTTTACCAGCGATTAACGCTTATAAAAATGCATTGCAAACAGGTTTGCTAGTTAAATAATTGGCTAAGTAAATAATTTGGAAATTGACTGCAAAGGTCATAAAAGGAAAGACAGTGGTTTTATTTGAATTTGAGTATCAGGGTTATCAATTTAAGTTATCGGGGTCGAGCATTACAGGCAAAGAACAATTAACTATCAATGACGAGTTAATTGAAGAGAAACGTAACTTTAAAACATCCAGTGAATATCAAATACATCATGCAGCTTTAGGGGATCTGTTGTTAACGTATCAACTAGGTATTACTAGCGGCAAGGGGGAGTACCAGCTACTTCGTAATGCCGAAGTTCTCTACAGTGGAGAAACAACGACTAAAGAGGTGATGGATAAAGCCTTTAAAAACGTTGACAATAAAATAGATAAAAAGCCTTCTCATTTAATTGGCGCCTTTGCGATTGGGTTTAAATTAATGAAAAGCGCTAAGGCAGTGAAAGTACTGTTGGCCGGTTCAGCTTTGGCGGGCTGGAGCATTATTTTTAGTTGGCAATTTGCATTGGTGTTGATTGCGGTGATCATGTTCCATGAATATGGTCATGTTTGGGCTATGAAAAAAATGGGCATGAAAACCAAAGGTTTTTACCTTATTCCATTTGTTGGAGGTGTGGCCGTAGGTGACAAAGCCAAAACACATTGGCAGCAAGTATTTATTGCCATGATGGGACCCACCTTTGGTTTGGCCATGAGTGTTGTTTTTTATCTTATCTTTTTGGCCACTCAGTCGCATTGGATTGGCTTATTAGCATCAGTCAGTGCGCTTGTTAATATATTTAACTTATTGCCTGTCATGCCATTAGATGGCGGACAAGTAGTTAAGTCAATCGTATTCTCAGGCCGTTCTAAATGGCAGTATATTGGTTTATTGGTAATGTCTGCAGCAGTGTTTGCCTTATCAATGACGTTTGGATTAAGCCTGATCAGCTTCTTTATTGTGTTAGGTGTGATTGATTTGCTGTTTAGTTATAAAGAATTTAAGACTCAAACCATTGAAGGCATGGACAGGTATAGTTCGGTATTTTCTCTAGTATGGTATCTGATAACCGTCGTGGTGTTTGTTGGTATCATTCTCGCCATAGCCAGTTCTGGTTTGCCGGGCTCTGAACTGGCGACCACCATATTGAAGTCTTAAATAACCGCTAATAAATGAAAACATGTTTAGAGCCAGAGATTAAACTGGCTCTATTTCTCGGATCATTAACTGTAAATTGGATTCACCTCTAAACTCATTGATATCGAGCTGATACACCAAATGGGCGTATTTTATATTGGGGTTAGGCCAAACGTTTAGGTCTGAATTAAAATGTATCGCATCAAATACTAACCCATCATTGTTAGTTAATACTAACTTAAGGTGTTTTCCACCAACTAAACGTTGGTTAATAATTTCAAATTTGTCATCAAAAGTAGGTTCGGCAAAAGTCTGTCCCCAAGGGCCTGCTAAGTCTAATTGCTGGCAAAATTCCTTAGTTAAACATTCACTCGGTAATGAGCCATCCGTTAGGGTGACTTGAGTTAACACTTCTTCACTTAGGTGTGATAACACAACAAGGTCAAATGCGTGTTTAAATTTGTTTAAGTTGGACTGTTTTATTGATAAACCTGCCGCCATAGCATGCCCACCAAACTTTAGGATTAAGCCTGGGTTTTGAGTCGATACTTGATCTAATACATCACGGATATGTACACCTTGAATAGAACGGGCTGAGCCTTTTAATTCATACTCACCATTTGCATCAAAGTCACCTTGTGCAAAAGCAATAGTAGGGCGGTAGAACTTATCTTTGACGCGACCAGCGACGATGCCGATAACACCTTGATGCCAGTTTTCTTCATAAACACAGATACCGTGAGGCAAGTTACCGCTAGTAATTGAAATGGTATTAACAGCCGCTTCTGCTTCAATACGCATGCCTTGTTCAATTTCTTTTCTTTCGTTGTTTAATGAGTTCAAGTCTTCAGCCATATTTAAGGCTGCGCCCATGTTTTCCGTTAACAAACAACGAATACCAAACGCCATATCATCTAAACGGCCTGCAGCATTTAATCTAGGGCCAATGACAAAACCAAAATCAGATGCTTTGGCTTTACTGGCATCTTTATTACTGAGTTGCATGATGGCTTTGATGCCGGGACGACAAACCCCCTTTTTAATCCGAGCCAGACCTTGATGAACCAAGATACGATTATTACTGTCTAGCGGAACTACGTCGGCAACGGTTCCCAGTGCTACTAAATCTAACAGCTCAGCTAAGTTCGGTTCTGGCACATTGTTTTGTTGAAACCAATTGATGGTTCTAAGATGAGAACGTAAACCTAACAATAAATAAAATGCCACACCAACCCCAGCCAAGTTTTTGCTGGCAAATTCACACTCAGGTTGGTTAGGGTTAATAATGGCATCGGCATTAGGTAACGCTTTACCTGGTAAATGATGGTCCGTTACTATCACTTTAATGCCCGCGTTTTTAGCTAACGCAACACCTTCCATACAAGATATGCCGTTATCTACTGTAATGATAAGGTCTGTACCTTGGTTAATGATCTCTTGGCTTAATTGAGGACTTAGGCCATAACCATATTCAAAGCGGTTTGGTACTTTAAATGTTACATTTTTGAAACCTAATTTTGTTAACCCCAATACCATTAATGCGGTACTAGTGGCACCGTCCGCATCAAAGTCACCAACAATAATAATGCGCAACTGTTGGTTTAACGCATCGGTTAATAATGCAGCCGCTTGGTCAATACCTTTCATAGTGAATACAGGTAATAACTCAGCTGCGGAACGTTTAATTTGTTCTGAATGTGTAATACCTCGCCCTGCATAGACTTTTTGAATGATAGGGTGGAATCCGGCAAGGCCAGATAAGTCAGTGTCAGTATTGCGGCGTTTAATATTCAGCATAGAAGGACTTATATCACGGATATTGTTGTAGAAAGTTAACTTTAAAAGTTAGTACAAAAGTTAAAATTAGACGCTTTACTAAAAAAGCTAAAAATAATGCCGTAACTTAGGTATTTAGTTACGGCTCAAATCTTATGGAACGAATCGAAATTTACTGCGCTAACAATTGGATTAAATCACTTGGTGGTTTATAACCTGGGATCATAGTGCCATCATCAAGAACAATTGCAGGGGTGCCATTTACTCCGGCTGCTTGGCCTAATTCGTAATGTGCCGAAATTGGAGCACTGCAATTAGCAGGTTTAACGCTTTCACCATTTTTTGATGCCGTCATCGCTTTTTGTTGATCATCAGCACACCAAACAGATTGGATGTCATAAAAGGAACGACTATTTAAACCACCTCGAGGAAACGCTAAATACTGTACTGTAATACCTAAGTCATTGTATTCACTCATTTGACCATGCAACTTACGACAATAACCACATGTCGTATCAGTAAAAACAGTAATTTTATATTTTTCATTTTTTGCAGGGTAAACAATCATAGAATCTTTAAAACTTTCAACGCCATTAATGCGTAATTCATTCATTGCGTTTTCAGTTAAGTTTTTCATGCCGTTATTAATATCGAACAAACGGCCGGCGATAAAAAATTGGCCGTCCGCTGACGTATAAAAAATACCGCGGTTAGTCGTGACTTCTTTTAGGCCTGGCATAGGTGAGTCGATAATCTTACTTGCTTCTAGACCAAGGTTAAGTAGTTTACTTTTGATAGCAGCATTACTATCCGCAGCCGAAAATGCAGAGCTTGAAGCTAATAAAATACTCGCTGCAGACAAAAAGGTAATTAATTTTTTCATAAGATACATAGTTGTTCCTGTTGTTTACTTCACCGCATTAAAGGTAAATAAGTTAACGTTAATCCGTTTAAAAATATGATTCAGTAGAGGTAGACCGTAAATGATCAATTTAAGTTTCATATTGTCCACATTAATCACAATTATGAAAGGACTTACCCTCTGGGATGATGCTCTAAGTGTAAAGATTTTAACCTTTCTTTAGCGACATGAGTATAAATTTGTGTCGTTGAAAGGTCACTATGGCCTAATAACATTTGAACTACTCGCAAATCAGCGCCGTGATTGAGTAAGTGCGTCGCAAAAGCATGACGTAATGTATGTGGGGACAAATGTACTTTAATCCCAGACATTAATGCATAAAATTTTATACGATGCCAAAAAGCTTGTCTGGTCATCATGTTGCCACGCCTTGATGGAAATAATACATCAGAGTCGTTTGTTAATAATTGTGGTCTTTCATAACTAATGTATTTTTGTAACCAATCTGCGGCTATTTCTCCCATGGGTACTAAACGTTCTTTTTGGCCTTTGCCCACAACGCGAACAATATTTTGAGTCAGACTTATATTGTCAAGGCGTAAACTGATTAATTCGGTTACTCGCAAACCTGTAGCGTAGAGTAGTTCCAGCATAGCTTTGTCTCTAAATTCGATTGGTATTTCTAAATTCTGACAGGTTAGCAATGCTGTCACGTCTTGCTCAGACAATACTTTGGGAATGCTTTTACCAAGCTTGGGTGCTTTGGTTAACGCTGTGGGGTTATCCTCTCTGACCTTGAGTACGATTAAATATTTGAATAAACGTTTGATAGCACTTAACGCGCGGGCGTTAGACCTGTGTTTAACCCCTTTGTCGATTCGCTGGGCAACAAAACCTTCAATGGCACTTTCTTCACAATTAGCTAATGATAAGTTTTGTTCAACGAGGTAAAGATTAAATTGGTTTAGATCGTTTTTATAAGCAGCTAACGTATTATCACTCAATCCCTTTTCTAACCAAAGGTGCTCTAAAAAGAGGGTAATGTTAACATCGTTTTGTTGCTGTAAATTTAACACTAAATTTAATGATCCCTAGGCGTGTTTTGTAATTAGCATTTTGCTAAACTTGCCGCCGTTTTCCTAGTAATAACTTTTGTTATTACTTTACCCTAATTTCTTTTCCAATGAGTATGATATGAAAATTGGCTTGTTTTACGGTTCGACCACCTGTTATACCGAAATTGCGTCTGAAAAAATCCAAACTAAATTAAATGAATTATTTGATGTCCCTGTGGTGGAAATTTTTAACATTAAAGATACGCCATTAGAGAACGCAGTGGATGCAAGTCAAGGGTTTGATTATTTAATCTTTGGGATTTCTACTTGGGACTTTGGTGAACTGCAGGAAGATTGGGAAAGCCAGTGGGCCGATGTTGAAAACTTAAACTTAAATGGTAAAACCATAGCTTTGTTTGGGCTTGGTGACCAAGAAGGTTATGCTGAGTGGTTTCAAGATGCATTAGGTATGTTGCATGATGTATGTATCAATCAAGGGGCGAGCCCAATTGGATATTGGCCAAATGGGGATGATTATGAGTTTATTGCATCCAAAGCATTAACTGCAGATAAATCTCATTTTGTTGGACTGGCTTTAGATGATGAAGGCCAATATGACTTAACTGAAAAACGCATCGCGGATTGGTGTGAGCAACTGCTTACCGAAATGTCTTAATCAGATAAGGTTTCTATCAGCTGATTTTGCTGTTTAATTAAAAGGAATTACTATGATTGTTATTTATGGAATTAAAGAAAAATTAAACCCAATAAAAGCACAACTTTCAGACGTTATCCATCAATGTATGTCAAAGGTGTTAGGTATGCCGGAAGATAAAAGAGCACAACGTTTTATACCTATGGAATGTGACGACTTTTATTATCCTAGTGGCCGTAGTGATGCCTATACTGTCATCGAAATTAACATGATGACGGGGCGCAAAGTTGAAACTCAGAAACAATTAATTAACGCTCTTTTTATCGATATTGAGCGAGAGTTATCCATTTCACCTGTTGATATAGAGATCACGATAAAAGAACAAGCGCCGCACCAATGGGGATTTCGAGGCATGACCGGTGATGAAGTGAATGATCTTAAATATAAAGTAAATGTTTGATCTTTTTATTCAAAGTCCGTTTACAATAAACATAATAATTTGAGTAGTTGATCTACATATATCTTTGATATTTAATCAGTTGCAGTAAGTCTTTTCATCACGATTGGAATCAATCAATAATGCTCTACACGCTATTTAACTAATAAAGGTAAGGATGTTTTCATGTTCAATTTACTGGCCAAGTTTCTCAAGCTGCTTAATGGTGATGCATCTCCTGGGCAAATTTCGCTTGGCTTTGCATTTGCACTTTTTGTTGGTTTAACCCCATTTTTTAGTTTACATAATCTCATTATTTTATTTTTAGTATGTGTTATCCGAGTAAACCTTGGCGCATTCTTTTTAGGTAGTGCGGTCTTCACGTTAATTGCATTTATTGTCGACCCTTTAATGATATCAGTTGGTGAGTCACTGCTTAACAATCCAGATCTAACATCTTTATGGACCGGTTTATATCAAAGCGATGTTTGGCGAGCTTTCAAATTTAACCACACATTATTATTAGGCAGCGTAGTTACCGCATCCGTGTTATTTATCCCTATGGTAATCGTAAGCAGAATAATCATAAGTGTTTACCGTGAGCGTTTAATGAAGTGGTTCGAGAAGTTGCAGATCAGTAAAATGATTAAAGCGAGTAAATTTTATAAAGCCTACGAAAAACTGGGAGAGCTATCATGATGAAATGGATTCGATGGTCAGGGTTAGCTGGTTTTGTCGTTGTTGTTGGACTTATTGCTGCGTTATGGTTGTTAGCAATAGGACCGTTAATGAAAATGGCGGTTGAAAAGTATGGCAGTGAAGCGGTTGGTGCTCAGGTTAATGTTGAAGAGATAAGTTTAGGTTTTAGTCCATTGTCGTTGACCATCACAGGAGTGCAAGTTGCTGATAAAGATGCACCAATGGAAAACTTGGTCAGCTTCGACACTGCGGTGGCTACCTTAGAGCCTTTCCCGTTATTATTGGGTCATATCATCATTCCTGATGTTAAGTTGTCTGGTGTTGGGATAGGAACAACAAGGCAATACTCTGGTGCATTAAGCTTTGATTCAAATGAACAGCAAGTGGAAGTTGAAAAAGATAAATTAGACGAGGACAGCGCGACTGAAAATGTGACCGAATCTGACTCAACCGCTGATAGTCAAGTTCTCCCTTCAGCCGACGAGATCCTTAATCGTGAGACGTTATTAACCAGTGTACACGGTGAAGCATTTGAAGGTGCCTACAAGCTACATAAAAAAGCCATTGATGATGCGATATCTAGCTTACCCAACGAACAAGGCCTTAAAAATTATGAAGCAGATTTAAATCGTATATTAAAAGGTAAATTCAAAAGTGTGGACGACTTTAAACAACGGAAAAAAGAATTCGATGCGTTAAAAGCTCAATTTAAAAAGGACAAGCAGGCCATTGCAGACGCCAAAATGGCTGTTAAGAATGGTAAAGCTGATTTAGAACAAAAGTGGTCTCAACTTAAAGATGCGCCAAAACAAGACTTAACTAACTTAAAGGGTAAGTATACCTTAGATGGCGTTGGGGCAAGTAACTTAGCCGCGTTACTGTTTGGAGAAGACGCTGGTGGATATGCAGAAACGGCTTTAAGTTATTATGAAAAGTTAAGACCTTTATTAGTCGATGATGAAGCTAAAGCTGAAAAACAAGCGTTATTGGACCAACGTTTAAACGGTCGTTTGGTGCACTTTAAGTCGGATAACCCATTGCCTGATTTCTGGATAAAAACGTTAAGTTTTAGTTTGACTCTACCTGAATTCCCACAAGATTCAGGGTCATTGGGTCAGGTTATTGTAAAGGTGCAAGATATCACTCAGCAACAAGATGTCATTAATGCTCCGATTAAGTTATGGGTTACAGGACAAAACCTTAAAGATATATCTAGCTTAGCTATTACGGGGGTATTAGATCACCGAACCTCAACAGGCTCAGATTCGTTTAGTTTGGATTTAAAACAGTGGCAATTGAATAATTTAAAACTAGGAGTAGCTGGGTTAACACTGCTTTCGAGTAATACGAATGTTCAAGGAAAGGTTGTTTTTGTTGATGAACAAATGAATTTAGTGGGTAAAGGCCTTTTCAACCAAACCAAGTTTGGTAGTAAAAAAACAAATACGTTTGCTAAAGAAATGGTTGCGGCACTTAAAAGTGTAGAGCAATTCACGGTTTCAATGTCAGCAGAAGGTGCGGTAACTAGTCCAAGTGTTTCATTAAAAAGTGACTTAGATAATCAGTTGAAAGTTGCGTTTGATCAGCGTTTAGATGAAAAACAAGCTGAACTTGAGAACAAACTTAAAGAAAAGTTAAACGATAAACTTTTATCTTATGGCGGAAAATATACTGAGCAACTAAAAGCGCTTAATTTAACGGAAGGCAGCTTAAAAGATAAAGGCAAAGCATTAGAAAAATTAGGTAAAGCTAAGCTTTCAAGTTATGAAGATCAATTAAAAGCTGAAGCGGCGGCGAAAGAAGCAGAATTAAGGGCTAAAGCTGAAGCAGAAGAACAAAGAGCTAAAGAAAAACTTGAAGCTGAAAAAGCGAAATTAAATGCAGAAGAAGAAAGAGCTAAAGCCAAGCTTGAAGCTGAAAAAGCCAAAGCAGAGGCTAAGGCAAAAGCTGAGGCGGAAGAAAAACGAAAAGAGTTAGAACGTAAAGCCAAAGAAAAACTTAAAAAGATATTTGGCTAGTTTAAGCAAAGAATTAAATATTAATACCAAGCCCTTTTTTTCAACAATAAAAGGGCTTTTTTTTGCTTATAGATAAGTGAGTTACTTTAATTTAATGAAGATTAAATTGAAAACTACTATGTTTGAACTTTATGCTTTGTTCATAGCCTTACTTATACTTAGCGGATAATCTTTGCTTAATAGTCAGCTTTTTGGATTTTACCAAAATAACTTATTAATTAACTAAGGAGACGCTAATCAAAATACTAACTCAATAACTAACTCAATAACTAAGCCAATATGAGTATTAGGTTTTATATAACTTAATAGAATGAGAATGGAATCCAGAGCAAGCCGTCGGTATATTAAACCTATATTAATCTCTATTTTGTTCCACTTGGCGCTGTTTTTTTTGGCCTCTCATCACATCATTAAAGTACGTGTGGAATATCCTAATAATCATACTAATACTCCTATCATCAACGCTCGTTTAGTATATAAAACGATGTCTAGTAAACCTGATTTTATGAAGCTGCAAATTCCTGAAGTTCAAAAAGTAAAAAATGAAGAAATAAAAATACAAAGTCTAAAAACGATATCCACAGCAACAGAAAAAGAGTCAATTTCTAAATTGAATTCCACGACTGACCTTGAGAAAAGCAATCATAATCAACAAGTAGAATCTGATGTTAATGAACCGGAACCGGCAACACCTATAAATATTGCAGAGTTAAACTTGGCAAGTAAAAAGTATTTATCCAAATGGCAAGATTCGATATCGATGAATCAACGTTTTCCAAACGGCAGTAGCTCAATTGTTGCGGCCAAACATAAAGCAGTAGCGGTACCGCAATTTGGTAATAGCATAGATAACACAGGAACAATGGGGGCACCTCGAATTTCGAAAGTCATCTGTGATAATGCATTAAATACTGCAGTGGTTGTTATGTCTGGTTTATTTGGTGGAACGGTACGATGCCAACCGACGCCTGATTTAAGGGAATTTCTCAATGATAGAAACAAACAAAACAATAGTAAATAATGGTGGTAACGCCGTTCAATCAATCTGTTTTATATTGTACATATTTCCACACAGAACTAAGATGATAGCTGCTTGGCTCTGGTAGTTAATTTTAATTAAATAAGTCATAATCATTTCATTGCTTAATTTAATTGCGGTCATTGTGTTCTCGATTCAACGTTATTTTTCATACAGCACATCTTCTCTTCTCCTACTCACCGCAGGCGCAACCTCCTTTTATTTAAACTTTAGGAAATATCATGCAGAAAATTGTCATTGTAGGCGGAGGTGCGGGTGGCTTAGAGCTTGTTAGTCGTTTAAGCAAAACCTTAGGTAAAAAAGGAATGGCGGAGATTACGTTAGTAGACCGCCAAACTACGCATGTTTGGAAACCATTGTTACATGAAGTCGCCGCGGGGGTTATCGACAAAAATTCAGACGGTGTTGATTACCAAATCCATGCTGCGCGTTTTAAATATAAATTCCAATTAGGCTCGATGAGTCATATTGATCCAATTAATAAATCTATAAAGTTGGATTCTGTATTTGACAGTGAAGGGGAATTACTTATACCTGAACGTCACATTAAATATGATTATTTAGTATTAGCGATTGGCAGTGTAAGTAATGACTTTAATACGCCAGGGATCAGTGAATACGCGTACTTTTTAGATTCTTTGGCTCAAGCTGAGAGATTTCATAAAGCACTGCTCAATCAACTGCTTAAACTTAATCAAGTTGATGATACACAGAAAACACTCAATGTTGCTATTGTTGGTGGTGGGGCAACGGGAACGGAGTTGGCGGCACAGTTACATCATATTGCTAATTTAGCTCGTTCATACGGGATGCCAAACATGTCAGCCGAACGTTTAAGCATATCGATAATCGAAGCTGGAGAACGCATATTGCCAGCCTTACCTGAACGCATAGCTAACTCTGCTCGTGGTGCTTTACGTAAACTTGGTATTCAAGTATTAGAGTCTACTCGAGTATCAAAAGCTGAAAAATCTGGATTTGTCACTAACGATGACAAATTAATAGAAGCAGATTTAATGGTATGGGCCGCTGGGGTTAAAGCCCCCGATTTTTTACAGCAGTTAAATTTATTTGAAACTAATAGTGCGCAGCAAGTGTTAGTGACGCCGGAGTTAAAAAGTACAGTAGATGGCGATATTTATGTGTTAGGCGATTGCTGTGGGTTTAAACAAGAGGATGGTACTTGGGTTCCACCAAGAGCGCAATCCGCACACCAAATGGCATCACTTGTGGCAACCAACCTTATCAATACATTTAAGGATAAGCCGCTAAAAACTTATACTTACAAGGATTACGGCTCATTAGTCCATTTAAGCAAATACAGCACGGTAGGATCGTTAATGGGCAGTCTGTCTAATAGCAGTATGTTTATTGAAGGCAAGCTAGCTAGATTAGTATATATCACCTTGTACAACATGCATCAGTTTGCGGTTCATGGCTGGTTTAAAGGGATTCTAGTATTACTTAGCAGGAAGGTGAGCAATTTGGTGGGAACTAAATTGAAACTTCACTAAGTGATTAGGTTTTTGTTTCGAGTTTTTAGTTCAGTTATCTTTCTGTGAAATTGCATTTAGCTGAACTAAAGATGAACGGATAGTTTTTATTTAACTAACCAAAATACATAGCCATTATGTTGGAATTAATCAGCACCAAACAGCCTTACCATTAAAGCTATTCATCGTTTTTACTAGTAACCGCTTCTGTTTATTATTAGAGTAGTAAAAAACAATAAATACACGGGAATATCATGGCATCCACTTCTTATTATAAGTCGTTTAATAATTCACTGTTTAAAACTAAAATCAAACAAACATTAACCCTTGTTGGTTCCGTTGCTGCTAGTGTGTTTGTTGCAGGCACCTTAACGGCGTGTCAGCCAGGAACGGCGCCGGACAATTCAATTGAGATTACCCAACCCCAAACTGAAAGCACACAAGATATCGCTTTTTCAAAGTTTGCAGAGTCTTTCATTGACCAGTTTTGGCAGTTAAATCCAGGTTATGCGGTTTATGTTGGGTTTTATAAATATGACACTTTATTACCGATTCCAAATGAACAGACCGCAGAAAAAGAATTAGCGTTTTATCAACAGCAACTTGAGCAATTAAATGCTATTCACCCTAAAGGCTTAAGCCCTAACAACGCCAGTGATTATTATATTTTAAAAAATCAAATAGAGTCAGGGATCTGGTACAGCACGGTATTAAAAAGTGGAGAGTGGGACCCGTCGAATTACAATGTAGCGGGTGTTTTTGGAGTCATACTTAACACAGATTATAAACCACTAAATGAAAGGCTCAGTACGATAATCGAGCGCATGAAAAATGTGCCTGCGTATTATCAGGCTGCACAACAAAATTTAATAAATCCAACGTTAACGCACACCAAGTTAGCTGCTCAACAAAATAAGGGCACGTTAGGATTATTTAATAAAACGATTTCTGAAAAAGTACAAAACTCCTCATTGCCTGAGATTCAAAAACAAGTGTTTAACCAGCGTTTAACCGATGCCGTTGCAGCTATTGAAGGTTATATCAGCTGGTTAGATAACAAAGTGATTGAATTAGAAAACAGCAGTAACGTTAAAGATTTTCGAATTGGCAAGGACTTATATGAGCAAAAGTTTAAGTTTGATATTTTCTCGGCTTATGCCGCTAATGAGCTATATGACAAAGCTTTAAGTGAAAAAGATCGTGTGCATAAAGAGATGATAAAAATTGCGGATAAATTGTGGCCTAAATATTTTGAAGGAACTGTTAAACCCAAGGATCCATTAGTGATGATTAAAGCCGTTATTGATCATATATCGGTTAAACACGTTAAAAGAGACGATTTTGTGGATAGCATTCGTGCACAAATTCCTGAGCTAGAAGCTTTTGTATCAAAACATGATCTTATCACCATGGATAAAGACAAGCCATTAGTGGTTAGAGAAACGCCTGAATATCAACGAGGCTTTGCAGGTGCTTCTATTAATGCTCCAGGGCCTTATGATGCAAAAGCTAATACATATTACAATGTCACACCACTGGATAACTTTAATGATGAAGAAGCTGAGAGTTACTTACGAGAATACAATCATTGGTTATTACAAGTGCTTAACATCCACGAGGCCGTTCCTGGGCATTACACTCAACTAGTACATAGTAATAAATCGAAAAGCTTAGTTAAATCTATCTTTGGAAATGGCGCCATGGTCGAAGGTTGGGCGGTTTATACAGAACGTATGATGCTTGAAGAAGGTTATGGCGATAATGAGCCAGAACTTTGGTTAATGTATTATAAGTGGAACTTACGTGTGATCATGAATGCTATTTTGGACTACAGTATTCAAGTTAATGGCTTAACTGAAAGTGAAGCACTAGACATGATGATCAACCAAGCTTTCCAAGAAAAATCTGAAGCTACAGGTAAATGGCGCAGAGCAACCTTGTCACAAGTTCAGTTAACAAGTTACTTTACAGGTTACTCAGAAATCTATCAGTTAAGAGAAGAATTAAAGAAGGTGACGGGTGATAAATTTAACTTAAAAGATTTCCATAATCAGTTTTTAAGTTTTGGTAGTGCACCGGTGCCAATTATTCGTAAGTTAATGTTTGATGACTACGTCAATACACACAAATAGTATAATTTTTTAATATTAAAAAAGGCGCATAAGCGCCTTTTTTGCTTTTGAATATATAACTTTAAAAATACGATATTTCATTGCATATAAAACGCAGCATAAATAAATACCAAAATAATACACATTGAAGGTATACACATGAGTATGGATTTTAGCTTATCGTTCATTTTCATTTCCTGATGTTTACGTTTGTTAGGAAAACCTCCTCCTAAAATTACCTTGGGAGTAATGCTTGGGAGCAAATAGAAGGAGGTTTTAAAGCTTTAACAAATCAATTCACATAATTAGGAGTGGTCTTTTTTTAAGGTGATTTTCTTTTGTATCACTGTTTTTTTTGACTTTGCTTTTTTATCATCATCTTTTTCGACTATGGCTAACGCCGTTGATGGTGTTAACTCTGGCTCAATAAGATCAAAATATTTTGGTGGAGTAGTGGGTTCATTGGGCGGGTTTACGCACAGCTGGGGCGGTAATAAACAACGCTCAAAATATGCAAGCGATGACCAACTAAATAAAAGTAACAAGAGTGTTAAGACGGTCATTACTTTCATTACAGCTCCTACCAAAAGCAATATTCACCTATTCAATATGAATCAGTTTGTTGTGCAATTTGTAGGAGTGAGTATGGGGCTAATTAAGCAATAAGTACTTTGAAAAAAGTGTTACGTTTATATTTTTATTTAAGCCTTATTACTTCAGTGTTTCCGGGTAAAAAGGCAACAAAAAAACAAGCGTTTTCAACATTTTTGCAATGTAGGTAACCGAAAGGATAGTGGAAGTCATTTGTAAATTTATTCTGACCTGTAGTCATATCAATAATGGTCCAATTATCAGCAGAAGCGAAGATAGAGTTATTGTTTATTACGTGCCATAAGTACCCATCCTGAAACTTTTTAGGGAGGTTAAATATGTTAATAGTGTCGTTAGCATTATTATCTAAGGTGATTATCTGTTGTTTGTCAGCTGTGATGTAATAAAAAAGCTCGTCGGAAAATACGGCTTTAAAAACTTGCTTTATTTTAGTCAGCTTTTGCGTATCTAGTTCAAATTTAACAAGGTAAGTACCTGTTAATGTTTGTTCAATAGCAAAGATAACGTTGTCTTTAATTTGTAAAACACTGTCGAGATTATATTCATTGTTAATTTCAGATTGGATCTCACCCTCCAGATTAAGTAAGGATATGGTTTTTGAATTTAAAACAACTATATTTTCTTCAGTCACTATAAAACTGCTTATGGCTCTTTTGTCAGTGAAGTGAGTGATCTGCTGATGCTGATTTTTATTTTTTAACCAAATTTGAACACTGCCACCTTTATGAGCCGCATAATACATTTGTTCTTTAGACTTAGGGTATGGTAAATATTCGGAATAATCGGAATCAATTTCAGGCGTAAATGTTAATGTGTTAATATCAAAACGATAAATATCCCACTGATTCCAAATTCCTTTTTTACCAAAAACATCTTCGTTCCGTACAACAATATTTTTAAGATTGGCGATTGGAACTGACATAATGGTTTCTTTTTTCGTGCTTGTATTAAACAGTATGACCTGATCATTTTTAATGAAGACTAGTTCTTTATTATTAAACCAGGATAAGTAAAAAGAGAAATCTGACAATGAAGTTAACATTTTTAACTCCGTACTTTTAACATCGTAAATGAACAGCGATTTATTGTTATTGTCTAAACTTCTGATAAATGCAATTTTGTCTAATCTTGCATTATAACTAAAGGCAACGTCTCCATAAGAATTAAGAGGTGGGGAAATTAATACATGCGATTTCTTACTTTCCAAGTCCAATAATTTGATCGTTGCAGGTTGTGAATAGTCTTTGTAATAGATAAATGCAACTTGGTTATTGTTAATAAATTCTATTTTTGTCCAAGCATTTATTTCACTGCAGGGGGCTATTGGGATTGGTGTTTCACTAGCGTATTCACTATTGTTTGCGGTTAGTTGCATTTTATAAATAGTGCATACCCCAGATTCGGTACTTGCAAACACGATTTTACTTAGGTCTGAGGACAAAACGGGGGAATAAATATTGCCTTCATGGCTCATATACAAATCTGATATTTTCTCAGAATCCATATCTTTCACCCGAATGGTATTGAGGCCACTTTTTTGTTCATTCACATAGATTAATAACTGCTGATTAAAGCTGATGTCAAAATCACCTTCCGAGCCTTTATCATGAACTAATACCTTTGTACTTTTCAACATAGTAGGCGTGGTATTCGTAAACTGGTTTGTCACAACAAAAGTAATGGTTAAGATCACAATTAATATGGCAACAAAGGCAAAAATTACTTTTTGGTATTGAAAGCTCGCAGGCGGTTTTTGCGTGCTGTGTTGAGGTGTTTGCAGATAATATGGTGTCGTTTCAGAAATTTGCCTTACGACTTTTGTTGGTTCCACAATTTCCAGTTGTTCAATAACAAATGGCACTATAAATTGATAACCAACTTTAGGGATTGTTTTTATGTAGCTTTCTTTTGCATCAGGAGAGGGGGATAAAAGTCGTCTTAATTTGGATATATAAGGGTTGATAGTACTATCTGATTTTGCTGGATCATTTCCGTATATCTCAAAGTATAATTTGTCACGTGCCACGGGAGCCTGGCCATGTTTCATCAGATAGGACAGAATTTTAGCTTGTTTAGGGTCTAAGGTAACTGTGCGTTCACTTTGGGTGAAAGAAATCGTCAGAGTAGAGAGGTTAAATACCCAGTCGTTCGTCACATAAAGCGTGCTCAATGTTAATTCCTTCTTTTTGAGTTAGTTCTTTCTACCAATGATTTTCGTTAGAAGTGGTGATGATAAATTTTTTAAAATCATACCTTACTATGAGGTTTTTGTACCAATAAGATTAGATAAAAAACAGATAACTTACTTTCAGTATCAATATTAAAAGTATGAAATAAAACGATAGTTTTATTATTAGGGTATAATTGTATTGAGAGTGGTTAAATTAAATAGAGGTTGTTATGGCACGCGCATCGGCGTATCACATTTTGGTTAAAACCAAAGAAGAAGCATTAAAAATTAAACAGAAATTAGACAAAGGTGATAACTTTCAAAAGTTAGCTAAACAGTATTCTACCTGCCCATCAAAAAGAAAAGGTGGTGATCTTGGTGAGTTTAATAAAGGTGATATGGTAAAAGCATTCGATGATGTAGTGTTCAGAAGACCTATTTTAGAAGTGCATGGACCTATAAAAACCCAATTTGGTTACCATTTAATTAAAACGGTTTATCGTAGTAATGGTTAATCAGTTTTAACCATTAACAATCTTCTTCTGGTAATTACTTCAATACTATAAGAGTAAAAGTGGTTAAGATTAGACAATACCAATGGCGGGTATTTATATTTTATCAAGCTGTAGTTTGAAGTCCTCTTTATATCGGCGGGATAAATTTAATAACTTGCCGTTATTTAGCTTTATTTCACTATCGCCACTACTCAAAGGGGTGATAGAAGTAACGGCATCCATGTTAATACCATAACAGCGGTGAATTCTACAAAAGCCTTTATTTTCTATTTGTTGTATTAGGTTGTTCATGGTCGTACGCATAGGATAAACGCGCCCTTGAATATGCAAATTCACATAATTCCCTGAAGACTCAAACCACTCAATATCTTCCACCTTAATAATAAACTCTTTACCTAATTTTTTTACCAGTAAGCGGTCGATATTGTTTGATACAGGTTTGTCTTCACCAAGGTTTATGCTATTAGCCTCACCCTGCAACCGACTGAAAATAAAACGGTAACTTAAAATAGCCATAATAAAAAACATAAATGACCAGAGGTCTTTTCGATATTCATAAATCAATTCAAAAAATAAATCACCAAATTCGTAGGTCAAATTTTGAGTCCAATAAACCAATTTTCGTAGCCAGACCATGATTGTTATGTGGCAAAGTGAAAAGACAACAGAGGCAGATAAATAGATAAAAAAAGTACGTGTAAACTTTTCTGACATCAGTGGGGATTTGTCTAAAAGCCAACTTATAGCAGGTAACATCAAAACCCAGCCTATCGCACTGGAGTATTCAAATAAAAAAGGCTGCCAGATTAAGAAAGGTAAAGTATCAGAATTACGGCTTTCTTCCATGATCATGGAAGTGGCGTTAATTGTATTATTGAGCAAGATATAAACCGAAACAATCGCGGTTTCATACCAAGCTTGATACTTTTGAAAATGTTGGAATTTTGTCATGTTGGCTATTGTTGAACGAAGCTAGGTATTTTGCAATGATTACATCCCACTATCCACTATCCACTATCCCTGGATCCCACCGCTTATCCCTACTCATTGTATATTAAGCACTTTTAGGTTTTAAAACACATAACCTCTGTCACTCTTGCCATCAATACTAAAAGGAAGTGAAGGCGTTACTGTGAAAAAAGCATTACCAATTATGGCGTTATTTATACCTAAGCAAATTAACATTCCAAATCGGCGTTACGATTTAGATTGGTTAAGAGTGATTGTTTTTGGATTATTGATCTTTTATCACACAGGTATGTTGTATGTGGCTAACTGGGGATACCATATTAAAAGTCAGTATTTATCAGAGGGGTTAGCCAATGTCATGTTGTTATTGTCCCCATGGCGAATGGCTGTTTTGTGGCTTATTTCGGGTATTGCAATTCGCTTTGTGTTAGTTAAAGTTCCGCTGTTGCAATTTATTGGCTTGCGCTCAATTAGGCTATTATTGCCTTTGTTATTTGCCATTTTAGTTATCATCCCTCCACAACTGTATTACGAAATGACATTCAACGGTGATCTCAACCTTAGCTATTGGCAGTTCTATAAAGCTTTTTTTGTAAATGACCATGAGTTATTCATTAATTATCAACCTGGAATTTGGCCGCACATTGATGTTAATCATTTATGGTATTTGCGTGAATTGTGGCAATACAGTCTTTTTTTAGTGCCTTTGTTACCGTTATTGAACAGTCGGTTTATCGAAAAATTAACGAACAAACTATTTAGCCTTAATGCCGTTGTCGCCATATTACTGGTAGTTATGCCTATTTTTATTATTCAACTCAGTATGGAGTCGGACCAACATCGTAATGCACTTGGCTTTATTTGTTTGATATATGGTTATTTGATTGGCTGGCATCCAGTTTTTTGGCAACGGGTTACGGAACACTACAAAAAGCTATTAATAATATCTCTGGTGTTATATCTATCCTTGATCACTTTTTATAATTTAGTTTGGCTAGGAGCTGATGAAAATACTAATAAAGTGTTACTCGTAGCGGGTAATTTTCTTTATAGCTTAGATAGAGTGTTATGGGTTTTGGCTGTGATGGGACTTGCAAGTCGTTATTTAAATAAACCTTCAAAGCAGCTTAGTTATTTATCTGATGCAGTTTATCCATATTACATTGTGCATCAAACTATTATAATTGCGGTAGGGTTTGAGCTTTCAAGGTTTTCATTGGGAATAGCTTTGGAAGGGGTATTAGTGTTGTTAATTTCTTTTGCCGCTTGTATTGCCAGTTTTGAAATAATAAGGCGCGTTGAGCTATTACGAGTGTTATTTGGCGTTCAATTAAAACACAGCTACTCACCTAATATTAAAAAGGCAGGCTATTTTATTGCGGCTGTGATTATCATTCCTTTTGGTTTAGAAATTCTATTGTAGCAATAAAACATATGAGCGTTTTTAGATGAAAACGCTCATATTTTTAACTCTGGTTATTTATCTTCGTTTTCAATTAAACGAATACCAGATTTTGAAATAGAGATAGTGCCATCTTTATATAATCCGCCAATTGCACGTTTAAATGCCGCTTTACTCATACCAAATAATTGAGAAATTAATGCGGGATCAGATTTATCGTGAACCGCAGCAAACCCGTTTTCTTTTTCTAAAAATTCAATAATGATTTTGGCAAATTTATCTCTGGTTTTTTGACCACCGTGTAAGGTTAAATCAATTTTTCCGTCATGACGTACACGTTTGATATAACCTTTTTTGTCTTGACCAAAACTCAACCTTTGATGGACTTCATCGGAGAACAATACTCCCCAATGAGTATGATTAATAATGGCTTTAAACCCTAAGTCTGTTGTATTGGCAATGATTAATTCAACCGCTTGGTTAGGTTCAAACTGGTCAGTACCATCTTCAACTAAGAAACGATCAACTTTTGTAGAGCCTGTAATACGTTGATCCATATCGTCAATATAAACACGAACAAGATAAAATAAACCTTCTTCAAGTGGTTTGTGCTGTTCGCCATAAGGTACTAGTAAGTCTTTATCTAATCCCCAGTCCATAAAAGCACCAAAACGGCCCACTTCTTTTACTTTTAAATAAGCAAATTGACCGACTTTAGCTTTCGGTCTTTGTGTAGTGGCAATAGGGCGATCATCTGAATCTAAGTATAAAAATACATTTACATCATCACCTGCTTTTAAATCAGGGCGTGCGTGTTTGCGAGGGAGTAATATCTCACCTAACTCTCCACCATCTAAATAAAAGCCAAAGTCGACGGCTTTGATGACATCTAAGTTGCAAGATTGACCAATTTGAGACATGAAAAGATCCTGATAAATAACAAGGGTAAAAATATTGTTGGCATTATAACCTTTAATCTTTGAATACCAAGAGATTAAGGTAAACGGTGTTGAGTTTGATTATAGAGTTAGGAAATAAGGGCGAAAATATAGCTATGGTGGGTTAGATAAGTAACCAAGTGGCCGTTCCAAGAAATGCGAATATGCCAACTATGTCAGTGACCGTGGTTAAAATCACGCTGCCAGCTAATGCAGGATCTATATTCATTTTTTTCAGCATTAGAGGAATTAAGACACCAGATAATCCTGCGGCAACTAAATTCATCATCATAGCAAAGGCTATAACAGCGCCTAACATTAAGTCTTGTTTCCAGATGGCAACAACACCGGCAATTAATACTGACCAGATAAGGCCGTTGAAAAATCCTATAGCAAGTTCTTTACCTAACAGCCAACGGGAGTTTGCTTGGGTTACATGGCCAACGGCCATGCCACGAATGACCAAAGTTAAGGTTTGGCTACCAGCAACACCACCCATACTTGGTACTATGGTATTTAATATGGCTAATACAGCTAGTTCATCTAAAGTTGATTCAAATAAACTTGAAACAAACGCAGCTAACAAAGCTGTAAATAAATTAACACCTAACCAAACTGAACGTTTGCGCGTACTTTGAATTGCAGGTGCGAAGGTATCTTCTTCGTCATCCAAACCTGCCATGCTCATCATTGAGTGTTCGGCATCTTCACGAATAACGTCAACCACGTCATCGATAGTAATACGGCCTAACAGGATACCATTTTCGTCTATTACTGGAGCTGAGATCCAGTTATAACGTTCAAACAGGGAAGCAACCTCAGAGTCATGCATGGTTGCAGGGATCACCTCAAAATCTGTTTCCATAACTTCAGAAATGAGTTTGCTAGTGGTAGATGTTAATAGTGCAGATAAAGATACTTCGCCAATGAAAGTGTCATCTTTATCAACGACATAAAGATAATCGGTAGTATCTGGAAGAGATTCTTTTAATCGTAAGTAGCGTAATATGACATCAACACTAACGTCAGGCCTTACCGTAATGGTATCGGTATTCATTAGAGCGCCAGCTGTTTCTTCACCATAGGCCATTACTCGTTTGGCACGAGCTTGGTCTTGTTTATCCATGCTTTTTAGTACTTTCTTAAACACAGCATCTGGCATACCGCGTAAAACGTCGGCAAAGTCATCATCGTCCAAATTACCGGCAGCTTCAGCTACTTTTTCTGGACTCATATTTTTTAAGATAGGATTACGAACTTCATCTGATAGTTCTTCTAATACTTCACCTTGAATATTGGCGTCGATAAGTTGCCAAATAACAGTCCTAGCTTTAGGTGGGGAAGAATGAAGTAATAATGCAATATCGGAAGCCGGAAGTGACTCAAGCATATTTCGAACGTGGACAAACATACCACTGTTAAGCGCGGTATTAAGTTCATCAATAGGAATGTTATATTCTTGTTCTAGTAGCTCTGGCATAGCCCCATCGTGAATATGCTTGTTTGAGTCTGATTTATATATTTTCAGACAAAATAGGAATATAGAGAAAGTTTAACGCACAAGCGTTATCTTGAACAGTAACTCTTTGATTTTTGTGTTAATAAAATATAGGAGTGAAGGTTACTCGTCTTCGTCAAATTTATTACTGATTAATTGGCAGATCATATTAACGGCTTCTTCAGCATCATTTCCTGTTGCAGAGATAGTTACCTCTTTGCCTTGATTACTCGCCAACATTAATAGTGCCATAACACTATCAGCATTGGCCGTTTTATCGGCCTGAGTCAGGGTGACAGAAGCATCAAATTGTTGAGCTAATTGAGCTAATTTAGTTGCTGCTCTTGCATGCAAGCCTAATTTATTTTCTATTTTTACGGTGCGACTACTTTCCATCTTTTTCACTTTCGTAACGGGCCATTTCACGGTGGCGGACTCGGATGTTTTTATCTCTGGACTTAAACTGTCTAGCTAATGTTTCTGCAATATAAACGGATCTATGTTTACCACCAGTACAACCAATAGCAATAGTCAGGTAACTACGGTTATTTCGTTCTAAATGTGGTAACCAAGTGGACATAAAATTATTAATTTGAAAAACAAATTTATTCACTAAAGGCTCGCCAGCAAGAAACTCTCTAACCGGTAAATCTAAACCCGTAAGCGGTCTTAATTCTGGCTCCCAATGAGGATTAGGTAAAAAACGAGCGTCAAATACAAAATCGATATCATTAGGCACACCGTATTTAAAACCAAATGATTCAAAGGTTAATACCAGTTCTTTTGATGACTTACCTAATATCTTCTCTCGTACCATCTCAGTTAATTGATGTACATTAAGTTGAGAAGTATCTATGTATAAATCAGCACGGTTAGCTAATTCATCTAATAATTTACGTTCCTGTGAAATCGCTTCTGGTAAAGACGACTCGCCTCTTGAAAGGGGATGCAGACGACGGGTCTCGCTGTATCGTCTGATCAAAACCTCATCACTAGCATCAATATATAAAACGGTGACATTGACGCCCTTTGGTAAGAAATCAAGGTTATCCATTAATTCTTGTTCAGAGGTGGGTAAATTTCTCACGTCTATACTTACGGCAACTTGGTCGTAATTTTTTTCAAGAGAATGAGATAACGCGGGTAATAAATTGACAGGTAGGTTATCAACACAATAATAGCCAAGATCTTCTAAAACCCTTAGAACGACTGTCTTCCCTGAACCTGACCTACCACTGACTATAAATATATGCATCTATGCTGCTTCAACTATGTTGTAAACGTCGAGGTCTGTTTCAGCTCGGCGTAAATTTTTAACTGTTTCTTTGTTATCTAATAACTTAGCAATAGATGCAAGTGTAGACAAGTGGGTATCACATTGATCTGCCGGAACTAATAAGGCGCAAAAAATATCAACGGGACGTTTATCAATGGCGTCGTAATTGATCGCATCTTGATTAACCAGAAAAACAGCTACGGCTTTTTTTATGTTAGTTAGTTTTCCATGAGGGATAGCAATTCCATTGCCTATTCCGGTACTGCCTAACTTCTCTCTATTCATCAGACTTTCTAATATGTCATCAAATGAGTGGTCAGGGAGTTGTTCACTGGCTAATAGTGCGATTTGTTCGAGCACTTTCTTTTTACTCGCACAGTTAGTTAATCGTTTTGTACTTTCTGGTTGGAGAAGAAACTTAAGGTTCATTGACGTTCATTTACTACATTTACTTTTGAAGTGTACTCAAAAGGTAAGGTTACGAAATACCGTCCTTGGTATTTCCAGAATAATGATTAAATTAATGTTTGGTTAATTTTTCTTTGTGTTTAATGACCTGTCGGTCAAGCTTATCGATTAATGAATCGATGGCCGCATACATGTCGGTATGCTCAGAGGTTGCGAACAACTCCCCACCATTTACGTGCATGGTTGCTTCTGCTTTCTGTGCTAGTTTCTCAACGTCTAAAATCACATGGACGTTATTAATATGATCAAAATGTCGCTCTAATTTGGCAAATTTTGTATCGACATATTCTTTTAAAGATTCAGTAGTGTCAATATGACGACATGTTAGGTTTATTTGCATAAGAAATTCCTTCTGTATTAAGTTTTACTTGGCTTACACCAAACGTTTTCTTTGGTTTGAAGGGGGAATGTTTAACGATTCCCGGTATTTTGCAATGGTTCTTCTGGCGACTTGGATACCTTGGTCAGCCAAAATTTCTGCAATCTTACTATCACTTAACGGTTTTGCTTGGTTTTCTGCTGCAACGAGCTTTCTAATGAGGGCTCTAATTGCAGTAGATGAACATTCACCACCATTCTCAGTACTAACATGACTTGAGAAGAAGTATTTAAGTTCAAAAATTCCTCTAGGTGTATGCATATATTTATGGGTGGTAACCCTAGATATAGTTGATTCGTGCATATCGACCATTTCGGCAACATCATTGAGTACCATAGGTTTCATTGCTTCAGGACCATATTCAAAAAACGCCTGTTGCTGCTGAACAATACAATTAGATACTTTTAATAATGTGTCATTTCTGCTTTCTAAACTCTTAATAAACCATTTAGCTTCTTGTAAGTGAGAACGAACAAATTGAGTATCGTTGGCATTTTTTGATGTCTTACTTAACGATGCATATTGTTCATTTATTTTAAGTTTAGGCATAGAATTTGGATTTAGCTCAACTATCCAACGGCCTTTTTTCTTCACCACACTTACATCAGGGATCACGTAGTCAATTTCGTCTTTAATAACGATACTGGCAGGGTTAGGATTTAGTTGTTGGATCAGTTCCAGAATGTCTTTTAATTCTGGTTCTTTTAATTTGGCTTTACGTAACAGAGTGCGGTAATCACGATTGGCTAATAAATCAATGTAGTTGTCGATGACATCTATAGCTTCGTTTTTCCAAGGCGTGTCGTCAGAAAATCGTTTTAATTGAATAGACAAACACTCTTGTAAATTACGGGCTGCAACGCCAACAGGGTCAAAATGCTGAATTCGTTTAAGTACCGCTTCAACTTCTTCTATTTCAACGTCTTCATTGTCAATGCTTTCAACAATATCCTCAGTAGAGATAGTTAAGAACCCTTTTTCATCAACCGCATCAATAATGGCGGTTGCGATGGCTAAGTCTTCGTCGGTAAATGGAGATAAATTTAATTGCCACAATAAATGGTCTTGAATATTTTCAGTTGTCTCACCTTGGTATACGGTGTCTTCACCTTCATAAGCGGGACCTGAACTCGCAGGAGCAGCACTCATGTAGTCATCCCACGTTGAGTCCATTGGGAGTTCTTCAGAAATGGTTTCACTTTGCAAAGCTTCGTTCGAACTCATCTCTTCTTGAGACCACTCATTGTCGTCATCGGAAGTCGTGTCTAATGTACCTTCCTGCAATGATTTAAGGTCACCATCATATTCTGCATCAAGATCTTGTGATTGCTGTTCGTCTTCACCATCTAACAACGGGTTACTATCAAGAGCTTCTTGAATTTCCTGTTGTAATTCCAATGAAGATAATTGCAATAAACGAATAGCTTGTTGCAGTTGAGGGGTCATTGTTAACTGCTGACCCATTCTGAGTTGTAATGTAGGTCTCATTTAATTCCGTTACTTAAACGCGTTTAACTGATTACTCGTAAGTGATAGTTACTATAACTTGAACTGATCGCCTAGGTATACTTGTTTTACAATTTCACTTGCTAAAACTTGTTCAGGAGTTCCTTCCGCAATGAGTTCTCCATGACTTACGATATACGCTTTTTCGCAGACATCAAGTGTTTCTCGCACATTATGGTCGGTAATTAGAACGCCAATACCTTTGGCTGTAAGTTGTTGAATTATCTTTTTAATATCTATAACCGATATAGGATCTACACCAGCAAATGGTTCATCTAATAAAATTATTTTCGGGTCAGCAGCTAATGCTCTGGCGATTTCTACTCGACGGCGTTCTCCACCAGATAGGGCCATACCATCGCTGTCTCTGATATGTTCAATATGAAATTCAGAGATCAGATCGTCTAACTTATCGGCTTTTTCATTGGCATTTAAATCTTTGCGCATTTCAAGCACAGCCATGATGTTTTGAGATACAGATAACTTTCGAAAGATAGATGTTTCTTGTGGTAAATACCCTATGCCTTGGCGAGCTCGTACGTGCATAGGTTCGTGGCTTAGGTCTACATCATTTAATGTGATGCTGCCTTTATCGTTAGGCACTAATCCTACAATCATATAAAAAGTGGTTGTTTTACCAGCGCCATTTGGACCCAATAAACCAACCACCTCTCCAGCATGTACTGTTAAACTCACATCTTTGACAACTTGACGTTTGTTGTATGACTTAGCTAAATGTGTGGCGACTAAAGTGGACATAAAATTTCTCTAAGTTAGTAGATGTTGGTATTAATCTTTTTTGGTTTTTAAACGAGTTGTCACTCGACCATTTTGGCTTTCATCGCCTTCCGCTTTAACGCGCTGTGCTTTGAGATCAAATTCAATTTTAGCACTTTCAACCACAGATCCACCTTGTTGGAATTTAGCGGAGCCAGCCAGTTGCAATACTTGCGCTTCAACTAAGTAGGTTATTTCTAATGCTTGGGCTGATAGCTCTTGGTTATTTTGTTCTTTTTGCGAAAATATTGCTGGCGTGCCTTTCGCGATTAATTTATCGCTGTTGCCTTCTTTTGTGATAACAAATAACTCATCCGCTTTGATGGTAACACTACCTTGTTTAACAACCACATTACCTGAGAAGTAGAGGGTATTGTTTTTGTAATCTAAATCTTGATTATCAGCATCAATAATTAAGTCTTCTGATGCCGACACTATGCTAGAAAATAGAAGTAACATGGAGCAAAAGCCGGTGATTATTTTATTTATATACATAACTATGAGCCTTTAATTATCGTTTTAACGTGGTTAACCAAGCTGAGAGTTCCGAGTTCAAGATCCGCTGTTAATCCTTTGCCTTGAACCGTAACATTTTTACCTTGAATCGTAATGTCATTGTCAGTGGTGACCATATTCGTGTTTAAATTAATTTCTAAAAATTCGGTCGTGATTGAATTTACAAATTCATTATCAGAAACTTGTAACATACTCACGGACTCTTCTAATAGTAATAAACCATCTTGCATATTCCCGATTTTTGCCGATAAACGCCAAAAAGGTTTGTTGTCTTGATAAATGATAAATTCAGGTTTTTTAAAGTGAGTTAGAGACAAGTCGGCGTAATGTTCCATCTTTTGTGAAAACACTTGTTGTTCAATGTTGCCGTCTTTATCAAACAACTCTTGATGTAGGAAGGTTGCAGTATATTCAGGTATTAAGTCACTTAATGTGTCACTATTTACCGTATCTTCGCTATCTAATGTGGGCAACCACCAAAGAAAACTGACGACTAAAAAGCTTAGTAATATTATCAGTCTAATATTCATTAAGCGCTCGTTCCCTCAAAATGCGTCGTGAGATATTCTTCGCCTTTTTGCATCATAATTAAAAAGTCAGTTAATTCACGAACTGCACCACGACCACCATTATTGGTTGTAACCATATCAGAAATACTTTTTACGTATGGATGACCGTCATTAACTGATACCGCTAAATTGACTAATTTCATTACCGGGACATCTGGAATGTCATCACCAATATAGGCAACTTGTTCGTGTGTAAGGTTAAGATTATTAAGTAGCTCTCGGTAACCCAAAACTTTGTCTTCCATACCTTGATAAATATGATTAACACCGAGTCCTTTCATTCTAATTTCGAGTAAAGTCGATTTACGTCCCGTTATGACGGCAACTTCGACACCAGCTGCCATTAAGGCTCTAATACCAAACCCATCTTTAGTATTGAAGGCTTTCATTTCTTCACCGCTATTGCCTAAAATAACTGAACCGTCAGAAAATACGCCATCAATATCACAAATTAACAATTTAATATCTTTTGCTTTTGCTTGAACCGACGGAGCGATAGCTTGATACCACTGAGTATATAATTCCATTAAATGACACCTGCTCTTAATAAGTCATGCATGTTTAATGCGCCAATTGGTTTATTTGTATCATCTAATACAAACAAGCTATTAATTTTCTTAGCTTCCATGATATTTAGAGTTTGCGCAGCTAATGTATTTGCTTGAGCGGTAACAGAGTTTCGCGTCATCATGTCAGTGATCATAATTTCATTTATTGGTTTATCTTGATCTAAGCAACGGCGTAAATCACCGTCAGTAAAAATGCCACTAAGTTGTCCCTGTTCATTAACTATTCCAGTCATGCCCAAACCTTTTTTCGACATTTCTAATATAG
Organism: Psychrosphaera sp. F3M07; assembly: GCF_018860345.1. Taxonomy (GTDB): domain Bacteria; phylum Pseudomonadota; class Gammaproteobacteria; order Enterobacterales; family Alteromonadaceae; genus Psychrosphaera; species Psychrosphaera aquimarina. Next base: position 141,543 of record NZ_JAHKPJ010000025.1, on the reverse strand, counting down.
CTTGTTTTAACGATGCCGCTTCAGTGACTAATGGTATTCGACTGCCAGTATGCATAATATCTTTAGTGGTTAGTAACAGTTTGCGACCTAAAGAGCCTCCAGGGTGACTTAAAGCAAAGTCTTCGGCGGTGAAACCTCTGGCCTCTAACAAAGTAACGGCTAAAGCATCACCCAAAACTAAAGCAGCTGTTGTTGAAGCTGTTGGAGCTAACCCTAATGGACATGCTTCTTCAGTTACAGCAGCATTTAAATGGAAGTCACTATTAACGGCTAAGGTAGATTTATCATTACCCGTCATGGCAATAAGCGTGCAACCTAATCGTTTTAGAACAGGAAGCAAGGTTATGATCTCTGCGGTTTCTCCGCTATTTGACAATGCCAAGACAATATCACTTTTGGTGAACATGCCTAAATCACCATGGCTAGCTTCACCTGGATGAACAAAAAAAGAAGGAGTACCTGTACTTGCTAATGTTGCGGCAATTTTATTGGCAACATGTCCTGATTTCCCCATACCTGTCACTATGACTCTGCCACTACAATTTAATATGGTTTCACAACTTTGTTCAAATTGATGATCAATTGACTTTGTTAAATTTGCAATCGCTTGTAACTCAATATTAATGACTTGTAATGCAGACTGTGAAAATTGAGAAAGACTCATAGTTAACTAGTAACCTTTATTAAAACTAAATAAACAGAATGATTTGATAAGCAACAAAACCAGCAACTAACAAACCACCTTCAAATCGGTTAATCCGTCTTGTTTTAGTGAAACTCATAGCCATAAATAATAGCGCTAACGTAGCACCAATCATAACCATAGTGTCACGAGTTGCAGCTTGTGGATCAATAGCACTTGGATTAATCAGTGCTCCAACTCCCAATACCGCTAGTATATTAAATATGTTTGAACCAATAACGTTACCTATAGCTAAATCGTCTTCGCCCTTTAGCACCCCAGATACACTGGCTGCTAATTCCGGTAAACTAGTTCCCAATGCAATAATGGTTAACCCAATCACTAACTCACTAATTCCAAAATAGGTTGCTATCGTGACAGCTGACTCTACTAAAAAGTGTGAACTCAATGGCAGTAGTATTAAGCCAAATATTACCCAGCCCAGTGCAACAGGAGTGGGTAAATCACTTGGGATCTCTTCTTGTGATTCTGCTAATAACGCATCGGGCTCGCCATTTGAAGATTTGGCTAAAAATATTAAAAAGCCAATAAAACCAAAGAAACTCGCTGTTAAAAATATACCTTCGTTAAAAGATAAATAGTTATCATGGAGTATCCACCAAGCAATTAATGTGAAACCTAATAAAATTGGCATTTCACGATACAAGGTACTGGAAGAAACAATTAAAGGTCTTACTAAAGTAGTGATACCTAAAACAAGTAGGATGTTAGTAATATTAGAGCCGATTGCATTACCTACTGAAGTATCCGTTGCCCCCGCTAAAGCAGCGTTTGCTGAAACCATAATTTCAGGTGCTGACGATCCCATGGCGACAATTGTTAACCCTATTATCATTGGTGAAATACCAAGATTTTTGGCAAACCCAGACGCGCCGTAGACAAATTTATCAGCACTCCAAACTAAAGCCGCAAAAGAAAGGATTAAAATAATAATTGCACTTAACATGTATCAGGGATCACTTTATCAATAAATTATGGCGTTATTGTGGCGATACTCGTTTGATAAATCAAAACATAAATAAAGAAATAGTTAGATATAATCAATTCTTTACAGATTTTATATATTATTCTGCTTTCGTTTACACTTTTTAACGTTTTAGTCGTAGTAATGCCCGACGTTAATCAATACAATAGTTGAACTATTACGGAAGTCATTAGCCATAGGGTATTTGGTCGAAATATAATAAAACTATTATGAATGTAGATAAAACTGACTTTGAATCACCACATGTAGAATTAAAGAATGTCACATTTTCTCGCGGTGAACGTGTGATTTATGACGACATTTCTATGGTATTTCCAAAAGGCAAAATTACCGCGATTATGGGCCCAAGTGGCATAGGTAAAACGACCTTGTTACGTTTAATCGGCGGCCAGCTTTATCCTGATTCGGGCGATATAATAGTTGCAGGACAAAACATTCCTCAATTAAGCCGCAAAGGTTTGTACTCTGCCCGTGAAAAAATGAGCATGTTATTTCAAAGCGGTGCGCTTTTTACCGAAATGAATGTATTTGATAACGTGGCATTTCCAATTAGAGAGCATACTAAATTACCAGAAGATATAATTAGAACTATGGTTTTGATGAAGTTGGAAGCGGTTGGTTTGCGCGGTGCACATCAACTCATGCCAAATGAATTATCTGGTGGTATGGCAAGAAGAGCCGCATTAGCTCGTTCTATTGCTTTAGATCCTGAGTTAATCATGTATGACGAACCATTTGTAGGACAAGATCCTATTTCAATGGGCGTGTTAGTTCGATTAATAAGAAATTTGAATACGTCATTGAACTTAACCAGCATTGTAGTATCTCACGATGTGAAAGAAGTCATGGGTATCGCTGATTATATGTATATCATTGCAGATAAAAGGGTAATTGGTCATGGAACAAAAGAACAATTACTTGCAAGTGAATCACCCTTAGTACAGCAATTTTTGAAAGGATTAGCAGATGGGCCCGTACCATTTCATTATCCTGCGCCATCAATTTCTCAAGATTTAATGCAGGGTTAATATGGATTGGATTCAAAATTTAGGTAGAAATACCATAGAACGTTTTACAGCAATTGGTAGAGCAACCTTTATGCTGATTGGGGCTATCGTTGCCAAACCAAACCTTGTAAAAGGTTTTCCTCTTTTTGTTCAACAAGTTTATGTTATAGGGGTTCTTTCACTCGTTATTATAGTAGTGTCTGGGTTGTTTATTGGCATGGTGCTGGCATTACAAGGGTACACTGTATTAGTAGATTACGGCGCTGAAGACAGTTTAGGTCAAATGGTGTCGTTATCCTTATTAAGAGAATTAGGACCAGTTGTCACCGCATTATTATTCGCAGGTAGAGCTGGTTCGGCATTAACCGCTGAAATCGGCTTGATGAAAGCAACAGAACAATTGACAAGTTTGGAAATGATGGCGGTGGATCCACTACGAAGAGTGGTAGCACCAAGGTTTTGGGCCGGTGTGTTTAGTATGCCAATCTTAGCTATCTTATTTTCTTCAGTTGGTTTATTAGGTGGTCATTTAGTCGGTGTTGAATGGTTAGGTGTCGACCATGGAAGTTTTTGGTCAATAATGCAGGCTAGCGTTCAATTCGAAGGTGATATCTTAAATGGTATTATTAAAAGCTTTGTTTTTGCAATCGTTGTTACTTGGATTGCAATTTTTAGGGGGTATGACGCGATACCAACTTCAGAAGGTATTAGTCAGGCAACAACACAAACGGTTGTTCAATCATCGTTAGCCGTTTTAGGATTGGATTTTGTACTAACCGCCCTTATGTTTGGCGGATAGGTAGGAGAAAAAAATGATATCAAAAAAAGTTGAGTTATTAGTCGGGTTCTTTGTTGCTTTAGGTATTGCGGCGTTGATGTTCTTAGCACTAAATGTGGCAAGTTCAGGGATGTCAGGCTCTGGTGAAACATATAACTTATATGCAAAATTTCAAAACATTGGTGGATTAAAAGTTCGCTCATCCATAAAGGTTGGTGGCGTTGTAATAGGTCGTGTTGAAGAGATTAAATTGGATACGGAAGATTACGCACCGGTTGCCAAATTAGCCATTGATGCAAAATATAATAATTTTCCAGATACGAGTTCTTTATCTATATTAACTTCAGGGTTACTTGGTGAGCAATATTTAGGTTTAGAACCTGGTTTCATTGATGAAACGGTTGGAATTCTAGGTGAGGGCGATTTCATTGAAGATACTAAGTCCGCTTTAGTATTAGAGGAATTAATTGGTCAATTTTTATTTAGTCAGGGTAATGAATGAATACTAAAATATTAAATATCGGATTATTATTAGCCACATTGATTTTTAGTAGTAACGCAAGTGCTGAAACTATTAAAGAAGACCCATTTAAACTTGTTCAAGTTGTGGCTCAAGAGTTATTTGACCGTATTGCACGTGAGCAAAGTGTCATACAGCAAGATCCCGAGCAACTTAGAGTGGTTGTTGCTGAAGAGTTAGCGCCTTCAATTAATTATAAATTTGCGGCCGCAAAAGTATTAGGCCCTTATTATAAAAATAGTACTAAAGCTCAAAGAGCTGAGTTTTATGAAGCTTTTAGAGAGTATTTAATAGCAACGTATGCGGGTATTTTAACGCTATATAAAGATCAGCAAGTTGTGTTTGAACCTGCAACGGATATTGATGGTAAACGTCGTGCTCAAGTAAAAGTAAGAGTATTAGATGAAGGTAAACCGGACATTAGAATCGAATTTATTTTAAGAAAGAATAAAGAAGGTGAATGGGCCGCTTACGATATGGTTGCTGAAGGTATTAGTGTATTAAGTAGTAAAACTAAAGAGCTACAAGGTTTAATTCGTCAACAAGGTATCGAGTCAGTTACTCAATTGTTGTTAGAAAAATCAGCTAAACCAATTTTAGTAAAGTCACTTGGTTAATCATCAATGAAATTAATATTTGCTAATAATAAAGTCAACATTGTAGGAGCTATTGACAGATTCAGCCTTGTTGATGATGCACTATTTAATTTTCAGTCTATGACTGCTGATGTGACAATTGATCTTAACAAAGTGACGTCAGTGGATACCGCTGGCGTTGCTTTTATACTTAAATTAGTCGCGCATTATCAAAATGCTCAATTAAATGTTGTATTAACTCACCCCCCCGCTCAATTAATTGCTTTGGCAGAGATCAGCAATGTGCTAGGATTATTACCCTTAAAAGAATAGTAATTAGTAAATTTTGGGTAAGCAATGGAATTAAGGGAAATTGAAGAAAAACTAACCGCTGAATTAAATCTTGACGAAGTCATGGTTAAATCAGATGGTTCTCATTTTCAAATAACCGCTGTTGGGGGTTGTTTTGAAGACCTATCTCGCGTAAAACAGCAACAATTAGTTTTAAAACCCCTTTCTGGTTATATAGCTGACGGCAGTATGCATGCTGTAAGTGTAAAAGCATATACACCAAAAGCTTGGGCTCGTGACAAAAAACTACAACTTCTTTCCTAACCAATAATAAGAGATTATGGAAAAATTGCTTATAGAAGGTGGCCAAGCTTTATCTGGCTCGGTCATTATTTCAGGCGCTAAAAATGCGGCGCTACCTATCTTAATTAGTTCAATTCTCACGGCTGAAGAGTGCACTTATACTAATGTCCCTAAATTACGGGATATTGGTATTACTTGTCAGCTTTTAGAGCAATTTGGTACTCAGGTTTCATCTACTGAAAATACAGTAGTGATAAACGCAGGTACTATCAATTCTACAGTTGCACCATATGATTTAGTAAATCGTATGAGAGCGTCAATTCTAGTTTTGGGGCCTTTATTGGCTCGTTTTGGTCATGCCGAAGTTTCACTGCCTGGTGGTTGCGCTATTGGTGCACGCCCTGTTGATTTACATATTGATGGGTTAAAAAAACTAGGTGCTAAAATTACCGTTGAAGCTGGTTATGTAAACGCTAAGGTTGAAGGCCGATTAAAAGGTAATCGTATTTATATGAGTACCATAAGTGTTGGCGCGACAGAAAATTTAATGATGGCTGCAGCATTAGCTGAAGGTACAACCATTATTGAGAACGCAGCACGTGAACCTGAGATTGTAGATTTAGCCAATTGTTTAAATAAAATGGGCGCAAAAGTTTCCGGTGCAGGTAGTAACAACATTGAAATTGAAGGTGTTGAAACATTGCATGGTTGTGAACATGCAATAATGCCTGACCGAATAGAAACGGGCACTTTTTTAGTCGCTGCAGCGGTGACGGGGGGCGAAGTAACGTGTTTAAACACGGACTATCACCTAGTTGAACCAGTAATTGAGAAACTACGTGATGCTAATGCGCTAATTGAGTGGGATGACAACTCAATACACATTGATATGCGTGGAAGAGAGCTTAAAGCTGTCAATATCAAAACCTTACCTCATCCTGGATTCCCTACCGACATGCAAGCTCAGTTCACTATGTTGAATGTTGTGGCTAATGGGGTAGGCACTATTACAGAAACGATTTTTGAAAACCGTTTTATGCATGTTCCAGAGCTTCGCCGAATGGGGGCTAATATACAATTAGAGGGTAACACTGCTATATGCCCAGAGAAGAGTAATTTGATGGGTGCTCAAGTTGTTTCTACTGACCTAAGAGCATCTGCGAGTTTAGTCATTGCTGGACTTGTCGCAAAAGGCGTAACTCAGCTAGATGAAGTATTCCATATCGATCGTGGATACGAGAATATTGAAAAGAAACTTGTAGGTCTCGGAGCGAAGATCACAAGAGTTGATGATTAAAACTCTCGTAGTTTAATCTGTCCCCTATAATAAAATCGGCAATTTAATTGCCGATTTCTAATTTACCCACCTGAACGTCTTTGTTAATAATAACTCGGTTTCTGGAAAAGCTAATTTGCAGGTAATCACCTGGCGTGGTCCTTTCAATTATGTTTAACAGCTCTTGAACGCTAACAAGTTGTTTGCCATTTATAGCCAACATAATATCACCTGAACGTAATCCACCTGTCCATGCGGGTCCAAACGGATCGACATCCGTAATTTTAATACCGGCAATAGATTCCACTGAACTTTTAACTGAAACGCCTGCTTGATTGATTGGTGTACCGCCTAAACCAAGATATCCACGTGTGACTTCGCCATCTGCTAAAAGACGGTCAGTAATATGCTTGGCTAATTTATAAGGGATGGCGAAAAATATACCTTGAATGCCTCGTTGGGCTTTTGCGGTATTAATACCAACCAACATGCCTCTTGAATTGACTAACGCACCTCCAGAGTTGCCTAAATTGATAGCTGCATCCATTTGAATAAAATCACTGTGACTGGACTTGCTGCTCGATAAGCCTTTTTGTCCAGTCGCACTAATAATGCCTTGCGTGATAGTTTGTCCCAAATTTAATGGGTTACCAATAGCTAATACAATGTCACCAACTTGGGCTTCTAAATCTGGATCTTGGGGGATTGCAGGAAGATTGTTGGCATCAATTTTTAGTAATGCGAGGTCAGTGACTTGATCTAAGCCTATTACTTCGGCATTAAATTGTCGTCCATCCTGCAGTAAAACCATGATAAGTTCAGCATTATCGACCACATGGTAATTAGTTAGAATATGACCTTCGCTGGTCATGATTACACCAGAACCAAGGTCATTTAAGTTTTGCTGTTCACCCAATGTATTTTTGCTAAGCGTTACTGAATAAACATTAACCACCGAAGGCGCTGCTTGTTGCACGGCAAAAGCAAAAGACATAGCGTCTGGACGAATAACGTTATCAGTGAACTTGTTCAACCCTAAGTTATTACGCAAAGATGGGGTTAAAATGATGACTAGCATAGCGACGGCTAACCCGTAGGCGATAGCATTAAAAATATGTCTGATTTTGAAACTCACATGAAATCCAGAAGTTAGTTGAAATTACTTTACCGATTAGGGGGCGATAAAATTTAGGTATAAAAAAACCTACAATGAGGTCATTGTAGGTTCTTATTAGTTTAATTTCTATTTATCTTATTAATATATATAGAGAACTGTTTCCTCTTACTACATTTAATGCCAATACACCTTTGGCTTCAGATAACATATCGCGTAGAGCTGCAACACTTGTTAAACGTGTACGATTAACCGCTACAATAACATCGCCTTTTTCTAAGCCTAACATAGCGGCAGGTGAACGTTCATTTAACTCAGTAACTTCAATTCCATCTTCACCACGTTGAGTTTTACCATTAGCTAGTTTTGCTCCTTTCAAAGATGGATGAATATTTTCGGCCGTGATTGCCGGTTTATCAGCTGACCCTAACGTAACAGTAAGATTTACTTCATCACCATCACGAATAGCGGTTAGTTCAACTTTTTTACCAGCCCCTTTAGAAGCAACTTTACTTCGTAACTCATCAAAAGATTTAATTTTATTACCATCGACATGAGTGATGATATCACCCATTTTTAGACCACCTTTATCGGCAGACGAATCGGCAACTACTTCAGCTACAAATGCCCCTTGCGCGACTTCAACTCCAAATGATTTGGCCATCTCAGCATCAAAATTGGAACCTGAAATACCTAGTACACCACGTTTTACTTCACCAAACTCAATGATTTGCTCCATAAGATTGTTCATCATTACAGATGGTATTGCAAAGCCAATACCTACATTACCGCCACTTGGCGCTATTATCGCGGTATTGATACCAACAAGCTCACCTTTTAGGTTTACTAGGGCACCACCTGAATTTCCACTATTTATCGCAGCATCAGTTTGGATAAAATCTTCTAGTCCTTGATTAGGTCCCATTAATCCCGATCGGCCTTTAGCACTTATTATCCCAGATGTAACGGTTTGACCTAAACCAAACGGATTACCGATAGCAACAACAAAGTCACCGACTTTGGCTTTATCCGAATTAGCGATGGTTATTTCAGCCAGATTGTCAGGATCAATTTTTAACACAGCGATATCACTGTCTTTATCACCGCCTAACTTTTTAGCGACAAATTCACGACCGTCCTTCAGTTTAACAATGATTTCATCAGCATCATTTATTACATGGTAATTAGTAACAACATAACCTTTGTCTTTATCAATAATCACGCCTGAACCCATCCCTTTGAAAGGACGCTCTTGTGTTTGTGGCGCACCGCGGCGGTTACCAAAAAAATATTGGAACGGGTCCATGCTCGCTTTTACTTCTTTATTTCCTTCTACGGCGATGGTTACTACTGCAGGTGTTACTTCTTCTAACATAGGTGCTAGTGAAGGAACTTCCTGTTTTAATGTTGAAAATGGAAATGCTGCATTAGCAAGAGGGGATAACGTTAAGCTTGCTAATACGATAGCTGAGATTGAAGTTAATTTTATGATTTGAGATTTAACAGAAACTGTCATTTTTTTCGTACTCCTTAAAATGTTATTGGAACAGACAGATTGAATTAAATTTAGTTCAGCAGGTTTACATTTTGTTACTTCTTTTAAATTACAGGCAATGAAATGTTCGGGATTTCACTGCCTTAAAACTCAAGTACGATCTTCGTTAATTGGTGTGTTAATTGACCCTTTAAATACACCTGAAGCAGAGCCTGAATAATCTAAAGGTTGATTATCAAGGTTTGATTTATCTCTCGGTTTCCTATTAGCGTTAGTTAATATATGGGTCGCTTCTTTTGAGAAAAAAGGGAACGCAGGTGTTTGTTTATCGTCTTTCAGCAATTGTTCAGCATCTTCTATTTGATTATCAATATGCTGTGACATCTCATGCAAATTTGTTGCTACCGATCGAAATGCGGCTAAATTGTCTTGCCAGTTCTGTTTCAGCTGGGCGTTTTCCTGTTGGCAATTATTCAACTCTTGTTTGGTTTGTGGTGAACCGGATGTCATTCTGATTTTAATAATCATAATGCCAATACCTGCAATAAGACCTAAAGCAAAAACGATAATATCAATTGCAATTTGCATAAAAATTCCTCAAAAATATAAAAGACAGAATAAGATGAATAGAGATGTTTATCTCAATACCTCTGCTAAGCATAAATCATCCTTGACCTGTTACCCAATAACAAATTCAATTAATTGAAATTAAAGTTATCTAAAAGATTAATTGGTAATTGGGTGCGTACTATGGTCATGCTATTATCTGTCTATAAGGCCTTTTTTTTCAATTTAAATAGTGAACTATGTCCAGCACGCTAAATAATTTAACACCGTTACAGCAATATCAAAAAGATCTACTGAAGCCTGATTTTCAATATGATGAAGCTCAAGAAAATGCCGTTAAAAATTTACAGCGTTTGTACGATGACTTTATTAATGCCTCAAATTTGAAACCTTCTTTTATAAGTAAGTTGTTCAACAAAAAACAAAATGCTACATCGAATGTGCAAGGTATATATTTTTGGGGAGGTGTTGGTCGTGGTAAAACGTATTTGGTGGATACTTTTTTTGATTGTTTGCCTACCGAAAAAAAACTAAGAATTCATTTTCATCGTTTTATGCATAAAGTGCACGATGAAATGAATAAACTTAATGGTGTGGAAGATCCCCTTAAGCAAGTCGCTAAGATTTTTGCGGCAAATACTTCAATCATCTGCTTTGATGAGTTTTTTGTTTCGGACATTACGGATGCGATGATCTTAGGCACATTATTAGATGAGCTGTTTAAACTAGGTGTCGTGTTTGTGACAACATCAAACATAGTCCCTGATGATTTATATAAAAATGGATTACAACGTGCACGTTTTTTACCTGCAATCGCTCTTCTTAAAAAACATTGTGATGTGGTTAATGTAGACTCTGGTGTTGATTATCGATTAAGAGCTTTAGAAAAAGCAGAAATTTATCATTCACCTTGTGATGAACAAGCAGACCGTAACATACATTCTTATTTTCAACAGTTAGCACCTGAACCTGGTTTACAGAATACGTCGATAGAAATAGAAGGGCGGTCCATTGCAACTAGGGAAGTTGCAGATGGTGTGGTTTGGTTTAACTTTGACGCGATTTGTGAAAGTGCTCGCTCACAGCTGGACTACATGGAGATTAGCCGTATTTATCACTCGGTTTTATTATCCAATGTTAAACAAATGAGCCGTGAAAATGATGATGCTGCGCGTCGTTTTATTGCAATGGTTGATGAGTTTTATGAGCGTAATGTTAAACTTATTATTACCGCTGATGTGCCGTTAGAACAATTATACAGTGATGGGACTTTATCATTTGAATTTAAACGCTGTATTAGCCGTTTACAAGAGATGCAAAGTCATGAGTATCTTGCTGAACCTCATATTCCTTAACCAAAATAACTGTATAGAAAACGATTGAATCCTTCTATTGCCTTGCTCACTTCGACTTTAAAATTGTCGTGGTTGGGCATGGCAATTGGCGGAAATATTCTTTATTAAACTTTTGTACAATTTTTAGATGATCTTTCTAATCAAACCTGTATAATGCCGCGCCTACCCACCGTTACTAACCTATTGCATTAGCCTGCGATTGGTTAAGCACTCGAAGGGGTGCGAATGAATTGGGGTGGTTTGATATCAACTGATACAAACTACTGGCTTAAACTTATTTTATTGTTAGGTTCATATAATGAAAACCTTTACTGCAACACCATCAACAATCACTCGTGATTGGTACGTTGTGGACGCTGAGGGCAAAACTCTTGGTCGTATCGCAACAGAAATTGCACTACGTTTACGTGGTAAGCATAAACCTGAGTATACTCCGCACATGGATACTGGTGACTACATCATCGTTATCAATGCTGAGAAAGTAACTGTTACTGGCAACAAAGGCCAAGGCAAAATTTACTACTCACACTCTGGTTACCCAGGTGGTATCAAGGAAATAAACTTTGATGACTTACAGGCTAAAAAACCTGAAATGATCATCGAAAAAGCAGTTAAAGGCATGTTGCCGCGCGGTCCATTAGGGCGTGCAATGTTCCGTAAACTTAAAGTGTACAAAGGTGCAGAGCATTCACATGCTGCTCAGCAACCTCAAGTATTAGATATTTAAGGAGCATAAACATGGCTGATACTCAATATTATGGAACTGGTCGTCGTAAGAGCTCTACTGCTCGTGTATTTTTACGTCCAGGTACAGGCAACATTGTAATTAACAAACGTACAATTGAAGACTTCTTTAGTCGTGAAACTGGCCGTATGGTTGTTCGTCAACCTTTAGAGTTAGTTGATCTTTTAGAGAAATTTGACCTATACATCACTGTTACTGGTGGTGGTACTACTGGTCAAGCTGGCGCAATCCGTCACGGTATTACGCGTGCATTAATGCAATATGATGAATCACTTCGTCCGGCTCTACGTAAAGCGGGTTATGTTACTCGTGATGCTCGTAAAGTTGAACGTAAGAAAGTTGGTTTACATAAAGCACGTAAACGTCCTCAGTTCTCAAAACGTTAATTCTGTTTTACAACTGTTTCAAAGAAGTCCGCATTGCGGGCTTTTTTTTTGCTCTTAAAAAGAGCGTCAATGCATCAATTATTAAGCAAGTTGATGCAGGGAACTGTTAATTATCACTTTTTTAATTCTTAATGAGTATATTGCCTTGTTTTGTATAGGGCTTTTTCGGTAGAATCCTCTACAATAACAAAAATGTAAGAGTTCGTTACGAAGTCTTAGTGATTCTTACACGCTTATTAATCCTTAATCGCGGAGAATATTGGATGAGCAATGCGCCTGTAGACAATAGTCGTCGTCGTTTCCTCACTGCAGCTACCACAGTCGTTGGTGGTGCAGGAGCAGTAGCGGTGGCAGTACCTTTCATTGCATCATGGAACCCAAGTGCCAGAGCTAAATCGGCAGGGGCTCCAGTTGAAGTAGATATTACCAAGCTTGAACCTGGTCAACTAATTCGAGTTGAATGGCGCGGCAAACCTGTTTGGGTTGTATATCGTACTCCTGAAATGCTTGAGCAACTTGGTCAAATAGAAGATAAGTTATTAGACCCAAAATCTTCAGAAGAAAAACAACAACCAAGCTATGCAAAAAATAACTTTCGTTCTTCACGAGATGAAATTCTAGTAGCCGTTGGTATCTGTACTCATCTAGGTTGTTCTCCTACATACTTCTCTGAAGGGTATGAAGAAATAGTTGAAGGTGTAAATTCTGGATTCTTTTGTCCTTGTCACGGTTCTAAATTCGATCTTGCTGGTCGTGTATTTAGTGGTGTTCCTGCAGGTCTAAACTTACAAATACCTCCTTATTATTATATTGACGATACCACCATATTAATTGGTGAAGATGAAAAAGGAGCTGCGTAATGTTTAAAAATATTATCGATTGGATTGATGCTCGCATCCCAATGACCCGTGTGTATAACATGCACATGGCACAATATCCTGCTCCAAAGAATATGAACTTTTGGTATGTATTTGGTTTTTTGGCCACTATTGTATTAGTAAATCAAATCTTAACAGGTGTTTGGTTAACGATGAGCTACGTACCATCAGCTGATGGAGCTTTCGCCTCTGTTGAATACATAATGCGTGATGTTGAATACGGTTGGGTTATTCGCTACATGCACTCAACGGGTGCTTCAGCATTCTTTGTTGTCGTTTATCTACATATGTTCCGCGGTATGATGTACGGCTCTTACCAAAAGCCTCGTGAGTTATTATGGTTATTTGGTATGTTTATCTATCTAGCTTTAATGGCTGAAGCCTTCATGGGGTATTTATTACCTTGGGGACAAATGTCTTATTGGGGCGCTCAGGTAATTATCTCTTTGTTTGGTGCAATACCATTTGTTGGTGAAGATTTAGCGTTATGGATTCGTGGTGACTATGTAGTATCTGGAGCAACGTTGAACCGCTTCTTTGCTCTACACGTTATAGCATTACCGTTAGTTATCGTAATCTTAGTTTTCTTACATATTGTGGCTTTACATGAAGTTGGGTCAAATAACCCTGATGGCGTTGACGTTAAACGTAAAAAAGGTACGGTTGCGGAAGAAGATAAAACTAAGTTTGAATTCCATGAGTACTATACATCCAAGAAAGATATTCTAGATGATGTTGTGCCTTTCTTCCCACATATGGTGTTGAAAGACTTAATGGCATTTGGTGTGTTTATTTTCTTATTCTGTTACGTGATGTTCTTTAATCCAGATTTTTATGGCAAATTCATAGAACACCCTAACTTTGAAACGGCTAACCCGTTAAAAACACCTGAGCATGTATTCCCTGTATGGTACTTCACTCCATTCTACGCAATATTAAAAGCGGTACCACATAAGTTGATGGGTGTTATTGCTATGTTTGGTGCAATCATCTTATTAGCGTTATTGCCTTGGATTGACCGTGGTAAAGTTCGTTCGGTTCGTTACCGTTGTGGCTTACATAAATTAAACTTGTGGATATTTGCAATTTCATTTGTTGTTTTAGGTTACTTTGGTGGTACTCCAGCAACACCAACATCTGAAATATTAGCGCCATTATTTACTATTTTATATTTTGCTTTCTTCGCTGCATTGTGGATTTACAGCAAAAATGAAAATACTAAACCATTGCCAGATAGGATCACTAAATAATGAAAAAGTTACTTTATACATTTGGATTATTTGTTGGTTTAGTTTCATCGACAGCATTTGCTGCAGGTGGAGGTGCTTTACCGTATCAAGCAGACATTGACCAAACAGATAAAGCGTCTTTACAACGCGGCGCTAAGTTGTTTATGAACTACTGTTTAGGTTGTCATCAGATGCAATATCAACGTTATGAGCGTACGTTTAATGATTTAGGTATTCCGCTTAATGTTGGTTTAGATAACCTTATATTTACAAAGGACACTAAAGTAGGTTCACATATTAAAAATGCGATGCCTGCGAAAGATGCAGCTAAGTGGTTTGGTGCTGCGCCTCCTGATTTAACTCTAGAAGCACGTCTAAGAGGCCCTGATTGGATTTATAGTTACTTAAAATCTTTTTATGTTGACCCTTCTCGTCCATTTGGCGTGAACAATACCGTGTTTAAAGACGTTGGTATGCCTCACGTATTACAAGAGTTACAAGGTATTCCACATAAAGAAGAACATTTCGAAGAGCAGCTAATTGATGGCCAACTTCAACGTGTTTCTTTAGGTGAAAAAATAGTAGTTGATGGCTCTGGTGAGTTGAGCGTAGATGAATATGACCGTGCGGCGTTAGATATTACTAATTTCATGGTTTATGTTGGTGAGCCAATGATCCTTGAGCGTGAAAGCTTAGGTTGGAAGGCATTATTATATTGTTTAATATTTTTTGTTTTAGCAGTACTACTTAAGAAAGAGTTCTGGAAAGACGTAAAATAGTTTAAACAATATGTCAGTTAACGGAGGTAATCCTAGCTAGATGTTTCCGTTGACTGTATACTGCACTCATTAAATAAAGGGGTATTCAACCCCTTTTTTGATTCAAGATTTCGGAGAAGTAAATGGCGGTTTCGGCAAACAAAAGAGCGGTAATGACCTTATTTTCAGGTGCTAACGATATGTACAGTCATCAAGTACGTATTGTATTGGCGGAAAAAGGAGTAAATGTTGATATTAATTATGTTACGCCTGATAACCTGCCAGAAGATCTATACGAAGTTAATCCTTATGGTAACGTACCAACATTAATTGATCGTGAATTAGGGTTGTATAGAGCAAACATTATTAATGAATATTTAGATGAGCGTTTTCCTCACCCACCACTGATGCCTGTTTATCCAGTCGCTCGTGGTCGTTGTCGTCTAATGATGGACCGCATTGAAAATGATTGGTATTCATTAACTCGTAAAATTGAAGCTGGTGATGAAGAAGCAAGACAAGAGCTAAAAGAAAGCATACTTTCTATTGCTCCAGTATTTGCAGAGCAGCCATACTTCATGAGTGATGAGTTTAGCTTAGTAGATTGTTATTTAGCTCCACTGTTATGGCGTTTACCTGCTTGGGGTATCGAGCTAGATGGTGCAGCTTCTAAAGAAATAAAAACATACATGTTACGTGTATTTGAACGTGAATCATTCCAAGCGTCATTAACTGACCTTGAGAAAGATATCCACGCAACATACTAAGTATATTATGTCAGAGACGATTAACATGAGTTCTAATCGCCCTTATTTATTAAAGGCGTTTTACGATTGGATCTTAGATAACGAATGTACACCATACATAGTTGTAGAAGCTGACATGCCTCATGTTGCAGTGCCACAACAAACAGTAAAAGATGGGCAAGTTGTATTAAACATCAGTCCATCGGCAGTGCAAATGTTTCAAATGGATAAACAACAAATTACATTCTCTGCACGATTTGGTGGTGTACCATTTGAAGTGTATATCCCGATTTATGCAATTAGTGCGATATATGCTCGTGAAAATGGTGCTGGTACTATGTTCCCACCAGAAGAGTTTGAGTTGGAAGATGTTGATTTAGACGATGATAATACACCTCACATTTCAGCGGTAGAATCTGATATAGAGGAACCAAAGGTGGATGTCTCAAAAGATGACAAAAAACCAAAAAAAGGCTCACACCTATCTATCGTGAAATAACGTAATTTCTGTAGAGTATTAAAAAAATCCGACATCATTAGATGGCGGATTTTTTTGTTTTAGCTCATTATCAAGAGTGGGTTGCTAACAACGAATTTGTCCCGAACTAAAAATAATATCTGATAAAATAATTCCTATTTTATGTACAAACTCTTACTAAAAAAAGTTAATGTCAACTATGATTAAGTAGGTACATTAAGCTATAAAATATTATAACCACCAAAGATAACCCAATGATGTAAATAAACCCTTTTTTACCTTCTTCAATGGTCCAATTATTTTGGTGTAAATATAAAAACCAACCAATACATAACAAGGTAGGGATAAGGAAGAAAAACTTAATCATATGAACTCAACAAATTTACAAGATAGTTTTATCATATCGGAGACTGACTATGTTCGCTATGAGAAATGTAAATTCGTTTTATACGCAAGATAGGAGGTGAAAATCGAAACTTCTAACATTCCTGCCTATAACTTTTAAACAGGTTATGTTAAAAAAGTCGTACTAGTTCAAAAAACTAGCATATTGGGAGTTGTAACTTGGGAGTAACTACTATGATGGGCAAATCTGTCTCGTCTGAAGAAAATAAAGTATTAACGGCTTGGCTAAAAGAAAAGCGAAAAGAAAAAGGTCATACAATGAGAACACTTTCTCTGATCATTGGCACTCCTCATTCGTTTATTGGAAAAGTTGAAAATCAAGAGCGCCGTTTAGATATCGTAGAATATTTGCGTTATTGCAAAGCTTTAGAAGTTGATCCATTTGAAGGTTTAAACCTTATATCAAATTAATCGATGGCATTTTGCAATTTTATAATGGCACGCTAGGCGTGCCATTTTTGTTTCATCAAATATAAAATTGCAAGGGCGGTTGGTATCCCTAATAACGCTGTCATAGTGAAGAAGTAAGTATAACCAAGAGACTCTAACCACACGCCTGAAAAGCCTCCAAGAAACTTAGGGAACAATAACATCGCAGAACTTAAAAAAGCATACTGCGTTGCCGTGAACTCTTTTGATGCCAAAGATGAAAGAAACGCAATAAAGGCCGTCGTGGCTAGTCCAGCACTTAAATTGTCAATGGAGATAACAGTATACAATAAAGTTAGGTTATGGTCGGATTGAGATAAGGCTATAAAGAGTATGTTCGTCAGTGCTGATAAAATTGAGCCAATGAACAGTATTTTTAAAACACCATATTTGTTCACTAAACCACCCGCTAATAAAGCTCCTGTAAGCGTCAGTATGAGCCCGTAAGTTTTGGATGCTATGGCAATGTCGGATTTTGTATATCCCATATCAACGTAGAATACATTTGCCATTACGCCCATCACAATATCGGAGACCCGGTATGTGGCTATTAAAATAATTAAAACTAATGCATGCCATTTATATCGAGAAACTATTTCTAATAATGGTGTGATGTACGCATTGTGAAGTGATCCTATAAAGGAGGTTTTTTTATCCTTATTAAACTTAACGTCGTCGTTAACTACCGAACTTTCTGGTTCAGGTGAAAATAGAGTTGTAAGTAAACCCACCAACATAAGTATTGCCATGGTTAAATATGCTTTTTGCCATGCTAAATAATCATAACCGTCTGTACTTTCGAAAGCTGAAGCAAGCAAGAGGACACCGGCTGAGGCAACAATCATGGCTAGGCGGTATCCAATTTGGTAGGTGGCTGCCATAGCGGCCTGTTGTTTATTGTTGCCAGATTCAATCCTAAAGGCGTCAATGACAATATCTTGCGTAGCTGAAAAAAATGCTACAGCTAATGCAGCAATTGGTACTAAATATAAGTCCACTTGTGGATCGATCAGAGCCATGGCACAGATACTAATAATTAGACATAACTGTGTGAGAAACAGCCAGCTTCGACGGCGGCCTAAAATGGCACTAAGTATCGGTACTGGGATTTTGTCGATTGCCGGTGACCATATCCACTTAAAACCATAGGCTAATGCTACCCAGCTCATATAGCCTATGGTAGAACGGTCCACGCCAGCTTCCCTGAGCCAAAAGGATAAACTTGAGAAAACTAATAAAATGGGTAAACCTGCAGAAAAACCTAACAAGAATAAACGTATGACATTTCGCTCAGCGTAAACAGAAAAGCTAGCAATAAATGAAGATTTAAGAGAAATTATAGACAAAAAAATCGGCCTGTTAAGAAACTAAAGGCCGATTGTTTATAACATTTCACTAGAGGTCAAGTGTTAAGGTCTAACTCCAGAACAAAAGTCTGGATACATGCCATCACCTCGTAGAAAGTCGATACAAGAATCAACCTCTGATTTGAGTATTGGACACGTTCTGATCTCTTTTGGGTTCCAGAAGGTGATTTGGTGTAACAAATACCAAAATGCACTTTCTGTGGGTGATACTTTAAAAGTTGGCGACTTAAACTGAGACCATTCTTCTATCGTATCCCAACAATACAAATCAACTTCGATTGGCGGAATAATTCCGGCTACTAAAGCGTCTGCATAATTGGTGAGTTGAAATGCTTTTGTATCAATAAAACGTTGCGCTTCTACCACACTCCCTCCCTCGAGTTATTATAATTAAAGGGAAAAACATTTCTGCATGTCGACTGGAGTCCTACATACGTTAATTTCTATTATAGTAGCGGATAATTATTCGGCCAATATTTCTACTTTAATAATAATGATTTTTTTATTGGGAAAGCTAGGCCAGCCTAGTTCAGGGGAGATATCTGTTTCAATCCCTTCAAGTTTTGCAAATACATCTTCGCCTTCTGTGATGTAACCAAAAACAGTGTAACCCCAATTTCTACCTGGATTTAAACTGTCATTGTCGGCAAGATTGAAAAAAAACTGGCTAGTACCTGAATGCGGACTATATTGACGGGCCATAGCAATGGTGTATTGGTCATTTTTAAGACCATTGCCAGATTCATTTACTATGGCTGGAAACTCTTCAACGCTTTCCATTTCGGTAGTAAAACCACCACCTTGTAATACAAAGTCATGTTCTAATCTGTGAAAAAGTGTGTTTTCGTAACGTTTTGCGTCAACATAACTAAGGAAGTTGTCTACCGTAATAGGCGCTTTCATTCTATCTAATTCAACAGTGAAATTGCCTAATGAGGTGGTAAATAAAACCTTAGGGAATAAGTTGTTAGGTTGTATGTACTGGCCTTTAGGTTGAACTGCTGCAACGCCATTTAACGAAAGCAAAGATAAAACTATAATAATTAAATAACGTGTCATATTAATAAACCAGTGGTCAATATTTACCAAAAAGTGAAGCTTGCCAAGCTATTTGAAAATAGCTTGGTTGAACTCAGGGTCGTTTAAGCTTTGCTCTAATAATACGGTTGTTAGTTGATTCAGGTGACGTTCAACGATGGTATTATCAGCCGACAGTGGCCCTTCTTCTGTCATTGTAGTTTGATAAGATTTTGTCCAGCTGCCTTTTTTAGATTCAAGCTTTAACTGCCACTCAAGTACAGATTCCATACTAAAAGACATGGTTTCTTGTTTAATGAAGCTACCGAATGAAAGTAAGTTAACGGTCAATACCTTTGTGCCGTATTGGTTAACTTCAATTGAGTTGGTTAACCATTCTTTCATTGTCGCAGGTAGGTCTTTAGTTAAAGGTAAACTTTTCCCATTAATGACTGCGAGCGCTTTGTTTTTCCGTTGATCATTAAATTCAACGGCCTTAACACTCATATATTGCTTATTAATGGTCTGTTCTGGGGCTATCACAACAGGTTTCGCTTTGTTATTAGCACAAGCATAAAGGCCTGTAATAACTGCAAGTATAAGTATTTTCTTCAACATAATTATTTCGCTTCTGGTTTTGCTTGTAAATGATTTGTGCACTTATATATGGTGAACTTATTATTTTTTCTATGCACTTTAAATCCACCAAAGATATTTTTCAAATGATATGAATGATGTAAGTGGTTATTTGCTACAACGAATATTTTACCGCCATCTTTAAGTACTTCTTTGGCTTGAGTGAACATTTGTAATGCAATGTGTTCAGTAATAGTGTTTTGTTGATGAAACGGAGGATTACATAAAATTAAATCTATAGATTGTTCTTCTTCACCCGTTAAACAATCGGTAGCAATAAATTCACACTGTTCTAATTGAGCTTCAAACTGTTCAGCGACATTAAGCCTGGCAGAATCAATCGCCATAAATGATTCATCAAGGAACTTAACTTTAATAGACTTGTTGCGTTCTTGCATTTGATGCAAACATGACAAGCCAATAAGACCGTTGCCACACCCTAAATCTACAACAGTTTGCTCTGCAGTTAACTCTGGTAAGTTTTCAGCTAAGAATCGACCACCAATATCAATTTGATCTTTGCTGTACACATTAGCGTGTGAAACTACGTTTAGTGATTTTTCTGGCCATGTAACTGAGACTGGGTACTTACTAGCAGGAACCTGTTTTTTGTTATCGTGTTTGGCGAATATCAAACGGCTTTTTTTCTTTGCAAGGCTCGTCGTTACATCCGACAAATACTTTTCAAATAACGCTAATACATTTTTTGTGACTAACGTTGTTTTACCCGTAGCGATTATTTGGCATTCATTGTTTAGTTGGTTTATCTGCCCAAGTTGATGCTCTAAAAAACCCATGTTTTTAGTTAGCTTTATCACTATGGTATTCGATTCTGGTAAAGGTGTCAGACTGTCTAACAGTTTTGGAGCATTAAGCTCATTTGCTTCACAGTTTTGTAAAATGGCTTGTTGACTAATATAAGAGTCCGTCGCTATGGTAGGCGATAAACTATTTAGGCCTATAGCTAAAGCGCCAAAGTTATCATTTAAAATAAGCAAAGAGTCTTTGTTTATTTCATTATTGGTGAGTAAATGTTCTACCACTAACTCATCAGCGCTATCCCAAGCTTGTAAAGATTTGTCATGTTGCCCTTTAGGGTAACGAAACAAGTCATATTGCTTGTCGATTATTTGCCATTGTACGTTCATATATTACTCGCCGTTTAGTGAAGAACTAATTATCATTACCCTATTGTCCCACTCCCGCGCGGTGAAGTAAATTTTGCAATTCGATTTATTTGAAATAGATAGCCAAAATAGCAATAAATCTATCCAATTACCCAGTGGATTCGTATATGTACCTAATTTTATGGATCCGTTATACGCAAATGATGCATTTAATTATTTACTTTCGAATTTGTCTTGGCAGCAACCTACAGTGGAAGTATATGGGAAAAAGCACTTGGTACCCCGTTTACAAAGTTGGATGGGGGAGGTTGGAACACATTATCAATACAGTGGAAAGTTATTTGAGTCGACAGGTTGGGATCAAGTCGTTTTTGACATTAAAACACGAGCAGAAAAAATAACTAAAAAACAATTTAATTCAGCGCTGATTAACCTTTACCGTGATGGTCAAGACAAAATGGGCTGGCACGCTGATGATGAAAAAGAGTTAGGGCTATCTCCTGCGGTAGTCACTGTAAGTTTAGGTATTCAGCGCACCTTTCAGTTTAAGCATAATATTGAAGGAGAAACGGTTAACTTAGAATTGGCACATGGAAGTTTATTATTGATGAAACCAGGGGTGCAGGCCAGTTATAAACATGCAATACCGGCAAGGAAAAAAGTAGAGCGAAGCCGAATTAGTTTAACTTTTAGAAATATCATGAGCTAGAGGCTATTGAAATTAACCTAGAACACTTTGTTCGATATTAGATACCATAGATAAAGACTTAACAATTTAAGAGTAAAAAATGAAAATTCAAAAACTAATTACAGATAAATTAACTAACGACTTTTCGCCAACACATTTATCAGTTGAAAATGAAAGTTATAAACATAATGTACCAGAAGGTAGTGAGTCACATTTTAAAGTGGTTGTAGTTTCAAACGAGTTTGAAAATAAAAGACTCATTCAAAGACATAGAGCGGTGAATTCATGTTTGGCTGATGAATTAGCAAACCATATTCATGCTTTGGCTATACATACTTATACTCTAGATGAGTGGGCGGAGTTAACACAAGAGTTAGGTGGAGCGCCCGATTCCCCCAAATGTTTAGGGGGAAGCTAAGGCGATAAATCATTTAAGTGCTACTAACTTTTGTATATTAGTTACACTAGCTGCTGGTATAAATCGGCAGCTTTGTTGCTGGTATATTAAGAGTTTCTGAATTTACGTGCGAAAGTTTCGATACGTAAACCATTACACGTTATAAATTTAGCGTCACGTCCACCGATGTTGATCGCTTCTCTTAAACCTTCTTTAGCGGCAACGGCGCAAAGTTGACTCGCTTCATCATTATCAACTGGTTTGAATTCATAAGAAACTGTGTTTATTACTTCTTCAGTTGTGTTTGCTACTTCTGTGTATTTTTTTGCGAATTGACGAATAGAAAGACCATTACATTTTGTAGTAATAAATTCTACTTCGTTAAATAAAGGTGAGCTTTTCGCTATTTTTTTAGCTTTATAATAACCAACAGTTGCTGCTGTTAAACAGATGTCAGTTGCTTCTGAATTGTCTAATGCTACAAATTTATATTCAGAATTTTGTGCAAAAGTTTGAGTGCTAACCAGTGTAAAAAGTGCTGCTGTGAATAATGTTTTCATAATAAATCGCCTTATTTATTGTGTGTTTGTAGAGTAAATATTCTAATGTAGAGTAATTATACTAATTAAATTGAGTTTGTAAACTAAATTACGTAATTAATTTACATAAAGTGTCTTTTTTATGAGTGTTACACGTTTATGTCGTAATAAAATTACATAAATGTGGGTGAAAATCAGCCACTTATTGGGTATTTGCTTTAATGGATGCCATTCGGTATAAAAACGCTCCACAAATAAAAATAATAATAAATTAGGTGTTGTCGTGTCAGAAACGTTATCAAGACTAGGGTTAAATCGGCTTGAAAATTTCACAACTCATATAGGTAAGGTCATATCTTGGTTAACAATAGTTATGGTTATCACCATGACTACCGTCGTGATTTTGCGTTATGGATTCAACATAGGTTGGATTTGGCTGCAAGAAAGTGTGCTTTATTTACATTCATTCATTTTAATGTTGGCCATGTCTTTCACTTTACAACAGGATGAACATGTCAGGGTTGATATTTTTTATCGTAAAATGACAGCGACAAAGAAAGATTCAGTTAATTTGTTTGGTCATATATTTTTTCTAATACCTACCTGCACTTATATTCTAGTAATGAGCTGGAATTATGTAATTCAATCTTGGCAAATTACCGAAAGCTCTCAAGAGGCTGGCGGATTACCTTTAGTTTTCATATTAAAAACGTTACTCATATTAATGCCTTTATTGTTAATAATTCAGGGGATAAGTGAGGTGATCAAAATTGTGATTAAAAAAGTGTCATCATTAAATGAGGAGTTAAGATAATGGAATGGATCTCATTGTTGATGTTTTTAGTGGTTTGTTTGGTGCTGATGTTGGGATATCCAGTTGCTTTTACTTTAGCTGGGACGGCATTGATATTTTCGGTATTTGGATTACTTACCAACACCTTTGACCATGCTTTGTTAAATGCGTTACCAAGTCGATTGTATGGAATAATGACCAATCAAACGTTATTGGCTGTTCCTTTGTTTGTTTTTATGGGGGTCATGTTAGAGCGATCTAAAGTTGCAGAAGAATTATTGTCCAGTATGACCAATGCGTTAGGTCGATTACCCGCTGGGATGGGAATTGCCGTTACCTTAGTTGGTGCGTTAATGGCCGCTAGTACTGGTATCGTGGGTGCAACAGTCGTGACGATGGGATTAATGTCACTGCCTAGTATGATGAAAGCTGGCTACAACCAAAGTTATGCCACAGGTGTTATTGCTGCAACAGGGACATTAGGGCAAATCATACCTCCTTCTATAGCATTAGTATTATTGGGAGATGTACTTTCTAGTTCATATCAACAGGCTCAATTATCTCAAGGGATATTCTCACCAGAAACCATTTCAGTAGGTGATCTATTCGCAGGTGCTTTAATTCCAGGTTTAATCTTGGTGGCTATGTATTTGTTATATTCAATTTATGTCGGCGTATTTAAAGCACAATGGGCGCCCAAACCTACACAAATTGAACAAGTGTCATTAGGTGACTTATTGTCTAGCTTAATACCACCGCTAGTATTAATTTTAGTCGTTTTAGGGTCAATTTTGTTAGGTGTAGCAACGCCAACGGAAGCTGCTGGATTAGGTGCGTTTGGAGCCATGATTATTGCATTGTTTAAAAACAAGCTAGATTTACCTACGTTAAAATCGGTCATGTTATCTACTACCACAGTCACCTCTATGGTGTTCATGATTTTAATAGGGGCATCGATATTTTCTTTAGTATTTAGAGGGTTTGGTGGGGAAGAGTTAATACATTCATTATTTGAAAATATGCCAGGTGGTAAAATAGGGGTGTTAATAACGGTAATGGTTGTAATCTTTCTATTAGGTTTTATTCTTGATTTTATTGAGATAACGTTTGTAGTGGTGCCATTGGTTGCCCCTGTTTTATTTGTAATGGGAGTCGACCCAATATGGTTAGGTATAATGATAGCGATAAATCTGCAAACCTCATTCTTAACTCCCCCTTTTGGTTTCGCATTGTTTTATTTAAGAGGGGTCACACCGAGCTCTATTCCAACGTCGGCTATATATAAAGGTGTAATTCCTTTTATAGTCATGCAACTATTGTTATTGGTTGGTTTAGCTATTTGGCCAGAAATTGCAACAACATTACCGAATATGATTTACGGTTAAGGACATAAAAATGAATAAATGGTTTAATTTTATCGTGGTTAGTTTGAGTATTAGCTTACTTTATGGCTGTGGTGAGGAAAATAAAAACAATGTTGTTGCAGCGGAACAAGAAACCTTTAAATGGAAATTAGTGACCAGTTGGCCGAAAAACTTCCCTGGGTTAGGAACCGCGCCTGAAAATTTTGCCACAATTGTGAATGAAATGAGTAATGGACGATTGCAAATTAAAGTATATGGAGCAGGTGAAATAGTTCCTGGATTCCAAGTGTTTGATGCTGTTTCGCAAGGTACAGCTCAGATGGGGCATGCTGCATCTTACTATTGGAAAGGTAAAATGACGGCAGCTCCTATTTTTACTGCACTTCCTTTTGGCTTAAATGCACAAGAAACCAATGGGTGGTTGCATTATGGTGGTGGTTTGGAATTATGGCGTGAATTATATAAGCCATTTGGTGTAATTCCATTTGCTGGGGGCAGCACAGGGGTTCAATCGGCAGGATGGTTTAAAAAAGAAATAAACTCGGTAGCTGATTTACAAGGACTTAAAATTCGTATTCCTGGGTTGGGCGGTGAAGTAATGAAGAAACTTGGTGCGGTGCCAGTTGCTTTGACCGGCGGTGAATTATTCACTTCATTACAATCGGGCGCTATTGATGCAACCGAATGGGTTGGTCCTTATAATGATTTAGCATTTGGCTTCTATAAAGTTGCAGAACATTATTACGCATCTGGCTGGCATGAGCCTGGGGCCATGTTGGAATTCACAGTCAATGAACAAGCCTATTTGTCTTTGCCTAAAGACTTACAGAAAATAGTAGAAGTAGCTGCACGTGCAATCAATCAAGACATGTTAGATGAATACACCGCACGTAATAATACCGCTATGGAAACCCTTAAAAATAAATATGGGGTGGAAATTAAAACACTGCCTATTTCAGTAATGAAAGCACTAAAAAAAGCCAGTGCAGAAGTAATACAAGAACAAATTGATAACGATCCTATGATGGCTAAAGTAATGAAGTCATATAGTAAATTTCAAACTCAAGTATCTGCTTATCATAAAGTGTCAGAAGAAGAATATTATAAAAATAGAAGTAACTAATAAGACAAACTTTAGAAATAATTAAAGATATTTATCGGCAAGTCAGATCTGTTTTTAACAAGATAGAGAGTAGACTTGCCGCAATTTTTCATTCAACGTTTTTTTTAACAGGATTTAAAGATGGTTATTAAACCAAAAGTTCGTGGATTTATTTGTACCAATGCTCACCCAGTAGGTTGTGCTGAGAGTGTTAATCGTCAAATTTCATATGTAAAACAAAATGAATTTGCACAAAACGGTCCAAAAAATGTGTTAGTTATCGGTGCATCAACTGGTTACGGTCTAGCTTCAAGAATCGTTTCTACATTTGGTCATGGTGCCAATACGTTAGGTATTTTCTTTGAAAAACCTGGGACAGAAAAAAAGACTGGATCTGCTGGTTGGTATAATACTGTTGCATTTGAAAAAGCAGCAGAAGAAGCCGGTATTTACTCTAAACACATTAATGGCGATGCGTTTTCTAATGAAATTAAACAAAAGACAATTGAAACCATAAAAGCAGATATGGGTAAAATTGATTTAGTAATATACTCATTAGCATCACCAAGAAGAACCGATCCGGTAACGGGCGAAGTATATTCTTCAACGTTAAAGCCAATTGGCAATTCAGTAACTACTAAAAACTTAAATACGTCAAAACGTGTTATTGATGAAGTTTCAGTAGAAGCCGCTAATCAAGACGAAATCGACAATACAGTTAAAGTCATGGGTGGAGAAGATTGGGAGCTGTGGATTAATGCACTTAAAGACGCTGATGTATTAGCTAACGATTTTAAAACAACGGCTTATACCTATATAGGTAAGAAATTAACTTGGCCTATCTATGGTCATGCAACGATAGGTAAAGCAAAAGAAGATTTAGACCGAGCAGTAACCGCTATTAAACAAGCGACAACCAGCTTAAATGGCTCAGCTTATGTCTCTTCTTTGAACGCTGTAGTTACTCAAGCCAGTTCAGCTATTCCAATTATGCCTTTGTATATATCAGCGCTATTCAAAGTAATGAAACAAGACGGAACTTACGAAGGTGTTATTGAGCAAATTACAGCTTTATTTAAAGAAAACTTGTTTGGTGATACACCAAGATTTGATGACGGTGGTCACTTATTCCAAAATTACAAAGAGCTTGAAGACGATGTACAATCACGCGTTCAGGCTGTTTGGGATACGGTAGATACTGACACGATTGACGAATTAACGGATTATAAAGGTTACCATCAAGAGTTCTTACGCTTGTTTGGCTTTGATTACGACAACGTTGATTATGATGCTGATGTAAACCTGGATTTAGAGCTAAAAAATCTAGTTTAAAATTGAGTGTAACGAAAAGAAACCGAATGGACTGAATGCTCCATTCGGTTTTTTGTTTTTCAGCTTAGTAATACAATCGACTAGTTGGATAAAAAATGTCCAATAATTAGTGTCTTGGCCATATTTTTTTAAATTTAAGTTGGTCAGAAAGGGGCGATAAGTGCTACACTTTCGGGCTAGCAGGGAAGTAACAAATTTTTACGATTTAATGTTTTATGAATATTGGCGAAATCGCGATTTCGCGAGTGTTTTAAAAATCCATATCTTTCAACTTAAACAGTGCATATGCGTATGATCAACATAAAAAAAGGGTTGGATCTTCCTATTGAAGGAGTTCCACAACAAGCCATCCATGATGGCCCAACAGTTAAAACTGTTGCTACGCTTGGTGAAGAATACCACGGCATGCGTCCGACGATGTATGTTAAGGTAGGAGACAGTGTTAAAAAAGGTCAGATTCTTTTTGAAGATAAAAAGAACCTTGGCGTTAAATACACTGCTCCGGCAGCCGGCGTAGTAAAAGAAATAAACCGAGGTGAAAAACGTATTCTTCAATCTATCGTGATTGAAGTAGCGGGTGATGAGCAAATAACATTTGCTAAACACGACGCGAGTGCGATTTCTTCACTTTCTCGCGAAGCAGTTGTTGAACAACTAATTGAATCAGGACAATGGGTTGCGTTACGTACTCGTCCTTTCGATAAAGTACCAGCGGTTGACTCTACCCCAGCATCAATATTTGTTAACGCGATGGATACTAATCCATTAGCGGCTGATCCTGCAGTTATTATTGCAGAGCAACAAGACGCATTTAATGCAGGTCTTGCTGTATTAGCTCAATTAACGGATGGAAAAGTAAATGTTTCTAAAGCGGCTGGTTCTTCGGTTCAAGCTTCTGGTGAAAAAGTATCGGTACATGAGTTCTCTGGTAAACATCCAGCCGGCTTAGTAGGTACTCACATTCACTTTATTGATCCAGTGTCTGCAACCAAAAAAGTTTGGCATATCAACTACCAAGAAGTAATTGCTTATGGGCAATTATTCTTAACTGGCGAAATAAATAATCAACGTGTTATTTCTTTAGCTGGTCCAGTTGTTAAAAATCCACGTTTGGTTCGCACACTTCTTGGTGCATCAACAGCTGATTTAACTTCAGGTGAATTAGAAGACGGCGAAAACCGTATTGTTTCTGGTTCAGTTTTAGCAGGTACAGCAGCAATGGGTGTTCACGGTTATCTTCACCGTTACCATTTGCAAGTTTCTGTATTGGCAGAAGGCCGTGAAAAAGAATTCTTAGGTTGGGCTATGCCTGGTTCTGATAAGTATTCAATTACACGTACTTTCTTAGGCCACTTATCTCCTAAAAAATTATTCAACATGACGACGACAACCAATGGTTCTGACCGTTCAATGGTGCCAATCGGTAACTATGAACGCATTATGCCATTAGATGTTTTGCCAACTTTATTACTACGTGATTTGATCTCTGGTGATACAGACTCTGCGCAAACATTAGGTTGTTTGGAATTAGGTGAAGAAGATTTAGCACTTTGTTCATTTGTTTGCCCAGGTAAATATGAATACGGTTCGATTCTTCGTGATTGCCTAACGACGATTGAAAAAGAGGGTTAGTCATGGGTCTTAAGAGTTATTTAGAAAAAATAGAACCTAATTTTGAACCAGGTGGTAAATACGAAAAATGGTATGCACTGTATGAAGCAGCCGCAACTATTTTTTATACGCCAGGTTTAGTTAATAAAGGCCAAACACACGTCCGTGATAGCATCGATTTAAAACGAATCATGATCATGGTTTGGTTAGCGTTATTTCCTGCCATGTTTTTTGGTATGTTTAACATTGGCCATCAAGCTGCTGATGCTTTAGCTGCTGGTTATGCAGTTGCTGACTCATGGCAGGTTGGATTATTTGAGTTATTCGGAAGTGAATTAACCGCTGATGCAGGTTGGGCAACCAAAATGTGGTATGGCGCGTGTTTCTTCTTACCTATTTACTTAACCGTATTTTTGGTTGGTGGATTCTGGGAAGTAATTTTTGCTTCTGTACGTAAACATGAAGTAAACGAAGGTTTCTTTGTTACTTCAATCTTGTTTGCGTTAATTCTTCCTTCGACAATCCCTTTATGGCAAGCGGCATTAGGTATTACTTTTGGTGTGGTTATCGCTAAAGAAATATTTGGTGGAACGGGTCGAAACTTCTTAAATCCAGCTCTTGCTGGTCGTGCATTCCTATTCTTTGCTTATCCTGCTGAAATTTCGGGTGATGCTGTATGGGTTGCAGCTGACGCGTTCTCTGGTGCAACTATGTTAAGCCAAGGTATTGCTGGTTCTATTGATTATAGCAATATGGCGTTATGGGCAGATGCTTTCTACGGTTTCATCGCAGGTTCTGTTGGTGAAGTATCAACATTAGCAATATTAATCGGTGGCTTATTCATTATCTACATTCGTGTAGCATCTTGGAGAATTGTTGCTGGTACATTAGCTGGAACAATTGTTACTGCCACTTTATTTAATATGATTGGTAGTGAAACAAATGCAATGTTCGCTATGCCTTGGTTCTGGCATGTAGTATTAGGTGGTTGGGCATTAGGTGCCTTCTTTATGGCAACAGACCCAGTATCAGCCGCATTTACTAATAAAGGTAAGTTTTGGTATGGCGTATTAATCGGCTTAATGGTTGTATTAGTTCGTGTTGTTAACCCAGCTTTCCCTGAAGGTATGATGTTAGCTATCTTATTTGCTAACTTATTTGCACCTTTGTTCGACTACTTTGTTGTACAAGGCAATATTAAACGGAGGCTTGCTCGTAATGTCTAATAATAAAGAAACGTTTGGCAAAACGGTTGGTTTCGTATTTATCGTTTGTGTTGTTTGTGCAATATTAGTTTCGTTTTCTGCAGTTCAGTTAAAACCACTGCAAGTTGCGAATAAACTACTAGACCAACAAACTAAAATATTAGAAGCATCTAAATTGTTAGAAGCTTCAGGTAAAGATCCTAAAAGCATCGTAGCGACATTTAACAAATACGTTGAAGCTAAGATGATTGATTTAGATTCTGGTGAATTCATCGAAGGTAATCCTGTTTTATTTGATGAGCGTCGTAATGCTCGTGATGCAGATAAATCAGAAAAACTTGAAAATGATCCAGCTGGTATTAATCGTCGTTCACATGATGCTGTTGTTTACTTAGTTCGTAATGATGCGGGTGTAGTTGAAACCGTTGTATTACCTATTGTTGGTTCTGGTTTATGGGACTTAATGTATGGTTATGTTGGCCTTGAAGCTGACTTAAATACAATTCGCAGTGTTGTTTACTCTGATCATAAAGAAACTCCGGGACTGGGCGCAGAAGTTATGAACCCTAAATGGAAAGCATTATGGCCAGGTAAAAAAATATATAATGCTGCAGGCGAGCCAGTTGTAAATCTTGTTAAAGGCGGCGCTAAATCTGATGACGTTCACGGTGTTGATGCGTTATCTGGTGCAACGTTAACAAGTAACGGCGTAACTCGTACACTTCAGTTTTGGTTTGGTAAAGAAGGGTACGCACCTTTCATCGCTAAATATCGTGCGGCAAACTCTAATGGAGGGATGAACTAATGTCTTCAGAAGCTAAAAAAGTATTAACGAGTCCTATCGTTGACAATAACCCAATTGCATTACAAGTATTAGGTATTTGTTCTGCTCTTGCGGTTACAAGTTCAATGGCTAACGCTATTGTTATGAGTCTGGCTGTTATTTTAGTAACGGCTTTCTCAAACTTGTTCATCTCTATGATCCGCAACTTTATACCTTCAAGTGTACGTATCATCGTACAAATGGCGATTATCGCGTCATTGGTTATTGTTGTTGACCAAGTGTTAAAAGCTTTCTCTTATCAGTTATCTAAAGAACTATCGGTATTTGTTGGTTTGATTATCACTAACTGTATCGTAATGGGACGTGCCGAAGCTTTTGCTATGAAAGAAAAGCCAGTTGTAAGTTTCCTAGACGGTATTGGTAACGGTTTGGGTTACGGCGCTATCTTGGTAACGGTTGCATTTTTCCGTGAACTATTTGGTTTTGGTAGCTTGTTTGGTGTTGAAATTTTACCGTTGATTCAAAACGACGGTTGGTATCAAGCAAACGGTTTATTGGTATTGCCATTTAGCTCTTTCTTCATCATTGGTTTGATCATCTGGGCTATCCGTCAGTGGAAACCAGAGCAAGTAGAGAAGGACTAAATTAGATGGAACATTATTTAAATTTATTAATTAAAACGATTTTCATTGAGAATATCGCCTTATCGTTTTTCCTAGGTATGTGTACTTTCTTAGCTGTGTCTAAGAAAGTAAGTACCGCTATTGGTCTTGGTGTTGCCGTTATTGCGGTACTTGGTTTAGCAGTCCCTGCTAACCAAATCATCTACCAAAGCATTCTAGCGCCTGGTGCGTTAGATAGCGTAATGGGAATTACAGATCCAGCAAAGTCAATTGACTTAAGTTTCTTATCATTCATTACATTTATCGGTGTTATTGCGGCATTGGTTCAAATTCTTGAAATGATTTTAGATAAGTACTTTCCACCTTTATACAATGCGTTAGGGATTTTCCTACCATTAATAACAGTTAACTGTGCAATATTTGGTGCGGTTTCTTTTATGGTTGCGAAAAACTTAACACTTGGTGAAAGTGTGGTTTACGGTATCGGTTCTGGTATCGGCTGGGCGCTTGCTATTGTTTTATTAGCAGGTATTCGTGAGAAGATGAAATATTCGGACGTGCCTGATGGCTTAAAAGGTTTGGGTATTACGTTTATTACTGCAGGATTGATGGCATTTGGCTTTCTTTCTTTCGGTGGTATCTCTCTGTAAGGTTAATGTCGGTTTTGAGCACCGGATATTGGTACTCAAAACCCTTAGATAGAATTAAAGGAAAAGTCGATGGAAATCGTTCTCGGCGTATCGATGTTTACCGCTATAGTACTTGCTTTGGTTATGGTGATTTTATTCGCTAAATCTAAGTTAGTATCTTCAGGTGATGTCACAATTTCAATCAACGGTGAAGATGACAAGTCTGTTGTTGCTTCAGCCGGTGGTAAATTATTAAACGTGTTGGCTGATAAAGGTATCTTCATTCCTTCAGCTTGTGGCGGCGGTGGCACTTGTGGCCAATGTCGTGTACATGTTCATTCAGGTGGTGGTGATATTTTACCAACTGAAGAAGGCCACATCACGAAAAGGGAAGCGAAAGAAGGTTGTCGTTTATCTTGTCAGGTTGCTGTTAAGCAAGACATGGATATCGAATTAGAGCCTGAAATCTTTGGTGTTAAACAATGGGAATGTGAAGTTATCTCTAACGATAACAAAGCAACCTTCATCAAAGAGCTTAAACTTAAAATACCAAATGGTGAATCTGTACCGTTCCGTGCCGGTGGTTATATTCAAATTGAAGCGCCTGCTTATGAACTTAAGTATTCTGATTTTGATATTGATGAGCAATACCGTGGCGACTGGAATCACTTTGGTTTCTTTGATGTTGAAGCTAAAGTTGATGAACCAACTATTCGTGCATACTCAATGGCTAACTATCCAGAAGAAGAAGGCATAATCATGCTGAACGTGCGTATCGCTACGCCGCCTCCTGGAAAACTACATTTACCAGCTGGTAAAATGTCTTCGTATATCTTTAACCTTAAAAAAGGTGACAAGGTGACGATTTCTGGTCCATTTGGTGAGTTCTTTGCTAAAGACACTGATGCTGAAATGGTATTTATCGGTGGTGGTGCTGGTATGGCGCCAATGCGTTCACACATCTTTGATCAATTAAAACGTTTGAAAACAAATCGTAAAATGAGCTTCTGGTACGGCGCTCGTTCATTACGTGAAATGTTCTATGAAGATGATTACAACATGTTGGCAGCTGAAAATGACAATTTTGAATGGCATGTAGCTCTTTCTGACCCTCAACCTGAGGATAATTGGGAAGGTTATACTGGCTTTATTCATAACGTATTGTACGAGAATTACTTACGAGATCATGAAGCACCAGAAGATTGTGAGTTCTACATGTGTGGTCCTCCAATGATGAATGCTGCCGTTGTAAACATGCTAAAAGATTTAGGTGTTGAAGACGAAAATATCTTGTTAGATGACTTTGGCGGTTAATCAAAGTTATGCCTAAGAAGATATTAGGACAAATCTGGCTAGCCCTTGTGGGGCTAGCCTTTTTGGTTTCTTGCACCCAACAAAACAATGCCGAACCTGTTCATCTGCAAGGGCGAACTATGGGCACGACTTACAATATAAAAATTGTAACAACTGAGTCTTTTGATGAAGTTAAGTTACAAGAAAAAATTGATAAGTTGTTAGTCCAAGTTAACCAACAGATGTCGACTTATATACCTGATTCTGAACTTTCTCTTTTTAATTCATCCAAGTCACTGGATGGCATTGAAATATCTGATGGGCTTAAACGTGTAGTTGAAGAAGCTATTCGATTGGGGCAACTCAGTAATGGCAAACTAGATGTCACTGTTGGACCTTTAGTGAACCTATGGGGTTTTGGACCAGAACATCGTCCAGATGTAATCCCGACGGATGGTATCCTAAATGCGACAAAACAGCGTATTGGCTTAGACAAACTGTCTCTTAACGGGAACCTGTTATCTAAATCAATCCCTGATCTGTATGTTGATTTATCCACTATAGCAAAGGGATACGGTGTTGATGTAGTTGCTGACTTTATTGAAAGCCAAGGCTTTGTTAATTACTTAGTTGAGATTGGCGGCGAGATGAGGCTAAAAGGAACTAAGCACTCAGGTCAACCTTGGCATGTCGCCATTGAAAAGCCAGTATCAAATGAGCGAGTCATACAACAGATAATCGCGCCTCAAGATAATGCAGTGGCAACCTCTGGTGATTATCGGATTTATTTTGAAGATAATGGTGTACGCTATTCTCATATTATTGATCCGCACACAGGTAAGCCGATTGATCATAAATTAGTGTCAGTTACCGTTATTCATCCTTCATCTATGACCGCAGACGGATTATCAACTGCGATGATGGTGATGGGAACAGAGAAAGCTTATGAGTTTGCTCAGCAACATAATTTAGCTGTTTATTTAATTTCAAAAACGGATGATGGCTTTAAAGAGCAAGCAACGGTACAATTCAAACTGTTTTTAGAGAAAAAATAGTAGACCAAAAGTAGAGGTTGTTAATGCAAGTATTTTTATTAACCTTAGTCATGTTGTTAGTGGTTTTTGCTGCAATGTCGATTGGTTACTTAGTAAAGAAAAAATCAATTGCTGGTAGTTGTGGTGGATTAGGTGCGTTAGGGATAGACAAAGCGTGTAATTGCGACTCTCCATGTGACAAACGATTAGAAAGAGAAAGACAAGCTCGTGTGGCTAAAGAGCAAGCTTGGAAGCAAAATCAAATTATTTGATACGCCAATAAACTCTGCGTAATCGATTTATCAAATCAATCAAAGCACCTGTACTACTAAGTCTGGTGCTTTTTTATTACCAACTTGTTACTTTTCATACAACTCGAATTCATATATAGTTCGCTCCACCTTTTTGGTGCAATTACTCTATTATTAGAATTTGAGATAGTTTATGTTGGAATATTCCCTTATATTTATCGCGTTATTGGCATTATTATCAATCGTATTTGAAGAGATAACTCATGTAAACAAAGCAAAAACCACTTTGTTTTTTGGTTGTATATCTTGGATATTATTATTTATTGCAGCCGAGCCTAGCCAACATGAACTTATAAACCACAGCCTTGAAGAAAATTTATTAGAAATTGCGGTTTTGTGGTTGTTTTTAATGTCGACCATGACGTTTGTTGCCTACTTAAATAGTAAAGGCATAATCCAGATGGCTGTACAAAGGCTCTTCCCTGCTAAATCTTCTGTTACCATTATTATGTTTTTAGTGGCTCTATTCTCATTATTACTTTCTGCAATCTGTGACAATATTACCGCAACCTTAGTCTCTTTAACGTTATTACAATCGTTTAATATCGATATTAAAACCAAACTAAGAATGGCAATTTTGGTGGTTTTCTCAGTGAACTCAGGCGGCGTGGCGCTGATTACGGGTGATGTAACCACACTAATGATTTATCTAGATGGGCATTTACAAATTTCCCAACTATTTTTATTACTATTACCTGCACTAATAAGTGTTCTTTTCTTAGCCGCTATATTTTCAATTGGCCTTAAAGGTGAAGTAACAACGACTCCAGCGAACAGAGACTACGAATCGGTTGATGTGATGATAGCGGTTATTTTCTTCAGCACCATTTTATGTACCATGTTATTTAATGTTATTTTTGCCATACCGCCTGTACTAACTTTCTTAACTGGCTTGTCCATTATGTTCTTGGTAGGGCAAATGTACCGCAGCGATAAACAAGAAAGCCAAATGTTAGAATATATTCGTCAAATAGAGTTTGATACATTATTATTTTTCTTAGGTATTTTATTGTTAGTTGGGATGTTAAAAGAAGTTGGCATCCTACAAGTCGTGACCCAAATCTACAGTCAGTTTGATCCTATGTATTCGAATTATGTAGCGGGGATTGGTTCTGCATTATTAGACAATGTTCCACTTACCGCGGCCTTACTGAAAGCTGAGCCTGTGCTGAGCTCAGCCCAATGGTTAGGGTTAACTTATGCGGTAGGTGTAGGTGGTTCTTTGTTAGTGATAGGCTCGGCGGCAGGGATTATTGCAATGAGCAAAATTAAAGAAATGACCTTCATGTCCTATTGTCGTTATATTCCAGCTTTATTAGTTGCTTATACGATAGGTTATGGTCTAACTATATTGTTATCTAATTATTTCTACCATTAGTAACCGCTATGTAAACGAAAGAGTCTTATTAACTAGACTCTTTCACTTAGTATTTGTTTTTTAATAAGTAAAAAATAAAATTTAGTGCATCACTCATTACCAATCTTCTTTCTAAACGTTAAATGTGATTTTTTGTTTACATTTAACCGCTAATTCATTCTGATCACCGCAATAGTTAATGTTTGTTTTATTAATGCCATTTGTTTAACGTAAGATGGTATTAAAACAACAAACATAGAGTACGCTCATGAAGCTATTTACCGTTAAAACGCTTGTTAAGCCCTTCTTAATAGCGTTAAGCATTATTTCAATTAATGTTTTCTGTCAAACACCGTCGCCAGATTCAACGTCGATGAAGCAAAGTACCGTTATCAACAATGTGAAAGGTTACACTTATTTAAACAGTGGTGAGTTAATCGAATTTTCATCAATTGTTTTTGAGAATGGAAAAGTCGTTGCGACAGGTGCCAATTTACTAAAATCTTACCCCGACGCACAAGTAATTGACGGTCAAGGGAAAACCATGTTGCCAGGCTTAGTAGACGGTCATGGTCACTTTTTAGGTTTAGGATTTAATTTATTGCAGGTGGACGTTAGAGATATACCATCAAAACAGAAAACCGCTTTTAAAGTAGCCCAATACGCAAAACAAAACCCAGAATTAAATTGGATTAAAGGCCGAGGTTGGAATCAAGTTCTTTGGCCAAGTAAAAAATTCCCTACTGCGAAAGACTTAGACGAGTACGTAGTAGATAGACCTGTGGTATTAAGTCGAGTTGATGGACATGCCGTCTGGTTAAACTCTAAAGCAATGGCGTTGGCTGGTATTACCCGAAATACTATATCGCCAGATGGTGGTGAGATAGTAAAAGATAGTACGGGTGAACCAACGGGCATCTTGATCGACAACGCAGAAAATTTAGTATGGGAGAAAGTACCAAAACAAACTGATGATGAGCGACTTGCCGCGTTTAATAAAGTGAATCAACACCTATTATCATTAGGTATAACCAGCGTACATGACGCTGGAATTGACCACGACAGCTATCATTTTTTACAGGACCAAGTCAAAGCCGATAACTTTAAAGTCCGTGTATACGGCATGTTGGCAGCGACAGATCCTAAGTTAGTCGATATGTTAAAACATGGTTACATAAATGATGTTAATGACATGCTTTCCATCCGTAGTGTCAAAATATATGGTGACGGCGCACTAGGTAGTAGAGGCGCGGCGATGTTATCGCCTTATCATGATGATCCTAAAAATATGGGTTTATTACTGACAAAACCCGAACGTTTAAGAACATTATTTAAAACCATTTTTGATTATGATTTCCAAATTAACATTCATGCTATTGGTGATAGAGCAAACAGAATTGCATTAGATGAATTTGAATTTGCCTTTAACAGCCGACCAAAAGCTCAAACACTGCGTAATCGAATTGAACATGCTCAGGTAATTAACTTAGACGATATTCCAAGGTTCAAAACTCTGAATGTATTGCCATCGATGCAACCGACACATGCCACATCAGATAAAAACATGGCACAAGATAGAATCGGCAAAGAAAGGCTAAAAGGGGCTTATGCATGGCAGACTTTCTTAAAACAAGGCAGTAAAGTTATCGCAGGCTCTGACTTTCCTGTTGAATTAGCCAATCCATTTTTTGGTTTACATGCTGCAGTAACAAGGCAAGGCCGCGATAACCAACCTGAAAGCGGTTGGATAAAAGAAGAGTCTTTGACCATAGAGCAAGCCTTTAAAGCCTTTACTTTAGATGCCGCTTATGGTGGCCATCAAGATAAAATACTAGGCGGGTTAGAGCAAGGGAAATGGGCGGACTTCATTTTAATAGACCAAGATATCTTTAACATAGATGTTCAAGATATCTGGAAAACTAAAGTTGTTGAGACTTGGGTAGCGGGTAAAAAGCAACACTAAAATTGGCGGATTGAAACAAAAGGACGTTAACACGTCCTTTATTTTATAAACAGTTTTAGAGTTAATTGAATTTATGTGCAGCTAAAGACGTACTTAAAGATTGAGTAAGGTTAGGAATCAAATGGCGAAAACGTTTGTGGATCATATGAAATCCTTTACGTTTTGCTAAGGTAAAAGTATTCAACCCTAAAGAGGTAATATTCTGAGTGTTTAGATCAAAAACCATGATCATGGCGTCTAATTTATTTTGCTCAAACATTTGCTCCATTCTTTTGTAATCACCAATCTCATATACGTTGATGGCTTTATTTGTAAGTAGTTCTTGGTAATAAGCTTCTTGAGCCACTAAACCTAGTATTTTGTTAGGATCGTCAAACAACTTTTTATTACATGCGATTGATTGCTGGCAGATTAACGTAACTTCGACCATACCCAAAGATGGTGGTACGCTGATATAATTATCTTGTTCATTCAGTATGTTTTCGGTTCGGACTACCAGTCCATCTAACCGATTTTGGCTTAACATTTTAAATGAACGTTTATCACTAACAGGGATAAAGTCTGGGTATATTCCTAATCTTGCATAGGATTCTTTTACAATTTGTAAGTAATGTTGTTCAATTGCAGGATGAGGGGCATAACCTATTACGTTTATTGAATTATTTTCTGTCGCGACTGACGAATGACAAGCCCAAAAAAGTGTCAGCAATAATTTCAACTTCATTTTTACCCCAATAAACATATGCCTATATATC
Source organism: Psychrosphaera sp. F3M07 (assembly GCF_018860345.1). Lineage (GTDB taxonomy): Bacteria > Pseudomonadota > Gammaproteobacteria > Enterobacterales > Alteromonadaceae > Psychrosphaera > Psychrosphaera aquimarina. The sequence continues at coordinate 102,593 of NZ_JAHKPJ010000025.1, read as the reverse complement.
AGTGTAACCTATTGTAAATCATAGAGGAAATTCTGTGTGAATTTTAAGCACAAAAAAAGGTCTTATTTAAAGACCTTTTATATTAGATAAATTGAGCACTATTTTACTGGAAGTGTAATCGTCCCTGTGTGGATTTCACCTTTTAATGTTTCGTAGCTATATTCAAAAGAAATAGTATTAACGTCTGAATCTGTATTGTCATTCATATTATATTCAATGTAACCATATCTCCAATATTCACCATCAGTTAAGGTAGTGCCAAAGTTAATTGAGTTAGTATAACCAATGATATTTTCATTTAGAGCTAATGAAATTGTATTCACTTTTGAAAGTTGTAATGAGCCATTTCTTACTAAAGTATACAGCTGATTAGTTGCAGTTTGTACACCATCCTTAATAATGATGCTTTTCTTCATTGTAAACTCTTTAAGTAAATTCACTTCTTTCGGTAAATACAAATACGTGTTTTGTGAAGTATAAGAGTCAGGGGTTGTCACATTTGCTGTATTATTTGTAACTATATATTGATCATTTACACGGTAATTATTGTTATCTAATACCATTGAGTTGATATCAAACAAATCGGTTTCAGCAAACTTTTCTTGACTGTAGAAGTTTAAACTTTGGTTAATATTTAGCTTTATATCACTCGCTTTTTCTTTGATTTCTCCAATGTTAAGCCTAAATTGCTCTTTACTCGTAATAGGATCTTTTGGTCTTATGGTTAACATTGTATTGTTTAAGCTAAGCTCAGTGGTAGTTTCAATTTTTTTATCTTGTTTTTCAATTAAAGTTGAACCCGATAATGTCAAATCATCAGCAGAGTCATTCCCTTTAACAACATTTAACTTATCAATCTGTAAGATCTCAATTTCGCCGTCGATTAACTCAATAGGAACAGAGAAAAATAACTTATAAGAATAATCATCTGGATCAACTTGCTGTGAGTAAGCAAGTAAAGATAAATTGGTATCTGCATTAGGGTTTAATTCTTGCGTATACATCACAATATCAATACCACTTTCATTTATGTCTACTTTATATTCACGGTCATTAGTATAATGAGCTGAACTACTGTTATAGACCTTTAAAGTATCTTCACTATCAAGAGTTAATTCTGCGAAATTACTCATATATAACTTATCGTCGAATTCGAAAGACGGTAGGTTTATACGTAATTTATTTAAAATGTTCACATCCATTGTGTATTGGCCTAACTCATTATTATAAATAGCATTAACATTATTTAGTTTATCTAATAATGATAATGATGCGCCTTCAATTCGGTTTAGGTTTTGATCAAGTACAGTTATACGTAGTTTTAATTCTTGAGGTTCTAAAGCGACAGTAACGGCAGGTATATACTTCTTAAGGTAAAGCGTTTCAGCATTTTTTAAATTTGCTTCTGAAATCGTCAATCGATCTAGGCTGTTATTATAATTATCATAAAGTTGATAGTTATAGCCACCGTCGCCATCTGTATCTAAGTCGGCATGAAATATCGGTGTACTAAAATATTCAGGTATCGTAACAGAGTAAGTATTCGTCGTTTGGTTATATGACGATTCATAATCATCTTGAAAGTAATAAGCAGTATTGTTTACTGAGTGAGCTGTAAATTCAAGATCAGTGATTGCGGCTTTAGTTTCAACATCCAGAACTGAAAACGAGTAGGTTATGGCTGGGCTAACGTTAATAGGTTGTAGATTCTGATAATTAATCCCCTCATCAGTGTAATACGTTCTTGTACTGATTGTACGAGGCATAAATTCGTCAGATGTACTTTCTATTAAAATAGTAATATCTGAGTTGCCAGCTAAGCCTTCTAGAGAGTATTCACCACTGTTAGCTTCAACAGAGTCACTCCATTGCGATCCTATTTTATAAGACACTAACGCACTTGCTGGAGCTTGGTTAGTTGATAAATCGATAATAGACCCTGTTAAGGTTACTGTTGGTGTTATGGCTGGTTCTATCGTTGTATTATCGTCACTGTCATCTTTGACTTCGATACAAGCAGTTAAAAATAATGAGGCAAGCAAAGGCAGTAAAAAGTTACGTTCCATGTTGAATTTTCCAATTTAATTAATGTAATTGTTATAAATGAGCGCGCTAAGATACGCAGTTTAAGTCAGTATGTAAAATAAAAAAACTTGCCCAATTAACTGTTTGTTTATACAGTTAACTTTATGAGAAAAATAATTCACATCGACATGGATTGTTATTAAACTCAAGAGTATGATTTTATTTTAATATTTGTATGCTCTTTTGCGTGTTATGTTCTAAATTAAGGGGGTAATAGGTATAGGATAAAAGTATGCAAAGATTCTTTGAAAATAAAGTCAATGGCCATTATCTCTATCTTAATGATAATAATGTTCCTATTCTATTACCTTGTTTATTTGCGCGATACACACGGCATAGCCTACTCTCGGTATACCGCACCGTAGAGCAAAATACTAAAACAGGTGTGAGTAAGCATCTGCTGATAGAAAAAGAGATAGGGGAACAAACAGCATATAAAATATGTAATCGACTGGGGATTTTTCTTGAATATATCGATGACTATAAAGATAAAGATTTTATTTCGCTCAACACTCACACAGCATTACCTAGTGAAGTTATTAATGATTATATTAATGACTACTTAATTAACGAACGAGGCAAAAGCGAGCAAGCTACCAATAAATATGTGGAAGCAATTAATTCATACTATAACTGGCTTTCATATTACTTCAACAACAAACCAAAATATATTGGCATCAAGTCTAATTACCGGAAAATTGCTCGAAACAATACTTCAATACCTCTGCTCGTTAATTATTTTTTACCTGCGACCCGTGAGCTCTTGTACGCTAACTGCAGTTCTTTACTTCAACAAATAGTCCTGAGAAATGCAGGAGAACTGGGGTGCAGAACTGCTGAGAATCTGGGGTTTTTACTTGATGATTTTAAAGCTAATAAACGAGAGTACACAGGCTTACGTTCGCTGTTTAAACAACTTAAGAAAAACCCTGAACAAGAAGAATTCAAATACCACTTAAATTCAATTTGGACTAAGTACAGCAGATCTAGAACGCTTTACATCCCGCGGCACTTACTCAAGTTGATGTGCCGTTATTATGAGCAAGAACGTCCTAAATCCGATTCTCCCCATTTGTTTGTTTCGAACTCGAACCAAAATAGGGGGGATAAAATAAGTACGCAGTTCTCCAGTGATACCTTTTTAGAGATAAAAAATAAGGTTCAACAAAAAATTAGTAAAAATCCTAAGCGTTATGATGATATTCAAGAAATTCACTCTGACTATTCTTACCATGTTATGCGTCATAGCTTTGCAACAGATATTTTTTATAATTTGTGTCAAGGACAAAATAAATCATACGAATCAATAACCACAACATCAGCTGTGTATATCGAAACTGCACGTCGGATGGGGCACAAGGTCGATGCAAGAGGAGGAGGTGATGTAACTAAACGTTATATTCACTCGTGCGGCTATCGAGACGCTTTACAAAAAGGGGTTGTATGTGGGTTGGCATAATAATAAAAAATTAGATACCGTCAAAGCTATGTGTTCTGATGAGCACGAAGCTCAAATAAGAAAAGCGCATACAAAAAAGCAACCTGTTGTCCAGATGCGGAGCAACCTTAATGCCAAGTCTTTGCATATTCCTAAAGTCGAAAGATATCCAGCTCGACAATTAGAATTTACGGATACACAGAATTCAGTTAAAGCCCTGCTCTACCGAACGATAGTAGCTGCATACAATTACGTATTCTTCAATGAGTTTGCCGCAGTATCCGGAAAAGAGAGTTTCACTAGAGTAGCTCAAAAGTTTGTGGTTTGGCTCAACAAACTAAAGATAGAGAATAAATACAAAATATTAAAAGAATATGAGACACATTGTTTTGATGTGCGTGATAACCATGGGGGAGCCAGTCCCCTGACTAACTTAAAAACGGTATTATTCAACTACTCATACCTTGAGGTAGAGTTTTTTGAACAGCTGTCTCAGGAAGATGCTGCATTCTTAAAGGTGCTTCAAGAAACGAAAATCAGCGCCCAAACTAACAAAAGACAAGACTCTTTAGCTAGTTATTTTGGGGCTCTGCCTTGGTTAAGGGACCAGCAGTTAGGAATTGGACCGGATTTATATCGAGTATTTGCCTCACCCAAGTTGACAGTAAGCTCTCTAAAAATTCTAGCTTCAACACTTATTTTAGAATTTTATGATGCCAAAGTTGCGTTGCAAGAATTTTTATTTGCGCATGACCATTTAGTAGAAGGCATCAAAAATACTTTAGACGGAATCAATAATAAATGTACTAACCGGCATCAGCAAAGTGCTTTGTACGGCAAAGCTATTTTTGAGATTATCTCTGATTATCATGACCTTGAATCTCGTTCATTATCGCTTCAAAAAGGAATATCCTTGCTGTTAATTTCAAATCTTTCAACAAAAGGACTAGAATCATATCAATTGTTTCTTGAGAGCAAAAGCTCTCTGTATTCTATATTTGAAGGGAAACGTAAGCGGAGTGGTCGTTTGCGATCCCTTTCTGTCAATAGGTTAAGCACATTCTTTTCCAGTTCAATTACAGCCGACGGTCCGATGGTGTCGATGCTTGTATTGGATCAATTAACTATGAAAGATACTCCTTTACCTATCACCAAAGTGGAGCGACTAATGTTCTCTTGGCTGATGGCAAGTTTGGCAGTTCAACCTTATGATATTGTTAAGCTAAAGAAAAATGATTTTCGATTGTTGAAAGTAGGTCATAGAGTTACGAATATTGAATGCGAATATTTCAAAAGTCGCGCAAACTACATCCATACAACTCGATCACTATCTGTAAAAAAGATAGAAGGACAAGCACTACTAACATTCTTAAATCAAAACCCAGATAGCAAAATTGCTGCTTTTAATAATAGTACACCTAGTATCAGCCCAGGAAATAATTCGGTATTAGGTAATTTAGTTGCTGCGATTAAACTGCCAATGATGGACGCTGCATTACGTGACGCACACAGGAGTAATGGTGATATTCCTATGGTCGTGCCTATGGCGATTCAATCTATTATTAAATATGGTATAAGCCTAACTCACAAAAAAGGGCTAACGAATGATGAAATTAAGAAAGTATCAACTTTTTGTTCACACCATATTTTTGGTCTTCAAGCTATAAAGAATTCATCTGTGCATGCCAACAGCGATCCTTACACTTTGCATTATTTAATTAATCGCAATTCTCATAGCAATAAGACAGAAAAAAGTCAATACCTTAACGAGTACAATGAAGAATGGATTAACGCTTCAGGGCGTATTACTCGAACTGTTATGCTGGATCTTATAAACAATGTGTTTGATATAGATTTCTCCCCTTTAAATGGGAAAGATTCAAAGGAAGAGGTTGCTAGATTCAATAATGAATTTGAAAGCGTCACTCAATCAATATCTTATAAAAGTGAAGAAATGCTTTCACGACTACATGTTGTGACAGGTCAGAACAAAGGACGTATTAACGAGGTGGGAGTGTTGTCTAAATCGACAAATAAAGAGGAAGTGTTTAGTCCAATTTATATACTGGATAGCCCGGTTACAGTATGTAAAATGCGTAATTACCTGTACGAATTCAACCGTAATTACTTACGTTTACTTAATCAAAATTCACTCTACTTATATCAAACCGTCCTTCCTACTGTAGAGTGGATGCAGCAGGTCTTAAGTACCGAATTAAGTTCTGAGTCAATTAGTGAAGGTGAAAAGCTTTTTATGATGATGCAAAACTCCGGAGTATCGATGACAGTGTTTCATTCCATTTAAAAATTCAGGATATAAAGCTATATGATGAAAAAGACAGAGGTACAAATAGTAACGCCACTAGAACGATTCTGGCACGAACAGAATCAAAAGCTTATCGCCAACCCTGGGTTTTTAAATAGCTTTGGGAATTTGTATGATGATACGCTTTATTTTCTGAAAGGTGACAGCTATAAAACAGCCCTTGATTTTTCGGTGTTTGATTTGGAGCATATCCGTATCGAGGGTATCGCCAAACTGAAGCTTGATGGTGCAACATATGATTTGACCCTAAAAGAATACGCTAAACTTGTCGTGATAAATAACATAACTCTCCAAAATGTCAGAAGTGCAATAAATACCTATTCTATGATGATAAACATATGCGCATTCTTAAATAATGATAATAGCGAAGCACTTTGTGCAGAGAATATCGAAGCATTTCATGTAAGTTTTTTAACCCAATCAGTCACCCCAAAGGGCTGGTTTACACGTTTATCTCCTGCTTCATTCAACTCTACTTATAATAGTTTTAATTTTGTTGATGTAAGAAATACACTCCACGCACTTGGTGTATATGGCGGAATAGCTCAGCAATTAACAAATCGGCAGGTGTTGGCTACACTTGATACAGCCTGTCGCAGTATCATGGGGGTATCAAGGTCAGAATATGCAAAAGGGGGGAGTTTTAACGCCTTAACCCTCGAGATGGGGCAATATTATGCGGATCATCTTAAGCGTGTATATGAAAAGAATTATCTTTTCAGTTTCGTGTCCCAATGTGCAATTCATAGACTCGATGAGCACATAGGATTTAAGGATGGAAGTAAACCTTGTAAAGTCATAGCTGAGACTATTTTGGGTACGTTTACTCCTAGTGTATCTAAAAATCATAAGCCGAATAAAGATGACAATATCCACAAATACTTTAAATCAGCACTGCTTAGTGAATATAAAAAATCTTTTGACAAAGTTGAGTCACTTAAAGAAGAACATATCAGTGAGGTAGTTCGAGAATTGGGGTTACAATTACGGTTTGATTCTGTTGAAGTCGTTAGGGTTTTAATGTTACAGCGATATTATGACTTTGGTGCCTTAAAAAGTCCTGATGCAGTTTGGCTTGGTTACCTCCAGTCTATCGATAAAACAGAAGTTGAGAGTGAGAATCTACAAAATAGCACTGCTGATGATGTGTACGAAAAAATGTCAATTGTGATTAAGAAACATAAACTGACTAATGCGGCATTCTTTTCCTCTCTTAACAAGTGGGCACAAGGTTTAGTGGTGGAAAATAAATGCGTTACTTATATAAATATCAAAAGCGCATTAAACCGTGTGAATGATGCTATGACGACCCTAATGGTGGCCTATCTTGGATATCGAAAAAGTGAATTTGGATTCCCTTTAAGTGCAATCAATGTTGAGCACAATGTCGATATACTTGACAGTGCCCACGTTCCATTTAGGTTTAAATTAAAATGGTTTGTTCCAAAAACGAATGGAACAACAAAAATTAATCGTGAAATTACGTCACAATGTTATCAATTGGCCGCTCAGCTCAACGAGGTACATCAAGCGCCAGATGGAGCACCATGTTTGTATGCTGATGTAAGAAGCACAGTATCAACTTCTGATAAATCAGGTTTATATATTGATTTAAAGGTAAAAAGTAACTGGGCGAACTTTGTGGCTTATTATCAACCCTTTGTTGATGCTAATGAACTTCAACGTATATCTGGGCTTCCTCACGCTACATTGTCCTGTTCGGAAAAAGACAAATTGGTTCAATTGAGTGAGCAATACGATCTAAACAGTGCTCGTGTGCAACATTTGTTAGCGGCAAGCAAAGAAGTACGGGCAGCCTTTAAAAGGCTTCAATGTACTACTTTTTGTGGTGATAAAGGACAAAAAAGGTTCAAAGCTTCATTGATTGAATACCAAAACATTGGAATTATTACAAATAAAAATCATCTTGACGTGGTGAATAGATACCTGTCTGATGAAACCAGGCAGTGGTTACGATCAGGGCAGGCTAATCTTGATAAAAAATCGATGTTGGATATTACTAGTGAATTGACTAGTGACGTTCGTTATCCGACTCCTCACGCTTTTCGGCATATTTGGGCTGAATCAGTCCTGGTCCGCTATCAAGGAGATGTCGGGGCGGTGATAAGTCACCAGTTCTGTCACCTAGATAATTCATTTTTCATGGCATATCTACGTGATAAAGAAGTTAAACACCTAATGCAATCCGCTCGAATGAGAATCCTTAATAATATAGTGGACATCTTGCTTAGGGAACCACAAAAAATTGGTGATGAATTTGTAGGGGGCTTCTCTAGGTTTGTTAAAAAAGTGGTGAGGCATACTCAAGTAGTTACAGATGATGACATGCAATCTCTTCGTAACAGGATCGTTGGGCGTGTCATCTCCATACAGCCTTCTCGTTTTGCGACATGCTTGCCTCGTGAAGGTGGAGAGGCACGAGCCAAGTGCGCTGAACTGGGAGATATTAATCCGCAGAATGCCAAGCCAGAATTTTGTCTTGGCTGCACGAATGCAATTATCACTACAGGTAACATTCGAGGTATTTGGGCAACCGTTCAGCCTTTTGTAAAAGAATGTCTAAATGAAGATATTATGGGTTTTATGATAGAGTCGCATTTACCTATGTTGCGTTCAGCGCATAAACGTATCCAAGAGCTTACACACATCGGACACCAAGATAGTGTCGATAAGGTGTTGTCATTCATTGAAAAAGCAATAACTAGTATAGAGAATAAAGTGATAACGGAGAAAGGCTTGTATGAATGATAAAGAATTAGATGACTTGTTATCAGATGACTTTCTTGCCTCGTTGGAACCAGAAGATAGTTCGGTTAAAGATCCGTTAGATGTCCCTGATTATCTTCCTAACGATGAAAATCACACAGGTTATAAAGCGTGGAAGGCGATAAAATATATCAAAAGTATCAAAGAGGAGATGATTAAAGACTATAGAGAAGTCGCAGACAGTCAGACGCCCAAATCGCTTTATCAGATTTATAAATCCGAAGTGGGACGAGAAATTGAGAGGGCACCACAAAACGTATTCTCTGGAAAAGCTTCTTTTTGTGAGCCGTTATCAGATTTTTTAGATAAAAAAAATAAAGAGTTACTTACCCTGTTTGACGAAGAACAAGCATTGCTAAAAGTAGAACGGAAACAGACGGGGAGCAGGGGTAAAAGAAAAGATCAGGTAGTTTATGAATATCAGCAGATGCGAGAAGAACTTAATGCTCTGAAACACCAGAAAGCAAAGGATATGCTCGATCTAGCAATATCACGCTTACCTCTTGATTTGCAACAAAAGCTAAAAGTTAAGTGATAATAAATCGGAAATTACAACTAGATCCCAATACAGCAAATTTTTATTACTGAGTGAGTCAGCTGTACAGCTAGCTGAAATTTAAAATTGAAAAAAGTCTGATTAGAGATGAGCTACTCAATATTAGTTTTGAAGAGTAAGAGCTACCACTCAAATGAAATTTGCTCTACCTCATCGTTACGGGATAATAGACCTATATGAATACCAAGCAAACGGACTTTTTTACCGCCACCTCTCCCGATCGCTTCTTTTAATAATTCACATAAGGCCGCTTCGTCAATTCTATTTATTGATAACTCTTTCGTTGTTTGGTGAAAGTCAGAGAACTTGACCTTTACACCAATTTTACCGATACCATTTTCAATTAGGTGTGTTATAGCTCTTTTTTGAAGTTCGGGCAGTAATTTTTCTATAAGAATACTATTAAGGATAGATAAGTCAGAAATATCCTCAGGGAATGTTCTTTCTACCCCGATGGACTTTCTTTCTCTACTTATAATAATTGGTCTATCGTCATTACCACTACACCTATCCCATAATAATTTCCCTAGTTTGCCATATTTAGAGATTAATTTTTCCAAATTTAATACTTTGACATCTCGGCCATATCTCAGGTTATCACGAAGTAGTTTTTCATTAGTTACCTTGCCGACTCCCGGTATTTTCCGTAATTCCATATCGTCAATGAAGGAATCTACATGATTAGGTGGGATGACAAATATACCGTTTGGTTTATTTAGGTCTGAAGCAACCTTCGCCAAGAACTTTATAGGAGCTATACCAGCTGAAGCTGTTAAATTGAGTTCTTTGTATATTGAAGAACAAATATCTTGGGCTATTAAAGTCGCAGAACCATCAAAAAGTTTACATTCGGTGACATCCAAATATGCCTCATCTAAGCTTAAGGGCTCAATAATGTTTGTATATCGTTCGAAAATCTCTCGAATTTGAGAGCTTACCAATTTGTATACATCCATTCTACCAGGAACCAAAATTAAGTTAGGGCACTTTTGTAATGCAATACTAGTCGGCATCGCACTTTTAACACCATATTGTCTCGCTATATAATTACTAGTAGAAAGTACACCACGAGACTGCTTACTACCTCCTACAGCAACTGGTTTATTTACTAAGTCTGGGTTATCTCTAATTTCGACGGATACAAAGAATGCATCCATATCAACGTGAATTATTTTTCTCATAATTAAAGACCTATAGATTTTAACTGTTTAAATATACAGTTAACTTCGTAAGGTATCAATAAAGATTAATCGTATGAAGGACTGTTCAACAAACTCGAATTGGACAGAAACGAGTTACTTCCATGGTCTCTTTCGTGCTATTTTTGGCCGTTTAGCAACTTGTTAACTGACGCCTACAAATTACTTAGCTCATCAATAAACTGTATATTCTGTTTCATAAACTGAACATATGATTTACCTAAAACTGTAATTGTATAATTACCTTCTTTATATTCGATTAGACCACGACTCACAGGGTAAGTTATATATTTGATGTAATCCCAACCATCTAAAATACCTGGGTTGTTTTTAAGCAAGTTATCAAAATATGCTTTTAAATTATCTTCACTAATTTCACCTTCAATTAGCCAACTATTTAGCAGGTCAAACTGTGAACGAAATAACGTCTTGTTAATATCAAAATACGCTAGCCCAGCCTGCAAAAGAGATAGCTCTTTTGAAAGTAATTCAATTGCGCTGTTACCTTCTAATTTTAATGAGTCAACATGACTTTTAATATGTTCATATAACTGTAAACTATGTTCACTGCTGTGACTTTCTTGTCTTTTTATTAACTCTGCGTAACTGACTCCTTCAGGAATAGCCGCTGGTTCACTGGCATTTTCCTTGGATTTTGCTGTTTGCTGGGCCTCTTTGAACTTAGCAGTAAGGCCAGTTGTAGTTGCACTAACTTCAGTAACATTATTTTTGGAAAAGAATTTACCTACACCATCAACAATTCCGCTTTTAAACCGCCACCCCAAGATAATTAGTACTAAAGGCCAAGCGATTTCCCCAACCAAACTAACAATTACTTCAGGAGTCCATGAACCGGATATTACTTGTTCTACTTTAGTTGCCATATCAAATATCCTATAAAGGCAGTTAACAATTTAATCAGAGGCGCCGCTTTTCCGCGTCCTTGCAGCTGAAGACTGCGAACTGGATTGACTTGTTATGTTGTTTAGCTGCACAGATATACCATGCAATATTTTTTCTTGATCTTGGCTCTGTACAACAAACCTCTCTAAGACCGGAGGGATTGATGATATTGCTTTAATTAATTCTATTTGATTTTCTTCTTGCATTTCTAGGAGCGTGTTTTGCTCAACTAGTAAACTTTCCACATGACTCGATGAATCATTTGATGAGGCATAACTAAGGTATGAAAATATCGCAGTCACAACTAGGGTGATCAAGCCTAAACCAAACATTATGTTATTCCAGAGCTTTGTTCTCGCAGTTGCTGCAGCCGACTCCATAGCCATTTGAACACCTAGATCGTTCATATTTTTAATAAGCGCAGCTACTGCATTTAGATCCTTACCAAAAGAAGCTAATTGACGGTTGGTTTCAAAAACAGGATTTTCTGGTAATTCAGGAAGTATGATAGGCTTGTGATGAATAAGAGAGCTTCCCAAGCTATTGGATATTCGCTTATTTTCCTCTAAAAGACCTAGTGTGGAGCTTGAAAAAATACCCTTCCTTGCACTATCAAGTAGTTCCTTGGTTCTTTTGTTAGATTGGGCGATATATAAATCAACCACCCGAAGAAGGTGTTCTGTTTCCGATTCGCCGCTCTTTTTAAGAAGCTCGTCCGCGGTATGTTTCCTTAACGAAGCGACGTCTTTACCTTCATCGTCTTTATTCTGTATTGTTTCCTGCTTATCTTTGTCATCTAACAAATAGGAATTTTTTTCAATAAATTGCTTTGCGAAATGTTCAAGATCACTCTGAGTGAGCAATTCTGCTTGTTCTTCATTAATCCGGCAGTCCTTATCTTTTTCTATATCAACTGGCTGGCATAGGAGCGTTGTAAAATATCTAGCAAACTCAACGGAGTCTTTATTTTCATTGCCAGATATCCAGTTACTGGCTTCACTCATTACTGGCCTGGAAAAGTTATTACAAAGTAACTCCCCTAAGGCTTCCGTCTCAAACCTAAATTGGTGTGCTTTTATTAGTTTATCTAGGTCAAATGCCATTGTTCCTCTTCGACATAACGCTTCAATAATATGTGCAGCTAGTTTGGCAGTTTTGTTGCGGTGTTTGCAACTAAAAATGACACACTAGCGGAGTCGTATTCATTTACTTGTTCTGTGGCAGCCAGACCTTAGTCGTTTTGGCTTTGCAACCAATGGGGCCATTGTTTTTATTTTCTAATTATATGAAAACTCATTTTGAGCAGATAAATTATAGCTTTTCAATTAAATCGAATCTGAATTTATCGTAATTCGCTTTTCGTACTTTTCTTTTCCTTACAGCTAGTGGCGCAGCCATCTTCCAGCTTATAACTTATAATGGGGCAGAAATGAGTTTGGCAACATCGCCTCTGTTAGATTCCAATCAGCACAGAAAGTACTACCTCTATAAGAACTATGCTTTAGTTCAGTTCACCCTTACAACCGCAGATATTAACCATTAAAGGAGATGTTACACTTTTAAGTATGCATAACAATAAAGTTTGATCAGTTACAATAATGTCTGATCATATACAATAAATATTGAACATTTTTAACCTCCTGCTAAGTTTAGCTTAGTCGGAGGTTTTTTATGTCAGATGCAGATAAGCCACTCAATAAGAAAGACCAAAAGCGTTTAGATGAAAAACGAGGCGAAGGGACGGGAAAGGACTATGTTTCTTTCATTAAAGTCGGAGAGTTCAGCAGTTCTGTCGAAAGCGTTCGTGTTAAAAGTGCTACTGTTGGCCGAGTTCATCACTTTTTCTCTGGAAATGAGCTTGCCGCATTTTTGGTGTTCGATTGGTGTAAAGAGGTCATCGACATTCGAGAGCAGTTTCCAATTCCTCTCGCTGACTCTTTAATTATTTGCCGCCAGCTAGGTATGTAGTGGCATAGTTAATTTGGCCACCCATTAAGAAAGAAATGTTATGCTAATAAGCATACAAATTTGGGTGAAAAAATGACGAAATTAAAACGCGCAACGTATTCTGCGGCAATCAAATTAGAAACAGCACAGCTTGTGGTTGATCAAGGCTACACGCAAGAAGATGCAGCCAAGGCTATGGGTGTTGGTAAATCAACTGTAAGTAAATGGGTCACACAATTAAAGCAAGAACGAAATGGCCAGTCACCATTGGCTTCACCAATGACACCCGAACAAATTGAAATCCGCGAACTTAAAAAGCAAATACAACGCATTGAATTAGAAAAGGATATATTAAAAAAGGCTACCGCTCTCTTGATGTCCGACTCCCTGAACAATTCTCGTTAATTGAGAAATTAAATCAACGAGAGCGTTACCCAATTAACGTGTTGTGTAGCGTATTTAATGTACATCGCAGCAGCTATAAATATTGGGCCATACGGGATACGACGCCAACACCTGAGCAAGTAAGGTTAGAAGCGGAAGTAAAGGCAATACATGCAATGAGTGGCGGTTCAGCTGGGGCGCGGACAATCGCGGCAATAGCAACGAACAATGATTTTGAATTGAGTCGTTATCGTGCAGCTAAGCTAATGGTTAAATTAAAGCTTGAAAGCTGCCAAGTACCTCAACATTCATATAAACGCGGTGGTAATGAACACCTTGAAATTCCAAACCTGCTTGATAGACAATTTGATGTTGTTGAGCCAGATACCGTGTGGTGCGGTGATGTGACGTATATTTGGGTAGGCAATCGCTGGGCTTATTTAGTCGTTATTATTGATTTATTTGCACGTAAAGTAGTTGGCTGGGCCATATCGTTGTCGCCAGATACTAATTTAACGCTAAAAGCGCTTGAACTCGCGTATGAAAGCAGAGGAAAACCGACAGGACTGATGTTTCATTCAGACCAGGGTAGTCACTATACCAGTTTAAAATATCGCCAACGTTTATGGCGCTATAAAATCAAACAAAGTATGAGCAGGCGCGGAAATTGTTGGGATAATGCGCCAATGGAACGATTTTTTAGAAGCTTTAAAACGGAATGGATGCCAAAAGTTGGATATGAAAACTTTAGAGACGCTAAATATAGTGTGAGTGATTATATCAACGGATATTACAATAATGTTAGACCACATCATTAAAATGCTGGTTTAGCGCCGAATGAATCTGAGATTAGATATCAATATTCTAAAACTGTGGCCAAAATTAGTTGACCACTACAGCCTTAGCTAATTCAGTTAATACTTGCTTATACGTATCCACTGATTGGGCTCCAGATATAGCACTCTCACGATTGAATACAATCGTTGGAACTCCTGATATACCCGTTTGTTTCCATTGTTGTTCCTGCGCTCGGACATGATTTCGCAGAATATCGTCATCAAGACATGCCATTGCGTCGTCAACATTGAGACCCACACTTTGCAGCTCTTGTTCGAGGATACTTTTGTTGGATATATCTTTTTGCTCGCTGTAAAACGAAGCAAATAATCTATTTTTAAGCTCGGTTTGCTTACCTACACTTTTTGCGTATTCTAGAAGAATATGAGCATCAAGCGTATTTACCGCTTTTAGTCCGTCAAAGTAGTCGAATTTAAATCCAACTTCTTCTCCAAGCTCTGCCATCTCTTTTCTGAAACGAATACTATCTTCCAGTGTGGTGCCGTACTTTCTTTTGAGGTGGGCACGTAAGTCTTCACCTTCAGGTGGCATATCTGGATTTAGCTGAAACGGTTGCCACTCAATCTTAATGTTATCTTCCATACCAAGCTCTTTTATGGCGGCATCTAAACGCTTATAACCGATAATGCACCAAGGACAAACCACATCTGAGACAATATCTAATTTGATCTTCTTGCTCATATTTATTCCCAATACTCCCATGACTTTCGCCTTTGATTTGTTTTACCAAAATAACTTTAAGCAGAACCCAAATTTATTGGCTATTCGTATCCTGCTTATTTTCACATTTGAAAACTGACGGTTTATATTTTTGCTCGCAAAGCTGGATTGTCGGAGCGGTATTAGTAAAGTTTGGAACATCGGTTTTTATCTTTTCTGCATTTGGGCCAAAAGCAGTTTGAAATGACTCTAAAGATTCAAATGAAATGGTACTGATTGCCACATATGGCGCAGCTTCGCCGGGAACTACACTGGCAACCCCTGCATCGACAGTTGCCCCTTTTACGGCCTCTCCCAACAGCTCTCCGATCATAGGAACATGTTTGTTGCAGTAGTAATCAAAATCAAAAATAACATCATCTTTATTTGGGTACAGTACGTATGCTTTAATCATTGTTTTACCTTTTCTTTAAGTTAAGTTTTAAGTAGTTGAGTTTTACATTTTGTTCTTAGGCATTGCTTTGCCAATCATTGACTCACCCATCGTGGCCTGCTTTTGGTGGGGAATTATTCCAGAAAGAATAGCAGTCATTCGATTTCGTTTACCGGGAACCACAACCGCTTTTTTACCTAGACCTTTGATAGCAATTTCTGCTACTTCCGCA
This sequence comes from Psychrosphaera sp. F3M07, assembly GCF_018860345.1. Classification (GTDB taxonomy): domain Bacteria; phylum Pseudomonadota; class Gammaproteobacteria; order Enterobacterales; family Alteromonadaceae; genus Psychrosphaera; species Psychrosphaera aquimarina. The sequence goes on along the minus strand of NZ_JAHKPJ010000025.1, from coordinate 86,785 downwards.
GGGTCTTTTGCAACCATCGGTAATTTGGCCCAATCAACACCATTGTCCGCAGTCATCGGAGTGCTAGTTAGCCCCGGAGAAAGAACGGTTACATCAATACCCTTGGGCTTAAGCTCGCCATGAAGAGATGCCCCCAGCTGAAGAACATAGGCTTTGGTACCTGCATAATTTGAAAAATATGGAGAAACCATATGACCTGAAAGGCTTGAAACCATTAGAATGCCACCGCGTTTTCTTTCCACCATAGCGGGTGTAAAGTGGTGAGTCAGTTGCAATACCGAGGTAACATTAAGCTGCACCATCTGTAATTCTTTAGCTAACGATGTCTTAGCAAATGAACCATTTATTTCAACACCTGCTGCGAGTACCAACAAACCTATTTCTTGCTTCACCTGCTTAACTTTTTCAACCCCTTCAGTAGTAGCTAAATCTGCTGAAACAATCATTGTTTTAATTCCATAACGATCCGCAAGCAATGCTGCGTGCTCTTCAAGTTCTTTTTCTCGACGAGCAACCAAAACAATATTTAATCCCTTTGCTGCAATCTGGCTGGCCATTTCAGCACCGATGCCAGACGTTGCACCTGTGATAAGAGCCCAATCGCCATATTTTTCTTTAAAGCTGATACCCATAATTCGTTACCTTTATCTGTGTTTAATTGATGGGGTAATTATATGGAAATCAGAGAAGGTAGGCTCTTCAGAAAAGTTCAAATATTGCTCAGATTAGCTCAAACGAGCCAATCATAATCTGAATAGAAGGGATAAGTGTGGTTGTCAAGCTAAACGAAATTCAGAAGGAGATAGACCGGTTTGTCCTTTGAAGGTACGGTTAAAGGTGGAAATCGATTCGAAACCCGTTTCAAAAACGATGTCAGAGATACGTAAGTTATTATCTTTCAGTAACACCTTAGCTTTGTTGATTTTTAATTTGGTAATGTATTTCATTGGTGGTTCTGAATACACCTCTTTAAACTTACGTTTAAAGGTAGAAACACTCATATGACACAATGCCGCCAACTCATTCACACTCAGATCCGCATACAGATTACTTTGGATAATATCTTCAAATTTAGCAAAATTAGGTTTAAACATGGAAGCAAGAAAATCGAGTTCAGACGGGGCATTGGTTCTTTTCGCCATAAGAATGACAAATTCACGTAGCTTACTCTCGATAAGCAAATCATCCGCCAACTCTGGAGAGTCTAGCAATATGCTAATGCTGTCGCGATAGTGCTCAAGCAATCTATCCACTTCAACCTGCATAATATTATAATCAACCCTGTAGTTTGACTGGCTAATATCAAAGTTAAACAGTGACTGAAATATTTCAGGGTAAAGCAAGATGCCAATTGCTTCACCTACACCTTCATCATTATGGTAGCTGGTATTTTCATAAAAGTAGTTGGTGCATTTTGCTAGTACTCCGCAGTTTTTGTTCAATGAAACAGATTCTGTCTGCTCCCTGACGTTAAAATTACCATTCGTAACAAACGCAAAACAGGCTTCACTGTCTACAAACACACGCGGCATACGCTTGAAACTGGGGATATCTTGTTTTTGAAAAACAACACGTCCATTATATTTGATTGTTTTCATTTTTAAGGCACCGTTCATAACACTACGATTAGGATAAAGCAGATTAAAGATATCTACTCACTCGGCTTACTGACTAATAGATTCATCTTGTAACTAAAGTAATGATGGGTATTTTTAATGTTGTAATTTTCCCTGCTGAGCAAGAACTTCTGAAGCAATCGCAACTACGCAAAAGATACCACTAAACACACCAACCAAGGTCTCAAGTGTCCACATTTTTGAAAAACCATTAGAGAAGTCTTCGGGGTACTGCACTGCAATATGATCAAGTGTTGGGTACAGTGCGGCACTCATAATCATCAGACATATAAAACTCCACGCAAACAGAAATCCTCTTGCTTTATTATTACCAAAAATGAGCACGGTAAGTAGCGCTCCGGTTAAAAAGAACTTCGCCATACCAATCCATTTGCCAACAATTATTGGTAAACGTTGTAGTGAACCGTCTCCCATCATAGCTGCATCATAACCGGAAAATTTTCCTAATGCAGGGTGAGCTAAAAACATTGTAGAAGTCTGTGTCATCCACATGAGGCTGTCTACAATTTCATAAACGGTAAATATCGCGAGCCATACGAAGGTTGCACGGGCTAAATTTTTTGAATTGATTGATATTGTTTTCATTACGATTCCCATCATTGATTAGATGGACGAGATAATAGTAATAAGTTGTGCATTGGCACTTGTCAAATAAGGTCAAAAACTGGGCAGATTAGTCCAATGTTTCTTGAGTTTGTCATTGATTGTAGGTTATTGAAAATAACGTATTGAGTTTATCTTGATTGACAATACTTTGCATAAAGTGAATCTGACACCGAGGATCAGAGATGGAAGCTATTGTCCAATCTATTGTCCGGTTTCGTTTACGAGCGGCATCACCTGAAGTGGTGCCTTTCTGCTGTTTGGGAGATGAAAAACTTTATGATGGGTAGATTTCGCCCCACAAGCCAAACTTACTTTTGTCCAATAGTTTTCCAGAAATTGATCAAACTTTATTGTAATTCCTAGGGGCTAGCTGATAGCGATGTGCTTCAAAATGATCAATCTTTAGCTTTATTGCAGGCTATAAACTGCTTGAAAAGACACATTTCTGATCAAAATTTATTGTTATGCATACTTAAAAGTGTAACATCTCCTTTAATGGTTAATATCTGCGGTTGTAAGGGTGAACTGAACTAAAGCATAGTTCTTATAGAGGTAGTACTTTCTGTGCTGATTGGAATCTAACAGAGGCGATGTTGCCAAACTCATTTCTGCCCCTTTTCGAGTTAGCAAATTGCATATTTTGCAAATTGGTTTTGCCCCAAAACGAGTTGAAGCGTACACTCTGTAGGTAGCTTTTCAGCGATAAACAGTGTTGGAAATTTTTAAAGGCTTTTCAAACCTTCCCTTTATTAAACTGCCTTGTTACATTATAAGTAATTCGTTTAGTAACAATGTTATGCATACAAGGAATATGATGCAGTATCAATTACCAATTCGAAAAATCAATAGGTCAGATCTAAGTGTAGTTAGACCGTCCATGCTAGAAGATAAAAATTATGATACGTATTTTTCAGCATTTGTTGAAGATGTAAAAGACTTAGATTGCGTTACTAAAGTAACACATAACGGCTGTGACCTAATTATTACCATTGAAAAAGAGTCCAGCTCTGAGCAGTTGTTTGAAGCTGTTAAAGTATTATTAAATAGTGCGTACATTGATAAATTGATAGCTAATTCTGGTTTTACCAAGCTGGCATAGGGAGCTAATAATGAAAAAAATGTTGATAGCTATATCATCGTTGGCTAATTTGAGTACATATGCTGCAACAGTGCCCTCTAATCCAGAAAGCTTTGAGTTAGTTTGTGATAAAATAGACGTGATTGGTAGTTCATTTGATAATTCACGTATATCTAGTTCTTATATTAAATGGGATAAAACAAAGAAGTCTTTATCTATAAAAAGTGAAGAACTAAACGAATTTCATGATGAGCTAAACGGCAATCACAATGATATTTTTATTCGGCAGGAGAACATGGAATCTTACCCTCGAATTTACATCACTTTTAAATCTAATCCATATTTTGAAAAATGGAAGAATGAATACAACACAAGATTTGTTACTACACAAATTGATATGTCACCTAAATCTAAGCGTGCTCTATTTAAGTTAACGTCATTTTGGCAAACAGGTGGAGTCATATCAAAAGTCACTACAAAACAAGCTTGGTGTGAAATAAGGTAGTTATTGCCCAAAATCATAATCAGCAATACATTCGCTATCCTCATAGTGACTTTTAAATAGGAGGTCACTATGAAACCAGAACTAAATCACAATGCTAGTGGTGTGAAACGCCCTTTTAAGCTTGAAGAGATTTGGCGTATTCGCACTCGCATCGAAATTCAAAACAACTTGATGCAATTAGCGTTACTCAATTTGGCTATAGATAGTAAATTAAGGTCATGTGATTTACTGTCATTAAAAGTTCGAGATGTCGCTACCCAAGATCAAGTTTTTGAGAGGGTTCAATGGACACAAAAGAAAACAGGAATCGAAGTTCAATTTGAGATAACTCCGAGAACACAACAAAGTATTAGCCGTTGGGTTCAAGAAGTTAAATTGCAATCTAGTGACTATTTGTTTCGGAGTTTACGTCGCTCTAATCAGCCAATAAGCTATTCATATTACAGGTCTATCATCAGGAGTTGGGCTGAGCAGTTAGGGCTTGATTCTGACCTATATGGAACTCACTCAATGCGAAGAACCAAAGCAACTTTGGTTTATGCTCGAACCAAAAATATAAGGGCCGTTCAGTTACTGCTTGGCCATACAAAAATTGATAACACCATCAGATATCTCGGAATTGAAATTGAAGATGCAATTAAGATATCCAGAGAAACGGATTGTTAATTTAATATAGGCAGCAACCCCAAGCTGCCTTTGCCCCATTGTGAGTTAATGTAAACGCTCTAATGAAGGCTTTGGGCGATGCGGATGGTCGCTCAGGTTCGTTTATGTATAATATGAGTAAGTATTCTTAATACAGAAGCAGCTGTTCTGGCTACCGTTTATTAATATCTGTGTGGTGTGTCCACATCAACGAGGTTAATATTATAGTTAAGAAACTAGTCAATGCAGGATGTAGCTGATGAAATTATCAAAAGATGTACGTGAAACATTTACAAAGCTGCTAACTGAACTGGCGCGTACATTTAAAGTCTGGAAAGATGATCCTACTGTTTTTCTCCAAAATGAGACAAAGGGCAGTTTAATTTTCCCGTGTATTAATGCACCTTACGACTTAATGAAAGAAATAAGTGAAAAAAGAGATGGTAACAAGCCTTGCATTTATCAGTTGCACCACACACTTTACTCCCAATCTTTAGTTAAAGAATTAGCTGAGTTTCTTCATAAGATGGGAAACTTAAACTGTTTGCGATATGAACTAAAACCTATCATAGAAGCGATAGCATACGAATATGTTAATTCTGATTTGGATGGTTTTGCTCGAACTGCTATATATGACGAAAAATCATTCAATGTTCAGTTTGAAACATTAGTAAAAATTGTAAAACGTCGATTATCTGATTTTAAAAAGGAGTTTGACCATTTCGTTTACCAGTTCCCTGTAACCATATTTAACTTAAGTGATGAGATACAAGTAAGCAAAAGTATACGTATAAAAGCTATATACGAGAACGATCTTACAGAAAAGCAGCTTGAGCTATACAAAGACACAAGATCATTTGACTATAACTATTATCTTGAAATAGCGGTACCAATAAAATGCAGTGAAAAGCTTTCACTTCAATTAGCTGAAAAAACTCGTGATGCTACATTTAATTTATTAAAACTTTTAGCGACTCGATTATCCCCCATAGCAATCCCATTAGTAGCATCAAATGAGAGAAGTAGTCATAGATTTGACTTTCACAAATCCGGAAAAGGCAAAGCAAACATGAGTATTTCAACTAATCACAGATTTGCTTCATTCCAGTTTGATTCTAAACAATTCTGGAAAGCTTTTATTAAGGGCAGAGCTTCCGAAAACAACCTTATAGACACCTCTTTTATGATCCCTGAATTGCTCTTGAGGCCAAACTTTTCGAACCAAAGGGTCGTCGAACGTATGGAACTAGCCTTAATATGGTATGGAGACGCTTCTACAGAACCTAATTACTATCAGCAAATACAAAAGCTTGTCAGTTCAATGGAAAGCATTGTCAATTATAGAGATGATAATCTTACAGTGACATTTAAAAGAAGAGTTACTCATTTACACATCACTCACAATGGTCTTAATAAATCAGTTCAAGATAGAGCAGGAAAACTATACAAAGCACGTTCGAACATCGTTCATGGCTCTTCAATTGACGAGAAATTGGATTATTGTGTTATAGATTTTTGTTCAGAAACATTGATAAGAGCTATTTATTATATATCTCAATTTGGCTTCGAAAAAACGGGCTTTAACAAAAAGCTACCTACATTTCTGGATGAGTTGCCTCTCTGTGCAAAATTACAGTGTGATTAAAATGAGAATTAGGTTTACAGATTAGTTAAACCTCTTACTTCGTAATATAAAACACAGCGTTTGCTTCAAGTCCTGAGTCGAATGACAACACGATAAGTCTGGTTGTTTCAAAGTAAATTCATCATTTTTGTCTGATTGTAACGCTTCGCGCCTTATGCCGACCCACATCAACAGGTAGAATGATTAAGCTGAAGCCGCCACCCAACACAATTTTAGATTCACGCCGTGAAGGTCCGCTTCACACAACCACTCGTTGACTCTAACTCATTTTTGTCCAACAACGTGTTAGAAAAAAAATCAGTTTTTCGTTCAAAGTTATTGCTTGTCAGATGAAGTCTAAACATATTCACCGAAATAATATGAGCAGACATGAGCTACTGCATTTGATTTTAATCGTTTTTATGTTCGATTATCCACCTTAACAGTGAATTTTAGGAATATCACTCCAGCGTGTTGTGTATCTTGGGCTTAAAAAGTCGCGTTTCATTTCCCATGACTTGGTTTGTTGTTCGCTTGCCAATCTGATAGTGCCTTTGCCAAATACCTTGTTGATTGAATCTAGGCTGTTCATTAATTTGGTGTTGTCTACTGTTGGGGTAAATAAATCTGCTTGCATGAACTGCTCAGACACCAGTTCAATCGCTCCAATTCCTGCTTTATAAAAACGTACACCTTTTGAAAACAGTTGAGGTAATACTTCATTTACTGCATTGGCTAATACTCTTGAATCACTTGTTGGAACAGGGAAGTCATATAAGAAACTTCGTTTATAGAAGTTATCTTCATGCGGAGAGCTGTGAGCGAATATCATTAATCTCTTTGTCATTGAGCCTTGATGTCTGAGCTTTTTACCAACAATTGAACAATGTGTAGAAAGGGATGATTTTAAGTCGTGTACGTCCGTTACACGCTCACCAAAGCTTCTTGTGCTGAATATCTCTTGCTTAGGTTGTTTTACATCATCCCATGACATACAAACCTGACCGTTTAACTCTTCTATAGTGCGCTCTACAACCACAGAGAATTGTTTACGCATGTACTTAGGGTTTTGTTTCTTTAAATCTAAGGCTGAGTAAATACGCATCATGTTTAGCTTCTTACCTAATCGCCCCCCAATTCCCCATACATCGGTTACTTCCATTTTTGCCAGTATTTCATTGGCCGAATAATCATCATCAATAACCGCAACACCGTTATAACCCTCTAGCTTTTTTGCCGCATGATTAGCGGCTTTTGATAAAGTTGGTGTTGTGCCAAAACCTACGCCTACAGGAAGTTTAGTCTCACGCCAAACCGCTAGTCTTATGTCTTGCCCGTAAGTGTGCCAATCATCAACAATGGATTTAAACCCTGTAAACTGTAGGAAGCTTTCATCAATAGAGTAAATGTATTGGTTATCACAGAAACGACTAATTACATTCATCATGCGAGTGCTTAAGTCTGCGTATAACTCGTAGTTGGAAGAGCGAACAACAACGTTATGTTGCTCTAGGAATTTCCTCAACTTAAAGTAAGGTTCAAACTTAGGGACGTTAAGCTTTCTCGCTTCTGGGCTGACAGCGCAAACGCAACCATCGTTGTTTGTTAACACAACAACGGGTCTCTTTCTAATACTTGGATCAAACACCTTTTCAGCACTTGCGTAAAAGGCTACCGCATCCACTAAGGCAAACAAGATAATAGCTCTCTACTTTTACGGTGCAATCTCACAGAGCGTATTACAACGCCTTCAATTTGAAACTCGTCAGCATCAGAGATAGAAACAGGAGGGTGGTTTATAGAGGCCGACAGAAGTTGCTTACGCTGCTTGTCCAAGATTTTACAAACCAAGTTACCATTGTAATTGGCAACAATAATATCACCTTGAACGGTAACCTCTGCTCTATCAACAATAAGCAAATCACCTTCATATATCCCAACATCTTGCATAGAGTCACCATTGGCTTGTCCAATAAACGTGGCATTTGGGTGTTTAACAAGGAGTTTGTCGAGGGATAAACCAAGCTCGGTGTATTCAGCCGCAGGAGATTCAAATCCTGATATCCCTGCGTCAATATTGATAGGTATAACTTTCATAATCGCAAACTCATAAACTGTATATAAACACAGTATAGTTTTAATCTGTATTTACTAAAAGTTATATTGTTGAATTACCGATATTGGAAATTTTATTAGAAGCGTACTACGCTATAGATTCAATCAATAAAAGGAGTTAACTATGAATTTTGAACAACCTAACCAACTAGATTTAGCAATTGCTCAAACATTAAAAAATAAGCGTATAGAAAATGGCTGGGTTATGAAACAGCTGGCAAAGAAGTTAGATGTTCCTCATTCTTATATTAGTAAAATTGAATTAGGCGAAAAGACTTTAAGTGCTGGGAAGTTGAATTGTTATTGCTCAGCCTTGAATGTAAGAATTGAGCAAGTTATTTCAGAATCAAACATTCCAGTAAACGAATAAGCTTTTTATATTCATGCGGTAAATCCATATTCCAAACCAAGTAAAACTAATTTAATAAAAGCACGGCCAGCTATTAAGTCCATTACTGAGAATGGAGTCTGATTGTTGAATTGTATGTTTTTTAGTTTGCAACCAAAGATTCCATGCATCTACATTACCAAAATAATTGACTCCGATATCAGATAACTTCGCTACTTCTAATATATTTTGAGTATGAATGGGGCTAAGTAATATATTCTGTTTTTTATACCGAGTAAGAGTACCTTTGGATATACCAATAGCTATGGACATCTGTGCTTTACTCCAACCAAGTGAGTTTGAAAGTTCAAAAATACGATTGGGAGAGATGCCTTTTCTAACCAAAAGTACTTCTGATATCGGGTTAAACTTATTAATAAAAAGGTCACCAGTGACAATTTCTAAAAATTTAAGTCCTGTCGGTGGAGATGCACGTCTTAGTTTTTCCATATAACCTGCTGTTTAGATACAAAAAAACAATGTTAGGAGTCTAAGCTAGATAATATAAATTAAACTTTAATTCTCTAATCAATATAAATATTTATCAGTATGGGCAAATCACCTCAGCCCACTCAAGCCCAAAGCAATAGACTCTTGCTGAAATCGACCAAAAACATTAACGACTTTGTCATACGAACTTGTCAAAAAATGCTCTTCAATAATGTTACTATTTTCTTCAAAGGCTTGGTGATCAATAACAGGTTCAGGTTCAAATTCACTAAGCTTCAGTTGTGACTTAGGATTTAGTTTTATAATATTGTCTAATATTACCTCTTCAGAAATATCACCGTCTAAATCATCTTCATCATTGCCCTTCATCTTCTCAAAGGTAACAATATCTGCTTCAAATGGTACATCTTGTTTGACACGGTAGGCATACTCCAACAACTTAGGCTCTGCAGGCATATACAAAACCGCTTCTTGATTTTTTGAACTGGTTTTTCTCAATATCCGACCTAAAATTTGTCTAAAGTGCATCTCGGTTTTAATGTTAGTTAAGTGACAACACACTTGTAACCTAGGGATGTTAGTACCTTCGCTGATCATTCCTACAGAAATTATCCACTTAGATTTAGCATATCTAAATTGTTGAATAAGATTTGTAGGTTCACTTTCACGATAAGTTACAACAACAGAATCTTCGTTAAGTATTTCTTTCATCATCTTGGATATTAATTTTGCATGTTCAATTGATGATGCAACAATTAACCCTGCGGCGTCTGGGCTAACTTTTTTTATTTCGTTAAGTTTTTTATCCGCTGAGGAAATTACATATTCTATTACTTTTTCATTCTCAATGATTTCCTGATAAGGAACACTTGAATCTGATAATAAAGATTTAAAGCTACTAAATGTTTTAACTTCGTCGTCATCTACAACAGTAATGTTATTATTATCTACAGCAATAATCTGCGGTACGCGGCAAACATCATCAGTGATGGCCTCAGAAAGCCCATAAACGTAATCACAGGCAATTTTATTACTAGGATGTATATATTTAGAAAGAACGATAGGAGCAGTATCTGAGCGCCAAGGTGTTCCGGTTAGCGCTAAGGTGAATTCAGCTTTATCTTGAATGTTTAATATTATTTGTTCGCCCCATGCATTCGCATTGTTAATATTCGACCCTGCACAGTGATGTATTTCATCAAAAATCACAAACACTCGATATTTATGAAATAATTTCCAAAAGTTTTCATCGAGGTACTGTAAGCTTTGGTAAGTAAGAGAATGACCTTTAGCTCCAAGCAACCCATCAAACCTCTCGTTAATTGTTAACTGTAAGCTTTCACTAAAATCTTGGGTAACTATCGAGGATGGGGAGAAGCAGACAATTAAATCAATTAAATTATTTTTTAGTAATTGGTTAGCCAGTTCTGAAGCCATTAACGTTTTACCAGCGCCTGGTGTAGCTAATACCAAAAAATGATTTTTACTTGTTTGATATTCTTCTAAAGCTGAATTAATACACTCGGCTTGCCAATGTCGTAATTTCATTAAAATCTACTATTTCAAGTTAAAGGGGCAGTTTAGTCAAGAATCTAAGATGTAATTTAGCTCATCAAAACAAATTTATTAGTTACTTATAAGTCATTTATATCAAACTCAATTTCAGACTGAGAGCTTCTTTCGCTGAAGATTATTGAATCCTCGTAATCGCTTACTAAGGTAATGAGAGAATCCAATTCATAAGCATTTACGCTATCTTTTTCATTATCCCAAAGCTCATTGATTCTAAACAATGCTTTTTCCAAATCGTCTTTATTATTAATTACTTTCACAAAATTGATCCGAACAGTTAAATGGAGCATTTAAATAAATAGGTACTGCTGCCTATATTCAAAATGACTTTATTAAGATCCATCCTGTTTCATTAAACTTTCAATCGCTCTTATTTTCCCTAATATTTTTGTATTATTATCCCGCGCAATATTATATTGAGGCTGTATTTCATCAACCAATTCAGGTAACTCAGTATATAGCTCTTTATAAGCGTCAGTTTCACCAATGTTTAGTAATAGCTCTGTTTTGTAATACTTTAATTTATCAATAAGGGTCTGTTGTATATCTTGAATAACGGACTTGATAGTGGTTTTTTCAGAAGAAAACTCATTTAAAGCCCTAGTATCAAATAATTTGGTTTTACTAAAGCGAGTAAAACCTTTTCCGTTTGAGGATTTTTTATTAAGCCAACCTTTTTTCACAAGCTTTAATAACTCACCATAGAGCTTTCTTCTAACATCAACAGGGTCAAGTAGCGGATCATTTTTCAACGTCATATAAGATGCTCGGACATCACTCGTGGTGAAGTTATCAAAGTTTGTTGCCACAATAATTTGAATTACCAACGGATCTAATTTCAAAACCAAACCTAAAGCATTAAAAAAACCATAATGGGTATTATAGGGCGTGGTTCTCTAACCATCAACATGAAAGTCTAATCATTTTACCTAAAGGACAAATAGGGTGAGTGATTTAGTTAAAGAGTTTGGCGATAAGTTACGATTAAAACGTAAGGCAGCAGGCTTTTCTCAAGAGAGCTTTGCAGCTTATGTAGGTATAGAAAGAGGTAACTACGGAAAGATGGAACGCGGGCTAGTAAATATAAAGCTAGAGACCTTATACAAAATAACTAATGCTTTAGATTGTGAGTTTACAGAAATATTACCTTCAAGGTTAAAGTACAAGGTAGAGTTAGGGTGATTGAACCTAATTTTAGCTATAGTTAGTAACTAATTAATTAATATATATTAACTATTATAATTAATTACGTTACAAAATAAGCTATTGAGTCGTCTCTGATATGAAAACCCTTCACCCAATAGTTAACAAGGACTTTTACTAACATGTTTGAACAAGTATTTAAAAACGTTGATGACATTTTCCACAAAGACGCAGTTGCACCTCTGAGTTAGATTACACTGAATAATCATCATGGATGTTGTTCCTAAAGTACCTCGACGACCTTGAATACATCAAGTCGCAAGAAGCTGAAATGATGTCTGAAACCTACGAGTATATCATCGACGAGCAATACCGTTGAAGCCAATGGGCTGCGCCCAAAGATGCTGAGGGTAAGTTTGATCATAACAACGCCTTGACAGGTGATGATTTGATGGGCTTTGTCGATGGCCAATTATTCCCTTACCTAAAAGGCTTTAAGCAACGTGCTGATAACGCCAATACCATTGAATATAAAATTGGTGAGATTTTTAGCGAGATAAAAAACAAAATTCAAAGGGGTTATTCACTGCGTGACGCGCTTGAAAAGGTTGACTCATTACGTTTTCGCTCACAGCAAGAAAAACACGAACTAAGCCATTTATACGAAGCTAAAATTAAAAAAAATGGGTAACGCAGGTCGTAACGGTGGTGAATACTATACGCCTCGCCCACTTAATCCGAGCAATGATCGATGTAAAACTATTACCAGTTTATCAAAATTTAGACCGAAGTAATGAGATGTATCCTTTTAGTGACTGATAATTACTCGGGTATACAAAATAAAAGTGTATGTAATAATTTAGAGTAAGGTAATGTTGGAATATTGTGATTATTAAAGGGTTTTGGTTTAGTCACTCATTAAATATACATATTCCAACTCTTGAGTTTATAGTCGCCGCGGTAGAAATGCGTGAAAACCCTGCATTGAAAGATGTTCCAATAGCGGTCGGTGGTGACACCGAGCGTGGTGTATTATGCACGAGCAATTATATAGCGCGGCAATATGGCGTTCGTGCAGCCATGTCATCTAGAAAAGCCAAACTGTTATGTCCTGAACTGCAAATTATTCCTATGCAAATGGCTTTGTATAAATCCATTTCAAATCAAATCCGCGATATATTTAGTCAATACACTGATTTAATTGAACCTTTATCTTTGGATGAAGCATATCTAGATGTAACCAATTGTACTTTATTTGGTGGTAGTGCCACCCTAATTGCGCAGGATATTCTTAATAAAATATATTTGGAGACGGGATTAACTGCTTCAGCAGGTGTATCGGTTAATAAGTTCATCGCTAAAGTAGCATCTGATTTTAATAAACCTAATGGTATGTGTGTAGTGCCGCCAAATAAAATCATTGAATTTGTTCAGCAATTACCAGTTAAAGCGATTCCAGGTGTAGGGAAAGTTATGCAGAAAAAACTGAATCAGTATGGTATTCAATTTTGTGCAGACTTAGAGCGCTTTTCAATTAAAGAACTAGAACAAAAGTTTGGAAAAATGGGCATTAGTTTATTTAACCGGATTAGGGGAGTGGATGATCGTCCTGTGTGTAATCACAGAGAATCAAAAACAACCTCAGTAGAAACCACATTTGACCAAGACATTAAAGTTGAACAAATCAATACTGAATTGTTGAATAAGTTAACGCAGCGACTTTATCAGCGCTTGGAAAAAGAAAATAAACCCATTGCAAAATTACAAGTGAAGTTAAAGTTTGATGATTTCATAAGTAAAACTAAAGAAACACAGCACACCAGTGTCAACATAGATTTATGCCATGAAATGTTGATTGAAATAGCAAAACAAAGACCGGTAAACAAAATAAGATTAATTGGAATTGGGGTGGGATATGGCAAAGAACCCATACAACAATTGCAATTATTTGCTTAACCGAATGGGCTGTAAACTTGCAAATTATTTTCAAATCCCAATACTTCATATAAATCCTGTTTAGGTGTACCAAAACGATATAATGCGTTTAATACCTGATAAAAAATAAACATTTAAAGAGAGAATTCATGTCTTATCCAACTCCTATGGTCATTGCTAATTTGGCAACCGCATTGTCAGACAAGTCTTGGGATGCACTCGTTATTGTGGCTGAAAAGTTCCTTGACGTATTACCAGAGCCATTAAATGAAGTGATCAAAAACCAAGCTGAATTTGATTTACGAATTAATAAAGAGTTAATGAGTTTTATATCAGAAGATGTAAACCAAAGACGTGTGGTATTAGCACCTGTTGGACAAACATCTCGATATTTTGATGACGTCCGTAGTTATTACGATGCAGCAAAAAAAGCCGCGTCTGTAGTACTAAATATGGGGGCTAAAAAGCCACTGCTAGTGGTATTAGGTAATGATAAAGCCGCTTATCAACATGCTGAATTAGTCTCATATTTAGGTTTCGCTCAAGCCTTATGGCAACCACTTGAAGCGCGTGAAGCTTTAGGTGATTTAATCGAGCCTATTTCCTTAGTTGGGATTGTTGGTCAACACTTAGATGGCGCCAATGCAGCTGCATTGGAAAGTGGTCGTTACGTTGCTCGTGATTTGTGTGGAACAGAGCCAGAAAGAATGGCCCCTCCACAGTTTGCTGAATATTGTATAGAAACGTTTGAAAGAACCGATGTTGAGGTAACTATTACTGATGATATGCCAACAATACAAGCCGAATATCCACTTTTATGGGCGGTGGCTAGAGCATCTGTTGAAGTTAAACGTCATCAACCTAGAGTTATTCGTTTGGAGTACACGCCACCTGGAGCTGTTGATAAAACCTTAATGTTAGTGGGCAAAGGTATTGTTTATGATACTGGTGGAGCCGACTTAAAAACCGGTGGGCATATGGCAGGCATGAGTCGTGACAAAGGTGGTGCAGCCGCAGTCGCTGGATTTATGAAAACCGTTGCGGAATTAGCACCGCTTGGTATAAAAGTCGTTGCTGAAATAGCTGCCGTAAGAAACAGCATTGGTGCTGAAGCTTTTGTTTCTGATGAGATCATTACAGGTCACTCAGGTGTCAGAGTAAGAATTGGAAATACAGATGCTGAAGGCAGGTTAGTGATGGCCGACTTGTTATCAAAATTACGTGAGGAAGCTTTGGATGAAATTAACCCACTGTTGTTTACTGTTGCTACTTTAACCGGTCATGCAGCAAGGTCAGTTGGACCTTATACGGCGTTGGTTGAAAATGGCGTCTCCAGAGCTAAAGGATTTGGTGAATTATTAGTTCAGCAAGGAGATTTATTAGCGGATCCATGTGAAATATCGCGTTCTCGTCGTGAAGATTACACATTTGTACAACCGCGAACAAAAGCAGATGATTTATTGTCATCAAATAATGGCCCATCAGCGGTAACAGCGAGGGGACACCAATTCCCAATGGCATTTTTATCAATCGTATCAGGCTTAGATAAACATGATGTAAATGATGATCAACCTTTGCCTTATATCCATATAGATATCGCAGGAAGTGGTGTTGAAGGTGGAGATTGGCAACACGGTAAACCATCAGCCGCACCAATAAATGCTTTGTTTGGGGCCTTTATTAATGCGTAAATAAACGCCTTAATTAAAACAAAACCACCTGAATTTAGGTGGTTTTTTTGTTTATGCTGTTTGAGGATGAAAAATCCAAATATTTACTTAAGTCATTATTTTTATTAATGATTGGTAGTTAGTTATAAAACATCTATAGTATTAAAACTATTTGATTAATTTGAAGCTGCCAGCTATGAAACCCTCTTCTTTACTTTTTTTAATAATTTCACTTTTTAGCGTACAAACCCTTGCCGATGACCGATTTAAAGATGTGCAAATTAAAGTGCAACACATTAACGAAAATGTTTATGTGTTATATGGTGCTGGGGGAAATATCGGGGTATTAGTTGGTACAGAAGGTACGTTATTAATCGATGATCAGTTTGAGCCATTAGCGCCTAAAATAGAAAAAGCATTAATAAATGTGACTAAACAAAAACAGAAAATAAAGTATGTTGTGAACACTCACTATCACGGAGATCATACTGGCTCTAATAATTATTTTGCAAAGTCAGCAAGCATTTTGGCACATGAAAATGTCAGAAAACGCATGTCAGTAAAGAGTAAAGATAGTGGGCTTCCTGTTATTACTTACGAAGACGGTATTAAACTGCATTTAAACCAAGAACGAATCCATGTGAAACATTTGGCGGCAGGTCATACTGATGGTGATTCAGTTGTTTACTTTGAGAAAGCCAATGTGTGGCATTTTGGTGATTTGTTTTTTGAGTCTCGTTTTCCTTACATAGACGTTAAAAGTGGCGGTAGCATCGAAGGTTATATAACAAACTTAGATGCGTTATTAGAGAAAGTTAATGACGATGCGAAAATCATCCCAGGTCATGGTAAATTAACCGATAAAAATGGATTTAAACGTTTTATTGAAATGATAAAATCAACTAAAAATATCATTGTTGAGAAAAAACGTTCGGGTATGTCGAAGCAGCAAGTTATTGAATCTGGCTTAGGCGAACAATGGAAGGTTTGGGATTGGAGTTTTATTACGGAACAACGTTGGATAGAAACCCTATATGATAATATTTAGTGGGTGATCAAAGATAACGGCCGATATAACGCCTGACATTCAACATATCCACCAATAAACAATGTTTGTTTATTGGTGGATAATAAGGAAATTGCATTTAACAATGCGCTTAAAACAAAAAATACTTTCTATAATTCTGCCACTTATCTTGATACCCATCGCGGTTTTGGGAATTTTTGCATATCGATATTCGCTTAACGCGCAAAGCACATTAGAAGAGGTAAAATTAAAAGCAGATATTAAATATCGAGTTAACCAAGTTAACTTATATACCAATCATATAACTTCTGCTGTTACTTACCTGGCTACCAATAAACAATTTTTAGATGCTTTGTTAAAAGGTAAATCAGGAAGTTTTGCCCAGGACGTAGAGGTTGAACTTGATAAATTTGCTCAAATTTATACCGATACCCAACAATTATCTTTAACTGCACCAGATGGCCGCATTTTAACAACTTATCAATCCAGTGAAACTAATCGTAATTTGATGAATAAGTTACCACTTACTCCACATATTGAATGGCAATTGATTACACCTAATAGTGTAAGTGCTCCTTTGATTGGGATGCAGCACCCAATCTTTATCGACTCGCTGAATAACAAAAAAACAATACTCGGCTATATAAATATTATTTTAGCGCCAGACTGGGAAGCGAAATTAAAACTAAAAAAAAGTCGTGGTGATAAATTTATGATCAGTGATCTGACTGGCAATTTATTGTTTAGTTTCCCAGAAGGTGAAATGGGAACAACCATTCCAAGAAATGCATTTAGAAAACTGTATGACGCCACACAACACGATCAATCTTCTACCTTTAAACTTGGTTCAAACCATGTATTTTTTTCTGGCCAATTAATATCTGGCCAATATTTATTTTTATACGGACAAGATAAAAGTTTTGTTGGTGAAATCAACAATGAGCTTACTTGGATTGCATTAATAATCGTATTGTTGACCATGCTGGTCGCCGGGCTGTTGGTTTATCACAATATTCAAAAATTGGTCATTACCCCGATTAAACAATTGGCACAAGCGAAGCAGAAAGTTGCTCAAGGTAAGTTCGATATTAAACTAAGTACAGAAAATAAAGATGAGTTTGGTGAGTTGTTTTCTGCGTTTAACATCATGGTTAAACAACTAATTGTTTACCGGGAAAAAGAGCGAGATGGGCGTTTACGCTTGGAGTATAAAGTTAAAGAAAGAACAGAAGAACTAGTCGCCACTAATGTTGCATTGGAAAGTTCTAATATTGCGCTAGAAAAAGCAAAACAAGAATCTGAACAGGCAAGTGAACTCAAGAGTGCTTTTGTTGCTAATATAAGCCATGAAATTAGAACCCCATTAACCGGTATCATGGGCTTTACCGAACAAATTATTGCAGATTCTCCTAATGATCGACATCAATTAGATTTACTTGGACGTGTATTAATAAGCGGCCGACATTTATTATCTCTTATCAATAACGTATTAGATGTATCAAAGATAGAAGCGGATAAACTGGATATTGAAGTAACTGAGTTTAATATTTTTGAGTTGTTTAACGATGTGGTTAGTTTGTTGTCGACCCAAGCCGCAGATAAAAATTTAGAACTGGTTTTTAATTATATTTATCCCATTCCACAATATGTTAGAACCGACAGCACTCGATTAAAACAAGTCTTGCTGAACTTGGCGAGTAATGCGATCAAATTTACCGAATCAGGTTCTGTTCAAATAGATGTTAAGTATTTAGCAGCCAATTCAAGTATTGAGGTGGTCGTTGCTGATACCGGAATTGGTATGAGTGAAGACGTGGCCCAATCGTTATTTCAGCCTTTCATGCAAGCCGATGTCAGTATTTCTCGGCGATTTGGCGGCACAGGCTTAGGCCTAGTGATCTCTAAAAATTTAGCCCATTTATTAGGTGGAGATATAAGTGTCACGAGTGAAATAGGGAAAGGCAGTCAGTTTATTTTTGACTTCAAAATCAATGCGGATAATGGTGAACTTAACATTATCCAAATAAATTCGTTATTAGATTTGGCCAAAGAGCAGGGACAAGTATTTGGTTTTATAGACGCACAAAAAAATCAAGATGTGGTTGAAACTGACGTTGAAAGCCAAATACCACCTGAGACAAATGGTAAAGTTTTAGTAGCAGAAGATGTCGTTGATAATCAATATTTATTTAAGTTGTTATTAGATTCATTATCTTTGACTTACGAGATAGTTAGTAACGGCGAACAAGCCATTGAGAAGGCGTTAACCGACGAATTTGATTTAATTTTAATGGATATGCAAATGCCAGTAATGGGCGGATTAGAAGCCACGAGTTTGTTACGACAAGCGGGTATTGATACGCCTATATATGCATTAACAGCAAATGTGATGAAAGAAGATCTACAGCGCCATTTAGCTGCAGGCTGCAACGGTACAATTGCAAAACCAATAGACAGAGATGCATTTATTATATTGGTTCGTTCGGTTTTAAATAATATAGAAGAAGTCGATTATCCAGCTCTGCCAAAAGAAAAACTATACGAACTGAAACGTGATTACTTATTACAATTAACAGAACAAAGCACACTAATATCGAGGTATTTGACCAATATGGATTTACTTGGTTTGATGAGTGAATTCCACAAAATCAAAGGAAGCGCAGGCAGTTATGACTTAGTTGTGCTTAGTAGTCTAGCGGGGCAAATTGAACATTTTTGCGTAGAAAATAAAGATGCAGATTCGTTTTGGCCTGAACTGAAAAATCATGTTCACACACTATTGCAAACAATAAGAAATTTAATCCATGCCGAATCAAAATAATTGTTCTAGACAAGAAACTGAAAACCCCATTTGGCTAGAAGATGTGGATATATGTGAAAGCAGCCATTTCGATGATCGCGAAGGGCCAAACAGTCATACTGTGGACTTATTGGTGATCCATAATATCAGTTTGCCGCCAGCTACATCAGAAACCGATTTTGATAATGACAATGTGGAGAAATTTTTTACCGGTAAGTTAGAGGCTGATCAGCATCCGTATTTTTTATCCATCGCGGAATTAAGAGTATCGGCGCACCTCTATATAAAAAGAACCGGGCAGGTGGTGCAATTTGTCCCTTTGAATAAACGAGCTTGGCATGCAGGAGTCAGTGAATTTAATGGACGAAATCGTTGCAATGATTTTTCAATAGGCATTGAATTACAAGGAACCGATGAATTGCCTTATACTGATCATCAATATGAAGCATTACGCCGAGTATCAAAACAGATTCAAACTGTATATCCTGAGATTACTTTAGCTAATATTGTTGGGCATTGTGATATTGCTCCGGGTCGAAAAACCGATCCAGGTGTTAGTTTTGATTGGCAACGGTATAAAAATCAGCTCTAATAAATACCAGCTGTATAAATATAAACCGTTTTAAAGAGTTAACTTTTTTGGAAATATTATGACATTAATTGTTTTGTTGTTAGTTCTAATTACTGAACGTGTTGGTTTGCAAGCGTCTCATTGGCAAGTGCAAACGTATCTAAATTATTATATCTCCATCGCTTTACCTAAATTCTCACAGGTCAAGGCCAGTAAGATTTCATTGTTATTATTTATCTCAGCCCCTGCGGTTGTATTGTATTTAGTATTACATTTGTTAAACAATGGTTTGATTAGTTTTGTTGTTAGTTTGTTTATCTTAGCAATTTGTATCGGTAATCCAGAATCGAGAGCGTTATACCGCCAATACTTAAATGCAGTTAGTCGTGACGACAAAGAAGCGCAAGTTATCTTACACAGTAAACTAGCACAAACGCCTTTAACTGATGATGCGGTTGATGCCGAAATTGATGACATCGAAGAAAAGACCACTTCAGATAATGAAGATTCTTCAGCAGTACAAGAAACGTTGGGGGAAACCTTAATTTGGATTAACTTTAGATATTATGCAGTGCCTATCTTTTACTTTGTATTATTAGGTACTCCTGGAGTGGTATTGTACTCAACATTGCTGTATCTCGTTGAGTTTAAGGGGATTAAACAAAGCGAAGAGCTGGAAAACTGCGAAGCTCATAATGAAAAAGAATTGAGGTTATGGTTGGAGTGGTCATATTGGTTACCGTCAAGACTCGTGAGCTTAGGTTTCATGGTGGTTGGGAACTTTACCAACGGTCTTGAGACTTGGTTAAAATACGCCGTTAATTTCTCTAAGTCTTCTAAAGAAATGTTATGTCAGGTTGCGTTAGAATCTGAAAAGTACACTGCATTTGCCAATGACAATAATGCAGAGCATATGGTGAAGTTAACCAAAAGAAACATGGGTCTGTTTATTGTAGTGGTTGCGTTATTAACCTTATATGGTCAAATAATTTAAACACAAATTTTATTCAAATTGCTGTTCAGTAAATAAAATAGTGTTAATGATATATGTCACAGGCGACCACTCTTTGTAGTGGTCTAGCCAGTTGGCTTAATATTTACAAATCACTTTCCAATTGTTATTCTCGCCTATCGTTAATGGTAAGACCAATTTACCATTGTGCAAGGAACTGTAAATTTACCGTGAAAGTCACAACTCAAAAAGTATCCGATCAAGTTGCAGAAAGACTTGAAAAGTTGATCTTAGATGGCACTTTACCCGCAGGGGCTAAGTTGGCCTCTGAGCGTGATTTAGCATCAGATTATGGGGTTTCTCGTCCATCAGTGCGTGACGCAATTAAAAAGTTAGAAGCGCAAGGATTGGTAACACGTAAACAAGGTGATGGCACATTTGTCACTAAAAACTTAAATGACCCTTTTGCTGAACCATTATTTGAATTATTAGCAAAAAGTCCAGATTCTCATTATGACTTACTGGAGTTTAGGTTTGCATTGGAAGGCGTAACGTCTTACTACGCAGCATTAAGAGGAACGTCGTCTGAACTTGATGATATTCGGCACGCATTTTATGCCATAGAACAGTTATCAGACTCAGATGACTTAGATCGAGTAGCAGAGGCTGTGGTTAAGTTTTATTTAGCAGTAGCCGATGCGTCTCACAATGTCATGTTGTTACATTTATTAAGAGGTTTAAAAGACTTACTAATACATAATGTAAAAGAAAACTTAGTGGTTTTCCAAAGTCATAGTGAGATTAGAGCACAATTAAAAGTGCACAGAACGGAATTGATGGAAGCCATTGTAAATGGTGAACCAGAACAAGCGAGACAGGCTAATAGAAGACATTTAGCTTATATTGAAAAATCGTTATTGGCCTTAGATGAAGGCAATAATAAATTACAAGGGTCAGTAAGACGTTTATTAAGTGGCGGTAAAGGCTAGCTTTTTAATTACTGACTATAATGATGTTCGCTGAAATGGTTTCAGTCGAACATACACTCTTTTAATAACAAACTGTAGGAACCTGAAACATGTCAGAGAACCTAAATCTAAATCAGGACATCGATCCACAAGAAACTCAAGAATGGCTTGAGTCCTTGGAAGCTGTACTTGAAACAGATGGTGTTGAGCGTGCTCATAGTATTCTAGAAGCACTTATTGATAAGGCTCGCCGTAATGGTGCGCACTTACCGTATTCCGCAACCACGGCATACTTAAACACTATCCCTGCAGGCCAAGAGCCACAAATGCCGGGCGACCGTACAATGGAAGCTAAAATACGTTCAGCAATTCGCTGGAATGCATTGGCAATGGTTGTACGTGGCTCTAAAAAAGATTTAGAACTTGGTGGACACATTTCATCGTTCGCTTCATCAGCTATGTTATACGATGTTGGTTTTAACCACTTCTTTAAAGCAGACAAAGACAACAAAGGCGGCGACTTCTTGTATATTCAAGGTCACGTTTCTCCGGGTATTTATTCTCGTGCATTTGTTGAAGGTCGTTTAACGGAAGACCAGTTAGATAACTTTAGACAAGAAGTGGATGGAGAAGGTCTTTCTTCTTACCCACATCCAAAGTTAATGCCTGACTTTTGGCAGTTCCCTACTGTTTCAATGGGCTTGGGACCAATTGCTGCAATCTATCAAGCACGTTTCTTAAAGTACTTAACTGACCGTGGCATTAAAGATTGTTCAGCTCAGCGTGTATATTGTTTCTTAGGTGACGGTGAGTGTGATGAACCAGAAGCATTGGGTGCCATTGGTTTAGCAAGTCGTGAAGGGTTAGATAATTTAACCTTTATCATCAACTGTAACTTACAACGCTTAGATGGTCCGGTTCGTGGTAATGGCAAAATCATTCAAGAATTAGAAGGGACTTTCCGTGGCGCGGGCTGGGAAGTAATTAAAGTTATTTGGGGTTCTTATTGGGATCCACTACTTTCTCGCGATAAAGACGGTAAGTTATTAGAGATCATGGAAAGCTCTGTAGATGGTGAATACCAAAATTACAAAGCAAAAGGTGGCAAGTTCACTCGTGATAACTTCTTTGGTAAAACACCTGAAACAGCCGCTATGGTTGCCAATATGTCTGACGCCGATATCTGGCGTTTAAACCGTGGTGGTCATGATCCAGTTAAAGTTTATGCCGCTTATGATAGAGCAGTAAATACTAAAGGTCGTCCACAAGTTATCTTAGCTAAAACCGTTAAAGGTTATGGTATGGGTGACGCGGGTGAAGGCAAAAACATCGCTCACGGTGTTAAAAAGATGGACTTGGATGCATTAAAAGCATACCGCGATCGTCATCATTTACAAATATCTGATGAAGATTTACCAAGCGTACCTTATGTTACTTTCCCTGAAGGCAGCGAAGAATATAAATACTTACACGGCCGCCGTGAAGCGTTAGGTGGTTACTTACCTGCACGTCGTCGTAATTCAGATGTAGAAGTTGATACACCTGATCTGAAAGCGTTTGAAGCTATCACTAAAGGTTCAAATGGTCGTGAGATTTCAACCACTATGGCATTTGGTCGTATTTTATCGGTTGTTATTAAAGACAAACAAATTGGTAAACGCGTTGTTCCGATCATTCCTGATGAAGCACGTACCTTTGGTCTTGAAGGTTTATTCCGTCAAGTTGGTATTTATGCCCACGAAGGCCAAAAATATACGCCTCAAGATGCTGACCAAGTTGCTTATTATCGTGAAGATAAAAAAGGCCAAGTGTTACAAGAAGGAATTAACGAATTAGGCGCTATGTCTGATTGGTTAGCCGCAGCAACATCCTACTCAAATAATAATGAGCCGATGATACCTTTCTACATCTATTACTCTATGTTTGGTTTCCAACGCGTAGGTGACATGGTGTGGGCTGCTGGTGATTCACAAGCTCGAGGTTTCTTAGTTGGTGGTACTGCCGGTCGTACAACGCTTAACGGTGAAGGTCTACAACACCAAGATGGTCATACACATTCTCATTTTGGTACAGTTCCTAATTGTATTACTTATGATCCAACCTATGGTTATGAGCTTGCTGTTATCGTACAAGACGGCATGCGTCGTATGTATGGTGAACAAGAAAACGTTTTCTATTACTTAACTGTAATGAACGAAAACTACGTGCAACCTGCAATGCCAGAGGGCGTTGAAGAAGGCATCATTAAAGGTATTTACAAATTAGATACCGTTACGCCAAAAGGTAAAGCGAAAGCTAATGTACGTTTATTAGGTTCAGGAACTATTTTATTGCAGGTTCGTAAAGCGGCTGAAATTTTAGCTGAGCAATTTGGTATTAGTTCAGACGTATACAGTGTGACATCATTTAATGAATTGGCTCGTGAAGGTCAAGACTGTGACCGTTTCAACATGTTGAACCCTGAAGCGCCAGTGCAAAAAGCACACGTAACTAAAGTATTAGAAGATGGAACTGGTCCGGTTATCGCAGCGACTGACTACATTAAATCTTATACAGATCAAATCAGAGCATACGTTCCAGCATCTTATAAAGTGTTAGGTACTGACGGATTTGGTCGTTCAGATAGTCGTCCTAACTTACGTCGTCACTTTGAAGTTGACCATAATTACGTAGTATTAGGCGCACTTAGTGAACTAGCTCGTAGTGGCGATATTAAAGCATCAGTGGTAACTAAAGCCATTGCTGACTTAGGTATCGATGCTGATAAAATTAACCCACTTTACGCATAATCAGCGGTTTAGGAGAATAACAAGATGGCTGAATTAAAAGACATCCTAGTCCCAGACGTTGGTGGCGACGAAGTAGAAGTAATTGAAGTTTGTGTTGCCGTTGGCGACACAATCGCGGAAGAAGATTCAATTATCACGGTAGAAAGTGATAAAGCATCGATGGATATCCCAGCACCATTTTCAGGTGTTGTAAAAGAGATTTCAATATCTGTTGGTGACAAAGTGTCTGAAGGCGGTTTATTAATTAAAGTTGAAGCTGCAGGAGCAGCTCCGGCTGAAACTGCAGTAACACAAGAAACTCAAGCTGCGCCTGTAGTTGCTGAACCGGCACCAAGCGCAGCGCCTGCAGCATCAAAAGCGGTAATTGAAGTAACAGTTCCTGATATTGGCACTGATGATCAAGTTGAAATTATTGATGTGTTAGTTGCCGTTGGTGATTCAGTTTCTAAAGAAGATGGTTTAATTACATTAGAAACAGATAAAGCAACAATGGACGTTCCTTGTCCTGAAGATGGCGTAGTTAAAGAAATTAAAGTCGCTGTTGGCGGACAAGTAGGACAAGGTTCACTGGTATTGTTACTTGAAACTGGCGCGTCAGCTCCTGTTGAAACGCCAACGACGGCTCCAGATCCAGTAGCGGAAGCTGCTCCAGCGCCTGTTGCGGCCACGTCAGTATCAGAAGTGAAAGACGTTGAAGTACCAGACATAGGCACTGACGGTGAAGTTGATGTTATCGATGTATTAGTTGCTGTTGGTGATACCGTTGAAGCTGAACAGGGGTTAATTACATTAGAAACTGACAAAGCGACAATGGATGTTCCAGCGCCTTTTGCTGGTGTTATCAAAGAGTTAAAAGTAGTCAATGGTGGCAAAGTTGCTACTGGAACTATCATAGCCACCATTGAAACGGTTACGACGACAGCGGCAAGTCCTGCGCCTGTTGCGGCAGCACCTAGTGCTCCAGCTCCAGCGGCTCCAGCGAAAAAAGCGCCACCAGTACAACAAGTTCATCCATCACAATCGGGTGCTTCAGCATCTGGTAAGAAAATTCACGCTACACCGTCTGTAAGACGTTTAGCCAGTGAGTTTGGTGTGGATTTAACCAAAGTAACGGGGTCTGGTCGTAAAGGTCGTATTCTTGCTGATGATGTTAAATCATTTGTTAAATATGAATTGTCGCGTCCTAAAGCAACAGCAAATTCAAGTGTAGCGGCTGGTGAAGGTGGTTTACAAGTTCTTGCGCAACCTAAAGTCGATTTCTCTAAGTTTGGTGAAATTGAAGAAGTGCCATTAACGCGTATTCAGAAAATTTCTGGTCCTAACCTTCATCGTAACTGGGTAACGATCCCACATGTTACGCAATTTGATGAAGCGGATATCACTTCTTTAGAAGCGTTCCGTAAAGAACAAAACGCAATGTTAGCGAAACAAAAGTCAGATCTTAAGATCACGCCATTAGTTTTCATTATGAAAGCGGCCGCGTCTGCTTTGTTAGCATACCCGCAATTTTGTTCATCGTTGAGCTTAGACGGTGAGAGCCTGATCAAGAAAAAATACGTGCATATTGGTATTGCTGTTGATACTCCAAATGGTCTAGTGGTGCCAGTTGTTCGTGACGTTGATAAAAAAGGCGTGAACGAAATATCTCGTGAGCTTATGGAAATATCCACTAAAGCTCGTGATGGCAAGTTAACAGCCAAAGACATGCAAGGTGGTTGTTTTACTATCTCTAGTCTTGGTGGTATCGGCGGGACCGCATTTACACCAATAGTGAATGCGCCTGAAGTTGGTATCTTAGGTGTATCTAAATCAGAGATGAAACCTAAGTGGAATGGTTCTGATTTTGAACCTAAACTGATGTTGCCTTTATCGTTGTCCTATGATCACAGAGTAATCGATGGCGCATTAGCGGCTCGCTTTACTGTTCATTTGGCAAGTGTATTGTCAGACATACGCAAACTGGTTTTATAAAACTGTTATAAAATCATAAGAAAGTCTTGCAGTTGCAGGACTTTCTATTTTTTGAGTGATAAACTCAACAAAATTTCGAACAGACGAATATTCGTTTGTTCACCTTATAGAAATGGAATGGATGACCTTCATTCCGTCACCATACAAGTGAATAGAGGTTAATAATGAGCAACGATATTAAAACCCAGGTTGTGGTTCTTGGTGCTGGTCCAGGTGGATACTCTGCAGCGTACCGTGCAGCGGATTTAGGATTAGACGTAGTATTAGTTGAAAAACGCGCCACACTAGGTGGTGTTTGTTTGAATGTTGGTTGTATTCCGTCTAAAGCATTGTTACACGTAGCGAAAGTTATTGATGATGCAAAAGATATGGCTTCACACGGCGTAACGTTTGGCGCTCCTGAAATTGATCTAGATAAGATCCGTTCTTGGAAAGACAGTGTTGTAGCACAATTAACAAACGGTTTGGACGGCATGTCTAAAATGCGTAAAGTTAAAGTGGTTAACGGTTTCGGTAAATTTACCGGTAGCAACACTATGGTTGTTACTGGTGAAAAAGGCGATACAACAATCACTTTTGATAATGCAATTATCGCAGCCGGTTCTGAGCCTGTTAATTTGCCATTTATTCCTGAAGACGATCGTGTAATCGATTCAACTGGTGCACTAGAGCTTAAAGACGTACCTGGTGAAATGTTAGTATTAGGTGGGGGTATCATCGGTCTTGAAATGGGTACTGTTTATGCCGCATTAGGTTCTAAAGTATCTGTTGTTGAATTCTTAGACCAACTAGTACCAGCTGCTGATAAAGACGTTGTTCAAGTTTATTCTAAATACAATAAAGATCGTTTCAACATTATGTTATCAACTAAAGTGGTTGCTGTTGAAGCGAAAAAAGATGGTCTATATGTAACGTTTGAAGGTAAAAAAGCGCCTGCTGAGCCAGTACGTTATGACAAGATTTTAGTTGCAGTTGGTCGTAAACCAAACGGTAACTTAATGGATGCAACTAAAGCGGGTGTTAATGTTGATGAACGTGGTTTCATTAATGTTGATAACCAATTGCGTACTAACGTAAATCATATCTTTGCAATTGGTGATGTTGTTGGTCAGCCTATGTTAGCGCATAAAGCGGTTCATGAAGCACATGTTGCTGCTGAAGTTATCTCTGGTCAGAAACATTTCTTTGAACCACAAGCTATTCCTTCAATCGCTTATACTGATCCAGAAATGGCTTGGGTTGGTATTACAGAAAAAGAAGCGAAAGAAAAAGGTTTAAATGTTGAATCAGCTAAGTTCCCTTGGGCTGCTTCTGGTCGAGCTATTGCTTCTGCAAGAACTGAAGGTTTCACTAAATTAATATTTGATAAAGACACGCACCGTATTTTAGGTGGTGCTATTGTTGGTATTAACGCTGGTGAAATGCTTGGTGAAATTGGCTTGGCAATTGAAATGGGTGCTGATGCGGAAGATATCGCATTAACGGTTCATGCTCATCCAACATTAAATGAATCAATTGGTCTTGCGGCAGAAATGTACGAAGGTTCAATTACTGATTTGCCAAACCCAAAAGCAAAGAAGAAAAAATAAATTCATAGTAGAATTGAATCAAAGGGATTACATCCTTGTACCTTTGACATTAATTCTTCCCTGAATTAAAAAATGCCGACGTAAGTCGGCATTTTTGTATCTACTATTTAAACGTTACAATCTAATTTCACATTAGGGAGTTGTCCTACAAAGGAGAGCTATCCTACAAAGGTGAGTTATCCCACAAAAGCAATTTTGGCGACAAACAAGGCAGTTAAAAACCAAACACTTTTACTTACTTCATTTGCTTTACCACAAAGGGCTTTGGTAAAGGTGTATGTAATAAAAGCTAATGTAATACCATGTGCAATTGAAAAGGTAAGTGGTGTGAATAATAAGATAACGGTAACAGGCGCGGCTTCG
This sequence comes from Psychrosphaera sp. F3M07, assembly GCF_018860345.1. GTDB lineage: Bacteria > Pseudomonadota > Gammaproteobacteria > Enterobacterales > Alteromonadaceae > Psychrosphaera > Psychrosphaera aquimarina. The sequence continues at coordinate 58,387 of NZ_JAHKPJ010000025.1, read as the reverse complement.
GTAATATCTCCCCAATCAATGTCTTTTAAGTTGAATAACATTAATATCGCTACATAAAAAATAGCACCGGTTGTGGCATAAACAGGGATCATGCCTGCTAATGGGGCAAAGAAAATACTTAATACAAACAAAACACCTACAACTACGGCTGTGAGTCCTGTTCGTCCACCTTCTGCAACACCTGCAGCGCTTTCAATATAACTTGTTGTGGTAGAGGTGCCTAAGGCTGCACCAGATAAGGTTGCGATTGAATCACTTGATAATGCTTTTCCCAAACGCTCAATGTTGCCTTTATCATCAGTCAGCCCTGCACGTTGTGTTACCGCAATCAAAGTACCTGATGTATCAAACAAATCGACAAACAAAAAAGCAAATACAACGCTTAACATTCCAATTTCAGCGGCTGATGCGATGTCCATTTGCATAAAGGTTGGCGCAAGAGAAGGAGGAGCCGAAACGATACCTGCATAAGTAACATCGCCGAAAATCACGCCTACTACGGTCATCGCTAAAATAGCAATCATAACAGCGCCTGGGATTTTACGAGCCGTGAATGCAGCTATTAGAAAAAATCCAATTATACTCATCAGCGGCACAAAAGAAGTGATATCACCTAAAGCTACAAATGTTGCAGGGTGAGCAACTATAATCCCTGCATTCTTAAGTGCGATAAGCGCTAAAAATGAACCTATACCAGTAGCTATACCTAGTTTTAATGTCTTTGGAATTGCATTTATGATCCATTCTCTTACTTTAAATAAGCTCAGAAGTAGAAAGATAACCCCAGATAAAAAGACGGCACCTAATGCAGTTTGCCATGAATGCCCCATGCCTAAAACGACGCCATAAGTAAAAAATGCGTTTAAGCCCATACCGGGTGCTAACGCTATTGGGTAGTTAGCGATAAAGCCCATGATAAAACAACCAATGGCTGCAGCTAAGCAGGTTGCAACAAAAACGGCACCTTTGTCCATACCAGCGTCCGCTAATATAGATGGATTAACAAAGATAATGTAGGCCATGGTTAAAAACGTAGTTAACCCCGCCATCATTTCAGTTTTAACCGTTGTTCCATGAGCTGAAAGTTTAAATAATCTTTCTAACATATTGTTATATCTCTATTTTTAAATGAAATGAAAGTGTAATAAATATTGCTGTTTTTTACACCAATAAATTGAAATTAAACTACATTTGTATAGAATCTCGGCGCTTATGCCCCAAATTACATACAGAGAGATAAACATGTTAAAGCGATTAATGGTTACATCCTTATTTTTAATAATCACAGCGTCAGTGAATGCTAAAACAGTTTGGTCTAATTACAGTATTAGTTACCTATTAGGAGATAGTTATGAAGTGGGAGACTCATCGAGGGAAGTCATAACTTTTGAATATGCGGCGGGCACAACTTGGGGTGATACATTTATGTTTTTTGACCGTTTGGAATCAAGTGATGGTTCTGTCGAGACCTACGGTGAGTTTGCCCCACGTTATAAAATTAAAGATTTAGATGGGTTTATTAAAAGTGTGTATATTGCCCCTGCTATTGAAATGGGACCGGGGACAAACTATTTGTTGGGTGTCGGGACTGATTTAGCGGTGCCTAATTTTAACTTTTTTCAATTAAATGCGTATATACGTGACAATGCTGATGGCGATATGAGCTTTCAAACTACAGTCGTTTGGGGATTACCTATCGGTCCTTTGACTTATGGTGGTTTTATAGACTTCGCGACCGGTGTTGATAATACGGTGTTTGGTGATACACAAGCCCAACTTAATTTTACCTCTCAATTAAAATATGACATTGCCGAGTATTTAGGCTCAGATACTAAAGTTTTTATAGGTGTAGAGTATGTGTTTTGGAATAATAAATTTGGTATAGACGGTGTAGATGAAAGAAATATGAATTTATTAATGCAATATCACTTTTAACGGCAGCGCCTTGTGATAGATCTTTGTTATTCACAGCAATTAAAGCTGAATTAATTATGAAATGGGTACGCAAGTTTTTAATTCTATTGCTATTATATAAGTAACGCTGTGTGAGCAGTTAATCAAAGCAGGGTTATTTTTTAGATGAAAATAACTGCAAAAATTGTAAGATGCTTTGAGTCTAGGTAGAATGAGAATCTTCGACCTAGTCGAAAATGGAGCTTTTTATAAAGCTATATATAAGCAAGTGGCATAAAAGGAGCTAATAATGCTTATACTAACTCGTCGTGTTGGTGAAACGTTAATGGTAGGTGATGAAGTTACAGTTACGGTTTTAGGTGTAAAGGGCAACCAAGTAAGAATTGGTGTTAATGCTCCTAAAGAAGTAGCAGTTCATCGCGAAGAGATATACATGCGAATTCAAGCTGAGAAGGGCGGTCAACCCTCTGACGCAGAATAGCGATAAACCGGCTTTAAGCCGGTTTTTTTCTTTTAAGGTCTAAAATAGTAAATCATCTAGGCAAAAAAGTGACAAAAATTGAACGTTAATTTAAATATTGGTTATTTTCGAATCAATCAGTAATTTAATTAAAGTTTTTATTTGACATATATTCTTAGATCATTACTATACACGCCACATTGATGGAGAGGTGGCCGAGTGGCTGAAGGCGCTCCCCTGCTAAGGGAGTATAGGGTTTGTAGCCCTATCGGGGGTTCGAATCCCCCCTTCTCCGCCATTCAATGTATTTTGTGATAATGCGCGCTCGTAGCTCAGCTGGATAGAGTACCTGGCTACGAACCAGGCGGTCGGAGGTTCGAATCCTCCCGAGCGCGCCATCATTACAAAAGAAGACTTATTGCGCGCTCGTAGCTCAGCTGGATAGAGTACCTGGCTACGAACCAGGCGGTCGGAGGTTCGAATCCTCCCGAGCGCGCCATATCTTCTTCTTACCTCAATAGTAAAAATCCACAAATCTAAAAAACATCCCCTTTTATTTTAAAATTTATAGCTATACTCATCTTGGCTTTAATTAATGCTAAATATCTTAATTTTGTTACTTCAAAATTAGAAGTTTTTGACATTTATCCAAATAATTATTCAAATTAAATTATTATTTATTCAATATTAATATACCCTGTAAGTTAAGTGTTTAGCTGACAATTAAGCCATATCATTAAAATTTTTCTTTCAATTAGAAACGTTTTTGTGTTACTTAAGAGCTAATACTCTAAATTTGATTTTCAGATCTGATGATCAAATAAAAATAAAATCATTTTCAAACGATTTGCAAATCAAAGATAAACAATAATAAACGGGTAGTTAAAATTTATGAACGTATCAGAGCTGCTAGCTGAGGCTGGCATACTTATGGCGGTAGGAATGTTAGTTGTATTCCTTTTTTTGTCGGTATTAATTGTTGCTATAAAACTGTTAACCAAATTTGCCGAAGCCTATCCAGATCCAGTGAAACTCACTCGCACACCAATTAACCCAATAAATTCTAATAAAACGTCGCCACAGGTGATTGCAGCTATCACTGCCGCCGTAAAACAACATAAAGCGCGAAATAAATAGAGGACGGAACATGAAAAAGCCATTGTTACTTACTGAGTTGGTGCTGCGTGATGCACATCAGTCATTACTTGCAACTCGAATGCGTCTGGAAGATATGCTTCCAATCGCGGGTAAATTAGATCAAGTTGGTTTTTGGTCAATGGAATCTTGGGGCGGCGCAACATTTGATTCTTGTATCCGATACCTAGGTGAAGATCCTTGGGAACGTATTCGTGCTTTAAAACAAGCTATGCCAAATACAAAACAACAAATGTTACTACGTGGCCAAAACTTACTAGGTTATCGCCATTACGCCGACGATGTTGTTCGTAAATTTGTTGAACGTGCACATACTAATGGTGTAGATGTATTTAGAATTTTTGATGCGATGAATGACATCAGAAACTTAGAAACTGCCGTCAAATCAGCCATCGATGTTGGCGCTCATGCCCAAGGTACTATTTCATATACGGTTAGCCCGGTTCATAACTTACAAATGTGGTTAGACATGGCAAAACGATTAGAAGATATGGGTTGCCACTCTATTTGTATCAAAGATATGGCAGGTTTGTTAAGACCTTATGAATGTGAAGAATTAATCACCAACTTAAAAGCAACAGTTGATTTACCAATTGCAATGCAGTGTCACGCAACTACCGGACTTTCAACGGCAACTTACCAAAAAGCGATAGATGCTGGAATCGATATGCTAGATTCTGCAGTATCGTCAATGAGTATGACTTACGGCCACAGTCCAACAGAGACGATGGTTGCGATCGTTGAAGGAACAGATAGAGATACTGGCTTAGATTTAGTGCTATTAGCTGAAATAGCAGCTTATTTCAGAGAAGTTAGAAAGAAATACGCTAAATTTGAAGGCAGCTTAAAAGGTGTCGACTCTCGAATTTTATTAGCCCAAGTTCCTGGTGGCATGTTAACTAACATGGAAAACCAACTTCGCGAGCAGGGCGCTGAAGATAAAATGGATGAAGTATTAAAAGAGATCCCTAAAGTTCGTAAAGATTTGGGGCAAATTCCTTTAGTAACACCAACGTCACAGATTGTTGGTACTCAAGCGGTATTAAACGTATTAACAGGTGAGCGTTATAAGTCTATCACTAAAGAAACCGCTGGTGTTTTAAAAGGTGAATACGGAGCAACTGCTGCTCCAGTTAATGCTGAATTACAAGCCAGAGTGTTAGATGGTGGTGAAGCAATTACTTGTCGTCCAGCGGATAATATTGAAGATGAATTAGTTAAATTAACTGACGAGCTTGACGGTATTGCCGCGGAAAAAGGGCTGAATCTTGCCGATGAAAAAATTGATGATGTATTAACCTATGCTTTATTCCCACAAATCGGTCTTAAGTTCTTAGAAAATCGTAATAATCCTTCTGCGTTTGAACCAGTCCCAACCGGTGAAATAGAAACTCCTAAACAAGCTTCAACTAATCCAGATGCGCCGGAAGCTTATAGTGTTTCTGTTGATGGTAAAGTATATGAAGTTGTAGTTGCCCCTTCAGGTGAGTTAACCAGTGTTGTACAGGGCGCTCAAAAAGATGAAGCTCACACTCAACATACAACGGTCACCGCAAGTGAAACTCTTAACGCACCTTTAGCGGGTAATATATTTAAAATCTTAGTGTCTCCAGGCAGCGTTGTGGAAGATGGTGAAGTAGTTATCATCATGGAAGCAATGAAAATGGAAACTGAGATTCGAGCTGCCTCTTCAGGCACAATAGCCTCAATCAATATCAAAGAAGGCGACGCTGTTTCAACAGGCGATGTCTTACTTACATTAGGGTAGAGTTCAATGGAAGGTTTACAAATGCTTTGGGCTTCTACAGCCCTTGCAAATTTTGAAATGGGCCAGCTCATCATGATGGTGGTTGGTTTATTATTACTCTTTTTAGCGATAGCAAAAGGGTTTGAACCATTATTATTATTACCAATTGGTTTTGGCGCTATATTAGCCAACATACCGTTAGCGGGCTTTAATGATGAAGGTGGATTACTCTATTATATTTACCATGTGGGTATTGAAACTGGGGTTTTCCCATTATTGATATTTATGGGCGTTGGTGCCATGACGGACTTTGGAGCGTTAATTGCCAATCCTAGAATGTTGTTATTAGGTGCTGCAGCTCAATTTGGTATTTTTGCTACCTTATTTGGCGCCATTTTATTAAACCTTATTCCAGGTTTTGAATTTAGCTTACAAGATGCGTCGGCTATTGCCATCATAGGAGGCGCTGACGGTCCCACCGCGATTTTCTTAGCTTCTAAATTAGCACCTGATTTATTAGGCGCTATTGCGGTTGCTGCATACTCATATATGGCATTGGTTCCAATTATCCAACCCCCAATTATGAAAGCTCTAACAACTGAATCTGAACGTAAAATTAAAATGGTTGAATTACGAACGGTAAGCAAGAAAGAAAAAATTATATTCCCTCTTGCAGTCTTATTCCTAACCGCTTTGTTTTTACCAGCTGCAACGCCACTTGTTGGTATGTTCTGTTTAGGCAACTTAATGAAAGAGTGTGGTGCGGTTGACAGATTAAGCAATACCGCTCAAAACGAGTTGATAAATATTGTTACTATCTTTTTAGGCTTAGCGGTAGGTTCTAAATTAAGTGCAGACAAGTTCTTAACCGTAGATACTTTGGGTATCTTAGGATTGGGAGCAATTGCATTTAGTATTGGTACTGCTGCGGGTGTATTAATGGCTAAGCTAATGGGTAAATTTAGTAAAGATCCAATTAACCCATTATTAGGGGCTGCGGGTGTGTCTGCTGTGCCTATGGCGGCCCGAGTCGTTAACAAAGTTGGTTTGGAAGCAAACCCGCATAACTTCTTGTTAATGCATGCAATGGGCCCAAATGTAGCTGGTGTATTAGGTTCAGCCGTTGCCGCAGGTATATTGTTAGCTTTAGTTGGTTAGACAATCTTAATCAAAGAGCAGGTTACCGCAAATGTAGCCTGCTTTTTTGCTATAATTTAAAGCTAAAATATCAAGAATAAATTGATATTCTGGATTGTTGAATTTGTGTGCGTTTGTTATACTTCCACCCCATCCTGACCACACATCCAAAAGCATTAAAAATTAATCGCAGAATTTCCATTCGTGTGATGTTTTTTTAGTTGTTATTTGTGATGGTACCAAGTTTAGCAGTCTAATTTTTTAAGGTTTGTATGACTACTCGATATATATTCGTTACTGGTGGCGTTGTTTCTTCATTAGGTAAAGGTATAGCTGCAGCTTCTTTGGCTGCAATTCTAGAAGCCCGCGGTTTAAACGTAACTATTTTAAAACTTGATCCGTATATTAATGTTGATCCAGGCACAATGAGCCCAATTCAACACGGTGAAGTATTTGTTACTGAAGATGGTGCAGAAACAGATTTAGATTTAGGTCATTACGAACGTTTTATTCGTAATAAAATGACTAAGAAAAATAACTTCACCCAAGGTCGAGTATATCAAGACGTCTTAGCTCGTGAACGTCGTGGTGACTATTTAGGTGCGACTATTCAGGTTATACCTCATATCACTAATGATATTAAAGCACGTGTTGTTGCTGGTGGTGAAGGCAGAGATATTGCCATTGTTGAAGTAGGTGGCACTGTTGGAGATATTGAATCTCAACCGTTTCTAGAAGCATTACGTCAACTTGGTACTGAAGTTGGACGTGATAATGCTATGTATATGCATTTAACTTTAGTGCCATATTTAGGTGCGGCTGGTGAAATTAAGACTAAACCAACGCAGCATTCAGTTAAAGAATTACGCTCTATTGGTATTCAGCCAGACATTTTAGTTTGTCGTTCAGATCGTGCGATTCCAGCAAATGAAAGAGCGAAGATATCTTTGTTTACAAATGTTGAAGAAAAAGCGGTAATCAGTCTTAAAGACGTCAGTTCTATATACCAAATTCCTGCTTTGTTAAAATCACAAGGTTTGGATGATTTAGTGTGTCGTCGCTTTCATATCGAAGCGCCAGAAGCTGATTTAGTTGAGTGGGAACAAGTACTTTACGCTGAATCAAACCCAACTGGTGAAGTTAATATTGGTATGGTTGGTAAATATGTTGAATTACCAGATGCTTATAAGTCAGTAAACGAAGCGTTGAAACATGCAGGTTTGAAAAAACGTTTAAGCATTAATATTCAATATGTCGACGCTCAAGATGTTGAAGTTAAAGGCGTTGGTATATTAAAAGATTTAGACGCGATCTTAGTTCCTGGTGGATTTGGAGAACGTGGTACTGAAGGCAAAATGTTAGCCGCGCAATATGCTCGTGAAAACAAAGTGCCTTATTTGGGTATATGTTTAGGTATGCAATTAGCGTTAATTGAGTTTGCTCGTAACGTAGCAGGCTTAACGGATGCGCATTCAACAGAGTTTAATCCAGATAGCCCGCATCCAGTGGTTGGTTTAATCACGGAGTGGTTAGACGCTGAAGGGCAAGTTGAAATGCGTAATGCTAAGTCAGACCTAGGTGGTACGATGCGTTTAGGCGCACAAAAATGTTATCTTAAGCCTAACTCAAAAGCCCGTGAAGTATATGGTAATGAGTGGATAGTGGAACGTCATCGTCATCGTTATGAAGTAAATAACAATTACATTGAACAGTTAGAAAAAGCTGGTCTAGTGTTTGGTGGCTTATCGGAAGATAAAAAACTTGTAGAAATGATAGAACTACCAGAACACCCGTTTTATGTGGCTGGTCAGTTCCATCCAGAATTTACGTCAACGCCTCGGGACGGACATCCTTTATTTGAAGGGTTTGTCGGTGCCGCTGGTGAATTTGTAAAAAATAAATAATAAATAATAAAACGCAGCCTAAGCTGCGTTCTTTTTTGATAAGGAATGGGAATGTCTCAAATAGTTAAAGTTATTGGCCGTGAGATCATGGACTCACGTGGTAATCCTACGGTTGAAGCTGATGTATATCTAGAATCTGGTGCGTTTGGTCGTGCAGTTGCTCCATCTGGTGCATCAACAGGTTCTCGTGAAGCGCTTGAATTACGTGATGGTGATAAATCACGTTATTTAGGTAAAGGTGTATTAACAGCCGTTAATAACATAAACGAAAAAATCGCACCTGCTGTTATTGGTAAAGATGCACAACTACAAGTTGCTGTTGACCAAGCTATGTTAGATTTAGATGGAACAGAAAATAAGTCTGTTTTAGGCGCAAACGCAATATTGGCAGTATCATTAGCAAATGCTAAAGCTGCGGCATTAGAAAATGGTATTGCATTGTTTGAGCACATCGCTGACTTAAACGGCACATCTGGTGAGTTTTCAATGCCTGTTCCTATGATGAATATCATCAATGGTGGTGAACACGCTGATAACAACGTAGATATCCAAGAGTTTATGATCCAACCTGTATCTGCGCCTTCATTCCGTGAAGCGTTACGTATGGGTGCTGAAATCTTCCATACGCTTAAGAAAGTATTGTCTGAAAAAGGCTTAAATACAGCGGTTGGCGATGAAGGTGGTTTTGCTCCGAACTTAGCATCTAACGAAGAAGCACTAACAGTTATTGAGTTAGCGGTTGAACGTGCTGGCTACAAATTAAACGAAGACGTTACCCTTGCATTAGATTGTGCATCTTCAGAGTTTTATTCTGATGGTATCTATAACATGAAAGGCGAAGGTAAAACGTTCGACTCTGCTGGTTTCTGTGATTACCTAGCAGATTTAAGTGATAAATACCCAATCCTTTCTATCGAAGATGGCTTAGATGAGTCTGATTGGGATGGTTGGAAATTATTAACGGATAAGATTGGCGGTAAAGTTCAATTAGTGGGCGATGATTTATTTGTTACTAATACTAAGATTTTGCGTGAAGGCATTGAGAAAGGTGTTGGTAACTCAATCCTTATCAAGTTCAACCAAATCGGAACATTAACTGAAACGTTAGAAGCTATTCGTATGGCGAAAGAAGCAGGTTATTCTGTTGTTATTTCTCACCGTAGTGGTGAAACAGAAGATTCTACTATTGCAGATTTAGCTGTTGGTACTGCTGCAGGTCAGATTAAGACTGGTTCATTATGTCGTTCAGACCGTGTCGCTAAATACAACCAATTGTTACGCATTGAAGAGCAACTTAGCAATGTTGCATACCGTGGTCGTTCAGAGATCAAAGGTCAAGCGTAAACCTTGTCCAATTAAAGGAGTGCATTTCGCACTCCTTTTTTATTGGGGCATTTAAAAATTAGGCGCTATAGTTAAATCGATGACAGATTCACGCGAACAAACTTTTTTATGGCAAAATAGAACGGGTCAGCAAATATTTGCTGAGTTATCGAATGCCTTATATGAAAGAGAATTAATGCGTTTATCGCAAGATGCAGATATAAGCGCAGAAGCATTAAAAAAACGATTAGGTTCAATGGCTTTTTACATTAAAAAAGCGGCTGAACATATCAGCGAATTATATACCCCGTTAGATTTAGACAGCCAGAATGGTTCTTGGATCAGCGCGCAGTCAGTGAAACCCCATTCAATAAAAGCCCAACCAGATAAAACACGTATATTTTATCTAGAACATGCCAAGATGGCATTAGTGGTTCCTATATCTGTAAGTCACTATGGAATAGAACAAATAGTATTAGATACGATTGATGAAATAGATTTAGACAATGATCAAATTCATTGTAATGAACACGGCTGGTTTACCCTAAGCGGACATGAACAATCCAAATCAACTATCTATACCAAGTCGTTATTAAAACCAAGTAAAGCAATCATGGCAGCTGCCTGCTGTGGTCATCAATGGTTAAACCAACGTAGGACATCACCAAGGTTATTATCTTTACGTGAAATGTTACTAGCGAGTCGAATTAACTGGCGACAATTTTCCAAATTATTAACCTTAAAAAAATAACCTTTAATCACCATCTATACCTTTCAATCTGGCTATATCCTTTGCATAATACAAAATCAAATCAGTTTTAAGTGATGGCATTGTGCGAATTGTTAATTTAGTTTTAATAATCATTTTTATTCTTATCCAATACCGTTTTTGGTTTGGGCATAATGGCCTGCAATTTTATACTGCCAATCGCACAGAAGTAACCAAACTTAAATCTGGCAATGATGAATTATTAAAGCGAAATATCTTATTAGAAGCCGACGTTAAAGACTTATCGGTTGGTCTTGAAGGTATCGAAGAAAGAGCAAGAAATGAGCTTGGCATGATCAGAGAAAATGAGACGTTTTTCCGCTTAGTACCAAACAATAAAGAGCAAAATTAAATGGTGATAGACCATATGTTTTCTGTGGTGATCCCCGCGTCTGGTATTGGTAAGCGCATGCAAGCTGAAATACCAAAACAGTATTTACCCCTTTTGGATAAGTCAGTGCTTGAACACACTATTGGTTGTTTTACCGATTTACCTTTTGTGGATGAAGTCGTGGTTGTCATTGCCCAGCACGATGAAATGTTTAATACCTTAAAGATAGCAAACCATCCCAAGATACATAAGGTCATTGGAGGAAAGGAACGCGCAAATTCGGTTTTTAATGGTATTCAGTATTTATACGAAAAAGGAACTCAGTGGGTCATGGTGCATGATGCTGCGAGACCATGTGTAGAGCAAGACGATATTGTAAATCTGGCACAGCATTGTTTCACTAATAAACAGGCTGGCATATTAGGTTCACCAGTAAGAGATACAATGAAACGTGCGGGTTCTAATTCCAATTTAATCGAGCATACCGAAGAGCGAAACGGACTATGGCATGCATTTACGCCACAATGCAGCAACGTTAGTCAGTTATTTCAAGCACTCAATAGCCAAATATCCTCACAAGGCGATATCAATCCAAGGGTAACAGATGAAGCATCAGCACTTGAGATGGCCGGTTTTCCTGTTGCATTAGTTAACGGAAGTGCAAAAAATATTAAAATTACTCAGCCTGAAGATTTAGCATTGGCCGAGTATTATATAAAGAGTAAAAAACAATGAGTATAAAAATTGGCTTTGGTTATGACGTACATACATTTGGTGGTGACGGCCCAATAACATTAGCTGGAGTAAAAGTACCTTATTTCCAAGGGTTTATTGCACATTCAGATGGCGATGTTGCTATACATGCTTTATGTGACGCTATCCTAGGGGCACTTGCACTAGGTGATATTGGTAAACATTTCCCTGACACGTCTGATCAATATGAAAATATAGACAGTAGAATATTGTTGCGTCATGTAGTGAATTTGGCACAAGAACAAGGGTTTAAGTTAGGCAACTGTGATTTAACTATAGTTGCTCAAGCACCTAAAATGGCACCGCATATTGAACAAATGAGAAGCGTATTAGCGCAAGATTTAAATGCAGATTTAAGCCAAGTGTCGGTAAAAGCAACGACCACCGAAAAGTTAGGTTTTGAAGGTCGCAAAGAAGGGATCTCTGTTCAAGCAGTTGTCTTAATGGAAACTATATAATGACAGAGACAACGACAAATAAAGCCCAAACGACGGCAGAAGAACCGAATACACCTGCTGAGTTTTTTAAAGATTGGTCCTTTGAGCATTGGGCATATTTGCATGGTAAACCAAAAGCCAGCGCTAAGTTTAAGACTTACCCTGAAGACTTTGTAGTGACTGAAAACTTAGGGTTTGATTTAACCGGTGAAGGCGAAAATGTATTTTTGCTAATCGAAAAAAACCAGTTAAATACGCAACAAGTATGTGAGTACTTAGCTAAATTTTTTGGTCGTCGATTACGTGACATTGGTTATGCTGGGTTAAAAGACAAACAGTCGGTCTCTCGTCAATGGTTTTCCGTTCAGATGAATGTGAAACAAGACGTGGATTTGTCTACATTAGGCACTGAAAACATTAAGTTAATTGAACATTCTCGTCATATTAAAAAATTAAAGGTTGGAGCGTTAAAATCAAATCACTTTGATATTCTTTTACGTGATATTACCGATGTTATAGATACTATTGGCCAGTTAGAGAAAATTATAAAACAAGGTGTACCAAACTATTTTGGTCTACAGCGTTTTGGATTTAAAGGTAATAATCTTAATTGGGCAGACAGAATGTCCAATGGCGAAGATATAAAAAACAAAAAGATCAAAGGCTTTGCGCTGTCAGCTAGCCGTTCTTATATTTTTAACCAAGTGGTTAACGAAAGGTTAAAACAAAATATATTTACTACGCCTATTAATGGTGACGTGTTTATTTTAAATGGATCTAATTCATTTTTTAGCCAAGATGTAGATGACGAAATTAAGCAACGTTTATTAGAAAATGACATTCATATCTCTGCGCCTTTATTTGGTAAAGGTGAATTTGAAACTAAAGGTCAGATATTAGAACTTGAGACTAAGATCGCTAATGAACATGCTAATTGGCAACAAATGTTAATCGAGCAAGGGTTAAAACAAGAGCGACGTAGTATCTTATTGAATCCTGAGAACTTAACTTGGCAAGTTAAAGGGAATGATTTGTTGATCAGTTTTGATTTAGCTACTGGCTGTTTTGCTACTTCTGTGTTGCGTGAGTGTGTTGATTTTATTCAGGAATATTCATGAACATATTATTAAGTAATGATGATGGTGTTTTTGCACCAGGATTAGAAGCCTTATACAAAGAGTTATGTAAGTTGGGTAAGGTTACCGTAGTTGCACCTGACCGGAACTTAAGTGGGGCTAGCAGTTCACTCACTTTAACGAACCCTTTAAGATCACAACAACATCCGAATGGCTTTTATAGTGTTAATGGTACGCCAACCGACTGTGTACATCTGGCAATAAGCCAATTAATGGATGTTACCCCTGATATTGTTGTAGCTGGTGTTAACCATGGCGCTAACTTAGGCGATGACACTTTTTATAGTGGCACTGTTGCAGCAGCAGCAGAAGGGCGTCATCTAGGATTACCGGCTGTTGCGGTATCGTTGACTAGCCACGATGACACTCATTTATCATGTGCAGCAAAAGTTGCTAAACAGGTAGTGGAAAACTTAATGACACACCCAATCCCGTCTGATCAGATATTAAACGTAAATGTACCTGATATCCCGTTTGAACAGCTAGAAGGTTTTGCAGTTACTCGATTGGGTAGTCGTCATAAAGCCGATTTAATGCAAAAACAACAAGACCCATGGGGGCGTGACATTTATTGGTATGGTAAGCTTGGGCAAGAACTCGACGCTACCGAGGGGACTGATTTCCATGCAATTAACAACAATAAAGTATCTATTACGCCATTAAAGATAGATATGACGGCATTTGAAAGTATTGAAAATGTTGCAGACTGGGTAAAGAAGTTAAGTAATTAATATGAATCAATTTGCAAAAAGCGGAGACAAGTTAGCGCAACAACTGAAGTTGTTAGGGATAACCAATCCAACAGTGTTAAATGCCATATCTAGTGTACCTCGTCATTTATTTGTCGATCAGATATTGGCTCATAAAGCTTATGAAAATACAGCCTTGCCTATTGGTCAAGGGCAAACAATTTCTCAACCATACATAGTTGGTAAGATGACCCAAATGTTAGTTGAGCATGGAGTAACCACTAACGTATTGGAAATAGGCACAGGCTCTGGTTATCAGGCTGCAATTTTAGGGCGTGTATTTGATAAAGTGAGTTCGGTTGAACGTATAAGACAACTGCAGTTTAATGCCAAACGAAAGTTACAACAATTAGACATATATAATGTGCAAATGAAACATGGTGATGGTTGGCAAGGGTGGCAATCTAAAGCGCCCTTTGATGCGATTATCGTGACCGCAGCCCCAGTTTCAATTCCTGAACAGTTAAAACTACAGTTAGCCGACGGTGGGATAATGGTCTTGCCTGTTGGAGACAAAACTCAAACCTTAGTTACTGTTGTACGCAAAGGTGATAGTTTTGAAGAAAAACACTGGGAAGCCGTGAAGTTTGTGCCTTTAGTATCAGGAGATACCTTGTAGTGAAAATTTTTACCGTTTTGTATGATAAGTGTATTACCTGGGCCAAACATAAATACGCCAGCACTTATCTAGCTTTATTGACGTTTTGCGAGTCTATATTTTTTCCTATCCCACCAGATGTTATGTTAGCGCCTATGGTGCTAGCTCGACCGCATAAAGCGTGGTGGTTAGCCAGTTTAACCAGTATTAGTTCGGTACTAGGTGGTATTGTTGGTTATTTATTGGGGGCGTACTTATACGAACCTGTAGTATTACCATTTATAGAGATGATGGGATATCAGTCCAAGTTTGCAACAATTACCAGTTATTTTAATGAATATGGTGTGTGGATCGTGTTTTTAGCCGGATTCACGCCGATTCCTTATAAAATATTCACTGTCAGTGCCGGCATGTTATCTATGGCCTTTTTTCCATTCTTAATAGCGTCAGCTGTCGGGCGTTCAATGCGATTTTTCCTTGTCGCTGGGATCTTATATTGGGGTGGTGAGAAAATGGAGCATAAAATTCGCCAGTACGTTGATATTATTGGCTGGATTGTCATTGCGTTAATTGTTACGTTTATTGTGTATAAACAATTTAATTAGATTATGAAATATTATTTAGCCTGTCTAGTTTCGTTAACTTATCTGTTGTCTGGGTGTACTTCTCGGCACACTCCTGCGCCAATTGTTAAGATTGGCAATGCCATGTCTATTTATGACAATTCAGCAAAAGGTAGCTTGAAGAGTTCACAATATGTGGTTCAACCGGGCGAAACTTTATATGCGATTGCATGGCAAGCTGGGATCGATTTTCGACATTTAGCAAGACTAAATAATATTAATGAACCATTTCAAATATTTCCTGGGCAGGTTATCTCTCTGCAGAGCAGTAAAGATAAAGGCTCAGATAATGGTACGAAAAAACAGGTAGTTACATCTGGAATTGGAAATGCAATAAATAATAAAAAAACTATTGCAAATGAAAATTCAGGGGAGTACCGTAAAACTCAACAGGATCGGAAAGTATTAATAACTAAAGAAAAAGATCCTTTCCCTACGAAGGTACGTCAATGGCGTTATCCGAGTAAAGGAAACATAATCGAGAAATACTCAACCAAAGAAAATGGTAATAAGGGTCTCGATTTTGGTGGTAAAATGGGTGATCCAATTATTGCTGCAGCAGATGGCAAAGTGGTTTACTCAGGTGGTGCGCTTAGAGGTTACGGAAATTTAGTTATTGTTAAACACAATAACGATTATTTGAGTGCTTATGCTCATAACCGGTCTATTAATGTCAAAGAACAGGACTGGGTTAAAGCTGGGCAAGTTATTGCAGAGATGGGTGATTCTGGTACGGATTCAGTGAAATTACACTTTGAAATCCGACACCGAGGTCGTTCAGTTAATCCTCTTAAATACTTACCTAGGAGATAAGAACTTATCGTTAAGCTAAGTGAACTATTAAGGTTAACTTAATAGCTCCAAATTGGAGTCGCCCATGAATCAAGATATCGTTGTAGAAATCACCCTTGATGCTGAAGATATTGATAATGAAATCAACGCTGCCGTTGAAAAAGAAATTATTAAAGCCGCAAAAAAGTCCACGAAAAAGGTACCATCAGCTGCCAAAGCTGAAACGATTGCAAGTGCCGAACAACCCAAAAACTTAGATGCCACACAAATATATTTAAGTGAAATTGGATTTTCCCCATTACTTTCCGCTGAAGAAGAAGTGTTCTTTTCCCGCAAATCATTAAAAGGCTGCGAAGCTTCTCGTAAACGAATGATCGAAAGTAACTTACGTTTGGTTGTAAAAATAGCCCGCCGTTATAACAATCGTGGTTTAGCATTATTAGATTTAATTGAAGAAGGTAACTTAGGTCTAATCAGAGCAGTAGAAAAATTTGACCCAGAACGTGGTTTTAGATTTTCAACTTACGCAACATGGTGGATACGTCAAACCATCGAACGTGCCATTATGAATCAAACCCGAACCATACGTTTACCTATACATGTAGTTAAAGAATTAAATGTATATTTAAGAACGGCTAGAGAACTAGCACAAGTTTTAGATCATGAACCGACAGCAGAGGACATTGCCGCTAAGTTAGATAAACCCGTTGAAGACGTGACAAAAATGTTACGACTTAACGAAAAAATTAGCTCAGTAGACACGCCTATCGGTGGTGATTCTGACAAAGTGTTGTTAGATATCATTGCAGATGATGTTGGAAAAGGGCCAGAAACAAAGATCACAGATAATGACATTAATAACAATATCGTGCATTGGTTAGAACAACTAAATCCTAAACAAAGAGAAGTATTGGCTCGCAGATTTGGTTTGTTGGGATATGAACCATCTACCTTAGAAAATGTAGGTGCTGAAATAGGTTTAACCCGTGAACGTGTTCGTCAAATTCAAGTAGAGGCGTTACGTCGTTTAAAAGATATGGCAACGCACGACGGTCTAAACATGGCGGCACTGTTTGAAGTAGAAGTGTAGTTTGTTTAATAAATCGTTCATTTTAAAAACCTGCTAATTAGCAGGTTTTTTTTAATTCATTTTTATACTGTACGTAGTGTGTGGGGTAGATAATGTTAGTGAGAGAGAATACCGGACTGATCGTGGTTGATATACAAGGAAAACTTGCCCGTCTAGTTCACGATAGTGATGTATTAATTTCAAACTGTGAAAAGTTAATTAAAGGCGCTAACGCGCTTGAATTACCAATCATATTACTGGAACAAAACCCGCAAAAGTTAGGGCGCACTACAACTAAACTAAGTGCTCTACTAGAAGATATCGATCCCATCACCAAGTTTACATTTAATGCCTGTGAGACACCTGATTTTATAGATTTTGCTAAAACCAAAAATGTAGATACTTGGCTTATTTGTGGTATTGAGGCACATATTTGTGTGTATCAAACGGCAAGCGGGTTAATTGAACATGAATTTAACGTTGAACTAGTTAGTGATTGTATTTCTTCTCGTACCTTATCTAATAAACAGCTTGCTATTACTCGATTACAAAACAGTGGGGTTGGAATCACAGGTTTAGAGATGTGTTTATATGAGTTGGTAAAAGATTGTCGTGTACCTGAATTTAAACAAATTTTAGAGTTAATTCGTTAACCATTGAATAAAGAGCAACTCAATATTAACTTAGTGTCAGCCGTGTTGTTGTTGTTGGAGATTCGTTGTAACACAGAGTAGGATTAATAGATTATATTAGCGATAGATAGATAAAAGCCGATGACATCTTAACTGTCATCGGCTTATTATTTACATGAGTATTTAAATGAGTCTAGTTTGAAGGCAAAACTATTTGAACTCTTGTTCAACTTGGTCAAACAATTCTAAAACTTCCTGTTCTTCTTGTGGGTTCATTATTGTCACAACATAGATAGCAATTGATGAACAAATAAAGCCAGGCACTATTTCATAAATCCAGCTGCTTAATGATTTACCGTCAATTGTTAGTGGTGCGTATATCCATATTAAGACCGTAGCTGCACCAACAACCATACCTGCAAGGGCTGCTTGTTTAGTCATTTTTTTCCAGTACAAACTAAAGATGACCAGTGGACCAAATGCCGCACCAAATCCTGCCCATGCATTACTTACTAAACTAAGTACTGAGCTGTTTCTGTCTAAAGCTAATAAACCAGCAACTACAGCAACCATGAATACTGAAATACGACCAACCAACACTAATTCTTTATCTGAAGCATCGCGGTTTAAAAAGGTTTTGTAAAAATCGTCAGTTAACGAACTAGAAGACACTAATAATTGTGAACTTATGGTACTCATTATGGCTGCTAAAATTGCCGCTAATAAGAAGCCTGTAATTAATGGATGGAATAATAAATTAGAGAATACTAAGAAGATAGTTTCAGGATCGATTGCCCCTAAGTTAAATTTATTAACGTAAGCAACACCAGTGAAACCAACGGCTAAAGCTCCAACTAATGCAACAAACATCCAGCCCATACCAATATTACGCATCGTTGGCATATCTTTCACTGAACGAAGCGCCATAAAACGCACAATAATATGAGGTTGACCAAAATATCCAACCCCCCACGCCATGCTCGACATTATGGCAATAAAACTTAATCCTTCGAACCAGTCAAAATAGGTTGGATTAATAGCAGATATAATAGAGGTCAATTCAGCTAAACTATCAAACTGAGTAAAAGCAATAATAGGCACCAAGATCACGGCGACAAACATAATGCAGCCTTGTACAAAGTCTGTAAGACTTACCGCTAAAAACCCACCAAATAAGGTATAAGCTACAACGACACTCGCGGTAACAACAAGTCCCATTGAATAATCTAAGCCAAATGAAGTTTCAAATAATTTACCACCGGCCACTAAGCCAGAAGATGTATATAAAGTGAAGAAAATAACGATAACGGTAGAGGCAACTAGACGAAGAGTTAAACTCGAGTCATTAAAACGTTTAGCAAAATAATCTGGAACGGTAAGGGCATCTTTGGCTTTCTCAGTGTAAACCCGTAATCTTGGCGCCACGACAATATAGTTAATAAAAGCACCGATAAATAAGCCTAATCCAATCCAGCTACTACTTAAACCAGAAACAAACATAGCTCCAGGTAAACCCATTAGTATCCAACCACTCATATCAGATGCGCCTGCAGACAATGCTGCAACCGATGGTGGTAATGAACGACCACCTAACATATAACCTGACAGATCAGATGTGGACTTGCGATAAGAGTATAATCCAATCGCTAACATGACTAAAAAATAAAGGCCGAGAGTGATGTAAGTTGAATAATGCATAAAGATCCTCGTAATTAATTTGTTACAAGGGTATCACAGTAAAAAATATTCTTCAGGTCTGGGCTACAATTTGATTTTATTAGCTTTTTTAAAAACTATGGGTTTAACTTTTTAATTTACTTTTAAGTTCACTCAGTAATTGCCATGCTTGTCTTGGCGATAATTCGTCTAGATCTGTGTTGTTGATAATATCCATCACGTCAGATTGTCCGGTATTAACTAAAGACAACTGTTGGCTTGGTATTTCTGGTGATGCAGTATTAACAGTTTGCGGGCTTGAAGATGGCACGGTTGTTAATTCAAGTTGTTGCAATTTGGATTTAGCAAAGGAAAGTACTTCAATTGGTAAACCAGCTAATTTAGCCACTTGAATACCAAAACTTTTGCTTGCGGCTCCGTCATGGACTGAGTGCATAAACACGATATCATCACCATGTTCGTGCGCATCTAAATGTATATTAACCACCCCAGCTTGCTGATCGGCAAACTCAGTTAATTCAAAATAGTGAGTTGCAAATAAGGTGAGGGCATTTATCTTAGTTGATAAATAATGGGCACTGGCCCAAGCCAAACTTAGACCATCGTAAGTACTGGTACCTCGGCCTATTTCATCCATTAACACTAAGCTGTTTTCTGACGCGTTGTGCATTATGTTTGCTGTTTCTGTCATTTCTACCATAAAAGTAGAGCGACCAGAGGCTAAATCGTCGGATGCTCCAATACGAGTAAAGATACGGTCTATCTCACCAATTTGTGCAGCTTGCGCTGGAACAAAACAACCAATATTCGCCATTAACGTTATTAATGCAATTTGGCGCATAAAGGTAGATTTACCACCCATGTTAGGTCCAGTAATGACTGCAAGTTTACGTTCTGAATGTAAGTGCACCGGATTCGCAATAAACGGTGTTTGCATGACCTGCTCAACCACAGGGTGACGACCTGCTTCAATCTTTACAATACGGCCTGATACTAATTCAGGTTTGCTGTAATTTAAGCTTTCAGCTCGTTCAGCAAAGTTAGTGAGAACATCTATCTGCGCAATGGCGTCCGAGGTCATTTGTAATGCTTCAATAACTTCAACTAATTGATCTAATACTTTTTCGTATAAACGCTTTTCTAATGCTAACGCTTTGCTTTGACTTGATAACACTTTTTCTTCGTGTTTTTTCAGTTCAGGAATGATGTATCGTTCATTGTTTTTTAATGTTTGGCGTCTTACGTATTCTTCAGGTACTCGGTCAGAATATGCTTTACTAATGTCGATATAGAAGCCGTGTACTTTATTAAAGCCAACTTTTAATGTGTTTATGCCGGTTCTTTCTCTTTCCGATATCTCTAACTGATCGATAAAACTGGTAGCACCGGCACTTAACTCACGCCATTCATCTAATTCAGCATGATAACCAGCTGCAATGACACCACCGTCACGAATAAGCACAGGTGGGTTCTCTATAATGGCGCTTTCTAATAAATCTAGGATCTCTGGGTATAACTGTATTTTGTTATTTAATGAGGCTAAGCGCACCGACTTATTATTTTCTAGCTCAGCTTTTAACTCTGGTAATACTCGTAACGCATTACGTAAGCGAGCTAAATCTCTAGGTCTGGCTGAACGTAAAGCTAAGCGCGCAACAATACGCTCAATATCACCTATTTGTTTAAGTGGTTCTTGTAAATTAACATCGTTACCCACCGTTAAAATATCTTCTACCGCATCTAATCTGGCGTTAACTTCTAATTGATTACGTCTTGGTAAATGGATCCAACGTTTTAATAAACGACTGCCCATCGCGGTAGAGGTTTTGTCTAATACTTGCGCTAAGGTATTGTCTTGTCCACCAGAGAGGTTTTGAGTTAACTCTAAATTACGACGAGTAGAAGCATCTAAAATAATGGTGGAATCAATAGCTTCTAGGGTTACTGAGCGAATATGTGGCAGTGCCGTTCTTTGTGTGTCTCGTACATATTGCATTAAGCAGCCTGCTGCGCAGATGGCTACGGGCGCTTTGGTAATACCAAACCCTTGTAAATCTTTGGTTTCAAATTGCTGTACTAATACTCGTTCACAGGTTTCTAAATCAAACTCCCAAATAGGTCTACGTCTTATACCTTTAAAGCCGTTTAATACCTGCATTTGTGAAAAGTCTTCTGGGTATAATAATTCTGCCGGTTGCAAGCGCGTTAATGTTGCCGATAAATCGCCAATTTGTTCAAATTGGTTAATTAGAAACCGGCCACTATTAATGTCTAAATAAGCAATGCCATAAGTTTCTACAGAAGTAGCACGAGGTTTATTGGCAAATACGGCACAAATTAAGTTATCAAAACGTTCATTTAATAAGTTTTCGTCACTGACGGTTCCAGGAGTAACAATGCGGACTACTTTTCTAGCAACTGGCCCTTTGCTGGTGGCAGGGTCTCCAACTTGTTCACAGATGGCAACCGATTCGCCTAATTGAACTAATTTAGCCAAATAGTTATCAACCGCATGATAAGGCACGCCAGCCATGGGAATAGGTTCGCCCGCGGAAGCACCTCGTTTGGTTAAGGAAATGTCTAATAACTCAGAGGCTCTTTTGGCATCGTCGTAAAATAATTCGTAAAAGTCACCCATGCGATAAAAAAGCAAAATGTCTTTGTGTTCTTTTTTCATATTTAAGAACTGCTGCATCATTGGAGTGTGGCTTGCTATATTTTCAGGGCTAAATAAATTCGACATTTGGCTTAATGATATCTGTGACTAATGTTGTATATTGTCACAGATCATCGGCATAGTGTCTCGTAAAATGTAGAAGGAATCGGGCAATTGGTTGAAATTGAATCTTTAAGTAAACAACTTGGTGATGCTTTATTACAAAAAGGCTGGACAGTTACCACCGCTGAGTCTTGTACTGGTGGTGGTATTAGCCAAGCGATAACCGCAATTGCCGGTAGTTCAAGCTATTTTAATTGTGCATTTGTTACTTACAGTAATGACGCAAAACAAAAATTAGTGGATGTGCAACAAACAACATTAGAAAAATACGGTGCAGTTTCACAGCAAACCGTCGATGAAATGGCGCATGGGGCACTAATCAATGCCGGAGCTCAAGTCGGTATTTCAGTCAGTGGAATTGCAGGACCTGGTGGTGGTTCAGAATCAAAGCCTGTAGGCACTGTTTGGATAGCTGTTTGTATACAGTACTTACTGGATGGAAATGCAAAAACAATCAACAATAGTCAAAGGTTTTGTTTTTCAGGGGGCCGAGAAGATGTTAGATTGTCGGCCATCAAAGCGGCATTAAATATGGCGTTGACCTGTATTAATGAAATAAAATAAAAAATAATATAAATTTTCATTGATACTGTTTAATTATACAG
Source organism: Psychrosphaera sp. F3M07 (assembly GCF_018860345.1). GTDB lineage: Bacteria > Pseudomonadota > Gammaproteobacteria > Enterobacterales > Alteromonadaceae > Psychrosphaera > Psychrosphaera aquimarina. The sequence goes on along the minus strand of NZ_JAHKPJ010000025.1, from coordinate 35,797 downwards.
TATACTTTGTCGCATAGTTAAGTTGAAGCATCAACGACAAGTAATGTTTGGAGAAAATAATGGACGCAAATAAAGAAAAAGCATTAGACGCAGCACTACAACAAATTGAAAGACAGTTTGGTAAAGGCTCAATAATGAAATTGGGCGATAGTAATGCATTGGATATTGATTCCATTTCTACAGGTTCATTAGGACTGGATATTGCGTTAGGTATAGGCGGTTTGCCATGTGGTCGTATCGTTGAAATTTACGGTCCAGAATCTTCAGGTAAAACAACCCTAACATTACAAGTAATTGCTCAAGCGCAAAAAGAAGGTAAGACTTGTGCGTTTGTTGATGCAGAACATGCATTAGACCCTATTTATGCATCAGCATTGGGTGTTAACGTTGATGACTTATTAGTATCGCAACCAGACACTGGTGAACAAGCTTTAGAAATTACTGATATGTTAGTTCGTTCTGGTGCTGTAGATGTATTAGTTGTCGACTCGGTAGCAGCATTAACACCAAAAGCAGAGATTGAAGGTGACATGGGTGATTCACACATGGGTCTTCAAGCTCGTCTAATGTCACAAGCGTTACGTAAATTAACGGGTAACATTAAACGTTCAAATACGTTATGTATTTTCATTAACCAAATTCGTATGAAGATTGGTGTAATGTTTGGTAACCCTGAGACAACCACAGGTGGTAATGCACTTAAGTTCTATGCCTCTGTACGTTTAGATATTCGTCGTATCGGCTCTGTTAAAGAAGGTGATGAAGTCATAGGGAATGAAACCCGGGTTAAAGTGGTTAAGAACAAAGTCGCTCCTCCATTTAAACAAACAGAATTCATTATCATGTATGGTAAAGGCATTTCTAAAGAAGGCGAGTTAATTGACCTTGGTGTTAAACATGGTGTGGTTGATAAAGCTGGTGCTTGGTATGCCTATAATGGTGACAAGGTTGGTCAAGGTAAGGCAAACTGCATTAAGTATTTAAAAGAGAATGTTGATATTGCAGAAGAAATCGAGAAAAAATTACGTGATATGTTGTTGTTAAAAGCAACAATAAAAGAAGATGATTTGGAAGTAGCTGACCCTAGCTAAATTAAATATAACTAAATAAAAGCCGCATTAAGCGGCTTTTTTCGTTAATACGGGTAAATTATTGGTAATCTGAAAAAGTGGTGATAATCTAGCCGCCATAAATGCATTTATACCAAGCTTTATAAAGGTTTAGTCAATTCACCGTTGTGACTGCGGTGGGATAATGAGCGAAATTTGTTAGTGTCTAGTGTCTAGTGTCTAGTGGCTTTGGCTTTTTCACTTGAGTCGACCGATCTTTTGCAACCATGAGCGTACATTAACTCGCTGAATGACCGGCTCTTTGTAAGGATAGGTAGTACTGTTAATGGAGCCATTATGAATGCACATTTGTTAGAAACGCTTAAACATAATTTTGATATTGAAATGGACGAAAGTTCATTATTAAATTTATTAATCGCAATTATTGATTTATCGCCGAGTATTATTTTTGTTAAGGATGATGAGGGGCGATATTTGATTGTTAACCAAGAGTTTGAGAAATACTTTTGTTTACGCCAAAGTGACATAGTTGGTAAAACTGATTTTGATATAATGTCCAAAGATGACGCACAAGATTGTGTAGATAGTGATCAACCCGCTAAAAGCTTTATTGGTGATATTCATTCCGCGATTGAACTAAAAGAAACCGAAGGTGGCGATATTCAAAGTTATCTATCTGTTAATAAACGCGTGATCACAACGGCCCTTGGTAATTTATTAATTGGTATAGTCGCAGAAGTAAAAATTTAATAGACGGTAATGAGTTAGAACAAATTTAAAGGTAAAAACTGTAACATGGACATGGAAAAAACAAAGTCTTTTGAAGCGGCATATTTAAAACACCAAGTTGAAGATAACTATGATCGATTTATGATCATCCCTTATATTTTAATTGTTATCTGCTTATTGTTTTTATGGCGCAATTTATACAGTAGAGTAACTGACTCATATCACACCCATGCTGATGCATATTTAGTATTATGGCTGGCGCTCATTGTAGCGTCAATTGCATTTAGAGTTGCCTTACCTAAAGTAAAAGCAATGGGTAATGTAACACGATTAGATCACTTAATTTTTAGCTTTGCTATTACTATGTGTATCTCAGCGGCAACGTTAACTTCTTTAGATTTAGCGATCACAAGCAACTATACGGCGTATGCCTTTACCTTATTAGGCGCCGCTACAGCATACAGAACCAGCATAGCTAAATATCTTGTGATGGTCATTGTCACCTTCGTTTATTTTAATCTGTTCTACTTCTTTGTTTTAGATAACAACTATAGTTTTTCATTGATTATCCCTGTGCTCGCATTTAGTACTATTGCTACTTTTATTGCCGTGTCACTGGAAAATAATCGAGAACAGTTGGTTCATTTATCTAGCCAACTAGAATACATAAACCTTAAGTTACAAGAAGAGTCGATCAAAGACCCACTGACCACGTTATACAATCGCCGTTACTTAAATGATTTTTTACAAAGAGAAATTGATGACTACAAAAGAACCGCTGCACCATTGTGTTTGGCTATTTGCGATCTGGATTACTTTAAAAAAATTAATGACAATTTAGGCCACCTAACAGGAGATGATTGTTTAATTGCTTTTGCCAATATACTAAAAGCGAACAGTCGAACTTCTGACGTGCAAATTAGGTTTGGTGGTGAAGAATTTGTGATTGTCATGCCTAGAACTAACTTAGACGCTGCGATCCAAGTTGTAGAAAGAATTAGAAGGGCGACAGAATCTCATCAATTTGACTCAATTCCATGGCCTATTACCGTCAGTTTCGGTGTCACTAATATTACCAGCCAAGACGACTTTGATAGTTTGCTTGATAGAGCCGATAGCTTTTTATATAAGGCTAAACGTTCTGGGAGAAACTGCGTGGTAAGTCAATTATAATGTGCTAACAGTTAGCAAAACAGCGATCTCTGTTGCAAAAAAAACGCATCAATAGATGCGTTTTTTGTATGTAATGTCAGTAATCAGGGCGGTTAAACTTCTAACATATCCAATATGCCTTCAGCCGCTTTTCTGCCTTCTGCTATGGCTGTAACCACTAGATCCGCGCCACGTACGATATCACCACCGGCGAAGATCTTAGGATTGGTTGTCTGATAAGGATATTGCGAATCTTCGTTGGCCTTAATTGTATTCCAATCCGTTAATTCAACTTCGTATGGGGTTAACCATTCTAAGTTTAATGGTTGGAAACCAAATGCTTGAATAACGGCATCTGCTTCAACTATATATTCAGAGCCTTCGATGGCTTCCGGTCGACGACGACCATTTTCATCTGGCTGACCAAGTTGTGTTTTTACAAATTTAACGCCACACGCTTTACCATCAGCATCAACTTCAATAGAAATAGGTTGGGCATTCCATTCGAAATTAACCCCTTCTTCTTTGGCGTTTTGTACTTCACGAGCGGAACCAGGCATGTTTGCTTCGTCACGACGATACGCACACATAACTTCTTCTGCATCTTGTCTTATGGCAGTTCTTACACAATCCATTGCCGTGTCACCACCGCCTAATACGACTACTTTTTTACCTTTAAAGTCGATACAAGTATCAGCAGAACCCATGACTTTACGAGTATTTGAAATCAAATAAGGTAAAGAGTCATAAACACCTTGGGCTTCTTCATTTGGTAATCCACCACGTATGTATTTATAAGTACCTACACCTAAGAAAACAGAGTCGTAATCATCTAACAAACTTTGGAAGTCGATATCTTTACCAACTTCAGTGTTTAGAACAAACTCAACACCAAGTTCTTCGAAAATTTCGCGGCGGCGTGTCATCACGTCTTTTTCTAATTTAAAAGAAGGAATACCAAAGGTTAATAGGCCACCAATTTCTTCATATTTGTCATATACAACCGGTTTAACACCGTTACGAACTAATACGTCAGCACAAGCAAGACCTGCGGGACCTGCGCCTATAATCGCCACTCTTTTATCCGTTAACTCAACACCTTCAATGCTTGGACGCCAGCCCATTTCAAACGCTTTGTCATTAATGTATTTTTCAATACTACCAATGGTTACGGCGCCAAAATCATTATTGAGGGTACACGCACCTTCACATAAACGATCTTGTGGACAAACTCGACCACAAACTTCAGGTAAGCTATTGGTTTTATGGGATAACTCTGCCGCTTCAATTATCTTGCCTTCATTAGCCAGTTGTAGCCATTGAGGGATATAATTGTGCACTGGGCATTTCCATTCACAATATGGGTTACCACAGTCTAAACAACGATCTGCTTGACCTTTAGCCTGTGCTTCTTGCATAGGCTGATAAATTTCAATGAATTCTTCTTTACGTACTTTAACCGGATGTTTAGTCGGGTCAATGCGTTCCACGTCTATAAACTGATATACATTTTGACTCATAAATTTTTCCTCGCTCTACATTGCTTGAACACGTAGCTCTGCAGAAGAGCGGTGACGATGACCTAACAGCTGATTTACATCAGATGTTTTAGGTTTAACCAATTTAAACTTAGGTAACCAAGTATCAAACTCAGCTAAGATTTGTTGCGAACGTTCACTTTGAGTTTCTTCAAAATGTTGGTTGATTAACCCACGTAGATTCTCAATATGAATAGTCATATCAATATCTAGAGCTTCAATTAATTCACCATTCATACGTTCATTTAGGTCGCCAGATTCATCTAATAAATAAGCGAATCCACCAGTCATACCGGCACCGAAGTTAACCCCGATATCACCTAAAATAACAACAACACCACCTGTCATATATTCACAAACGTTGTCGCCTGCACCCTCAATTACTGCTACAGCACCTGAGTTACGAACAGCAAATCGTTCACCTGCACAACCAGCCGCTAATAACTTACCGCCTGTTGCACCATATAAACATGTGTTACCCATGATCACAGACTTGTGACTCACGTAACTAACGCCTTTTGGCGGGTTAATGGTAATTTTACCACCTGTCATGCCTTTACCAACGTAGTCGTTTGCATCACCAATTAGGTGTAAATACACACCGCCAGCGTTCCAAACCCCAAAGCTTTGACCCGCAGTGCCGGTAAACGTAAGCTGGATAGGGTCAGTTGCCATGCCTTGGTTACCATGAACATCTGCCACTTCACCAGATAAGGTCGCACCAACAGAACGGTCAGTATTACGGATGTCGTAAAAATGTTGTCCACCTGTTTTATTGGCAACTTGTTCGGCGGTATCAGCTACTAACTTAACGTTTAAATCACCGTTATCAAGCGGCTCATTCTTAGCAACACAATAACTAGGGAACTCGGTAGTTACACCACTAGAGGCTAATATGCCATTTAATTCCAAACGACTTTGCTTTTGGGTTTGGCCATCTAATAATTCTAATAAGTCGGTACGACCAATTAAATCTTCAAACTTACTAATACCAATTGCGGCCATCGTTTCGCGAACTTCTTGGGCAATGAAAGTAAAGTAGTTTTCAACCATAGACGGTAAACCAGCAAAGTATTCTTTACGTAACGTTTCGTCTTGAGTTGCAACACCTGTCGCACAGTTATTTAAGTGGCAGATTCGTAAGAACTTACAACCTAAAGCAACCATAGGGCCTGTACCAAAACCAAAACTTTCCGCACCTAAAATAGCGGCTTTTATAACGTCAATACCAGTTTTTAAACCACCGTCAACTTGCACTCGTACTTTATGACGTAAGCCATTTTCAACAAGTGCTTGATGCGTTTCTGATAAACCAAGTTCCCAAGGACTACCCGCATACTTAACAGAAGTCAGTGGACTTGCCGCTGTACCGCCGTCAAAACCAGAGATGGTAATTAAATCCGCATTTGCTTTTGCAACACCTGTGGCAATTGTGCCAACACCTGGTTCAGAAACTAATTTTACGGATACTAATGCTTTTGGATTAACTTGTTTTAAGTCAAAGATCAGCTGAGCTAAATCTTCAATTGAATAAATGTCGTGATGTGGTGGAGGTGAAATAAGTGTAACACCTTGTACTGAGTATCTAAGTTGTGCAATTTCTGCAGTCACTTTATCACCCGGTAATTGGCCACCTTCACCTGGTTTTGCACCTTGCGCTACTTTAATTTGCAATACATCTGCATTTCTTAAGTAGTGCGGTGTTACACCAAAACGGCCTGACGCTATTTGTTTAATACGTGAATTCTTATTCGTCCCAAAACGGCGCGGGTCTTCACCACCTTCGCCAGAGTTTGAGAATCCACCAAGTTTATTCATCGCTTGAGCTAACGCTTCATGCGCTTCTGGGCTCAATGCTCCAATAGACATAGCTGCAGAGTCAAAACGAGGATATAACTCGGTTGGTTTAACCACATCGTCTATCGAAATAGGCGTCTGAGATTTAAGTGCCATTAAATCGCGGAAATGAGCCGGTGGGCGGTTATTCACTAAATTAGCGTACTTTTGATAGTCAGAATAGTTTCCTGACTTAACGGCAACTTGTAACGTTTGCACAACATCTGGGTTATAAGCATGGTATTCACCACCGTGAACATACTTAAGCAACCCACCATGGTTAATCGGTTTACGTTTTAACCATGCTACTTTGGCATTGTGCATTTGCTCTTGATGAATATCATCAAAATTAGCGCCTTCAATACGACTTGTGATGTTAGGGAAACAAAGTTCCATAATTTCAGAGGCAAGCCCCACGGCTTCAAACAAGTTTGAACAACGATAACTCGCAATAGTTGAGATACCCATTTTAGACATGATCTTAAATAGACCTTTATTAATGCCTTTACGGTAATTAATAACAGCGTCTTTTACTGGGATATCTATGCTGCCATTTTCAACAAATTGTTCAACGGTTTCATAAGCCATATATGGGTATACAGCAGTAGCCCCTAGACCTAATAATACAGCAAAGTGATGCGAATCACGGGCTGAAGCAGTTTCTACTATGATATTAGAGTCACAACGAAGTTGATTAACAACTAATGTTTGTTGTACGGCACCAACCGCCATTGCTGCAGGGATTGGCGCTAAGCCTTTTTCTACTGCTCGGTCTGACAATATAAGGATAACCGTATTGCGCTCTTTAACCGCCGTTACAGCGTCAGCACATAAGGTTTCGATGGCCGTTTTTAAATCAGTTTCTTCAGGGTTATATAATATTGATAACGACTCAGTGTGATAATGCTCGTCATTAAACGCTTTTAGTTGGTCTAAATCGGTATACATTAATACTGGTGATTCAAATAATACGCGATTTGCGTACCCTGATGTTTCATTAAATACGTTTTGCTCACGACCAATACAAGTGGCTAACGACATAACGTGATTTTCACGTAATGGATCGATAGGTGGATTGGTTACTTGGGCAAACAATTGACGGAAATAATCATAGAAGTTACGTTTTTGTTTAGACATAACTGCCATAGGTGCATCATCACCCATAGAGCCCGTTGCTTCTTGACCGTCTTTTGCTAGAACTTTGATTACTTGTTCAATTTCTTCAAACGAATAATTAAATAACTTATGGTACACCGCTTGGGTTTCGTCATTAAATAATCGTTGACCAATTTCATCACCGTCACATTCAGAGAATGGTTTTAAGTGTTGAATGTTTTTATCTAACCATTCTTTATATGGGTGGCGTTCTTTTAAGTCCTGATCAATTTCATCAGAATGCCAAACTTTACCAGTATAAGTATCTACCGCTAACATTTGACCTGGACCTACACGGCCTTGTTCAATCACTTCATCAGGGGTGTAATCCCAAATACCAGATTCAGACGCTAAGGTTAAAATTTTGCCTTTAGTAATGGTATAACGAGCAGGACGAAGACCATTACGGTCCAAGTTACAGGCTACGTGTCTACCATTAGTCATTACGATACCGGCTGGGCCATCCCATGGTTCCATGTGCATAGAGTTAAATTCATAGAATGCTTTTAACTGATCATCCATTTGGGGATGATTTTGATATGCAGGCGGCACTAATAAACGCATTGAACGGAATAAATCTAAGCCACCGGCTAAGAACAATTCAAGCATGTTATCTAATGAAGCTGAGTCACTTCCTGTTTTACTTACAAACGGAGAAGCGTCTTTTAAATCAGGGATTAATGGTGAACGGAATTTGTATTCGCGGGCTTGTGCCCATTGGCGATTACCTTTAATGGTATTAATTTCACCATTGTGAGCTAAGAATCTAAATGGTTGCGCTAAACGCCACTGAGGAGTTGTATTAGTGGAGAAACGCTGATGGAACACACATATTGCGGTTTCCATTCTAATATCTGCAAGGTCTTTATAAAACTTAGGTAAGTCTTTAGGCATAACTAAGCCTTTATAGACAGTTACCAAACAACTTAAACTTGGAATATAAAAGTCTTCATCGTCTTCAAGTTGCTTTTCGATACGACGACGCGCCATATATAAGCGGCGTTCAAAATCTTTTTTGCGCCACCCCGACTGAGCATTAACAAATATTTGCTCAATTTGAGGCACAGAGGAAGAGGCAATTTCACCTAATACTTCTGGATTAGTAGGAACAACACGCCAACCAACTGTTTCTAAGGTTTCGTTTTCGATTTCCTGTTCAATGATCTTTTTCGCTCTAGCCGCCTTGATCGGATCTTGGCTTAAAAATATGGTGCCGACACCGTATTTTTTGCCTAAATGCCAACCATTTTCCTCAGCAATTGCTCGGAAAAAAGCTTCAGGTTTCTGTATTAGTAGACCACACCCATCACCGGTTTTACCGTCGGCTGAAATACCGCCACGATGTTGCATTCTATCTAAGCTAGTAATAGCCGTGCGCACTATCTTATGGCTGGCTTCACCTTCAAGGTGAGCGATAAGACCAAAGCCGCAGTTCTCGCGAACATCTTGACTGTTGTGCATCAATTGTAATTTTTTAGAACCAGTGTTGTTCAATCTGGCGTCCTCCTCTAAACCTAGCAACCATTAGACGTTTTTTATCGCCTTTTATTAAGTATATATGAAATATGGATGCAGTTAATATGAATATACATTCACAATTGGGGTTTTTTAAAATGCATTCGGCCGAACAACATAGCTAGATTTTTAAACTAGGTCAACAGTAAAATAGGTTAATTACTCTAGAATAATTAGAAATTAAATTTCATAAAAAGGAATAAGAAGAGGGAAATTGTCTGTATATGATTGATTTTTTGTAATTAAATTACATGATTTTGGCGGGTAAAATAAAAAAACACCCCGAAGGGTGTTTGAATATATATGTATTTTATTTTGAAGAGTAACCGTTTGGAATACCCTTACTTGCAACAGATACCGCGTCGTGTGCATGCAATGATTCATAGTGGTTAACTCGTAACCAAAAGTCACGATAACCTGAAATAAGGTTTAAGGCGTGTTTAATTCTACGGCCCGCGTCTTCACAAAACATTAAGTTTTGACCATTTAATCTTGCAAATTCTTGTTCATCTTCACGTTTTACGGCTGCTTGCACTGGCGTTTGAAGTGCATTTTCAATGGCATCAACTAAATCAACAATTGGGAACTCTGTAATTTCATCAGCAAGTTTTACTTTAACTTCTGCAATAGAGCGTTGGCTGTGTGGTGTTGCCACAATACCTTCGGTAGACCCTAACCATTGATGCACATCTTCAGCACTAACGTCACCGCTAAATTTATCGTTAAACGCATTTTGTATTAATTGTCGTGCTAATGCGGCCGAACAAGGACATGTTGAAGAGTAAGGTACTTTAACCGCAAGTTCGATATCTAATACACCTTGAGTTAAATTGCCCGTGATAACAACAGGGTATGCTTTCCAACCACGTTTACCACTGATCAACGATTTTCTACGCATATGGTAATCAAATTCAAACTTAACATGCGCACTGTCACTTAAATCTTCGTGGCTGTGAATAAAGTTATTTAATAATTCCGTTAATGTTGTTTTATTAAGGCTGCTTTCTACAGACAATTCATCCAACATTAAGTATAAGCGAGACATGTGAATGCCTTTTGCTTTAGGTTGATTCAAGTTCACGAATGCTTCAACTAAAGCAGAAACCTGACGAGTCTCACCTTGCATATCTACCATTACTGGCATTTCTATATTACTCATACCTACCCAATCTAGAACACCCTCTGTTTGGGCTTGGGCTTGGTTTGCTATATCAGGCATTTTGGTTGGCATGGATTCTCCATTTTTGACAATTAAGTCATATCTTTAGTCAGCATTAAATGCCCTCGTGTGTCAAAGAGAGGGCTGAATAAATCTTTCATAGTGTTAAATAAGCATTTAGTCGAGACACTATCTCATTGTGCGTTTACTAAATGACAGGCGCGTTTATAACATATATTAAGCAGTAAATTAAGTAATTCAGGTGAAATACCTTATTAATTTAGTCGGGTATTTTAGGAAGGAATTTTGTACACAATTTTTAGCAGGGTTATTCCACTACATTAACAACCGATAAGAAGCGTGCATCGATAACAATATTGGTTTTTTGTAGGTTACTTTTACTTAAGGTTAATTGCGGTTTATTCTGATCAAGTTCAATACTGACAACGAATCCTTCAGCTAATAATTCTTTATCATTGGTAATAGTAAACGTTGATTTTGCTAATTGATTAAATACTTGTCTGTCCCAGTTGGTACTTTTATCAACGTACAACAAATCACAAATGGCATTGTTAGAATCCACTAAATTGGTGAAGTTACGTAATGTGATGTGATAAGGCAATCGTCCTATGTTTTTTTGTGATGTTAAAAAGTCACCCACGGTATGGCTGTTGTTACCAACAAAACAATAAGTTAATTCTTTGTTAGACTTTTTATTCCAATTTAAATATGTCGCGATTTTATGAATGAGAACACCGGTTAATTGAGTTTCGGTATTAGCATTGGCTGCATTGCTCAATGTTGGTAGTGTGAATAAGCTAAAACCTAGAGAAATTAAGCTAAGGCGCTTGAATAAAGTAGAAAAGTTAAAAGGTGATATATATGAAATCATATTAATTCTGTACATATATATTGTTGACTGGAAATTGGATTGTGAAATTTGCGCCATGGCCTAATTCACTTTCAACTTCAATACTGCCGTTTAACGCTTGAGTGACTAGGTTATAAACCAAGTGCATACCTAAGCCCGAACCACCTTCGCCACGTTTGGTCGTCACAAAAGGATCAAAAATCTTTTGTTTTATTTTCTCTTCTATGCCTTTGCCATTATCGGTCAGCTTAATTTGGCATTGATTACGGGTAAGAGTTACTGAAATGTTAATTACACCCGCTTCCATCTTCTCAAAACCGTGGATAATGGCATTCATAATCAAATTGATAATAATCTGATTAATAGGACCCGGCTTTGTATCGGCTTCTAAAGATTCATCACAATTGATAATAACTTGGTGTTTGGATTTTTTTAATGTTGGATGCAGTGACATAACGATTTCGTGTAAAAATTCATTAAATTTAACATGCCTAATCGTATCTGCAGTTTGGTCAACCGCAACTTGTTTAAAGGAGCTGATTAAGTCTGCCGCCCTGCTTAAATTACGATAAATGATCTGCGTGTTTTCTTTACTCTCATCTAAAAATTTACCTAACTTTTTTGCACTTAGTGTTTTAGATTCAAGCTCTGACTTCATGTCATCAATTCTATCTGACATCATAGTTGAAGCTGTTACACCTAAGCCAATAGGCGTGTTAACTTCATGGGCAACACCGGCAACCATTTGTCCTAACGAGGCCATTTTTTCAGACTGAATAACTTGTGATTGATATTGATGAACTTGCTCTAGGGCGTCTAACAATTCTTGATTCGAGTCTCGCAACGCTTGAGTACGCATTACCACCTTTTCTTCCAAGTTTTGGTTTAATTCGGTGATCTCTTTTTCTGCGTCTGTGTATTTATTAATTTGTTTATAGATTCGGGTCAGCATAGCGTTAACAGAATTAGCTAACGGCACCATCTCTGTCAGTTGTGGGCTACTTACTTGAGTATTAAAGTTTTTGTTGTAACTAAGATCTTTAATATCTTTTATAAAGGTATTGATCGGGGACAGAATACGTCTTCTGAGTATCAAGGATGTAAAAAAGGCGATAAAGGAAATAAGTATACCCACGGCAATATTATAAGTGGCTAAGCTTAAAAAATTGTCGTTGTAGCTGGCTAATTGCATTCTTAAATAAACAAAACCAATATGTTTTGAAGTCGATGGATCTAATACTGGTACGCCATATTCCACTACATTGTCGGTAAATACGGCATTAGATAATTGTTTGATTTTATCGAACTGAGGTGAAATAGGGGGAACACCTTTTTGATTAAAACTAACAAAATATTCTAAATTTTTAGTTTCTTCATTAACACGATACACATGGATATTACTGACTTCATCTATCTTTTGTAAGGTAGTTAAAAAATCGTTAAGCCCATTACGTTGATTAAATGCGAGTGGCAGTTGTGCATTAAATGAAATGATATTAGCAATGGTTTTAATAAAACGTGTGGCATCAGCACTGTTTTTATCATTACTGTATAAAGTGGTCGATAGAATTGAAAACAGCAATGACAATAGACTTATAGATACAAGTGCTGTTGTAATTGATGCTTTTAGAGATACGTTTGACTTAAATTTTGCCACACCAACTCTTCTTTAATAACAATTTGGTCAAGGGAAATGCCAATAAATTTTTGACTAACAATAAACTTAACCTGTGTTTAGGTGTTATGCAATAAATTCTCCCCAGATAATCAGCATTTATTAGAATGAATTTAACGGCTTACCATTTTTATCAATTGCAGTTTGGTTAAACCCGTTTCAGCTGTGATTTGTTTTAATTCCATCTTATTTAATATTGCTTGTTGTTTGGTCACATCTTTGTTGAATAACAAATCAAAGTCTCGTTTACAAAAACAGATCATTTTATTTTTTTGCGTTACGTCATCCAATACAGACCGATAGATCATGTTAGGACAAGCAGCCACACGAGATGGTGACTGCAAACAACGAAGCGTTTGTTGTTCAGCTGAAGCAGGTAAACTGAAAAAGCTGAACATAAATCCATATATAATGGTAAGTAATTTACCGAAGCAAGGTTTCATACAATTCCAAATATTGGTTTGCACTGTCATGCCATAAAAACTTGGTATCCATAGCTCTAACTTGTAAGTTTTTATAACGTTCTGGATATTCCCGATAAAATAATAAACCGCGTCTAATCGCCGCAATTAAATGGGAACAATCAGGTTGTGAAAATACCACCCCCGTTGCATCATCAAACGCCAAGTCAATGACCGTATCTTTTAATCCACCTACTTCACGCACAATTGGCAATGTACCATAAGCTAATGCGTACATTTGTGTTAAACCACAAGGTTCAAAAAGAGAAGGAACTAAGAAATAATCAGCACCCGCCATATAACTATGAGCTAATTTTTCACTATAACCGTGATGAAAATGCAACTTGTCTGGGTGTTTTTGCGCTAAGAATTCAAGCTGATCTACATAAATAGGGTCGCCAGTTCCAGCTACTAATATTTGAACTTTATGTTGAACCAACTCGCGTAAAGCAGGAATTAAATAATCTAATCCCTTTTGATCCGTCAAACGGCAGACTTGAGCCACAATTGGAATATTAGCATCTACCGTTAATCCGGCTTGTTGTTGCAGGTCTTTTTTGTTTTCTAATTTTTTCTCAAGACTGTTTGGCCCATAAGGGGTATGAATTAATTGATCTTGCTCCGGTGACCAATCTTTATAATCACAGCCATTTAGAATACCGCTGGTTTTATGTTTCACTTGTTGGAAAATATCAAACAAGTGATGTGAACCTAGTTCGGTTAATAGCTCTTGGGCATAATTAGGACTAACCGCAACAACTCTGCCAGCAAACACAATGCCTAGTTTTAAAAAGTTAACCACATCGTGTTCATAATTGGGGTGACTGGTCCCCAGTTTACTGATCAAAGACGGTACTGATTTTTTGCTAAATATGCCTTGAAATGCGCCATTATGAATAGTCAAAATAGTATCGCAGTTGGCCTGTTTCCAATAATCATCATGTTTAAATAACATAGGAATTAGGGCGGTGTGCCAATCATTGCAGTGGATGATATTCGGACTGAATGATAATTGAGTCGCAAAGTGCTGAAAGAAGTACAGTATGGCAATAGAGAAAACGGAAAAACGCTCACCGTTGTCTTCAAATGCATGATAATCATCACCATAAATGCCAGAACGATCAAACAAGGTGGCAATATCTACACAGTAAATTGTTAATCCAGTGTGCTCAAAAACATGCACATTCACTTGATATGTGATATTTAAATTAAGTGGGAAAGCGTAACTTTTTATCGCATTGTCTTTTGGTAATATTTTAGCTATTTGCTGATAATAAGGGATAACAATTCTCGCATTATGACCCAATTTATTGAGCGCTAATGGCAATGCTTTAGCGACGTCGGCTAATCCCCCTGTTTTCACTAAGCCTTCAATTTCAGAAACTGCAAAAAGAATGTTTTTCATATTGTTATTCAATTACCTTGGTATTTTGTGGCACGACAGTTATGCCATTTGGCGAAATCGTAAATCCACGTTTTCGGTCATGTTCGTGATTGATGCCAATTTTTACATCATCTGCAACATGTACGTGTTTGTCTAATACACATTTATTAAGTACAACACCTTTGCCAATACGGTTATGCCCCATGAGTACCGTTTCAAAGATGTCGGCGTTGGTTTTTACTTTTACGTCGTAACCTAAAACACTGTGATCAATGGTCGCACCAAAAATCTCACAGCCGGCCGAAATAGCGCAATTTTTGATCACACTTTCTTTGCCTTCTCTGGACGACCTAATTTGCGCGGGAGGCATTGGTGGGTGATAAGTACGCATAGGCCAACGAGGATTGTATAAGTCTAATTCAGGTTCTTTTACTAACAGCTCCATATTGGTTTTCCAATAACTATCAATGGTACCTACATCGCGCCAGTACATTTGATTGCCATTGTCTTTTTCAATTTGATTTCGGGTGAAATCATACACAAAAACATCACCGTTTTTACAAAGGTTAGGAATGATATTTTTGCCAAAGTCATGATTACTTTCCGTGACTTTCGCATCACGTTCTAGCTCTTTATATAAAGTTTCTGCTTCAAATACATAGTTGCCCATACTTACTAATGCAAAATCAGGCTCGCCAGGGATAGGTGTTGGATGTAATGGCTTTTCTACAAAGCCAGTCATCTTCCAATCTTCATTAATTTCAATAACGCCAAATTCAGTGGCTTCGGCAATAGGCACTTTAATCGCGGCGACTGAACACTTGGCATTGCGCTTTTTATGTAAGTCGACCATTTGTCTAACGTCCATCTTATAAATATGGTCGCTGCCAAATACACATACATGATCAGGGTCATGCAGCTGGATAATGCGCATGTTTTGATAAATGGCGTCTGCAGTACCTTCATACCAACGTTTTCCCATTCTCATTTGAGCGGGGACAGGATCAATGAAACGATCAGTGATACCAGACATATGCCAAGCTTGACGCAAGTGAACATTAAGAGATTGAGATTTAAATTGGGTGAGGATAAATATTTTTAATAGGTCGGAATTTACAAAGTTATTGAGGACAAAATCAATGAGTCTATATTGTCCAGCAAAAGGAACGGCGGGTTTACTTCGACTCTGAGTTAGGGGAAACAGTCGGGTTCCTTCCCCACCGGCTAAAATTAACGAAATTACACCTGGCATAACTTATCCTTTTTCAAAAAATAAATAGTTGCCTGCGACGACTTACTGCAGGTAGATGGCTCACGCCAATTGCTTAGCGTAAGACTCTACTCAGATACTAGTCCCTGTGTAATAAATGTTAAAGCGTTTATTTTTGTTTTTTATTTCAACTACTTTTAAGTGGCGCTTTATTAATTCTGGGTAAGGTAAAAATGAATTTGCTACCATCCAAAATTGATATTTACGTTTAAGTAATTTAGGCGCTTGACTGATCAGTTGTTCGGTGATGGTGTAATCGGTTTTTGTACCAGTATGGAAAGGTGGGTTGGTTACAATGAAGTTGTACTTATCACCCGAACTGATAATAGCCGATAGTCCGTTGGAACTAATTGCGTTGGCCTTTACATCATTTTCAACAAAGGTCTTGTTGCTACTGGCAACCGCTAAGGCATCAACATCTACCGCCGTAAATGAACAATCATAACGTTTTGCTAATGCGGCACTGATCACTCCACAACCACAACCAAAGTCTAAGCCATGACCAGTTACTTCAGTCATTGTATTTAACAATAACTGCGTGCCATTATCTAACGTGTTGGCACTAAATACGCCAGGTAAAGCAAGGAGTTTTAATGAAACCGATTGTTGTTCAATTTCAATAGTTACGTCTGTTTTACTAAACCAGTCATCCAGAGTTTTATTACAAACATAGTCATTATAACTCGCAGCAAACAACATGCAGTGGCGTGCTGAATCTAGTTTTGCGGTGTCACTACAATAAGTTTCAAGTACTTTTGCACAGCCTTTCACACCACCTTTTTTCTCGCCTACAACGTAAATTACCGCACCCGAATTTAGGTGCTTTGACACCATAGACAGATAGTAATCAAAACGTAATTTTGTTTTTGGAAAGTAAATAACAACGGCATCAAACTTTGTATTGTTCGTTTGCTCTTGAGTTAACCAAGCCCCAAAGGAAATATTGTGTTTTTTATGCATTTGGTGCGTATCAAAGTAAGGCGTATATCCAAACCAATTAATGTCTGTACGTTGGACACTAAACTCTGAAATGGCATTGTCATTGACTAAATCTAATAACAACACATTGCCCGCAGGTAAATGCTCAATATTACGTTCTAAAACTTGGTTCTCTGCAAATAACATATTTACTCACTGTTTTGCTTAAATGGCGTTGTGTATAACAGATATTCTTATTTGATCCGTTTGAACATGATGTCCCAAACGCCATGACCTAAACGATGACCTCGTTGTTCAAATTTAGTTAATGGCCTATGTTCTGGACGTTCAACAAAATCGCCATTGGTTGCAATGTTTTCAAAACAATCCGCAGCGTTCATGACCTCTATCATATGTTCAGCGTAGTTTTCCCAATCTGTGGCCATATGAAATACACCGCCAATTTTCAACTTAGTACGTAATGACTCTACAAAAGCGGGTTGTACGATACGACGTTTATGGTGACGTGTTTTGTGCCAAGGGTCTGGGAAAAATAATTGCACGGTATCTAAACTTTCGTCCGGCACACAGTCACGTAAAACTTCGATAGCGTCGTGCTCATACACTTTTAAATTTGTTACTTCAGCTTCATTTGCTGAGGACAAACAAGCACCTACACCAGGTAGATGAACTTCAATGCCGATGAAGTTGGTTTCAGGTGCGTTTTTCGCCATTTCTACTAACGAGGCGCCCATACCAAAACCAATTTCTAATACCAGTTGACCATCATTGTTAAAAAGCGCTTTAGGATCGATTAGTCCATTTTTATGCTCTAAGCCCATGGTTGGCCAATGTGCATCAAGTGCGGCTTGTTGACCTTTTGTTAGGCGACCTTCACGTTTTACAAAGCTTTTAATAGTGCGGATGTATTTACCGTCCGCCTTGGCTTGTTCAACAGAAGTATGTTTTTGTTCAGTCATTTTTATGGTCACCTAAATATTCAGTCAATTAACCGCGGCATTATCTTACACCCTGCGGTTTGGCTCAAGCGCTTTATCCATCTCAATGGCTTTATCTATCTTAAGTACAAGGAAAGGTGAGATTGAATTTAAAGGATTTGTTTTAGGAGTCTGATATCATCGGTAGATAAGTTTGTCTTTTCACGTGTAAAAAGGTCTGAATGTCTGCAGTAAATAAACAACTCTCAACTTGGTTTTCAAAGTCAGTATTAACTTGGTACGACAACAAGGGGAGAAAACACTTACCTTGGCAGCAAGATGTGACGCCTTATAAGGTTTGGGTTTCAGAGATAATGCTGCAACAAACCCAAGTAACCACGGTTATTCCGTATTTTGAACGTTTTATGAGTTTGTTTCCAACAGTGTCTGATTTGGCCAATGCCAAACAGGATGAAGTGTTGCACTTGTGGACTGGGTTAGGGTATTACGCCCGAGCCAGAAATTTACATAAAAGTGCGCAAATTATTGCAAAAGATTATAACGGTGAATTCCCCACTGAGTTTGAGCAAGTGTTGGCTTTACCCGGAATAGGGCGTTCCACCGCAGGGGCTATATTGTCGTTATCGTTGGGACAACATCATGCGATTTTAGACGGAAATGTTAAGCGCGTATTAACGCGTTTTATGGCTGTTGAAGGTTGGCCTGGGATTAAAACAGTCGAAAATCAACTTTGGCAAATTGCTGAGCAGTTTTCGCCGGTTAAGCGTATTGATAACTTTAATCAAGTGATGATGGACTTAGGGGCAATTATTTGTACTCGATCTAAACCTAAATGTGAACAATGCCCGTTACAAACTAAGTGTCGAGCGTATGCATTAAACCGTACTACCGATTTTCCATATTCCAAACCTAAAAAAGACAAACCGGTTAAGTTTGTTTATATGTTGTTACTACTAAGCCATGAAAATAAATCTCATCAAGTTTACATGTACCAAAGACCTCAGTCAGGCATTTGGGGCGGTTTATATTCTTATCCAGAGTTTTCTGATTTAGCTGAATTAGAACTATACCTTCAGCAACAGTCGTTAGACTCGTCAGTGGCCGATTTAGAATTTAATGAAGCTCTGTTATTCCGTCATACTTTTAGCCATTACCATTTGGATATTCAGCCTGTGATCTTGCCAATCCAATCTAAACCTAATGTGATCAATGACGGTAATGATATTTGGTATTTGTTGAATGATGATGCAGAAGAAATGTCTAAAATTGGCAAATCTGCAGTGACAGAAAAGTTATTAAACGTATTGAAAGCTGGTGCTTATTAAAAATTTGATTACAATATTGCCAATTAAAATTTATAGAAGTTATTAAATCATGGCTAGAACGGTTTTTTGCGAATATTTAAAACAAGACGCTGATGGGTTGGATTTTCAATTGTACCCGGGTGAAGTAGGCACACGAATTTTTAATGGCATTTCAAAACAAGCGTGGGCGGAATGGCAAAAAAAACAAGTTATGTTAATTAACGAACATAAGCTGTCTATGTTGAAAGTAGAAGACCGTCAATTATTAGAAGACGCGATGATAGGCTTTTTGTTTGAAGGAAAAGACGTAACCGTAGAAGGCTACGTACCAAAAAAATAAACCTGAAGATATTGGGATTAGAATTAAACAGAAGCCAGCGAAAGCTGGCTTTTTATTAGTTATTTTTTATTAGCTAAGGCATTACTTCATCGCTAATGAAAATAAATGAGTAAAACATTAAAGGTAAGCCTTATTTACAAACTCATTTTAAAATGAGATTTAACATTAAACTATCCAATACAGCGTAAATGTTTGATAGTTAACCTCTGTTTTTACCTTAAATATGCGATTTAGTGTAAAAACTGTTCGTTTAGTTAAAAATATGTAAAAAATAGGTTGACTTGAAAACCCAAAATCCGTTTAATACACGCCCTCGACAAGGTACCACTTGTTGAGTTGGTAATAATTAACACCGATTACAATTAATTGTAATAAAGTTAATTGCACTAAAACATTCATATATACCAAGTATGATTGTCATGTGCCTCGATAGCTCAGTCGGTAGAGCAGAGGATTGAAAATCCTCGTGTCCCTGGTTCGATTCCGGGTCGAGGCACCATTTTTTACTAGCATTTATTTGTAACAATAACGCTGCTAAAAAATGCTCTTGTATAGAGATTATGTGCCGACTTAGCTCAGTTGGTAGAGCAACTGACTTGTAATCAGTAGGTCGCCAGTTCGACTCCGGCAGTCGGCACCATTTTCTATATCAAAGCGCTTCCAAATACTATCCCCATATTTACATTGTTTCCTTTAAATCAAATAGTTTAAATCTCACTTAAAAATCTATGACTTTGTGCATTTATAGGTGTTAATACGTTAATTTCTTATGTAAAAACATATTTTCAATATTTGGTGTAAGCTTATTTGACATTCGTAAAGCTGTAGTAAGTCTGCTGATTGAACAATAATAATTCCAATTTAAATAAGTATATGCAACGTGACGCCGCTGTGCTTCTGTATCGCAACGCGATAGCGGGCATATTAATCACCCTAATAGCCTCTAGTTTTTTAGTTTTTGCATTTACTTACCCAGAGGTGGATCCGTTTAAGAAAGCGTGGTGGATTGGCATGACAGCGCTCCTTACTATACGTTTTTTAGACGTGATGTGGTGGAAACATAAAGTTGAAAAAACCGAGTTTAACGGTGAAAAATCAATAATGTATTTTGTCGTTGGTGCCAATGTGACCGCCGTCATGTGGTCTGTGTATCTAGTTTACACCACGACCCAAGCCCACAGTATTGAACTGACGACAACGATTATTACAATTTCCGCTATGGCTGGTGGATCGGCCACCGTTCTTGCTGCTCATAAATTTACAGCCATGTTTTATCCCTTTATTTTGTTAGCCCCAGGCTCAATTGGTTTATTAGTTTCTGACAATTACCCATTGCAGTTATTAGGCGTTTTAGGATTAGCGTTTAGTATTGTAATGTTGATTATTTCAAGGCAATCGGCCGATTTCACTCGTCACACTCTGTTCTTAAAAAATGAAAATTCAGTATTGATCCATAGCATGGAAGAAAAAGTAGAACAACGAACACGTAAGATTTACGAATTATCTAATTTAGACCCGTTAACTAAGTTGTATAACCGAACCGCTTTTTTGAAACAATTAAAACTGGTCACTGCCGCCTCACAAAAACCCTTTGCACTATTGTTTATTGACCTTGATGGTTTTAAAAAAATAAATGATTCTATAGGTCATAAAGCTGGCGATAAAATTTTAAGTAAAACAGCAGATCGCCTTAAAGATTTTGCCTTAGATAAACAATTATTGTGTCGTTGGGGAGGCGATGAATTCTTAATTGCACTAGAAGATACTGATGAAACAAGTGCTGTAGCGCAATCAACCGCCTTGATTGAAGTCATCTCTAAAAATCATACTGTTGAAAACAGTATCTTATCGGTTGGTGCGACCATAGGTATCGCCCTTTATCCGCAACATGCAACCAGTGAAGATCGTTTGATTCAATTAGCCGATATGGCGATGTATTATCAGAAAAAACTAATGCGTTCTACGGTTGGTGTTTTCTCTGAACAAATGGAAAAGCTGTATTCTTATGAATTAAGATTAAAGAATAGTCTTACTACTGCAATTGAAAAAAACCAGCTCAGATTAGTATTCCAACCAATATTAGGTTCTGGAGATATTAAAATATCAGCCTTTGAAGCCCTCCTTAGATGGCAACTTGATGATGACAATATCCCACCGGATGAGTTTATTCCTATCGCTGAACAGTATGGCTTAATCCATGAAATAGGCGCTTGGGTGTTACAACAAGCATGTGAACAAGCCGTATTATGGGATGTTCAACAAAAGGTGGCGGTCTGTGTCAATGTTTCAGTGATTCAATTGCAAGACGAACACTTTATCGACATTGTCAGTGACACACTTTCAAGCAGCCAACTGCCGGCAGAGTTATTACATATTGAGATCACGGAATCTGTGTTCGCATCTGATCCTACTGTGATATCAAATCAGATTAAAAACTTACAAGTTATGGGTGTCAAAGTGTCCATTGATGATTTTGGTACTGGGTATTCGTCATTGTCGGTGATGCAAGATTTAGCGGTAAATACCGTTAAAATAGATCGTTCATTTATTAACAAAATTAATAACCAGGGCAATGGGGACGCTATTATTTCTGCAGTGATGCATATAGCCTCGTCGTTAAACTTTTTAGTGGTGGCTGAAGGGGTTGAAAATGAAATGCAGGCGGACGAATTAATTAAGTTAGGTGTTGATTACCTTCAAGGTTTTTATTATTCCAAACCAATAGAAGTGGAAGACATCGCCAGCTATTTAGCGCAGAAATACGACAATTAATAATGCTGTTACCTTTCATCCGCGCCTAAAACGTCATTAATGACAGCAAATGCATTTTGGATCTTTAGTGACGGCAAAACGCTTAAACGCCATCCCCCAGGCATCAAATAAACTCAAGGTATTTAAGTTATTGGTTTTGCCTAAAATTAATCTTAAAGCCTCTGTCGCTTGAAGGCTACCTAACACGCCTAATACCGGACTGAATACACCTGAGGTTGAACAGTTCAAATCTTGGTTATCTGCACTTGGGAATACACATTGGTAACAAGGGGAGTCAGGCGAGGCAAAGTCAAAACTGATCAATTGCCCTTGGCTTTGAATTGCGGAGGCTGACACTAATTTCACTTTGTTTTTTACACAGGTTGCGTTTATAAAATGCCTTGTGGTTGCATTATCAGTGCAGTCTAAGACCACGTCGACATCATTGAGTAATTCGCTTAAGTTTATATTTAATATCGATTTGGTTATGCCGTTGACTTTAATTAAGGGGTTTAAACTTTGTAATCTTAACTGGGCGATATCTACTTTTTGCTCACCTATGTCTTGCTCTGTGAATAACACTTGTCGTTGTAAGTTACTGCTTTCAATGATGTCATGATCAATTAAAGTAATAGTACCCACACCCGATGCCGTTAAATATTGACTGGCTGGGCAACCTAAACCGCCCAGGCCAATAATTAAAACATGGGAACTTTTGATTGCTAGCTGGCCTTCTTCTCCTATGCCATTGGTCATGACATGACGGTTGTAACGAACAAATTCTTTATAATCCAAATGCATGTCGGGGTTTAAATGATGTTCAGGCATGGTGCTCTCGATTTTTTCTAGTTTGAATGAGTTGTTGGAATTGTTGTATTACAGATTCTGGATCCGGCGCTTCAGTGATAGCCGTGACCACCGCAATCGAATTTACTTGGCTTGTTAATACTGCACTTGCACGATTTAATGAGATCCCGCCAATAGCGACCGTTGGTATATCAGGCGTTAATTTAACTAAATCGGTTAAGGTTTTTACACCTTGTATTTGGCCTGTCATGTCTTTAGTTTTTGTTGGGAAAATGGCACCTATGGCAAGATAAGACGGTTTATATTGTTTTATTTTCAACAATTCATAATGGCCATGGGTACTAATACCTAAACGAAGGCCAGCCTGTTTGATGTTGGTTAACTCGGCTTGCTCAATATCTTCTTGTCCTAAATGCACACCGTAGGCTTTATGTTTTATGGCAAGTTGCCAATGATCATTAATAAACAACATGGCGTTATACTGGTTGCCAAGGGCTATGGCTTTGACAATAGATTGTTCTAAGTCATCGCCTACTAATTTCTTCTCTCGGTATTGGATAAGTTTAACGCCAGTTTTTAACAACCTTTCTAACCAATCTAATGAATTGACGACCGGATATAATCCAAAATTATTTATGTCCACGCCGGAAAAATCTGAATCAAAGTCATTTACTTTGTGACTACTTTCTTCCTGTGAGGTTTCTGCAAACCAGTCGATATCGGTGGCTAATGTTGAACCTTTAACCAACACCTCTGGGTAATGGTTAATGTTATTAGGCCAAGCACCTTGCCAAATGGCATCTTGACAATGTTGATGCGATTTAACCTTGTCTAGTCCTTGGTTTATATAAGCTTTAGCGATAACAAACGCATCTTTTAACGCATAACCTTGGGCAATTAACGCCGCTAACGCAGAGGCAAAAGTACAGCCTGTGCCATGACTGTTTTCAGTATTAATTCTATTGCTGCTTAACCAATAACTGTGCTGTCCGTTGGTACAGAAATCGATACTTTTATTGTCCGCTATTTTAATATGCCCCCCTTTGATAATGGTGGCAGTGACACCTAGGGCGAGGATTTTTTGTGCTGCCGTTGTCAAACAATCCCATGAAAAAGCAAATACACCGGTGAGTTTTTGTAGTTCTTTTCCGTTTGGCGTTATCAAATCAACTAAAGGTAATAACCTCTTTTTGATTGTTGGTAATATGTCATCTTCTGTTAAGTCTCCACCGTTTGAGGCAACGGCGACAGGGTCGTAAATGATATAGGGTTTGGCCGTCCATTCTTGATTAAATCGAGTGATCTGAGCGGCAACCAATTCAACTTGTTGGTTATTTGCTAACAAGCCAATTTTAATAACGCTTGCTGGTTTCGCTTGTTCTAACGCTTTTATCTGCGACAAGATCACGTCTTCTGGCATTGGATTAATCGCTTCCACGCCAAATGAGTTCTGTGCGGTAACGGCGGTGATGACAGAGCAAACTTCTGCTCCTAAATTATGTATGGTTTTTGTATCCGCTTGAATACCTGCACCGCCAGAGCAGTCGCTGCCTGCAATTGTCCAAACAATAGCTTGATTATGTGTTTGTTCCACGCGTTTATCCTGTTAACTTTGGTGCCAAAAAGGCGTATCTAATGTAGGAGTGCTTGGATGCGCGGTTTGTCTTGGTTGCATGATGCCCGCTCGATAAGCTTGTTCACCAGAGTTGAGGGAATTAGCAAAGGCGCGAGCCATTAAAACCGGATCGTCCGCTAGTGCTACTGCGCTATTCAATAAAATACCGTCGTAGCCCATTTCCATTGCCAAACAAGCG
Organism: Psychrosphaera sp. F3M07; assembly: GCF_018860345.1. Lineage (GTDB taxonomy): Bacteria > Pseudomonadota > Gammaproteobacteria > Enterobacterales > Alteromonadaceae > Psychrosphaera > Psychrosphaera aquimarina. The sequence continues at coordinate 11,089 of NZ_JAHKPJ010000025.1, read as the reverse complement.
TCTGAAGGCTTGCCTATACCTGCATCTAAAATTAATGTGGCGTTAGGCAACCGAGTACGGATCGTTTCTAGATTGTAAGGATTCATTAACCCTTTGCCTGTGCCTATTGGTGATGCCCAAGGCATGATGACTTCACAGCCTAAATCGTATAAACGTTGGCACAAGACTAAATCGTCGGTGCAGTAAGGTAATACGTTAAAACCCGCTTTTATTAACATATCTGTGGCTTTGAGTAGCTCAATCGGATCAGGTTGCAAGTTATAATCATCGCCAATGACTTCAAGTTTTAACCACGAAGTTTGAAACAATTCACGGCTCATTTGGGCCAAGGTATAAACCTCTTTTGCGGTTTTACAGCCCGCTGTATTTGGCAATAAAAAACCGTTAGTTTGTTTAACTATGTCTTGTATATATTGCCAAATTTGCTGACCTGATTGTTCTTGCGGATTTTGGCGTTTTAATGACAAAGTCACCACTTGAGAGCCGCTGGCCAAAATAGCTTGTTTCATAATATCTGGCGACGGATACAAGGCAGTACCAATTAACAGTCGGCTGTTAAGTTTCTCACCGTAGATGGTCAAACTCATGATTAACCTCCATGAATTGGGAATAAAACATCAATTGAATCGCCATCGTTTAGTCGAGTAGATGCATATTGGCTTTTATTAACAAAATCACTATTAAGTGCCAAAGCAAAGCTCATTTCTTGCTGCTTTGGTGATAAATACTGTCGTAGCGCGTCAGTAATATTAGGAGCAAGGTCTTTGTTATTGGTTTGTTGTAAATTAAGCGGTTCACCGTTTATATGTATTTTCATATTATTTCTCTTTTGTCTAATCGTGCGACAGCCAATTCCACTTGTTTCAGCACTACAGGGGAAATGAGAAAACCGTGGCGGTACAAACCATTGACTTGAATTAAACGTTGTTTGACCAAAACCTGTGGTTGGTTGTCACTAAATGCAGGTCTTAATTGACTGATGTGTTGACGAATGTTTGCTTCTGCAAAACCCGAGTGAACACTATAAGCTGCACTGAGTAACTCCATCGCTGATCGCACAGTCATTGGCGATAAGTCATCACTTTCAATTTCGGTCGCGCCGACTAGATAAACATGATTAGGTTTAGGGGCAATATAAAGCTGATACCTTGGATGCATTAATCTGACGGGGCGAGTTAAATTAACCTCAGGTGCATACAAGTGGAACAATTCACCTCTTACGGCGCGTAAATCGTCAAGAGGTGAAGCTTGATGGTTTGGATCTAAACTCGCTCTAGCCCCAGTCCCTCGACAATCAATAACCAAATCAAAGTGTTGAACTTGATCATTCACCGTTAACTGGCAATGCGTTGTTTGGTTGGTTATTTGACTTACTTCAGCCTCGGTTACCCAATTAACTTGTTCCAACTCGAGTTGGTGTTGTAAGGCTGTTAATAACATGCGGTTATCAATTTGCCCTTCGTCGGGTAAAAACAAACCTTGGTTAAAGTGTTGGGCTAACTCGGGTTCGAGCGAATACAATTGCTGTTTGTTTAATGATGTTACGGTATGTTGTGCATAGTTACGGGCGATATGTTGAACAAAACGTTGGTGATCTCCTTTGTCCTGTTCATGACTGACCATGATTGCGCCTCGTTGTTGAAAATAGACATTAACATCTAATGTGGACAGTAATTCAGGCCACATTGTTAATGACGTAAACCCCATTTTAACAATGTTAGGTTCACAACTCATGGACTCACCCAGCGGCGTTAATAATCCCCCTGCCGCATAAGCTGCACTCTGTTTGGCTTGTTTGTCGTCCTTGTCAAACAGGTTCACCTGATAACCTTGTCTGGTTAAAGACAAGGCGGTGAGTCGACCCATTAAACCCGCTCCAACTACCGCAATATTCATTGTGTATTTCGTTCCTTGATGTACTTTGTAACTCATATTTATAAGGTATGTATTACAAACGGCTTCTACTTTGCAGGGTGATAAATTTCACTACCCGACGCTTTAAATTCCGCTGACTTTTCAGCCATACCTTGTTCAGAAACTTTAGCGACTGCCTTTTCTAACGCAGCATTGTCGGTGCTGACGGTTTCATCCAGCAGTTTAATCGCGATAGATTGTCCTTTACTTTGAGCATCAGCTTCTAAGTCAGCAGCATAATCTCTCACTTCTTGGCTAATTTTCATTGAGCAGAATTTTGGGCCGCACATAGAACAGAAGTGCGCAACTTTGCCTGATTCTTGTGGTAGTGTTTCGTCGTGATACTCAAGTGCACGCTCAGGATCTAATCCTAAGTTAAATTGATCGTGCCAACGGAATTCAAAACGGGCTTTAGATAATGCATTATCTCGAATTTGCGCGCCAGGATGCCCTTTGGCTAAATCACCCGCGTGTGCCGCTATTTTGTAAGTGATCAATCCTTCTTTAACATCTTCTTTATTGGGTAAACCTAAGTGCTCTTTAGGTGTTACGTAACACAACATGGCACAACCATACCAGCCAATATTAGCGGCACCAATACCAGAGGTTATATGATCGTAACCCGGAGCAATGTCTGTGGTTAATGGCCCCAAAGTATAAAAAGGCGCTTCGCCACAATGTTCTAATTGTTGTTCCATGTTTTCTTTTATCATGTGTAAAGGTACATGTCCTGGACCTTCGATGATGGTTTGCACATCATGTTTCCACGCAATTTTAGTTAATTCACCTAAGGTGCGTAATTCACTAAATTGCGCTTCATCGTTGGCATCAGCAACCGAGCCAGGTCTTAAACCATCACCTAATGAGAAAGATACATCGTACTTTTTACATATCTCACAAATGTCTTCAAAATGCGTGTATAAGAAGTTTTCTTTGTGGTGTGATAAACACCATTTAGCCATAATAGAACCTCCACGGGAGACAATTCCGGTCACACGTTTTGCGGTCATAGGCACATACCTAAGCAAGACACCGGCGTGGATAGTAAAGTAATCCACCCCTTGTTCAGCTTGTTCTATTAAGGTGTCACGGAAAATTTCCCACGTTAAATCTTCGGCAACGCCATTTACTTTTTCTAGTGCTTGGTAAATAGGGACTGTGCCAATTGGCACAGGAGAATTACGAATGATCCATTCACGGGTTTCATGAATATAACGTCCCGTCGATAAATCCATTACGGTGTCGGCACCCCACTTGGTAGACCAAACTAGTTTTTCTACTTCTTCTTCAATAGACGATGTAACCGCTGAGTTACCTATGTTGGCGTTTACTTTGATTAAAAAGTTACGGCCAATGATCATAGGTTCAGCTTCTGGATGATTAATGTTTGATGGAATGATGGCGCGACCTCGAGCCACTTCATCTCTTACAAATTCAGCAGTGATTTCATTTGGAATGCTAGCCCCAAAGCTTTGGCCTGGGTGTTGTTGGGTTAACATCTCGTCATTAAGTTGTTGTCGTTTTAGGTTCTCACGAATGGCAATGTATTCCATTTCTGGCGTGATAATACCTTTACGAGCGTAATGCATTTGAGTCACGTTTTTACCCGGTAAGGCACGGCGTACTTTAGGTAGATTTTCAAAACGAATATGATCTAAGCCTTCGTCAGCCAAACGTTGTTGACTATAACCCGAGGTTGCCCCTTCTAATACTTCGGTATCGTCTCTGGCTTCAATCCAACTAGCACGTAATTTAGCTAACCCTTTATGTACGTCAATTTGCGTATCTTCGTCGGTATAAGGGCCGGATGTGTCATATACACGAATAGGTTGATTAGGTTCTAAAATAGGGTTGTCTTGGCTACCGCCTAAGAGTGAATCGGCTAAGGATATTTCACGCATACCTACTTTAATCGGGTAGGTGCTTCCTTCGATATAGACTTTTTTTGAGTTTGGGAAACGTTGGTTGGAACAGTTTGTTAAAAATTGTTCGGCTTGTGCGCGACGTTCGCGGCGAGTAAGTTTAGTCATGGTTTCTGCCTTTTGGTTAATTCGCTCAAAATATTGAGCACAAAAGACGGAGTGTAGATTTACAGGAGCTTTGTAATACCTATTTTACTATGATTCACCCAGGGCGGGTGAAATACTAAAACGGGTGTTATTTCCCTTGTTTCCTTCGCAGATATTAGTCTGAATCAGGTTCTACGGATCCCGCTTTCGCGATCTCAGCCAACACAAAAATGTAATTGGCACTCCGACAAGTCGAGGCGATACTAAGCTATTCAATTTTTCAGCGCAACGTTTTGTTGCAGGAAAAGTTGAGATTTTAATTAACTAGAGGGATAAATGAGAAGCGCATTAACAATCATTAATGCACTTCTTATTAGGTTGGGTACGTCACGGATAACGCCGAGTTACTTATTTATAAACAGTAAGTTACAGATAATACCAATTCTTTTAAGTATTCAGTCTCTCAGTACTTACTGATCACAACAGCTTTACTTTTTATTTTTTGTTTGGCTTTTGTTGCAAGTTCGCTAGCATAAACAATGGGTTTGTTCCTTACGCAAGTTAACTGCTGTTTAAAAGATTGGCATGTGCCTATAAAGAGATCGCCAACACCGTTGTGATACGCGCATTGTTGAGCTTTTTGTTTTTGTTCACAGGCTTGCCAAGGTGCTTTATGTGTATGTGAGTCATGAGCATTTACTACAGAAATGTTTGACAGCAAGGCGATCAAAACAATAGCTAATTTAATCTTCATACGTATTACTCCGCTGTCTCACCAGTAAAACAACCAATGAACATGTTTTCACCAGCGCCTGCAGAGTGGTAATGATAACCCCGGATATCGTCTGTGTGTCCACGGCATGAGTCTAAGTCGGTTTCTTCCTCGCCGTTTTCATCTAACATACTGTATATGGCATATCCGTCCATTGCATATCCAAATGCACCGGCGTGACCATCTTCTTCATATTCAACGCCTGGACATGTACCTTCACCGTGGTTGGCTCCGTGGTAATGATAACCCGCAAAAGGGTTTACATGGCCAACACAATCATCGAACGCTGCAATTGTGTAAGCACTTAATATTGCTTCAGTCGGGGCGGCAGCATCTAAAGTAACACCATTAAACGCAACACCAACACTGTTGTGATTTATCGATCCTGAGTTTGAACGAGGTACAGGAGTCACGGGAATTAAGTAAGTTGAGGAAACGCCACGACCGGTTTCTTCACTGTAATAATTAATATCACATTCAACACAATGGTTATAATAAGCCGCATCAACATCGGGCCTTGCTGCAGCTTCACATGACTCTTGCGTGTTAGTGATACTCACCTTGCCATTTTCATCATATAGTTGCCAAAAACTATCGCCATAAAATGTGTCTAAATTACTAATGAATTCCCCAGTTAAATCATATAATACACCGTCATCAAACCACTTACCTGTGTCTGCCGCTTCGGTAGAGGTACTTGGAGGACAAAATGGTCCAAGTTCGTCTCTGTCTGATGGGAACCCAGTAATTGTAATTTGATAACAAGTTGATGAGATTCCGTTCGATAATGTACAGGATACTTCTTCAATTTCTTGTGCTGCTGAGAACTTTGTTATATCAACGGCATAGCTTGATGAATCATCAACAATTACCTCATCGTCACTGTCATCATTACCACAAGAAATTAGTAAAAATATACTTAATATGGGGGCACTAAAAGCTATAACTTTATTCATGAAAATACTCTTCTATTATTTGCGCATTAACTTATAACCTAGTAGTAATGAAAAATTGTGCAAGAAGTATGGAAATGCATAAAATATTTAGAAATTGCCGGAAGGAGAGTTAAATATATTAAGTTGTCGACGTAACATATTGAAGTGACTTTTTAACTGCTTGTTTGTTATTCGAGCAGGCAGTATGAGTAAGTTGGTTATTTGTTAAATATCAGTTGCTATCTGACCTTATTTTATTTATCCTCCCTGCCGTTAAATTTGCCTCGATAGCTCAGTCGGTAGAGCAGAGGATTGAAAATCCTCGTGTCCCTGGTTCGATTCCGGGTCGAGGCACCATTTCTTTATAGATACGGCAATTTAACGGTGTTCTTGTTAAAAGATCATGTGCCGACTTAGCTCAGTTGGTAGAGCAACTGACTTGTAATCAGTAGGTCGCCAGTTCGACTCCGGCAGTCGGCACCACTCTTTTAAACAGTACCAAAAGTAAAAAGCACACTATGTGCCTCGATAGCTCAGTCGGTAGAGCAGAGGATTGAAAATCCTCGTGTCCCTGGTTCGATTCCGGGTCGAGGCACCATCTTAATATTCCCCCAATTATTTAACGCCAATTTCAAATGTGATTCAGTCTGAATGTTTTTCGCACGCTTATCGTTTGCACAATATGCATTGGCGGATATTAAAATTAAGCCCGACACAATCGAACGCTCGCTGCGCGAGGTTAGATTATGAAATACGTCCATGTATTTCACCGCAAGCGGCCAGCCTACGGCTGTTAAAATTTGTTCCCGGCAAATTTTTCCGGGGCGAGGCACCATCTTAATATTCCCCATTCTTATATTATTAAATTTAATATTTTATATATTCTGGATATTTTTCGTATGCCTATCGTCCGCACAATATGCCGTGGGGAATTCTAAGATAGTTTCTCGACACATCGAACGTTCGCTTCGCTCAGTTCGATGACTCAGCACATACATGAATATGTTGTTACGCTTGTTTATTTGCGAATTCAGTAGGAATTAAAAATTGTTTAGTCGAGATAAATTGTTGTAGGCATAGCTGTCTACGTCAAATCAATTTAGCGAAGCATAAACGATTTTTAAACCTATCGTAGACATGACAAAACATGTTTAAGAAATTAAATGGATGTAGGTACTAACTATTTCAACCAGTGACCTTTGCATAAAAACCGGAGTAGAGAGTCAAACATGTTTTGGTTTGCTGATTGTGTAAATAAGCAAATGGAACAACATCAAGCCCTACGGGCCAGCTAAAGCTGTTGATGAATGTTCCAGACATTCATGCTCCGGGTCGAGGCACCATCTTAATATTCCCTCAATTATTTAACGCCAATTTCAAATGTTATTCAGTCTGAATGTTTTTCGCACGCTTATCGTTTGCACAATATGCATTGGCGGATATTAAAATTAAGCCCGACACAATCGAACGCTCGCTGCGCGAGGTTAGATTATGAAATACGTCCATGTATTTCACCGCAAGCGGCCAGCCTACGGCTGTTAAAATTTGTTCCCGACAAATTTTTCCGGGGGAGGCACCTTATTTATATTCCCCCTAATTAACGGCAATATAAAGTATCATTTAAATATCAGGCGTTGCGTTTTTTGGGTGGTTCATTTGGCTAAGTAATCTCAATTATTAAGCTTAAATGTTGAATATATTGAGGATTATTCTATTCTTCTGATTTGGAACTGATTTCACACATTAAATTAATGTGTTGAGAACTCAGCTTGTAACGCCCTTTAGCTTAGAAAACCAAAAGGTTTTTCCACTGGTATTTATAGTGCTATTACGGTTAAATACGCGATTAATTAATAGCACTTAGTGCACTTGGATCTGTGTGAAAAAACAAAAGTATTATAAAAATCCTAAGAAGAAGTTTACCCTTAGTATCGTTTTTGCCTCTTTTCTTATCTTTAGTTTTTTAGCTTTTTTTGAGTATTCGAAATTTACACATGATCGTCAAGAGCAAGTTGTTATGGTTACTCGTGCGCTTTCTGACTTTCGAGCTCGCCTTGAATTTCTGATTAATGAAAATTTGAAGTTACCTCAAGGATTGATAACTTACGCTTCGTTAAATCCAGACCTTACGCAGCAGCAATTTGAATTGTTCGCACGCGAGACATTAATTAGTGATAACCGAATACGTAATATCGCCTTAGCAAAAGATCTCGTTATTTCTCACATGTACCCTATGGCAGGCAATGAAAAAGCAATTGGTTTAGATTACAAAAAAAATCTGGAGCAAAAACTCGCCGCCATTCAATCCGTAAATTTAAATAAAATCATAGTCGCAGGGCCCTTAAATTTAGTCCAAGGTGGAGTTGGACTCATTGCCAGACAACCCATATTTGTGTCGTCTACTGGTGAGTTATGGGGCATTGCTTCCATTGTTTTAGATTATAAAAGTATATTATCAGATAGTGGGATAACGTCTCAAAATCACCTTAGGATTGGGTTAAGAGGCAAGAACGCCAGTGGGACCAATGGAGAAATATTTTTTGGTGACCTTGGTATCTTTGATACTTCGCCAGCACAACTCGACATTAATTTACCTTATGGCAGTTGGCGCATAGCGGCAGAACCTATAGAAGGTTGGCTAACATATTCCATTACCATAGTGGTTTGGTCTCTAGCGTTAGTTATCTTTATGATTACATTTTTGATCCTTCGTCAAAAACAAAATATTGAATTACTACACAGGGATGCGATTAAAAAGCTATTAGAGTCTGAGCAGCGTTTCCGTACTTTCTTTAAAGATCATGATTCGGTAATGTTTCTTATCGAACAAACTTCCGGAAAAATTATCGATGCTAACGATTCTGCAATTGAATTCTATGGTTACAGCCACCAGCAACTGCGTAAAAAACGCATACAAGATTTGAGCGGTTTTCCAATGGATAAAGCGGAGTCTGAACATGCAAGATCGCTTGATATTGAACAAAAATTTTCCGTATTTCCGCATAAATTAGCAGACGGTACAATTAGGCAAGTTGAGGTCCACACTTCGCCAATGATGGTCGATGACACACCTATATTATTTTCAATCATTCATGACATCACAAAACGAGTTGAAATCGAGAAGAAGTTACAGCTAGATGCAAAAGTATTTGAAAACTCACAGGAAGGCGTATTAATAACGGATCCAAATCAAATAATAATTGCTGTTAACCATGGTTTTACGGCGATAACCGGTTATGAAGAAGCGGACTCTATCGGTAAGACGCCTGCAATATTGAGCTCAAATCGACATGGTCCTGAATTTTTTGCTGAGATGTTTTCTCAGGTGGATACCTTAGGTTTTTGGCGTGGCGAAATTTGGAATAGACGTAAAAATGGCGATGTTTACCCTGAATTATTGTCAATCAGTAAAGTGGAAGATGAATACGGTGAGCTGATTAATTATGTGGGGGTTTTCTCTGATATAACACGCCTAAAACAATCAGAGCAAAGGTTAGAGAGATTAGCACATTATGATGCATTAACGGGGTTACCAAATCGATTGATGCTTAAGTCTCGGTTGAAACATGCCATTGGACTAGCGAAAAGACAAGAAAGTAAGTTAGCGGTTTTATTTATTGATTTAGATAAGTTTAAAATTGTGAACGACAGTTTAGGTCATGTTGCAGGGGACGAATTACTTAAACAAGTAGCAAATAGAATGTCAGACCGAATGCGTCAGTCAGATACCGTTTCCAGAATAGGTGGTGATGAATTTGTTCTTTTAGTTGAAGGCGTTGCTCACTTAGATGATTTGATCTTGGTGGCTCAAGATATAATTAACGACATCAATAAACCATTTATGCTCAGTGGTGAGAATGAGGTGTTTATTGGTACGAGTATAGGTATATCTATTTTCCCTAACGATGCAAAAGACGCAGAGAATTTAGTCACTTTCGCCGATGCGGCAATGTACAGAGCAAAACAAAATGGCCGTAATACCTATTCATTTTATACCGAATCTTTGTTGCAACAAGCAGACGTGAAGTTGAAATTGTCTGTGCAGCTCAAACATGCGATTGAACAAAATGAGCTCGAACTGTTTTACCAACCCCAAGTTGATTTATTAACTGGGGCTTTAACTGGCGTTGAAGCATTAATTCGTTGGAATCATCCTGAAAAAGGCTTGTTGGCTGCAAGTGAATTTATAGAGTTAGCAGAAGAACGTGGAATCATCCATGACATTTCAAAGTGGGTGTTAGAACAAGGCTGTAAACAGTTGAAAGTTTGGCAGGGCCGTGGTTTTACCGGTTGTTTGTCATTGAATATTTCACCGCGTGATTTTGGTTTTGGTGACTTTTTTAATGACATTAAACAACAGATTGAAAAGAGTGGAATTGACCCTAAAGGATTGGAGTTAGAAATAACTGAAAATGCAATCATGAAACGGGCTGATGCAATTATGGATTTGTTTAAACAACTAAAAGAACTCGGTGTAAGCATTGCTATTGATGACTTTGGAACTGGTTATTCATCGTTGTCATATTTAAAACACTTCCCAATTGATAAATTAAAAATTGATCAGGCATTTGTTAAAGAAATGCATACAGATTTGTCTGATAGTGCGTTAATTGAAACGATTATAAATATGGCAAGAGGGTTCAACTTAACCGTTATCGCTGAAGGGATCGAGTTATCCGAACACGCTAGTTTGTTAATTGAGTTAGGTTGTGATCAAGGGCAGGGTTACTTATACGCCAGACCTTTACCTCTTGGTGACGTTGAAGCCTTGAGCAAAACAAACCATTGGGCGTTAGATTAATTAAAAAAATCGGGAAGACGTTATTTACTTCTTCCCCGAGTCCCTCTTAACTGATTTTTCTGCATTTTGGCGTGGATCTCCTTTTCAAGATCTATCCCTTGCCAGTGCGCAATGTCTAATACTCTTAATACTATATCGGCAAGTTCTTCACCAAAGGCATCGGTTGGCTTTTCATTTCTGCATTCGTTAATAGCTTCGCCAACTTCAGATGCAACGAGTGCCAAAGCTTCTAGGGTGGTTTTATTATGCCATCCCATTTTTTCAACCCATTCATAGTTCTGTTTTGCAATGTCGTTGATTTTCATTTATTTGCCTAACTGGAATTAATTAAAGTATGTCGCTCACCATACCTAGCTTGGGCAAATAATCCAACAATGTTAACTTTGTTAGTGCTGACTTATCACATTAATACTAATTTTTAACGGTTTTTGATAATAAGATCACAGGAACACTTTGCCGCTTATTTGGTTTTACTATATGGTAACCACATTGGTTAACTCCTACTTTAAAGCGAATTATTAGGTCCGTTAAAATGACATCACGTAAAAATACAATACCTGAATTACAAACACATCACTCAAGGCTAGGGAATCGATTAACTCGATGGTTCGGTCGAAGCATGTTGGGTTTATTAGGTTTGTCTCGTCCTAAAATACGT
>NZ_JAHKPJ010000001.1:3111-66343 GCF_018860345.1 Psychrosphaera sp. F3M07 | reverse complement strand
ACACATTTCAGGACGAGACAGTTGGCAGATAAAAGGCGAGTTTCCGGCAGATAAAAAGTGTGTAATTTGTGTTGCACCACATACATCTAATTGGGACTTTTTCATTGCCATTTTTGCAGTGTTAGCAATGGACATTAAATTGGTGTGGGGAGCGAAACATCAGATATTTATTTGGCCAATTAAGTCGTTACTTGGCGGGTTAGGGGGCATGCCAATTAATCGAAAACAAGCAGGAGGGGTCGTCGGCCAAATTGTGAATGAATTTAAACAATCGGAGTCTATGGTTTTTGCACTTGCGCCTGAAGGCACCCGTCACCATGTACCAAAGTGGAAAAACGGTTTTTTAAGAATAGCAAAAGAAGCCCAAGTTCCTGTGTATTTGGTACATCTAGATTATAAAAAGAAAGAAATGGGATTTGGCCCAAGTATCGTCGTGGATGATTTGGATGCATCAATGGAATATGTAAGAAACTATTATCGAGCAATCCCGGCTAAACACCCTGACAAAACCAGTTAATGGTGATGTAAACGCGTATATCAACGGGAGTTTTTAAGGGCTTCCGTTATCACTTCCCATCTATTAAATTGGTGTGCTTCAATCTGATTGGGGTCAATATCCTCAACGACGGATTTAGCTTTAGACAACTCTTTTTGCTCTATGTAGAAAGAGGCTAAATATACCTTTGCGTTAATGATAGTGGCTGTTCTGGCATCTTGAATTGCATGAAATACTGCATTTAAATAGTTATCTTCACTTTTTTTAGCATCCCCAAGTACCATATGCATACGAGCTACATGGATATAGAGTGTGGCAATTTGCTGCTCTATCTGTAAGTCGATAGCGTGGTCTAACGAGGTTTGGTAATTTAATAAAGCCTCTTCATTCTGTTTTAAAAAACGATAGCTATGCCCTAAATTACCGTATAATTCTAGTTTTAGGTGTGAGTCTCTACTGCACTTATAGTTTTGTTCTATTTGCTTTAATAAACTAAGGGCTTCTTCATAACGTTTTAAGTTAAGCATCAAATTAGCAATAGTGACCAAACGCATTGGGCTATGGAAGGACTTATTTAAACTGGATAATTCGGCTACCGACTTTTCAATTAATGCGAGTGCTTGTTCTTTTTCGCCATCAATAAGTAACAGCTTTGCTCTATAAATGTTTAAGTAAGAAACAAACATAGGTGGATGACTTAGAACACGTTTTAGTTCGTCTAGCTCTTGTCTTAATAACTTAAATTCTTTTAATGTCATTAAAGAGTCTAATTGCCACAACTTTAAATTGTACCAATTCATTGTGTTTGGCTTGGTATTTTTGAGTTGATTATTAACCCAAGTTAAACAGTTTTTAGAAGGGAGATCACACTCGTTTGCTACTGCAAAAAAAGAGGTGAATAACATGGTCATTGCCAAAAAATAAATAGGATAAATAAACGTAACTTTCAAACTGTAACTATCCTATGACAAATGGGGTAAATGTACGTATTTAGGGTAATAGTGTATCAAATTAAGGATATACTAATATAGCGCTTTTTCCCCTGTTCTATTGATACAAAACAAACTAATTGGTTATGTGTTAGAACATTATAAAATTATCAAGATGATTGGGTGGAATGATAAACCTTATCTTAGATAAACGGCAAAAGTAGATATGCTCACCAAAGGTAGTCTCTTGCGTATGAAGAAACGAATAAATAAATTAACTAAGATATTAATAACGTTAATATTTTCCATCTTAATTGGATGTGCGACAACCAGTGAACAAGCGTTCACCGATGACGATGCAAAAAAACAATACAACATTTGTCAGACCCATAAAAATAGTGTCTGTACCTTAGACTACCATCCGAATAACAATCTAATTGCCAGTTCTGGTTATCATCCTGTTGTTAAAATTTGGCATCGGGAAAATGGTAAAATCTTACATTCTTTACTGCATCCAGCAGGGGTGCCTAGCTTAAGCTTTAGTCATGATGGCCAGTATTTAGCAACCGCAAGTTATGATGCTAATGTACGAATCTGGGATGTAAATTCTGGTGCTTTAGTTAAGACCTTTTCTGGCCACCAAGGCTCGGTGTTTGGTATTGCATTTAGTCCTGATGATCAACATTTAACCAGTGTGAGTGCCGATGATACTGGCAGAATATGGAATGTAAGTTCTGGTGAATATATCGAACTTAAACGTCATCAAGGTGATGTATGGGGAATCGCCTATAGTCACAACGGCCAATGGGTATTAACTGGTGGTGAAGATAATAAGGTTAATATTTGGGATGCCAAAACGGGAAAATATCTCTCTACTTTAAATGAACATTCAGGCGCAGTACTGGCACTTGGGTTTAGCCATAATGATAAATTGTTGGCATCTGGTGGCGACGATTACATCATTAACATTTGGGATACACAAACATGGACTATTTTGAAATCGATTAAACAGCCTATGTATTCAATTTACGGGTTATCTTTTAGCCCTGATGATTCAATCCTTGTAAGTAGCCACAGAGATAAAGGCGTATTTGGTGAACTGTTACAGTATCACTTTGATTACGGTAATGATGGCCAAGATATCACGATTAGGTTTTGGGATGTAAAAACTGGTGATTGCCTACAGCACTTAAATGGCCATAAAGATGATGTAAATAAAGTTGTATTTAGCCCAGATGGTGCAAGGGTTGCCAGCGCTAGTGTGGACGGCTCGGTCATATTATGGGATGTGGACAAAGTTTTAACGCACAAACGTGCCTGCCAAGACGAGTAAATCCCTAATGAACGCCCTCAATGTCGCCATTCTCAAATGATGACCAATTATCCAATGTTAACGTTCAGGTAAAGTTTTTTCACTTATCAGCTGTGTTTAACTCGTTTGTATAACTGACGCGGTTTACCTAAATTTGAAGGGTAACAAGGTTAAATTTTTGGAGATAAAGATGATAAATAAAGTGATTAATTCAATCAGTATGGTAGGTGAGTTTATTTACCAACTTAAACACATATCGGTGAGCCAATGGGATATGGAACACTCAGAGTAGTTAACAAATAGTTTTTCTAGGACAAGTTTACTTTTTTAGACTGTAAATTAATAAACAGTTACAGGTAAATGTCCTAGTATCGGATAGTGGTTTGTCGCCGTTAAACTTATTTTATTATGTATTAATGATAAGAGGTGTTATGAACTATATAAGCGTTATAGAAAGATACCACGATTATAAAAACCCAATTCATGAGCTTATGGCTTCTATTATGGCTGGGGCGTTTGATGAGGCGTTTTTTAACGACGACACAAGTTTAGTCAAGTCGATGAAGTGGTTACGTCACAATTACCCTTTTGTCGATTTAATGTTCACTCTAGATAATCAAGGGGTTCAGCTAAGTCCCAACATATCAAGTAAGTCAATTAGCCATAAAAACTTTGGTGTTGGTAAAGGTGTAGACCGCTCTTATCGACCATACTTTATCAAAGCTAATGATAACGACGGCATTGTGGTTACTGAACCTTACTTATCGACATCCAGTCACAATTTATGTATATCCACGGCACTTAAATATAAAGATAAATCTGGCCACGTGATTGGCTTTTTAGTGTTGGATATTGACTTGGCTCATGCCATTGAGTTTTTGATGGGGGATAACAAACGCAAACGATTTCACCCTTTATTCATCAGTGTTTACTCTTGCATTGTTGTTGGGCTGTTTTGTATTGTTGGTATTTTACTGTATTCGGCGGGCAGTGAAATTGTCAGTTTGTTTATTTCTCCTAGTGCAGAAGAGCTCCAGTCCAAACCTTTTGGCATTATTATATTTTTAACATTGGCATTGGCGATATTTGATTTAGGTAAAACAACGATGGAAGAAGAAGTCTTAATGCAAAAAGACATCTTTAGACACAGCTCAACTCGCAGAACCATCACCCGATTTATTGCTACCATCTTAATCGCAATATCAATCGAAGCCTTATTGTTGATGTTTAAGTCTGTATTAGGGTCGCCAGAGTATTTGTCTAGTGCCGTCGCTATGATGGGGGCATCGGCCGCTTTACTGGTTGGGTTGGGTATTTATGTTTATTTAGGCGCCAAAGCAGAAGTGTTGTTAAAGGGAAATATGTTTCAAAAAGAACTGATTAAGTGAGGTTAAAAACGCCGTTATACAGAGACAGTTATACAACGAAGTTAAACCCGATAACTCGGGCTTAACCTCGTCAGTTGTATCGACTAACGATTAAAAACTATAGGATAAACTCACACTGCCATTAACTGGCGCACCGTAATAACCAACATTATACAAAGTATTAATGTATTTTTCGTCCGTTAGGTTATTAAGGTTAGCTTGTACGTTAAGTTTGTCGCTAATGTCATATCGTGCAAACGCATTAACCAATAAATAAGCGTCTTGTTTGACGTTGTAAGTGGTATTGATAATGTCAGATTGCCATTTACCGCCTAAGCCAACTGTTAATTGTTGTACTTGAGGGACCGTATAATTAAATGTGTAATTTATAACATTTCTAGGTGCCCACTCATTGGTTTTATCACCGGCGTCATTTTCGATATCGATTGAGGTATATCCAAATGTTGTGGTCAGGTTATCAGTGATCTTACCCACTAATTCAAGTTCAAAACCAGTAGATTGAACATTAATACCCGTGTAGTAATAGTTTCCGTTAGCATTTATACCTGCGTAATTAGCTAAGTTATCTTGCTCCGCAGAAAATACCGCAAACGTGGCTAATAAATCATCGTTGAACCATTGGGTTTTGATCCCTGCTTCGAAGTTAACGCCTTTTGTTGGTGCTAAGAAGTAACCATCAAAGTCATACTGTTCTTGCGGTTGGTAAATATCTGAGTAACTAACATATAGATTAATATCGTCATTAATACTGTAAGTTGCGCCAATATACGGGCTTAACTCGCTTTCTTCGTTATCGATCAATACGCCACTGTTGATACCTTCACGGGTAAAATCGATGGCATTAAAACCAGCCACAACAAAAAATGAATCTGAGACGTTAAATTTTGTTGAACCAAAATAACGATTTAAGGTGATATCAATATCAGCATAAAGCGTTCGTTCACCCCAAGTTGGTTCTGGTATCGCATCGAGGGCGTAAGGAAACGCCGGAGCAGGATCCCAACCCGTTAACGCCGCATAATTATGTGAACTACGACTACTCGAAGAACTACTCATGCCTAAGTTTAACTGATGCTCTTTACCAAATAGTGAGAAGTCACCGATTAAATTAATATCAAGTAAGTCAGCGTTAAATTCATCTTCATATCGACCAGGGTAACTGTTCAGTCCTAATCCAGTGGCTTTATCAATAGCGCCATAAACATAAAACAATTTTGAAGGATCTTCCGAAGTACGATTGTTATAAGTTACTTTCGCTTCCCAGTCATTGGTAAAGGTATATGCATATTCGATAAACGCACTGGTGTTTTCAGTATTCCAGCTCGTCCATTCTTGTGTTGGACTGGCACCAGTATGGAACTCAGCTTGAGTACCGTCTGTATAATTAAATACTAACCCACCCCACATGTTGCCGTCAGTATTTGCTTTTTGGTAGGAAAAACCAGCAGCTAATGTAGAGTTTTCAGTGAGCTGTCCATCAACAACACCATATAGATAGGTTCTGTCGTCAGTTAACCCATCAAGATACGACTCTTTATCTTCTATAACAGCAACCACACGAGCTGCCCAACTGCCATTGTCAGTTAATAGTGCAGAATAGTCTGCTTGCAGTCTTTTTAAGTCAAACGAACCAAGCGTAATGCCAACTTCGCCTTGGTTTTCATTGGTTGGACGTTTACGTACATAATTTATAGTACCAGCTGCATTACCAACCCCCGTTAATAAACCATTGGCACCACGTATTACTTCAATTTCGTCATATCCATAGGATTCCATTGCACCTGTCACTATGCCCCAGTTATTTGGCATACCAACACCATCGACTTGGGTGCTTTTAATATCAAAACCACGAGAAGTATAGTTTGTACGGTTGGTTTCATATTCTTCTACAGTCACTCCTGTAGCTAACTTTAACGCGTCATTTAAACTATTTGCACCATAGTTTTTAAGAAGTTCAGATGTGATTACACTGATGGATTGTGGTGTTTCATTCAGCTCCATTGTCAGACCCGTAGCACCTTTACTTGCTTGTTCTGTTCGAGTGCCAACAACAATCACTTTTTCAACGGTGTCTTGATCAATCTTAGTTTCTGAGTTTGCTTCTTGTGCTTGAGCATGGAAGCCCATCGCTAAAACTACCGCAGAAAGTGCAAAATTATGACTCATTTTCATTTTTAGATATTACCTTTGTATATTTTAGGAAGAGTGACGATTTGGCGCAGTATACGTAAAGTTAAATGCTATGTAAATGATAATGATTATCATTTAGGTCTAATTTATTCCATCTTTACTCTAAATGGAAATGATTGTCATTTAGATTTATCTTGAAGTCTTAGCTATCGACAGGATAAGATAGCGCCCCTCATATTTTCTAACTCAATTAAATTAGGTAACAAATGGCAAAGGTAAGTAATCGTTTTTGGTTTCAACTTCATGGTTGGTTTTCATTGCCTATATGGTTAATTTTCTGTTTCATTTGTTTAACGGGCACTATTTCAGTTGTCAGTCATGAATTAACTTGGCTAACAAACCCAGCCGCACGAGCTTTAAATCCTGACGATTTACCAGAAAAACCAATGCCGGAATTAATTTCAATAGTTGAGCAGGCTTACCCAACGGCAAAAGTCAGTACCGCAATGAATTTTGAAGATTACTTAGTTAATGCGGTAATTTTTACTGACAGCGATAAACCCTTCGCAATTGCTTATGTCAATCAGTACACAGGTGAAATTCAAGAGATAAATCAAGGCATGACGTTTATTAATTTTATGCGCTCATTACATGGTTGGTTGTTATTCCCTTGGGAAAGTAATTACAGCATTGGTTATTACCTAGTGTGTTTAATGTCTTTTGTTATGTTGGGGGCGTTGATCACAGGTTTACTTATTTATAAGAAATTCTGGCGCTCGTTCACACAACCCAAAATTAGAACAAACCAAGGTAAAAAAACAGTACTTGCAGATATGCATAGGTTGGCCGGTGTTTGGTCTATTTGGTTTTTACTTGTTATGAGCGTGACTGGATTATGGTACTTAATTCAAGCTGTATTATGGCATGCAGATTACTCTCTGGAAGATCATCCACCATTGGTTTCGGTCGCCCAGTTACCTGCAGTAAAAGACACTCCGGTTCGCCCGCTAACCTTTATGGATGCGTTAGAGATAACTAAGAAAAAATTTCCTGAGTTCAAAAGTACGTATCTTATGCCACCAGAACATTTTAGAGATACTTATAAACTATATGGCGAAGGTGATTTCATCTTCCATGATAAATATGCGTATGGTGTAAGTGTTAATCCATGGAATGGTGATATAGAAAGTGTACGTGAACCTGATCAAATGACTAGTTTACAAACCTTGTCACATATTGCAGATCCTCTGCATTATGGGACGATTGGCGGTATTTGGACCAAGCTTATTTGGTTTCTATTTGGCATATTATTAACTGGTATGTCAATAACAGGCTTTCTAATGTGGGGTACTAGAACGGTGAAAGCCGCTAGAAAAGAAGATACACCTAAAGAACAGGAAACAATGTAATGAACAGTTCAATAACCCGTTTTTTATCTCGCCATAAATACAAACTTAACGGTTTAGTTTTAATCTTACCTTTTTACTTTTTGTATCAGTCGTTATATCCGGTATTTCCGCCAGTGTGGGAAAAACATAAGGTGGGGTCATTCGAAATTGCACCTATGCCTTACAACCTAGATCCGCCATATTTACATGATGGTCATTATACTAAAGATTTTTTTATCATCTTTAGTCAAGGTAGCGTTGAAGATATTCGGCAGGCTTACTTAAATATTGGCACACATGCTTTGTCTTTAGCAGAACTTCAGCAGCATGATGAAGGAATTTTACATGGCAGCCAACATGGTCAAGAAGTACATGGAATTGCCCCAAAAACATTAACTACAGAGCATAAAGTGTGGGTAACCATTGAAGATTGGCAAGGTGATGTGTGGGTAACAAACTGGGAATTACCAAAAGCTCTGATCACAGATTAACTTGAGTTTGTATTATTGAAACAGAAAAAGGCTTGGTGTTGACCAAGCCTTTTTGTTATCTGACTATATGAAATATAGGTAATAGTTTAACCTGTATTACGCATCCCAGTTGCAATACCCGTCATGCTTACCATAAGTAACTGCTCACAAACTGGGTGTTCAGGTTGTTTACGTAAACGTTTTAATGCTTCAATTTGCATTAAATGTAATGGCAGTAAATACGGTTTACGTAAGTTAAAGGACGTTAGGTTCCATTGATCCGTTTCCAACGTTTCAGTTTGTCCTAGTAATTGTAAGCTGAACGCTTTATCTTTTGTGAGCTGGGCTCTTAATGAGTCACCCATAGGTTGAAGCTCAGGATCAACTAAGGTTTGATCGTACAGTTTAGAGATGTCGGTATCTGATTTTAGATACACCATTTCTGTTAGCGAGATACGCGCTCTGAAATAAGCCCAATTATCCAACATGTCTTTAATTACATCCCCTTGAGTTTGGTTAAACTCAGAGATGGTTTGCCCAGATCCTAACCAACTTGGAACCACTAAACGGTTTTGACTCCAAGAAAATATCCATGGAATAGCACGTAATGATTCAATACCACCGTCTGACTTACGTTTACTCGGACGAGAACCTAACGGCAAAGACGAAAGCTCTTGTTCTGGAGTAGCTTGACGGAAATACTTAACAAAATCTTCTTGTTCACACACATAATCACGGTAAACCTCACAGCTACGTTTGGCCATTTTATCCATCAACTGACGCCACGAATCTTTTGGTGCTGGTTGTGGTTTAACTAAGTTAGCTAAAATTGCACTGGCGTATAAATGTAAACTACGAACGGCTAAATTTGGTAAGCCAAATTTAAAACGTATGGTCTCGCCTTGCTCTGTAACGCGTAAGCCACCTTCAAGTGTGCCTGGAGGTTGAGATGCAATCGCCGCATGTGCTGGGCCGCCTCCACGTCCAATTGTGCCACCACGGCCATGGAATAGTTTCAACGTGATCTTATGTTTGGTCGCAACCGCAACTAAGGCTTCTTGCGCTTGGTATTGCGCCCATGCAGCGGCTAATACACCAGCATCTTTGGCCGAGTCGCTATAACCTATCATCACGTGTTGAGCACCTTCAGTGCGTTTTACGTAATCTTTATTGTTTAATAATAAGTCCATTACTTTAGAGGCGTTGTTTAAATCGTCTAACGTTTCAAACAATGGCGCAATAGGCATATCCCAAGTGATGCCGGTGGCTTTCATTAATAAATTAACCGCCAATACATCACTTTGCTGACTGGCCATTGAAATAATATAAATGCCTAACACTTCTTTTGGTTGCTCGGCGATAAAACGATATGTATCTAAGACTTCTTGGGTTTGCGCTGTCCACTCCACCTTTGGTAATAAAGGTCTTGGGTTGTTAATTTCTTGTTGTAAAAACTGACAACGTTTTTCTTCATTCCAAGATAAGTAATCACCTAAACCAAGAGATTCAACGATTTCAGCAATGGTTTGATCGTGAAATTCGCTGTGCTGGCGTACATCCAGTTTAACTAATGAAATGCCAAAACAATGCACTTTACGAATAACATCTAACAACATTGAATTAGCAGCTCGGGTTAAACCAACTTCTAATAAACTTTCTCTACAAGCATACAAAGGTTGTAACAGTTCTTGAGGACTGGCAATAACTCCATCGGTTTGATCATTTTTTAGAAGCTCAATGCTGTGTTCTAGTTTACCAATGGTTTGTTTAATTAGATTTCTATAAGGACCAATACTGTTACTGTCAGCAGCAATAAGCGCATCATTGGCTTTATGCATTGATAGTTCTAGATATAAGTTCTGGAAATCAATTAAATACAACTCAGCAGCTAGTAAACGGGCGGTTAAAATCGCTTTTTTACTTAATTCTGCAGTTACAAATGGATTACCATCACGGTCTCCGGCCATCCAACTAGCCATTGTTATTGGCGTTGCATCAAGTGGCAGCGGTTGTCCGGTCACTTGTTGGCATAATTCATCTAATTCTCTGACGAACTTAGGTACGGCAAACCATAAACTGTCACGGATAGCGTTTAAGCCCCAACGTGATTCATCTAATGGAGTAGGGCGTTGTGGACGAATTTCATTGGTATTCCAAGCTTGCTCTATTAACTCTTCAATACGACCATTTAATTCTGGGCCCGATTGTTCCAACTGTTCTGCGATTTCATGATATTTATGAATGAATGTACGACGGTTCACTTCAGTTGGGTGTGCGGTTAATACTAATTCAATATGTAATTTTTTAATGGCAGCTAAAAACGCTTCTGGTTTTGTGTCACTTAGCTGTTCCTGCAGTGACTCTAGTGGGTGTGGCAAATCCAATTCGGCCAAACCTTGTTCGCTGGTGGTGTGTTGCTGCTCAGCGATATTTGCCAAATTTAAGAATTGGCTGAATGCACGGGCATAAATAAGCAAATCTTGTTCGTCACAAGATTGGAATAAGGTCTTTAATTCTTCAATGGCATACTCTTCTTGAGCTACGCCATCTTTTGCTAAAAGACGAACACGTTCAATGTTGTCTAACCAACGCTGGTCCTTGTCGTTAGCAATAGTTTTACCTAACACTGAACCGAGCGAACGTATATTTTGTGAAATTGTTTCTAACATACTTTTGTTCTCAATAAGATAAGTAACATCATCCTAGAATTAGTTTTAAATAGAGTCTAATATATAAAATTAATTTAATTCATAGATAAAAGTCTATATGCCGTTGAGTGGACAATCCAACAGACAGCCTACGATAAGGCAATTACAATTGGTTCAAGCGTTAGCTCGATACCAAAGCTTGTCTGTGGTGGCCGAAAAGTTACATATCTCGCAACCTTCCGTATCTATACAATTAAAGAACTTAAGTGACTTATTAGGTTTACCGGTTTATCAAATGTTAGGTAGGCAATTAACGTTAACCGACGCAGGTAAAGCGGTGTTAAATAGCGCTAATCAAATTTTTCAAACATTAGATAACTTAAAGACCGATATCGATAATTTACAAGGTGTTGTGACCGGCACTTTATCTATTTCCGTGGTAACCACAGCACAATATTTTCTGCCTTTATTATTGGCTGCCTTTGCCAAACATTACCCACATGTTGATGTTAAGTTAGAGATAGCAAATCGAGATAAAGTCCATGCACGCTTGGCAGACAAACTCGATGACTTTTATTTATTTGGGCAAATGCCACAAAATGTTGAGGTGGTGGAAACGCCGTTTTTGGACAATGAATTAGTCGTGGTAGCGCCAGAACGCCATGAGTTAACTTTGGTACCCAATATTTCATTGGCTCGTTTGAGCCATTACCCTTTTTTGTTAAGGGAAGAGGGCTCTGGAACTCGGGAAGCAACACTCGAACTGTTTAATAAACATGGTTTTGAGTTGCATGAAAAAATGACCATTGCCAGTGGTGAGGCTATAAAACAAGCGGTTGCGGCTGGATTAGGATTGTCTATTTTGAGTAAACATAGTTTGGATTTTGGTATTATGCCGGGTCTTAAAATATTAAAGGTTGAGCATTTTCCAATTCGTAGTAAGTGGCGTTTAGTGCAAAATGCATCCCGTCAACCAACATTGCTAGCCAAAGCGTTTCAGCAATTTATGTTAGACAACGGTGTGCATATTTTAGCCAGTGCCGTGCAAAATAACCCAGAATAATTATTCGTTAATCTGTTGGTTTATCTTGCGGTTTAACTTTAAACACTTTCCTTAAACGAAATGGCGTGGGTTGTTGTTTCCAATTGGTATATTTAGTGTGTACCCCTTTGGATAATGTTTGAAATGTGTTTTCCAAAAAGTCGACACCGACTAAAATAAATACCACGACCAAAGATAATAAAATTGAAGTAGAGTAGTTATTACTCGCAATTGAAACGCCGATGGCGGCTAACACCCAAATTGTTGCTGCCGACGTTACCCCAACCACAGCACCATCTTTGGCTAACATCACCCCAGCGCCTAAAAAACCAACTCCCGTGATGACCTGACCTATGATCCTAGAGGGATCGACGGTAGCAGAGTCAACCACAACATAATTGGCCGTAGCAACAAATACATAAGTACCTAACACGATTAGTGAAGAGGTTCTAATACCAACGGGTTTACCTCTAAATTGCCTCTCAAGGCCGATAATCGTGCCACATAACATTGAGGTGAAAATGCCCATCCAACTATAAGGCGTGATAGTTAATATCTGTTCCATATTGTCCTTGGTGTAATTGATCTAAATACAAATATACTTTGCTGAATATATGTAATGTGGGTTGATAAGTTAAGAGAATATTTTACATAAACCTATTTTATAGTAGTTTAATGACGTTATGAGTCATTACTTAGATATGTGGGTAAATTTATTGATTATATCCCCTGTACAGCTTGTCTCTATTTAAACTGAAATATAAAAAAGAGCGAAATATTAAATGCGGCTATCTCCATCAGTAAAATTACTATTGATAACTTTTATTATTTTTCACCCGTTAGCTTTATCAAATATTGCTGAACCAACATCGTTGTTCCCTTTTAGGCTAATTGGAAAGTGGTATCAAGTAGCACCACTTTTAGAATACGATGATAAGTCTAAACCTTATGAGTTATTTAAGCTTTTATGGACGTTTGGTCATTCAGAAGCTGATATTATTAACCGACTTGGCAAACCAACTGAGCGTTATGTGAGCAATAGAGATAATCGCCATGAACCAAACCAAAAACTACAGTATATAACTTTGCAGTACCCTAATTTAGTGATAGAAATATTAAAAACTCATCACCCAAAAACGTTTATAAATCGCCTATATATTAAAAACTGTGACCTAGACTCAGGCTTTAAGCTGTTTTTATGTCAACCACGCATAAAAATTGAGGAACAGCTTGGTAAACCGTCATATAAAGAATTTGATGAGTTAGTTTATGTAATAAAAATCGGTGATGTAGGGGAAGTGCCGCTTAGGCTAATTCTGAAAAATGATCACATTTCAGAGATTTATATTCGTAATCTTATCGACTGACAATATCGAGATATTAAGAGCGTCACTCGTTTGACCGAAGACGCTCCTTTATTGTGGCATTTAGTGTGATAAATGCGCGAGATTTATAATAAAACGTTTAAACTTTAGGTAGGATTTATTAGTTACCACTCGTCGTAGTAGTTGACCTCTTTATTCATACGTCGCATTTCTTTTAAATCTTCAATTCGCTTTTGCGTTTCATAACGTCTACGGCGATCGCCTCTGTCTGGTTTATCAGACATGTCTTCAAATTCATCAATTTCATAGATTTCGTCAAAGTAATCCATAAAAAAACCTCAATAAAGTAAAATTAGAGTTCCAAGTAATATTCACCGGACTCAAAGTTGTTTTGTGGTCGTCCCATACCGTATACATTTTCGTATTTTCTTGGTGAAGCTAACGAAATGTATTTCATCCACGTTTTTTCTGCGAATGACTGCGCCAGTTCTCTACCAGTACATACATCTGCAAATCTGACTTCTTCAGCATTTTCTGGCATCAGTGAGCCATTTGAAAGCTGTTGTAAGGAATACCCATAATCATTTAGAAAATTGGATTCCTGTATAGTAAATTCTCCACTGCGGCTAAAGCCTCTAGGGAAGTTAATATCATCGAAAAACGATTTAGCACCTTTTCTAATTTGTGTGTTCATTTTGATATCCTCAGCAATTTTGCTAAAAATAGTCTTAGTTTGACGATTTTAAAAACAAATAATTTTTATCGAACATCAAAAAAAGTTTGTTAAATAAATTTTTTTATTTATTCTTCCCTAATGGACGTAAAAGTATTTAAAACCTTCCTAGAGGTAGCAAACACTAGGCACTTCGGCAAAGCCGCAGAAACCCTTTATATAACTCAGGCCGCAGTGAGTGCCCGAATTAAACAATTAGAGGAATTTGTGGATGCCCCTTTATTTGAACGTATTAGAAATAATATTTGTTTAACGCCTGCAGGTGAGCGATTAATTCCTTATGCAACCACTATGGTTCGTGCGATGCAGCAGGTGAAAACAGATATCTCTCTGGCGGAATCTCAACTCATACAATTGTCAATTGGCGCAACCCCCAATGTTTGGGATGCTTATTTTCAAAACTATTTAACAGTGATAACCAAAGGTTTACCTGAACTGGCTTTTAAAACCGAGATGTTAGGCATTAGGCAATTACATTCCTCAATCTTAGATAACACCTTAAACCTAGCTCTGACGTTTGATCCTTTTTTATCTAATGAAGTTATAAGTGAACAAATCGCGAATGTTGCTTTGGTTATGGTAACGACTAAAGGCAACATAACGGCTGAACAAGCCATGGCAGAAAACTATGTTTATGTTGACTGGGGAACGCAATTTTCATCAGAGCATGACGCTAAATATGGCAAGAGTTATATACCTAAGTTAGTCACCTCTACCGGTCGCATTGCGTTGGACTTTATTTTGTCTGAAGGTGGTACCGCTTATCTACCTAATGCATTAGCAGAGCCGTTTATTGAAAGTGGTGAGTTGTTTAAAGTGAAAGGCAAACACGCGTTAACTCGTTCGATATATGCGGTTTATCAAAAACATAATCGATTAGTCGATACCATTGAAAAGGTGATTAACGTGATTGATCAATCATCACCTAAACGCTCAGCGGTAATCGACATGGCATCAACTAACGACTAAAAAATATTGTTAATTCGATAAAAAATATTAGTTTTCCAAATTGCTAAAACGCAACTAACTTAGCGACAGTTTTTTTGGAGAACGAAATGATGAAAAAAGTAATCGTATTGGCATTGTTATTTAGCAACCTTGTTTTTAGTAATTTAGCTTTTGGCAATGATGAAACTGAACAACCTGATGCTGAGTTTGTTAGAGATACATATGAATATTGTAAAAATGTTCAAGATCCTACCGCTCTAGACAACAAAGTATTGTTAGATTGTGTTAACAGTGAAATGGATTATTACGAATACACTAAATTTACCAGTGTAGAAAAGATAATTGAGTTCATTGCATCGGTCGTCGATGACTTAGGTTAAATGTAATACCTAAAATATTTATAAAAAAGTTAAGTTGTACATAAAACCAATAACATTTGTTATTGGTTTTTTATTTGTATAAAAAATAATACGTTAACGGTTTCAGTTATCTACTACGCTTAGTTAACAACACCTTTGTTAATCCATAAAAGGATTAAAGAAAACAAGTGTTTGAGTGAAAGTTACGATAAAACTTGCAGTTATATTAATGAACACACAAATCGTCCAACATTGATTGGCGTTATTAACAGGTATTAACAATGAAATGTATTAAATCAGTTATGTTATTGCTCACTTTACCCATTTTATTCATGGGTAAAGTGTATGCTGAAACAGTTGATGCTGTGGCAGATAAGCTATTTAAAAAAGTAGAGCTAGAGCTTATTTCTTTAAAACAAGCGAATAATTTAACGATTCAAGCCATCCAACAATTGGTAGAAAACGAAGTGTTAACTAGTGTTGATGAAAAGTTTTTTGCATATAAAGTGTTAGGCAAAAATTTAGCTAAGTTATCAGCGGAACAAAAAGCGGAGTTTGTTAAGGTATTAAAAGACACCTTGGTATTAAATTACGCTAATAGCTTAGTAAATTATAACAATGAAAAGATAGTTGTGGTGTCATCTTCATTGGCTAACTCGAATAAAAATGCCAGTGTATCGATGAAGTTGGTGGGAAAAAACAAAACCACGCAGTTGATCACGAAGTGGCGTTTTTCTGAAGACCAAGATAAATGGTTAATGTACGATTTTGTTATTGAAGGCATCAGTTTATTGCAGTCAAAACAAAAAGAATTGGCGCAAGTTTTAGCAAACTCAGGCCCTGAAGCCACGCTTGAATTACTCAAAAGTAAAAATAACAAATAGGTACATACTTGATCACTTTTATGCAAAGCCAATTGGCCATCACCATTATATTGATACTGACATCATGGTGTTTAAAATACTTTATATTTCAGATAATTAAAAAAAGAGCGGTCGAGAAGGGTAACGACAAACGTTATTTGATTAATTATTTGAAAAACTTAATCAACTTGTTAGTGGTTATTTTACTGTTTGCAATTTGGCATCAAGAGATCCAGCGTTTTGCTTTTTCTATTGCGGCTTTTGTTGTGGCCATTATTTTAGTGACTCGTGAGATCATTCAATGTTTCATAGGCTTTCTCTATATCTCGAGTTCGACACCATTTAGGGTTGGAGACTGGATTGTGGTTGGTGGACATGCTGGGGAAGTGACTTCAACGGATATGGCAAAAACAACCTTGTTGGAAGTCGATTTATCAACATACAGCTATACCGGTAAAAGTTTATTTATACCTAATTTGCAACTGATTACCTTGCCTATTACTAATTTGAATTACATGAAACGTTATGTAAATCACTCGTTTTTTTACATACGTGAAAGCCTGACTATCAATCCGTTTGTGATCAAGACGGCATTATTAAAACAAGCCAAAAAACATTGTGCTGAATTTAAAGATGTTGCTGAGCGTTACAATTCAATGATTGAAAATCGGTTGGATATTAAAATATCAGGGCCAGAGCCGAGTGTTTCGTTTGAATCCACAGAGCTAGGAAAAACCAAAGTGGTATTTAGTCTTTTTTGTCCAACGGAACAAGCTCAAGCTATTGAGCAAAAAATGTTAGAACAATGTATTAAGTTGTTCATATCGGAAGAGAAAAAACAGTTACAGTTAAATACTATTACACCAAGTAGCTAAAACGCAGTTAAACAATCACCTCATTGTTTTAAGGTAGTCACATGGAAAACCAAGCAACACCTACACTCGACTTTGTCAGTATTTTAGCTGCCGATATCATTGAACTTCCGGATGAAGTTGAAAATTACACACCGAGTAAATGGGCTTTGATATTAGAAGGGTTAACCAATGCGCAACGGCTAAAGCTGTGGCCTCTTATCGACCATTCATTGGAAGGGGCCATTTTAACAGCGATGCGTGAGGATGCGCGTCAACAACTGTTATCCGTATTAACGTCGAAAGAGCTGGAAAAAGCGGTTAAATCTGGCTCCAACAATGAAGTGGTTGAGATTTTAACGGCGCTACCGCAAAAGTTGGTGGCAAAGTTAATTAACAAATTGTCACCGCAGTCACAGTCAAATATAGAGTCTTCTCTTAGCTATGATGAAGAGCAAGTTGGTCGTTATGCGAATTCTGATGTGTATACCGTCAGTCATAAAACATCCGTTGAAGATGCATTAGACGAGATACGTCAAAGCGACTTAACGGATTATTCGGGTAATTATATTGTTCTGGATGACGCTTCAAATTATGTTGGTGAAGTATCGATAAATGATTTGTTAAACGCGGAAGAAGAAAGTTTAGTTGAAGCGATTGCAGAACAAAGTGACGACAATATTTTAGATACGCTTTCCTTAATGGAAGCGTCGAATATTATTAAAAACAGCAATCGTCACACTTTACCTATTTTAACTGAGAGCGGTAAATTTGTTGGTGAGTTCTCAATGGGTGATGCGTTATCTATTTTCCAGCACCATTATGAAGCGCAAGTCGCTCATATGGGTAAAGTAAGTGATGAGGATTTATTCTCTCCCATTTTTACCAGTGCCAGACGCAGAGCGTTGTGGTTGGGTATTAATTTACTCACAGCATTTTTAGCATCGGCGGTGATTGGTATTTTTGACAAAGTACTTATTGAAGTAGTGGCGCTTGCGGTGTTGATGCCTATTGTGGCAAGCATGGGGGGCATTACAGGGAGTCAAACCTTAACGCTTACTATCAGGGGGCTTGCAACTGGCCAGTTGAATACAGCGAACTTCAAGGCGTTACGGGATAAAGAATTAAGTGTGGCAGCGGTTAATGCCGTGGTGTGGGCCGCGATTGTGGCGGCGATGACTATTTTCTGGTTCGACAATTACTTATTGTCATTGATTTTAAGCGTCGCCTTAGTGGTTAACATGTTAGTGGCATCTTTGTCGGGGATTTTGATCCCTATT
Organism: Psychrosphaera sp. F3M07; assembly: GCF_018860345.1. Lineage (GTDB taxonomy): Bacteria > Pseudomonadota > Gammaproteobacteria > Enterobacterales > Alteromonadaceae > Psychrosphaera > Psychrosphaera aquimarina. The sequence goes on along the minus strand of NZ_JAHKPJ010000001.1, from coordinate 48,181 downwards.
GTTTTGGATAAAAATGGCATTGACCCGGCGCTTGCAGGATCAGTCATATTAACAACCGTAACGGATGTGGTTGGATTTTTTGTCTTTTTAGGCAGTGCCACTATTATCTTTATGAACTAATAATCCGGCACCTTTAGAGGGGCCGTTTTCAGTGGTACGTGTTCATACTTAGCAAGTATGCACACGTACTAAATTTAATTATTTTAACCCCAAAACTCGTTGAGTCCTCGACAAAACGATAGACGATTCTAATGAAGGACAGTCTTAAACATGCTAAGTAACGAATTTATAGATCTATTAAAAATCCTGATACGCCATCCTAGTGTCGTTGGGGCAGAACATTCATTTTTTAGGGTATTACAACGTGAACTCGAAGAACGTGGTGCAAAGGTTACTTGGTATGAAGGATTATTGGTCGCACAGGGTAACAAACCACATAGTGCAATGTTTTCTGCCCACATAGACAGACATGGCCTTATTTGTACTGGACCAAATGAATTTCAGTATGCGGCTTTTATCTCAGCGAACAAAACTGATCTGTTAAATAATTCGGTATCAGAAGAGTTAATGTCCAAAGTAACAGAACGTTTTAAATCTGAAGCGGTATATGCTTACGAACCTTGGTCTGGCATTTACCGTGGTAGTGGTGTGATAAAAAATACCTACGTGTGTGAATACAGAAATAACCTTATTTTTGAAATTGAAGGCCTAGAAGATGTTGTTGCGGGGACGCCAATTGCCTTTAAAGATAAATTAACGATCAGCGATGGCCGATTATCAGGGCAATTGGATAATGTGTTATCTGCGGCAGCCTTAGTCGACTTGTTTAGTAATGGCTTTGAAGGCACTGCCTTTTTCACAGCCCAAGAAGAAGCAGGTAAAAGCTGGCGATATTTACTGGAGTGGTTCCGTCGATTCGGTGGCAATACCAATAAATTATTTGTTGTTGATACAAGTCCATTTCCAGATGTGGAGGCGGCCAACAAACAGTTATTAGTATTACGTGAGAAAGACGCTAATGCGGTTTTTAATAAAGAGTCGACCAAATTAATTGAAGCTCTATGTCAAAAAAATAATATTAGTTATTTGTTCAAAGACCGTTACGTTGAAGCGGACAATGAATGGTTAATCAGTCGTGGTGAAAAGCCTAGATCGTTAGGCAGTACTGAATTAGGTCGTATTATTGCAGCATCTAATGGGTTAGTTGATGGCACGACCATACAGGTACCAACCATTGGTTATCACACGATGGAAGAGTCGGCTTCAGTGGAATCTATTGAAGCGTTTTTACGTGCGTTAAGATTATTATCAAAAGAAGTGAGTCATTAAACACATTGGTTCATGAGTAAAACAAACTATTAGAAACCAGCCTTAGTGCTGGTTTCTCTGTAATAAAGAGGATAAGTTGGTAATTGATTGCTTTTTGTACGTATCACATCAATACTGGGGTGGCAAAAAGATAAAAACTCAAACGAATGTCAAAAGGAATGATAATGAAATACGTACTACTACTGTCTATTTTAGTGTTGTCAGCTTGCAGCTCAACCACAGAAGTTGCAAACGTTGAAACCGAAGCAACTCCAACCGATTTAAATCAACTTGTGGAAAAAGCGATTGTACGATATCCAGCAAGTGTAAATGGAACCTTTCAATTTTCAATCAAATCGACACATAGTAAAGATGGTGTCGTTTATTTAAACACTCACGTCAACGAGAAAGACCCTAAAAATATCGCGGTAGTACTTGCTCAATCAACAATTGATGATTTTGTTCAGGTTTATGGCTCTTCGCTTGAGTCATACTTCAAAGGGAAAACAATTGAAGTAGATGGTCACGTTAAACTTAAACAGTTGATCCCAGTTAAAGATGGTAAACATTATTACAAAACTGAAATTCAAGTCAGAAATACTGACAATTTAAAAGTTATGGACCAAGTATAAATCTATTTAATATTTAGAACCTTTTTTAAAGGTTCTAAATAAGATTCAAAATGCTGCCACTGTTCAGTGGCAGATTTATAAATAGGTTGACGTACTTGCTCAGAGCTTGGGGTTTTGATGTTTCGTTTGGTTTTATGAAAATCAATGCATGACTGCTCAAACTCTAACCCGCAAAAATCTAACATTCTGTGAACTTGTTTATCCAAATCTTCTACCACCTCTTCGTGTTTCACGGTTAAAACAAAATTTGGCAATACTTTTTCCCAATGTGCCATGAGTTTCAAATAGGCTTGATAATAACGACCAATATCTTCAAGGCTATAACTAAAATCTTGTCCTTCAGCAAATAACTGTTTAAATCCACTAAAACAGCAAGCCATAGGTGAACGTCGAGCATCTATGATTTTAGCGTTTGGCAGGATAAGTTTTATCAAGCCTATATGTAGAAAGTTATTTGGCATTTTATCGATAAATAAAGGTGCATCTTCTCGATAAACTCGGGTTTCATCAATAAACTGTTGACCAAAACGTCTAAAGTAATCTGAGTTAATTTCACTTAAGTTTTTTGGGTATTGATGGGATGCTGTGTTTGGGGTGCGCCCACGTAAACGCGATGCTAACCCCAAAATGTTGTGCAGTTCCATGGTGCCATCAATTTGGCTGTGAGAGGCCAGAATTTGTTCTAATAGAGTGGAGCCCGCTCTAGGCAATCCAACAATAAAGATAGGGTCGGGGGCTTCATAACCTAAGTGTCCGCGTTGCTCAAATAATTCAGCGGTGCAATATTTTATTTGCTCGTCGACTTGCTGCTCAAGTTTATTAATATCAAAGCCATTGTTCGCTTGTTGCAGTTGATTCCCTTGTTGATAAGCGTGGAAAGCTTGCGGGTAATCTTCTTTGTCTTCAAACGCTTTACCTGTGGCAAAATATAATTGTATTTTATCCGTTAATGCTAAGTCTACATTATCTTGTTGTGCTTGCATTTGCGCTATTTCGGCATCCGTAAAACGATAGGTTTTTGTGTTAGCTAAGCTCCAAAACGCATCACCGTAACTTGGATTTAATTGATATGCTTTTTGATAAACGTTGACGGCATTGTCAATATCACCTTTGGTTTTAAGTGCATGGCCTAATTGTAAATAAAAGCCGGGAATTGAATCTTCTTGCTGTATAGCTTGTTGGAATAAGGTGATGGCTTCATCAGTCTTTCCTAATCCATTGAGTACATTTGCTTTGGCGACCTTAAAGCTAAGATTTTCAGGTTGGCTATTAATTAACGTATCTACCTGATATTGAGCGGCTTTATATTTACCTAATCTGATGAGTAAGTTCAGATATTGTGCTCGGGCGTGAATGTGCTTAGGCTCTAACTCAAGCGCGCTGGCTAAAAGAAATTCAGCGTCATCATATATTTTCAGTTCAATGCCTATTTCAGCCAATAAACACATGCCATCAATGTGGCGTTTATTGTTTTGTAAAAAATGACGACAAATTTGTTCTGCCTTTAACCATTTACCTTCATGCATTAATTCTGTTACGGCCAGTAAGGCTGGAGGTAAGGTTTTGAGTTTAGCTAACTGATTGGCTGCTAGTTGAATTTTATCTTGTAGTTCACTCTTTTGAGTCGGGTTTGGTGTGATATTTGAACTTTGTGATAAACGATAAATTTCTATTAACTCTTGCCAGCTTCCCACTAAACAAGGGTTTAGTTTTACTGCATGTTCAAACGCTAACTTGGCCTTGTTTATTTCGTTTAATGCTAAATTTATATGGCCTAATTCCTGATGAGCTCGACTGTGTTTGTTATTTAATCTTAGTAATTGGTTGATGCTAGATAATGCCGTTAACGGACTTTTGTTATAACGCTGTGCTACCGCAAGCAGATACCATAACTCAATGAGATGAGGTTCATCTGTTGTTATTTTTATTAGGGTTTCGGTATGACTAATGGCGTCATTAAACTTTGCCTTTTGAATCAATTGTTGAATGGTTTTTAATTGTTCTTCAATAGCAGGAAGAGATGTGCTTTCCAATGACTTGGCTCCAATAAAATGAACGAATAGCATTTATATAAAAGCCGCTTGATACAAACATCAAGCGGCTTCTTTAATTAATAGCGATTAAGCTTATTAATTAGCGACTTAATAAAAATCGTATGAAAATCTAAAGCCAATAGAACGCGGTCTATTTGAAACGACTTTAGGGGTGAATTGTTGAGTATCAATATACAATATTGCACTTTCATTGGTTAAATTATCAATGAATATCTCAGCTTTCCACTCATCATTAGTCACACCAAAACTTAAATTAGCTAAGAAGTAGCTGTCTTGTATGTAACGTCCACCAGCAAATGTTTGACCATTCCTATCTTGGTAATTAACACCTGAGTATACATCGGCTTCTTTTTGAATGCTTAAACCCGAACCTGTGCCATAAACTAACTGGGTCGCATCTTCTAGGACATAAGCATCCATTGTCATGCTACCAAGTCTGTCGCCAGTGTAACTGACAGAGCCATTTACAAAACCTGTTAAGCCGTCAGACAGTTGGTAATAATATTGCGCTTGTAAATTACCAGAGAATTCAGCCGAGTATGGTAATTGGCTACCAACCGGTGGTGCAATCCCCATTAATTCATCATTAACCGATGTGAGTTCACTACTAATCACACTGAACGCACCAGAGATAATTAAATCTTCTGTTGCCACCCAGCTAAAATCACCATCAACGCCTGTTATTTCAGCATCACCAACATTATCAGTAAATACTAAGAAACTGATATTGGTTGGGTCAAATCGTGATGTTTGTAAATCTGTGATCTTAGAAAAATAAGCCGTTGCATTTAAACGTAGTTTTTGGTCTAACAATGTTGACTTAAAGCCCACTTCAACATTATCTAAACTGTCCGTTGTTGAATAAACAGGTATGCGGAAACCATCAAATGCGCCAGCTTGATTTTTCGCTAAACCCCCACCAACACGATTGGTAACCGGTGGTCTGAAACCTTCTGAATAAGAAGTGAATAACAATATTTCTTTAGATACTTTCCAGTCCAAAGACGCTTTAATAATGGTATCGCTTACCGTTAAGGTTCCATTATCATCCAATAAACTTGTATCTAACTGGCCACTGGCAATGGCCGCTTGAATGGCTGCGGCTTCACCGGCGCCAAAGAATTCAGTCAAAGCTGCATCGCTGCCATCACCAAATGCTTGTAGCCTGCCACTTACATCAACCGTTGATGTCGAACCTTTAAATGAGTCTTCTATCTCATACCAACGAGCCCCAAATGTAGCAGTAACCGTATCGGTAAGATCATACTCAAACTGACCAAATAGAGCGATTTGATCTATGACGTGGGTAATGTCGTTAATAAAGCTAATTTCTGAAGGGAAAGGGCCACCGTCAGTATTGATGCCATCCCTACCCACTAATGTCCGTTCTAAGTTAGTAAAGTCATACGCACCATCAAGTGTGGTATTAGCTATGTTAAATTGACCAACTGTTGCTAACTCTTGAGAGTCATAAAAAACACCTGCTGTTACACGCCAGCGATTTTCAGCCGAGGTATTAGCACGTAATTCGTGAGTGATACGTGAAGTGTTAGTATTTTCTTTATAAAATTTTGTTGGATCGGCACAAGATTGTTCAGCTTCAGGCACGCCAGCGTAATTACAAACATAATACGCAGAAAACGCGCCGCCATTGGTATAACCGGTATAATCAATGGTTGAGCTTATATCGCGGGCAAGATAACCACCGGTATAGACAACATCAAGTTGATTAAGACGACCTTCTAAAGTCCAAGTAGTTAATCCAAAATCATCATTATTGTTTTCAGGCATGAAACGGTTGGTTGATGTTTCACCTTCAAGATTAGGGTCATAGGCAAACACACCTTCGGTATCAAGAGATTGTTGAGTATGTTGTACTAACAATTCCCATTCATCATTGATCAAATAAGACAAACCAAAACGCGCACCTGCATAACTAGCAGTATTAAAATTATCTTCTACTAGTTCAGCATTATTTGGACTAGTAATCGCCGTGGTTGATGGATTGGCTAACGCACCACCAGACACTCGGCTGATCACTTCTGCGCTACCTATGTAACCACCATTTCCTGGATCATTTAAAATATTATCTATCCAACCACCTTGATGATCGTTGTAAGTGGCAACTCGGATAGCAACAGAGTCAGATACCGGCATATTAAAATAAGCTTGGACAGAATTACTTAAATCTCCACCTAGAGTGGAACTCGTACTCGTGTCAAAACCCGCTGTAAAGCCATCGTGGCTGGGTTTTTTAGTGATCAGACGTACTGTTCCAGACTGAGAGCTTGCACCAAATAGAGTGCCTTGAGGACCTGGTAAAACTTCTACGCGTTCCACGTCTGTGGCGTAAACATCTAAGTTACGTCCTTGCATAGAAACTGGTTGTTCATCTAAATAAAAGGCAACAGATGGTTGCAAAGCTTGTACAGATGAAACGGAAATATTTGTTTGAGTTGTTGCCGCACCACGAATGTATATTTCATTTTGACCAGGACCTGTGCCCTGAAAAACTACATTAGGTAAAAATTCTACGTATTCGTCAAAATTTGCCACACCAAGCTTTTCTAAACTAGCGCCTGTTAATGCCGTAACGGTTACGGGGACTTCTTGAATAGATGCAGATCGTTTTGTTGCGGTAACCTCTATAACCTCAATCTTTGCGTTTTCTTTCTTTTCGGCTTCCTCAGCATAGAGTGAGCCAGAGGCGGCTATTGCTGTAAGCACAGCGCAATGCAGCTTAGTGAGTTTCATATTGATTATCCCTTGGTGTGTTAGTTGCTGTTCTGTGGATTACCGTTAGAGTACTAACTATAATTACAGTAATGCTAGCTTAGCAATAAATACGTGTTTATTCAAAAAGATACATATTTGTCTTGTTGTAAGGTATATGTATAGTTTGATTAATACTATGTTGTTTACAGCATCCGTTAACTATATATACTATCAACACGAACTAAATTCAGGGGAATGACTTGTCTTCATCCGTTAAGAGTCAACTAAATAAAAAAGTGTTTGTTAGCGCTTCATCTTTGATCATTGCACTGCTGTTATATACGGCTTTCCTTCCCAAACAAGCACAAAACTTATTTAACCTTATTCAATCAAGCATTGTTGAAAATGGCAGTTGGTTTTATGTTCTCACTGTCGCCTTTATTTTCTTTTTTGTTATCTTCCTCGGGTTGTCACGATATGGCGACATACGCTTAGGCCCCGACCATGCCACGCCAGATTATTCAATTATGACTTGGTTATCTATGTTGTTTGCAGCAGGCATGGGCATAGGTTTAATGTTTTTTGGCGTTGCTGAACCTTTAATGCATTATTTATCGCCACCAACGGCAGAATCAGGAAGCGTTGAAGCGGTACAAGAAGCAATGAAAATGACCTTTTTCCATTGGGGCCTACATGCCTGGGCTATCTATGCTGTGGTCGCGTTAGTATTGGCTTATTTTAGTTACCGTCATAATTTACCTCTTACGTTACGCTCGGCGTTATATCCATTAATTGGTGAAAGGATATATCAATGGCCAGGCCATTTAGTTGATGTGTTTGCTGTTGTAAGCACGGTATTTGGTGTCGCCACATCGTTAGGATTAGGTGCTTCGCAGGTGAATGCCGGCTTTGGTTATTTATTTGGTATTGAAGTGTCTGTATTTAATCAAATTATCATCATGTGTGGCATTACTGCGTTGGCGGTGTTGTCAGTCACAGCCGGCTTAGATAAAGGCATAAGACGTTTATCTGAAGCAAACATGATCTTAGCCGTTTGTTTATTAGTGTTAATTTTTTTACTAGGTCCTACGGTCTTTTTATTAAAAGCCTATTTACAAAATATCGGTGTTTATCTATCTGACATTATCCATAACACGTTTAATTTATTTGCTTATAAAAAGACCAATTGGATTGGCGGTTGGACTATATTCTATTGGGGCTGGTGGCTTGCTTGGGCACCGTTTGTTGGTTTGTTTATCGCACGGATCTCTAGGGGCCGTACGATTAGAGAGTTCATCTTAGGGGTAATGTTAATACCCACAGTGTTCACGTTATTATGGATGACCATTTTTGGTAATAGTGCAATCGATCTTGTTTTTAACCAAGGGGTTGTCGGATTAGGTGATATGGTCAGCCAAGACTCTTCTGTTGCATTATTTGTTTTCCTTGAAAACTTTCCTTTTACAACTGTTTTGTCCTTTTTTAGCGTATTAATGATCGTGATATTTTTTGTTACCTCTTGTGATTCAGGGGCGATGGTTGTTGATATGTTGTGTTCGCATGGCAGTAATGAAACCCCAATGTGGCAGCGTGTTTATTGGGCGGTTGGCATTGGTGTGGTGGCAGCAATATTACTCATTGCAGGCGGATTGAATGCCCTGCAAACTATGACGATTGCCAGTGCTTTACCTTTTGCGGTTGTTTTATTGTTAGCTATCATTGGTTTAATAAAAGCTCTGCGGGTTGAAGCCTTTAAGCAAGATAGTCAACTGATTATGGCTCTGCCGCAATCTCATAGCGAAAATAGTGATAATTGGCAAACTCGACTGCAAAACATTGTCGATTTTCCTAACAAAACCAATGTTAATAAATTTATTAGCCAGACCGTCGCACCTGCATTTGAGTCTGTGGCTGCTGAGTTAAAGAAAAATCATATTACGGTATACGTTTCAGATGAAGAAGGCCTCAACTTAGTGGTCGATCATGGCGAAGAACAAGAATTTGTTTATCGTGTACTTGCTCAAAAATATTCACAACCTGACTTTGTTACTGAAGGGGATGATGATGAAAGTTATTATCGTGCTGAGGTGCATTTAAAAGAAGGTGGCCAAGATTACGATATTATGGGCTGGTCTAAAACGGCAGTGATCAATAATATAATTGATCAATACCATAAACATTTACATTTTCTACATTTGTTACGTTAATAGAAGTAACAACTTGAAAAGGAAGGACAATTGAGTCTATCGTTTCACATCGATTTTAATGGAAACTGCCAAGCTGCATTTGAGTATTATGCTCAACACTTAGATGCAAACATTGGCATGTTGCTGCCATATAAAGACTCTCCGGCTTCTTCGTCCGTTCCTGACAATTGGCAAGATAAAATAGTCCATGGCAATATTAAGTTAGCGGGAATAGAAATAGCGGGGGCGGATGTTCGACCTGAACATTACAATAAACCCAAAGGCTTTTACCTTTTGTTAACTCTTCAAACGCCTGAACAGGTAAAACAAGTGTTTGCTCATTTAAGTGTTAATGGTGAAGTACTTATGCCACCTCAAAAAACATTCTGGTCTTCATGTTACGGTATCTTAGTTGATCAATTTGCCGTGCCTTGGAAAATAAACTGTGGGGGATAATTATTTATTTCTTGCCAATAAACCGTCATTATAAAGTGTTGTAATTTAATAAACGTTGTCAGCAATAAGAGAATATATGAAAGCCGTAATGAGAAAAGTATTTGCACCAATTCTTAACCATTTTGAATCTGGCGAAGAAGAAATCAGTTATAAAAAATCCCATAGAACCATATTATTGGTGGTGGGTGTTTTATTTTTAGTTCTTTCAAGTCTTTCTGCCTTTGCTGCGGTTTATGCCATGCAAGGTGCTGCTGCGATTCCAATTATTGTGTTTTTTGCTATTGGCTTAGTATGTTTTGTTATTGGCTTTTTAGGCACAGATCGCGCCGTTGCAAAAATATGGGGTAACAAGTAGTTACCCATGTTTCGTTTTATTATGACTGCTCATACGTTTAATTATATTCACTATTTTTATCCATATAAGCGTTAAAAATAAAGGCACACCTATTAAGATGATTTCCTTAATAAAAGGCAATACATACATCAAGATAGGAGGAATATTGGGTTTGGTATCATTATCGCCATGTGAATAACCGGTTTGGTTTATATTTACAGCCCAATCTGTCAGCTCTAAACCCATCATTAAAATACTCATGGTAATTGAAACCAACAAAACAATGAGCAGACGTTGTTTCCATCGAAATTGTAAGTACTTCATAACTATTCTCCTCTCTGGCTCATACGTTTCGATAGCTTAACTATCCAACTCCAATTGAGTGCTAAGTGAATGCCTAACATGGGCATTAACAGAGTGGCAGAGTCATGGTGTACTTTTGACCAAAAATCTTGAATATTTATTTCTATATTTAACGCAGGAAACAGAGATATAGAAATCAAGAAACCACTGACAAAAGCTAATAACATCATCAGGTAAATTGCATAATCCCAAATTATATTAAATCGCTGTCTGGCGGAAATATTTGATATTAAATGTTTTGCACTATTTTTTATCCAATCCCAGTGTAATAATAAATGAATTGAAAATGGGATGATAAACAACAAACTCCCCCATTCGTGTACTGCTATTCCTGTCGCTTGAGGGGCAGAAACCAACATAAAACTAATCAGTAAAATGGCATCCATCACATATCGTGTTTTGTGAAGGTTTTGTTTCCAATTAGACATGAACTTACCCTTGTTCTGTTCGTTTAAATTATCTTTTTTTGTTCCAATATGCACTGGCATAGAGCTTAGACTTATCATATTGGCAATGGGTATTAAGGTGATCTTTTAACTGTTTTACCACACTGGCTTCTGCCGCTATAAATATTGCGGTATCGATTAAATTAGTCCCGCTCGAGACTAGGCCAGTTAAGAACTCATCGGTTAATTTATCCGCCGTTACAAGCCAATGAATTTCAACTAAGTTGGGGCTGAGTAAAGGCTGGATATCTTGTTCATCAGGAACCTGAATATAAACATGACCAACGGCCGTGGCGGGTAATTTTTCTAATGTTGTGGCGATGGCCGGTAATGCCGTGATATCACCAAAAAATAAATGTTTATCAGCCAATAAATCAGGGTGTTTAGGATCACCTGGACCTGCTATACCTAAGTAATCGCCTTGTTTAGCGTTTAATGCCCAGTCACTTGCTAACCCTTGATGATCATTGACGGCAAAGTCGATAGTCAATGTTAGGTTTTGTTTATTAAAAGCTCTAATTGTGTATGAGCGCATGAATTTTTTGAAACCTAAATAAAGCCCCAATTTAGGCTTTTTGTTATCGGAATTAGGATTAGGAAAAATAGCTTTAACATGAGCACTTTCTTTTCCTTCTGGAAAATCGGCAAGTGCGTCTCCGGTTAATATTATTCGTCTCATATGTGGTGATAAATCAATAACTGATAAAACCTCTGTCATACGCATAGTCGGACCCATACTAACTTGCTCCTGATTATTAAATTAGATTGCGGATTGGTTTGTTAACACTTTTTCGAGTTTGGGTTTAATGACTAACACCATTAAACACGAAAAAGTAAGACCAACGGGAAGGGCGTAAAGTAAACTGTTAAAAAATAAACTTGAGTATTGAGAGAGCGACTCGTAAGTATGGGTATTGAACATAGTTACGAGCGCCATAATAGACTCCATAACCAAAGCCATAAGTACTGCTTGTGTTACGTTTTTTTGTAAATTTGACCAAGAAACCAAAAAACGATTTATCAGTTTGCTGATGGTGGCGAATATAACCCCACCCAGTGGCAATAAAACTAAAAAAGCAAAAGTAAACGAACTTATCCAAGCATTAACAAAGCTTTGTGATGACGTGAGGTTGGCCAATGTCATAATAGCCGTTATAGTGCCGACCAAAGTAAACATGACTAAAAGCATAACAAGTAGATTTTTAATTTTAGGTTGCATAATAAAACTCAATTAAATATAGTTGACAAGGTCTACTATATTTAACTTGGTTGATATTGTCAACTAAATTAATGGTGAGTTTGTATAGAGGGTTTTATGGAGTTAAGTGAAGCGTTGTTTAGTTTAGTGCATTCCGTGCGCAATAATATTAAACATGAAATAAAGTTATTAGACTTAGATTTATCTCCAATGCATTTTAAGTCATTAAAAGTTATTTCTATGATTGAAGGTTGTACAGGCCAAAAGTTAGCTGATTTTATGGGCCGCGATAAAGCTCAAATAAACCGCTTAATTAAAGAGTTAGTCAGTCAGGAGTTAATCGTAAAAGAGGAAAATGAAAACGATAAACGCAGTCAATTTTTGGTCTTGTCTGCAACGGGCCGTGAGATAATGCAGATGTTTAAAACAATAGAAAAGCGGGTGTTTAGTCAAATGGTTGGTGATATTTCAGCAGAAAAAATAGACACCTTTATAGAAGTAACACAGAAACTAAAAAATAATTTAGCATAATCAAATAAGGCTGATCAGCACTTAATGTGTTAACTGAATCACAGATCTTGAGCGCTAGGTTTATATTGTCTACAATGGCGCACTTTTATTTTATTCAGATCAACAATATGAACGACACTAGCGCAAAACCAACTTTACCGGATCGCCTTTCTGTTAATCCACGTAGCCGATTCCATGTGGCTGAAATATTTGAGCATAACATTGGCATTCGTGTGAATGGCAAAGAGCGTAATGATGTTGAAGAATATTGCATCAGTGAAGGTTGGGTAAAAGTACCATCAGCTAAAGCGTTAGACCGTAGAGGCCAACCACTTTTACTTACGATTAAAGGCACGGTTGAAGCTTTTTATAACTAACTACCAATGTAAATGGATACGTTACACTCAGCAACGTATCCTCTTATTCCTTTCATGTCACCTTCATATTTAGAACATCAACTTAATACTGCTGAACTTGCTCTAAATGCCGATGGTGTCATTCCCGTCCAGCGTTTAAATGCTCGCCTAAAATTAGTCACATCATTAAATTGCAATCGATGCGCAATATATTCATTGTTATATTGGTGTTCCATCATGGCAAAAATAGCTTGTTGGCAGCGGATCTTATCCAATAATATCTGATAGCTGGTTTTGTGTTGAGCTAATTTCCTTTTTAGCGTTGCAGGACTCATTGCAAAGTACACAGCACAACGTTCAAGACTCACATCATAGTTTATCAATCTTGTACTGATAAATTGACTGACGGCTTGCACAAAGCCAATCATATATTTTTCTTTTCTAATGATACGTGCATCTTGCAGTGCAATCTTTTTAAGGGATTGACTGCAGTCTTGTAAGGCTTGTGTTAAGTATTTGTCCTCAATGGTCAGCATTGCCAATTGCTGATCAAAACTCACTTTATTACCAATGTGCACATGATATTGTTCAATATAATCAACTTGTTTGTAAGGCAGTTTAATCGTCATTGGGATTAATTCACCAAAACGATATTTTATCGCACCGATCATGGCCGATAATACAAATTCATATAAAAACGTTTGCTGACTAGTGGATATTTCTCCAATTGCTGAGTTGAAAAGTAAATGGGTTTTATTATCGGTTTTTGCGACTTCTATGTATAAAAATGGAAAGATTTGTAATTGAAATAACTGACATAACTTCAACATTTCAAGCAGGTTTTTACAGTTTAAAAACGCTTGGGATAATTGACCTAGCTGGCTTGGAAAATATTTACGACCAAGTATAAAACTTAAATCATCACGGTTGGTTAGGCGTAGAGTGTTGTCGATGATGGTTAAGTATTCTGCGGTAGATATGGTTAAGTTAGCTTGTTCTAAATCTTGATAGAAACATCGTGTACCTTTAAGAATTTTGTCTGGATGCACGCCACTCTGTTTCGCCAAATCAACAAGAACAACAACAAACTGTCTGCAAAGGACAATTTCATCTTGTCGTTCAAAGGTTTTCATTAGGCCACATCTTTACTGTTTAAATGATGTTTAGTTGCCAACATCCGATCATTTAACTTTTCTAAAATAGTTAAGTAATCGTCATTGCCATCAAACTGCATCACACAACTGGCGACATGTTGATATTTAGCGCTCGTAGACTTACCGACTTTAAAGGCCAAATTGGCAATAGAATGTTCTATTTGAGCCGCTAATGTTTCTGAATTTTGAATACTGGTATTTGGCATTAAAATGATAAATCGGTCACTGGCGTATCGACAGGCTAAATCTTCATCTCTTAAGTTCATCAAAATAACTTGTGCGGTTTCTCTTAATAAAATATCACCTTGCTGATCGCCATATTCACGATTAAAACGATCAAATTTACGAATGTCGATTAACATCACAGAAAACGATTCTTGGTGAATAGCCGCATTCGATATCTCACGCTGCAATTGATCTTTCATATATTTGGCGCTGTAAAGTCCGGTTATATAGTCCGTTAAACTATGGTCTCGGTAATAACGTTCGGTATTGCGCAGTTGTGTGTTTATGGTCATCTGCTCTTGGTGCCACAAATACAAAGCAAAAGACATGATCACCATCCCTACTGGCGCAGGTAAAGATTCAATGGTGGTTATCCAAGTATTGTTGTCAGGGTAAACATAAAACTCATCTATGAAATCCAGCAACATAGATACATGAGTTAAGGTTAACCCCATAAATAACAGCGTGGTCACTTTGCCAGCTGGACGGCTTATCAAGATAAAAAATATCCATACTAAGGTCATTAAGGTAATACCACCTTCACCAGCTGCATCAAATAGATCTAAATCCACAATCGGCTTTAGCTCACCAATATGTGCTGTGAAACCAACGATAGTCGTGATAACCACCAGTAAAATGAAAAACAAATGACGATGAAATTTTAAAAAGGATAAATTCATAAACTTTATATTTAGTTAACGGTTTTACAGCATCATAGTGAAACCGTTCTTTTAAAGTAGGGTCATATTAGCTCACGCTAATGACAGTTTTATGAAAACAAATCGTGGGATTAACTTTTATGTGTTGAATGTTAAGCCTATTTGTCGATATTCATCGACCTTGTATGAGGGTCAAATCAGCTCAATTGGCCCTTGAACTAGTTTTAAACTGGTTAAAAATAGCTAGTTTCTCCATCGTCAAAATCGACTGAAATATTTCTGTCACTTTCATTGTTTAGGTTAGCCGCGATTAACAACAACTCACATTAATACGCACTTAACTTCGAATAAAAACGAGAATAAAAATGAAAAATAAAAACGGAATATTTAAACTGTCGATTTTAAATACCGCTTTGATCAGCGCAATTGCGTTGACTTCTTCAGCAGCCCTAGCCAACACTGATTTGTCGGGACGTATTACCGACGCAAAAAACAGTGTTTATTTTGAAGGCGCAAAAATAACGATTGAAGAACTGAACTTAACTACAATTAGTAAACGTGATGGTTCATTTCATTTTGGCAAGTTACCCAAAGGTCAATATACATTGATCATTAGTTATGTTGGTGTGCCAGACGTTCGTAAAACCTTGATAGTGTCGGACGAAAATAAGTTAACTAAAAACTATGTAATTGGCTCAGATAAAAAAGGCGTTGAAAACTTAATCGTATATGGACAACGCGCTGGACAAGCTGGTGCGTTAAACCGTCAGAAAAATGCGAATCGATTAATATCAGTAGTCAGCGCAGATTCAATTGGTCAATTACCAGATCAAAACGCAGCAGAAGCGTTGCAACGCTTACCTGGCCTTTCAATTCAACGTGACCAAGGCGAAGGCCGTTTTGTGGCAATACGTGGCATAGACCCAAACTTAAACAACGTTACGATTAATGGGTTAAATGTACCTTCACCAGAAGCGGGCGTTCGTAGTGTTGCTATGGATGTTATTCCAAGTGAACTGATCTCAAGCCTTGAAGTCAGTAAAACCGTTACACCAGATATGGATGCTAACGCAGTTGGTGGTTCAATCGAAGTTAAAAGCTTAAGCGCCTTTGACCGCGAAGGTCAGTCTTATTCTGTCACCGCACAAGGTTCATATAATGAATTAGAAGAGGCGGCTAGTCCTAAATTGTCAGGCAGTTACTCAGACGTTTTTGTTCTTAATAACGGTTATGAATTAGGTGTTGCTGGTGCATTCTCTTGGCTTAAACGTGAGTTTGGTTCAGAAAATATGGAAACTGGTGGCGGCTGGATTGACGTGGAAGTTGAAGATGCTGCAACAGGTGATGACGTTGAGGTTTTTGGCACGGAAGAGATAGAACAACGCCAATATCAAATTGAACGTGAACGCACAGGTGTCGCTCTTAATTTAGATCTACGAACTTCAGTGACAGATAGCTTTTATTTACGCAGCTTTTTTAGTGAGTTTTCAGATGATGAATATCGTCTTAGAAATGTTTATAAGTTTGATAAAGGCGCAATTGACTTAAGCACTCATTCAGATACTTCGGCTATGTATAAAGATGCAGAAATGGAGCGTGATACTAAAGACAGATTTGAGACGCAAAAAATTACCTCTGTGGTTGTTGGTGGCGAACATCAACTAGATACTTTGTTTGTTGAATATCAAGTTGGCTATTCTAAATCAACTGAACAAGAGCCGACTCGTTTAGATGTTGTTTTTGCGGGTGAAGAGTTCGATTTAGGCTATTTAACGTCTGGTCAAATCCCTCAATTAACGCAATCGGCCAATGCCCATGATTTAGCCAATTATGAAATGGATGAAGTGGTTTATGAAAATAACTTAGCAGAAGATGAAGAAGTTAGTTTTCGTTTAGATATTACTAAAAGCTTTATTTGGAATAACAACCGCGGTGAATTTAAATTTGGTGGTAAATATCGTAGTCGTGAAAAACTAAATAGTGTTTCAGCAAGCATATATGATGGTGATTTTATTGATGCCACAGCAGAAGACTTTAATAGTGGCTTGGTTGATTACAGCTTAGGTGAGTTTGGTGATGGGTTATCACGTACTGGGATTCAACAGTTTGTAAATGCCAATAAGAGTAACTTCGACTTTAACCAATTGGAGTCAGACATTGAAACCTTGGGTAACTCTTATAACAGCAGTGAAGATGTATTAGCCGCTTATGCCATGGTGAGTTTAGATGTTGATAAGTGGCAGTTTATAACTGGACTTCGTTATGAAGGCAGTGAGTTTGAAACCCAAGGTAACAAAGTTGCTTTATTAGTTGATGAAATAAATGATGATGAAAGTGTGTCTATTGACCCTTGGAAAGTAGCTAAAGACTACAATTACTTTTTACCTAGCTTAAATGTTAAGTATGCCGCGAGTGATAAGTTAATTGCACGTTTTGCATATACACAAACCATTGCGCGTCCAACCTTTGAAGATTCAGCTGCATTCCAGTTAATTGAAACGGAAGTAACTGAAGACGATGGCGAGATAGAAACCGAACGTAAGGCGGAAGTGGGCAATCCAGATTTAGACCCTTATGAGTCACAAAATTTGGATTTGTCGCTACATTATTACCCTGGTTATATCGGCGTCTTGTCGGCAGGTATATTTTATAAAGACATAGATAATTATATTGTATTTAGTGAAGTACAAGACAATGGGCAATGGGATGGTTTTGATGAGGTTATCCAACCAATTAATGGTGGAGCAGCATCATTAACTGGCGTTGAGTTAGCGTGGAATAAAACCTTTGATTCTGGATTGTTGCTAGGTGCGAATAGCACGTTTGTAGATGCGGATGCCGGCTTACCTAATCAATCAGATACCATAGGCAACATCATGATTGGTTTTGAAAATAACAGCTTTAGTACTCGCTTAAGTGCAAGTTATAAGAGCAAGGTATACCAGTTTGATGAAAACGATGTAGGTGTATTTCAAGATGATCACACTCAGTTAGATTTTAGCAGTAAGTACCATTTCTCTGATTCAGTGCAAGTCTATTTTAATGCATCGAATCTGACTGACGAACCTATGTATTTATACCACGGTGTCGCTAAATATAATTATCAGTATGAGCAATACGGCCGTACGTTTGAATTTGGCATCACAATTAATTCTCTTTAGAACTTTACAAACTAACTAGCCTGAAAGTGCGCTTTCAGGCTGGTTATAAACATGGATAAAACCAATGAAAATAAATAAAGCATTTTGTATCAGTTTAGTGATGAGTTGTTTATTAGCGGCTTGTAATAACAAAATTGAACAACCAGCGGCCCAAATTGAGAGCAATAACATCTCTTTTTTAGCTTTTGGTGACGGTGGTTATCATCCCGATTACCCAAAGAAAAAACACATTGAAAATCCAAGAAATAAAGAACAATTTATAAAAAAAGAAATTGAAGACTGGTTAGAAGACTATCGACCGATTGAAGAATTTGATCACGCGCCTATCTATATTTACCCTAATACAGAGATAGCCACGGAAATGACCGGTGCGTCCGCTGTTGGAATTGCCATGGCTAAATTATGCCAGACTCGCGAGTGTGAATTTGCCTTACAGCTTGGTGATAATGTCTATCCAGATGGCGCGGATGCCAAAGACGGTAAAGACGATCAAAAACGCATGGACGATTTGATCTTAAAACCTTTATTACCATTGTTTGCTGAGAACCCAGATCTAGTGGTGTATTCAGCATTAGGTAACCATGATTGGAAAAGCTCACGCCGAGGTGTTGAGTTGCAAACCAATTGGATGGCAGAACAACCAAACTTTTACTTAGATGCCAAAGGTTATTACCAATACAAAATAGGCCAACCGGGCAATGATGTTGAGTTTTTTGTGTTAGATACCAATATGTTGTTATCGGCAAAACCTATCTATGAAATTCCATTAAATCCAGATGGCAGTGAAATGGAATTAGCGGAAGCAAAGCTTAAAGGTATTGGTGAACTTGAAGTGGCAGAGCCACATGAAAACCCAGTAAATGGTGAAGATATCGTACAAATTGAGTGGTTAACAAAAGGGTTGGCTAACTCTACCGCTAAATGGAAGATAGTTTATGGGCATCACATTTTATGGTCAATTGGTGGTACTAAATACAGTGAAGGACATGTATTGCGTGAGCGTCTAATGCCTATGTTATGTGAATATGCAGATGCTTATATTGCTGGGCACGAACATGACTTAGAGTTGTTAACCGATGATTGTTCGGTTTATTTACCGGGTAATACGCGTCCACCACTACCGCTTATTATTAGTGGAGCCGCGTCTAAAATGCGTGGTAAACATACACCTTTTGCAGAACAACAAGAAAAGCGTTACCCAGAGTATGATTTATTATGGTCTAAGAGTTTTGTTTGGGGATTTGCTCATATCAATTTAGATAATCAAGCTGATAAATTAGACGTTGAGTTTTTCACGACACCGAGAAATTTATCTAATGAACTCGTGCCAGAAGTGAAGTTTAGCTTCGATCGCAGATAGATGTTAACTCCTTAATTTTAGTAGAACTAAGCCAGCGACGTTATAAGCGTCACTGGCTTTTTATTATATGTTTATAAGAACCAAGCTATCTAAACTAGCCAAGGTGTATTTGTGGTCAAACATTTCTTCAAGCAATTGAGGATGTTTTGCAGTGACTCGGCTGAATTATCAGAACGATAAATAACATAAATAGGATAAGAGAATTCAGGAGAATTAGATATTTTTTCTAGTTTGCCTGATTGGATATGAGGTTCTACAACTCGAGTTCTAAAATAACCATTGCCACCTTGGTTAAGCATATACTTTAATGCTAAAGGTCCTAAACTAAAGCTTAAAGCAGCTTGTCTTGGTACAGGTAAAACCGAATCAAAGTTGTCTTTAAACTCACGACCCCAATCAACAAACAAGTTAGGTGTGGCAGATACAGTTGATTGAACATGGATAAGTTTTTCTTCGACAACTTGCTCTACAACTAAGCCCGAAAAATAATTTGGTTGATGTACCACGATAGCATCTAAGCTTCCTGCCTGTAATTGCTCAACTAACTTGTTGGTATGATCAACTTCGCTATGGATATTATAATCGGCGTGAGAGTTTGTGATCTCTTCTAACCAATGGGTCATAAGTGGATTCCACAAACTAATATCAGCGCCAATATGAATAGATTTACTTTGGTTAACTGGCAGTTGCAGTTGCGACTGTGCTGTTTCCCAAGTTTGCACTAAAGTCAGTGCATATTTGGCAAATACTTCCCCCTCACGGGTTAACTTAGCACCAGAACGGTTCCTGATAAATAATTTACAGTTTAATTGAGACTCTAAATTTTTAATCCGAGTCGTGATTGCTGTTTGGGTTAAGTTTAACTTTCTGGCAGCTTCAATAAAGGTGCCAGACGCCATGATCTCCAAAAATGTTTTCGCTAATCCAATATCCATTTAATATCATTATCTTTGAACTTAAGTATCGTTATTATTCATTATACATAAGTTATCCATTTGATTAACCTGCGCGTCTGATTAAAGTGTGAGAGGTTGGTTTTGTGAAATTTAAGCTTGGTCTTTTTGGAATGGTGTCATCATTTTGTGTGATCGTTCTTGCCATTTATGTTCTGTTTGTGTCCAATTTACAAATATCATTACCTTGGACCATATTTTGGCATTTCACATTAATGATCACTAGCGTCATGTTTAAACTTTCCTACGTTGTGATATTGGCATGCAGTAAAGATGGTGTTTATCGATGACTGAATTAAGCAAACCATTATCCAGTGAAATTACACTGAAAAACTTTTTTAAACTCATAGGCTGTGAAAGTTCAAACACGACATTCGTAGAAAAAGTCATTTCTGGAATTGGGGCTACGGTAGGGATATTTTTAAGTTACATCATTGCAAGCGAGGTATTAAATACCAATGAAGGTTATATTTTATTAACAGCGATGGGGGCTTCATCGGTTCTTGTTTTTGCTTTGCCCCATGGTTCGTTGTCTCAGCCTTGGAGCGTTTTTGGCGGTCATATCATATCTGCATTGATTGGATATTTTGTTTTTATTTTTGTGCCAGAAGTTGCAATAGCAAGTGCCATAGCGGTAGGTACTGCGGTTATTGCTATGTACTGTATTCGCTGCTTACATCCTCCGGGAGGTGCTACCGCGTTATTTATTGTATTGGCTGGACATAGCCCAAATGCTTTGAATATAAGCGCGTTAGCCGAAATATTAGTACTTAACGTAACCGCGTTACTAGTTACTGGACTAATTTTTAATAACTTATTTGAGTGGCGTCGTTACCCTGCTTATTTATATTTTAGAAATAAAAAAACGTCGAGTAATTTGGATGAATTAACGCACGAAGACTTTAGTTCGGCCTTATTACAATTAGACTCTTATGTTGACGTTAGCACTGAAGAATTAGCGTTAATATTTGATCTTGCTATAACCCATGCAAAAGCCGGAAATAACAACAGTTTAACTTTTTTAGAAAATCATTATTACAGTAACGCTCAGTTAGGTAGGCTGTGGAGTGTAAAAGAGATCATCTCATTAACAAGTAAAATGGTGATTTACAAAGTAGTAGCAGGGGACAATATATCGCTAATTGGTAAGTGCAGTTTAAAAGAGTTCGGCCGTTGGGCGAAACTAGAAGTAGAGTTAGAAAAAAAATCTTGGATTAAAAAAGCCGCTTAATATGCAGAAAAGCTAGTCATTAAAAGTCAATCGGTGAGCCATAGCCAGTTAAATATAATATTAGAAGATATGGATAACTGGCTTTAACTTGAGTGTTGGTTAATTAGAACGTTTAGGTTCGCGTTTTAATATCAATGATCCATCAAGATGCACATCGCGCTGAGGATACGAAATCACTATGTCGTTTTCGTTAAATAATTCGTCGATCGCAAAACGTATGTTACTTCTGACGGTACGTAACCCACCTTCAACGTTTGATTTTATCCATAAATTGACTTCAAAGGTCAATGCATTATCGCCAAAATCATCGAAGATAACGGTAGGACCTGGATCGGATAACACTTCAGGTTGAGAATTGGTGGCTTGTAGAAGCAATTCAGCTACTTTTTTGGTGGGTGAGCCGTATGCTACGCCAACTCGTACCGATGTTCTCATTAGTTTGTCGACTAACGTCCAGTTGATCACTGTATTTTCTAATAGTTTACTATTCGGTATTAACATATGAACTCCGTCGACCCGACGAAAACGAGTTGAACGAGTATTAATTTCTTCTACCACGCCTTTGGCATCTTCTACTTCTAAAAAGTCACCAATACGAATTGGACGTTCCCACATTAATATCCAACCACTAATAAAATTATTGATGATGTTTTGTGCACCAAAACCAAAACCAATCGCAATGGCACCAGATAAAAAAGCAAAAGCAGCGATAGGAATATTGATAAGATCTAACGTGGTTATCAGGATAATAACGATAGCTAAAACGTACATTAACCTTTGAGTTAAATGAATCAGGTTAGGATCTTTACTTTTACTGGTGAGCTTTTTGGTTACAAGTTTAACCAGTGCTTTGGTCAGCCAAAAACCAAGTAATAATACAATTGGGATCAATAATATATTGCCCAATGAAACGGGTTGTCCGGAAATGGTAACGAGGGTTTCACTAAGTAGTGTTCTAATGCTGTCTAAATTCATTTTATTATCTTTTATTATCTTTTATTATTTTTATAATAAAAAACCCCAATTGAGAGATTCAAATGGGGTTTTACTTTATTACTCTGATATACAAAATACTTCACTTGGGTCGACTAAAAAGCGAGTACCAATTGCTTCACATCCGAACAACATTAAATAACTCATGTCTGAACGGTCAGTTAATGTGATCTCTACTTTCCAAGTATCTCCACCAAGAGTAAGTGGGGTTTTAATCACATAACGCGTTTCTGCATTACCATTGGATGACTTAATATTCCTTATGTCATTTACGGCTGCGGTACATGAAACGATCTTATTGACATTATGGATGTCAGGGTGAAGGTCAAACTTTACGTGCGGCTTGCCTTTAACCTTAATCTTTTCAATATTATCAACATGTAACGAAGACGTTTTTGCACCGGTATCTACTTTAACTTGCATACTATCTATACCTAGTTCTGGTAACGATACCGACTCAAGTCTACCTATGATCTTTTTAGTTTCCGTCGTCATTTAATTAACCTCTTAACAGACCTTCATCTTCAGGAAGTAATAATTCATTTGCAGTTTCAATTTGCTCAGCAATATCTTCATGGTCTTCTTCAAAGCTGGCGATATGGAACATAGCTTCGCCTTCTTGTGCCAATGGAATGTTCTGTTGACCAATAATAATGCCACCTCGAGTTGCTTGTACTTCACCCAAGATGTCACCAAAAGGACCGCAAATTCGAGCTAACACCTGACCTTTTAAAACATGATCTCCAAGCGAAACCAAGTTTGAAACTATGCCACTCGCATTTGCACGAGTCCAACTGCTGTTATTCGCAATAAACGGTTCTACTTTACGTTTCTTAGCGGCCGGTTTACGTATCATTTTTAAATGTTGTAATACGTTTAATACACCTTTTAAGCCTGCACGGATTGATAATTCGTCAAAACGTAATGCTTCACCAGCTTCATATAACAGTACTTTTGTTCCTGCAGCAAAAGCAGATTCTCTTAATGAACCTTCCAATACTTCAGAATTAAGCACAACCGTAACGCCAAATACTTCAGCTAACTCTTTCACTTCTGGGTCAGATAAATCCGCTCTAATTTGAGGTAGATTTGATCTATGAATCGCGCCAGTGTGTAAATCAATACCAAAGTCACAATGTTTAATGATTTCAGTCATGAATATATGAGCAACACGACCCGCTAACGAACCTTTAGCTGAACCAGGAAAACTACGGTTTAAATCACGTCTGTCTGGCATGTAACGGCTTTGTGTTACAACGCCATACACATTAACCATAGGAACTACAATTAACGTACCTCGTGTTAATTTAAAGTTCTTTTGGCTAATTAAACGACGAGTGATCTCGATGCCATTTAGTTCATCGCCATGAACTGCAGCACTAACAAAGATCACCGGCCCTTCTTTTTTACTTCTAAATATATGAACCGGTAAAGATACTGGTGCATTGGTGTATAACTTTGAAACCGGTAATTCTAATTGGCGAGATTCGCCAGGGGCGATTTCAAACTCGCCAATTTTAATATTTTCCATCTCTTACCTTCTAACCTTGACCTTTAGTCTTATTTACGTTGGCTAATGGTGTTTCTGCAACTCTTTTTTCAATAAACTGGATAACCATTTTAGCTACATCTTTGTTTGTTGCGTTTTCAATGCCTTCTAAACCTGGAGAAGAGTTAACTTCCATCACCATAGGTCCATTTTGTGATTGTAATAAGTCAACACCACAAACACCAAGACCCATTACTTTAGCTGCATTTACAGCTGTTTCACGTTCTGCTTTACTTAATTTAACAACTTCAGCAGTACCACCACGATGTAGGTTGGAACGGAATTCGCCTTCAGCACCTTGACGTTTCATTGCGGCGACTACTTTACCACCAACAACCAAACAACGAATGTCTGCACCGCCAGCTTCTTTAACAAACTCTTGCACTAAGATGTTTGCTTTTAAGCCCATGAAAGCTTCGATAATCGCTTCAGCGGCTTTTGCTGTATCAGCTAGAACAACGCCAATACCCTGAGTACCCTCAAGCAATTTGATTACAACGGGTGCACCACCAACATTTTTAATTAAATCTTTTACTTTATCAGGTTTGCTCGCAAACCCAGTTCTTGGTAGACCAATACCTTTACGAGATAATAATTGCAATGAACGTAATTTGTCACGTGAACGACTGATCGCAACAGACTCATTTACATTAAAAGTGCCCATCATTTCGAATTGTCTTGCTACAGCCGTACCGTAAAATGTAACTGACGCGCCAATACGTGGAATGATTGCATCGTATTTTGGTAATTCTTTACCGTGATATCTAACCGTTGGACGGCTACTGGTAATATCCATATAACAATGCAAAGTGTCTATCACATCGACTTCATGGCCTAGCGCTTCGCCAGCTTCTTTTAATCTTCTGGTTGAATATAAGTTTTCGTTACGAGACAAAATTGCAATTTTCATAATATTTCCTAATGGAATTTTAAATAAGTATAGATTTGATAATTAAGGATAGCTTTAATTTTGTAATTAATATAATTTATTATTTCTATCGGTTTAACAAAAAATATTGATTAAATGGTGTTTGTAAAAAAATGAATAATCAGTTATTAAGAACTTTCCTAGAGGTGAGTGAAACACTGCATTTTAGAATTGCAGGTGAGAACTTATCGCTAACTCAGTCAGCGGTGAGTGCTAGGATCAAACAGTTAGAAGTGGAGTTGTCGGTTTCTTTGTTCGACCGAACACATAAACAATTAAAATTAACCGCCGAAGGCCACCGATTGATAAAACATGCCAACGATATGTTGGATATGTGGCAAAAAACCAAACAAGATATCAGCATGGCAAAACAGGACTCATCCCAACTAGTGATTGGTGCCATGATGTCTATTTGGGATATTGCATTGCATGCTTGGATGCAAAAAATACATAGAAATATTGAAGACGTAGGCTTGTATACGCGTATTTATAATCCATTAGAATTACGCAGTGATGTGTTAAATAGAAAGGTAGATATTGGTTTTTTATTTGAGCCTCCCATAGTTGATTTGTTAGTAAGTCGACGGGTCGCATCAATACCATTACATTTAGTGACCACATCAAAATTATCTTTAACCAGTCAGCGTTATCCCAACATTGTGAATGTTGACTATGGTGAATCCATTAACGAAGAGTATCGAAAGTTTTTTGGTGGAAAAAATTTAGCAAAACATCATATGAGTCAACCAAATATTACACTTGATTATATATTGGAAGCCGGGGGAAGTGCCTACTTGCCAAAGCCGATGACATTTCCTCTAATTCAACAAAAACAATTGTTTGAGGTTGAAAGTGCTCCCGTTTTTTATCGAGACATTTATGCAATTTATTTAGCTAAAGGACAAAAGCAGGAATTGATAGAGCAAACATTAGATTTGTTTCCTGTAATTAAAGCCGGGCAGGCATAACGTTAATGATGATCAATAAAACAATGCTAATTCAAACCCTGTTAATTGAGATTGAGCAGTCTTTGTCTGTGGCAACCCGTGCTGCAAATGACGCTAAAGATTTGGCAACACACGAACAAAGCAAACCGGAAACACAATACGATACAGTAGGATTGGAAGCATCTTATTTAGCCCATGGTCAATCCCAACGAGTGGCTGAATTAAAATTGGCGTTAATGCAATGGCGTGCGTTAAGTAACACGAGCCTTAAATCCGACGGTCCAATTGAATTAGGTTGTTTAATTCAATTGATAAACGAACAGGACGAACCTTCATGGTTTTTGTTGGGGCCAGCGATGGGAGGTGTGAAGTTAAACCAAGATGGCAAGTTAATCACAGTGATCACTGAGTCTGCGCCGTTGGGGATAAAACTGATGGGCAAATATAGAAATGATGAGATTGGTTTGACGTTACAAGGAACTAAACGATTTTACGAGATTGTTAGTATCACTTAATCGACCATCTAGCTCATGAACAATGAGCTAGATGTAATTTGATTGCTGTGTTTTAAGGAAGTTGACGGCCTCTTGCCGCTAACCATAGTTCATACCAATGGTTACGAGTTAAAGTTAAATTTTCAGCTTGCGCACAATTTTTAATTCGAGCTGGATTTGTGGTGCCAATAATCGGTTGGATTTTAGCTGGATGCCTCATTAACCAAGCAAGTACGATGGCTTCTTGGCTCACCTGATATTCAGCCGCTAACTTACTCACTAATTCAGCCGTATTTTTAACATGTTGCGGTTGATTAGAAACATCTTGCCCAGAGAATAACCCTTGGCACAAACTGCCCCAAGATTGCAATTGAATGTTATTTAATTGGCAGTACTCTAGCGTTCCCGCACCATAATTAACCTGTAACTCGCCTGAATTACCAGTAGTGACACCTTCTTCAATCCAATTTAAATGCGAAAGACTCAACTCAACTTGATTAACCACTAACGGTTCTGATAACGCCGATTGTAAAAAAGCCATTTGATGTTGTTGCATATTGGATACACCAAAATGTTTAACCTTGCCAGATTGCTGCAGAGAATTAAAAGCTTGGGCAATTAACTCAGGTTCCATCAGAGGGTCAGGGCGATGCAATAAGAAAACGTCAATCTGTTCTGTATTGAGTCGTTTAAGGCTGTTCTCAACGGATTGCAAAATCCACTCAGGAGAAAAGTCATACCGTTGCGGTGCTTGTTCGTCAGGAAAGCGGATAGCGCACTTAGTTTGCAGTGATATTTGACTGCGTAATTCAGGGCGTTGTTTTAATACTTCCCCAAAGACTTGTTCCGCTTTGCCGCGAGTATAAATATCCGCATGGTCAAAAAAGGTCATGCCTGCCTCTAAAGCGGCATCCACGGTTTGATGGGCATGTTTAATTTGTTCGGCATTGACCGGATCATTATCCCAACTTCCCCCTAACCCCATGCAGCCAAATGCGATAGTACTGTTGTTTGAAATCAACTTAGATAAAGGATAACGAGAATGATGCATGAACTATGTTCCTTAATTAAAACTTACACGTGTTTACAGGTTAGTATTTTCAAACATATTTGGTGTAATTAAAATATTACAAAACAAAATTAATTGTTTAGTATAAAAAACAATATAAATCGGATTAACAAACAAGAGTCACCTTTTGAATAAAGAGCATAAAAAATTAGAACGTTTAATGTTGTTCAGTGAAGTAGCACAACATTTAAGTTTTACGGTTGCTGCATCACATTTAGGTATCTCTCGTGGTCATTTGTCAGCTCAAATTCGCCGGCTAGAGCAAGACATGGGATTGCCTCTTTTGATCCGGTCAACCAGAAGCGTGCGATTAACGGCAGAAGGCGAACGTGTTTTATCAGGCATGAATCAAATTAGATACGATCTATTGCAGCTTGAACGGAATGCCAAAAATGAAGGAACAGCTATAGAAGGAGTGATCAAGGTAACGTCGCCAAGGATTTTTACCGAAAGGTACTTAATAGACATTTTTACTAAATTTAAAAAGTTACACCCAAAAATAGAATTTTCGGTGGACAGCAGTTACACCAATTATGATTTAAATCGCAGTGATTATGATTTGGCGTTTAGGGCAACAAATACGCCGCCACAAAATATGATCGCTAAACCTGTCCTCACTTATCAGCACTGTGTGTGTGCTGCTCCACAGTATTTAGCCAAACACGGAACCCCAGAATATCCAAACGACCTGGATAATCACCAATGTTTACGTGGACAAGATCAACCAACATGGACCTTTGTTGGATGTGAAGTTAAAGCTAATGGATGGCTACAAATAAATGACAATCATTTATTAAAAGATTTAGCTTTATCAGGGCAGGGGATTATACGTGTTGCTGAATATTTAGTTGATAGAGAAATCGAACAAGGAAAGTTAATTCAACTATTTAAAGAAGAAATGCCTATGGGGCTTTCTATTTATATGATCCATCCACAGTTGCTCTATCAATCCAACCGTCTGTCTGCTTTTATTAAGTTTACACAGGACTATTTTAATTAAAATCTTATACCGGGTTACGTAACTAATGGGCTATTATATTGATAACATGTATGTTTTGCTGGGCTTTAATGAATGATGGATAAAAGTAACAACGATTATAGTTATTGGGTGCGTTTTGCTAGCTCCGCAGCCATAGTTGCCGCTTTTAGTATGATATTAGTGAAGGGGTATGCTTGGTTAAATACCGATTCTGCCAGTGTTTTAGCGTCATTAACGGACTCTGTATTTGATGTTGCAGCATCGATTGTTAACTTTTTTGCGGTACGTTATGCATTAACACCAGCGGATGACGATCATCGTTTCGGTCATGGTAAAGCTGAGTCATTAGCGGGATTGTTTCAATCGGCCTTTATCACAGGTTCGGCGCTTCTATTAATTTTTCACTCGGTCGGGCGCATATCTCACCCACAAAACATTGATAATATTTCTTTAGGTTTGGCGGCTATATATTTCAGTATTTTCATTACGTTATTGTTAGTTGTGATCCAAACTTTTGCCTTGAAAAAAACAGGGTCAATTGCGATTAAAGCCGATAGTTTGCATTATAAAGGCGATTTATTAATGAATGTTGGGGTACTGTTTGCGCTTTACCTAACTCAATTTGGTTATTCATTTTTAGATTCATGGATTGCGATTGGGATTGCGCTATATTTATTTTATGGGGCTTATGAAGTGGGCTCTGAGTCGGTACAGTCATTAATGGATAAAGAGTTGTCCAATGATGATCAACAAACCATTATGTCCATTGCCCAAAATATTCCTTTGGTCAAAGGTATTCACGGAGTGAGAACCAGACAGTCTGGCGGCACCGTGTTTATTCAATTACATCTTGAGCTCGAAGATGACATGTCTTTATTGGATGCTCATGATGTGAGTGAGAAGGTTGAAGCTGCATTAGAGAATGCCTATCCTTTCTCGGATATCCTGATTCACTTAGACCCTGTGTCGATAGTGAGGAAATAATCAAACTGATAATGTTAATCTGATAAGTTACTATTTTACCCAAAGTCTAAGTTGTTGAGTTATCGGTTTAATTTCATGTTAAGTGAAAATTAAGGGAATTCCCTATGGTTGATTTTTAGCCAAGGCAATAGAATGCGCGCATCAAAATTAGCCCCCCAAATTTTTTAATAGGATTTAACATGAAAACAGTAATGACAGCGTTAACTTTAGTGATTGGTTTTGCTTCAGCTTCATTTAGTCAAACGGCTCAAGCTGCAGGTGTTGAAGCTTTAAATGGCATTTGTGAAAATGTAGCTGCAAATGATAAGTCTCGTTTTCGCAAAAAATTAAAAGAATCAGGTTTGAAATTACGTGACGTATATCAAGGTATTACGTGTGGTGGTGAAAACTTAGTTCGTTATGCAATGTCTAACAATGCAGAAGACGTAGGTAGCTTTATCGTTAAACGTATGCCAGCTTCTCACTTTGCATCATCTGGCGATTTAGATTGGGCTAACACTAGTGGCCACGCTGCATCTCCAATAGCGTCATCTATCGCTGCTCGATAAGATAAATTAATTAAATAGAAAAAGGATGCCAATGGCATCCTTTTTTGTTTTTACGGCGATAAACATGATGTTTATTTTATCAATTGATATCGCTCTGCTAATACGTCAATAACCTCTTGTTTTGGATTATCGGATAATACAATTTTACTGCCTGTGATTTTCTCGGCAATATTCAAGTAGGTAGATGAGATATCCATAATTACAGATTCAGGTAAAGCGTTATCACGAGCTAATGCTTCACGTTCCGGCATTCTATTTTTATTTAGCAATATGTCTGGATCAGGGAAGTGGTTAAGTAACATTTGTCTAAACCCTTCTTTAGAGTTTTCCACAACTTTTCCGTTTCTAAAATTAGGGCCATCCCATATTCTAGATGAATCTGGTGTACCCACTTCATCCATATAAATAAGCTTGTCGTTACCAGCCGCATCTTTTACATAGCCAAATTCAAATTTAGTATCGACAAAGATTTGGTCTAATTTAGCTAATGCCCCACTGATTAAGTTGAAGCCTTGTTTTAATAATACTTCATACTTATCAACATCGGTTTTGTCTAAGAAATTAAAGGCTTGATAGTTTTCGATGATATCTTGGCGACGAATATTAACATCGTCCGCTTCTGGCACATTTGGTATGCCTTTTAAAATACCTTTAGTTGAAGGGGTAATTAATATGTCGTCTAACTTCTGGTCTTTAGTTAGTCCTTCAGGTAATTGAATACCACAAAATTCACGTTCGCCTTTTTCGTAACTGCGCCACATTGAGCCAGTTATATATTGACGAGCGATCGCTTCGATCATTACTGGTTTGGCTTTTTGCACAATCCAAACAAAAGGATGCGGGATGTCTAAAATATGGCTATCCGCTAAATCGTTATCTTTAAACATTTTAAACCAGTGATTTGACACTGCATTTAATGCTGCACCTTTGCCAGGAACGCCTTTAATACCACCTTCACCGTGCCAGATGCAATCAAATGCAGAGATACGGTCACTGATGACCATAATCGCTAGCGGGGCGTCAGATTGAACGTTGTAGCCATTTTGTTCAATCAGTCGTTTACTGTCTTTAGCCGTTAACCAATACACAGAACGGACTTTTCCACTGTGAACTTTTTGATCTGTAATAATAGGTAGGTCGTTGTTTACGGCCAAAACCGAGTTAGCTAAGCTCATTGGGCTTCCTAAAGTAAGAAATATGCGGGATGTTTAATGCTGAGGATTCTAGCAAATTCCTTTAGTGGGCATCAAACGTTTAATTCAATACTTATCCTCCAACCTTAAATATATTTTTCAGACATAAAAAAAGACCACATCAAGTGATCTTCTTTTTGTCCATTTTCATGTTTTATAATTTAAATTTAGAAGCCGCTTCTAACAAGTCGTCTGACAATGTATGTAAGTTACTTGATACATCTCGGATACCGCTAAGCGCTTCTAATGTTGAACTAATGGATTCGTTCATATCATTCACGTTTTCAACAACAGTAGTAGTTACAGCTGTTTGCTGTTCAGTGGCCGTTGCAACCTGAGAGTTTATGCCATTGATAGTGTTGATGTGTTCTGCAATTTTCTTAACCGAGTCACCGGTTTGTGCTGCATACTCTTCATTACGTTCTGCTTGAGCACTGGCACTTTCCATTGAGTCAACCGATGCGCTTGCCGCTTCAGTTAGTGCATTTAATAACTCACGAATTTCAGTAGTTGATTTTGATGTTCTTGATGCCAATTCCCTAACTTCATCTGCAACAACTGCAAACCCTCGGCCTTGTTCACCAGCTCGCGCGGCTTCAATAGCTGCATTTAACGCTAATAAATTGGTTTGTTCCGCAATCGAGGTGATTACATCTAATATTTTATTCACATTTTGAGTATCTTGAGCCAATTGATGAACAACCGCAGATGCCCCTTTAATTTCATTATTAAGCGCTTGAGAGACGGCCATTGACTGGCTCAATATTTCTAAACTTTGTTTGGCTTCTAAATCAGCATCGCTAGTTGCTTGAGAGGCTAAAGCTGCAGAATTTGATATCTCATTAACGCTATGATGCATTTCTTGCATTGATTGATTAACAAGTTCCGAATCTTCACTTTGTTTGTGCATTGCAGATTCAGCCGTTTCCATGCGTTGTATAAGACGAGTAGAGTTATCTAACAGCGGTTGTACAACCGACATTACATCACTGATAGCACCGCGTAACACTTCCATAAACTTATTAAAGTTAATGGCTAACTGACCAATTTCATCTTCACTGTCGACGTTTAACCGAGATTTTAAATCGCCTTCACCTTCCGCTAATTCACTTAATGTTGCAGCAGCATCTGATGCGGCTTTACGAATATTGGTACCGATTATATAACCCAATAAGATGATTAATATGGTCAGAACAATCGAGATAATAATACTTTGGGTAATTGCATCTTCAGATCGTGCTTTAGCATCATCAGCCATTTTTGAGTATAAGTCGTCTGATTGTTTTTTGTATTCGTCTAAGGCTTTGTTGATATTTTCGTATAGGTCAGCTTTAACTTTGGATTTCTGCTGAATTACGGAGAAGTCTAATGACTCATTAATAAACCCTTTTACGATGTCTTTCGCAATTACGTTATAGCTTTGTAAGTCGGATTTAAACTTTTCTAATAAACGTGAATTAGATGGGTTATCTAATGATTCTATTTTTTCAATGTTTTCAATTAATAGGTTGTACTGTTCACCGGCGGAGGTAATTAAATCTTCATCCCCAAAAGTCACGGCTTGGGTGTAACGTTCATCAATTCTATTGATGATAAATGAGTTAGCCGTAGAATATTGAGCAATAAGGTAGCGTTTGTCTTTTAGCTCATCAAGGCTCTTATTATTTTCACTGATAGCAAGTGCGTTTAAGATTAAGACCGTGATCAACGCAAGCATAGCAATGACGGTGATGACATTTACTTTTATAAATACACTTAAATTCTTTAAATTGGTCACACGATTACCTCAAAATTACAAAAAATACCTGTTGCGCAATACTAATATCGGCACAGATCAAAGATCCTTTATTCAAATCTTATGAAAATTGATTTGGGCAATAATTATAAGATTCAATAACTGCATCAAACATTTAAAACTTTAATAGCAACATGCAGTTAACTACAAATAATTAAAGCACATATTTTATAAATAGTGTGAGGAAACGTAATTAATTTAGATTAATTACGTTTCCAAATTGAGGGGGATTATGAACGGATGCCAATGCCTTTATTAATAAGATATAAAGCAAGGCTAAAGAAGATGACGGTGAAACCAAAAATCATCGCAACGGCAAAAGTTAAGTTAACGTCAGAAACACCTAAGAAACCGTAACGGAACGCATTAACCATATAAACGATTGGGTTTATTTTGGAGATGTCTTGCCAAATTTCAGGCAATAAAGTCAAGCTATAAAATACACCACCAAGGTAAGTCAGAGGCGTTAAAATAAACGTTGGGATAATTGAAATATCATCAAAACTATTGGCAAAAATAGCATTGATTAAGCCGGCTAATGAAAACACCATAGACGTCATTAATACGGTAAATATTAATATGGTGTAACTGTGTATTTGAATATCAACAAATAACATAGAGACACACGTCACAATAAGTCCAACCAATAAACCACGTAACATGCCGCCGCCAATATAACCCAAAACTATGATGTAATTAGGTACAGGGGCAACGAGCAGCTCTTCTATGTTACGTTGAAACTTAGCGCTGTAAAAAGAGCTGGCCACGTTGGAATAAGAGTTGGTAATGACTGACATCATGATCAAACCCGGGACGATGAATGACATATAATCAAAGCCGCCCATTTCACCAATACGTGAACCGACAAGATTACCAAAAATGACAAAATATAATGTCATAGTGATCGCAGGAGGTACTAAGGTTTGCACCCAAATTCTAAGAAAACGTGTGCATTCTTTAGTAAGAATCGATTTTAATGCAACTGAATATGACAACATATTATTTAGCTTCCTTTGTTTGACCAGACTTGCCTTCTTCAACCATACGAACAAACAGTTCTTCTAGTCGATTGGCTTTATTACGCATACTTAATACTTGAATATTTTGTTCAGATAACTGAGCGAATACGTCGTTTAAACCTTGAGATTTTTGTACTTCTATTTCAATAGTATGGTCATCGATAACCTGATGACGGTAATCGTTTAACACTGGCGGTTGTTCAAAAGGCTTGGTATCTAATACAAAGGTTTCAACATTCAGCGTTGCCAATAATGATTTCATATTGGTATTTTGGCCAATCTTACCTTGGTCAATAATCGCTATGTTACGGCACAACATTTCAGCTTCTTCAAGGTAATGAGTGGTCAAGATGATAGTAATGCCTTGCGCATTTAAGTCTTTCAAAAATTCCCACATGCCACGACGGATCTCAATATCAACACCCGCAGTTGGTTCATCTAAAATTAAGATTTTTGGTTCATGCATTAACGCTCTGGCAATCATTAAACGACGTTTCATGCCACCTGATAATTCACGACCACGGGCGTTTCTTTTTTCCCATAAGTCGGTTTGTTTTAAATACTTTTCGGCACGTGTTAACGCTTCAGAACGCTCTACACCATAATAGCCCGCTTGGTTGACTACCACTTGTAATACCGTTTCAAACATATTGAAGTTGAATTCTTGCGGGACTAATCCAATTTGTGCTTTAGCGACTTCTAACTCGGTATCTATGTCATGACCAAACACTTTAACTGTGCCAGACGTTTTATTGACTAATGAACTTATGATACCGATTGTGGTCGATTTACCCGCACCATTTGGGCCTAACAAAGCAAAAAAGTCGCCTTGTTTAACATTTAGCGATATCCCTTTTAGTGCTTCAACCGTTCTGGATTTTGATTGGTATGTTTTAGTCAGGTCTGTAATTTCTAAAGCATTCATAGTTGGCTCTAACGTTTTCATAATAGCTTCTTAAGATTTTGTATAGCCCCAACGAGGCACTATTTGTTGATTAATTTTTAAATGATCCAATACCCGCGCGACCATAAACTGCACTAAGTCATCGATTGATTTTGGCTGGTGATAAAAGCCGGGAGCTGCTGGCATTATAGTGACGCCTAAGTTAGAAAGTTTTAACATGTTCTCCAAATGAATCGAGGAAAAAGGGGTTTCCCTAGGCACAATAATGAGTTGCCCTCGTTCTTTGATCACAACGTCTGCCGCTCGCTCTAATAAATTATCAGATGCGCCCACCGCGATGGAAGATAAGGTTCCAGTCGAACAAGGGATTATCACCATTTGTTTTGGTGCTGCAGAACCTGAAGCAACAGGAGAAAACCATTCATCTTTACCAAATACGGTAATTTGATTGGGTTTAGCATTAAAAAACTCAGTGAAAAATTCAGTGGCTTTTTGAGGATGCCCCGGTACATCAATGTCGGCTTCGGTCTTAAATACAACACGTGCTGCAGCTGAAATAATGACAAAAACTTGAATATCACTACTTACTAATTGTTTAATTAATTCAACCGCATAGGGAGTGCCAGACGCACCAGTGATGCCAATCGTAATTTGGCCGGAATATTGGTTGTTACTGTCAATGACAGACATGACATTAGCCTTTAACTTAGAATGTTACGAGATATTGGTAAATTTGTTGTTGATAGCATTGGTTAATTTAACATGGATGCCACCAAACCCACCATTGCTCATTATAACTATATGGTCATTAGGGCACACAAAATCAACAACTTGGCTGACAATTAATTCGATATCATCACAAACCGTTAAATTTAAACCAGAAGGTAACTGCCAAGATTGTTGTTGGTCTTGATAAACAAATGTTTTATCTGCTTGTTGCCAAGATTCCACCAAGGTATTTTTATGAACACCCATTTTCATGGTGTTGGAACGTGGCTCTAAAATAGCAATAATGCGAGCATCACCAACCTTGTTACGTAAACCTTGTAAAGTCGTGGTTATGGCTGTTGGATGGTGAGCAAAATCGTCGTAAACATGGATGTCATGTTGAGCATAAATTTGTTCCATACGACGCTTTGGCGTTTTAAATTGGTTTAATGCTTGGATAGCAACTTGAACATCAATACCAGCATGTCTTGCCGCTGCAATTGCCATCAGGCCATTATAAACATTATGTAAACCTGTCATGTCCCAATTAACAGTCCCTAAATTTTGTTGGTTTAATATAACTTCAAATGCAGACCCGTCTTGGTTACCTAGTTTGTTATCAAGTAAGTTCACTTGCCAATCACCTTGCTGACCAACACTTTGTGTCTTCGTCCAACAACCGAGTTCAAGTGTTTTAGTGATATTCACATCGTCGGCGTTATTAAGTATCAAACCATTGTTAGGCACGGTTCTGATCATATGATGAAATTGTCGTTTTATTGCATCTAAATCATCAAAAATATCAGCATGATCAAATTCTAAATTGTTCAATACCAATGTATTTGGTAAGTAATGCACAAACTTAGAACGTTTATCAAAAAAGGCGGTGTCGTATTCATCAGCTTCTATAACAAAAAACGGATCTATTCCTGCGGTTGCCGACAAGTCTAAGTTACCCGGTACACCACCAATTAAATAACCTGGGTTAAAGCCAGCATCGGACAATATCCAAGTTAACATGCTGGTTGTTGTGGTTTTACCATGGGTACCTGCGACCGCTAATACCCATCTATTTTGCAATAAATTGTTTTTCAGCCATTCAGGGCCTGAGGTGTAAGGGAGCTTGCGCGACAATACGTATTCAACTGCTTCATTTCCACGGGACATTGCATTCCCAATGATCACTATATCTGGCACGGGGTTAAATTGCTCCGGACTCCAACCTTGGGTTAAGGTGATCCCTAACTTTTCTAGTTGAGTTGACATAGGTGGATATACGTTTTGATCTGAACCTGTCACTTTATGTCCAAGTTCTTTGGCAATGGCAGCGATGCCACCCATAAACGTACCGCAAATACCTAATATATGAATATGCATGAAAGTGAAAAATTCCTTTGATCTCATTTGTTGATTAATTGTGTCGCACAATTTAAAGAGATGATGTTTAGTGATTGGAATAATAACGCAGGGCAAGGGAGACGCAAAGTGTCATCCCTGCCAAATTAACATTTAATTACTTGAATCAGATAATAATTAAATAGGTGAACCCGGTGGCATTGCTGTCGGTTTAATTAATGGCAACCACTTTCTATGCTCAAAATACCAAGCTAAATGATAGCTAAGTAAGTTATTAAAGCTGTTTTTTCTAGAGTATGAGGACAACCAAGTATTTAACTCATGTAAAGATTCAAAGATTTCAGCTTTCACTTCTATCGATGTCTGTTCGTTTAATAAGGTCTTCATTAACGATTCTATGGTTAAGGCCGCGACTCTTTTATGTAATAGGTGGTTAACTCCAGCGTCTGAATCTGCTTTGACGGTTGCGTTAATAATTTGAGTTAAATACAAAGGTAAAGACCAAGTAGGTGTCTCTGAATGCAATGCTACTTGTTGAGAAATTCGATTTAACCTAGCCGGATTTAACAACGCATTTAACGAATGTTGGGCGGAGGCAGACGCCAGTTCAATCGGGTCGAACACCAATCCAGTTTTACTTGGCGCACTTTCTCTGTTGCGATAAGAACCGTATGATTTTGGCGGAATAAGCTCAACAATATGTTTTGGAATAACCAGTTCCTGAGGGGTTAATGTGCGTAAAATAGCATTTAGTGCTTGTTGCTGCTGGTCAAAATTGACTGCTTTTGCACCTAGTTCATTATCCGATTTAACTTGATAACTATAATCAACACCTGCAATAACTTTTGCCGCAGCTGTGGTTTGAAAGCGATGAAATAAGTAGATAGGAATTAAGATCTCTTGCAAGTCAGATACATCTCTACCACTAGCTAAATTATCAAGTCCAAAGTTATTAAGTGCTAACTTACGTACGTCTAACATTCGTTCCAATTCAACGGCTGGATTGTCACCGTTATCCCATAAGTGCCCCTCTGGATTCGCACCACTTAATGGGCGCGCGTCCGGATCAGACATATATAAGAAACCTTGTTGTTTGGTACTGGCCACTAATGACGCGAGCTGTTGTTGCTCGGTGTTGTTATCTGAAAATTGGCTGTAACCATATTTAATTACATATTCATCCCACACACCTATTTTGTCGTCATAGGCATTAGATAAATCAATTTTGCCGTCTTTAATTGTCACTAATGGGTGAGGGTAATCCATGACCGAAGCGCGGTTATTCACTGAAGCTGAGAAGTTATGAGCGATACCTAAAGTGTGGCCTACTTCGTGAGCCGATAACTGGCGAATACGTGCCAACGCCATTTCTTTGATTGCACTGGTATCAGCATTATCCGAAGTAAACGGTGCCGTTAACCCTTGAGCAATCAAATAATCTTGGCGAACGCGCAATGAACCTAAGGTAACATGACCTTTAAGAATCTCACCGGTTCTTGGGTCAATAACCGACGAGCCATAACTCCAACCGCGAGTGGCTCTGTGTACCCACTGAATTGTGTTGTAACGCACATCCATAGGGTCAGCATCTTCAGGTAACATTTTCACTTGAAAGGCATTGATAAAACCAGCTTTCTCAAATGCGCTACTCCACCACCTTGCACCATCTAATAATGCTGAACGCACAGGCTCAGGCGCACCAGGGTCGAGATAATAAATAATAGGGTCTATCGCTTCACTTCTTTCTGCCGTAGGATTTTTTTTGTGTAAACGATGGCGTGGAATATATTTAACAGCCATATCTTCATCTAGACTCACTGCGTAATCTTTGGTTTCTACACTCCAAAATCCTGAATAAGGGTGGAACGCTCTTGGTTGATAATTATCATCTGGAAGTTCAATCAGCGAGTGGTGTAAATGCACGGTAATATTATATGGATCAGGCGCAACACTTTTGACATGTTTACCTGGTGAACTGCCTTTAAAGCTGACGACGGACTCCAACTCTGTATTTTTTGGGAATGCTTTGCTGCGAGGCATGAAGACAGCGCTACGTGAACTGTCTAACGAAAAGTTACCTTGTTTACCGGCCGCTAAACTACGACTAATACCGTGTATGTCACTTAATAGAAATGACGTGTAATCAATTAGTACCGAATCGTCATCTTGGCTAACAATGGTAAAACCTTGAATTACCGACTCTGCAAAGGCTTCTTTAACACTTTGCCTTTCTGCCGCATTTTGGGATTTAGCTTGGTAATAGGTATTTAGTTGATTTAATAACACCTTATTGCCATAACGCTCAAATTGCACAATACGAGTATCGCCCAATTGGCCTCTATCAAGTCCAATGTCATTGGAACCTATCCCTTGAGGCATAGAGCTTTGGAATAAAAATGGTTGTGATAATTTATCTACGTCTAAGTAAACTTTATCCTTGTTTTCATCATAATAAAAAGTAAAAAATCCTTTTCCTTCTTTCATGCCTTTAGTAAAGCTAGTGATATCTTTTGCCATTAATTGGCCTGATACTAAAAGCAAAATGAATCCGAAAAACTTAATCGCAGTCACCATCTTGGTACTCCATTTTTTGCAATGTGCGGTAAATTGTTAATTACCTTTAATCGTATTTTAAGTGTGCCTGATTAGCCGGTTTATGGGAATAGTGATTTATGGTTGTTCATACCGCAAAATTAGTATTTCATCAAAGTAAACAGTGACTAACTGTAAACAATTTATTATGTAATTCACTATGAAAGTTTTCAGTTTGTTCAACTTATGCACATGCAAAAGCATCTTGAATACTGTAAAGTAAGCGCCTAAACATTATTTATAATTATTCTCCAATTAATAAAAAAGGTGACGTTAAGTTATGCGTAGATTAGCTCCGGTATTACGTGAAGATGGTGTAGAACTCGATTTAATTTCGTTAATTCGTACAATTTTGGCTGCATGTAAAGATATTTCATTCCGGGTAGGCCAAGCTGATCTAGCGGGTGTTTTAGGCTCAACGTTAGATGAGAATATTCAAGGTGAGACCCAGAAAAAACTCGATGTATTATCCAATCAATTATTAAAAGACATGTTACTTGAGTCTGGTTTTGTCAGAGCAATCGCATCAGAAGAAGAAGACTTTATTGTAGAAGGTGTGCACGGGGGACGTTTCTTAGTTGCGTTTGATCCATTGGATGGCAGCTCAAATATAGACGTAAACAGTTTAACTGGTACTATCTTCTCTATCTTACCCGTGCCGGATGAAAAATTAGCCGGTGATGCCATCACCGAATCTGACTTTTTACAGCCGGGACGTAATCAAGTTGCGTCTGGGTATGTAATGTATGGCCCATCGACTATCTTGGCGTTAACCACCGGGAAAGGTGTGAAGTTTTATACACTAGATAAAACCCATGGATCGTTCTTGTTAACACAAGAACGCATTGAAGTACCTGAAGAAACGCAAGAGTTTGCGATTAACGCCTCTAATCAGCACAAGTGGCAAATCCCAATGCAACGTTATATTCGCGATATTTTGGATGGCAAAGGCGGGATTAGAGGTAAAAACTTTAATATGCGCTGGGTGGCTTGCATGGTAGGTGATGTACACAGAATTTTATGTCGAGGTGGTTTATTTACTTATCCAGCTCACACCGACGACTTAAGCAAACCAAATAAACTAAGATTGTTATATGAAGCGAATCCTATGGGTTTATTGATTGAACAAGCTGGTGGCTTAGTATCGACCGGTGAACAAAATATATTAGATATTCAACCAACAGAATTGCATCAACGAGTCCCTGTTATTTTAGGCTCTAAACAAGAAGTTAAAATTTGCCTAGACTACCATAATCAATAAGGTGTTTTAGGTCGTAAATAAAGCGCTCATATAGGTTGTCTATTTGAGCGTTTTTTTATGTTTTAAGCTAAATTGAATAACAAGGATAAACCGTTTGAGTTTGTCTGGTCGGATGTGTTAATTTGGTGGCATAAATAAAAGAGCGATATTAAACAGGGTACCCGCGCATGAGCCAAAACTACGTTTTAAAATTATATAACAAATTAACCAAGTTACCTTTGGGTAATAAAATGTTTTCAATGTTTGCCGCTCGTAAAGCTCCTTACTTTAAAACGGTGTCTCCGGTTATTAGTAAATTAGTACCAGGTGAATGTCATTGTTTGATTAAGAAGAAACGTGCAGTGGAAAATCACATTGGTACTGTGCACGTAATCGCTATTTGTAATGGTTTAGAAATGGCGATGGGTTTTATGGCCGAAGCATCAATTCCGAAACACTTACGTTGGATCCCAAAGGGCATGCAAGTTGATTACACTGCTAAGGCTGATTCTAACATTCGTTGTGTTGCGGTATTACCAGACAATCATTGGCAAGAAGGGGA
Source organism: Psychrosphaera sp. F3M07 (assembly GCF_018860345.1). Classification (GTDB taxonomy): domain Bacteria; phylum Pseudomonadota; class Gammaproteobacteria; order Enterobacterales; family Alteromonadaceae; genus Psychrosphaera; species Psychrosphaera aquimarina. The sequence continues at coordinate 7,020 of NZ_JAHKPJ010000001.1, read as the reverse complement.
CGTGTTCGTTGAGATAAATGCCTATGACGATAACGATGTTGTGGTCGTTAAAGGTCATATCAAACTTTGGGTTTCAGCTAAAAAAGCTAAATAAGTCAAATCGATAGTGTTAGAGATTAACGGGTAAACAAGGTTTACCCGTTTTTTATTGATGGCTAGAAAATGAATATGGACTAATCCACAAGATCTAACCAATACAAGATCTAATCAATACATGGTTAATCAGCGAAGATCACCGTCTTGTTGCCTTGTACCATCACTCGGTGCTCAAGATGGTATCTTAACCCTCTGGCAAGTGCCGACTTCTCACATTCTTTACCTTTTCGCACCATGTCTTGCACTGAATCACTGTGGCTAATTCGCGAGATCTCTTGCTCAATAATAGGCCCTGCATCTAAGTCTGCTGTGACGTAGTGGCAGGTAGCGCCAATTAGTTTTACACCGCGCTCATAGGCTTGATGGTAGGGTTTTGCACCAACAAATGAAGGTAAAAAACTATGGTGTATATTGATTACTTGGTGTTTGAATTTTTGACATAGAGCGTCAGGGAATATCTGCATAAAACGCGCTAACACTATGGTGTCGGTGTTATATTGTTCTATTACTTGTTCAAGTTGTGTAAAAGCCGCAGATTTGTCGGTTTTAAAATCAATATGATGAAACGGTAATTGATACCAGTTTGCGTACTTTTCCATTTCTTTATGATTTGCAATTACCGCTACAATTTCACAATCTAACTCTTGTTCATGCCACCGGTGCAAAATGTCAGTTAAACAGTGAGACTCTTTACTGGCTAATAACACCACTTTGTTTTTTATTTTTTTAGGTGTGATTGCCCACTTCATTTGGAAGTGGTCTGCGATAAAAGCAAATTCTTTATTTAGATCTTCAAAGCTGATCACTTCTGGATCAAATAACATTTCGTGGCGCATAAAAAACCACTGGGTTTCGCTGTCGGTGTGATGATTGGCATCTAAGATAGAAACATTATTTTTTGCTAAAAATTGGCTCACTGCAGCAACAAGACCAACGCGGTCTGGGCAGGAAATAGTCAGGGTTAATTTATTGTCGAGATTCATGTTGTGCCAAATGGATATAATTCTAGGGTGTTAACTTAATGATTAAAACAGAAAAAATAAAGCCGATATTGGCATAAGTTAAACTTTGTTTGTAATTAAATTACACAATAGCGGAATTGATTAGGTTATTACTTCCATTCAAGGCTCGAATTTTGATAAAAATTGTTTATAATTCGCGCCATTAGTTTATTGGCACTAGTTTCTGGTGCAACGTTTAATTTTAAGGGTGTGAAATGCCAAATTATGTAGTGGGTCATAAGATCCCAGATTCAGATTCAATTTGCTCAGCAATTGCCTTGTCTTATTTAAAAACAACTTTAGGTGAGCCTACTGTTCCTGCTCGTTTGGGTGAGTTATCGCCAGAGACGTTATTTATCTTAGATAAGTTTGGTTTTGAGCAGCCAGAATTAAAAACCAGCTATGCTGGCGAAAACCTTTATATTGTTGACCATTCAGATCGCGTTCAAGGGCCGGATGACATTGATGACGCAACTATTTTGGGCATTATCGACCATCATAAACTTGGCGATATTACGACATCTACTCCGTTAGAAATTTGGGTACGTCCGGTTGGTTGTACAAATACCATCATCAAAATGATGTATGACTTTCATGATGTTGAAATTCCAAAAGACATCGCTGGTGCCATGATGTGTGCCATCTTAAGTGACACGGTTCTTTATAAGTCACCAACGTGTACTACCGCTGATATCAAGTGTGTTGAAGCATTAGCTGAAATCGCTGGTATTTCTGACCCATTAGAGTTGGGTATGGACATGTTTAAAGTTAAATCGGCCGTTGAAGGCACGCCAGCTCGTGACTTAGTACTACGTGACTTTAAAGACTTTAATATGAACGGTAACTTAGTTGGTATTGGTCAGCTTGAAGTTATCGACCTAGCTATTTTTGACGAAATGAAAGCGGATTTAGAAGCGGATATTATTAAGTTGAAACAAGAAGGCAACCGTCACAGTGTTATCTTATTGTTAACGGACATAATGAAAGAAGGTTCTGAGTTTTTAGTTGTTAGTGATGACGCTTCTATCATTGAGAAAGCATATGACGTTAAACTGGCTGACAATAAAGTTTGGGTAGACGGTGTATTAAGTCGCAAAAAACAAGTTGTTCCACCACTACAAGATGCGTTTGCATAAACCTTAAACAATACATCTTTTGTGAACTAAGCCGCCTAGCTCTATGTAATAGCTAAGCGGCTTTTTTGTTGATGATTATCTCAGTGTTTTCACCAAATGTGTGTCACACTCTGTTGCTACTGTTTACCAAGCTGTAAATTACTTAGAAGACTCAATTTCACCATGAATAAAATTCAGCAAGTGTTAAAAAACACAACCCAACCTCAACTGTTTTTATTAGTAATGGCGTTTATTATGCCGTTTGTTTTTCAGGTTTGGATGACTTTACTCAATAACTTTGTGGTAGAAAAAGCGGCCTTTACCGGTGCTGAAATTGGCATGTTGCAGTCCATTCGTGAGATCCCTGGCTTTTTGGCTTTTACCGCTATTTACATATTGATTGTGATCAAAGAGCAAAAGTTTGCGATTTTATCACTTGGCTTATTAAGCATAGGTGTTGCGCTTACGGGGTATTTCCCCTCGGTATACGGCTTATTTATTACGACGTTCATTATGTCTGTGGGTTTCCATTATTACGAAACCATACAACAGAGTTTAACCTTACAGTGGCTAGATAAAAAACAAACCGCGCATTTTATGGGGAAACAACTGGCAGTGAAATCCTTTGCCTCAATATTAGCGTTTGCGGGGATTTGGATATTAATGGAGCAGTTTACCGTAAGTTATAAAACCACGTATTTAATTGCCGGCGTATTAGGTTTTATCGTGGTATTATGGATGGCGTGGCACTTTCCACAGTTTGAACAACCTCATGTGCAACATAAAAAATTCTTGTTAAGAAAACGTTATTGGCTGTACTACTTATTAACCTTTTTGAGCGGAGCACGTAGACAAATATTTGTGGTGTTTGCCGGATTTATGATGGTGGAGCAGTTTGGTTATAGTGTAGGCGAAATTAGCATCTTGTTTGGTGTTAACTACATTTTTAATCTGTTATTTGCTGCCCAAATAGGCAAGTGGGTTGGAAAAATTGGGGAGCGTAAAGCGTTAACCTTTGAATACGTAGGTTTGATATTTGTTTTTACCGGTTATGCGTTTGTTGAAAATGCGGAAATAGCCGCAGGGTTATACATTATTGACCATATGTTTTTTGCTTTAGCCATTGCGATTAAAACTTATTTTCAAAAGATTGCCGATCATAAAGACATCGCTGCTACTGCATCGGTGAGTTTTACTATTAACCACATTGCTGCGGTTATTATTCCAGTATTGTTAGGTTTTGTTTGGTTGTATTCACATACATTAGTCTTCTTTGTGGGCACTGGCTTTGCGGTATTAAGTTTGATTGGCAGTCGGTTAATTCCTGATAATCCGAGTCAGGAGGAGTACATTCGGGGGAGGGGGTGAGTTTTGGTCTCTTTTTTCCTAAAAGGCTGGTAGCCTTTTAAGGGCTGATTTGTTTTACACACTCGTTTTGATTAGTCTTTTTTAACCCAGTAACTTCTATAACAAAGGTTTCGCCCCTCGGCGAGTGACCTTTTTGCAACAGCCCAAAAACGTAACCCAAAAAGGCCGCTTCCAAACAAAATCTAATACTTCATTAAATAGTTATTTTTGTTTATAAAAACGGGCTTAACTTTCGTCCATGAAAAAGCCCTTGCTCAGCATCCATGCTTCGTATTTTATAAAAATTAATATTTAACTAAGTGATTTTGTGATGGAGACTTAAAAGCAAA
>NZ_JAHKPJ010000001.1:0-2930 GCF_018860345.1 Psychrosphaera sp. F3M07 | reverse complement strand
AAGCAAAAGCAAAAGCAAAACACGAGAGCTTTATATGCTAGTTCCCCCATAGTCAGGCATACGACCCAATGGGTCGTTTATGTCAGATTTATGGTAAAGCTGAAATTTTGTATGTACATGATGTAGAAAACAAATAGATATTTTTTATTAGCATAGGTAGGATTAAAAAGACCGCGATGTGCGGTAGAAAAACGACCCATTGGGTCGATATTAAGTTGTTAGCTTTTTCAGGGATGTTGTCAATTAAATCACTTATGAATTTTTTTAAGTATTCAATATTAGTATTAACTATGTGTATCAGTGGTTGTTCCAGTTTGATTTCTAATTATATTTCAAGCCAGCAAAGCTATGGATATGAAAATATTGCCAGTGATAAGGCATTATTTCAGCAAGGTTATGTAAAATCAGAATATTGCTCAGAGAAGCATTCTAATTGTATTAGTTACCTTAAAGCAAAACCTCTTAACGACAAACGTTTTTTGCGCTACGATGTAGCAATTGATGTGAATAAAAAAACTGAAAATATTCATTTGGAATTAACAAAAAAAGAACTACCTAATATTTTCAAGGGAACTATTGTATTGGTTCATGGGTTTAGAGCATCGAAAGAATTTATGGCAAATTCAGCTCTCTATTTTCGGTTCCTTGGTTTTAACGTGATTGCTCCAGATTTACTCGGTCATGGTGATTCAAGTGGCAAAATTAGTTTTGGCGTAAAAAGTGCTCAAATCATTAATGAGTTACTAAAGAATAATGCTGATATAGAATATCCACTCTATGTTTTAGGAAACTCTATGGGGGCTGTTGCAGCCTCTTATTTAGCGAAAGAGAATGATAATATTTCAGGTGTTATTCTTCAGGCTCCAATGACTATATTTGATAAAGCTACCGTTAATTATGCTTTAAGTTATTCTCCTATAATATCAATGTTGTTTTCGGAAAAAACTATACGTCAAAGTGCGATTAAAGCTTTAGATAACGCAAATGTATCTGTTGAGCAAACAGACATTAAGCCAATGTTATCGGGGGTGAATACTCCCGTTATGATTCTTGCGTCAACTAACGATCCTGTTGCACCTTTTGCTTATTTTAAATCTTTATCAAATAATAATGTTTCTGTATTTAAAATAGATAATCGTAGTCACCCAGGGATGAACATAATAGGGAACAAAGAGCATTTTTATATTCAAGAGTGGTTAATATCAAAAGCTAACACATATGAGCCTTCTCGCCGTCAATAGGCAATAGTGATCTTTTGACCGTACTTTACGGTCAATTGTCAAAGCCATTAAAAAGTAATCCTACTTCGTTCGTCTTTGTATCGCAGTTAAGTAAACTTACAGCAAACACATATAGAGGCTCTCTTATTACGGTTTACCCGCTGCCAGACTTGTTGCATCCATTCAGTAGTTTGGGGCACTAGACATTTATCGGTTAACCTCGGCAGGTACTATTCAAGAGTCTGGCTGCAAAGCGCCAGTTAGTTTCAGACTCAACCAAGGTGTAAGTTCACTTCTTAATGGCATTAATGCACGCCAATGAGGTGTCTAATCAAGCGGTCTGGTTTGTATCAACTCAAATTTCTATCAAAGGATTTTTCATCAGTTAACAAACATAGAAATTAGTGAAATTAATAAGCCATCCAGTTAGACGTCGTAGCTCACCTCAATGCGTGGCTAACTCGGTAAAAATCGTTGTTCATCAAACACAGTTTTATTCCTCAACATGAAATACACAGCACGACCTAATTTATGGGCAAGGGCAGATAAAGCCTTTGCTTTGTTCATGCGTCGTTGTAGTTTTTGTAAGTACTTTTGGCCTTTGCTATTACCGCGTAAATACAACACGGCGGCTTCTGAAAATGCCCACTTCAAATGCGCGTTACCAATTTTATTGCCTTGAGTACCGTAGGTTTTCCCAGCGGACTCTGCTTTGCATTTAACGAGTCGGCAATAAGAAGCAAAATGCTGAACGGTATCAAAACGATTGATGTTTCCAATCTCATATAAAATGGTTAACCCTAATATTTGGCCAATACCCGGTACGGTTCTTAATACCGCTAAGTAAGCGGGTTCGTGTTGTTTAGCTTGCTTCTCTATAAACCATTCTACTTTGCTTAATTCTCGGTGATAACACTCCAATAACGCCATGTCTAAATCAATATTGCGTTGAGCAACTTCATCTTTAAAAGTATGTTTAAGGCTTTCTCTGGCCGAAACATTTTTTAAGTTAACGTTGTTAGGCGGTAAGTTGTATTGGCTAGTTGTATTAACCACATGGGCTTTTAAGTCGGCACCGTGACGAACAATACCCGTTCTACGGCGTAATAGATCGCGAGTCGCTCTCATGTGTTTTGGATAAACGTAAGCGACAGGAAAGTTTCCACCTCTCATAAGCGTCGCAATTTTGTATGAATCAATACGGTCGTTTTTGGCTTTACCTCCGTGAATAGCTTTCATATAAAGCGCGTGGCCTAGAATGAATTTAATGCCATGGTCTTCACAAAAATCAGAGACCCAATACCAACAGTGCATACATTCAACCCCGATAACTAAGTCATCTAAATAGGGAGAAATGAGTTCAAGTAATTGTTCAGGATTGGATTTAATTTCTTTGTGTAATACGGTTGCACCGTGAGTATCTAATATGCAAACATAGAGGCTTCTAGCATGTAAATCGATGCCACAATAATGTTGATGCGTGTTATTGTAAAAGTTCATGAGTCTTCTCCATTTTGGTTTGGTCACCTCAAATCTTAGCCGTTGGCTGAGATTTGGGAGGAGGCTCTATAAGTATCAAGTCATTAAAGCAGGACAAATAACAGTTGGCTTTTGCTCCTGCGTCGCTTATTTTAGCCAACAATTATTTGCCTCTTAATGAGGCGTTGGTATTACTCCCCACGTCAAGTTAAAAACACTGATCACTCTTAA
>NZ_JAHKPJ010000018.1 GCF_018860345.1 Psychrosphaera sp. F3M07 | reverse complement strand
TAAGAGACAGACTCATGACTGCATCAGCCCAGACTTCAATAGCAAATATTTGAGGGAGAAATAACAGCTTATCTTCTACCCATTGTCTTCTGTGCTCATAAGATTGATGGGTTTGTTTATCTTCTCCACATAAAAATGCCCTACGAACACACCTTGAAATACAATGATAATACGGCGTATCCGATAAGCTAATTTGAAATTCTCTGGGTCTAGGCATAAGTAAACACTCAATGTATCAATATAGGTACAACCAAGTCTAGTGCAGTTTAAGTAACTGTCAAATTGAGGTGGGTGGCCTTGTTATTTCTCATAAGATTGATGGGTTTGTTTATCTTCTCCACATAAAAATGCCCTACGAACACAACGAGAGATACAATGATAATACGGCGTATCCGATAAGCTAATTTGAAATTCTCTGGGTCTAGGCATAAGTAAACACTCAATGTATCAATATAGGTACAAGTGAGTCTAGTGCAGTTTAAATAACTGTCAAATTTAGGTGGGTGGCCTTGTTATTTCACTAACTGTCAAATTGAAGTGGGTGGCCTTGTTATTTCTCAGTCGATTTCATACGGCGTATCCGATAAGCTAATTTGAAATTCTCTGGGTCTAGGCATAACAAAATACTCACTGTACCAATATAGGTACAAGCAAGTCTAGTGCAGTTTAACTAACTGTCAAATTGAGGTGGGTGGCCTTGTTATTTTCAGTTTAAGTAACTGTCAAATTGAAGTGGGTGGCCTTGTTATTTGTCAGTCAAATTGAGGTGGGTGGCCTTGTAATTTATCTTGTTATTTATCTTGTTATTTTTTTATTGTGGTGGGTGGCCTTGTTATTTGTTTTAGCAAAAGGTCCTTATATGATTTCATAACCTTTGAATTTTATGGCAAAGAGAGGTTTTAAAAACGATTAAAAGTATAGTGTTTAAATTGCTGCCAAACAGCCTGGGCTACCGGCCCTAACGTTTTAGATTTATTTTTCATTATGTGATATTCCATCTGAACTTCGTTGCGGGCGTCCGTTAATTTTAATAACACCAGTCTTCCATCTTTCAAACTTTGCTCGGCAATATAATCTGGCAGTTTGCCCCAGCCCATTGCACTTTCTATTAACATTTTTTTAGTCGAGAAGTCATTTACATACCACCTACGTTGACCCTCTTGCACACCCCACTCTTTATTTTTAGAACCTGTACCTGAGTCTTGTACAATGATTTGATATTCATTTAACAACTCTTTTCGTGTTGTTAGATTAGGGTGTCTGCTAATTAATCTCGGTGAGGCTACATTTAATAAAGTTCCTTTAGTTAAAAAGTGCCCTTCTGTTTGAGAGTCAACTTGCATAATATGAGACTGCGGACTGATGCACAAAGTGGCATCTTGATTATTTATCGCGTCAATAGCGCCAGTTAGATACTCTTGTTTAATAATGATTTGAGTATCTGGAAACTGCGCCTGCACATTTTCCAATAGTGGCAAAATGCCTTTTAAATTAAACGAAGCTTCGATTGCAATGGTAATACTGATCTCATTACCTAGAGCTATATTTTCTGCCACTTGCTGTAATGCGGTCGCTTCGTCTAAAAGGTGGATTGCCTTTTGATACAATACATTTCCGGCGTCTGTCAGCTCTAAACGATAGCCTGTTCGGTTAAATAAAGATAGATTAAAAGACGACTCTAACTGTCGTATGCTCTGGCTAATTGCCGGTTGTGTTTTGTGTAACTTTGCACTAGCTAAGCTCAATGTACCTAGCTCTGCTACGCTAACAAACATAGTAAGTTGATCAAGTTTCATTGGCCCCTCCAAGATGTAAACTTTTAATTTACATCTTATACAAAAACATTCAATATTTATTTACCTCTACTCCCATTAATATTCCTCCACTGATTAAGCCAACACTTGGTTTATCTAACTTAAATATACTGGAGTAATAACATGAGTAAAATTAAAAAATATGCAATGTACGGTTCATTAGGTTTAGTTACATTTGCTTTTGCCGCAGCTGGAATAGCTAAATTAGCCGGTGTTGAACAAATGCATATGTCATTTGCCGCTATGGGTTTACCGGTTTGGTTTGGTTACTTTATTGGTGCCAGTGAATTTGCAGGCTCTATAGGGGTTTGGTTTAAAAAGTTCAGTCTTTATGCAGCTTCGGGGTTAGTCGCTATTATGGGCGGTGCAATTTACTTCCACTTAGTTTATGACGGTGCAGCTAACGCAGTACCAGCTATTGTTTTAGCTATACTATTAGTTAATATAATCGTTAATCGCCGTAAGGAACAAATAATAGAATGAATATAAACACATCAAATCAAGCTCAATCTGCTTTGATGCCTGTTATATACATTCCCCATGGAGGCGGCCCTATGCCGCTTCTTGGAGATGCAGATCACAAAGAATTGATTGCGTATTTAAGCCAAATCCATAACAACATTGAAACTCCAAAAGTGATCTTAATGATCACGGCACATTGGGAATCTCACAATGTTAGTATTTCATCATCGCCTCAGCCAGGTATGATTTATGATTATGGCGGTTTTCCGCAAGAGACTTACCAATATCAATATCCTGCATCTGGTGAGCCTAAGGTTGCAAATCAAATTGCTGACTTATTTAAAGCTAAGGGTATTAAGTCTAACTTAGACATGAATAGAGGCTATGATCACGGTACTTTTGTTCCATTAATGTTGATGTATCCAAATGCAGATATACCAGTGGTTCAAATGTCTTTGTTACGCTCTTTAAATCCTAAAGAACATATCAAGATTGGTGAAGCGTTATCAACACTTAGAGAACAAGGCGTGTTGATTGTTGGCTCGGGAATGTCATTCCATAACTTTAGAGGCTCCTTAGAAGAGAGCATAGAGTTTGATAATTGGCTCAATGAAACATTAACCGCTAATGACATGGAGCAATCTAAACAAGATTTAATTCAATGGGAGCAAGCGCCCTCAGCCCGTGCATGTCATGCCAGAGAAGAACATTTATTACCAATGCACGTTTGTTTTGGTGCCGCTATGAAACAAAATACGCCTGCAACGAGAGTATTTAGTGACTATTTGTTTAATAGAAAAATATCGGCATTTATGTGGTGATAACAGAACAATCGGTAAAATCATCCCTAATAAACGGCAACAAATAAAAAGCCTTAATAAACATTACTTATGAGTCGTGTCAGCTAAAGTTAAGGCTTATAGCTGCTTCTACTCATCATAAAAATAAGCAACCTCTTCTGCCGTTAAATAGCGCCATTGTCCCAATGGCACATCTAAACTTAACGGCCCAATTTTTTCACGGTGTAATGCCACAACTTTGTTGCGTACCGCACCAAACATACGTTTTACTTGGTGGTATTTACCCTCGGTGATGGTGAGCAATACTTCTTTTTCATTCACTACGGTTAGTTTGGCAGGCAGTGTGGGTTGTTCAGTGCCTCTTAAAAGTACGCCGTTGACTAACTGTTTGATGGCGTCTTCTGTTATTGGATCTCTTAAATTGACTCTGTATACTTTTTCACATTCACGCGCTGGGGATATGACATTAAAAGACCAACGGCCATCATCTGTGATCAAGACTAACCCTGTGGTATCTGCATCCAAGCGCCCTGCTATATGTAAATTTTCAATATCTTGTATGCCTAAATTGTTATCATCACGGGTTAAATTGTTAAATAAAGACGGATAACGGCCACTGACATTTGAACTGACAAACTCTGCCGGTTTATGCAACATTAAATAACGTGACGCACGGGCTTGCAGTATTTCGCCATCTAAGGTCATGACATTGTTTTCATGCACTTGAGTGGCTTCGTGACAGTCGTACCAACCATTTACTTTTACCCGCCCGTCACTAATAGCCGCTCTAGCTTCTGCACGCGTAAACTTGGTACTTTTACAGATGAATTTATCTAGGCGCATACTAAGCTCGTAAATTGGTAGCTCTTAAACAGGTAGCTCATAAATTAACAGTATAAATGGTTAATAATAAGGTGAATTGCCGTTAGCAATGAACTGCCAACGGCTTAGCTATTAACTCGAAACTCGCAGCTCGAAACTCGGCTCTCGCAGCTTTTATCTCGCAACTCTTATCTCGCTTATTGCCCGTTATTTAATGTTTCTTTTGCTTGTTCTACTTTTGAAAAATCTAAACCTAACTCGTCAACGGCTTCTTTTATCAGCCCTGGATTGGTCATGACTAGGCCCATTAACGATTGCAGCTTTTCTGGTGGAATACCCAACTGCTGAATGGTCATCATCGCGGCCATTGGGTTTTCTGTTAATGTTTTAAACAAGTCGTTAATTTGCTCTTGGCTTACATTAAATTCTTTTAATATTTGGATAATTGGATTCATGGGTATTCCTATGTAATTAATTTTATTTTGAATGGTGCTATCCTGATATGTTCATTGCTAGCGCAAGCCTAATTCAATGTCTTGAATGATAAAGTTACCATCAAACACTTGGTGCGGCACACCTTCTAAATCGATATCAAAGTACTGGCGTTCGCTGTCGGGTAATCCTTGGAATGCACCAAGAACTTGATAAATCCACACTTCTTGATCAAAGGTTAAATCGTGTTTGTTGTAATAATCCAATGCTCGGGTATTTTGTCCCGAATCAATCACTTCACAAAAGTAATTTTCAACTGCATTTTTTAACAAGTCTTCTTCTAATGACACCGACGTTTCTTGTTCTAGAATTAACGGATTGGCCACTTCACGGTTAAGTTTACCTTGCCATAATCGATTAACGCTGCGTAAGTTATTAACCAAAGAGGTTAATTCAAATTCATGTTCAACATTATGTATATCTGGCGCTGCGGCTTTAATAATACCATCTGCACGGTTAAACAAGTTTGGTACTTGAGATAAAGTAGAATAATTAACGGGCGTAAAGTCTGGTTTTTGCTCCATGTGTAACATAAAGCCTTTAAGCAAACGGGTACGGCCTTTAAATTCTCTAAATCGACCTAACAGTTCAAGTAACTTACTTTGCACTAAGCTCAGCTCTTGAGTGCTGGTTGCAAAGGCTGACTGTAAGGTTATCACCAATAAATGACGTAACTCTCTGTGACTACCAGCCAACTGGCTTAACGTATCAAAGTGGAACATAGATAATTGATTTAACATGTCGGTCACTTGGGTTTGTGCTAATTCGTTTTCACGGATTTTTGCATCCACCGAACTAACATAACCAAACTCATTGCTTATACGCGACCATAACAAACGAACGTTAGTGGATAAGGTTTCCGTTAACGTATACACATGTTCTGTTAAGTCGGACAAATGCGCTTGGGATTCATTATATTTTTGATGTGCCAAGGCTTCTTTGTAATGTTCCGCTTGGGTGGTTAATGTGGCTAATAAGTTACCTATATTGGCATCAATCTGACGATTGCTTTCATCTTGTAGACTTTCTTCTAACAAGGTTCTAAGTGACGGGCGCAAACGTAATTGCACATCCGACTCTGGTCGCCATAATACTTTTAAATCAATTAAGCTTTGTATGATGTTGGGTGAATATTCAGCTTCGTTTACACTGCCACTAAAATACGCCTGCATGATCAATTCTGAATGATTACTCAGCGCGTTAAGTAAGCTAACCCCTGACTTATTTAAGTTAATATTCATGGTTGCCTACAATAAACTTGATTGGTTTATAGAGTCTTCAGCACGTTCAGATAACGACAAGTTTTCTGTCTCGTCAATAAACTTAAGTACATCAAATAAATAATCAATCTTGCCGGTGGCACAGTAAATTTGTTTATCCATATTGGGACGAACCAAATAACCTAACTCAACCAAACGTTTAAAGATGAGTTTAAGCTGCGAATCTAACTCGTTGGCTTTTGAACCAAACATGGCATATCGAGATATTTTACCAAGCTGCTCAGCATAAGCCGGTGTGTCTTCAACAACGGTTTGCACTTCTTGTAAACGTATTAACGTGCCTTGGGTTAACGGTACGTCTGTGCCCATGGTTTCTTGCACTAACAATAACCATTCAATCAAAGGTAATAAGTGGCTTGATATGTCGTTAAATTGCGTTGCCAATACCTTACGCTCGGTTTCACCAATGGACTGATAAGAACAGAAATACACTTCTCCGTCAGCGGCACTGGATAGATGGCGGTTAAGCACATTTAATTGTTGATCCACCAGCTCTCTATTAACACTGGACTGCAAATAACGAAATGCATCTTCGTCGGTAGTGGCGCAAACAAATTGACCCGACAACAATAACTCTAATACGCGACCTTGTTCTGTGATCATGCGCCTGCTCCTTGTGTTGTATCAACTTGTTTGGCATCAGTGCTTTCTGCACCAGAGCTTTTGGATTTTAACAACTTAGTAATCGCGCTCACTTTAGGTTGAACTACTTGTAATTGTTTTTTGTTTTTATCTATTAAGTAGCGGTTTTCAAATAAGGTCAAAACTTCTGACTCTGGATTTGGGAACGCACCAACAACATGGATATTGTTATTCTGACAGGCATCAAATATCTTTTTGATGTTACTCTGATGTAACGTGCCTAATTCATCAATTGGCCAATGGATAACTGTTTTGCTGTTACCACGTAATAAGCGGGTAAAGGCCAATAAGAATTTACATAAAATAAGGTACGCCATACCGTGACTTGAAGACTCGTTTAATTGTCTGTCTGTACGGATAACTAAGTCGCTGTTGCCTTCTTTGATATGCAGTTCTATATCCAATAACTTACTAATGCCCCCAGTTAACGCAGAACGACCTAAAATATCCATCACACGGCGCATGCTGTAGGCGTAATCGTCCCCCGGTAAATCATGGGCACCTTCACTGATCCAGTCAGTATACAATTGGTTAAACTGTTGAAGTTCTGGCCAGAATTCAAGCTCACTAATTTTAGAACGAATTTTAACCGCAGACTCAGACACGCCATCTAAAAACAGCTCTTCATCAACTTCTTTACTGATGCGCTTACTTTGGCCACCTATGTGCCCTTCTATGTCTTTTAACAATTTATAGTATTCAGACAAGGCTAAACCAAATATACGACCTTGTTCACGGATACCGTTGACACGTTGAGGGACTAATTCATTAATGAAACGGTCCAAATGACCAACCAAACGAATATGATCCAGTGAACGTATGCCTTGTTCGTTAACCACAGAGCACTCGGCACGGCTGTGTTCCCATGTATCGTAAAAACCAGTTCCTGATTGCGCTGCAATCTTTTGGTCAAAGTGTTCTACATACGCTTTAATGTCGGCGGTTAATTCTTCGCGTTTTGCTAAACGTGTTTGACCTTCATTAATACGTTGCGAGATAGAGCTGTTGTCTTGGTTCACTTCAGCCGTTGGCAGTTTTATTTTTGCTAACTGCTTACTAATGTTAGTTAATTCAAATTCGTGTTCGTTGGCTTCTTTTAAGCTTTTCTCAAATCGAACTTGTTTTGATTTAGCTAATTCAACATTTTGTTTATAGGTGGTTTGTTGTTTCTCTAATTCACGGGTGGTGTCACTGACTTGTTTGCGCACATCAGCCAGTTGCTCTTGCCATTTAACTTTATGACCCATGTAATAGGTGTTGTACCAATGTTTAAACTCGGCAACAAAATGGCTGTTCTTTTCAGTTGCTTGAATGTCTTGTTTTAACTTAGTGATATCACGCTTTAACTGTCCTATTACATCAACGTCTACACCACGGTTAGCTAACTCGTCTTTTAACCAGTTATCCAATTTTGATAGTTCTTGTTTTAATGAACTACGACATTGTGCAATGTGGGTTTCCACTTGCGCCAATTGTTGTTGAATGTCGTTGATCACCAATTGCCAATGCGAACTAAGCTCCATTTCAGCTTCGCGCTGTTGGTCTTGTAGCTCTTCTATCGCTTCTTGTTGTAACAAGGTTAACTTCTGACTGTCTGACTTAAGTTTAGCCAGTTTACTGGTGTAACCTTGTTTACGTTCTTGCAGAGCTTGATGAAACTCTTTTAACGTATCGTCTTTATCTTGTTGTGCTCGTTTACGGCTTAATTCCGCATTGTTTAACTCTGTGCTGATCTTAGTTTGCAGCATTTCTGCGTTGCGTACGGTTTTGTTGGTTTCAACTAATTTAGCTTCGGCCACGTCTTGTGCAGCAATAATATAGCTTAGTTTTTCTTGCTCTTGTTCCAAACGACTTTTCAGTTCATGTTCAGACTCTGCATAATCCGGCTGTGGAACACTGCCTAACTCAAGTAAAATACCAAATAAACTTTTGTCATCCGCATTAGCTAAACTTGGATGTAAGTCCGTACGTTTTAATAAATCAGGATGAATAACTTTACCTAACTCAAACTCCCAACCTGACTTTTCACGACGTAAAAACTCCAATAAGGTATTTTGACCTGGGTACAATAACTGCTCTGTTTGTTCTACCCGTATTTGTTGTTCTGCAAATTGTTTACGGGTTTGTTCAAGCTCTTTATTGGCTTTGTCTCTAGCCGTTTTAGCTTGGCTTAATTCGTTATTGGCTTGGCGTAAACGGTCACGACAACTGTCTTCAATGCTTGAGGCTTCTTTGATGGTATGTTCAAAGATGTCCACTTGGTTTTGTTCTTGATTGGTGAAACCTACATTGTTCGCCAAAGTATTAATTTCGGTGATCTGGTTTTTTAATTCATGTTGCTGATTCTGATAATCAACATTAGTCGCCGCTATTTGATCTTTATATTTTTGTTGAGTGTTTAATAGTTGCGTTTGTTGCTCTGCATTTTTGCTTGAGAGTTGATCTCGGGCATCGTCTTTTTGCTCGTTATACCCTTCTAACTCTTGATTATGTTGTTCTTGTACTTCACTTTTACGTTTGTGAAAACTGGCTTCAATATCTTGATGTTTCTCCGTTAACAGGGTGTAACGAGACTCATTGGTTTCAAGTTCGTTTTTCCAACGCGGTAAGTTTTCAAGGTTTTGACTTAACTCATCAATATTTTTGTCTTGCCAATCATCGTATTGCTGCTCTACCGCGTCTAACTCAGACTCTAGTTTACGACTGTCAGCTTTGGCTGAAGATAAGGTTTGGTTTAAGCTGTCTCTTTGTTCTGACCACGTTGCTTCAGATTGCTTAATGGTTAAGATCACTTCTTCTAACAAGGCTTCATTTTCTGCAATGGTTTGCGCTACTTTAGAAAGGTCTAACGAATATTGTTGTTTTAACTGAGCCAATCTTTGATTGTTTTCACCGTACTCAAAATGAGCTTGTTCTAATTTACTGAACTCAGGGCGAATATCTTCAAAGCCTTTAATTAATTTACATTCACGTATCCACTCTTCTACTTTATTGTGGCTAAGTTTCGTCTCGCCCGGCTGTACACCGTCTTCTTCCAAAATAGCGGCAACCATAGCTTTAATGGTTTCCATTTTGCCTTCTTTGGAATGCACCGCTTTGGCTAGTTTTTCTATATGGCGTAAGTTGGCGTTTTGTTCGCACAAACTAAATAAACGCGCTAATCCCGGTAAATCACGATTGGTGGATAACACGCTGCGATCATTTTGAATAATAGCTTTGTATTCTTTGGTATTTAATATGCGGCTACAAATAATGCCTTGGCGTTTAATGTCGCGGCTTAATTCTTTTGGTGGAATAACATGACGTTCATCGGTTAATGAAGCTTTGGCATAATCTTCAATATCAAAGCCTTTTGCGATCAATCGAAAATCAACACCTGTGCCACCTGAACTTAACACCACTTGGCAAGTTTCGTCATTGTCTCTGAAATATTCATAAATGATGTAACTGCATTCTGTTGGCAAATACCAACGCTCAAAACTGTCACGAGTAGCAGGCACAACTCGGCTTGGATACTCACCATAAAATACAGGGATCAGCCGTTGTAATGTTGTTTTACCAGAGGCATTTGTGCCACAAATATTGGTGTGACCATTTAGTTTTAATTCTACGATGCCACTCATGTGGGTATTGATTAAAATAATTCGATTTAAAGCAGGCATAGGCTCTCTGAATGTCTTCATGACTCATTATAGTTATTAAGCTGTTTATAAGGGCTAAAGTGCTTATTTTCAAGCAAAAGATCCGAATAAGATCCCAATTTGAACTGAATGTATATTTAGCCACCATATGACAGCAGAAACAAAAAAGGCGCTCAATGAGCGCCTTAATTTTACTATGTTAATTTTCTAGAAATTAAAGCTCAGCTTCTTCGTCTTTTACCACTTCTAGCATTAACTGGAATAGTTGTTCCATACTTGCTTGGTCTAAGAATGTACCTTTCTTAGAGCGGAAGCTGATATTCACACCTGTGGTACTTGTGGTCAGTGCCACTTCATATTCACCAGGCTCAATATCTAATTTACCTGAGTAATCTGATGAGAATAAACGATGCCATATAGAGTCGCTGGCTTTGTTATAAACAACATCAAATATATGCAAGTCTTTGTCTGACTCTTCAATATCAAAACCAAGCTCTTCAATGATATCGTCTACTTGTGACCATACATATTTAATGTCTTGTTGTGATCTGATCACGTAATTACCAGAAACATTTTTAACTAACGCTAAGGTGATATCTAACGACGCACGTTCTTTCAACAATTTAACACGGTAGATATAGTCCAGTTCCAACATTAAGTTGTTTAACGTTTCTGCGGCTAAGGCTTCTTTTCTATAACGTACTGCGTGGTTTGGCGCTAAGTCTTGGCTTATTTTTTGGTAATCTAACATGTCGATAGCTACATCTCCGCTACGACCTTGTTCGTTTAAATTAACAACCACGTTGTAAGAAAAACGTTCAACTTCAACTAAGTCTTCTATAAACCAATAACCGTCGTCTTCAACAATAAGTTGCTCAACGAGATAACCGTTAGCGTTTTTTGTTAACGTTAGATTATTTTGCTCTGCAAAAGACTGAATACCTTCGTCGATGAAATTAGCAAAGTTTTCTACTAATTCTGGTTTCTCTACTTTAATTTTTGCAGGGTGAGTATCTTGCTCGTCTAACCAACTCCCGTCAAAAATAACTAATACCGTGGTTGGTGATGTCATTTCGCCGTCTGTATCGGCTGAAGACTCAACAACGGGTAAATCATATTCTTTACTCTTTTTAGGATCACTAAATCCTTCAGGTAATACCAAGGCAGACTTTCGGTCTGTTAGCTCGTTTTTTTGCTCATCAAAAAATGATACACAAGCTGTGGTAAACGATAATACAACTGTTACAGCTGCTAATTTGATAAAATTCACTTAGTACTCCGAATGACTAATTTACGTGTTGTAGAGCTAGTTTGATGGTCTGATGGTTATTTGGTTCCATCGTTAACAAAGGTAATCGAACCATATCGCTAGAAATGAGTCCTTTTTCTTTTAACGCCCACTTTGCGGGTACTGGATTTGGCTCAATAAATAAATCACGATGCAATAAACAAAGTTTTTCATCATATAATTCAGCCTCTTTTTGGTTATCCGCTTTACTTGCCTTAACCATTTTGTGCATTAGTTCTGGTTCAACATTGGCAGTAACCGAAATAACGCCATCACCACCAAGAGAAACATAATGTTGTGATGTTAAGTCATCGCCACTGAATAATAAAAATGAAGGGTCTTGTTGTTTCATCGCTGTAACACGAGATAAATCGCCTGTTGCGTCTTTGATACCAACAATGTTTTCAACTTCCATTAATTCAAAAACCGCTTTGTTATATAAGTCTACACCGGTACGTGATGGTACGTTATATAAAATGATTGGCTTTGTCGTGGCGCCAGCAACGGCTTTAAAATGCTCAACCATGCCCTTTTGGCTAGGTTTATTATAATAAGGTGTTACTGTTAGATAGCCGTCAATATCCAGTTTATCTAACTGTTTAGTTTTCTCAATCGTAGAGCGGGTGCAATTTGAACCATTTCCAACAATAATTGGTACGCGTTTTTGATTTTGTTCAATGGCAACGTCCAATATAAGAGCTTGTTCTTGCTCTGTTAATGTGGCGGTTTCTGCAGTAGTACCTAAGATGACCAAGCCATCCGTACCACTGGCTATATGCCAATCAACCAATTTTCTTAAGCCCATATAATCCACATCACCGTTTTCGAACATAGGTGTGATTAATGCGACAAAACAACCTGAAAAATTATTAATTACTGTGGACGACATGATCCCTCCTGATATTAAGCCGGCTATGTTACTCAGGCAGTGATAACAAAACAAGCGTCTTTCAACCTTCTGGTGTGTTTTTATCCTTATATGTTAAACTTGCCCGATATAATACAATCAATACTGTGACTTTTAGATAATGACCCAGGCGTTTTCCAATACTCCCACCCAACATTTAGTACTTACTGTTATAGGTAAAGATAGAACGGGCTTAGTTAGTCAACTAACGGGCTTAGTAACTCAATGTAAATGCAACATACTTGACAGTAAAATGGCCATTTTTGGCAGCGAATTCACCATGATCATGCTGCTTGCCGGTGACAATACTTCATTAACAAAATTAGAAGTGCAATTACCGCCATTAGCTATGTCACTTAATTTACTGACGATGATGAAACGTACCACCACGCACAAAGGTTTAGAAAGAGCACAATATCAGGTGGTATTTGATGGTCCTGACAGCTCAGGCACCATTCGCCAGATCACTAGCTTTTTTGCTGAACACAAAGTAGGTATCAGTAGTTTAAAATCAAAAGCAACACAAAAAGACGGCAAAGATTGGCAAGTGGCGGAAATTAGAATCGATTTGGCAGATGAATTACTGTTAGATACCGTGATTTCAGGCTGCGAAGCTTTATGTAAAAATTTAGCCATGACATGCTCTTTTAATCCAATCACTATCGAGCAATAACAATCATCACACGCTCAGCAAATAAACCAATTTTGAACACAAAAATATAACCATCAATAGGCTAGAAAATTATGAATACTCTTTCCGTAGGCGATAAAGCCCCAATGTTTAAACTTGAAAACCAAAATGGTGACTTGTTTGATTTAGCCCAAACATTAAAAACCAAACAAGTTCTCGTTTATTTTTATCCAAAGGCGATGACCCCAGGTTGTACCGTTCAAGCACAAAACCTAAGAGACATAAAAACGCAATTGGATCAATTAAATACGGTTGCCGTGGGGATCAGTCCTGATGCAGTTAAACGATTAACTAAGTTCACGGAAAGAGACGAGTTAAACTTCCCTCTTCTATCAGATGAAGACCACAAAGTTGCTGATGAGTTTGGTGTGTGGGGGCTAAAAAAGTTTATGGGCAAAGAGTACGATGGCATTCATCGCCTTAGTTTCCTTATTGGCCAAGATGGCACAATTACGCATTTCTTTAACAAGTTTAAAACTAAAGACCATCATGAAGTGGTATTAGAAGTATTAAACGAATTAGCAAAGTAATACCTAATATACAAAAAAGGCTCATTTATATAATGAGCTTTTTTTGTATGTGCTAAACGCCACTAGGTTAATAGGGTTGACAACATTTTATATAATGCCTGCTTTTCTATCGGTTTAGCCAAATAGCCGTCGAATAATAATTCATATTGTATTCGCTCTTCGGTAAATACATTAGCGGTTAGCGCCACAACTTTTTGAACTTTATTTTTACTTTTTATCTCAGTGCATGCTTCTACACCATCAACTTCTGGCATTTGAATGTCCATTAAAATGAGATCTGGACGATTTTCTAAACAATAATCTATTGCCTTTTGACCATTGTCTACCACATCTACTCTAGCGTTAGTTTGTTTTAACATAGTAACCACAACCAACTGATTAATCGGATTATCTTCTGCAACTAAAATGGTTTTGTCTTGTAAATTTAACGCTTCAATTACTACATTAGGTGAGTTTATTTGACTTTCATTCGCATGGGTTAATGGTATATGAATGGTAAATTTACTACCGAGTCCCAATGTGCTTTCAACGCCTATTTTGCCATTCATTAACTTTACTAAAGAATCACTGATAGCCAAGCCGAGTCCAGTGCCACCAAACTTTCTGGTGGTTGAGTTATCCGCTTGCTCAAACCGATCAAACAGCCGCTGAAGCGCTTCATCACTAATTCCAATACCGGTGTCTATAACTGTGAATACAACGCCTTCTGTCTCCTTATCTTGCATGACTTCTAAGCTGACTATCCCTTCAGTAGTAAACTTAATGGCATTGGATAATATATTTATTAATATTTGGCTTATTCTAGTTGGATCGCCAAACCAGTAGTCATCTTCAACGTTATTGATTATCTCTAAATTTATCTTTTTATTATTAGCTTCAATTTCTAATCCAGTCGCTAAGTTATCGATTAACTCAGTTAAACTAAATGGAATGATTTCAAGTGCAAACTTGCCAGCTTCAATCTTTGAGAAGTCTAAAATATCGTTAATGATGGTCGTTAATGACTTAGTCGAGTAGATTGCTTTACTTAATAAGTTTTTTCCTTCCTCATCAAGTGCTTTGTTTTCTAATAATTGTAAGGTTCCAAATAATCCATTCATTGGAGTTCGAATTTCATGGCTCATATTAGCTAAAAATTCTGATTTAGAGCGGTTCGCTTTCTCTGCAATCTCTTTTGCTTTAGCTAATGCCGTTTGTTGTTTAATTTGCTCAGTAAGATCATAGGCTATGCCTAAAAATCCAATTTGCTGGTTATTGCCATCTGTCAGAGCGGTAATGCTTAAATTTACTGGTATTTCATCACCGCTTTTAGTTCGATAAGTCCACCGGTTCAATTCTGGCAACCCTAAACTAGCTCTGATCGTAAATACGTCAAAACTAGGTTTAATTTCTTGCCCGAGCTCTTCTGTTAATTCTAATGCCCTTATCACCACTTCTTGTTCAATATGAAATTGTGCTGGTGTTATTTTTCCAATTACGTCACTCGCTTTATAACCTAATAATTTTTCAGCGGCTGGGTTGAAAGCCATTATCATGCCTTCATTTGTCGTCGCAATAATGGCATAACTGGCGGCTTCTAGAATGCTTTTTTGTAACGAACTTAATCTGGTGATCTCTAACGTACGTTCATTGACTTTACGTTCCAAATTCTGATTTGCTAGTTTTAATATATTTTCTTGTTCAATGCCTTTGTCAATCACTAACCTTCTTCGTTGAAAAACAAGTTGCACGATGTAAATTATAAGCACTATAGATAAAGTGATAATAATAATGGCAAAAAATGACTCATTAAACTCAGAGTTATTTAAGGTTTCAATATAAGAATCATCCACCAATAACTCAAACATCCAATGTCTACCTAATAACTCTATAGTGGTTTCAGATTGATGTGTCACTTCAGATATATTTTTTCCAAATGAAAAAAATTCACTGACATTTTGTTCCGTTACGTCGTAAATTTTCAAATTAACGTCTTTAGAAAGTCCAGAGAATGACGTTAATACTTCATCAATAGATAAGACAGCCGACACCCAACCATATAGAACTTGCATACGTTGTTCTGGTATTTCAGGAATTTTGTGCTGACTGTAAACCGGCAATAATAATAAAAAACCCTGGCGTTTACTTTGGTCTTCTTCAACTAATATTATTGGTGCGGTTAATGTTGGACTGTTGTTTAATGCCGATTTAATCGCCGCTTTATGCCGCGTGGGTTCTGATGCAATATCAAGCCCGATTGCCTGCTTATTGGTTATCTCTGGTTCTATATATTGCAGAATAAATACATCATCATTATGTTGAGTTAACTGCTTCAATTGAAAGTGTTTATCTGGTCTCTCTCGTGCTGCATCTGCCACAAATTGTTTTATTTCAGCTTGTGGTATTTTTTTTAATACCCCAAATCCTCTCGCGCCAGGGAATTCAATTTCATGCTCACGACTGTTAATGTAATTTTGCATCTTGAGGTAATCAAAGTCCTGTACTCCAGCGCTTACCATTGCGCCACGTAGACCTTTTAAACCATATTTATATAAATTAAATTTTTCAGCCACACCATCTCTGATGTATTCAATGCGCTGATCTAGCTTAACCTGAATATTATCGTTGGTTTCTTTTTGAAATTGAAGATGATCCCAAATGGATAAAAACATGCCAATAATGAGGACAAGTGTTGGAAAAAATAATGATCTGAAAAACGGCGAAAATGGAGATGATGGATTATTAGAATTCTTTGTCATCTAATGCCTAAACCTAAATAGTGATAAATTAGCTAATTTGAATGTTAACGTTATGGAGCTAGTCGTTAATATATTTATATCTCAAGTATAATCATATTAGAAAATTCTTATACTTTAATTATGGATATATGTTGAGTTACCTCAATCTATGTTCAGAAAAATCATATAAAAAAGGCTCATTTATATAATGAGCCTTTTTTTACATCTTGTTTTAACTTAATTGCACGTGTCTGTCTGTATATTTTCAGGCACGCTTTTCACTGACCACGCATTAATAACCGCTTTGACTAATGATGCTAATGGAATGGCAAAAAACACGCCCCAAAAACCCCAAAGCCCGCCAAAGAATAACACCGCCACTATGATGTAAACTGGATTTAAATCTACCGCTTCTGAAAACAACAATGGTACTAACAAATTACCATCAAGCGCTTGAATAACACCATACGCTATCATCACGGCATAGAAATCAGGGGTTAATCCAAATTGAAATAACGCGACGGCGGTAACCGGTACAGTTACAACTGCGGCACCAATATATGGAATTAACACCGATAAACCAACGAGCAAACCTAATACGGCTGCATACCTTAAGTCCATAATGGCAAAGGCAATATAGGTAGCGCCACCGACAATAAACAATTCGATCATTTTGCCACGTATATAATTGATGATCTGTTCATTCATTTCGTTGGACACTTGAGTTATTAAACGTCTACGCACTGGCATTATTTTGTCAAAACCCGCTAATAGGTCTTTTTTATCTTTAATGATAAAAAACACCATCATAGGCACTAAAATCAAATAGATTAATATAGCAACAACATCCGTTAATGAGGCCATTATCGTTTGTACTGAATTTTCTAGAACTGACACTAACTTGGTGTCAAAGTTATTGATTAAATTGGTAATGAGCGCAGGATCTAAACTTGGGTATAAATCAGGTAAGGTATAAATATAACGTTTTATATGCACCATCATGTCAGGCAACTCTTTAATTAAGCCAATGCTCTGTTTCCAGATAACAGGTATCGCCATAACAAATATTGTTGTCATAATGCCAATAAAAATAGTAATAACTAATGTGGTACTCAGGTTACGATTTAAACCTAACTGAGTGGCTTTTTTTACCGGCCATTCTAATAAAAACGCAAATACGATGGCCACAAATACTGGGGTGAGCAAATCACCAAATAAAGTAATCAGTCCTGCAGTTAGCACAATTACTAACATTAAGGTCACTGCGTTTGGATCGGAGAAATTTTTCTTGTACCACTGTTTAAATACATCAAACATGTCTTAATTGTTCCTTCACTTTATGCATTATCGCCGACGACTTTTATCTTTACACAATCAGCTAATTCTATTGATTGGTAGAGTATGTTTTGATTATCTAGGTAAGAAGTAAAATTGTATAGGCTAATATCATCATCAAACAGAAATTCTTTAGACTTATTTTTCATTAAAGCTTGTTTGGCTTTAACAAATGCCAAAGGACATTTAAGCCCTTTTCCATCAAATATCATAAATTTAATCTAATATATTTATTTATTACTTCATTAATTTACCACAATACTTAATACTTGTAGCCAAAGTAATTTTAAGAGTAACTATTTTAGATGT
Source organism: Psychrosphaera sp. F3M07 (assembly GCF_018860345.1). Classification (GTDB taxonomy): domain Bacteria; phylum Pseudomonadota; class Gammaproteobacteria; order Enterobacterales; family Alteromonadaceae; genus Psychrosphaera; species Psychrosphaera aquimarina. The sequence goes on along the minus strand of NZ_JAHKPJ010000018.1, from coordinate 14,745 downwards.
CACTGTATCCTGAAAATTCACAATTGCCGGATGATCCTTCAATTAAGGATATTAATGCGTTTAAAAAGAAAATTAATTGGGGTGAAATTCCAGCCTTCTTTCACTTGATTGCCAATGCCGTTGCAGAAGCAGAAGGGTTTATCACTTATGGCTTTGATAATGCCTATAAAAGAATCGTTAATCGTCGTAATTGGAATTACGACAACTTGGGTATTGATCCCACTATTGATATTAATAAAGTCGACCACATTGAATTAATTCAACCACTTAAAAAACCTAGGATCTGCCTTTATCATGTTTTTAATGCACAAGGTTATGAACTAATAGCCTTACCTTACATCAAAGACATACTAATTGACGAGTACCGTAATGGTGATCCAAATATGGAGTTTGATGTTTGGGATCCGTCACAAATGAAAGTATTGGTAAGAATTCCACAACTGCATAAGTTTATTGCTTTTAATAACAAGAATGGCGACAGCGCCGATATGGCGCTTATCGTTCATGCATACAATGTAGTATGTAAAATCATTTCAATGTTAGAACAAGAAGTGAACGTATATGCCGTTAAAGGTATGACAATTAAAGAAGCCTTTAGTAAACAAAGTACCAATCCTGATTTTGCAGCGAATGATGTAATTAAGAGTCAAATAGAAGATAAAGACTTATTTTAATCTCATCGCACGCTAACTCGTCGTTTTAAACTTAATTAATAACTAAAAGTAGTCTATGTATAAAAAAATAAGATCTCTATTTTCCGCCTGTACCTTTTCCCTTAGTCTTTTTTTTGTGGCCTCTTCTTTTGCTGATAACAACGAACTACCAGACTTAGGGGCCTCGGCATTAACAGTATTAAGTATTGAGAAAGAGAAACAGCTTGGTGAAATCATATTTAACCAATTACAAGGTCGAGCGAGCCTGTTATATGATCCCCTTGTGATGGAATATATAAACTCGATTGGCAACAAGTTAGTAGCCAACTCTCAAGATGTAAAATTTCCATTTACTTTTTTTACCGTCAACAGTCCAGATATAAACGCGTTTGCATTTTATGGTGGTTATATTGGAGTGCATACTGGGTTAATCGCTAATGCCGAAACGGAAAGTCAATTAGCCTCAGTATTAGGCCATGAAATAGCGCATGTTACTCAACGTCATTTAGCTCGAAGAAAAGAAGCGTCAGCACAAACATCAAATATGACTCTGGCTGGTATTGTAGGTTCTATCTTGTTAGCCGCTATCAGCCCGCAAGCTATGATGGCTTCGATGATGGCGACAACGGCGGGTTCACAACAAGCAATGATCAACTACACCAGAAGTAACGAACAAGAAGCTGACAACATTGGCATGAACGTATTAGCGACAGCCGGTTTTGACCCATATGCGGCGGCTGAGTTTTTTGGCAAGTTACAAGAGCAACAGCGTTATCAAACAAAATTAGCACCCTTTTTAATTACCCATCCGTTAGCCGATTCTCGTGTGACAGACGCTAAATTACGTGCACAACAATACACCAAAAAGTTTTATGCCGACTCGATAGACTTCTTATTAATGCGAGCACGTATTTTAGCCCGATATATTTATGATAAAGAGCGAGTCGTTGAGTTATTTGAAGACTTAGTAAAAAAACAGCATGGTAATAAACAGTTTGCATCGCAATATGGCTTAGCGTTAGCGTATTTAGATACTGGGAAATTAAGTTTAGCCGCTGCATTGTTAGATGAATTAGATCAGCTATCACCCAACAACTTATATGTTTTAGATGCCCAGTCAGACCTTTATATCGCCCAAGGCAAACCAGATAAAATCATTGAAAAGTTAACTTATGCCTATCAATTAAGGCCCAATAATTCTGTGGTTACGTTAAACTACGCCAATGTGTTGTTAAAAAGTAATAACACCAAAAAAGCCATCAGCATTTTAGAGTATTATTTGTTAGTTAAACCTAGAGACTTTTTGGCAACGCAATTATTAAGCGACGCATATAAAGCGGATGAAAATCTAATTCGTTATCATATTACAAGTGCCGAATTGTCAGCGCTAAGATCTGACTATCGAAGTGCAATGAAGTCAGTCGATTTAGCATTAAACTTATTAACGGCTGAACAAAAAGCTGAAGTTAAACGAATTGAAGCACTTAAAATTAAATATCGTGAACGTGATAAATACATAAAAAATATTAAAGGATTTTAACTAATGAGTATCATTATTTTTCATAACCCTAGATGTTCTAAAAGCCGTCAAACATTAGCTTTGTTGGAAGAGAATGGTGTAACACCTGAGGTATTTGAATACTTAAAAACACCAGTAAGCAAAGAGTTGTTAGCTTCAGTGGTGTCAAAACTCGGCGTTAACGTAAGAGATATTATTCGTTCAAAAGAAACAGAATACAAAGAAACAGGGTTAGATAATACATCGCTCACTGATGATGAGATTTTCACTATCTTAACTAATAGCCCTAAATTAATTGAACGTCCTATTGTGATCAATGGAGATAAAGCGGCTATTGGTCGTCCTCCAGAAAACGTATTGGCCATTTTATAAGTTGATGACAATGACAACTTCACCATTTATTTTAGTGCTTTATTACTCACGGCATGGATCGGTATTAAATTTGGCAAAACAAATTGCTAAAGGAATAGAAAGCCAAGGAATAGAAGCTAAAATTAGAACGGTATCTGCCAGAGATGAGACCGAATCCGATTACCCTTTGGTAACACAAGATGATTTGGTTTCGTGCTTAGGGATAGCCATGGGAAGCCCATGTCGATTTGGAACTATGGCCGCCCCTCTTAAAACCTTTTGGGAAAGCACGTCTATCAATTGGTTAAGTGGTGATTTAATTGATAAACCGGCATGTGTCTTTACTTCAAGTTCAAGTTTACATGGTGGCAACGAAGCCACCTTATTAACTCTATCTTTGCCTTTGTTACATCATGGTATGTTACTTATGGGCGTACCTTACTCTGAACCTGAATTACATAATACAACCAGCGGTGGCACGCCTTACGGTGCAAGTCATGTATCCGGGTTAAATTCGTCAAACGAACTAACCGACAGTGAAGTAGCCATTTGTAAAACCCTGGGGCAGCGACTCGCCATAACTGCTCAAAAGTTAGGTTAACTCCTTGTTCAATTCCTTAACCAATCATTTAACTAACAAAAGAAAAATTCATGCAAAAATTTGAAAATGTACAAGATGCTTTTAAAAATGCACCTATGGCTCAGTTTGTAAAAAAACTGAAACGGTTAGGATTAACCAGTTATTTATTATTAGTTGTTTATTACCCTATCCTTTTTGTATTGTTAGAACCTAACCCTGATGCGGCGTCTTATATACCAATGACCTTATTTTGGTTACCAATGTTATTTGCAATTAAAGGGCTAATACAAGGAAATCCATACACTTATGCTTGGAGTAACTTTGTATTAATGTGGTGTTATATTCATGGACTTACCGCGTTATGGACATACACAGGTCACATTGGGCTGATCATAATTGAAGTGGTATTATTGACGGGGGCGTTTATAGGGAATACCTATTTTGCTCGTTACCGAGGACGTGAGCTTGGTATGGCTTTACCAAAGATAAAAGAAATTAAAGAACAGGAAAAAGCCTTTTTTGAAAAACGTTTGAAAAAATAATCACTGTTTTAATCGGTTATTAAATTCACCAATAAAAAAACCAGCGTTTAGCTGGTTTTTTTCGACAATTAATTGCAATTATTTAATTGAAGCTAAGATTGTTGGGTCTAAACCTTCATTTACGATTCTAACCACAGCGTTACAATGTTCTATTGTAAACTCGCCTTCTGCGATTTGCGTATTAAGTTTATCTCTACGAGCAGATACCGTTTTAGCAATTGCATCTTTATCGTCTTGATCGATTTTTAATGCTGATACTTTTTTATCTAGGCTCTCAAAATAAGGATATAAGGTTGCTTCTGCTTTATATGCCGCTTGACGTGTAGATGGATGATAATCTTCACAAGCATTTAAGTTTAATAGGTAAAAGTTTAAATAAGTAGAAACAGTAATAAGTTTATAACTTTGATTTTGATTAGCATTAACACCGAACGCTAAAACAGTTGCGATTAATACACTAGCTAATTTTTTCATCTTTTTCTCGGTCTTGATCAAATATTTATGTTCTGACTTTAATCACAAAAGCAAACTAATTCAATCTCCAATTAGTATAATTTTGTATCTTTAATCAATTTCGTCAATTTCTATACAAAAAAGCCAGAGATAGTTCTCTGGCTTTCTAATGACAATTCAGTGCTTAAGTTATTTAACTAAGGTTAAACCTTCATTAAATGTTGCACTTGGACGCATTGCCGCGAAGCCTTTTGCATCATCAGGTTTGTAATAACCAGAGATATCCATAGCAACACCTTGCACTTCTGCTAATTCAGCAACAATTTTAGCTTCATTTGTTACTAAGTATTCAGCAACTTGGCTAAATTTAGCTTGTAATTCAGCATCAGCAGTTTGTGCTGCTAATTCTTGAGCCCAATACATAGATAAGTAGAAATGAGAACCACGGTTATCAAGTTCATTTACCTTACGTGATGGAGAACGGTTGTTGTCTAAGAACTTAGCTGTCGCTTTATCTAACGTGTCCGCTAAAACTTGCGCTTTAGCATTGTTCGTTGTGTTAGCTAAATGCTCGTAAGAAGCCGCTAGCGCTAAAAACTCACCTAGTGAATCCCAACGTAAATGGTTTTCTTTTTCGAACTGCTGAACGTGTTTAGGAGCTGAACCACCTGCACCCGTTTCAAACAAACCACCACCGTTCATTAATGGAACAATAGATAACATTTTTGCTGAAGTACCTAATTCTAAGATTGGGAACAAGTCAGTTAAGTAATCACGTAATACGTTACCCGTTACAGAAATAGTATCTTCACCTTTCTTTAAGCGCTCTAATGTAAAGCGAGCAGCAGCTTCTGGAGTAAGAATACGTAAATCTAGACCGTCAGTGTCGTGATCTTTTAAATATTTGTTAACTTTATTAATGATTTGAGCGTCGTGTGCACGCGCTTCGTTTAACCAAAATACCGCTGGCATACCCGATAAACGAGAACGGTTAACCGCTAATTTAACCCAATCTTGGATTGGTGCGTCTTTAACTTGACACATACGGTAAATGTCGCCTGCTTCAACATTATGTTCAAAAACAAGGTTACCGTCTTGGTCCGTTACTTTTACAGTACCGCTAGTTGGAATTTCAAATGTTTTGTCATGTGAACCATACTCTTCCGCTTTTTGAGCCATAAGGCCAACGTTAGGTACCGTACCCATAGTTGAAGGGTCAAATGCACCATTTTCACGACAGAATGTGATTGTTTCTTGGTAGATACCAGCATAACAACGGTCAGGAATAACCGCTTTCATATCTTGTAATTTACCAGCTGCATTCCACATTTGACCTGAGCTACGGATTGCTGCTGGCATAGATGCGTCGATGATAACGTCTGAAGGTACGTGTAAGTTAGTGATACCTTTGTCAGAGTCAACCATAGCGATATCTGGTGCAGTAGTATAAACCGCTTCGATGTCTGCTTTGATTTCAGCTTGTTTAGCTGCGTCTAAAGTTGCAATTTTAGCGTAAACATCACCAAGACCATTTTTAACATCAACACCTAATGCTTCAAACGTTGCACCGTGTTTAGCAAATACATCTTTGTAGAAAGCTTTAACGATATGACCAAAGATAATTGGGTCTGATACTTTCATCATAGTGGCTTTCAAGTGAGCCGAGAATAAAACACCTTTTTCTTTAGCGTCTGCAATTTCAACAGCTAAGAATTCTTGTAATTTAGCAACACTCATAAAGGTTGCATCGATGATTTCACCTTCTAAAACATCAAACGCTTCTTTTAATACTTGAGTGGTGCCATCGGTTGATACTAATTCAATTTTTACTGAACCCGCTTTCTCAACCGTTGTAGACTGTTCACTACCGAAGAAATCACCGTCAGTCATATGCGCAACATGTGATTTAGAGTCTTTAGCCCAAGCACCCATTGAATGAGGGTTTTTCTTAGCATATTGTTTTACAGCGCCTGGAGCACGACGGTCAGAATTACCTTCACGTAATACAGGGTTTACTGCAGAACCTAAAACTTTGGCATAACTTGCTTTAATTGCTTTTTCTTCGTCAGTTTTAGCATCTTCTGGGAATTCAGGTAAGGCATAACCCTTAGCTTGTAATTCAGCGATAGCTGCTTTTAATTGAGGGATTGACGCACTAACGTTTGGAAGTTTAATGATATTAGCATCTGGCTGTTTAGCTACATTGCCTAAATACGCTAATTCATCATTCATCTTTTGGTCGTCAGGTAAAAAATCTGACAAGTTTGCGATAATACGTGCAGATAATGAAATATCACTTGTTGTAACTTCAATACCGGCTGTCGCGCTATAAGCTTCAACAATTGGTAAAAATGAATACGTTGCTAGTGCTGGCGCTTCATCTGTTTTTGTATAGATGATTTTAGATGTCATTGTTTTTCCCTACATTGTACAGTGTGAATGTCTGAAAAAATTAGCTAATGCCGATGACGATTATCATCAAGTGTTGTTTAATTACAACATTTAGCTAATTCAAACAGTTTAACTTTACATAATCGTTCGAAATTTAAACAATTCCAAACAAACTAGAATTAAGTCTGAATTTTGGGTGTGAATACTATAAAATACAGGCCATTAATGAAAGCATTTTATCCAAATAGCTGATATGAATTTTTCAAATAAGACCAAATTTAAAAGTAATAAAAATAAATCTACGTCTCAGAACCGGCCTAAAGTTGCAAGTCGATCAGGTCAGACCTCTGGGGTGGTTAAACATAAATCCTCACCCTCTTTTAATCGAAATAAAAAATCGATTAATCAAGCACCAGAGCAGACACAAGTTGTTTTGTTTAATAAGCCTTTTCAAGTGCTGACTCAATTCACCGATGCCGATGGTAGAAAAACCTTAAAAGATTTCATACCGATAACAGGTGTATACCCTGCAGGGCGCTTGGATCGTGACAGTGAAGGTTTATTGGTGTTGACCAACAATGGACAATTACAAAACAAAATTGCCAGTCCTGAACACAAAACCAGCAAATGTTATTGGGTGCAAGTTGAAAACATCCCAGATGAAAAAAAATTACAACAATTACGAGATGGTGTTGAATTAAACGACGGCATGACTAAACCTGCCTTAGTTAAGATAATTGAACAGCCACAAATAGTGTGGGACAGAGAACCTCCAATCCGTGAACGTAAAAACATTCCAGATTGTTGGTTAGAGATCACAATTTCAGAGGGCCGTAATCGACAAGTTAGGCGAATGACTGCCCATATAGGACACCCAACCCTTAGACTTATACGGTATCGTGTAGGGGAATGGACAATTGATGATATTCCTAATGGTCAATACACCTTGTTAAAACTGTAAATTAAAAACAAATTTATTATAGCGTTTACGAATAACTATAACTGGTTGTAAAACTTGGTGTTTAGACCAAATTGACATAATATCAAAGGCATAAACCCCAATTCACCTAACAGAGCACAATATGAACCAACCTCAACGTGATATCACTTTACGATTTTTAGCCGAACCTCAAGACGTTAACTTTGGCGGCAAAGTTCATGGTGGTGCCGTTATGAAGTGGATAGATTTAGCAGCTTACGCCTGTGCTGCGGGTTGGAGTGGTCGCTATTGTGTAACGGCTTATGCCGGTGGCATTCGATTTGTTGCCCCTATTCATGTTGGAAGTTTGGTGGAAGTCGAGGCTAAAGTAATTTATACCGGTACTTCATCTATGCATATTGCCCTTGAAGTAAATGCTTGTGACCCTAAATCATTAAACCGTCGATTAACCACGCATTGTATTGTCATTATGGTGGCGGTTGATCAAAACGGCCAGCCTGAAAAAATTCCAGAATGGATACCAAAAACAGAAGCCGATATCGCTCAACACGATACGGCTAAAAAACTAATGGACATGCGTAAACAAATTGGCGAAGAAATGCAGATATTTGTTGAGTAGTGGCACCAGTTAAAACTCATTAAAAAACTAATTAAAGGGCAAAGCCCCTTTGATTAGTTTTATATTCTCAAGCGGTAGTTTTGAAAAAAACGTCCATATTTACCTCCCTTTTCCACAACAAGAAAAACTTCAAATTAACCTCATCAGAGCAATACTTTTTATTCATCTTGTATGATAGAATGCGCGCCAATTTTATACGGTTTAATTTTTAAGTTTTTATGTCAGATTCAAATTCAGTTAACGCAAATAAAAAAGTAATTGTAGGTATGTCAGGGGGCGTAGATTCCTCTGTTTCTGCGTACTTGTTATTACAACAGGGCTATCAAGTTGAAGGCCTGTTTATGAAAAACTGGGAAGAAGACGACAATGACGAATATTGTGCTGCGGCTGATGACTTAAAAGATGCAGAGTCAGTTTGTGAAAAACTTGGCATTGAATTGCATACAGTCAATTTTGCATCTGAGTACTGGGATAATGTATTTGAACATTTCTTAGAAGAATACAAAGCAGGCAGAACGCCAAACCCTGACATCATGTGTAACAAAGAAATTAAGTTTAAAGCCTTTTTACAATTTTCAGCCGAAATTTTAGGTGCAGACTATATTGCAACCGGTCATTACGTTAGAAGAACAAAAGACGATACTAATACAAAAATGTTACGCGGATTAGACCAAAACAAAGACCAAAGTTATTTTCTGTATGCGGTTGGCCAAGAACAAGTAGGTCAAACCCTATTCCCAGTTGGTGAATTAGAAAAACCAGAAGTGCGAAGAATTGCAGAAGAACAAGGTTTAGTGACAGCGGATAAAAAAGACTCAACGGGTATTTGTTTTATTGGTGAGCGTAAATTTAAAAACTTTTTACAAAAGTATTTACCGGCACAGCCTGGCAAAATTGAAACTCCAGAAGGTGACGTTGTTGGTGAACACGAAGGTTTGATGTATCACACTTTAGGGCAACGTAAAGGATTGTTAATTGGTGGTTTAAAAGACTTTAACGACCAACCTTGGTATGTCGTAGATAAAGACGTTAAACGAAACGTGTTAATCGTTGGGCAAGGTAAAAACCACCCACTGCTCTTCTCTAATGGTTTGATTGCCAATCAATTAAACTGGGTTGATCATAAAGGCCCGGCTAAAGGTAGATACACTGTTAAAACTCGATACCGTCAAGAAGACGTTGATTGTGAAGTTTTCCCTGATGATAACGGCAATGTTAGAGTCATATTCGATCAACCACAACGCGCTGTTACACCCGGCCAATCCGCAGTATTTTACGACGGTGAAGTGTGTTTAGGTGGCGGTATTATAGAGCAGTATATTCGATAACATGACAGACAAGACTTCAATGACTTCACGACGTTCTCAAACCGTAGCGTTATCAGCTATGTGTCAATCGGCGTTAATGATCCAACATGTTTCAAAAGGAACTATTTTAGATAAAGACAGTTTAATGTGTTTATTTAATGGCGTCATTGCAACCGATCCGCAATCAGTCTTTGACGTGTATAGCTCAATAGAAACACTGGCCGATGGCGCAAAATTGGTCCAACACCAGTTATCGGGTAATGCCACCAAAAAAGACGTGGAAGTTACCCGCTATTTAGCTGGCATTATGTCTATATCGAAAAAATTATTGAAAAATCCTTCTGCGTTAGGAGGATTAAAAGAAAAACTAGATGAAGTGCAAAGACGACTTACTCATTTTGAATTGGATGACCCTTCTATAATTCAAAACTTTGCTGACTGTTACAGCGAAATTATCAGTCCGTTAGGTCAAAAAATTCAAGTCATCGGCAACCCAGCATTATTAAAACAAACGAGTGTGCAACATAAAGTACGAGCTCTGTTGTTATCGGGTGTCAGGGCTGCAGTATTATGGCGACAAATGGGCGGAAAGCGTCGAGACTTTATCTTTAATCGTAAAACGGTGTTACAAGACGTCATATCGTTTAACCAAGAATTAACATCCAATTAATTAACTTTAAACACGTATAGGAAAGTAAATTCATGCAATTATCTGCACTTACTGCAATATCTCCAGTAGACGGCCGTTATGGCAGCAAAGCTGAAGAGTTACGTCCAATATTCAGTGAATTCGGTTTAGTAAAATACCGTGTCGTTGTTGAAGTTCGCTGGTTACAAAAATTAGCGGCAACAAGCGCAATCAAAGAAGTACCAAACTTCTCTGACGAAGCAAATGCATTATTAAATGCCATTGTTGACAACTTTTGTGAAGCGGATGCTCAACGTGTAAAAGACATTGAAGCAACAACCAATCACGATGTAAAAGCGGTTGAATACTTTTTAAAAGAAAAAGTAGCAGACAATGCTGAATTAACTGCAGTTAATGAATTCATTCACTTTGCTTGTACGTCTGAAGACATCAATAACCTATCTCATGGTTTAATGTTATCAGCAGCACGTGAAGACGTTGTTCTTCCTTACTGTGACAAGATTTTATCTGAACTAAAACGTCTTGCTAACGAATATAAATCTATGCCTATGATGTGTCGTACGCATGGTCAGCCAGCTACGCCATCAACTATGGGTAAAGAAATGGCTAATGTTTATGTTCGTCTACAACGTCAACGTGAACAAATTGCTAAAGTTGAAATGTTAGGCAAGATCAATGGTGCTGTAGGTAACTACAATGCTCACATCTCAGCTTATCCAGAACATGATTGGCATAAACATGCTGAAGAGTTTGTAACGTCTTTAGGATTAACCTTTAATCCATTCACCACTCAAATTGAACCACATGATTACATTGCTGAAATCTTTGACGCGATGGCACGTTTTAACACTATATTAATCGACTTCGATCGTGACATATGGGGTTATATTGCGATGGGTCACTTCAAACAAAAAACCATTGCTGGTGAAATTGGTTCTTCAACCATGCCGCATAAAGTTAACCCAATTGATTTTGAAAACTCAGAAGGTAACTTAGGCATTGCTAATGCAATCTATGGTCACTTAGCGACTAAACTTCCAGTATCTCGTTGGCAGCGTGACTTAACTGACTCTACCGTATTACGTACGTTAGGTGTTGGTGTTGCTCACTCAATTATTGCTTACCAAGCTACATTAAAAGGTATTAGCAAGTTAGAAGTGAACGCTCAGAGTTTATTAGATGAGTTAGACAATAACTGGGAATTATTGGCAGAGCCAATTCAAACGGTTATGCGTCGTTACGGCATTGAAAAACCATACGAAAAATTAAAAGACTTAACACGCGGTAAAAAAGTAAACCAGCAAGTTATGGCTGAGTTTATTGACGGTTTAGAATTGTCTAATGCTGTTAAAGCCGAACTTAAGTTATTAACGCCTGCTAACTATATTGGCCGTGCAATCGCCTTTATTGATGAATTAGTTTAATCACTAAACGTCATTTGTCAGATGAAGAATGCCAGTCGTTGACTGGCATTTTTTGTGTTTGACTATTTTCGCGTTAAGCGCTTTATTAAAACTCTATTCCATTTAACCAAGATCAACCACGAGTACCTATGAACATTAATTGGCAAAACATATCCCAACAAGAATTCATTTCTGACTATTGGCAAAAAAAGCCTGTGGTACTTAAAAATGCCCTTCCCAATTTTGCAGAGCCTATTACGCCAGATGAAGTCGCAGGTTTGGCGATGGAGTCGTTCATAGATTCTCGTTTAGTAACCAATAAAAACGGTGATTGGAGAGTGACTCACGGCCCAATTGAACAATTTGATGAACTTGGTGATAGTCATTGGAGTTTATTAGTGCAAGGGGTTGACCGATGGATCCCAACGGTATTTGATTTGAGATCTGCGGTGGACTTTATTCCTAAATGGCGTATTGATGATGTCATGGTATCTTATTCAACTCCTCATGCAGGCGTTGGCAGTCATTTAGATCAATACGATGTATTTATTGTGCAAGGACAAGGTAAACGTCGTTGGAAAGCTGGGGCTGTTGATTCCTTGTTACAACAAACAGAAAAAGCCAAAGACTTGTTACAAGTTGACGATTTCACAGCGATTGTCGATGAAGTGTTAGAGCCTGGCGACATTATCTATATCCCTCCGTTTAGCCCTCACAACGGTGAAACCATAGAAACCGCAATTAATTATTCGATTGGATTTAGAGCGCCTAGTCAGCAAGAGTTAATCAGTGGATTCGCAGATTTTGTCATCGACTCTGAAATAGGCTTAACCCGCTTCCAAGATGATGAACTGGTCGTAAATAATCAATCGGATAGTTTAATCAATGATGCACAACTTAAAAAAATGCAATTGATGTTAACAGACTTAATTAACAACGACGGGCACTTTGAAAAATTCTTAAACCAAGGCTTAACCGCACCTAGTAGAGAGTTAGACATCCCAGAAGAAGTTGAACAACATACCACTGACTACTTAGTGAATTTATTTTTCAATTCTAATCTAAACATTAATAAAGTGAACGGCGTAGAGACGTCCATTTATAATGATGGTACGGCAATAAGCTTTTTTTGTTGTGGTGAAGAATTTGTTTGTGAATCGCATCAAATTGATTTTATTCGCTTTTTACATCATCAAAATAACGTGACATCGGAACAGTTAAAAAGTTCATTAAAGTGGCTAGAAAATATACAACTTGTTACTACACTTATAAATCAAGGATATTGGTATATAGATGAATAAATATGAGTTACAGAGTTGATCACGTTAACTGGCAAGTGAATGCAGATGAAATAATGTTAATCAGGGAGAAGGTATTTGTTTGCGAATATCGACTCCCCCAAGACTCTGAGTTTGATAATATTGACCGCAATTGTGAACATGTATTAATACGGGATAATGAAAATACAGCAATCGCCACAGGCAGAATTTGTGCTAATGGTAAAATTAGTCGAATTGCTGTTTTAATGAAACACAGAAAACATGATGTATCCAGCCAAGTTATCTCTAAATTACTCGCGATTGCCAAAAATAAAGGGCTTAAAAAAGTTTATATCGACTCTGAACTAGACGACGTTGAGAAATACCGAAAATATGGCTTTAACGCTATTAGTAATGTGTTTATGGACGCTGGTATTGCTAAACAAGCCTTAGCTTGTCCTTTAGATAAATTTAAAAGCCACAACACCATTTTACATTAACGTGATAAATGATAATTCCTCACCTATTTATTAGCTCGATTTCTTTACGATTTTCACTGGTTAGACCTGTTTTCAATCCCTATTGATTACTAGCCTTGCTTACATCACTCTGCTAAAGTCGCGCTGTTTAAAATTATGCTAATTGGAGTAGATTTTGTCAGTATTTTCTCAAGCTGAGTTCGATGATCACGAGCAAGTTGTATTCTGCTCAGATAAAGCCTCAGGTTTAAAAGCAATTATTGCTGTACACAATACAAATTGTGGCCCTGCTGTTGGTGGTTGTCGTTTTTGGAATTATGCATCTGACGAAGAAGCATTGGTTGACGTATTACGTTTGTCTAAAGGCATGACCTATAAAAATGCATTAGCTGGATTGAACTTTGGTGGCGGTAAAGCCGTGATCATTGGCGACCCTAAACTACTGAAATCTGACGAACTGTTTAGAGCGTTTGGCCATGCGTTAAATAACATGAATGGCACATATTATTCAGCTGAAGACGTTAATATCACCACGGGTGATATTATGATTGCCCATCAAGTAACTGATTATGTAGTCGGTTTAGAAGGCAAAAGTGGCAACCCTGCCCCATTTACCGCACTAGGTACTTATTTAGGTATTAAAGCAGCCGTAAAACACAGATTAGGTAAAGATGACTTAGCAGGTGTTAAATTATCTATTCAAGGTCTTGGATCTGTTGGTATGTACCTTTGTGAACGTTTACATAAAGATGGTGCTGAGTTATTTGTTACCGATATTAACCAAGACTCTATTGATAAAGCAGTAACTGAATACGCTGCGACAGCGGTAGCATTAGATGAAATATACGCACTAGACGTTGATGTTTATGTGCCTTGCGCATTAGGTGCTACCATTAACGACGAAACCATTCCTCAGTTAAAAGCAAAAATAGTTGCAGGTTGTGCGAACAATCAGCTTAAAGAGCCACGACATGGTGATAAATTAACTGAATTAGATATTTTATACGCACCGGATTACGTTATTAACGCTGGCGGCATTATCAATATCTTCTTTGAGCAAGACGAAGATGGTTACAGTGCCGACAAAGCAACAGCTAAAGTTGGTGAAATATACCAAACCCTAACAGAGATCTTTGAACGTTCAAAAGCTGATAACATGCCTACCTATAAAGTAGCGGATATTATGGCACAAGAGATCATCGCCAACGGCGGCAAATAATCTTAATAGAAAATTAAGGTTTAAAGGTTTAAAGCCAAATAGTGTTTAACACAGTATTTGGCTTTTTTGATCTTGCTGTATTATTTTCATTCACTAAACACTACATCGTTTTGTCCCTTAAACGACCGTTCCGCACTATATTTATATATAGCATCCATGTATTCACGGCACTCATGCAAAATCAGCTCATCCTTGAGGCTACAGCACATTCTCTTCTTAAAATCAGACCCTGTAAGCGCTGCATCGTTTTGTCCCTTAAACGGCCGCTCCGCACTTTATTTATATATAGCATCCATGTATTCACGGCACTCATGCAAAATCAGCTCATCCTTGCGGCTACAGCACAAATACATCCCTGTAGGTGCTGCATCGTTTTGTCCC
>NZ_JAHKPJ010000026.1 GCF_018860345.1 Psychrosphaera sp. F3M07 | reverse complement strand
ATTCGCCACCGTATGTTTTACTTAACACTGCAGAAATTGCTGCTGTTAGAGTAGTTTTACCGTGGTCAACGTGACCAATTGTACCAACGTTAACGTGCGGTTTCGTACGTTCAAACTTTTCTCTTGCCATTGTAGTGACCTTTCTAAGTTGAGTTAACAAATCGCTTTAGATATAAAGCGTGATATATAAAATTGATTAATTTATGCAAGGATGGAAAAGAGAAAGATGGTGCTGATAGGCAGATTCGAACTGCCGACCTCATCCTTACCAAGGATGCGCTCTACCAACTGAGCTATATCAGCAAAAGTTTGGAGCGGACGGCGGGAATCGAACCCGCGTTATTAGCTTGGAAGGCTAGAGTAATACCATTATACGACGTCCGCTTTGTATCAACTTCTCGACCAAAGCATAGAAGGTCGCGAGCCGACCTTTTTTTATCAAGACGATTTATCTCGATAAAAGAATAGATGGTGGAGGGAGGTGGATTCGAACCACCGAAGGCAGAGCCAGCAGATTTACAGTCTGATCCCTTTGGCCACTCGGGAACCCCTCCACATTGTATCTCACTTGGCCTAGCAATTAAAATTACCTAAGTAAGAATTGATGGTGCCGGCTGCCGGAGTCGAACTGGCGACCTACTGATTACAAGTCAGTTGCTCTACCAACTGAGCTAAGCCGGCACTGCATCAAGTGGGGCGCATTCTATGGCATGGATTTTAAATTGGCAATAGTAAAAAGGTTTTTTTTTAACATTTATTGTTTGTTTGTATAGGAAGTGAGCAAATAGTAGAAGTAAACAATCATATTGTTTATTTTACATTCAACTATTCTATAAATTGTTTTAAACCAATAAAGACGAGATCTATATTAACTTCACTCGGTAAGGCTAAATATTTATTAATTAAACTAGCATCACCGCCGGTTAAAATGATTTTCGCCGCTTTTTCATCTGTATCATTTACTAACACTACAGATTTTTGGGCTCTTTCAATCATTCCCGCTAACGAATTTACACAGCCATGGAATAATGCTGAAGGTGTGTTCGTGCCAAATACTTCAGCATTTATATCTGAATCTATAAAAACACCTGGCGCTTTTTCGACAATACTCGATTGCATTAAGCTTAAACCGGGAGCTATCCATCCACCTAAATGATGATTTTCAGAGCAAACATCCAGCGTAATTGCAGTTCCAGCATCTACGATTAATAAAAATTCATCTTGATAACTCAACCTAGCACCAATTACGGCTAACCACCTATCTACCCCCAAGTTTTCCACTACCTTGTAGCCACATTTAATATTCTTAAAGCTTTGAGTAACCGTTACTTTTTTAGTGGGGATTTTGTGCTTTTTACATAAGGCTAATATCTCTACTAACGTCGATGATGTTGCAACTGCAGCATAAATAACTTCCTTCACATCTGATATGTTTTGATAAAATTCAGAGTGACTAACGCTTGTTATCTGGCCATGGTTAGATACAGTTGCTAGCTTAACGTTGGTATTTCCGGCATCAATTAAAATTATCATTTAATTTTCTTTAAGTTTTTTTCTTAAACTAACTTCACCACCGAAGACTTTTGAAACCACTTTAGTACTTATGTCTTCTAACAGTAGCGCTCCGTTAGTATCAATACCTAAACATTTACCCACTTGTTTCTTAGTGACACTTGATAACTCTACTGTTAGATTGGCAAACGCATTATTATCATTCCATTGCTCATACAAATTATCTAGCCTGTGTAATTGGTACTCTTGGTAAACCTCATCTAATTGTTGTAGAAGCTTTGCTATAAACACATTCCTATCTATTAATTCATCACTTATGTTGTTTAGATCTGTCCAAGGTTGTTCAATATAATCAGCTGAACTCTCAGGCATATTTATATTAATACCAACGCCGATGACTAAATGACAAACACCATCTGTCTGCCCTTCTGCCTCAACAAGAATACCAGCAATCTTTTTACCATCGACCAACACATCATTTGGCCACTTCAGTTGGCACTGTAACTTGGTAAATTGATTTATTGTATTAGCGACAGCCAAACCAATCGCAATGCTTAAACCTGAAGCCGCAGATAAACCACTATCCATCGTTCTGTATTGAGATAGATATACATGACTACCATACGGACTTTGCCAAGTTTTCCCTCTACGACCTCGGCCTTTCGTTTGGCACTCAGCCAGTATAGTGTGACCGTCAACCAACCCGTTTTTAGATTTAATTAAACTCATTAAATACTCATTCGTGGAGGGAATGATTGGGAATAACTCTAATTCATTAGTTAAATTCGAATGTTGTCTAATACTCTTTAAGTTGAGTAAAGTTAATCCACCTGCGAGTTGATAGCCTTTTCCTGTAATCGAATATATATCTAAACCAATATTAGATAGCGTTTTAATATGGCCTGACACCGCAGCTCTAGATATACCTAGTTGCTCACCAATAACTTCACCAGAATGAAAGTTACCATCAGCTAATATTTGAACAATTTTATGTTTGTTATCCATAAATATTCTGATTAAGTTCGCTAAATTTTACTTCACCATGTTTACCAATGAAGCGTACTTCAGGTTCCAAACTCACACCAAATTTATCGTGAACCGTTTTCATCACATAACTAGCTAACTCTATTAATTCTTTACCGTCAGCATAGCCCGTATGGTTAGTAAGTACCAACGCCTGTTTATCATGTACGGCAACATTACCTAAACTAAATCCTTTTAATCCCGCTTTTTCTATTAACCAACCTGCGGCTAATTTCTTACTGGTCGAGTTAAAATGATAGTTAGGTAAATCCTCGTACTGATAAATTAATTCATCTGCTTTTTTATTACTAACGATTGGGTTTTTAAAAAAACTCCCCGCATTACCAATGGTTTTTGGATCCGGTAATTTTAACGCTCTTACTTCACAAACTTTATCGTAAATCTCATTTGCACTTGGATTAGTTAATTTATTCAGTGGTGCATAATCAACTTGGGGTTGCCATGTTTTTGGAAATTTAAAATTAACTTTAGTAATAAAGGTATTAAATTTTAAATCATGTTTGAAAATACTATCTCTATAACCAAATTCACAAAGCTCATTGTCCAGAGTACAAATTTGTCCACTTTCAAGGTCATAATATTCAACATTATCTATAAACTTTTTAACTTCGACCCCATAAGCACCAATATTTTGTATTGGGCAAGCACCTACAGTTCCCGGTATTAAAGCTAAATTCTCTAAACCATAGATTTTATTAGATAGGCACCAAACCACAAAGTCATTCCAATTATTACCGGAACTGACAGAAACATAAAAATGATCTTTGGTTTCTTCTAACTCGATTCCAACTAGCTTATTTAATACTATCGTTCCCATATAATTCTCAACGAAGATAGTATTACTGCCTTCACCAATAACAATATATTCTCCAGAATCCGTCAATTCTTTTAAACAACTAAGATCATCAATTGAATTTATCTCAGCTACGTTGTTAGCAACACTAGATAAATGGAAAGAGTGAAGTGGTTTTGTAGAAAACAAGGGCAAAAATCTATGTTCGTTAAAGTATAAGAAGTGTATATCAGATAAAACTATAATTCACGATTTTTGCTTTAATGCTCAAGGTCATCCTTATTGTTAGTTAATAATTATAACCAAGCGTACCCGAATAACTTTTATCAAAATAAGATATACCATGAGATGAAATATCTTAGTTAGACAAAGCCAATTGGGGAATTAAAGTAACTTAACTCAATTACAATGGGTTCGTGTTTATATGAGAGGTCCTGTCGCTTTTACTCTGGCTGAAACTCGCGTCTCGAAACTCGTAACTCGCGGCTAATTTAACCTTAAATTTTAGACAATAAACAAAGCACTCAATGAGCATGGCGTCGTGTTTATAAGAGTGGAGTCTGTTGCTTTTGCTCTGCCTGAAACTCGAAACTCGAAACTCGTAACTCGCGGCTAATTTAAACTTAAATTTTAGACAATAAAAAAACCCCACACTCAATG
>NZ_JAHKPJ010000008.1 GCF_018860345.1 Psychrosphaera sp. F3M07 | reverse complement strand
GAGGCTCTATAAGTATCAAGTCATTAAAGCAGGACAAATAACAGTTGGCTTTTGCTCCTGCGTCGCTTATTTTAGCCAACAATTATTTGCCTCTTAATGAGGCGTTGGTATTACTCCCCACGTCAAGTTAAAAACACTGATCCCTCTTAATCTTTTTAAGCCTAATTAGTCTGTTTTTTTCTCAATTAAAGTTGAGTTAACGTATTAGATGAAGCAAGTAATTTCGTCGGTTTTCATGCTGGTATTCGTGGATTATTAACCTTGCAGTTAACAGCGCCTACCTTACTTATTCCGTCGTGACACCTATCTTCAGTCTATGTTCGTGGTTCAATCAATATTTCTATTCATTGCCATCCTAAGGCTACCGCGTCCTGCTATCGCCCCTTACCTACATCCATGTAGGCAACGCCCTCGGTGGTTGTGCCACATCCGATGCTTGATCTAAATACGCTAACTCAAAAACTGTTTTCATTTTATGCTGGAACCCTTGCAATACGTAGTTTCGGATTAACAGGGGTTAGTACTACTTCTCTTGATATTGCCCATATATAGGCGATCATTTCCCGAGCAATCGCCGTCACGGCGACATTGTAATGTTTTCCTTTAAATATCAGTCGTTGGTATCGACGGCACAGTCTTAATTGTGCTTGCCATGCGATATCAATAATCTCTTTGGGTAATCCTTCTTGTCGTTTTTGTAGGTCGGTTGATATATTGGCTTGGTAACGATAAGAATGTGCGCCTTCAACTAGCAGTCGCCTTGCTCGGCCATTGCCGCATTTAGTGATTGAGCCTTGTCGTTGTTTTCCGCCACTTGAGTGTTCGCTTGATACTAACCCTAAATAACTCATGAGCTTTCTAGGGTGGTCAAAACGGGTCAAGTCACCTAACTCAGCAATAACACCAGTGGCAACCAATAACCGAACACCACGCATCGCTTGAATGGCCTTTACGACAGGGTAATACCGCCAATTTCTGACATGGTGCTCTAACTCATTATCAAGTCGTTTTAATCGAGCAATACGCTCATTAATAGTTTGTAAGTATTCTTGAAGGACAATATGCTGAGCTGGATGAGGCAATATTAATTCGGTCAACCAACGTAAGTGTTTTAATGACCAATTGGCAGTGCCTGAGTAGTTAATGTTGTTTCTAAGTAATAAAGCTTTGAGTTGGTACTTAGCGTCTTTTAAGTCTTTCATTGCCGTTTCACGAGCCCGTGATAAATCACGAACGGCTTCATCTTCAGACTCAGGTACATAGATGGCGGTTAAGTCTTCGGATTTAAGTAACTTCGCTAAGTTCAGTGCATCACGTTTATCGGTTTTAACTTTGTCCCCAGGCTTTTTGGGAATAAGTGAAGGGGCAACAACATAACAACAATGACCAAGACTCGTTAACAAACGGTAAATCCAATAGCCACAAGGACCCGCTTCATAGACAAAGTGCAACGTCGCACTCGGGTATTTAGATTCAAACTGGCGAGCGAGCTTTTTGATAGCCACTTTAGCTGATGATATGCGACCAAAGTGAACAGGCTTAGCACCTCGTTGGTCTTCAATATAAGCGACTTCAACGAACTCTTTGTGCGTATCCAAACCAATAAAAAGTATGTTATGTTTATTCATGCTGATCTCCGATTTAGTTTATTAATCATTAACTATTATGGCTCTGGCTTTCAGCTAACCCACGATTAATTGGAGATCAGCACTTTCGTGGGGAGTCATTATGTCTATACACTTTAAAGGAATCTGATATGAAACGGATGTTTTGGTATTTTCTTCTTTTTCTATTTTTGATGATTAATGAATCTTTTGCGAAATTCATGCTTGCTATTTTTGTTGGCGATTTAGGATTTTCAGATGCTTATACAAAAACATTTCAGTACGCATCTCTAGGCAGCTATATAATGTCCGCCAGTTTTAGGACGCTACCATATATCGCTCTATCCGTTTTTGCCTTAAAATCAAAATCCACTGATAGTAAAATTGGCCGAATAACAATTTGGTGTATTGCTTTATTTATAGCAGCATTTCATTTTTACGGTTATTGGGGAATGCAGCACTCATTGTTCACTGATGCGCATACATCTTCAACATCAGCATTAGCTTTAATTTGGATTCCAATTTGGGCATTATTGTATAGTTGCGTTATGTACGGTCTAATCGTCGCAGTACATAAAGCGTATTGGATGTTTCAAAAACGTGTATAACAAACCAATTATTCCGACCTCAACTCGCTGCGCTCTTTTCGGCGGCATATTGGGGCGTTAAATAAAAAACGACCTAACAATTTAGGTCGTTTTTTTGTATGGCTAAAGTTTATGTAATCTAGTTTATATAAACAGTATTATTCCGTTTGTCGAGATTGGATCAAAATAGGCAGTAATAGCTGCTGTCTAATTTGTTTGTCGCCTGTGCACCAGTTGTTGTTTATCTGCTGCCAACGTTCTTGCTCAAATGGAATGTTGAGCGCGGTGAAGTAATCCGCTGAGGCTAATATAAATTGGCTTTTATAAGGCAATATAATACCGCCACTGTCTCTTTGAACTTGTTTGGCTTCTTGGTAGTTTCTGCACCAAGTATTTAACAAGGTATCGCATTTCCTACTGTGCCAAAGGCTGCCAAATTGAAGCTGTGTTTCAGCTTGTATTTCGTTTTGTGCTTCTAGGTCGTAATCACAACTTAATATGGATTTAGCGTGCGCCCAATCAGTAAAACCTAACTGTCGTGCTAGGTATAATTGAGTATGTTTTAATTGATGTGGCGTATTAGCAGATAACGGAATTATCTTGGCTAAATCTGTATTTTTAAGTAGTTTTTTTGCTTGAACTTTAAGTTCGTCAATTGGAGTAATCATGTCACTCATCCCAAATTTATTATCTGTTTCCCGCATCACAAATATTTAGAATGAAAGTGTAATTTGCTTTATTAAAGCGATATAAACACTAGGGTGAGTTCCTCTTTAGCGGGCAGGCGTCCCTAACACCTGCGGGGATTATGCAATAGGATAGGGGATATTTCAAATGGTTGTTTAAAGTTACAACTACCGTGTTTGGGGATGGAATTAACTTAAATGACTCAAGCAGTTAAATAACAGTTGGTTTTTGCTCCGTCGTCGCCTATTTTAACTGACTATTACTAGTGTGTTCATTGGCAATAGTGTCTAAATTGTTATTAATTTAAAGGGAAGATTAGCTTGGATATTGGTATTACGTTTTATGGTCAACTGGTTTTCTATTCGATGTTTATCGTTGGAGGATTAAGTTATTACTTAGGTAAACGAAAAACCAATAATCCCAAGGTGGTTGCACTAGTGGGCGTTTTATTATGTATTACGCCGCCCTTAAATTTAGTTTATTTGTTTGTTCTCACATTAAAAAATGATGAAGTTCCAGATAATAAAAATTGAATAGAAACTCTGATTTTTATTTAACATATCAATAACTATGACGCGTAATGTTGGCCAGGAGGCTAGTTTGAAGGTTTTAAACACAAATAGAAGAAATCTATTTCTCGTTTTGATTGTTATATTGGTTTTATCTTTGGTTTATTTTGCTGAGTCTAATCGCCAACTTGAAATTTCATGTGAAGACGTTACTTGGAGTGATGTGGTGCTCTTAGTTCAGCCCCATCATGATGAGATGCTTCACACTAACTTGGTGATGCAAGGGCAAAGTTCGGAGTATCACCCATCTGAGGCCGCACGACAGGCTATGAGTCAATCACTACCAGAAGATGTGCAGCGCACGTTAAGAGCAATCATTAAAGCCGGTTGTTAGTACTGATAATGAGCCACATCTTCCTTACAGCTTAGAGCTTACAGCTTAGAGCTTAGAGCTTA
>NZ_JAHKPJ010000017.1 GCF_018860345.1 Psychrosphaera sp. F3M07 | reverse complement strand
GCTTACCGCTTACCGCTTACTTTTCTTTTCCTCGAAGCTCGAGACTCGCCTCTCGTAGCTAGCGTCTATTCAATGGGATCAAAGTCGTTGACTTAGTTGTTAAATAACCCCTTACCCCTATGCAAATAAAAAATATAACACCTACACTTTGAAAGTATTTTCCTAAATCCACGGTTTATTAAAGTAGTTAATAAACGAGGTTCACATGACAAAATTAATTACGCGTACATTTTTACTTATTTCTGCATTATTTAGCTTTTCGTCCATGGCCGCAGATGATGCGATTAGCACTGGGATTTTTAATGATCTTGCTATTGATGGATACGACTCGGTGGCTTATTTCACGGTAAACAAACCCGTTGAAGGCAGTGACAAGTTTGAGTTAACTTGGCGGGATGCGACTTGGCGTTTTTCTAGCCAAGAGAATTTGGAGTTATTTAAACAAGCGCCAACTAAGTATGCACCTCAGTATGGTGCTTATTGTGCTTGGGCTATGTCAGGCGGTAAAACAGCCGGTGTGGATCCTGAGGTTTGGCATATAGAAAATGGCAAATTATATTTAAACTACAACAAGTCGGTTCAACAGGAATGGTTTGCTAATATGGAGAATGACATTGTATCGGCGGATAAATTTTACCCTGAAATTACCAATGTTAAAAAATACCAAGATTAACTATCCAGACTAACTACTCAAGTAAGTAAGGCTAAATAATTAGGTTTGTTTAGCTTTACTATTTCAATCAGTTAATGACGTTTTAAATTAACTACGGTTTTAACAAATCCAAAACATCTTACTTTACGTATAACCTTACAATCTCCACTTTAACAGTAGTTATTATTTATGTTTTCATTTTTTAAAAAAGACCCAACCAAAAAGCTGAATAAGTTGTACGACCGTAAACTTGAAGAAGCTATGCTCGCACAACGCAATGGTAATATTCGTGCTTATTCGATGATCACAGCTGAAGCTGAGAAGATCAGAGAGCAGATACTTGAAATAGACCCGTCTAATAAAATTTAATTGCTTCTGTTTAGTATTGAGCCTTCAACTTAACTTGCTTATACCGCCAGGTTTCATTAATTAGGTTAATTAATTATAAGGTTATTTATAGTTAGCCTGATAGATTAATGACCTAGCTTAAGACGGAGTAATTACATTGAATGTTGGTATTTATATTTACGATGAAGCAGAGGTATTAGACTTTTCTGGGCCTTTTGAAGTGTTTTCTACTGCCAATAGATTATCGAATCCCCCAAATATTTTTAATGTGTTCTTAGTTGCAGAAAACACGGGCACTTCAAGTTCTTCTAACATTACCTTACCTATTAAAGCTAGAGGGGGGTATAACGTCCTGCCACATTATGATTTCACTAATCACCCAAATATAGATGTATTGATTGTTGTGGGCGGTGTGCATACACACGAGCTCAACAAAGCTGCGGTTATTAACTGGGTAGCACAACAAGATAAATCGGCTAATGTAGTCGCGTCGGTTTGTACAGGCGCTTTTATCTTGGCACAAGCCGGTGTATTAAATGGACTTAATGTTACGACTCATTGGGAGGATATCAACGACCTACAACAAGCTTATCCAAACTTAACCGTTATAAGCGGTAAACGTTGGGTTGATGAAGGTAAATACATTACGTCCGGTGGCATTTCTGCGGGGATAGATATGAGTCTGCATTTAGTATCCAAACTGGTAAATATACACCTTGCAGAAAATACCGCTAAGCAAATGGAATTTGATTGGCGGAAGAATTGATTTGCAGCTTTATTTAGCCATTTTATGAAAATCTTTTAATCATCCAACAACTCTTGGTAACATTGCCTTTCGCGGCTGCACAAAGTACTCGATTAATGAAAGGAATATTATGATTGTAGAAAATGTGCTTCCTGAATATTTTGCAGAATTGTTAAATATCTGGGAAAACTCAGTCCGAGCTACTCATGACTTTATAACAGAAGAAGACATTGAGTTTTTTAAACCCATTATCATGGAACAAGCGTTTGCAGCCGTTAGCTTAAAGTGTGTAAAAGATGAAAGCGGTACAATTTTAGGTTTTGTGGGATGCCACAACAACAAGATTGAAATGTTATTTATCGATGATCATGCAAGAGGGCAGGGCCTTGGTAGTGTGTTGTTGCAATATGCAATAACCAATATGGGCGCAACGAGTGTTGATGTGAATGAACAAAATCCTTTAGCGGTAGGTTTCTATCAACATAAAGGGTTTACCGTGGTTTCACGTTCGCCATTAGATGATATGGGTAAACCATTTCCAATTTTACATATGAAGTTATAAGTACCGGTTACCTCAACCGTATTAGACAGTAGTTGCGCTTAAGGCTAATAATCTTAAGTGCTCCCGTCTTACTTTATAAAATTGATATAAGCTTTACCTAACTTATAACAATGGCTTTAATCGTGTTTTCCCATTCCATTAAAAGTTGAATTCAATTACTATCTAAACGTCATTTATTTTATCTTGAGAACGTCATTTTGTATTCGTCATTACAACAGCAATGTTTAGTTGAATTAGGGGTAACTCCTTATGATCTTAATGACCAATATCAGCAATCGGATGATGCCACAGAGATACAACAGACACTTCAACCTGCAAACGTTGCAAGTACGCAACCTACAAGGCCTAGACCTCAAGCGACTAAAACAGCTACTGCCGATATTCCTCCGGACTTGAGTGAAACTAAAGCAGAAGCGCCAACCGTGGTTGATTATTGGAAAGACTGTTCGCCTGAATTGATAAGTGATTTAGCGGTGTTGTTCCCGCAGATGCAATTGTCGGTTATGGCATTTAACCATTGCTTGGCACAATTAAAAGACCAGTTATATTGGAATGTTGCTCCAAAAGCGCAAGTACAATATGTGCAAATGGAATCGATAGATCAAAATATAATGATCACATCACCTTTACCAAACGAATTAAGTTTGTCACAGAAAAAAGAATTGTGGTTATTACTGCAACCACACACAGCTCAACAAAACACAGAAAGTTAATTACCGTGGCAAAAATACAGATTTTAGAATTAACCTATGCCCATATCCCTTGGTTAGTTGAAATTGATCAGCAAAGTCATATTTCCCCTTGGACTAAAAAAATATTCGAATCTAGCTTTAATGCCCGAAGCCATAATTTCTACTTGCAACAAGATAATGAAATCTTAGGCTATTATTTTGCCAGTTTTATTGTTGGTGAAATGACCTTAGAAAATATCTGTATCGCTCCACAACACCAAGGTAAAGGGTTAGCCAAAAAGTTGATGGCACACTTTATTGAGTACTCAAGGTCGTTAAATACAGAAGATATATTTTTAGAAGTAAGAGAGTCTAATACCAAAGCCATCAGCTTATATGAGTCTTATAAATTTGAAGTGACGGGAAAAAGGAAAGAGTATTACTCAATTCCAAATTCGTCAGACAGAGAAACCGCCTTGTTGATGAAAAAATCCTTACTTTCTGATTAACAGGAGTGATTAATAGACGGCGATTAATAGACGGTAAGTAATAGAGAGTGACTAATCAGCTGTTTTAATAATGCAACTGGTATAAAAATACCAGTTACATTAACAATTCTGCGCTAATAATAGACGGTTCTTATTACTCAACTTATTCCAAAATTGTTCATGAAAATAATAAGCGACGGTATTTACCGCAGGTTCGATAACCGCAATTAATCCGCCAATCATGAGATCACCCGTTAAAGCATAAGTCACTGTAAAAGCAACAGAAAAGTGTGTGATTGCAAAGGTCGTTGTTTTAGCCATCGTCCATCTCCCCCAAGCTATTTATTGATTAACTGGCACACTTGATCACCATAATAGTTGTCTTGGTAATTACACTCTGTAATCTGAGCTTTTGTGTCTGTATTAGAAAAATGGTTGTTAATGTATTGTTCAATATAGTCGATTAAAAATATCATAATTTTATTCCTTCTCTTGGTTGATGGAATAAGTATCTATAAGTTTTGTCAATCTGTAAATTTTGAAAAATATATATTCACGTTCACTTTTTTAGAATATGCTCACAGCTCACAACTCACAACTCGCCACTCGAAGCTCGGCACTCGCAACTCACAACTCACAACTCGGCACTCGAAACTCGGCACTCGAAGCTCGCCACTCGAAACTTAAGAGCAATGATGCTCTAACTGATGAGTAAAGATCTGTTTTAACAATTCAATGTCTCTGGTTTTGACGTAGTTAGGACGAACAACAAATGCCAAACGTCTATGTGGCCCAGGTTCGTTTAAATGCACCGCGGTAAGTTCTGACTCAGTATGAATTAACTGATCCAGTGCCATCTGCGGCACTAAGGTTGTGCCTAATTTGCCCGCCACCATTTGAATTAAGGTATGTAAGCTGGTGGAGTTAAAACTAGCATTGCCTTTGTTGCCTTTTTTAGTTTCAGTTTTATTAATTGGTAAACTACAGGCGGCCAACGCATGGTCTTTTAAACAATGTCCTTCTTTTAATAACATTAATTTTTCTAGCTCTAACTCGTCACTGGTGATCTCTTGAATTTGCAATGGGCATTCATCTTTATGGGCAACCCAATAAAAATCTTCCTGCCAAAATTCAAAAGCCATTAAGCCATCAATAGGAAAAGGCAGTGCCAAAACGGCAACATCAATATCACCATTTCTGACCATTTCAATTAAGTTATGCGACTGTTCTTCCACAATAGACAATTTAAATAGCGGGTATTGTTGCCTAACTTCAGGTAATACTTTTGGCAATAAATAAGGACCTATCGTGGGAATTAAGCCCATAGTCATCGGTGAGGTTAATGCCGACTTATTCATTTGTGATAATTGGTATAACTCATCTACTTCCATTTTGATCTGTTTCGCTTTATTTAACACCAACAAACCTTCGGCAGTGATGATCACCTTTTTATTGTTGCGCTCAAAAATTTGTAAATCTAATTGTTTTTCCAATTCAGTAATAGCGGTACTTAGTGCCGACTGTGAGACATTACAAAGCTCAGACGCTTTTTTAAAATGTAAGGTTTGTTCAACAGCCAGTGCGTAAGTAAGTTGTTTTAACGAGATCATATAATTCTAATTAATTGAACGAAAAACCAATTTTAAGCAGGTTCATTGGAATAAAGCAATCTTAGTATGGTTAATCTTTTTATATTTCAAATTAACTAGGTTCTAAAATACTGAACGTAAACTTCAATTTTATTAAATTTTCTAAACCATAAATACCTCGTAATATCACTCCATCGAAAGCAAACGTGCTTTTGTTCTTAACTAACTATTAATTACATAACGAGTAACTAAGGAAATAATCATGGCTCAAATAGGCAAAACAATCCCAGATTTTAAAGCTCAAGCATTCCATAACGGCGAGTTCACAGAAGTAACATCTGACAGCGTTAAAACAGGCTGGTCAATCTTCTTGTTCTACCCTGCGGATTTTACTTTTGTATGTCCTACTGAATTAGAAGACATGGCAAACCAATATGAAGAGTTACAAGGTTTAGGCGTAGAAGTGTATTCAGTATCAACAGACACACATTTCTCGCATAAAGCATGGCATGACTCGTCAGACGCAATTGGCAAAATTAAATTCCCAATGCTTGGCGACCAAACTGGCCACATTACCCGCGGTTTTGACGTAATGATTGAAGAAGACCACATGGCGCACCGCGGTACATTCTTGGTGGACCCAGATGGGGTTATTCAAGTAGCAGAAATTCATGCTGGTGGTATTGGCCGTAGCGCTAAAGACATGGTTCGTAAAGTAAAAGCGGCTCAATACGTTCGTGAAAACGACGGTGAAGTATGTCCAGCTGCATGGGAGCAAGGTGAAGCGACATTAACACCAAGCCTTGATCTTGTTGGCAAGATCTAATCTGAAATGAGCCTTTTTAAGGCTCATATTGAGATAAATATCTGAGGTGGTTTAACAATCGAATTGTTTTAAAGGCGTGTATTACGCCTGCCACCTATTTTTCGTTTCCAGTCTAAGCGGCCTTTAAATAGGCAAAGGTATATCAATGTTAAATAATGAATTAATCAATGCACTTAAAACTTACACCGCTAACATGCAACATGCTGTCACCTTAGTCTTAAATACTGGTGAGCATCCAAAACGTGATGAGTTAAAACAATTTTTAACACAAGTGGTGTCCGTAACCGATAACTTAACTTTAGTTGAACAAACATCACCAGAGTTACGCAGTCCGATCAGTTTTGGTTTGCAGGTTGATGGTAAGTTTAATGGCGTTTTTTTCTCAGGTATCCCAGGAGGACATGAATTTAGTTCTTTGGTATTAGCTATTTTACATTCATCCGGTACCAACCTAAAACTAGATCAAACCATTCAGTCTTTGATCAAAGGGGTAAGTAAACCATTAAAGTTTGAAGTGTTTGTTAGCCTAAGTTGTCATAACTGCCCAGATGTTGTGCAGTCATTAAATCAGTTTGCATTGCTTAATGACAATATAACCACTGAGATGATCGACGGTGGGTTATATCCAGAGCTTATTGAGCAACGCAATATACAAGGTGTGCCAAGTGTTTACTTAAATGGTGAAATCTTTGCAAATGGTCAAATAGACACAGGCAAGCTAGTTGAAAAGTTATTATCAATCGCGCCTGAAATTGCTAATAACATCAAACAAGAAACATTGCCTCAACAAGACGTAACCGTTATAGGTGGTGGTCCAGCAGGGGTTGCCGCTGCCATTTATAGTGCTAGAAAAGGCTTAAAAGTGACTATGATCGCTGACCGGATTGGTGGTCAGGTAAAAGATACTGTGGGTATTGAAAACCTTATTTCAGTACCTAAAACAACCGGAACGGAATTAACCGGCAATATGCAAAGTCATTTAGATGACTATGACATTACGATTAAAGAGCATTTGCGCGTTGACCGTATTGAAAGGGGCAGCTCTGATAAACCATCAGTCAAGACACTACACCTATCAACAGGCGAAGTGATTGAAAGTAAAACCATCATTTTAGCTACTGGGGCAAACTGGCGTGAGCTTGGTGTCCCGGGAGAAAAAGAAAATATCGGTAATGGTGTCGCTTATTGTCCACACTGTGATGGCCCATTTTTTAAAGGTAAAGACGTGGCTGTTGTTGGTGGCGGTAACTCAGGTATTGAAGCGGCTCTTGATTTAGCCGGAATGGTTAACCATGTGACTGTGTTTGAATTTATGCCTGAATTAAAAGCTGACCAAGTGTTAATCGACAAAGCAGAAAGTAACCCAAAGATCTCCATTTTAAAAAATGTTGCCACCACAGAAGTGATTGCTGAAAACGGTAAAGTTACCGCATTGGCTTATACTGACAGACTGACGGGGGAGCAACATCAACAGGCGTTATCTGGGATATTTGTGCAAATTGGTTTAGTGCCAAACAGTGGTTTTGTTGATGGTGTCGTGGATAGAACCAAACATGGTGAGATCATCATAGATGAAAAAGGACAAACATCAGAACCTGGTATATTTGCATGTGGCGACGTAACCACCGTGCCATATAAACAAATTGTCATCGCCATGGGCGAGGGCGCAAAAGCATCGCTTTCAGCCTTTGATTATATTATTAGGGAAAGTTAATTGCTTAAGCAAACCGCCTAATTCATCTCCCAAAAACATAAGTGCCGTTCTAACTTGAACGGCACTTTTTTATTAAACTAGCGGTAAAGTCACTACTTCGCGGCGTTAAAATTTAATAAACACCCATGTAAAAAACGATGCAATTGATGTTCATGAAATTGATCACCTGTACCAGGTTGGTTTGCGGCCAGTTGAGGGAAAGTACCGTAACCGGCTAACAAACAATGCCAAGAGGCGTTACCAAAATGCGAGTGTGCATTTTGCGTTTTTATCTCTTGTGCCAAATCACCATTGGTAAACCAAGTGTCTAATAACTGTAATAACGAGTCAGATAAATTATTATTGTCTCGGTTCGCCAGCCAATAGTCACTGTCGTTGCGAGTGTTTAATTTATAATGAGCAACTATATAATCACGAACACTATCAAACCGGGCCTTCGTTAGTTTATTAAATTCGTCTCTATCTGTTTCTTGGTAATTGCCATTTTGAAAACGGTCCATAAACGACTCAATCGATATTTGAACTAAATGCAATGCAGTCGCTTCAAGTGGCTCAATAAAGCCTTGGGATAAACCTAAAGCGAGACAGTTTTTATGCCAATGTTTGTTTACTTGGCCCACTTTCATATTTAAATGCATTGCTTCCACATCACTGTCTAATAAGCCGAGACTTTGCCTAAGTTCTTGCTCGGCTTTGTCAGGCGATTGGAAATCTTTGCTGTAAACATACCCATTACCTTGGCGATGAGTCAGGGGGATCTGCCAACGCCAACCATTAGACATAGCAATAGATTGTGTTTCAAACTTGGCGTTATGTACCTGCGTTGGCAAGACTATCGCGGCATCATTGAATAGGTTGTCGTTAAATGAATTAAAAGTGACCCCTAAGGTTTGTTGTAATAACTGCGAACGAAAGCCGGTGCAGTCTACAAAGAACTCGCCTTTCACTACTTCACCTTTACTACCGTGTAATTCTTTAATATCACCATTGTCAGCTAATGTGACGGTATCTACCGTTAACAATTTATGCTCCACAGCTAACTTTTTGGCATGTCCCATAAGGAATTGCCCTAGTTTTTGTGAATCAAAGTGATAACCGTAATTGATCTCAAAAGGAAAATTATCTGGTGTATAAGGCAGTTTATGATGTTCGGTTAAATAGGAATTAAAAAAGAACGTATCTGGTTGTGTGATGACATCTAAACCTAAACGTCTGGTGTAACAATTTACCGTGAATGGTCGTTCAGTAAAGGTATCAAGCTGAGTAAAAAAGGGATGGTTGTAAGAATCAATTCCAGAGCCAGGACTCCAACCTGAAAACTTAATATTATATTTATAAGTGGCATTACAATGGGGCATCCAGTCTTCATCAAGGATGTTTAACTGTTTAAAAAACTGCTGTAATGTCGGGGTTGAACCTTCACCTACCCCGACGGTTTTTATATCGGGGGATTCCACTACCGTAATTTGAATAGGGAGGTGAGCCCAACGTTTGGCAAATAAATTGGCAGCCATCCAGCCCGCAGTGCCACCACCCACAATGATAATACGCATAGGACTATCCATTTTAAGCCCCTGTGTATTTTTTTAGAAATTGTTGATGTGACATCATTTGTGCGACGGGCGCTTGTTTAGCTTGACGTAATTGGGTCAGTATATTTGTTAATTCGGTGCCGCTCATGCCATCAATACTAGGATGGTAACTAGCAGGGGTAACACCTTGACCTAACATGACTTGTAACCAGGATGCGTCTAAGAAAATATCATATTGATCATTAAATATAGCGCCAGAGTCTCTAAATAATTCGATTTTTTGTGCCAGTCGAGGTGGTAATGTTAAGTCTCGCATATCACGCCAAAAATCAGAGTCAGTACGTTCATTTAAGTTGTAATGTAAAATGATGAAATCTCGAATTGTTTCAATTTCAATATCCGACTCACGATTAAACGCATTAATCACAGAGTCATAATGCCCTTGGGTTGAGAACATTTTCATTAATCTAACTACAGCGGATTGGATCAAATAAATACTGGTTGATTCTAATGGTTCCAAGAAACCACTTGCTAATCCAATGGCAACCACATTTTTGTGCCATTGTTTCTCAACTTTGCCTGTTTTAAATGATAACTTTCTTGGTGTACCTAACATTTTACTTGGTAAATTATCGGTTAAGGTCTCCATAGCATCATCGTCAGAACAATAAGATGAACTGTAAACAATGCCGTTGCCGGTTCTATGAGTGAGTGGTATTTGCCATTGCCAACCAACATTTTGCGCGATGCTTCGAGTATAAGGAGGAATAATATCCAACTCTTCAGTCGCTACCGCTATGGCGGAGTCTGCGGGTAACCAATGAGACCAATCTTGGTATTGAACACCTAACGTTTGTTGCAAAAGTAAACCGCGAGTGCCTGTACAATCTACAAAAAAATCAGCTTCAATTTGACGGCCATCTTCAAGTTGTAATCCCTCAATAAATCTAGAGTTAGGATTTTGTTTAACATGTTGGATTATACCTTCTACACGCTTAACACCTTGTTTTTCAGAATAACGTCTAAGGAACTGACCATAAAGTCCAGAGTCAAAATGATATGCATAAGGCATTTGATGGATTGGGTTATTGCTATTAATTTTATTGAATTTGTTTTGTTCACAGCACAAATAATTAAGATCGAAATCCCATAACGATGCGTTTAGCCCTAACTCCTTTTTCGCTCGTAACCAGTAGTGTTGGAAACTACTAAATCCCATGTTGGCACCGGGAGAGCCAAAGGTATGATAGTAACTTTCACCTTCAGTTCGCCAATTTTCAAATTTAATTGCAAGCTTAATAGATCCATTAGTTTCTTTTAAAAAGGCTTTTTCATCGATACCAAGATATTGATTAAAGGTTTGGATGGGGGGAATCGTTGCTTCGCCAACTCCAACGATGCCAATAGCTTCAGACTCCACTAACGTAATCTCAACCGACTTTGGTAGCACCTTAGACATCATTGCCGCGGTCATCCAACCGGCAGTGCCCCCACCCGCTATTACTATTCTATTAATCGCACCTGTCATCATTGTTTGCCTTAATCGTTAGCTAACTGAACAATAAATTATCAACAAAATTAATATGTTAAATAAGTTGTATCGTTTTAGAGTCTAATACATTAAAAGTAAAAATACCCCTTAAGAAATCAAACTTAAGGGGGGAGGTTACACAAAATATACGTGTATATAGTGGTAAAGTAGGTAATCCCATAATCTAACTTTAGTTAAATTAAGGCAGTAATTTAAAACACTTAACAACACTATTACGACTTGTCGTTAAGTCACGGTAAGGGCGTGATGGGAAAATAGTAGACGTTAATGTTGTTAACCCATTTTCACAAAAAACTTCAGCGCTCGACTTATCAATGAAAATTGAAACGGTAATATTACTTGGTTCCATTGATTTCAGAGGTGCTTTTGCAACTTGTGCAAACCCATGATCAGTCCAACCAGATTGTCTACGGTCTAATAAAAGCATATTAGTGTTAACATCATAAGTAATGACTAACCGTTCATTTTCTGAATTGGCAAGGGTAAGACTGTTATTACCAGAAGACCTATCGAACGTCCAAACCACTTCATAGGCACAGTCTTCTGGGACAACAATTTTATCTTCTTTTTTAATATTAAACTCTGAACGTAATTTTAATATTTCGTTGCTTGGCATATTTGCCAAAGCCAGTCCGTTAGTTGTCTCGACTAAAGTAAGTTCTCTAGGAAGCGTCATCGCGCCTCGCCATGGGTGGGTTGGGACTTCGTTGGCATAAATCCAATTTGACATCCAAGCGATGAAAATACGCTTGTTATTGACGGTCTGTAAACCGTCCCAGGTGACACCTGCGTAGTTGTCAGGGCCATAATCTAACCATAGAGTTTCGGTTTGCTCAGACGTAAACTGTTGTCCGTCAAAGTCACCAATGAAATATTGAGTGGCAGAGCCTTCGTTAGGGCCGCCTGGATTAATACTGACAAGGAGTACCCATTTAGTTTGACCGCTTGGCGTGGTTAATGGGAATAAATCAGGGCATTCCCACACACCGCCATGTGCCCCAACTCCTTCACCAAATGCACTGACTAACTGCCAGTTGATTAAGTTGTTTGAAACAAAAAATTGAATTTCTTGTCCGGCAGCTAATGCCATAACCCATTGTTTGTTAATCTCATCCCAGATGACTTTAGGGTCTCGAAAATCTTTAATACCTAGGTTGGGTATCACAGGATTGTTAGCATATTCTTGCCAAGTAATTCCACCGTCTTGGCTATAAGCCAAACTTTGAACTTGTAATTCATCTTCAGAGTGATGAGTAAAAGTAGCCACTAGGGGAGGTTGTTTGCCATTTCCTAAGCCACTTGTATTATCAATGTCAACAACAGCGCCACCAGAAAAAATATAACCAAGACCATCTGGATCGGCATATATGCCTATTTCATGATGTTGCCAATTCACTAAATTAGTTGATGTTGCATGTCCCCAATGCATGTTGGCATGTCTATCACCATCAGGATTGTATTGATAAAATAAGTGGTATACGCCTTCAAAATAGACCATACCATTTGGATCATTGATCCAGTTTTTCTCTGGAGAAAAGTGGATAGAAGGTCTCCATTGAGCAGACTCAGTACAGTTATTATGTTTCATGATTTTTCTCAAACGGTATATATATTACTTCATGAGCTTGGATTACAGACTAAATGTAGCTGCAATTTAAGCATAATAAAAAAGCCCTCAGGTATTAACTGAGGACTTATTATTAGTTAACGGTTTTATCGATTAATAAAATGAATAATTAAAGTTAAGTGCGTACGACGGGCCAAACTGGCGTCGAGTGGTAACAATACCATCGTCATTGACAGTTTCTTCATCGACATCAGTCAAGTTGGTACCTTGAAGTGAAATCCTAAGCCCTTTTAGCGCACTAATATTAGACTCAGAGAAGTCATAGCTAATTTGTGCATCAACGAGTGTTACAGCATCACGGCTTGCACTTTCAATTTTGTTGGAGCCGCCACGTTGATAAGTTAAAAAGTCTGATCGTTTTGTTGCTGCTATACGAACTTCAAAGCCTGACATTTCATAATATGTCGTCATTGAAATAGTATTATCCGATTGACCAGGAATTCTACTTCCGTCACTCAACTCCGCATCAATGTAGGTAGCCGATGTCGCCACCCCAAAGCCATCTAAGTTAGAGCTGAATTTACCAAATGGAATGTTTGCCGTTAATTCAAGTCCTTTAACCGTCCCAGTTAACCCATCTTCAAAGTATGAGTAATAACCATTATTAGGAGGCGTGATAACGTCACCAGCAGAGTATTGAATATCAGCCGGGCCGTATGCACCGTCTTGATCCACCACTCGGTCATGAAAGCCTGCGATAAAGTAGTCTGCATTATCGTTACTAACATCATTTCTAAAGTCTATTAACTCATTTCCATCTCGAGTCCAATTTACTAAGTCTTTATAAAATACAGTTGCAGCAACGTATCCTTCTTCTACAAAATACTTCTCTACAGATAAATCAAAATTATTAGATTCCAAAGGTTTTAATTCTGGGTTGCCGGTAAATTTTGACCATGGAGAACCATAGTTTTCAACGTCTGATGGCGAGTTAGGTATAGAAATTAGATCAATATTTTGGTCAAATTTAACAAAACCAGATGCTTTCATTTGGTCTATGCGAGCACGACTGATGGTTTTATTTGCAGCAAATCGAACAAAGGTTTTATCCATAACCTCAATATTCACATTTAAACTTGGTAAGAAGTGTGAATAGTCTGCACCATTAGTAACCATACAGCTCGTGTCTACTACGCCGTTGTTATCGTCGTCGCACACCGCGAAGTTTGAACCAATAACACCAATATAGCCTGATGACTCTTGAGAGGTGTCTACGTATTGGAAGCCAAAGTTACCAGTTACTGGAAGATTAGATAATTCAGTTTCAAAATCAGCTTTTGTGTAAAAAGTAATAACTTGTTCCGATATTTCGAAGCTATCACCAAGTCGATCAGGTTCAAGTAATCCTGCGTCATTTAACAGGTATGTGCCGTCGTTATATGGGGCAAAACCGTCATAAGCGACAACTTTGCCTAAGCCTGCCCACGTTAAATCGGCTAAGCCATTATATAAATACTCTGAAGGAATACCTGTGGATAATGGATACGCAGAAGATGTAGCAAAGAAGCCTTTATTGTCCTTCAATTTACTACGGTCACTATAATTAATACCTGCAACTACAGCCGTTATAAAATTAGAATCAATGGTACCACTAACTTCAAGTCGAGTTGTCACTAGCTCTTCTTCGAAGTCTGCATAGTTTAAGAAACCATCCTGAGCATTGAAGTAACTAAACTCATCACCGTTTGCTTGTAATACATTAGTTTCAAACTGATCAGCTAAATTAGCTAAGCCGCCACCCCAGACCTGAGGACCTGTTAGCTGAAGAGCATCTGGATTAGAAAACGCGTCAAGTCCCGATGAATCTGTAAACATAATACCATCGGCTGACATAGTAAAATCACGGGTTCCAAATGCACTAGAATCAAGTGCGCCTGAACGTGCTAGACCTGCATATGACTCACCACGTAGGTCACGTTTTTCAGATTTACTGGATGCGATATCTAAATTCACTGACCAGTTATCAGTTACAAAGTAGTTGGCATTAAAACCAATAATTGTTAGTTCACCATCTTTTTGTAATGGATCTGTTCGTAACACTGGATTAGCACCCGTTTGGGTTCCTGATGCATTCACGCCAGTACCGGTGACATTGTCTGATGAAAATGGTTCTATAAAACCTCTCAATACACCAGAATCAGAGTAATCAATTGAAAGGACATCAACGATGATATTTAAGTCATCATTTGGTTGAAATTGTAAAACTGCTGAAATAGTATCTCGTTTTAATTCTGTACTGATAGATTGAGAGTCCAAACCAGTAGGTAGAATCTGCCCATCGTCATTTGCATTATATCCCCATACTCCATATTTACGTTGGTTGTTTGGTGACTCTGTTGATGCAATTGCGACGGCTAAACCAATGGTGTCGTCGGCAAATTTTTCAACAAACGACAATGCAAATCGTTTACCATTATTGTCAAACTCAGGGTTGTCAGAGTCTTGTCCACTTATTTCAAAGCTACCATTTAGTGTTAGAGTTTCTTGTGCTGATAAAGGTCTTACAGTTTCTAAATCAACTGTGCCACCAATACCTTGAACTAGAAGAGAAGCATCTGATGACTTGAAGATAGTAGCCCCGGTCATAATTTCTGCTGGGTATAAATCATATTCAACACCGCGATTGTCACCAATACCGATCAGCTCTCGACCATTTAATGAAGTGCCAGTAAAGTCTTCTTTAAAACCACGAACTGAAATGCCTGACGTTCTTCCGCCTGAACGCTCACCGGCTAATCCTGGTAATCTTGATAATGACTCAGCAATTGAAGAGTCTGGAAGTTTACCAATGTCTTCCGCAGAAATTGCTTCAACTATTGATGTATTTTCCATTTTTGTAGCTTGAGATCTAATTAATGAGCCGCGTATACCTTTTACAGAAATAACTTCGATTTCATCTGCAACTGCATCTTCAGCAATAACTTGTTGTGAGAACATTGCCGCAGATACTGCAAGCGACAATACTGTTGGTGTAAATAAAGTTGAATGTTTCATGAGTACCCTGCCTGTTTATTATTATGTATAACTATTAAATGTTAAAAGTGTTAGTTTTCTAAAAAAACCAAACAAACGTTTAAAATTGTTCTCAGCTCTTTCGTATTTATTTTTATTTGAGCTAACTTTATTGAGAATAATATTAGGCAACGAATGTTTTTTAATCAAGTATTTTTCTTAATCGATTAAGGTTATTTGTTAATTAATTTCTAAGTGTCTGATTTTAAATGTAAATAAAAGTTACTTATTTTAATTGTATTCAAATTTTAATAAGGTAATTCTAGTTCAGCCCCTTTCTTATGGGCTTTTTAGGTTAAATACACTATGAATTGTATTTTTATCTGGATATTTGTTGGTATTTTGAACTATGATTGAAACTTATTCGATTAAGTTGTCGGGTAAATTAATTATAATAAATCAAAAACAGGGGAATATAATGGGGGGCGAACGTGTGGAAACTAATAAAATAAATAACCAACT
The DNA here is from genome assembly GCF_018860345.1 of Psychrosphaera sp. F3M07. GTDB lineage: Bacteria > Pseudomonadota > Gammaproteobacteria > Enterobacterales > Alteromonadaceae > Psychrosphaera > Psychrosphaera aquimarina. The sequence continues at coordinate 8,770 of NZ_JAHKPJ010000017.1, read as the reverse complement.
AATTCGAATATTAACATACTTAATGTTTATGATGTTTGCGATGACAACAGATGCTGTTGGTGTGATCATTCCAGAGATCATTAAAGAGTTTAATCTCACACATACTCAAGCCAGTGCCTTTCATTACGGCCCGATGATAGCGATTGCTGCTAGCGGCATGTTTTTAGGTTTTTTGGCCGATAGGTTAGGTCGAAAAGTAACAATCATTATTGGATTATCTATATTTTCACTTGCCTGTGGTTTGTTTGTAGTAGGTAATAGTTTTAGTTTTTTCCTATTTTTATTGGTTCTTTCTGGAACCGCTATCGGTATTTTTAAGACAGCCGCTTTAGCCCTTGTGGGTGATATTACTACTTCTAATGCGGATCACACCCGAACCATGAATCTAGTTGAAGGATTTTTTGGGGTAGGCGCTATTATTGGACCATTCATTGTTAGTTATTTATTGGCCAACGATGTGTCTTGGAAATATCTGTATATTGTGGCTGGGATTTTATGTATTGGTCTTTGTATTGTCGCTGCAATTACTCAATACCCTACCTATGTTAGAAATCAACAGTCAGAACAAAACCTAAAACAAACTCTGCTTATAGCTAAACAACCTGCAGCATTGGGCTTTTCTGCATTAATTGCATTTTACGTTATTACGGAAGCGGCTATTTATGTTTGGATGCCTTCACTTTTATCTACCTATACCGGATCTTTAGAGTCGTTAGTTCCCTGGACTATTACCTTATTTTTTACTTTAAGGGCATTGGGGCGCTTTGGCGCAGTTTGGGTGTTGAAACATATTAGTTGGGAATTGGCGATGATGTTATTTTCTGCTGCAATTTGCCTTTGTTATGTATTAAGCATGATCTTGGGACTAGGCGCAGCGATTATATTATTACCTATGTCAGGCTTATTTATGGCAATGATATATCCAACCTTGAATTCAAAAGGCATCAGTTGTTTCGCTAAGGATCAACATGGAGCTATCGCTGGCGTTATTTTATTTTTTACCGCTGTCGCCGCTTCTTTAGGCCCTTTATTAATGGCTATTGTGAGTGATTTTATGGGCGGACAAGCAAAATATGGTTTTTACGTTGCAACCGTTTTTGCTGTGTTGTTATTTGTTGGTTTGGCTTACAACTGGAAATTTAAACCAGCACAAGCATTGTTGTTACAAAAACAATCAGAAAATAATTAGGGATTGGGCATGGAACATAATAAACAATGCCAACAATGCTTAACTAGAATTAAAGCTTCGGGTAAGTATCAGGCGTTACTCTCTAATAAAACTCAAGTTTTTGAACAACGTCTTGAACAAAACTTTCCTCGATTATTTAGGTTGTTATTAACAATATACGATAATCAATACGACTTATATTCACATATTGAAGCTTTAGTATGTGAGCTATTGGGAAGTTTTAAAAAACGTAAGATTTCTTTAAAAAGATCGGATGAACAGCGGGTTTTAAATCCTTCTTGGTATCGAAATGAGCAAATGGTTGGCATGGCTGTTTATGTTGATTTAGTGGCCGATGATCTGCAAACCTTGATCACCAAAATACCGTATTACCAAGAACTAGGGATCACTTATTTGCATTTAATGCCTCTGTATTTATCACCAGAAGGTGATAGTGATGGGGGTTACGCCGTTTCAGATTACCGACAAGTTGACCCCAAATTAGGCGCAACTAAAGATTTAAAAGCATTGGCTGTTGCATTAAAAAAAGCGGGGATTAATTTAGTACTCGACTTTGTTTTTAATCATACCTCTGATGAACATCAATGGGCTCAGAAAGCACAACAAGGTGATGAGCAATTCCAAGATTATTATTTTTTGTTCTCAGACCGAGAGGACGCCGACCAATATGACAACGCATTAAGAGAAATATTCCCATCGGTACGCCGCGGTTGTTTTACTTATTTAGATGATATGCAGAAATGGGTTTGGACAACATTTAATAGTTTTCAATGGGATTTGAATTATCGAAACCCGGCAGTGTTTAGAGCGATGACGCAGGAGATGTTGTATTTAGCTAATCTAGGCTGTGATCTACTGCGCCTGGATGCATTGGCTTTTGTCTGGAAAGAGAAAGGCACACAATGTGAAAACCTACCAAAAGCACATTTATTGATCCAAGCATTTAACGTTTGTCGTGAAATAGTTTGCCCTGGTGTTGTATTTAAATCAGAAGCGATAGTGCACCCAGATGAAGTGGTTAAATATATTGGTAAAGAAGAATGCCAAACCTCATACAACCCTTTGTTAATGGCATTAATGTGGGAGTCGCTAGCCACCCGTAAAACTGAGCTTTTACAATTAAGTTTGCAACGACGTTTTACCATCAACAATGACTGTAGTTGGGTGAACTACGCGCGATGCCATGATGATATTGGTTGGACATTTGATGATGCCGATGCGGGCGAATTGGGAATTAATGGTGAATCTCATCGTGAATTTTTAAATAAATTTTATACCGGAAGTTTTGAAGGTTCGTTTTCAAAAGGGTTAGGATTTCAATATAACCCGGAAAATGGCGACTGCCGAGTGTGCGGTTCATTGGCGTCATTATGTGGATTGGAAAAAGCCTTAATCAGTCAAAACCAAGAACACATTGGACATGCTGTCGCCAGAATTAAATTACTCCATGGCATTATTTTAACTATTGGTGGTATACCACTTTTATATCAAGGTGATGAATTAGCCGCGCTAAATGATTATTCATTTGAACAAGATGACAAGAAAAAACACGACAGTCGTTGGGTAAATAGACCTAAATTAAACACAAATATGTTGGTGGCGGCCAATACCTTAGGAACAGCACAACATGCGGTATTTTCTGCGATAAAGAAAATGATTGCCCTGAGAAAAGCTTCTCCCATCTTAGGTGAGAGTGACACCCAAATCTTGTTGTTAACCCAGCCTAATTTGTTGGCGTATAAACGTAGTCACGCAACAATTGGCACTGCTACTTTTGTCGCGAATTTTAGTGAATTCCCCCAGACGGTTTCACTGCATGAACTTGATGTGGAGGACCACCTAGAATTGACCGATCAAATAAGTGATACCAGATACACAAATGTCAGGGAGCTGACCTTGGCACCTTATCAAATTCTTTGGCTAACTAAGTAATAGAGATCATTATGCAAAATGTAATATGTTTTGGCGAAGCATTAATCGATATGTTATCGACGGAACCCGGTACCTTTAAACAATTCCCCGGTGGAGCGCCAGCTAATGCTGCAGTAGCTATTGCCAAAATGGGAGGCAATGCAATATTTAGCGGAATGCTCGGAAACGATATGTTTGGTAAATATTTACATCAAAGTTTAAATGAATATGCGGTTAATACTGAGTTTGTTCGCTGGACGGATCAAGCTAAAACGGCCCTCGCTTTTGTTTCGTTGGACGCTGAAGGGGAACGTAGTTTTGAGTTTTATAGACCACCTGCAGCTGATTTGTTATTTCGTCCTAACGATTTTGACTTAACCATGTTTCAACAAAGTACCATTTTCCACTTTTGCTCAAACAGTTTGACTGATGAATCTATAGCTAACAGTACAAAACACGGCATAACGTTAGCCACGCAAAACGATTGCCTTGTAAGCATGGACGTTAACCTTAGAAAAAATTTATGGCCAGCCACAGCCGATTACCAATCCATTATTATTGCTTATATGGAAATGGCTCATGTGATAAAAGTCAGTTTAGAAGAACTTGAAGCTCTAGTTGATAAGGCCGATATCGTAGATTTTTTACAGACCTTATTAACCCAAAAGTGCCAACTGGTAATGTTAACCGATGGTGCCAATCCAATTATATGTATGACAAAAAACACGTCAATTTCGGTTACAGCCCCAGAAGTAATTGCCGTTGATACCACGGCTGCAGGGGATGCCTTTATCGGTGGTTTTTTATATCAACTTAACAAACAAAACATCTCATTAATTAACCTTGATACGTTTGTTTGTTCAGAAAAGCTAATCCAAGCTGTTCAATTTGCCGCTTGTTGCGGAGCATATACAGTAACTCGTCAAGGGGCATTTCCGGCTCTGCCTGACCGTGTAATGGCTGAGAAGTTTGAACGCCAAGGTCAATATTAATGTCTGACAAAGACTACAGTTTAGAATTTAAACTTAAGGCAATAGGCAAAGTAATATTTGACGACTACAGTATTTCTGCGGCCGCAGCTGAATGTAAAGTTTCGAATATTAAGATGTATACTTGGCTAAAAAAACACGCGGATTTAGCCAAAGAAAAACGCAAACATGCTGATTTACGTGTTAAAGCCGAACAAGCCATTAGTGAAAATAAAGCTACAGCGATGAACAATCAAAGCTTTAATAAAGACAGTGAGCTTGAAGTTGGTAAGTCCAAACAAACATTTGTCAATTAAGCAAACGTAGTTTGGTATGGTTACCTCTTTTGTTAATGATTACCGCTTAATATAAAAGCGGTAATTTTATAATTTTTGTGATTGATATTGGCAAAAGGGGAACCTAGTTATTGGTAATAATCGGCTAATGTTTAAACCAACGAGTAAGATTAAAAATATATTCAATTATTTCTTCCATTTGCAGTGATGCTTTACTACTCAATTCCCTAACTCTTATGTATAATCGCGCCATTAAAAATTTACCAACTAACGACACGCAAAACCTTTAGTTTCAGCTCTTTGGGTTTTAGTACTTCAGTTAGTACTCCGATATAAGATTTATATAATGACAGATGCCCAGTTAAACAAAGAAATTGAGTGCCGTCGCACGTTTGCGATCATCTCACATCCGGATGCGGGTAAAACCACCATCACCGAAAAAGTTTTATTATACGGAAACCACTTACAAAAAGCGGGTACCGTTAAAGGCCGTGGTTCAAACCAGCATGCCAAATCTGACTGGATGGAAATGGAAAAAGATCGTGGTATTTCGATCACGACATCTGTTATGCAATTCCCTTACAAAGGTAGCTTAGTTAACTTACTGGATACCCCAGGACACGAAGATTTCTCTGAAGATACGTACCGTACATTAACGGCCGTTGACTCTTGTTTAATGGTTATTGATGCCGCAAAAGGGGTCGAAGACCGAACGCGTAAGTTAATGGAAGTCACACGTTTACGTGATACGCCTATCATCACGTTTATGAATAAATTAGACCGTGATATTCGTGATCCAATGGAAGTATTGGATGAAGTTGAAGATGAACTAAAAATTGCATGTGCGCCAATTACATGGCCAATTGGCTGCGGCAAACTCTTCAAAGGGGTTTACCATATTCACCGTGATGAAGTCATTTTATATCAAACCGGTCAAGGTAGTACGGTTCAGGAAGTGAACACCATTAAGGGGTTAAACAACCCAGAAATTGATGCTGCTATCGGTGAAGACTTAGCTGCTCAAATGCGTGACGAACTTGAACTTGTCATTGGTGCATCACACGAGTTTGATCAAGATTTATTTTTAGCAGGCGAATTAACGCCTGTCTTTTTTGGTACCGCTCTAGGTAACTTTGGTGTTGACCATATGTTGGATGGATTAACTCAGTGGTCACCAACCCCGATGCCTCGTCAAACGTCAGTACGTGAAGTTTTTGCTAACGAAGAAAATTTCTCAGGGTTTATTTTTAAAATTCAAGCCAACATGGATCCAAAACATAGAGACCGTGTTGCTTTTATGCGTATCGTTTCTGGAAAATATGAAAAAGGCATGAAAATGAATCATGTTCGTCTAGGTAAAGACGTCCGAATTTCAGACGCATTAACCTTCGTAGCCGGTGACCGATCTGCAGTTGAAGAAGCTTATCCAGGCGATATCATAGGTTTACATAACCACGGTACCATTCAAATTGGTGATACCTTTACTCAAGGCGAAGATTTTAAATTTGCCGGTATACCAAACTTTGCACCAGAATTATTCCGCCGTATTCGCTTAAAAGATCCATTAAAACAAAAACAATTGTTAAAAGGTCTTATCCAGCTTTCGGAAGAAGGTGCAGTACAAGTATTTAGACCACTCGATAACAACGACTTAATCGTAGGCGCAGTAGGTATTCTTCAGTTTGACGTCGTCGTCCAACGCTTAAAATCGGAATACAACGTAGAAGCCATTTACGAAGCTGTAAACGTAGCAACCGCCCGTTGGGTAAGTTGTGAAGACGATAAAAAATTCGAAGAATTCAGACGTAAATGTTCAACTAACTTAGCCCTAGATGGTGGCAATAATTTAACATACATAGCACCAACCAGAGTTAATTTGAACTTGTCGAAAGAGCGTTATCCAGAGGTGGTGTTCACAGAAACACGTGAACACTAGCTTTTGAACTAATATTTGCTGAATCGTCCGATCTTATCGTTCGAAGTGCTCATGTATTGGCATACATTGCGCGCTTCTTACTCAACCTCGAACGATTCATCTGCAATTAGAATCAAAAGATGAAATTAGCGACGAGCTACGAGTACCGAGCTACGAGCGATTAAGTTCGACATTCGTTACTCCAGCTCGCAACTCGATACTCGAAGCTCGCAACTCGCAACTCGATACTCGATTCTCGAAGCTCAAACACAGTTAGACCGAGTAAAAAAATAAGACTCAGCAAGGTAAAAAAGAATGAATGTTTTTCAGCTAGTACAAGACAGATTTAAACAAGCTTTAGCAAAAATTGAAGGAGCAGAAAATGCATCTGCACCTTTGGCTCGAAGTACACGACCTGAGTTTGGTGAATATCAATTTAATGGTGCCATGGGATTAGCCAAACTGTTAAAACAAAACCCACGTCAAATTGCTACGCAAATTGTTGAACTGGTTGAAATGGATGATATTGCTGAAAGTTTAGACATTGCTGGACCGGGCTTTATCAATGTTAAGTTAAAACCACAGTGGTTGGCTGCACAGATTGAAACTGCATTATCTGATGAACGTTTGTCGGTTGAAAAAGAGTCAGCGCAAACCGTTGTTGTCGATTTATCGGCTCCTAACTTAGCTAAAGAAATGCACGTTGGTCACTTACGCTCAACCATTATTGGTGATGCGGTAGCTAACGTTATTGATTTTCTTGGTCATAACGTTATTCGTCAAAATCACATGGGTGATTGGGGCACGCAATTTGGTATGTTGATAGCGCATTTACAAGACAAATTACAAGCGTCAGAAGTCGCTACAACGGCATTGTCGGATTTAGAAGACTTTTACCGTCAGGCTAAAATACGCTTTGATGAAGAAGACGGATTTGCCGACAGAGCAAGAGCATACGTGGTTAAGTTACAAGGCGGTGACGCTGAATGTAAAAAGCTATGGCAACAGTTTATCGACGTATCTATATTGCACAGTGAACAAGTTTACAAAAAATTAAATGTTAATTTAAAACATGAAGATATCATGGGTGAAAGTGCTTACAACCCAATGTTAGCTGATGTGGTTGCAGACTTAAAACAGCAAGGTATTGTTGTTAAAGATCAAGGCGCACAAGTTGTGTTTTTACCTGAACTTGCTAATAAAGATGGTGAGCCAGCTGTATATATTGTTGAAAAGTCGGGCGGTGGTTTTTTGTATTCCACAACAGATTTGGCAGCAATGAAATATCGTTCATTTGAGCTAAACGCTGATAGGATCATTATATTTACTGACGCGCGTCAAGCATTTCACTTTAAACAAGCTGAAATAGTTGGTCGTAAAGGTGGGTTAATCAAAGAGTCGACAACTTACGAACATGGCCCATTTGGCATGATGTTAGGTAAAGATGGAAAGCCATTTAAAACTCGTACTGGTGGTACGGTTAAGTTAGTTGAATTATTAGATGAAGCCGTTGAACGTGCAGAGAAATTATTAGCTGAACGCGAATCTGGTTTAAGTGCTGATGAGCAAAAAGAAATTGCTCGTAAAGTTGGGATTGGTGCTATCAAATACGCCGATTTAAGCAAGAATCGTACTACGGATTACATCTTCAACTGGGACACCATGCTTAGCTTTGAAGGCGATACGGCACCGTATTTACAATACGCTTATACACGTATTAAGAGTATTTTCCGTAAAGCTGGATTGGATGCAAATAACTTTAATGCTTCAGTGATTATTGAAGCGGATCAAGAAAAAGCATTAGCGGTTAAGTTATTACAATTTGTCGAAGCCATTAACGGCGTTAGCGCAAATTTAACACCGCATTTGTTATGTTCATATTTATATGAACTCTCTAGCTTGTTCATGACGTTCTACGAAGCTTGCCCAATGTTGAAAGATGGCATTCCTGAAGAAACCAAAAACAGCCGCTTGGCGTTAAGTTTGTTAGTGGCGAATACGCTACAAAAAGGGTTGGACTTGTTAGGTATTGAAACAATGGAGAAAATGTAACTTTGTTGAATTTACCTTTCCGGTTTATTTAAAAGGAACATCTAACTTTATTGAGAACGGAGCCATTGGCTCCGTTTTTTTGTTTTCAGGAAAGGGAATAACAGGGAATAACAGAGACACCCACTCAAATTTGACAGTCATAGAAACTAGGCTATATTCTTTGTACCCATATCGATACAGGAATAACAGAGACACCCACTCAAATTTGACAGTTATATAAACTAGGCTATATTATTTGTACCTATATCGATACATGATGTTTTAGAGGTTACAGTGCCTAAACCAAGAAAAAGCCAAATAAGCTTAGAGGATACGCCTTATTATCATTGTATATCTCGTTGTGTGCGTAGGGCATTTTTATGCGGCGAAGATAAATTAACTCATCAATCTTATGAGCACAGAAGGCAATGGGTAGAGAATGAGCTGCTATTTCTCCCGT
>NZ_JAHKPJ010000003.1:30677-90998 GCF_018860345.1 Psychrosphaera sp. F3M07 | reverse complement strand
ATTGTCTGCTGTGCACATAAGATTGATGGGTTTGTTTATCTTCACCACATAAAAATGCCCTACGAACACAACGAGAGATACAGTGATAATACGGCGTATCCGATAAGCTAATTTGAAATTCTCTGGGTCTAGGCATAAGCAAACTCACCTGTATCAATATAGGTACAAACAAGTCTAGTGCAGTTTAAATAACTGTCAAATTGAGGTGGGTGGCCTTGTTATTTTTACATTGACAGTCTGAACTCTTCAATTTTTGATCCGATTACGTCTTCAGCACCGCCAGATGATACAAGCATATTTTCAACGTCTGTATCATCAAGAACAAGAATCAATTTTTGATGAACCATCCATTGCTCTCTAATCGTATGCAGGCAACCAGCTGAGTCTCCACCATTTCTAGAAAATATTATCCCAAACAGACCAGCACCATGTGGTTTCAGGTAATTCGAAATTTGAAGAATGTCATTCTTTTTTACTTTTCTGGAATAATTTTTTGCATCTACAACAACATAATCTGCTGCGTATTTCCCACGTAGAAAAGACCAGAAACCATCAGTTGCATAATTTGGAACAATGAAATCTCTACGATTGGATTTGTTAAAGTCACTATTCTCCTGAATTGGCTTATCAAGAGGTGGGCAGAAGAGTTCTTCTATAATTTCGCCGACTAAGCTCTGATATACGTAGCAATCTCCGCGACCTGGCTGACAAGCTTTAAGTTTGTCTAATAATTCTAGCTCTCGGGTGACTTCTTTCTCACCAGAGATAGCAGTTAAAAGCATTTTAAAATAGCTGCTATCCGCTTTCTGAATAGCTGTTTTATAATGTTTAACTATGTAATCTGCATCCCAAACCTCAATATCATGAGATTCTACATTTTGCCGTATTTCACTTGGCAACCTTCCTGGTATAGCCAATACTTTTTTGCATTTTCCAATAAGTTTTTCGTACTCTAAAATCTGCTCAATTATCTTTGAGCTGTGGTTTCTTGTTATTGCCTTATTAGATTTACATTCTATAAGTATTGTTTCTTTCTGATCATTCTCAATGAGAATGTCAGCCCTTGCTCTTCTCGACTCTCCAATGATTGCTTCGAGTTGGATATTATGATTCGAATTAGATGCTTTAAGTACTTGATAAAGGAAATTAACGAATTCAACTTCTTTAGGCCCCATATCCATATATCGATGGCAGTTTGGGCATAGCAGAAGAAAGTTGTCCTCAGTCATGGTGCCACCTTGATGAAGTGGCATTATTGAAGCTAACTCAAGAGGAATTTTTTCTCCTGATATGGAACACATAGCACATGCATTGTTGTGCTTATCAACAATACTCTTTCGCATAGCTAGCGAAGGAGTTCTTCTTTTATTAATTACTCGTTCCATACTCTATGCTTGATTTCCACTTGTGCTCTAACATGATTATAGCGAGCGGGTCGCGCGTTTTTCTATCAAGTCGACGCTCACTTTTTTAATCATTTATTTGTACCAGAGTAGTTAACTAATTGCCAATAAAAGTAATTTACATAAATCGTTTAGTTAGTAATTGGGCATTTTCCTGACTATAGGAGAAAGATGCATATAAAGCTCTAGTCTTTTGCTTTTGTTTTTGCTTTTGTTTTTGCTTTTGCTTTTAAGCCTCCATCACAAAATCACTTTGTTAAATATTATTTTTTATAAAATTCGAAGCATGGATGCTGAGAAAGGATTGGTTGTCAGGGACGATTTTCCAATCCTTTTTTATAAACAAAAATAACTATTTAATGAAGTATTGGATTTTGTTTGGGAGCGGCCTTTTTCGCCTACCTTTTTTGGCTGTTGAAAAAAGGTATGGTCGCCGTCAAGGTGAAACCATAAAGTAAATATAAATACGATTTAAGAATTATAATGCTAAAAGAATTGGGGAAATAGATTTAAAAATTGAAGTTATGAGATTTTAGGTTTTAAAATGAAATTTAAGAAATATGATATATAGAAGAAGATAACTTGGCAGGGGCTACGATACTCAAACTCCCAACCATCGCTGCTTTTATAGAGAGTGGAGACCGCTGTTCTACCAATTGATAAATTGGTGGCATAAAAATTTAGAATTATTTTGTCGTATTCTATAAGTATTTAGGATTGTTATAACGAGAAAATGTTTCTGAAGATAACTTGGCAGGGGCGGAGAGACTCGAACTCCCAACCATCGGTTTTGGAGACCGCTGTTCTACCAATTGGAACTACGCCCCTGCATCGAAGTTGCGCCAATTATACTTAGCAACGGCTTAAGGTAAAGCCCAATTTTAAATATTTTTTCATTTTATGACTCGAACGCTGTTTTATTAGGCAAAATCACCAACTAACCGGGTTTTGATCGGTTATAATGCCGTCCAAACTAGCTTAAAAACTTATATCATGACCAAACTTCCTCAATTTAGCTGCCCGATTTGTTTCACTCAACTGTTAAAAACAGACAATAGTCTTGTGTGTGAAAACAAACATATGTTTGATTATGCCAAAGAGGGATATATAAATTTATTGCCCGTGCAGTTAAAAAACTCTCTGCAACCGGGTGACGATAAAAATATGGTGTTAGCGCGTCGTGCGTTTTTATCATTGGGTCATTATGATTTTTTACGTCAAGCGTTGGTGAAATCCTTATTAACATTGCCGCACAATAATATTATCGACTTAGGCTGCGGTGAAGGTTATTACACAGACAGTATCCAAAGCCAGGTTGTTAATACTAATGTGTATGGTGTGGATATTTCTAAGTCTGCCGTTAAGTATGCCGCGAAAAGAAACAAACAAGTGCACTACTGTGTTGCAACCAATTCACATACGCCATTTAGCGATAACTTCTCTGATTTAATAGTGAATGTATTTGCGCCTTTAGTGGGTAAAGAATGCCAGCGTGTTTTAACAGAACAAGGTCGTATATTGTCGGTTTCCCCGGGGGCGAAACATCTAATAGAGTTAAAAAAAATCATCTACGACACCCCCCAATTACATGATTCGGCTACACCACCTGATGGATTTGAGCTGGCGGTTCAACATGATATTGAACAAGTCATTGTATTAGACAACAAGGGTGATATTGAAAACTTGTTAACCATGACGCCTTTTGGCTGGAAGATATCTGAGCAAAATAAACAAAGTTTGTTATCACAATTACCATTTCAATTGACCTTGAGCTTTACCCTAAACCAATTTGTTTTGGCAAAATCTTAACGTATAGTCATTGTGCACGCTCTGTAAGTTAGCGCTGTATTTTTGATAGCGGCCGTTGTGAAAACCACCAATACAAGTTAACTTGGTACGTCTGTAATATTTGTGAACCAAATTAATAATGAGAACGTATATAAAGACGTTCTTAACCTTACCAACATGGACCTAAAACATGGAACAATTCATGAACAAATTAATCACGTCATTTATTACTATTAGCTTATTGTTATTCAGTAACTTAGCCACTGCTGAGCTTTCTGTTGGCGATCAAGCACCTAACTTTAAGCTGCAGGCCAGTGATGGTAAAACCTATCAACTGTCAGACTTTAAAGGCAAACAAAGCATTGTGTTGGCTTGGTTTCCAAGAGCATTCACATCAGGCTGTACCATTGAATGTAAGTCTATGGCTGATAATGGGCATCTATTAAAGGGGTTTAACGCTCAATACTTTATGGCCAGTACTGACGAGTTGTCTAAAAACATAGAGTTTGCCAAAGAAACTAAAGCCGATTTCCCACTGTTAAGTGACCCAACCGGCGATGTAGCAGAAGCCTATGGTGTGAGTTTTATGGGGTATGCAAAACGTCATACTTTCTATATTGATAAGTCGGGTAAGATTGTCATGATTGACCGTAATGTTCGTCCTAAAACGTCGGCTGAAGATATGGCGCAACATATGGGTAGACTTGGATTTGAAAAAATATAAAATAGATAAAAAAAACTAACCTAGTTCCTATATTTACATGTTGAATCATTTGAAGTTAACCGTTTTTATTACTGCAATCTTATTGTTAACTGGTTGTACTAATAAAACGGTTTATTTATTTAACAATGGTTATCCTCAAGAGTCCGTTGATGAGGTGGCCGTAAAATTAATTAACCTAGGTTATGATGTTGAACATGTAAATGCTGAAATTCCAGCAGAGTTTAGCGATACCGCTATCGCAACTCATCCTGTCGTAGCAGCGCCAGCTGATCTGCCAATCATTGAAAATATACTCAAAGAATCTGAATTCCCCACGCCAAGTTATTACCAGTTTGCGCAAGGGAATCACTTTTATTCAGCAGGCAGTGTTGGCCTATATTTACGAAACGGTTACCAAAAAATAATGCCACCTATCATGGGCGATATTTCATGTTTTGTTAATGGTGATTCAGTTGATGCAACGCTAGAGTTTCGACGAAGTGGCGAGGTCATACTTGAGGTAGAACTTTATCGTGAGGGCAAGCTTTTAAAGAATAGCTATCGAAAACATACTGGAAAATACACTTTAATAAATAACCGAATACAGCTTGATTTTATTGAGTTTAAAACCGATTATTTAGCAATAAATGAAACGAAAATACAAACCTACTCAGGAGTGAAAAAAGCGGATCATCTTGTTATTAAATCTCAAGATAATAATTCGCCAATTGAAAATTGTTTATTTGAAGCTGTGTATTATTAACGACTCACCATAGCCATTAAACATTCATCATAATATTGCTTCTCCCCTGTGACAGGATCAAGCTTACAAGAGGCACTTTGTAATATTCCTTCACAGCGGAAACCGTTTTTCTCTAATACCCTAACAGACGCTATATTTTGCGCCACCACTGAGACATATAATCTGTTTAGTTTATTGGTGTTAAACAGTAACTCACAAAACTGTTTCACCGCTTCTGTGGTTATGCCTAAGTTCCAAAAGCCTTTGCCTATCCAATAACCTAACTCTGCACTGTTTGCGTATTCAAACTGCCCGACGGTGGCAGAAATACAACCCACAAAGTCACCTTGGTATTCAATCGCTTGAATGTATTCAGATTGGTTAGCGTGTTCAATCCACCAAAATGCATCGGCGTTTGTATAAGGCGAAGGGATAGCCCCTGTAATGTATTGAGTCACCTCTTTATCATTTAAATAAGTCACTAACTGACCAACGTCAGAGGTATTAAAATGTCTAAGTGTGATCATGCGTTTTTACTCTTTAAACCTTGATATGACATTAAAGCCGAGGTTATGCACCTAACAATGGCAAGTGTTTTACTTTTTGATAGGTTAACGCCAAGGCTAAGCAATGTTTAAGTGCATGGTTAATCTTTTCATCTGTTGCTTCGGTCAGGTTAAGAATAATGGCGCGGTTACCTTGAAACTGCAATACGTCTGAGTATAACTCTCTAAACGTGTCTACTAACTTAGTTTGGCAATTTACAAATACATAATAATTTTCCGGTGTTGAGTCTTTCCAATCGATTCTCACTGGGCTACCGCTTTTAACGTTAAAACTAGGTTCTCCCCATTTTAACGTTTCTTCTATTTCACCTAAGTTCAGCTCTAACACAAGGTTATAAATCATTTGCCGTAAGGACTCTAAAACCGGTTTGACCAATGGCGGATATTGGTCAAACTTATGTTTTCGGCTATCCGTCATCTTGAATCCTTACTTTTTCCTTTGTTGCTCTTATGATTACTTTAACAAAGGGGGTTCAATGGCGGTAAACAGATCAACACTTTTAATAAGTGATTGCGCCGTTAATTTTTGCACACCAAATACCTGGGTTTTGACTTGGTATTTTTCTTTTATTTTGTGCATCAACAGATCAAAATCGCCATCGCCTGATAATAAAATAATATGATCTAACTGCTCTGCAGCTTCCATAATATCAACCGTAATCCCCACATCCCAATCGCCTTTGGCACTTCCGTCACTGCGCTGAATAAATGGTTTAAGTTTAATTTCAAACCCTATATGTCTTAACGCGTCTTGGAATTTACGTTGCCCGTCATTATTACTGGCAATGGCATAGCCATTGGCAATTTGAATATCACCAAGGTAACTGATCTCTTGCCAAAAGCGGCGATAATCAAACTGACGGTTAAACCCTTGTTTGGTGGTGTAATAAATGTTTTGAATATCGACGAATATGCCTATTTTGCGCATCCCATCTTTGCTGGTATCAACTACCGGAGCATTTTTATCAAAACCTTCAGGCTCTTCATATTCAAATGGCGCATCTAAATCTTCCACTATTTGACCTTATTTGCCATTTGTTTAATTTCATCATCTAGCTCGGTTGGATATAAAACAGCGCCTTCATCGTCTGGTAATGGAAATACAACTACTGACAATTCATCTTCTTCCAAACCGCTAGTCCATTTCTTGTGCCACTGAGTTAACGGAATAGCTTTAGGTTCAAATCCTTCCCACTCGTTAGTCGCCCACATTTGTGCAAACTCTTCATTTGGCCAAACAGGAATACAATCTTCTTCATCTGTGGTCACCATGACAGAACCATGTTCATCGGTTAAAATCCATACTTGTTGATTTGCCACTACTTGTTTTAACAAGTACTTACATCTTTGTTCAGCATCAAAGTTAAGTATTTCGGTTTTACGGCTTGGTTCTAATGGTTGACTGCTCATACGATTCCTTAATAGCTCAGCCTAAGCTTGCTTTAATAATGACTAAAAAGACCAAATATAGCTAAGTTATACGCCTAACTGAGTGAATTACTAGTGGTTTTCTTTGGCGTGATTCACGGTATATTTTGGAATCTCTACCACTAAATCTTCATCTTTGATGATCACTTGGCAGCTTAATCGTGACTCAGGCTCTAATCCCCACGCACGGTCTAACATGTCGTCTTCCAATTCATCACTTTCATCAAGTGAATCAAAACCTTCGCGGATGATCATATGACAAGTTGTACAAGCACATACTTTTTCACATGCATGTTCAACGTCAATGTCACTTCTTAAAGCAACATCTAAAACAGTTTCACCTTTTTTGGCTTCTACAACAGCGCCGTCAGGGCAAAGATCTTCGTTTGGCAAAAATATAATTTGTGGCATGTTTTTAATCTCTATAAATCGACTTAATTAATATAATTTGTTTTTACACTTTATCTACTGAATGACCAGTTAGTGCCCTTTTAATACTGTTTTCCATGCGTCTTGCCGCAAATGGCTGACTCGTATCATCTAGGTTTTTAATTGCTTGTTTAATCGCTTGACCGTCAATGCCTTGAGTTGCTTGTTTTAATTGCTCAATGGCTTGTTCAATCACTACACGTTCTTCGTCTAATACGATGGCATTATCTTCTGTCATGGCGGTTTCTAATGCTTCCATCATACGCACTGCATCAATTTGTTGCTCACGTAACATACGTGCTTGGATATCTTCTTTTGCATTGGTCATGGATGCGGTGATCATGTCGGCTATTTCATTTTGCTCTAAACCATATGACGGCTTAACTTGAATAGATGACTCAACACCAGTGGATTTTTCCAGTGCCGTAACACTTAATAATCCGTCTGCATCGATATTAAAAGTAACTCGGATCACCGCAATTCCAGCGGTTAACGGAGGAATACCTTTTAATACAAATCTTGCTAATGAACGACAATCATCCACCAATTCACGTTCACCTTGTAATACATGAATGGCCATCATAGTTTGACCATCTTTATAGGTGGTAAACTCTTGTGCTCTGGCTACTGGAATCGTGGTATTTCTTGGAATGACTTTTTCTACTAAGCCACCCATGGTTTCTAAACCAAGTGATAACGGCGTAACATCTAACAACAGCATGTCAGAATCTGGTTTATTGCCCACTAATAAATCCGCTTGAATAGAGGCACCTATTGCTACGACTTGGTCAGGGTCGATTGAGGTTAATGGTTCTTTACCAAAAAAGGCTTTAACTTGCTCACGCACATAAGGAACACGCGTAGAACCGCCCACCATGACCACTTCTAAAATTTGTTCTTTTTCAACATCGGCATCTTTTAATGCGCGGCGACAACTGCGTAATGTGGCCTTAACCAAATCAGCGATGACCGCTTCAAAGTCAGCTTTACTAAAGCTACCTGTTAACTGTTGTGATTCAATGTCGATATTAAAATCAACAGAATCAACATCGGATAACTGTTCTTTTATTTTACGACCTAAATCAGCAAGTTTACGTAAGCTTTTGGCCGATAATTCTTCTGTAACGCCTGCATTGGCTAAAATACGTTGAACAATTTTACCATCAAAATCATCACCACCTAACGCGGTATCTCCACCGGTAGACAGCACTTCAAATACACCTTTATTTAAGCGCAGTATAGAAATATCAAATGTACCACCACCTAAATCATAAATAGCAACAATGCCTTCTTGCCCTGAATCTAGTCCATAAGCAACAGCTGCGGCAGTAGGTTCGTTGATTAATCTTAATACTTTTATACCTGCAAGTTGAGCTGCATCCTTGGTACCTTGACGCTGTGCATCATCAAAGTGAGCAGGAACGGTAATAACCGCGCCCATTAAATCGCCACCTAATGTTTGTTCTGCTTGAGTTTTTAATACGTACAAGATTTCAGCAGATACTTGAATTGGGTTTTTCTCGCCTTGGCTGGTTAACAAGTTAACTGTGTTTTCTTTTTCAACGAAGGTGTAAGGCAATTTACCGTAGGTTTCGTTTATGTCTTTAAGACCACGGCCTAAAAAACGTTTAACCGAAACTATGGTATTTTCTGGGTCATTTTCAGCATTGGCTTTGGCGTCAAAGCCAACGTCTATCGTTCTGTTTGCACCGTAATGCACAACAGAGGGTAAATGATATCGGCCTTGTGCATCGGGTAATACGTTAGCTTGTCCGCTTCTTACTGATGCTACTAATGAATTAGTAGTTCCTAAGTCGATGCCAATAGCTAACTTATGTTCATGAGGGTTAGTACTTTGGCCCGGTTCTGCAATTTGTAATAATGCCATGTGTCGTTTACCTGTATTTCTTTATTTGCTGAGCTAATTTATAAGCTATGTTTAAAAGCTCATTAACTTATCTTGTACCAAGCTTTAAAATTAAAAGTCTAAAAGTTTGTCTTCTAACAATTGCGCTTCTTCTTTTAACTTGTAAATAAATCTTAATTTACGAACGGCGTCGGCCGCAGACTCAAACGATGATTGGTTAAACTCAGACTCAAACTTTGCCGTATATTCATTGATCAATTGTTTTACGTCGCTGTAAAAACGGTCAAATGCAGCTTCAACATCAGTAGCAGATTCAATCTCTTCCAACTCTTCACGTAGTTCCATTTGCTGCATTAAGAACATACCATCACGTATTGTGTGTTGTTCATGACGGACGTCAAAACCATGTTCGGCAACCATATATTCGGCACGGGTTAACGGCTTTTTTAACGTTTCGTAGGCATCATTTACTTCTGAGGCTTTTTGCACCGACAATAACTTTTCGTTATCTGAGGCACTGGCGTGATGATCTGGATGCACTTTTTTTTGAATTTCTCGATAACGCTCAAGGAGTAACTCATTGTCGAGTTGAAAACTGACGGGTAATTCAAATAAGTCAAAAAATCGCATTTATAGTCCTATGAATTTGGTCTATCAGAAATAGATAAGGCCACGATAATAGATCATGGCCTTAACAAAACAGTAATTTAACCTGGCATCAAAACGTTTAGTTTATACAGTGAAAGATTCACCACAACCACATTCGTCTTTTTGATTTGGGTTAGTAAATTCAAAACCTTCATTTAAGCCATTTTTAACAAAATCGAGTTGTGTTCCGTCTAAATAAACTAAGCTTTTAGCGTCAATGATCACTTTAACATCTTGATGTTCAAACACAGTGTCGCCTTCTTGTAGTTCATCAACGAACTCAAGAACATAAGCTAAGCCAGAACAACCGGTGGTTTTCACACCTAGTCTTAATCCTAACCCTTTACCACGATTTTCCAAAAACGTTCTAACGCGATCTGCTGCTGCGTCAGTTAAACTGATGGCCATGTATTACTACTCCCAAACCAAACGAGTCAGTTTATTACTTTCTTGATTTATAATCTTCTATCGCTGCTTTAATTGCGTCTTCAGCCAAAATTGAACAATGAATTTTAACTGGAGGTAACGCTAATTCTTCTGCGATTTCAGTGTTACTTAACTTTTGTGCTTCTTCAATTGATTTGCCTTTAACCCACTCTGTTACCAAAGAAGATGAAGCAATAGCAGAACCACAACCGTAAGTCTTAAATTTAGCATCTTCAATGATGCCGCCTTCGCTGATCTTTAATTGAAGTTTCATAACGTCACCACATGCTGGTGCGCCAACCATACCCGTTGCTATTGTAGGATCGTTTTTATCAAACGAACCAACGTTACGAGGGTTTTCGTAATGATCGATTACTTTTTCGCTATAAGCCATTTGAAGCTCCTTAACCGCCAATCGGTTAGTATAAAATGAGTGCTGGTTTGCAGCGTACTTATGTAACGCTGCATACTACTATCTTTAGTACTAGTGGGCTTCCCACTCAATCGTACTAAGGTCAATTCCGTCTTTAAACATTTCCCAAAGTGGAGACATTTCACGAAGTTTATCTATTGAATTATTTACTTGACCAATTACGTGATCAATTTCTTCTTCTTTTGTAAAGCGACCAATACTGAAACGAATTGAACTATGTGCTAACTCGTCCGTTAAGCCTAAAGCTCGTAAAACATAAGAAGGTTCTAAACTGGCTGAAGTACATGCAGAACCAGAAGATACAGCCATATCTTTTAATGCCATGATCAAGCTTTCGCCTTCAACAAAGTTGAAGCTAACATTAAAGATACCTGGTACACGGTGATCCATGTCGCCGTTAATATAGGTTTCTTCAATATGTTTTACACCTTCCCATAAACGAGCGCGTAATGCTTCAATGTGTTTAGTATCTTTTGCCATATCTTCTTTAGCGATACGGAATGCTTCACCCATACCAACAATCTGATGAACAGGTAGTGTACCAGAACGGAAACCACGCTCATGACCACCACCGTGCATTTGTGCTTCTAAGCGAATGCGAGGTTTACGGCTTACGTATAATGCGCCTATACCTTTAGGGCCATAAATTTTATGACCAGAAAAAGACATTAAATCTACTTTTAACTCGCTAAGGTCAATGGCAATTTTACCTGCACTTTGTGCCGCATCGACATGGAATACAATTTTACGTTCGCGGCATAACTCACCGATTTTAGCGATATCTTGGATAACACCTATTTCATTATTCACGTGCATGATACTGACTAAAACAGTGTCGTCACGCATTGCTGCTTCTAACGCGTTTAAGTCAACAAGGCCGTTTGACATAACGTCTAAATACGTTACTTCAAAACCTTCACGTTCTAATTCACGACATGTATCTAAAACCGCTTTATGTTCAGTTTTAGCTGTAATGACGTGTTTGCCTTTTTTAGAATAAAAGTGTGCAGCACCTTTTATTGCTAAGTTATTTGATTCAGTTGCACCCGATGTAAATACGACTTCACGAGGGTCAGCATTAACTAATTCTGCAATGTTATTACGAGCTATATCTACTAACTCTTCTGCTTGCCAACCGTAACGGTGAGAACGAGAAGCGGGATTACCAAACGTGCCATCCATAGTCAGACACTTCATCATTTCCTCAGCTACACGAGGATCAACAGGCGTTGTTGCCGCGTAATCTAGGTAAATTGGTAATTTCATTAATTTCTCCACGTATAATAATTGCGCTCGAATTTTATCAAGCGAAACAAATTCTTTAAATATTTTATATGTTATTAACGGCTAACTGTTCTTTTGTTGCACAAGTTTTATCTTGTCGTCTTGCCACATCTTGAACATTGTTACGTTCAACTAATTCACCCAAACTAATCTCGCTTAAAAAGCTCTCAATTTGTTCACTTAAATCAGACCATAAATGGTGAGTTAAACAAGTTGTACCACTTTGGCAATTACCTTTGCCCTGACATTTAGTTGCATCAACACTTTCGTCGACTGCAGCTATCACTTCTCTGATTGAAATTTCTTTTGCGTCTCGGCTTAAGAAATACCCGCCACCTGGACCTCTTACACTACTTACTAATTCATGTTTACGTAACTTTGCAAACAACTGCTCTAAATAAGAAAGTGAAATACCTTGGCGTTCTGAGATATCCGTCAATGGCACAGGGCCTGAATCTGTATGCAAAGAAACATCTAACATAGCTGTAACTGCGTACCGACCTTTAGATGTAAGTTTCATAACCAGACCTCATGTAAAATGGGTAAAATAAATAGGATTTATTGAGACACTAAATTTAATGACGCGCATTTTACAATCCTGACTAAATTAGTCAAGTAATTATACCCGACTAATTTAGTCAGGTATAGGGTTTGTTTAATTATATTTCTGGATCGAATGAGGTCATACCGGCTTTACGGCTTTCAGCAGATTGTTGTTCTGCGGCAACAAAATCTTCCGATTCAATATCCATATCCGGTAAATCTTTATTGCAGACTTCGCCGCCCATTTTAGTGACTTCCGAGCAGACTGAACTTAATTTTTCATCCATCACTGAAATATGATCAAGCATACGACCAATCGCATTAGCAACCGGATCTGGATTGTCATAAGAAACGGCATACGCATCAAACCCATAACGTTGGGCAATTTTGTTACGTTTTTCACTGCCCGCGATGTCTTTTTTGTTAACAACCACTCGACCAGGGATCCCGATAACCGTTGAGTTTTCTGGAACTTCTTTTACCACGACCGAATTGGAACCAACACGCGAGTTTTTACCAATGAGTATTGGCCCAAGTATTTTAGCGCCAGCACCAACGACAACACCATCCGCTAACGTAGGGTGACGTTTGCCCGCATTCCAGCTTGTTCCACCTAAAGTCACCCCATGATATAAAGTGACGTCATCACCTATTTCTGCCGTCTCACCAATGACTACCCCCATACCATGGTCGATAAAAAATCGGCGACCTATGGTTGCACCGGGATGTATCTCTACTCCAGTTAACCAGCGAGTGATGGTAGAAATAAAACGAGCCGTTGATTTCCAGTTATTACGCCAAAGTTTGTTGGCGACACGTTGAAACCAAATGGCATGAAGACCTGGATAATTAAATAATATCTCTAAATTATTGCGCGCTGCGGGATCACGATTATATACGCTGGCGATATCTTCTTTCATTCGTTCAAACATTCGGCGTTAACTCTACTTTTTCAACTTAGTGATTGAGGTTAATATTCCACGTAAAATATTTAATTCGTGTGCATCAGGGCGAACACGATTAAATAAACGACGTAGTTTAGGCATGACTTGTCCAGGGTGTTGTTTGATCATAAACCCGGTATGCATTAATGACTCTTCTAAATGGGTATAAAACCCTTCTAACTGCTCACCGTTAGGGTAATCCGTTTCTATGGTTTCATAGGCTTTATTTTGATGTTCTAAAAACTGCATACGAACTTCATAACTTAATGTTTGAACCGCCATAGCTAAGTTTAAAGATGAATAATCAGGGTTTGCAGGTATGTGCACATGGAATTGACATTGCTGTAATTCTTCGTTGGTTAAACCCGAGTTTTCACGACCGAATACCAAAGCAACTTTATGTTTTTGACCTTCAGATACCACCTTTGCACCACACTCTCTTGGATCAACCATTGGCCAAGATAAAGTACGAGAACGCGCACTTGCAGCGATTGATAAACCACAATCGGCTATGGCTTCTTGTAACGTAGAGACAATTTGTGCGTTTCCTAAGATATCAGTAGCGCCAGCAGCCAACGCTGAAGCTTGACTATCCGGTGCCTGAACAGGATCGACCAAAACTAAATTAGACAATCCCATGGTTTTCATCGCTCTAGCGGTAGAGCCGATATTGCCAGTATGGGAGGTATTTACTAATACGATTTTTACGTTTTCTAACATCTTTATTTTTCTTACCCAAAAATTTGGCCAGATGTTAGCACAAAACCCTTATACGGTTTAAGTAATATTCAGAGTCTTGCTAATACAAAATTGAATAAATACCTACGTTTAAATATAAGAAAATAAGGATTGGCTGAATTGTGGTTGTTGAATATCAATCAAAGCCGATTTTCATAGAAGAGTTTCGCCTTAACTTTGTCCGTTAAGGCGATGTGTTATTACATGAATTCCCCAAAGGTTAATTTATAACATCCAACAGTTGGCGGTAATTTTTTTCCATTGGATAATCACCTGCGGTCCAACCTAATCTAACAAATACAACGCCTTGGGACGGAATGATCATCACAGTCTGTTTTCGATTCCCCATCATGGCATAAGCATCACTTGGCAATGCAGGCCAACGCAGTTCATCTTCACCGGCATTAAGCCAGAACTGATAACCATAACGTTTGTCATTTTCGCTGGTGTTTGGCATAGAGGCTGCTGCAACCCAGTCTTTAGTTAACAGTCGATGTCCATTTATTTCGCCTTGATTCAACATCAACAAACCTAACCTGGCCCAGTCTCGCCCTGATGCGTAAATATATGAACTGCCAACAAATATCCCACTATCGTCCACTTCGAATACACTGTTTGCCATGCCTAATGGTTCAAATAATTGTTGTATTAAATAGTCGTAACTTTGTTGACTAGTATTCCCCAGTTTCTCATGAACATAACGAGACAATAAGTTAGTCGTTCCTGAAGAATACGAAAACTCTGAACCGGGTGTTTTTGTTAACGGGCTGGTAATGGCAACATCTGAAGCACTTGGTGCAGTAAATAACATATGGGTGGCGTCACTGCCTGGTGCATAGGTTTCATCAAATTCTAACCCAGAGCTCATTTGTAACAGTTGAACAAGCGTTAAATTTGCACGTTGGTCATCTTGCCATTGCTCAAATAAATGAGTGGGATTACTTTCAATTCGTTTGCTGTGCTGCAGATGCCCTATCATGATTGCGGTTAAACTTTTGCCCATAGACCACCCTAACAACGGCGTATCTTTATTGACATTAGGGCCGTATGTTTCTGCCAGTAGGTGTCCATCTTTGATCACTAATAAAGCGCGTGTGTTATAACCTTTCTCATTATCGGCACGAACAATCTCATCCACCTTATCTTGAATAACGGGTGCTTTATGACTAACTAAACTACCTAACGGCCACTCATCTGAGTCTGACACTACTACTTTTTTAACCGTTACCAAGTCTAATTTTTCTGCTCCCTCTGCATCTAAAGCACAACCTAAACCTTCTCGGTAAGTGGCTGATGTTTCTGCCATGCCATATAAAGAGGCTGTCACTCTTTTATTATCTTCTTGGTAATCCATAGTGACAATATTTGCCACTGGCGAATACGACGCTAAATCTTTCACTGTTTGTTCTTTACTAAAACCAGAAACAAAATAACTAGAGCAACCTAATTTAGCACCTAACGCAGTACTAACATTGATAGCGTGTCCAAGGTTAAGCAAAGAGAAACCTAGAATTGAAGGCGCTAGCGCAAACAACAAGCCAATAAACACTACAAATGTGTACAATATTTTTTTCATTTAAAACAACCAAAACATGTAAGTTACAAACAATTGAATGCATGTTAAAGCTAATTAACCAATAAGTTAACTACAATTGTATTTTTATTTTACTGTGATAATCTCCTGTAAACCATCTGGACGGATGTGTTGTGAATTAACCTTAAACAATAATAAATACAAAAGGTGTTCCAATGAATTTAATCGTACTCGCTATCCCGTTATTTTTGATTTTGATCCTTATTGAATTGGTGATTGATTGGCGTAAACAATCAAAAACTTACCAATTTAATGACGCGATTAACTCAATTAACCTCGGCATGATGAGCCAAGTTATTGGCTTAATTAAAAAAACACTGCAATTTAGTATTTATGCCATTGTGTTTCAAAGTTTTGCTGCTTTTCAATTTGATATCAATTCTCCCTACATGTGGATCTTTGCGTTTATCGCATACGACTTTTGTTATTACTGGTCACACAGAATGGGGCACGAAATGAATATTTTTTGGGCTTCACATGTTGTGCATCATCAAAGTGAAGAATACAACCTAACCACAGCATTAAGACAAACCAGTGGTAGCTTTTTAAACTTCATATTCTATTTGCCTTTGGCCTTTATTGGTTTGGATCCTTTAGTTATTGTCGCGGTTGGTTCACTTAACTTAATTTATCAATTCTGGGTTCATACAAAACACGTAGATAAAATGCCTAACTGGTATGAATTTATGTTTGTCACGCCGAGTAATCATAGGGTGCATCATGCTCAAAACCCGGTTTACTTAGATAAAAATTATGGTGGCGTGTTTATCTTGTGGGATAGATTGTTCAACACCTATCACCCAGAGTTAAAAGAAGAGCCAGTTATTTTTGGTATTACCAAACCACTCGCAAGTTGGAACCCATTATGGGCGAACGCTGAGTTTTATTGGAATCTCATATTAGATGCGGTTCGGACAAAGAGCTGGAAAGATAAAGTCAGCATTTGGTTCAAATCTACAGGTTGGCGACCTGCAGATATGAATGAGAAACATCCTTACCCAACCTTTGACCCATATAAACAAATTAAATTTGATGTTGCTTTAAGGTTAACGCAAAAGTACTACATTTTATTCCAGCATATTTCTGCCATCGCTATTGTTGTTTATTTATTGTTAAGTGCCACCAGTATGACTATGCAAACCATTATAGTGATCAGTGCCGCTTTTCTATTTTTTCTTTTTAGCCTAGGTCGCTTTCAACAACAACAGCCAAACGCTTACCTAATTGAATTTATAAAAAATTGCCTAATCACAGTATTAATTTGCTCTGACATAACCAATTTGCCTTCTCCTTACTTGATTGGCATTAGTTGGTTTGTGTTGAGTAATTTCTTACTTTGGTTAAGTAAGTCAACATTTGCAGTTAAATTACAACAAGAACAATAATTACTAATATCAAATAAAGGATTTATTTATGTTGAATAACAATAATTGGCTTCGCTCAAAAGTAAACATGGCCATCATGTTAGGTTTAATGTCCACATATACTGTGACAGCCGCTGAAGCTGATGAAAAGAAAAAAGGTCTGGAAGTTATTGAAGTAACGGCTCAAAAACGCAGCGAGAGTATTCAGACGGTTCCGATTGCAATAACCGCCTTTGGAGAAGGCGATATCCAAAAAATGGGCTTAGCTAATGTCAATGATTTGGGCTTATTAACGCCGGGATTAGAAACCAATAACGCAACCGCAACACAAACCTCTTTTAACATTCGCGGTATCACGACCAACGACTTTGGTATTGGTTTAGATGCTGCAGTAGCGGTGTATATTGATGGTGTTTATGTTGGTCGTCGAGGTACGTCTAATATGAATTTTAACGATGTAGAACGTGTTGAAGTATTAAAAGGTCCTCAAGGTACATTATTTGGTCGTAACTCTGCAGCCGGTGCAATCCATATAATTACCAAAGACGCCACCGCCGATAATGAAGGCGCGATTAAGTTTACTTTAGGAAGCCATGATAAACGAAAAGTTGAATTTTCTACCAATTTCATGATCAACGAAAACATGAACTTCCGTGGTAGCTTTAATTCAAACCATCGTGGTGGTTACCTAGAAGAAAAAGACAGTGTAAAAATGTATGGCAACCAGAGAGATTGGTCTGCTAGAGGTGCATTACATTGGGATGTTAGCCCAGATGTAGAAACAATAATCCGCGCGGATTACACAGACACAAACCAACAAGGTCGTCCGGCTGTAACTTTAAATACCAGTTACGGCAGTGGCGATCCGTTTGCGCCTATTGAATATGATTTTGAAGGTAAAGAAACTCGCGAAGCGGGCGGTATATCAGCGGAAGTTAACTATCAGTTAACGGATCAAATGGCATTAACCTCAATCACCGCATATCGACAGTTTGAAAGAACAAACCATATGGAAGATGATGGTTCTGCTTATGCCAGAGCTTATTTCACCAGTAATTTAATTGAAGATCAAAACCAGTTCAGTCAAGAATTTAGAGTCACTCAAAATGGTGATGACTTTAAATGGACATTAGGTGCAACCTTATTCCATGAAAATATTACCCAACAAACCCATGCTCATTTTAATACACGAACCTTTGACGCATTAGCCTTAGTTCAGTCCGGTGCAGACCCTCGTGACATTCTAGGGCTGCCTTTTGGCATGGGGGTCGCTGGCGTTTATGCACAACAATTTATACCTCAACAAACGTTGGGCCAAATAATGGTAGGTACAGGTTTATCGTTTGAAGAAGTCATGGGCGCGATTGTCAGTGTTAACATTTATAATCCGCATCACGAACGATTTGATAATGAAGGTACAACTAACAGCGCCGCTATATATTTTGATGGGACTTATGCGCTAACAGACAGTTTAGATATCACTCTTGGTGCCAGATACACTTATGATGACAAAGAGTTTTACTTAAAAACAGCACCAACCAATGAAATCATCATGCCATTTGATGGCATAGATAACATTCCGCTTGCGGTAGCGTTCATCCCTGATGAAGCAACACAAGAAAACAGTTGGGAAAAGTTTACTCCGCGTATTGTAATTGATTACCAATGGAATGATGACATCATGACTTATGTTTCTTATTCTGAAGGTTTTAAATCGGGAGGTTTTAATACATTAGGTGAAGCGCCACCGGTAGAAGCTGAAACCGTAAAGAATACAGAAGTCGGCATCAAGTCTTCTTGGTTTGAAAACAAAGTACGCCTGAATCTGTCAGCGTATCAATACGACTACACCAACTTACAACAACTTGAATTATTTGGTTCGCCAGTGCCTACCTATAATTTACGTAATGTTGACGCAGAAGGTTCTGGTTTTGATGTTGAGTTAATTTGGCAAGCGACTGAAGATTTAATCTTCACCTCAAATTACGGCAACACTCAAACTGAATACACTAAATGGCAATTTTTTGATGCTGAAATAGCAAACAACTCGGGGGTTAGTAAAGTCGGAGAGCCAATCTCAGGAATGCCAGAAGATCAGGGTAATATCCGCATGGATTATTACTTTGAGGGCCTAGACGGACAAATGAACTTCCATTTAAGTTATGCCTATACTGGCGATAGAACGCAAGATATAGATGGACCAGCATTAGCGGTATTACCATTTGAACAAGGTTCTGTGACCGGACTGAATGATGACGAGTTAAATTCTATTTCGAGTTATGGATTAACCAATATTCGTTTAAGTTGGGAAAGCGATAATCACCCAATTCATTTAGCGTTTTTTGTTAACAACTTAACTGATGAAAAATATCTTATGCAAACCGGCGGACAGGCAATGGCGGTAGGCTCGCCGATTGCTACACCTGGATTGCCTAAAATGTACGGCATTGAATTTGGGATGGACTTCTAGTCCTGTGATATAAAGGTTTATATAAGCCCTAATTACTTTAGGGCTTTTTTATTGCTTCTATCAATTAGGAAAAATAATGACTTACTATGGCACCTTTGGTGAGCTAATTTTAGTATGTTCGTTGATTTATATCAGCTACATATGGCACAAATCAGTAACAATCCCCCCACTGTTCAAACACATTACGTTAGTTTGTTTTGCATTGATTGCCATTACCGCATTATTGGGCAGTGCACGGTTTGCTGGGGTAAATAGTGTGATTCCAACACATGACACCCTGTCATGGATATCTAAACATATCGCCATGCTGCTTTACGCTGCTGGGCTGGCTTATACTGTGATTAATTATAAAGCTAAAATTGTCCTAGCTGTCATAGTATTGGTTGCCATGAGTCAGTTATTGGGCACGTTAGGTGTTGATCTTGTGTTATTTGTGAGCTTATTATTTTATGCCTTTTTCACTCAGGTTAAACCACCCAGTATTTTTGCATTAATTGCACTGTTATTGG
The DNA here is from genome assembly GCF_018860345.1 of Psychrosphaera sp. F3M07. Classification (GTDB taxonomy): domain Bacteria; phylum Pseudomonadota; class Gammaproteobacteria; order Enterobacterales; family Alteromonadaceae; genus Psychrosphaera; species Psychrosphaera aquimarina. The sequence goes on along the minus strand of NZ_JAHKPJ010000003.1, from coordinate 71,119 downwards.
TACCAACTACCGCAATACTTCCGGTATCTTATGACTTTAAAATGGGGTTATTTCATTTGTTGTTAGCATTGCATTTTTTCTTTATCGCACTGTCTATAAAAATACAAAAAAACCAACATCTCGATTAACTTTAGACTGTTTTTAGGACTAACTTTGCACCATATTGGTACCATTAAAACCTAATACAAAAAGTCGTTCGTTCCTGTCACGTTTTCAATACGATGAACGACGCGAACAGTAAGACCAAGAATTACTATTTTTAGAAATTATTTGTTAGTCTATTGTGTGAAAATTTCTATGGATAAACCTATGTTTGTACATAGAAATTAAAAAAACTAATTATTATAAAACAGCCTGGAATATGCGTATGAAAAACCATAACTTTCGACGTTTGTTGACGTTTGCTTTTGCGGTAGCAGTAAGTGCAACGGCTAATGCAAGCGCAGTCAAACAAACTAAAGGTGATTTTGAAGATAAATTCCGTCAATTAGACGAAATTCTTCCAACACCAAATGTATACAGAAATGCAGCTGGCGAGCCAGGTGAAAATTATTGGCAACAACAAGTTAACTATAAAATTAAAGTTAAACTTGATGAAGAAAAACGTCGTCTTGATGCTACTCAAACTATCGACTACAAAAATAACTCTCCTCATACTCTTAAGTACCTTTGGTTACAATTAGAGCAAAATAAATACCACGCTGATTCTATTGCAGAAGCGGGTACTTCATTCGGTGGTATCGGTCGTCGTGGACCAGCAACTTCAGCTGGCGGTTCAGGCAAACCAGCAAAATTAAGCCTAGGTGAATTACGTCGTCAACAATTCCTTGAAGACAATGAACTAGGTTATGATGTTTTAGCCGTAAGAGATGATAACGGTAGAGCATTAAAATCAACAGTGGTAGGTACTAACTTACGTATCGATTTAAAAACACCATTAAAACCTGGTAAATCAGTTACTTTTCAAATGGACTTCGGCTTTAACATTGTTGAAGAAGATGCCGTTTCAGCTCGTGCTGGTTATGAACATTTTCCAGATGATGCACGTGAAGGTGGCAACGACATCTTCTTGTTAGCTCAATGGTTCCCTCGCTTACATGCTTATACTGACTATGAAGGTTGGCATAACAAAGAATTCATCGGCCGTGGTGAATTTACTCTTGAATTTGGTGATTACGAAGTTGAAATCACAGTACCTGCTGACCACATTGTTTCTGCAACGGGTGAGTTAGATAACGCTAGTGACGTATTAACTAGAGAACAGCGTAACCGTTTAGAAAAAGCAAAAAATGCTAAACGCCCTGTATTTGTTGTAACGGCTGAAGAAGCATTAGAAAACGAAAAAGAAGGCACAAACAAGAAGAAAACTTGGAAGTTTGAAGCCAAAAACGTTCGTGACTTTGCTTGGGCTTCATCACGTAAATTCATGTGGGATGCTAAAGGTTATAACCAAGGTGGCAAAGATCAACCATTCGTAATGGCAATGTCTTTTTACCCTAAAGAAGGTGGCGATCTTTGGAAGAAGTATTCTACTGAAGCGGTCGTTCACACTATGGAAACCTATTCTCGTTACTCTTTTGATTACCCATACCCAACTGCACAGTCTGTAAACGGACCAGTTGGTGGAATGGAATACCCAATGATCACCTTTAACGGCCCAAGAACTAAACTGCAAGATGACGGTACTCGTACTTATACTCAAGCTGAAAAACGTTTCTTAATTGGTGTTGTTATCCATGAAATTGGTCACATTTATTTCCCAATGGTTGTAAATTCTGACGAACGTCAGTGGACTTGGATGGATGAAGGTTTAAACAGTTTCTTAGATGCTGTTGCATGTCGTGAATGGGACGAAAATATCCCATGGGGTGTTGAGCCACGTTATATCACTGACTATATGAAAGGTAATGTTCAAGTTCCTATCATGACTCAGTCTGACAGCGTATTAAAATTAGGTCCAAATGCGTATGCAAAACCTGCTGCTGCATTAAACATCTTACGTGAAGTTATCCTTGGCCGTGACTTATTCGACTTTGCTTTTAAAGAATATGCACAACGTTGGAAATTCAAACGCCCTACTCCATCTGATTTCTTCCGTACAATGGAAGAAGCTTCTGGTGTGGATTTAGATTGGTTCTGGCATGGTTGGTTCTACACTACTGATCACGTTGATATCTCTGTTGATGCCGTTCATAAAATGGAACTAGATTCTAAAAACCCAGATATCGATTACCCACGTTTCCGTGATATCGAAAACAACAAGCCAACGGCTCGTTTCATCACGCAAAACAAAAAAGAAGGTAAGAAAACTTGGGTTGAGTCTAACCCTGACATTACTGACTTTTATGACGAAAACGACCGTTTCACAGTAACTAATAAAGAAAGAAATTCTTACAACAGCTTCCTTAAAGGTCTTAAGCCTTGGGAAAAACGTGTTTTTGAACGTGCTATTGAAGAAAACAAAAATTACTACGTAATTGATTTCTCAAATAAAGGTGGCCTAGTGATGCCAATCCTTCTGCAACTTACTTTTGCAGACGGTACGGTTGAAGATCAATATATTCCGGCTGAAATTTGGCGTCGTACTCCAAAAGAAGTTAAACGTTTAGTTGTTACTGATAAAGAATTGGTAAGCGTTGCTGTTGACCCAACTTGGGAAACTGCTGACGTAGACAATGAAAACAACATTTACCCACGTCGTATTATTCCTTCACGTGTTGAAGCTTATAAATACAAACGTTCTGTTGGTAAAAACAGTGCTGGCCGTGACATCATGCATGACATCACAACTAAGCTAAAAACTGACGAAGATAAAAAAGATGGTGAAAAAGAAGAAGATAAAAAAGATTAGTAAATCTTAAATAGTACTTCTTTTAGTCATACACTTTGAATAAAATGCCCGACTTACCTCGGGCATTTTTATATGAGATTATTATGTTCAAACGATTAACTTTAATTACCCTTATAGTAATTACCGCTGCATTTAGTTCACCAAGCATAAGCAAACAAGAAAGTGCACACAAACTAAAAACCGCATTCACTGTCATTCTGTTTAACGAACGTACTGATAACTTAGAAGTCATGCACCGCTTTTATTTGCATGATGCTGAGGAAGCCGTTTGGGAGCTTATAGACAAAAAAGCCGATATTATTGGTAACCCTGATACGCAAGAAAAATTTGCTGAATACGTTATTAAGCGTTTTGGTTTAAAAGATCAAAATGGTGATGACATCAATTTAGATTTAGTGGGCTTTCAGAACGACGCTGGTTATTTCTGGGTATACCAAGAAATTAAACAACCAACGGGACTAACTCAATTGCAAATACGTGATGATGCGTTACGAGATATTTGGGATGAACAATTTAACGTTGTCAATGTTGAAGGTTTTGAGCAAGTTGTTACCTTGAGCTTTTCCGGATCTGATACTTGGTTATCTACCGATATAGCCCATTAAAATCAGTTTTAAATTAAACTGATTTTAATTTTTTACGATTAATTAAATGAGCACTAATTACAAAAACACTGCCAATTATTGTTAATACGGTTTCTGTCGTATCACCAATTAAAATCGCAATTGATAATGTAATCACACCAAGGACGGCTAATATTGCAGGGTTACGATTACGATGCGCAACATAGGCTTTTGGTAAGCTCACCGCTAAAATAATAATAATTGGCGTTAGTAACGCTGTATGCATCCAACCTTCATGTATTGATTCAGCCATATGACTTAAGCCTAAGCTGGCGCCAAACGCCACTAACAATATAGGTAAAAAACAATGGATCATGCATAAAACTGACAGCCATGCACCCAATACATCACGCATTATAATTCCAACTCTAAAAATCAAGATTTGATATAATATAACATTACATTTTTTTGCGCCACATTTTAATTCTATATCTAACTAAACTCACAACCATTAAATGATAATCATTCCTATTTACATTTACTTTTTTTAATATTTGTTTACACTACGCCAAATCAAAATTTATTTTACTTGCGGAGTAGTTTGTCTTGTTAACATTTATTGAAAACCTTATGGCTGATGTGTCAGAGTTATTTATTGCACCTGTGATCATCGCAATATTAATCATGTTTATTTATGCTTTATTTGCACTCGGTGCTTTTTCTTCCCAAACCTTGATCCGTAGAAAAAACGTCATTCCGTATTTTAAACAAACCAAGCAGCATGACACTGAACAAGTCCCTGGTTATGAAATCCACAATTACTTTGTAGAGAATAAAAATGCATCTGAAGATGAATTAGAGGTCGTTGCTCTTAAGAAGTTAGAGACTTTACGAATTGTAACTCGATTGAGCCCAATGTTAGGCCTTATTGCAACTATGATCCCAATGGGTCCTGCATTGAAGTCTTTAGCGGATGGTAACATTCAAGGCATCAGTGAGAACCTTATCATCGCCTTTGCTGCCGTTATTTGGGGATTAGTGGTATCAACCCTTACTTTTTGGCCTGCTACGGTTAAAAAGCGTTGGTACGCAGACGAACTCATCAATATTAGAAAAATCAAAGAACACCAATCAAAAACAACCGAAACAGAAACGACACCTAAGTTGGAAGGTGCAGCGTAATGAAATTTTTAAATGAAGATGAGGAGCTAAACCCCATCATTAGTGCAGTTAACTTAGTGGATGTATTTTTAGTGATCATCGCCGCGTTGTTAATTGCGATTGCGCAAAATCCACTTAATACCTTTAACGCTGAAAATGTCACCGTCATTAAAAACGCTGGTGAGCCCAACATGGAGGTAATAGTGAAAGAAGGTAAAGAAATCAAACAATATAAATCTAACGGTGCTATTGGTTCAGGCGAAGGTACCAAAGCGGGTATTGCTTACAAAATGGCCGACGGCTCAATGGTTTACGTTCCAAACGACGATAAAAAGACCACTGGTGAGTAACATTAAACACAGCGTTCTGATAATGAGCGCTGTGTTCAATTATCATCGCCTTATTAAAACCATTTATTCTTTTTAAATACCCAAATTTGTAACGAAACAATAAGCCCTAACATGAGAGCAAAGATTGCAAAAGCATATTCGTTATCGGCCCCAGGTATGCCTCCCACATTAATCCCTAACATCCCGGTTAAGAATCCAAGAGGAAGGAAGATAGCAGCCACAATTGAAAGTACATACATGCGGCCATTCATTTGCTCAGCCAATCTATTACTTAATTCTTCTTGGCTTACAGCGGCTCTGTCTTTTATTGAGTCCAAATCTTCAATAAAACGTATTAAATGATCGGTCGTTTCACGTAATTGTATTTTTTCTTCACTACTAAATAAGGTTACTTTTTCGCTTAATAATTGCTGCATTGCCTCACGTTGTGGTGATAAATAACGACGTAATGAGATTATTTGACGTCGTAGGTCAGATAATTCATTGCGAAGACTGTAATTACTCGATAACAAAATTGACTCTTCAATTTCAGATACTTTATCTTCAATTTCTTCGATAGTGCCTGACATCCGAGCAATTAAGCGTTCAGCCAATAAACTAACAAATTGAGCTGGCGTTTTAGGTCCTTCACCAATAGATAATTCATTCGCTATGTCTTTAACTGATAATAAGGTGCGGTGACGTGTGCTAATAACTTTATCTTTTGAAAACCATAACCGGATAGAAACCATATCTTCAGGATTACTATTGGCGGCTAAATTGACTCCTCGTAACGAGATCAGAATGCCATCATTAAACACGGATGCTCTTGGCCGAGTTTCATCATTAAGTAAAGCGTCAATAACTACTTGGTTTAATCCACTTTGTTCCTGCAACCATTTTGATGTCCCCTCAGCTTTGTAATCAAAGTGTAACCAATAAGGTTTGTCGTTCTGCAGTTGCTCAAGCTGATGAATATCATTACTTGATGTTTGTGCACCAAAATAATAGCCGTAAATAAACTGTTCTGATTGCATAAACGTTACTCCCACATTCATAACAAGGGTTGGAAATGACCTACATCTTTTGGTCATGACATAAATAATTAATTAGTAAAGGTTAACCTTGGTTTAGCATCTACTGCTGTGTCAATTTTAGGTGCGCATAACAACAGTCGTGCACTGTCTATTTGATGATTTTCAATCATATAATCTTTAAAGTTTTTCATCCGTTTTAACGACAGCTTATTTAACTTATCCAACTGATTACTTGTTAACTTTTCTGAATTTTGCACATCAATATCGGTTTTTGTGGCGACAGCACAAACTGTAATTTGGGTCGATTTTTTATCTAACATTAACGCTGAAAATTGATTTAAGAACACGTCGGCAGACTTAGGCAATTCATCTTCACCTGTCTCTAAAATTAGATCTTGGAATCTGACTTTAAGAATAAACTCGCCAGCTTGCATGCCAATTTGAATAATATTGGCGTAAGGAACAAACGCGTTCATTAAATACTTTTTGGTCGCTGACATGGTCGCTCTTTGAATTAACAAAGCCATAAATCCACTTAGTCGAAAATCAGGGGAATCTAAACTGCCTTCAACAGGTACATCTAGCTCTATATTACCTTTCCCATCCTTTAACATAGACAAAGCAACGTTAACGGGAATAAAAGTATCCACCGTATTGGACTCGTCGTATTCCACCGCTTCGGCTAACTCAACACGCGCTATGTTAAGCTTGGCATTTCCTTTAATAATGTCATCATCAATTATAAAGTTGGTGACCGTGTTTAATTGGCCACTTTCAATCGCCATGATCTCTTTGATGTAAGCCGTTATTGTCGACAGATCAAACTCAGTGACATTGATATCAGCTTTTATGTATTTTTTACTACTAAATGGTTTTATTTCAGCATCTAAGGTAAATTTTGAGTACTGATCTAGATCGCCAGTCATACGGATTTTTGACATATCATTTGGCATTGAGCTATCAATAGGCTCAACAGAAAATGATGTTACTTGAATGATATTTTCATAACTTGGCGAGACCGATGTATCTGAGATAGCAAAGTGTAAACTGTCTTCCAGACTTATCTTACCGATATAAATATCAAACTTATTCTCATTCACTTTTTGCTCAACGATTTCAGGCTTTTTGTCTGAATTACTTTCCGATGACACCTGTGTATCATTAGTCGGTGTGTTAGCAGGCGGTAACACAGAATTCAGTTGTACTATTTGCCCATCTTTTAACTTAGTGATTGCCGCCTTGATTTTAGAAAAGTCAATGTTCGCGATATGTAAACTATCTTTAGTTAATTGAATATCAGCAACCGTGAGCTTTTCAAGCTCGAGCAGCGGTAATTCAGCTTGTTGCGTCGGTTGAGGTTCTTTCTGAGATGCCACATCATCAAGGGAGTTAACCAAGGTAATATTATTTAACTCAAGTAAACTCGCTTGGATTAAACTCTCACCACCTTCTAACAAAATATCAATGTCTGGGATATCGAGTTTGGTTAGTTTTAGCAACTCGTTAACAGCGCCCCTATCATTATCTGCCAAGGTAACCAGTAAGTCATTTTGCTGAAAGTTTAGGTTTGAACGAAGTGTTAAGTCTTGCATAACATTCATTGTAGAAACATGTTCGGGATTTAAAATACTTTCAACAGAATGTGGCAACAGTATTTCCACTACCCCTTCTTTAATACCTAAATCCGCAAGGTTTAACCTCACGTTTTGTTGGCCGTTTTGTTCAACCACAAAATTAGCCAAGAGAAAGTTGATATTTTGTATTTGTGAAGATATCTCAGTTTTACTAAATGCCACTTCTTGTTTTAAATTAAGAGAAACCAATCCAGCTATATTTCTAAACGCGTTACCTGTAGACTTCATTAATAGTGAGTTTAACGTGCCAAGACTGACTTCTTGAATATCTAAGTCATATTGTAGCTCACCCACGCCTTTACCTAAGCCAAAACTTGCGTCCAATTCAATCAAAGCTTGGTTGAATAACAAGCTAATATCGATATCAGCAGATTGTTTATGTTGTGACACTAACAGATCAGTTAAAGTCAGTTGTGAAAACTCGACAACTTGCTCCTGCCCTTCTAAATCAAACAATAATGTCGCGTTTGAAAACGAAAATAGTGGCATTTCAAATGATAAAGATGACAGCCAATCATGATTACTTTGCTCTGATTTAGCCGCTTCTGATTTAATATTGTCAGGTTGCGCAGGTAAAGCGTTAATATGAGCTAATGTTCTAGAGACATCGGTTTTCAACCCCGATATTTCAAATTTTTCAATCACCACTCTTTTGGCAAATAACTTGAACAAGCTAAATTCGATTGTAGCAGTTGGGATTGAAATTAATTCAACGTCTTCATTGACTACCTTTGTTTGTGGGTCCGTCTCATTTGACTCTTGTTTGTTAAGCACAAACACTTGTAAATCAGTTATATAAATTTGTGAGATAAAAGGGTTATATCTAACGGACGAGGTTTCATTAAGCTGTAAGTTTTTATTTGCTAAAAAATCGGTTAAATACTTATCTACTATTAATGGTGAAAATGCCCAAATTGCTCCATTTAGCAATAAATAACAAATCAGAATTACTTTAATTATGCGGGTATATATATTCGACATGACTCAACTTTTTTGGAAGTTTATTATTCAGCCTAATTAAAAAGGCCGTATTGAAATAAATAGCAGGTTAGTTGCGTTTAATTTAACATCAATTGTATACACAATAAACGTTATTTATTACCTTTAATCTGTAAATTTAGTTGCTGTTTTAAAACATATTTCTATCATTTCTGGTTTCTATCATAATAACTATCTATAGTTATCTTAATCCAACAGAAAAAGTACATAACGCATGAAAATTATCATTTCAATATTGCTCACAATAACCTTATCAGCTTGTGCAAATATTGGCCCTAAGCCCTGGGAAAAAGGACTACTGGCCGAAGAACAGATGACATTAGAAGCAAATGCCATCGATATGGGTTTGGACGACCATATATATTTTAGTAAAGAAGGTACGAGTGGTGGACGTTCGTTTGCCGGTGGAGGATGTGGATGCAACTAAAAGATGTATCAGGCTTAATTGCGAGTGCGGCTTGTTGTTTAATTTCAGCCGATGTCATAGCGAATGAGAGCATAAACACCGAATCTGATTGGTTGGATGATTGGCAAATTGACTCTGCATTAATGTTATACAGCGAAGTAGACCGTGTCAGTGCGTTGGAAGCGGTCTTCTCTTTTAAAAAAGACTTCAAAGATGAACACATCTTTAGTGGCAAATTGGTTATAGATTCATTAACGGGCGCCTCAGCAAATGGCGCGGTATCTCAACCTATAGTGCAAACATTTACTCGCCCATCAGGTAATGCGCAATATACGGTAAAGGCAAATGAAACACCGTTGGATGACACTTTTAAAGATACCAGAGTACAAATTAACGGACAATGGACGAGCCCTTTCTCCGCAGATATCACGACTAGTTTTGGTGGTCAATTATCCAAAGAGTACGATTATTTGTCTTTGTCAGTTAACGGCTCTATATCTTGGGACACTAATTTTAACAACACCAGTTATTCATTGGGTGGTTCATATGCTTATGACGAAATAGAACCAGAAGGCGGTATTCCCATTGCCTTGACGAAACATTATTCCGACCCGGCTTTATTTGCGTCACAAGCGCTATTTGATCAAGCATACAGTAGTACTATTGCAACAACGTCTTCTGATAAACAAACATTTGATATGTTATTTGGTGTCACACAAGTTTGGACCAAAAGGCTAATCACATTAATTAATGTCGGCATATCGAAAGTAGATGGATATATAACCGACCCATTCAAAATAGTGAGTCGAGTACAATCAGACGGTTATACTCTTGATAATATTAATGAAAGCCGTCCTGATTCCAGAAATAAACAAAGCTATTTCATGCAATCAAAGTATCACTTTGATTGGGCCATCTTTGATGTATCTTATCGATATTCAACCGATGATTGGGAGATTAATTCACACACGTTAGAATCAAGGATTCACATTCCATCTAAGTTGACGAGTTATTGGCAACCGCATGTCAGAATTTATCAGCAATCGGCGGCAGAGTTTTATGCTCCGTTTATTTTAAGTCAAAATGAAACGCCTAATTACGTTAGCGCTGATTACCGAATAGGCGATTTAAACGCTATTACCTTAGGTTTAAAATACGGTGATCAAACTCAAGCTGGTAACCCGTATTCGATTCGTTTAGAGTATTATTTTCAAACGTCTGAAGATAGTGGGCATGCGCGCCCAGGGGTATTACAGCAACAAGACTTGTACCCGAGTGTTAGTGCTATTGTCGTGCAGTATAATTATCGTTTTTAAAATGAGTATTTAAATAATGGCGAGTAAAGTAAAAGTAACGCAAAAGGAAGATTGTATACAGGTTGCTTTTACTGCTATGGCTTCCCCTTGTTATTTATTAATAGAAGGCCAAGACGCCAAACAGCACCAAGACTTTATCAAACAAACGTTACGCGAAGTACAACGATTAGAACAAAAGTTTTCTCGCTATTTACCTGACAGTGTCTGCTCCAAAATAAATGCCTCAAACGGTAAACCGGTAAAAATTGATCCTGAAACCTACAATTTATTTAAATACGCCAAAGAATTATATGAGATATCCGAGGGGTTATTCGATATCACCTCTGGCGTATTACGACGAGCTTGGACATTTAGTAATGAAATGGTCACGCCATCACAATCAACTATCGACAAGATATTGCCTTTTGTGGGCTGGAAAAAAATGAAATTTGAGTTGGATGCCATCACTTTAAAAAATGGCATGGAAGTAGATTTTGGTGGAATCGCAAAAGAATACGCGGTGAGTTACATTGCCGAAATTGGCCGTAAACAATTACCAAATCATTCTATTTTAATTAACTTGGGTGGTGATATAGAAATAAGCCAAGAACGTACTGACGGCAAAAAGTGGACCATTGGTATTGAACGACGCAACCAAGAGCCGCAAGTTGTACAACTAAATAAAGGCGCAATGGCAACCAGTGGTGACACGCATAGGTTTGTTATTATTAACAATCAAAGGTACAGCCATATTCTCAACCCCATGACAGGTTGGCCTATTAAACAAACCGTTTCTACCGTTACCGTCACAGCAAGATCTTGTATTCAAGCCGGTTCCATTGCAACGCTTGCTTTATTGCATGGCAAAAATACTGAGGCTTTTTTATCCACGCAAAAAGGCATTAAATACGTTGTAAATAAATAGTTCTGAGCATCATCGATCCTTTAATAAGTATAAAAAAACCGGCACTTGGCCGGTTCTCATTTAATTACAAGTTTCTAACTTGTTAAGTCATCAAAAAACTTTTTAACACCATCGAAGAAACCTTGTTCCTTCGGACGATATTTAGAGGTTTTACCTGACATGCTTTCTTCAAATTGATTTAGTAAATCTTTTTGTTTGTCATTAAGATTAACAGGCGTTTCAATAACCACTTTACATAACAAGTCACCAGTAGCGCCACCGCGTACCGACTTAACACCTTTTCCACGTAAGCGGAACATTTTACCCGATTGAGTTTCAGCAGGCACTTTAAGTTTAGCGCGACCATCCAGTGTTGGCACTTCAATCTCGCCACCTAAGGCTGCCGTTGTGAAGCCAATTGGGACATTACAATATAAGTTAGTACCGTCACGTTCAAAGATCTTATGTTCTTTAACATGCACTTGAACGAATAAGTCACCGCTGCCGGCACCATTCGGCCCAGCTTCACCTTCACCTGCTAGGCGAATTCTGTCGCCTGTATCAACACCGGCTGGAATTTTAACGGATAATGTTTTGGTCTTTTCAACACGGCCTTGGCCATAACATGACTTACAAGGATCAGAAATAATCTGCCCTTGTCCTTTACAAGTTGGACATGGTTGCTGAACGGCAAAAAAGCCTTGGCGCATCTGAACTTGACCTTGACCATGACAAGTTGAACATGTCTTAGGTTTAGAACCTTTATTCGCACCACTGCCATGACAAGGTTCACAACTTACCCAAGTAGGTACTTTGATTTCTAACTCTTTGCCACGTACCGCGTCTTCTAAACTCATCTCTAAGTTATAACGTAAGTCTGATCCACGTTGCTGACGTTGACCACCACCTCCGCGACGACCTCCGCCACCAAAGATGTCACCAAACACATCACCAAATACATCGCTAAAGTCACCGCCTCCGCCAAATCCGCCGTGACCGCCGCCATGCCCTTGTTCAAATGCAGCATGACCATATTGATCATATTTTTGACGATTGCCAGCATCAGATAAGATTTCGTAAGCTTCTTTAACTTCTTTGAATTTGACTTCTAAATCTTTATTACCCTCAGTGCGGTCGGGGTGATATTTCATCGCCAAGCGTTTATACGCTTTTTTGATTTCTCGCTCTGTTGCGCTTTTATCAACACCCAGAACTTCGTAATAATCGCTTTTAGACATAACTAAAAATTAACCTTAGCTTTTAAATTTTTGAAACAAACAAGGGCGGAATCCGCCCATGTGTAATATTTTAACTAAATCATGATCTTAATACTAAGAAGGATTTAGATGTTCTAGTTGGCTTCAGGTCTAGGAGGAAGCGCGCAATGTGGTTTACCACCTGAGCACTTCCGACAACGACATGGAGTCAAATAGGACGATATAAATTATTTCTTATCGTCGTTCACTTCTTCAAACTCTGCATCTACTACATCATCATCTTGTGCAGATTGAGCTTGTTCAGCGCCTGCATCTGGACCAGCTTGTTGAGCACCGGCTTTCGCTTGTGCGATTTCAACTAACTTTTGAGACGCTTCCATAAGCGCTTGAGATTTAGCTTCGATATCTTCTTTTGAACCTGACTTAGATGCATCTTTAAGATCTGAAATTGCTTTTTCAATTGCTTCTTTGTCTTCAGCTGGTAAGTCGTCACCGGCTTCAGTGATTTGTTTTTCAGTCGCATGTGCTAGACCATCAGCTTGATTACGAGCTTGAGCTAAGTCTGCAAACTTTTTATCTTCTTCTGCATTTGCTTCTGCGTCACGAACCATTGCTTCGATTTCGTCATCTGATAAACCTGAAGATGCTTGGATTGTGATCTTCTGCTCTTTACCAGTGTCTTTATCTTTTGCAGATACGTGTAAGATACCATCAGCGTCTACGTCAAATGTCACTTCAATTTGAGGCGTACCGCGTTGTGCTGCACGTATACCTTCTAAGTTAAATTGACCTAGAGATTTATTACTTGCTGCTTGTTTACGCTCACCTTGTAACACATGGATTGTTACGGCTGCTTGGTTATCTTCAGCAGTTGAGAATGTTTGTGACTGTTTTGTAGGAATCGTTGTGTTTTTCTCGATTACTGCAGTCATTACGCCACCCATAGTCTCAATACCTAGAGATAAAGGTGTTACGTCTAATAATAATACGTCTTTTACGTCACCAGATAAAACACCAGCTTGGATAGCAGCACCTACGGCTACCGCTTCGTCAGGGTTTACATCTTTACGAGGTTCTTTACCGAAAAATTCAGAAACAACCGCTTGTACTTTAGGCATACGTGTTTGACCACCAACTAAGATGATGTCATTGACATCACTTACTGATAGGTCTGCATCTTTAAGCGCTAATTTTAACGGCTCTAAAGTCGCGTTGATCATATCTTCAACAAGAGACTCTAATTTTGCACGAGTCAATTTGATGTTCATGTGTTTAGGACCAGAAGCATCCGCTGTGACATATGGTAAGTTTACTTCTGTGTTTTGAGCTGAAGATAATTCAATTTTTGCTTTTTCTGCCGCTTCTTTAACACGTTGCATAGCAAGAGGATCATTTTTAAGATTAACACCTTGCTCTTTTTTGAATTCTTCAACTAAGTAGTTGATAACACGGTTATCAAAATCTTCACCACCTAAGTGAGTGTCACCATTTGTTGCTAGTACTTCAAAAGTTTGCTCGCCATCTACTTCATCAATTTCGATGATAGAGATATCAAATGTACCACCACCTAAGTCGTATACAGCAACGATATTGTCGCCGCCTTTTTTACCAAGACCGTATGCTAATGCTGCCGCAGTTGGTTCGTTGATAATACGTTTAACATCTAAACCAGCAATACGGCCAGCGTCTTTAGTTGCTTGACGTTGTGAGTCATTGAAATATGCTGGTACAGTGATTACTGCAGAAGTTACGGCTTCACCAAGGTAATCTTCTGCTGTCTTTTTCATTTTCTTAAGAACTTCAGCAGAAACTTGAGGTGCAGCCATTTTTTCGTTTTTAACTTCAACCCATGCATCACCATTGTCAGCTTTAACAATTTTAAAAGGCATGATGTCGATGTCACGTTGTACTTCTTTATCTTCCCAACGACGACCAATTAAACGCTTGATAGCGAATAATGTATTTGTCGGGTTTGTCACTGCTTGACGTTTTGCTGGTTGACCAACAAGTATTTCACCGTCTTCTGTATAAGCAATGATAGAAGGTGTTGTACGATCACCTTCCGCATTTTCAATTACGCGTGGTGTATCACCATCTAATACTGCAACACAAGAGTTAGTTGTACCTAAATCTATACCAATCATTCTACCCATGGGATACTCTCCAAAATTCAGTTAATAGGGGTTTAAATTTTCTTGCTAACTAAGTGGGGTTATGTGAATGCTTTTCAACTCAATTTTTAATTTTTTTTACAAAAATATGTAAATTTTTACTGATGTTTCCATTTTTTCATGGTTTTTATAAACTTTGTGCTCAATGAATGTTATAAATACATACTTGGTAAGATATTACAGCGCTGTAACTATGGTTTATTTTCAACCTTCAAATATATTAATAGTAAGACTTATAGGTAAATAATGAAAAGTCAGGCTATTGTTCTTATTTTATTTCTTATCATGAACATCACTCAACAATCCCAAGCTAAAAACACAAACAATATTCATAAAGTGTGTGCTTCTCAAGCTTCCTCTTGCCTAGAGCTTTTACCTGATGAATTAGCTAAGTTAAGGCCTCGTTCCAATGCTTGGTATAAACTCAAACTATATGAATTAGAAAGTTTATTTGTTTTACAACAAACAGAAAAACAACGGGCCGTGTTAGCTGATCTGCACCCCGTTGATGCTGCACCAATTGTATTTCAAATCACCGCTTACTTATATTTAGCTAAAAACGCCTATTTTTATAAAGAATTTGAATCCGCGGAACATTATTCTGAAATTGTATTTAATTTAATTGAACAAGTAACTGAGACATACCCGGATCCCAGAAAGATTATCTCTTTAGTAAACCTAAAGTTGTACCATGCTAAATTAGAGCTGCTTTCAGATAACGAGGCTGCTTATACTGAAAAATTATTAAATGCTTTATCAACTTTAGAATCACTAAGAGAAAAGTTTCACAATTCTTATGACCCTATTTTTAATCGAGAGCTGTATGGCAATATCGGTCATACCTATGCCAGGCTTGATAAACATGTCGAATCACTACAAGCTTACCAAACAGGCTTATTTTGGGCTCGTCAGGGAGTTGACCTGCAACAACTATCGGTTTCCATTTATAACGTTGCAAGAGCCTACCAAAAGTTGGAGTTCTTCGATAAAGCTTTAAAAGAATTTGAATTAGCAAAACAGGCCGCAATTAATGCCAAAGATGAGATTGTCGAACTATTTTGTTATTATCAGATGGCTGACATTTATTTCAATTTAAATCAAATAGAGCTCGTCCATCGAACTTTAGGTCATTTAAAAGGAAGGACTCTAGAAACTAACCTGTCAAAATATGTAAAAGAATTACAATTAAAAATCAGTAATAAACACAACTAAACTATTCACTTAAGGCAGTTGATTTGAGTACCTTTGTAATAACCAAAATAACCTATGCTTCTATCATGATTATGATAAGTCTGGTCGCCTCAACGTTTTATTTCCTTAGACCATTAAGACAGGTAGAACATAATATTGATGCTGATAAATACTTATCATTATTCTTTTTATTATTTGCGACCGCATTTGTTGTTTTTAGCTTAACTCTTACCAGACAAAACACTCTATTAGTTGTGATCAATAACACTTTATTTCTTATGGCTTTTGCTTATTTAAAAGCCGCGTTTAAAAGTCGCCATCCAAAACAAAAGCGCATTTTATTAGAGAAACCCATTTTATTAGTTTTATTGATATGTACATCAATAAACCTGTGTTTATTTCACTTTGTCGACAAATCGCAATTAGCAAGAATGATAGTTACTATGTTTGCTATCAACATTATCCTTTTCACTATTATTCCTTATATCGCACGTATCCCTAAACAACCTTCACCTGGTGAAAAATTAGCAATTAACTCAATAAAACTAACGATGTTAATCCTTAGCATTTTAATCATTGCTATCTTGGTGTTAAACAATCAAATTCATTATCTTTTTGCTATTACCATTGCGATTACTTTAGTGATCATGATTTTATTTGGCTCAACGTTGATCATGTTTTTATCGGAAGTGGCTGACTTATACCAAAAAGAATCAAGTATCGATTTCTTAACAGGCTTATTAAATCGACGTCACTTTTTTGTAAATTCAGACCAAATAGTCAAAATGGCAAAACGTGAAGGTTTCGAGGTTGCGGTTATTATGGGTGACATTGATGATTTTAAATTCATCAATGATGTATTTGGTCATGATCTTGGAGATCAGGTTATCGCTAACTTTGCTTCAATTATAAAAAAATTAACACGGGATACCGATATCACCGCAAGGTTTGGTGGCGAAGAGTTTTGTTTGTTGTTGCCTTATACCGATCAAAAAGGGGCGAACGAACTAGCCGAACGGATTAGGCTCGAAATAATGCAAACCATCATCCCATCACACATATGTGATGTTCGGTATACGGCTAGTTTTGGCGTGGCCACATTTGATAAAAGTGAACCACTAAACACCACTATTATTCATTCAGATCGAGCGTTATATTTCGCTAAAGAGCATGGTAAAAATCAAGTAAAACAATTCACAGAAGACTTAATGTTAAACCAAGAACGGTTAGAATAAACGTTGCCAAATTTGAATAACTTGGTCTCGGCTTTGTTCGATGTCGCTCATTAGGATTAACTTTTCATCCCCGTTTAATGAGGCTTTATGATAAAGCCTTCTGCATAACAAATATGCATCAACTAATAGTTTATAATGTTCTACCGAAATTAAATCCAATTGGCTAGCTAATTGTAATACTCTGACATTATCAGGCAGCTGCGTTAATTCAGGGTACTCTTTGCTTTTTGATAACACTAATAACTGACTAATAAATTCAATGTCAGCAATACCGCCGCGTGATTGTTTTAAATCAAATAAACCATCTTTTTCTTTATTCAAATTTTCATACATCTTAACCCGCATTGAAGCTATCTCTTGTTTAAGTGCTTCAACATCTCGATTGGTAGTTAATATATCACTACGAATTTGATTAAACCGCTCGCCTAACGAGTCATCCCCAATAATATATCTTGCTCGAACTAAAGCCTGATGCTCCCAAGTCCACGCTTCTGTTTGTTGATATTGGGCAAAGGTTTCTATGTTGATTGCTAACAAGCCCGAAGCGCCAGAAGGCCTTAAACGAGTATCTACTTCATACAGTTCACCGGACAAGGTTCTAGTGGTGAAAATATGCATAATTCGTTGTGCTAACTTTAAATAAAACTGTCTAGAATCAATTGGCTTTTTACCATCGGTTGGTAGTGAACTATCACAGTTATGCACAAATACGATATCGAGATCTGAACCATAACCTAATTCGTATCCCCCTAACTTGCCGTAACCTATTACGCCAAAGTTTTTATTATCTATCGAACTTCCAACAGGATATCCGTACTTAGCAACCATCTGAGTCCAGGCTATTTCTACTGCAAAATATAAACAAACACTGGCCAATTCAGTTAAGTGATCGCTCACTTGCATTAAATCCATTACACCTTGTACGTCACAAGCGGCAATTGCCAATTGGTTCGATAACTTAAATTGACGTAACACTTCCATTTGTAACTCTAAATCATCCGGCTCGACTCGCAGTAAATTTCGTCTTAAATCAGAATGATAACTAGATAACTCCGCAGGTGAATATAGTAATTTAGGGTCAATTAATAAATCCAACAACAGCGGAAATTTTGTTAACTCTTTACCAATAAAATGACAAGAGGTAACTAACTTAACCAACTGAGTTCTTGCCCCCTGATTTTCTACTAGTAACTCTAAGTAAGTGGTCCTTGACGCTATTTTTTTAACTAAGTTAAATACGGCAGTCGCCTGATTTAGTTGAATTTTTTGTGATTCACACTCAGCAAATAGTAAAGGCATTAATAAATCTAGTTTATCTTGGCCACGCCCTCCGCTTACAACATTGGTTAGATCTTCTTTTAAACCTTGAATCACAATATTATCGTCTTGGTTTTCGGCCATTTCATCTTTTAGTAACCAAATATCTCGCCATTTATTAATAAGGTGATCTTCTTGTTTTGCAGAATCTTGTGGCGCTTCACCTATAACATTCACAAATATATGGTTAATGTTTTGGCTGTGGTGTTCAAACGTTGTTAAAAATTCCGTCCAATCAGCTAACCCGAACAGTGTGACTAAACTTAACTGTTTAACTATATCTTGTGGAAGTGTTTGAGTTTGTTCGTCTGAAAACGCTTGAAGGTATTGTTCACACTGACGCAGCCATAAGTAGCTAGTTCTTAGTTGTTGTGATTCTTCCTCACTAAAAACCGATAACGCCACGAGTTCTGGTAAGGTTTTTAATAAACTTTGTTTTTGTAACTGTGGATCTTTACCGCCACGTAACATTTGTAATGCTTGGACAATAAACTCAGCTTCACGAATACCGCCCTCACCTAACTTGATGTTTAGTGTTAAATTTCTACGTTTCACTTCTTGTTGGATCTGACGTTTCATTTTTCTAAGGGCATCAATAACGCTGTAATCGATATAACGACGATAAACAAAGGGTTTTAACACTTGCATTAATAATTGTTGCTGAGTTAGTTCCGAGTTGGTTATGTCTGTACTTACCCCTAATGGCCTTGCTTTTAATAAAGCATAACGTTCCCACTCTCTGCCTTGATCTTGATAATAATCTTCTAAAGCGTCAAAACTACTGACAAGTGGTCCACTATCGCCAAACGGTCGTAAGCGCATATCAACTCTAAATACTCTGCCGTCAGCAGTGACAGAGTCCAAAAGTTGGATGATTTTTTGTGCCATTTTAGTGAAATAGATTTGGTAATCTTCACTTCTGCGACCTGTGCTCGTTTGGCCTTTTTGAGCATAACAAAATATTAAATCGATATCGGATGAAAAGTTCAGTTCTTTGCCACCAAGTTTTCCCATCCCAAGCGCAATTAATATAATTTCTTTACCATGAGTATCCAGCGCTACTCCCCAACGAGGCGCCATTTGGTGTTTAACCCACTCACGAGCTAACGTATAAAATTGATCCGCCAATGCTGATAATTCATCCATTGTTGTTTCAATGGATTGTAATTTCAAGAAATCTTTAGCTGCAATCACAGACATAACCCACTGTCTGAAACTTCTTAATTTTTGTACGAAGCTGTGTTCATCCAGAGACAACACCGACTGCTCAAGAAAAGGGATTTTGGTTAACAGTTCACCCGGTGAATTCAACGTTAAGAAGTATTCAGCTAAATGAGAGTATCGTTGGCAAGATTGGTAAATAAATTCGCTATGAGCTAACAATATGTTTGTTATCTCAGTTCCTACATCTGTAGGTTGAATCTCTGGCCATTTTAATAATAAAGAACTGAGCCGAGATTCAGCCAACGTCATTAACTCTTTAGGTAGGTTTTCCATTTGCTTTTCCAAAATAAAATCCATCATTAACCGCTGTGTATTTTACCAATATGGCTTGAGTTTATTTATTGCAGTTACTGATGCATCAAGAGCAATCTGTAGGCTTTGCTGTTTAGACTGCAACCATTTTATTGCCTCTTTTTCATCGACATCGTCCGCTGCATTAGTAGACAAAATCAGTTCGGATTTTTGTAATAAAATAGTTTCTTCAAACCCGACCATTAGGTTTAATAAGTGGCTACGGAACAGTTTCCGTTCATCGTTATCAAATAAGCTATCTACACACACACCCGTTAACAATACTTTAGTTAACGGCCAAAACGCGGATTCAATATTTAAATTATTACCTTGTTTTATTAATACTGTTAATGCTTCTTTTAATGATAACCAGTGATAGTCCAGCCAATGTTCAGACAACTCTGAAATAGGAATAGTTAACAGTTTTAAACTTTCTAATGGCATCTCTGTACGCCACTGTTTTATGTTTATCCATTGAATAAAACTTAGGAATAGATGGTTATATTGAGTCGAACTAAATTGTGTAATAGATTTTTCAATTTTATCTTCTGGCATTTTTATTGAGGCTAAAGTGGTTCTTAAATACTCACTTTTATCAATATCTTTGCGGTATGGACTTTTACGATCCGTTAATTGATCAAGCTGATAAAAGGCTTCAATCCAGCCATGTTCGCCACGCCATTGTTTAAACAAATCGATAAACTTTTGGCATTGACTATTAGGTAAATATTCAGAGAAAAGCTGTAATATGTGAATAATTAAAGAGATGCCATCGAGTACACGGCGTAATGATTTTAAAGTTTTAGTATTAGCAAATACCACTTCATGGTGTTGCACAAAATTAACGGCATTGGTTAACAGTTTAATAAAGGCAGGCTCTAACTGATTATCGTTATTTAATCGACAAGGTTCTAAATTTTTACTTTTTAACACCACTTCTTGGGCTAACATGTAACCCCTAGCCGCTTTACTTAAATAACCGAGCTTAGCATTCACTTTTGAAGTTAAGTAGGTTGCGACCTCAATAAGATCTGACACGTCACCAGATTGTAATTCCAACTCAAATTCAGAAATAGCTTGCTGTCTATGACCATTTTTATCAGTAACTTCGACCTGTCCTTGGTCTAAAACACACTCAATAATGGCACCATTTGCTGTGGTAATTAGCCAAATTTTCCTTTCAAAATTAGTTTCAAATACTTTGAGCAGTTTAGGTTGTACTTTTTCGGCTAAAAATCCTGACGGCCAAATTGATGGAGAGAACAGAGTTAAGTCGGCAAATACATACTCAGTTTGGGTATTCGGTAGTGACTCCGTATATTCTGGGCGTTGTTGTAAACCACCAATATCGCCACCTGACAATTTAATGGTTTGCTCCATAGCACGAGACCCGTCGAGGGTTTCACTACACCGAGTTCTCAAACCAAAGTCCCATTCTCGTAATGCATTATCCGGGGTGTCGTAATAAGCATTGGACAACAATAAGGTTGGTTTAGATTGTATTTGATACTGACTATTATCTAATGCTGAATTCAAAGACGAAATTTCGTCAGTTGACACTAAAAACTTTAATTCAATTTCCATTAAAATGTCTTTGTCTTGTGGGATGAAAAATTAAGTATTGAGCAGGTTACCTAACCATCAAGGTAAACTCAATATTTTAGAAGCCACATAATGAGTTATAAAACCTATTTGCTTTGGTCTGCGCAGCAATAAGTACTTGAACTAACATGCGTAAAAACCTAACATCAATTATGGATAAAAATATCGTAGAATAACAATAAGAATACTCTCAATGGATAAGAAACGAATAAAGCTGAGTTTAACTATATTAGTTTGTGGTTTAACACTATCAAATTTTATATTTGCAACCCCAACAGTTGAACCGACAGAGCCTACACCTAAAACGGTCACTCCTACAGAAAAAACGAACGATGAACCTCAAGCTGCAACCGATGTGGCAACAACGATTGAGCAAACTGCAGAACCTGTGAGCTCTATTGTGCAAGTTACGCCCTATCAAATGTACGTTACTGACCAACTATTCGTTTTCCTCCATTCTGGCAGTAGTAACCGCTATCGGATCATTGCTCGAGTTGCGGCAAGTGAACAAGTCACTATTTTGTCAAAAGATGAAAGTACTGGCTGGTTAGAAATTAAATTAAAAGATGGTAAAACAGGTTGGATCGATTCAACTATGTTAGAGAAAACAGCCGGAGTGAAAGCTAAGTTAGCATCAGCAAACGCGCAAATTGATGAGCTGAATGTTAAGATTTCTAAATTAGGTTCGGTGTCTACCGATGACCTCAAAAATTTAGAAGATGAAATTACTAAGTTAACAGAAACAAACGCTGCGTTATCCCAGCAATTAATTACCGCAACCCAAGAAAGCGAAACGTTACGTGCATCGATTAAAGAAAGTGACGAAACCAAACGTATTTTAGCCAAGTTATATGATGTTGGCGCCATCGTTATTGGTGTGTTTGTTGGTTGGTTGTTAACCCGTCGTAAGAAAAACCAATGGGTATAAATGACTTAGTAGATTAAGGCTTAAATTGAAACGCTAAACACTAAAAAAGCTCAATGATATTGAGCTTTTTGCATATTTAAACGTGGCAGTTAGTCTTCTTTAGCTTCACTTTTATCTGGGTGAGCATATATTTCAACTCGATTTCGGCCACCAACTTTTGCTTTATATAAGGCTGAATCTGCCACTTCAATCCAATTTTGGTGTGAATTTAATTCGTCGGTATATTCTGCAATACCTAGACTGATGGTAAATTGGAATTCAAACTCGTTATAAGAAACTATTGATTTTTCGACCATAATTCTTAAACGCTCGGCAAAAACATAAGCATCTTTAGCTTGTGTTCCGGTTAATATAACCGCATATTCTTCACCGCCATAACGGCCACCAATATCAGTTTCTCGTAAGCTTTTTTTCAATATCTTAGCAAGGTGTAAAATTGCTTCATCGCCACCGGCGTGACCATAGGTATCGTTTACTTTCTTAAAATGGTCTATATCAAAGATTAACAATGAACTTACACTATGCCCTCGGCGTTGTCGTAAGAACTCTCTTTGCAAACACTCTTCCCAGTAACCACGATTATTTAAGTTGGTCAGTCTATCCGTTCGACTTAATCGCTGTAATTCTTTATTCACTTCTTGCAGTTCAATTTTAGAAATAGCAACATCAGTAACATCGTAAATGATGATACAAAGGTGAGTCACATCACCTGTGGTATTGGTTAAAGGTATGAAAGTTGCGTTTTGGTACATAAATGGCGCAACACTGGTAATCGGCCGATAGTTTTTAAATTTGAAAATATGTGCATGTTGTTCCCAAATGGTAAACGCTCTATTTTTTAATACAAAAACAGGATCCGTTTTTTGCAATAACCATTCTTTATCCAAATTAGGAAATGCTTCAAATAGTGATTTATCCCTAACTTCATAAGGTAATAAACCACTGTGGTTTTCCATAAAACCATTCCATACTTGTATTTTATATTCACGGTCTAATACAACCAGCCCAACATCTACAGACTGGAACATATCCATTAACCAATGAATTTCTGATACTTCTACTGTTGCTTTTTCAGTCATAATTAAACATCAAATAAGAAATTAAGTTTATTTTTCAACGTTGGAATAGAATCTTCTGTAATCAACAATAATAAATCACAGTGAATATCGTAATCTTCGATACCATAACTAATCTCTATCGTTAGAGATTTTTTCCAATGTGTCGAGTTGGTATAAATCAAATCGGATACATTACAATGTTGTCCTAATACCACTGGGTGACCTTGGCTAAAGTTAAGATCTAATTGTTCGGACAAACCTTTTAATATTGAACCTATTAATATATTAGAAATATCCATCAACAATTCTAACTCAACACTGTCATCAATTTTTTTGTTGTAGTTCAACAAACGTGCAATATCGACAAAGCTAGAGTCATTTAGAATTAATAACGCTTCACCAGCGACACCGCCACTAATGAAACCTTGACATACACCTGAAGTAGCGTCGCTGCTCTCAACTGAGTGCAGAGCCATAGAGAGCTCACTCACCTCTAATAAATTCACATTAGGGATAGGTAACTTAACAAAAACATTTAATACTTTTGCTAACAAGCTGCCTGCTTGTCCCATTGCAACATTGGTGATCTCTTGCAATATATCTCTGGTTTCAGCATCAAGTAGATCTTCAGCTTGGGGTTTTAATGCCTGTAATTTACTTGGTTCGGTTATGCCATATTTATTTAATAGCTCTTGTAGTTTATCTTTGTCTATCGGTTTTTTTATAAAATCCAAAGCACCAAGAGATTTCACTCTGGCATGTGCTTCAGGTTGAATATCACCAGATACAACAATGGTAATAATAGAAAGGTTTTCCGCTTTAATCGCCTCTAATACACCATAACCATCTAAAACGGGCATATTAAGGTCGAGAAAGAGTATCTGAGCTTTATGTTGATGAATTTTATCCATCGCATCTTCACCATTATTGGCAAAGATCACCTCAACATTCCAATCCTCTGGAAGAGAACGAGCCATCTGTTTGCGGGCTAAGTTTGAGTCGTCACATATAATTACTGGAGTTTGCATACAACTTTTATCGACCGTATTTGAATAATGTTTAGTTATATATAAAAACACACGAAGGTGAATTTTATTATTGCTTTCAAAACTATAGCACTTAGTGGACAATACCCCCTATACCTTTAAAAAAAAATATAAGCGGGCCAAATCCACATATGAAATATTCTCTTTATATACTACTGACTTTCATAAGTTCTTTTTCTTTTGCTTATGACATCCAAAAAGATCTTCCTGTTCGATTTGATTTAGTTAAAGCCGGTGATAAACCTGTCGCCTTATTAGGCAGCCAAGTTACATTAAATCAACCAGCGCCAAACTTTAAAGTGGTAGATAATAAATTTAGTGTAAAAACATTAGCTGATTTCTCAGGTAAACCTTTATTAATCAGTGTTGTATCTAGTTTAGATACTGGTATTTGTAGTATTCAAACTAAACGCTTTAATGATGAGTTTGCTAATTTACCACAAGATATCGTGATGTTAACTATCAGTACGGATTTACCTTTCGCTCAAAAGCGTTTTTGCCAATCTGAAAATATAGATAAAATACAAACTTTATCTGATTCTGTTTGGCGTGATTTTGGTATGAATTATGGTGTGTTAATAAAAGATATGGGCCTTTTAGCTCGAGCCATTTTTGTCATATCTCCGGAAGGAAACATTGTTTATAAAGAGATAGTAAGTAAATTATCAGCACACCCAAATTACGAAGCTGCACTTGCTGCTATAACATCAGTTTCAGAGCAAACTGGCGTTGTTGAATCTGTTCCAGAAACAAATGTAAAAAATTAAAAACTCATATCTTATTGTTTTATAATAAAAAAGTCAGAAAGCTCTGACTTTTTTTATTTTTATCCTTGATAAACAATCTCACCCTCCCTATATATTAGTTAAGTCAACGACATTGTTCGCCAGTAGGGTTCAAGTTGACCAATTAGCCTGTCCATTTGGAAGGCACTTACTAAACAAAATAAACAACAATGCGTTTTAATTTCGATTGATTGTTTATTAACTTATTGCTTATAAAGAAAGGATAAGAAAAATGAGAAATGTAGATTTATCTCCACTATACCGTTCATTCATTGGTTTTGATCACTTAGCATCATTATTAGATACCGCTAATCGCACTGAAAAAAATGGTGGTTACCCTCCATATAATATCGCCGCCGTCGCCGATGATAAATACCGAATTACAATGGCTATCGCCGGATTTCAAGACTCCGAGCTTGAAATAAAATCAGAACAAAACACTCTGATTGTTAAAGGGGTAAAAGCCGAACAAACAGAACAGACAAAATACCTATATCAAGGTATCGCAGAAAGAAACTTTGAACGTCGTTTTCAATTAGGCGATTACATTAAGGTACTTGGTGCTGATTTAGAAAATGGATTATTACACATTGACTTGGAAAGAGAGATTCCTGAGGCATTAAAACCTAGAAAAATTGAAATAGGTCGAAAGTTAC
Source organism: Psychrosphaera sp. F3M07 (assembly GCF_018860345.1). Taxonomy (GTDB): domain Bacteria; phylum Pseudomonadota; class Gammaproteobacteria; order Enterobacterales; family Alteromonadaceae; genus Psychrosphaera; species Psychrosphaera aquimarina. The sequence continues at coordinate 45,219 of NZ_JAHKPJ010000003.1, read as the reverse complement.
TTAATAAAGAGTAACAAATAAAAATTCCTGATTATTGTTGTGAGACCGGAAGTGAAAACTTCCGGTTTTTCTGTATAGGTTAATCTAATTTAAATAGCTTGATCGTTTTCTTCACCGGTTCTAATTCGGATCACTCTTTCTATTTCTTCAACAAAAATTTTGCCATCACCAATTTTTCCAGTTTGAGCCGTTTCTAAAATACTGTCTAAAACTTGTTCCAATAACTCATCTGTAATGATCAGCTCCAATTTTACTTTTGGTAAAAAATCAACCATATACTCTGCGCCACGATATAACTCCGTATGCCCTTTCTGACGACCGAAGCCTTTGACTTCAGTGACGGTCATACCATTTACACCTAATTCAGATAAAGACTCTCTCACATCGTCTAATTTAAATGGTTTAATAATAGCGGTTACTTTTTTCATATTTTCCTCGCTAAACTTAGCGCTAGTTCAATGTTAAATTTTCGAATAGAATAACCACTCTAGATTAACAATAGAAGTGTTAAGTTATGGATGCAGAACAAATAATTAAAGAAATGAGAGTTAAACCGGTCATTGATGTTGAACAAGAGATCGCACGACGAGTTAACTTTATAAAAACAAGACTAATTGATTCCAATTTAACTTCTTTGGTTCTAGGTATTAGTGGCGGTATTGATTCTACAACTTGTGGCAAGCTGGCTCAGTTAGCTGTTGATGAACTTAACAAAGAACATAACACGGATAAGTACATCTTCGCTGCAGTAAGACTACCGTATCATATCCAAGCTGATGAAGATGAAGCCCAATTAGCAATAGATTTTATTAATCCGACCCATGCATTAACGATAAACGTTAAACCTGGTGTTGAAGGTATACATGGTCAAGTAATCGATGCATTACCCAATCAATTAAAAGACCAACTATCTGATCATAATATTGATTTCGTTAAAGGCAATGTTAAAGCCCGAATGCGCATGATTGCACAATATGAAGTGGCAGGTTTACTCGGCGGTTTAGTGTTAGGTACCGACCATTCTGCAGAGAATATCACAGGTTTTTTCACTAAATTCGGTGATGGTGCATGTGACCTTATTCCTTTATTTGGCTTAAACAAACGTCAAGTAAGAGCATTAGCCAGTCACCTTGGAGCTCCACAAGCATTAGTGACCAAAGCTCCAACGGCCGACCTTGAAGAGTTAGACCCTGGTAAAGAAGATGAGTCAGCGTTGGGTCTAAGTTACGATCAAATAGATGACTTTCTGGAAGGCAAAAACATCGGTTCTGACGCAAGTAACAAATTAGTGGCGATTTTTAATCGAACACAACATAAACGTGAACCAATCCCTACCGTCTATGATTGATAAATTTTAGATATAAAAAAAGCTAGTCCATGACTAGCTTTTTTATTGGTTAACAACACGTTATAAAACGTTTACTACCAAAAGATTAAGAGAATACTGACTTCACATCATTTAAAGCTTCAGTAAATTCATCTGAACTTAAGAAATCTAAGTCAGGTAAAATACCTTTTTCAATATATGGCGTTAATAACTCGTTAGTATCAACATTCTTACCAAGAACTTTATTATATATTGCACCGATACGAACAAAGTCTATATAACTCACTTGTTCAGTTTGGAACGTTAAGTTATTCCAGTTTTCAGTCACATCGATAAACTCACCTGTAAATTCCCAAGAGCGCATTATCGCGCCCCCCAGTTTACCGGCCATACGCTTGATTGCCGCTTCTAAGAAACTTGGATTAGCAAATACTTCTTCATGACGTTCAGCTTCCGATAATATTGGAAGTACACCAATACTATGCACTAAAGCAACTAAAGTTAAGGTATCGATATTTAATGAAGTACGTTTGTTATCTTTTAACCAAATTTGTAACACAGCCATAGCCACACAAGCCACGTTCACTGTTTTTTGCCATGATTTGCCCATGTACTCACGAACTAATTCATTCTTGGAAACAAAAAGTTGTTCCATCGCAATGGCCGTAGCAATATTTTTAATTTGGCGTAAACCAATACGAGTTACAGCTTGATTAAGTGTTTCGACTTTTACAGAGCGCCCCATAAATGCACTGTTTGCCACTTTTACCATACGAGCTGATAACGCAGGGTCTTGAGCGATAACATGAGCCATTGCTTGTAAATTAACATCTGGGTCATCTGCAGTTTCACGAATTCTAATAGCTATTTCTGGAAGAGTGGGTAAGACAAGAGAGTCACTTTGAATTTTTTCAACAAGGATCGTCAGTAAGGCATTTTCTGTAGACATATTATTTCCTTCAAAAATATATTTGGTATAAAAGTCTTATACTTATAGAGCTATTGTTAAACTAAATAGATGATTAAACAACTACTTTTTTACTACAATTACATCAATACTAGCTTGAAAAGTGATCAATCGTAAAATTATATCTATTTTAAAATCCGAGAGTCTTGTGCAGATTTCAACAGGGTACGGCTGTCAGCTAAAAATTCATTCGATTTTCCACCAAACCACTGCGCCACTAATTCAAAACTTTGTTTAAAACTTTCTTTGTCATTCTGTTGTAAAAGCGTAATTGCATCGTCAAGCTCTTGTCTAAATCGAGTGGCGAGTTCCAATGCGTTTTTAGCGCCAAAAATGATATCTGCGTAAAGGTTTGGATCTTGAGCAAATAGGCGTCCTGTCATTGCTAGCTCTAATCGATATATCGGTGAACTGAGTCGTAATAACTGGTCCAGATCGGGTTTTTCATTTGACAAAAATCGGCCATATACAAATGTAGTAAAATGTCGCATTGCTTGTATCAACTCCATACTGGAATCATGCTCTGCTGCATCATCAACTTGTAGAACGGCGCCCCAAATTTTGATTTGTTGTAACAACCAGTCGTATTGTTCAGGAAATCGCCCTTCACATACCACAAAAACTTGTTTTACAAAGTTTGGTACATCTGGGCCAAACATAGGATGTAACCCCACGACTGGGCCAGAATGTTTGTCTAACATGGATTTTAATGGGGATTGTTTTAACGAAGTTAAATCCGCTAATACACAATCATTAGGTAGCTCTGGCAGTTGAGCAATAACTTGTTCAGTCAATTTAATTGGAACGGTGATCAGTACCAACTTTGCATCTTTTAGTATGGTTTGTGCCTGCGGCCAATCGTGCTGATCTAATATTTCAACTACATAATTAGAGCGAGTAAACATATCAAAGAAACGCGCACCTAACGCCCCTTTACCACCAACAATCACCACCTTACTATTTTCTGGTAAAACACGTCGATAAGCATCATGCTGGCTTTGATATGACTCCCGCATGATACGGCGTAACAAATCTTCTATTAAATCAGGTTGTACATTTAACGATGAGGCTAGTTCACGGCGTTTAGCAATAAGCTCAGATTCTCGCTGGGGATCATAAATTGGCTTACCAACTTCTTGTTTATATTTACCAACAGCGGTGGTAATTACTTGTCTTTTTGCAAGTAACTCAACAAGTTGGGTGTCCAACTTGTCGATCTCATCTCTCAGATTATTTAACGCCAAACTAAGCTCCGTTATGCTGCTGTATTTAATTGTTTTGATTTAATGACAGCTTCTAATCGCTGTGCAAATTCTAATACTAAGGTTTCTGTGGCGGCCCAATCTATACAAGCGTCTGTAATAGAAACACCATACTCTAACGTACTAAGGTCATCAGTTAGTTTTTGGTTACCTTCATTAATATGACTTTCCAACATAATCCCGACAATAGAACGATTCCCTTGCTCTAACTGCTCTAAGATGTCCTTAGCGACAATTGGCTGCCTAGTATAATCTTTATTTGTATTGGCATGTGAGCAATCCACAATAATTGCAGGATTATATCCAGATTTTGCAATATCAGCTTCTGCGGCATCCACAAATTCAGCTTGATAATTAGGTTGCTTACCGCCGCGTAATATTAAATGCGCATCTGGGTTGCCTTGAGTTTGAATAATAGCAACCTGACCTTTATCGTTTATCCCAATAAAGTTATGCCCACTTTCAGCTGCTCCCATCGCATTAACTGCAATACCAACATTACCATCAGTGCCATTTTTAAATCCGATAGGCATAGACAAACCACTGGCCATTTCTCTGTGAGTCTGTGATTCTGTGGTACGAGCACCAATTGCCGACCAACTAATTAAATCAGATAAATATTGAGGAGAAATAGGATCAAGTGCCTCAGTAGCAATTGGAATTTCTTGGTCGGTTAACCACAGTAATAATTCACGAGCATTTAACAAACCAGTTTCGATATCAAATGAACCATCCAAATGAGGGTCATTGATTAAGCCTTTCCATCCTACTGTTGTTCTAGGTTTTTCAAAGTAAACACGCATCACTAGATACACAGAATCTTTGCATTGCTCTTGTAGCTTTTTTAACTTCAATGCATATTCTTTGGCCGCACTCAGATCATGGATTGAACATGGCCCTGAAATTATTAACGTTCTGTGGTCTTTTTTGTGCACTATATTGGAGATCGTTTTTCGAGCACCAGCTATAAATGTCTTATTTTTTTCACTAAGTGGTAACGCAGACTTAAGCGCACTAGGCATAACTAAAAGCTTTTCAGCTTTTACGTTCACATTATTCAAACTATCTTTATTCATATTAACCTCAATTCATTAAGCGAGGATTTATGTAACATTAACTTTACACCCCGTACACCTTTAGTTACACATTATAAAAATGAGCCACCAGTGTCAACGCTTAATCAGGAATATGAATTGATTTTTTTGCAAGACTATCTTGCGCCGAACTAACAAGGAGAATCCTGTCTAAACTATGCTTGAATTTCAGGCACAAAAAAAGGAGCAACAATGTGCTCCTTTTTGGCATCAAGTAAAAAAGTTTACTTTTTAAAGTCCAACTTTTCTTTGATACGTGCTGACTTACCAGAACGTTCACGCATGTAGTAAAGTTTAGCGCGACGTACATCACCACGACGTTTAACTTCGATGCTGTCGATAACAGGGCTATGCGTTTGGAATGTACGCTCAACACCTTCACCGTTAGAAATCTTACGTACTGTAAATGCAGAGTGTAATCCACGATTTCTCTTCGCTAGAACGAAACCTTCAAACGCCTGTAGACGCTCTTTGTTACCTTCTCTTACACGTACTTTTACAACTACTGTATCACCCGGGCCAAATGCCGGAAGATCAGTTTTCATTTGCTCGTCTTCTAGAGCCTTAATGATGTTTTGACTTACTTTGCTCATTATATTCTCACTTTTCTAGATTTCACTGAATAGCAAAACGTCTAAGGTTATTTATTTCTGTTCCGCGAGGAACGAATCAAGTAACTTTTTCTGTTCGTCAGTCAGAGCTAGATTTTTAATTAAATCAGGTCTTCGTAACCAGGTTCTGCCAAGCGATTGTTGTAACCGCCATTGTCGGATTTTTTCATGATTACCGCTAAGTAATACATCTGGAACCCGCTGACCAGCCAAAACTTCAGGTCTTGTATAATGTGGGCAATCTAACAAACCATCTGAAAAAGAATCTTGTTCTGCTGAAAGCTTATGCCCCAACACGCCAGGAATCATTCTCGACACTGCATCAATCAGTGTCATGGCTGGTAGTTCACCACCACTTAAAACAAAATCTCCAATCGACCATTCTTCATCGACTTCCGATTGAATAACTCGTTCATCTATTCCTTCATAACGACCCGCAACCAACACAATTTTCTTATGTTGTGTTAAATGTTTAACGCCAGTTTGATCTAACTTTCTACCCTGAGGAGAAAGATAAATAACCTTTGCCCCTTCTCCAGCCGCTTCTTTCGCTGCGCGAATAGCGTCTGTCAAAGGTTGAACCATCATCAACATTCCTGGACCACCGCCATATGGTCGGTCATCAACAGTGTTGTGCTTATCGTGTGTAAACGCTCGGGGATTCCAAGTGTTAAACTCGATAGTGCCTTTTTGAATGGCTCTGCCAATTACACCGTGTTGGGTAATTGCATCAAACATTTCTGGAAAAAGTGTAATAACACCAATCCATAACTGACAATTCATGCTTGTCAGAATCCCGGATCCCAGTCCACCGTAATGGTGTTTTCTTCCTTGTTAACTGAAATAATTACATCGTCCTGAATATATGGGATAAGTCGTTCTGTCTTGCCAAATGCATCATTTCTTTTTGCATCAACAACCAGTACGTCATTTGAACCCGTTTCCATTAGGCCTGAAACAATACCTAAGTCATAACCATTGATTGCTTTTACTGTCATGCCATTAAGGTCACGCCAATAAAACTCGTCACCTGCCAATTCAGGCAATTGACTCGCTGCAACATAAATTTCGCCATGAAGCCAAGCTTCTGCGTCATCTCTGCTTTCAACATTATCAAACTTAGCTATTAAGCCTTTGTTGTGTCGGCGGCCATTGACTGCCTTCACTTGATGTTGCTGTCCATTTAAGGTTATAAACCATGGACTGTAATCAAAAATCCCTTCCGAGATTTCAGTGTAAGCATTTATCTTAAACCAGCCTTTGATACCGTAAGGGGCACCAATTTTTCCAACTAAAATTAATTCTTCTGTCGAATTAGACTGACTCATAAAACACCTTCACTTATGCTGATCATTTAAGCCGCTTTTTGTGCGTCTTTAACGATTTTAGCAACACGGTCAGAAAGTTGTGCACCAACACCAACCCAATGTTCGATACGATCTAAATCGACACGAATCTTTTCTTCTTGACCATTAGCAATCGGGTTGAAGAAACCTAGTTTCTCAATGAAACGACCATCGCGTGAACGACGGCTGTCTGCAACAACGATTGAGTAGAATGGACGTTTTTTCGCGCCACCGCGAGCTAAACGAATAGAAACCATAATTACCTCAATTATTACTTAAGTTTACGGTGAACTTCACCGGCCTTTTTTAGACACCCCAAAAAAGGTCGCGCAATTGTACGGATCTGAGCGTAAATTTCAAGCTGTATTTAGCTTTTGTGTAACAGATAAGGTGAAATATTAGTTATAAGCGGTTTTACCGTTAGGATTTTGTTATTCGCTATAGGCTAAGCGGAAACCTAACGTATCCAAACGTGTATTTTTGTTCTTACCGATTCGGCTTGATGTCCGAAGATAAAATGGCTGATCATACCAAGACCCGCCTCTTATCATGGCTTGTGAGCAATCCTGCGACATTTTACTATAAAGTGAACCGCAAGTATTAGTCCACTCAGCTACGTTACCTAACATGTCATACAAACCAAATTTATTAGGGTTGTATTGCTTCACGGCTGCTAATTTTTTGTTGTGGCCATCGTCGCATTGTTCACTAACATCTTTGGCTTTGGCACCATTGGCATATAAACAAATTTGATCGGTTCTATCACCATAGTAATAATCGCTTTGGCTGCCAGAACGTGCGGCGAACTCCCACTCTATTTCAGTTGGCAATCGATATTTTCTACCGGTTTTTTTATTTAACCAAGGCAAAAACTCTTGTTTGATATCATACCAACTGATATCCGCCTTTGGTTGATTAAACTCTTCACGCGTTAAAACACTGCTACTTTTCCATTTGTCGTTGCAATGTTTTGATTTTATACATTGCTGATAAAGTGCCTTAGTGACTTCAGTATCAGCAATATAAAAAGACTTTACTTGTACAACACTCGTTGGTTGCTCGTTAAACTCCCCCCGTTCAGAACCCATTATAAATTGACCGCCCGGTAACTTAACCATCACAAAAGGTATACCGCCTACCGTTTCAATATACTGTGTAGTTTGGAGGTCCTGTGTATGTTCTATTTGTTTTGATTGGGATAAGTGAATAATCAATCTCTGTTTATATTTATTTAGTAACTGTTGGTAATAATAGTCATTCTGTTTGGCTGAAACATGCACTGAAATTTTAATAAACCACAATCGTTCATGATTTTTTGATTTGTCGAGTTTATAGGACTCTACAACTTGATAAGAGCTTATGTTAGTAAACGCCCGCATACTTGTTTTCTCTTTAAAATCAGAGCCACTTACTACATCTTCGTTCAATTGTTTACGTGTCGTGGTAATATCTGTAGTGGAGTTAATAATGATAGAACTGCCTTGTTTTCCGGCTTTATCAAGCGCGGTAATTCTGGCTTCTTCTTCACATTCCTTTTGGCTAGACATGCGTTTACAATAATGTTGATGTTCAATTTCAAACACACGCTCTGCGAGGTAAGCTTGATATTCTTGTTGCGCTTTATTTGTGACTAATTGATCAAAGGTATTTAACTCTTTTGTTAACGCCTGTTGATATTCAGCACGTAACATGGCGACCGTTTTTTGTGTTTTATTTTGATCATCTTCCGATGAGTTTAGAGCTAACTGTAATTGTTGCCATTTAATTTGAGTGTTCTTAGCTTTTAATTGTAGCTCTTCAATATCAGCGCCTTGTACATTGGTCGATATTAAAAGCAATGTAATAATCAAATACACAACTAACTTCATTTTTAATACACCAATCCCTATTGAGGGTTGTTAAGTAAGTTATCTATTTTGGCAGAGCTTTGTATTTTATTGTCTTTGAACTGCTCAAATAGTTCCGATTGCAGCTCGTCATCAACTTTTTTATTACTGGCCTTGATAATTAATTCAAACACTTGTTCTGTCTGACCAGGGTCAAGTGTTGCAAGAGCACAATAATACTCGGTGCCTGAGATTGTTACAATTTCGGTTTTAACAATTCTTGAACCTGCTAGTGCCTGTTTAGTGTATTGCTGTGAAACAGAGCTAAATTGAGTAGAAATATGAGTACCGTCTTGAGTTGATTGCCTAGAATCATAAGTTTTATCTAAACTTTCTACTTTTACATCGATTTGCTGAGCAAGAGCTATTCTGGCGTTGGCTGAGGATATCTTAGAATCACTTGACCAATTTCCTGAAAACTTCACGCAATCTACCGCAGCCAAGCCATCTTTAATTGTAGGGTTTGATAACCATTCTGGAATTGAATAAGCAAACGAGGTCGCAACATAAAAACAACTAAACACTCCTAATGCCGCTTTCGTTTTATTCTTTACCAACATATTTTTCGCCCTATTAAATATACAACACAGATAAACTTTGTATTAGCACTATATATGCCAAAAACTAAACAAGAAATTGGCACTTTATACTTTGAATTACAAAGGCTGCCATAGTTCTACTTTATTTCCTTCTGGATCTAAAAACCAACCGAACTTTCCATAATCATACTCTTCTGGTTTTCCACAAATAACACCACCGTTCGCTTCTATCTTAATTAATAATCCAAGTAGGTCGTCCACAACGAAATTAATCATATATTCTTGTTTGGAAGGGGCAAAGTATTCCGTCTCTTGTTTAAACAGGGAAAATGCCGTATAGCCCTTTTCAGGCATAGATTCAGGTTTGAAAGAAGCTCCATATTCTCCCATATCAATGCCAAGTACATCGTGATACCAATCTGATAACTTTTTTGTGTCCTTTGCTTTAAAAAACACACCACCTAAGCCTAAAACTTTTGCCATTTGAAATCCCCTTCAAACCAAATTACAGTACGTATAAGTACTTTATCAATTTAGACTACACTATAGGTATTAATCATTATTTCAACTTGATTAATATAGGGGACGTTAACATGAAGTATCTAGGTTGCATTTTATTTTTAAGTATCGTTGTCATTACTGGTTGCGCTCAAACAAATCAACAACTGAGTGCACTTCCTCATTCTATTTATTTAGATGACCAATTCGAAAAAGACATAACAATAGAGACACCTGAAGATATATTTTTTGTCTCGAAGCCAATGCGCAATTATGTTAAAACACGACTGTTACCCGTAAGCGGCACCTCGCTAAAAGCAAAACAATTGATCAAAGATTATTTTTCTGAACAAGAAATGAATATTGGTTATGCACATGATGCGAATTTTACCGCTTCACAAACGTTTGAAAAACGAATTGCTAATTGTTTATCACTGACCATACTTTCATATGTATTGGTTAAAGAAGCCGGTTTATCTGCTTCTTTTATTGATGTCGAAATAGAAGAGAATTGGAATCAAGTTAATGGCATCAGCATGTTAAATGGACATGTTAACTTACGCGTATTTGCAAAAAAACAATCCCATTTAACGGACTTCTTAGATCGTACCGTCACCATTGATTTTGTTCCTTTGATTAACATTCCAGTCATATCCTCACAAATATTAACAAAAGATCAAATCATCGCGCTGTATTACAACAATATAGGAGGTGAGTCTTTAGCCTTGGGTGATATAGACAAGGCTTATGTCTATTTGTCAGAAGCGACAAAATACGCACCAGAAAACGCAGCTATATGGGGTAACTTAGCAAGTTTGTACAGACAAAGTGGTCATTTAGTTGAAGCCGAAACCATTTACAACCACGCCATGAAACTAGACCCTAACAGTCTTAACTTAAGAGAAAATTTAGCGGTGTTATATAAAAACACAGACCGTATCGCACAAGCTAATCAAATAATAGATGAAGTAAACAAGCAACGTCAGCTTAATCCTTATTATCAATCTATGTTAGCTGAAGAGAGCTACTATAAAAATGAATATAAAGCCGCTATCTCATATTACAAAAAAGCTATTAGGCTAAAGAAAACAGAACATAATTTTTATTTTGGTCTGGCTAAGAGTTACTTAATGCTAAATGATTTTGATAATGCTGATAGATATTTGGCCAGAGCAAAATCAATGAGCACTGAAAATAAACAAAAACAACAATACCAAAGCAAAATCAACGCGTTAAATAATATCACAGCAAAAGTGCATTAACGGCCAAAGTAAAGTAACGTTAGTTTTTTGTAATTTGGCGTGAGTTATAATGAAATTAATTCAATCTATCTGTTTAGTCATTAGCTTAACTAGTGTGATCAGCTGTAATTCGGATTCATTTGTTGATGGCGATTTTTATTACGGCCGAATTTCTTATCAATGTGGTCCAACAGATCAACTTGTACTTGAAGTCATAATGACAGATAGGAAAATTCTTCAATGTGATACACAACTCGCTGAGGCACATATCACAACGAATCTAGAAGGTATGAATATGGATGCATTTGTGCCTAGCTTGCGACTTTACCCTCATAACTATGGGAATATTTCACAAGTAACCCGTTGTGATGAAATTGGCGACTGTGTACAAGACGGCCAAATGTCTCTAGAAATAGAGCAGGTATTATTTAACAACATTGAAGGCACTTATCAAATAGAAACCATTGAAGAAACGACTAAAGGCAGGTTTTCACTTTTAATGTGTAAAGATTCGATAGAATACTATTTATGTGGTTAGCTAACATTTAAGTTTAAACGAGTCTCATAAATACACCTGGGGTTTCTGCAATTTCAGTTTTTTCTCCCCTTAATAATAAAGGCCACTCAATGAGTGGCCTTTAGCGTTTATTTAGTTGTTGCTGTTATATGAGATTAAACTCGTTTAACAGGAACCGCTTTACCAACAAATTTAGTTGTCATTGCTTCTACAGGAGGAGCAAAACGAGTTAGGTCAATACCGACTACCGCAGCTTTATACTCTTCAATTGTAGGGAAACGACCTAGAACAGTTGAAAGTACAACAACCGGAGTAGAACCAAGTAACGACTCACCTTTTTTCTCAGCAGTATCAGCTACAACACGGCCTTGGAATAAGCGAGTTGACGTTGCTATAACAGTATCACCAGGTTCCGCTTTTTCTTGGTTACCCATACATAAGTTACAACCTGGGCGTTCTAAATACATGATGTTTTCATATTTAGTACGTGCTGCATCTTTAGGATGAGCATCATCAAATTCAAAACCAGAGTATTTACGTAAAATATCCCAATCGCCTTCAGCTTTAAGTTCATCAACAATGTTGTAAGTTGGTGGCGCGACTACGAGTGGCGCTTTAAACTCAACTTTGCCATTTTGCTTTTCAATGTTACGTAACATTTGAGCGATGATTTGCATGTCACCTTTGTGAACCATACAAGAACCAACAAAACCTAAATCTACAGATTTACCGTCATAATAAGATACCGGACGAATGACATCATGCGTATAACGCTTAGATGCATCTTCATTGTTAACATCAGGGTCAGCAATCATCGGCTGATCGATAACATCTAGGTCAATAACAACTTCTGCATAGTATTTAGCGTTATCGTCTGGTGACAATGCTGGGTTTGAGCCAGATTTAACTTCTTCAATACGTTTGTCTGCTAATGCAAGTAAACCGTTAAGTGTTTTAGCTTCGTTTTCCATACCCTTGTCGATCATGATTTGGATACGGCTCTTAGCAAGTTCAATTGACTTAATTAACGTTTCATCATTTGAAATACAGATAGAAGCTTTGGCTTTCATTTCTGCAGACCAGTCTGTGAAAGTAAACGCTTGGTCAGCTAATAATGTACCAATGTGCACTTCAATGATGCGACCTTGGAACACATTTTCGCCACCAAACTGTTTAAGCATTTGCGCTTGAGTTGCATGTACAACATCACGGAAATCCATGTGGCCTTGCATTTTACCTTTAAACGTCACTTTTACTGACTCAGGAATTGGCATTGCTGACTCGCCGGTAGCTAAGGCGATTGCAACCGTACCCGAGTCTGCACCAAATGCTACACCTTTAGACATACGAGTATGTGAGTCACCACCAATGATGATAGCGCGGTCGTCTACCGTAATGTCATTTAGTACTTTATGGATTACGTCAGTCATTGAGTGATAAACGCCTTTCGGATCACGTGCTGTGATTAAACCGAATTTGTTCATGAAGCTCATTAACTTAGGAATGTTTGCTTGTGCTTTACTATCCCAAACTGATGCCGTGTGACAACCAGATTGGTATGCACCGTCAACTAAAGGTGAAATAGTTGACGCTGCCATTGCTTCCAACTCTTGGCAAGTCATAGGGCCGGTCGTGTCTTGAGAACCTACAATATTAACTCTCACACGAACATCTGAACCCGCATGTAATGGACTATCAGATGCAACACCTACTGCATTATTATTGAATATTTTTTCAACGGCAGTAAGACCTTGGCCTTCATGTGAAATTTCTTTAGATGGAGCGTAAACGTTAGGAGTTTCAATACCTAACGCTTCTGCTGCGAAAGTTTGTAGTTTCTTACCAAATGTTACCGCGTAAGAACCACCCGCTTTCATAAATTCTACTTTTTGCGGCGTAAATGCTGAAGATACATCAACTAACACTTTATCACCGTTTAATAGCTGCTTAGCTTTAGTATCAATCGTAAGCACAGTGCCTGTAGCAACTGAATACGCTTCTTCTAAAACAGCATCGCCATTTTCATCAACAACTGTATTGCCATTAGCATCTACTTTCTTAACCCAGTTTTTAAGGTCAAGACCGATACCACCAGTTACGTCAACCGTTGTTAGGAAGATTGGTGAAATACCATTAGTACCAGCAACTACTGGTGCAATATTTATAAATGGTACATATGGACTAGCTTGTTTACCAGCCCAAAGCGCAACGTTATTCACACCAGACATACGTGAAGAACCAACACCCATAGTGCCTTTTTCAGCAATAAGCATCACTTTCGCATTTGGATGTTTTGCTTGTAAAGCTTGGATCTCGTCTTGAGCTTCAGGGGAGATCATGCATTTTCCGTGTAATTCACGGTCTGCACGAGAATGCGCTTGGTTACCTGGAGAAAGTAAGTCAGTTGATATATCACCTTCACCGGCAATATAAGTGACCACTTCAATTTTCTCTTCAATGTCTGGTAGTTTTGTAAAGAACTCTGCTTTTGCGTAACTTTCTAATAAATCTTTAGCTACCGCGTTGCCTGCTTTATAAGCTTCTAAAAGACGAGTTGTATCTGCGTCATATAAGAAAACTTGTGTTTTTAATACGTCAGAAGCCGGTACTGATAATGCAGTGTCATCACTTAATGCAAGGTCAAGTAACACTTCAATTGATGGACCACCTTTCATGTGAGAAAGTAATTCAAATGCAAATTCAGGTGTTATTTCCGCTAAAACAGACTCACCTAAAATGATTTCTTTTAGGAATTTAGCTTTAACGCCTGCCGCGCTTGTTGTCCCTGGAAGCGTATTGTAAATGAAGAATTTTAATGAATCTTCACGATATTCGTTTCCTGTGTCTTTGATTTGGGCAATAATTTCTGATAACAATTCTGCGCTATCAATTGGCTTAGGTGCTAGTCCCAAGTCATTTTTACGACTTTCAATTTCAGCTAAATAATCTAAATACAGGCTCATTCGATACTCTCTATGATCTTAAAATGCTATTGATAATGTCATTACCATAGGTAAATTGGATAGTTATTATAGATGTCATACAGAATAAAGGGAATGCTTTGCGGTATAAATGTTATAAATCACATGAATAGATGCTATTCATGTGATTTATAATAGAGGGGTAGTGTTAAATTAGATCATTCCACCACAAGTTGCTTCAGTTGTTTTCTTGTCAGCGCCACATTTACCTTCGCCGCACTTACCTTCTTTTTTTGCTTTTTTATCAGCGCCACATTTGCCTTCGCCACACTT
>NZ_JAHKPJ010000003.1:16550-30494 GCF_018860345.1 Psychrosphaera sp. F3M07 | reverse complement strand
TCGCCACACTTAGCTTCTTTATTCGCTTTTTTATCAGCGCCGCATTTGCCTTCGCCACACTTGCCTTCAGAGGCACTTGTTTCATAACCTGATGCTAACTCTTGATATTGGAACTCAGCAGCTTGTACACTTGAAATTGATGCAACACCGATTGCTGCTATACCCATTGCTGTTAATGTTGTTTTTTTAAATGTATTCATAATATTCTTTTACCCTTGCGTTATTAAGTGTATTTATTTGATGTTTTATTAGACCTTAGTCATTGAAAATAAATTTCAACTCTACTAACAATTGTTAAGATCGATAGTCCTTATCACAATTGTAAAATGCCTGCTTACTATTAAAATACTGAGCTAACTAGCTCTACTATAGTCAAATTTCTGAAACTATGTCTATACTTTAAATAATTCAACCACAGGAATTCACTTATGATTTTTGATAGATTTAGTACGTCATTTAGAGATAGCCTGTCAGGCTTATACAGCGAAGCCTATTTTGCGGAAGTATTTCAACGAGAATGGCACCGGATGTTAAGAGAAAATGATTCGTTATCTATCTTAATAGTTCACCCCCATTTGAATATTGATAATCCAAATGATCAACTGTCATTCAAACTAATATCAGAAGCAATTGAGGCTTCAACAAAACGCTCCACAGATATTGTGTGTCGTTTTCAATCAAACGAAATAGCCGTTGGTTTATTTAACTTAAATGAAGAAGGCACCGAAACCATAGTCAATCGTATCATTCAATCAATTGAGCCACAGCTATCCGAATTAGTTTCAAACATTGATTTATCCATTGGAGCCATTAATGTTTTACCCACCAATCAAATACAAATAAATGACATTTTTGAGCGCACCGAACAATTGGCTAATATGGCTGAATTAAAGGGTAAGAACAACTATCAATTAGAACATTTCCAAGTCCATTGATCTTCGTTATTTAACTAAAATACACGCATTAAAAAAGCCGATAACATTGACTGATATCGGCTTTATTATGAAACACGTTTAACCTGTTTTAAACAAGTTTGATTTTACCAAATTTACGCTTACCTACTTGATAAATATCTTCACTACCAAGTTCGATAACTAATTTAGTGTCTTCTATTTTATCTTTACCATTTAACTTAACCGCACCTTGTTTAATCATACGATTAGCTTCAGAAGTACTCGCGACTAAACCTGCTTCTTTTAACAAGTTAGTTAATGGCATTGGTTCACCAGAGTTAATGGTGAATTCTGGAATTTCATCTGGCAATGCATTTTTTTGGAAACGTTTGATAAAGTCTTGGTGCGCCGCCTCTGCATCATCATTTGAATGGAAACGAGCAATCAATTCTTTGGCCAGAGCAATTTTAGCATCTCTTGGGTTCGCACCCGCATCTGTCTGAGCTTTTAGTTCGGCAATTTCACCTAATGGACGGAAGCTTAGTAACTCATAATAACGCCACATTAAGTCATCAGAAATCGACATCACTTTACCAAACATATCATTTGGAGCATCAGTAATACCTATGTAGTTATTAAGAGATTTAGACATTTTTTGAACGCCATCTAACCCTTCTAAAAGCGGCATCATCAGTACTGTTTGTTGACGTTGACCTTCTTCTTTTTGTAATTCACGTCCCATCAACAAATTGAAACGTTGGTCCGTGCCACCAAGCTCAACATCAGCTTTAAGTGCAACGGAGTCCCAACCTTGAACTAACGGGTATAAGAATTCGTGAATCGCAATTGGCTGTCCACCAGCATAACGTTTTTTAAAGTCATCACGTTCAAGCATACGAGCAACGGTTTGACGAGCAGCAAGTTTAATCATATCTGCAGCACTGAATTGATCAAACCAAGTTGAATTAAAAGCTACTGTGGTTTTAGCTGGGTCTAATATTTTAAATACTTGCTCTTTATAGGTCTCAGCGTTTCTAAGTACATCTTCTTTTGATAATGGCTTACGAGTTACATTTTTACCGGTTGGATCACCAATTAAACCAGTAAAGTCACCAATCAAAAAGATAACTTCATGACCCAAATCTTGGAACGTCTTTAATTTATTAATTAAAACAGTATGACCCAAGTGAAGATCTGGCGCTGTTGGATCAAATCCCGCTTTAATTTTAAGAGGTTTGCCCTCTTTTAATTTTGCGATTAAGTCATCTTCTGGCAAGATCTGGTCTGAACCACGTTTTATTTCTGCAATGATTTGATTAATGTCTGTCATCTTCTACTACTAAAGGCGCTTGGCCAAAAAAATTGATATGGATAATCCCAGAAGTTTACTGGATATTAGCCAATAAAGTAACCTAACGAGAGCAAAAAGCTAAATAAAATCAGTTCATTTTACTTTCATATTTAGCAGGTTCATTTTCACGCGGTAGCGACTTTAAGATGAATTCACGTAAGTCTTGATTCGACTTTTGTAAATCTTCGTATCGTAAATACATCATATGACCACTTCGATACCCCTTAAATGACAAACGATCTTTCATGATAGAACTTCTATCTAACTGCCACATTGTGTATTTTGCGTCGAAATAATTGGTTGCCCCATCGTAATAACCTGCCTGGATCATCACGTTAAGATAAGGATTTTGAGCCATCGCTTGGCGTAAGTTTTCACCAGTATAATTACCCGTTCTATCCCAAGGGTGTACAGGACCAAACATGTTGTATTTTAAATCTGTTTTATAATTTAACTCTTCAGCTAAATAATAGTTAATCGCAGGCGTGAAACTGTGTAACCAAGAGGTTAACTCGGCATTATAATCTGGACGTGAGCCCGTGGCTTTTTCATCAATACCTAAATAACGAGAATCCAAGCGACCAACAGTTTGGTTACGACTTCTTAATAATTCTTTCCAAAAGTATGATGTATCGATATCCAAATTGCTTCGTAAGACTTCATCCACAGATAAGCCAGAGTAATATGCTACTTTCTTCGCTATTTTTTGTTTCTCATCATCCGAAATAAATCCACCTCTTGCTAACGCTGGGATATATTCATTGATGGTAAAGGTTTCAACTTCTGGTAACAGTTGAGCTAAATCTTTTTGCTGTAAATCGTTCGATAATGCTTTGTGATACCAAGCCGTAGCTGCAAAATAAGGCAAACGGTTGGCTTGTTTCACGATGCCATCTCGTTTAATGCCTAAATCAGTAGGAGACACTAAAATAACCCCATTGATATACATCCACTGGCTGTTTTGTAACTCCAATGCAAGTCCTGACACTCGACTGGTTCCATAACTTTCGCCAATCAAAAACTTAGGTGAACGCCAGCGGTTATTACGACTTACAAAACTATTTACCCACTCTGCTAAATATTTAACGTCAGCATTAACGCCAAAAAACATTTTTTTCTGTTTATCTTTTGAAGGTAATTTACCTTCTTTATCTTTAAGAACTCTGGAGTAACCTGTGTTAACTGGATTCACATAAACAATATCAGCCACATCTAAAATTGAGAACTCATTAGTTTTCACGCCATATGGCTGCAGTGGATAACCTTCTGAATCAACATTCAAAACTCTAGGACCTGTATAAGCAACATGCATCCAAACCGATGCAGAACCCGGCCCACCATTAAATGAAATAACAAGCGGACGTGTGCTGTTGTCTTTAACATCAGTACGTTGATAATAGGTATAAAATAAACTGGCTGTGGCGTTCCCTTCCGCATCCCACACAGGTTGAGTCCCCGTTGTAGCGCTGTAACTAACCTTCTTACCTTTTACTTTAATACTATGTTTAGTAACGACAGTATCATCTACGTTAATAACTCGTTCATTTTCTGCGTTAACCATAGGTGAGGCAAGCAGCAATAAACCAAGAATAGTAATTATCTTTTTCATTCGTTTTTCCGTCGTTTAAAACATTACAAAGCATTAATTTATAACGAATATTTAACCAGTACGAGTTAATACGTTGGGTGCCATTATTCTTACGTTAAATGGCATAAAGCCAATGACGTGTTAACCCACATATAGATTTTGGTATTCCTCTAACGCATATTGATCTGTCATACCACTGATATTGTCTTGGATTAAACGACAACGATAATAGAACTCATGCAATTTAAAGTCAGGTTTATCCGCCAGCGGTAACAACGCTTGTTGATATGCTTTTAAATGTTTTTTAGGCAAACGTTTAAACAGTCTTGCCTCAATCAAACCGCCTCCTTTTTCACCTGACACCATATTTTGAAATTGCTCGGTGCGCATCAATAATAAAGGTTCATAGGTATCTAATAGCCCCGTAATAATTCGATAACCTTGTAACTCTTTGGTTTCGACTTCATTGGTACTAAAAATATATTTAATGGCGACTTCTTTAAACGTACTGATCATCTGGTGAAACAAACTATCGTCTTCCAATAACGCACGATTTAAATCACCGTCATACACGTGTTGGATATTATCGATAAAACTTGAAGCGGCATGTTCCACCAAAGGGTGAATAAGTTGTACTCGTAACCAAACAAAAAACTCATGCGTTTTATTAATCGGCTCTTTTTCTGCTCTTGCTAAGGCATAATCAACCGCTTGATGGAAACTTTTACCTTTTAAAAAGGCAGGATCTGACTCTTCATTACTTAATCGCGTAAACGTCGACTTTAATAATTCAGCCAAATGTTTACAGTTTAATAAGCCTTTCTCTACACCATCTTCAATATCAGCCAAACAGTAACTTATGTCGTCCGCGGCTTCCATTAAATATGCCAGCGGAAAACGGTGTCCTGGTTTTACCTCAAGGTGATCACATAACAAAGTAATGTCGTCTAATTCGGAATAATAAAACCCTACTTTTTTCTTAAGATAAGACAGTGGTTTGTCTTTTTCTGGACGCATATCCAGTCCACACCTTGTGTACTTTAAAATAC
The DNA here is from genome assembly GCF_018860345.1 of Psychrosphaera sp. F3M07. Classification (GTDB taxonomy): domain Bacteria; phylum Pseudomonadota; class Gammaproteobacteria; order Enterobacterales; family Alteromonadaceae; genus Psychrosphaera; species Psychrosphaera aquimarina. The sequence goes on along the minus strand of NZ_JAHKPJ010000003.1, from coordinate 25,613 downwards.
TGGCGGCTTGTGAGTAGGTCAGGTTTAATTTTAATAAATTAAAAATAATACGAAAGGCTTGTGCATTACCTTCAAAACTTTTTAGCTCTTGTTTAATTTGTAAAGACAACATCTTGTTGTCGGCCTGACTAAAAAGTACATGTTTATCTAGATGATTATTAAACCAATGATTGATTGCCGCTTCACCAAAATGGCCAAATGGCGGATTGCCAATGTCATGCATCAAACAGGACATTTCTACCAAACTTTCAATTTCACGCTCTAACGTATCTAAGCCATATTGTTTAGCATCTGCGCCTAACTTTTTAAATATGGTACGAACAATATGACGGCCAGTTTGTTGGACTTCTAATGAATGTGTTAAGCGACTTCGCACCGCAGAGTTTCGCTCTAATGGGAATACTTGAGTCTTTTGTTGTAAACGTCTAATGGCGGCTGATTGAATAATACGACCACGATCACTTTCAAATTGATCTGAAATATTGGCGTTTGGATTGTTGTTGTATCGACGAGTGGCGTTTATTTTTTTAGAAAAATCCATAGTTCTAGCTGCTATTATTTATCGTAATTGCATACTACCCGCAAACGGTTAAATTAAATAGCGGTTAAAAACCTATTTAAAAACATGCGATAATAAAATTATTAACCATCACTAGACTCTACTATGACCCGTTTCACCTTAGACAAAGTTTGTAAAAATACCTTAGAGATCAAAAAGAGTCAGTTCATCACTTGGCTGATCCCATTAGAGGACAAACAAGCGGTTAAAGAATCCATTCAACTAGCGAAACAAGAGTATCCCGATGCCAGACATCACTGCTGGGCATACATCATGGGCGCAAATCCAAATTCTATGACCGCAGCCATGTCAGATGACGGTGAACCTTCAGGTACAGCAGGTAAACCTATGCTCAATGTATTACAACATAAACCAGTGGATAATGTTTTGGCCATCGTCATTCGCTATTTTGGTGGCGTAAAATTAGGTGCAGGTGGACTGGTTAGAGCTTATTCTCAAGCTGTAGAACAATGTTTTGCGTTAGCAGAATTAGTGCCTGTGATACCAAAATATACTTTAACGATTAAAGTCCCCTTTGCCGATGAACAGTGGTTAAGGCATCACACCGACAAAAATAACGGTGAGGTATTAACCACTCTCTACTCTGATTTAGTCACCGTACAAGTAAGTATTCCTCAAGGTAATTACAACGTCCTCAGAGCGTCCTTAGAAAGCCGAAACATAGATTTTAATCGGGAAGATAAATAAAGTTATCTCCCTTTTACTATCTTCTTGATTTAATTTAGATTCTAAAATAATTTTTTGAAAAGTGATCTTTACTTCTCCGGTCTCGTATTAAGATTATTGGAATTAGACGGTTAATTTATGAAGTACGTTAATTTATTACCAGGTGAAATTGCTTTAGACAATACACCTTCTTACAAAATAAGTTCTGACCAACAATGCATACCTCAACATTACTTGAGTTATCAACATGATCTTGCCAGTGTAGAAAAGTTGATCATTGATATCGAATACAGTCAACAATTTCCATTATTTGTATCGGAAGATAAAGGCGGTATTTATCTACAAGTTGGTGTCATCGGACAAGACAATTATCAAACCAAAGACGAACAGCCAAAAACTAAAATTGTTTATGGTCGTAAATGGCGCGTAGAACCTCAATTACCTACATCTGAAATTATACAAACCGCTTTATTGGCAATAAAAACCGCCAGAGAGCACGAGATCCGAGAACTGTTTAAGCTTTCAATCCAATCTAAAACCACCACGCCTTTTAATAACCACCATGACTTACCTTTGTTAAGCCAAAATAAAGACTATTTAATTGAGCAACATCAACAACATTCGTGGAGTGAGTTACAGCAATGTTTGGATAATATTGGTTATGACAACGCAAGTTTTTTTATTAACGATATACAACAAAGACCGTCTGCCAGTTATATAGTAGAGCTCGAAATATTACCAAGCAAAGACACTAAACTGCCTGAGTTATTCGCAGAAAAGTACATAACATTAATATTAAAAACCAAGAATAAAAATGAGTTACTTTTTGAATTAATGTCGCAACTAATTCTTTTAAGTAATCGACACGTAGAAGAGCACTTTAATTACGCTGGTGTCGCTCGCTTTAGTCGCAAATTAGAAGTGGAGCGCATTGCTGAACTGTCTATTAACACAAGACAGTTACACAAAGAAAATGCACCCGAAGAGTTTACCCATAAATGGAAAATTGCCAATTACGAAACGGACTTAACTCGAGTACCAGAAATTAAGTCATTAGCGTTAGCCAACAAAATCAAAAACTGTTTGGCACACTTCCAACCGCTAGAAGGCGTGTTACCAAAATTGAATCTAACCGATAATTAAATCTATACGACCAAACGTTTGCTTGTAACACGTTTAAAGGTAAAATAGCGCTTTATAAATCTGTATTCAATTTCGGTAATATGAACCTATCTAACGCTACCAACCTGTTTGTTAAAATTCGCAGCAACAAGTTATTCGAACTATTTGTTATCTCCGTTATCATTGCGTCTGCCCTTTTGGTGGGCGTTAAAACCTATGATGTGTCATCAACGATGCACACTATCACCAATTATCTCGACATTTTTATAACCACATTCTTTATTTGCGAAATCACCATACGTTGGTTAGCTGAGCCTAAAAAACTCGATTTTTTTAAAGACTTTTGGAACGTATTCGACACCATTATCGTTATAGTCAGTCTGATCCCTATTGAGAACGGCGACATGGCACTTATTGCTCGTTTGGTTCGAGTTTTCAGAGTGTTAAGAATGATCTCTTTTATTCCTGAGCTCCGAATTTTATTAACCTCATTAATCAAAGCCATGCCACAACTTGGTTACGTAATGCTATTAATGTTTATTATCTTTTATATATATGCCGCCATAGGCAGTACTTTATTTGAAGATATTAATCCTGAGCTTTGGGGCGATATTACAATTTCATTGTTAACGCTTTTCAGAGTTATGACCTTTGAAGATTGGACCGACGTTATGTACGAAACCATGACGGTTTATCCGTTAAGCTGGATCTTTTACTTAACCTTCATTTTCTTCACTGCGTTTGCCTTCTTAAATATGGTGATTGGCATAGTGGTCAATGTGATGGAAGAGGAACATGCAAAAGTCCGTGAAGAGCATCAAAAAGAGCTGCAAGATGAAGTTACCGCAGAACAAGACGAAAAGCTTAACAACATATTAGCTGAGATTAAAAAGTTACAGCAACAAGTGGCAAAACAAAATTAACAATTTTCACTCATGTTTTGACAAATGTAATTGACTAAAAAGATTGTGGCTTGTATATAAAGGATTCAGTAAAAAAGGACTGTTTATCTGAATGTTAGATAAACACAGCAGTAATGGACTACAAGGAAGCTTTAATGGCGTCACTTTCTTATCAAGTTAACGAACAAGATCGTATTGCACTCATTCATACCTTTAAACATTTTCATCCCGGAGCCAAAGTCGATCTGCAATTTAATGCAGAAAACCCATTTAGGGTTCGAGGAAAATTAATTGGCTTTGATGAAGGCCGTTACATTATCTTGTCACTTTCCCCACATATCATCCGTGATTACACCGATGTCATCAAAGAAGGCAATGGCTGTGTCATTCGTACTTTAGTAGAAGGCGAAGCTGGAAAATGTGTTGCGTTTAGAAGTACCGTTAGTTTAATCACGCCCCGTCCTAAAGGTTTGTTATTCATACAATTCCCAAAATCAGTGGAAAGCATCAGCTTGCGCAAAGAAAGTCGTATGGTGACACAGTTACCCGTTGTTATCGTACACCGTGATGACACCAGTGAAGAAGCGTTATTTGATGCTAAAACAGAATTAACCGGACACATCAGAGATATATCTCGTGGTGGTTGTCGCGTCTCGGTTCAATGGGGGGAAGGCCAAGGTAAAATACAAAACGTGCCTATTTACTTAAAAGTAAATAACGTTGGCCAAGAAGAATCTATTATTGTTAAAGCCGTGATTAAAAATCAGCAACGTGAAGATCCTATTTCTGTATCGTTGGGGATGATGTTTGAAACAAATAATAAGTTAAACGATCTAATCACAGAGCTTGGTCTTTAATTCCCCACTTTAACCACTGTTATTTTCCTATCTACTTTGTTATCTAATAAATAAAGATATGTGTAATTTTATGCACAAAACACTTTACATACGAAATAACGAATATACAATATTTCATATATTAATATTCGTGAACCAAAAATGACTCAGATCAACAAAAAACAAAGTGTTCTTTTTCTATGTACCGGTAATTCAGCACGTTCTCAAATGGCAGAAGCGTTATTAAAGCATAAAGCCGGAGAATTATTTGACGTATTCAGTGCAGGTACTCAACCTGACGCTATCGATACTCGAACCATTGACGCCTTAAATAAGTTTGGGTTAGATACAAATAATTTAGTTTCTAAACATATAGATACCTTTGACGGCCAAGTTTTTGATTACGTCATCACATTATGTAATAAGGCAAGCAATGAATGCCGAAGTTATCCTAATGCCATTAAGCAGTTAGCATGGGATTTCCCAGATCCTAAAACACGTGCGGGGAGTAATTCGTTTTCCGTCACATTAAACGAACTAAACAATCGTTTATCTATGTTTCTCTTGGTGGAAGAAAATAGAGGCAGTGTTGCAAATTCTAGCTCTAATGCTTTACCTGATGAATTAAATAACTCACTTGAAAACTTTGACCCTATCTCTTTTTATAAAAGTCTAACGGATGACATTCGTCTGAAAACACTGATGTTAACTCACTACCACGGCGAACTTTGTGTATGCGAATTAATGGAAGCCATAGCCGTGGATAGTCAGCCTAAAGTGTCACGTAATTTAGCCGTACTGAAAAAAGCCAATGTGATCACCGACAGAAAACATGGTCAGTGGGTGTTTTATCGTATTAACCCAGAACTGCCCTTATGGGCTAAATCCGTAATTGCAGAAACGACTGAGAATAATATTCCATTGATCAATGAAGAATTGCAACGTTTAGCCAATATGCAAAACAGGCCTAATCGTGCAGGTTTTTGTAAATAGCAACTGTCTATGGAAATAACTAATAATCGGAGTATACATGGGAATTTTTGAACGTTACTTATCGCTTTGGGTGGCTTTAAGCATAGTCCTTGGGGTGACGTTAGGTTTGTGGCAACCTGATGTTTTTCAGGTTATTGCTAACCTTGAAATTGCACATGTGAATATTGTTGTCGCTCTTTTTATCTGGGTAATGATTTATCCCATGATGGTGCAAATTGATTTTTCAGCAATTAAGGATGTTGGTAAAAATCCCAAAGGGTTAGTACTCACCATTATCATAAATTGGTTAATTAAACCTTTTACAATGGCGGGCTTAGGCTGGCTGTTTTTTAACTTTGTGTTTGCTGACTTAGTTGATCCGGCTTCGGCGCAAGAATACATCGCAGGAATGATATTGCTTGGTGTTGCACCATGTACGGCCATGGTGTTTGTTTGGTCGCAATTAACTAAAGGCGACCCCAATTACACTTTAGTACAAGTATCGGTCAATGATGTGATCATGATATTTGCATTTGCGCCCATTTCGGCATTTTTACTTGGTGTCAGTGATATTCAAGTGCCATGGGAAACTTTATTAATCTCTGTTGCACTGTATGTTTTGTTACCGTTAGTGGCCGGAGTTTTCACTCGTAAAATACTAAATAACGATCAAGGCTCTGGCACTAGTGAACACACAGTCACTCAATTACTTTCAAGTTTAAAACCTTGGTCTATGGTCGGCTTGTTAGCTACGGTCGTATTATTATTTGGTTTCCAAGCTAATACCATCATAACTGAGCCAGAAACTATCGGCTTAATTGCTATTCCTTTGATGATACAGACTTACGGTATTTTCTTAATCGCCTACTTAGCGGCTAAATGGATGAAACTCCCTCATAACATCGCTGCGCCAGCGTGTTTAATAGGTACTTCAAACTTCTTTGAATTGGCGGTTGCTGTCGCTATTTCATTATTTGGCTTGCACTCAGGTGCCGCACTAGCAACCGTTGTGGGTGTGCTCGTTGAAGTGCCTGTTATGTTATCTCTCGTTTATATCATTAATCACACACAACACTGGTTTGGGTCATCAAATGCATAAGAAAGTAACCTCAAATATACAATCACATCCTTATGATGAGTTGCTCCTTGAAAATGGAGCAAAGCTAATCTTTACGCCCTGCCCTGGCACAAAAACAGAATCATTAACAGAGTCATTAACTACCCTAAAAAAAGCGGGCACAACTATGTTATTGACCTTAATGTTTGATCAAGAAATGGATAAACATCAGGTTCTTACTTTGCCAGCAGAATGCAAACAACAAGGCATAGACTGGATTCAACTGCCCATATTGGATGATGCCGCCCCTAACTATGCATTTGAGTCTCAGTGGCAAATTCATAAAACCAATATCCTCAATGTTCTTAATAACCAAGGCGTTATTGCCGTTCATTGTAAAGGTGGTTCCGGCCGAACAGGCTTAGTCATAGGACTTATATTATTAGCGCTTGGTTGGCCTAAAGAAAAGGTAATGAATGCAGTTCAGGCAATACGCCCTAAAGCACTCATCAATCCACAACAACTCGATTACTTTAACTCGTATTTATAATTTTTATATATAGGCAAACTTATGACAATCAAAATAGGTATTAACGGCTTTGGCCGTATGGGTCGTTTATCAATGCGTGCAGCGTATGACTGGGACGACATTGAAATTGTACAGATTAATGATCCTGCAGGGGACGCAGCAACGCTTGCGCACTTAATGACATTTGATTCGGTACACGGTAAATGGCATCACGACGTTAATGCAGAAAACGCGGAAGGCTCAAGCAGCAATAACATGATTATTAATGGTCATTCTATTCCTTGTACTCAAAACAAAACTATCGCTGAGACTGACTGGTCACAATGTGATGTTGTAATTGAAGCCTCCGGCAAAATGAAAAGCAAAGCCCTGTTACAAGCTTATTTAGACCAAGGCGTTAAACGTGTCGTGGTAACAGCTCCGGTAAAAGAAGACGGCGTATTAAATATCGTTATGGGCGTAAATGACAATCTATATAACAAAGCGCAACACCCAATTGTTACCGCTGCGTCATGTACTACCAACTGTTTAGCGCCAGTGGTCAAAGTGATCCACGAAAACTTAGGCATTAAACACGGTTCAATGACCACCATACATGACATCACTAATACCCAAACAATTATTGATGCGCCGCACAAAGACTTACGCCGAGCGCGTTCTTGTGGCACCAGTTTAATTCCGACCACCACAGGCTCAGCAACCGCCATTACTCATATATTTCCTGAGCTTGCTGGCAAATTAAATGGTCACGCTATCCGCGTACCGTTAACCAACGCGTCTATCACTGATTGTGTCTTTGAATTAGAACGTAATACCACAATTGAAGAAGTAAATACCTTGTTACAACAAGCATCACAAGGTGAGCTAAAAGACATATTAGGTTATGAAGAGCGCCCGTTGGTATCAATCGATTATAAAACCGATCCACGTTCAGGCATTATCGACGCGTTATCCACTATGGTGATCAATGACACTCAGTTAAAACTGTATGTTTGGTATGACAATGAATGGGGTTATGCAAACCGTACTGCTGAGCTTGCCCGTATGGTTGGTCGTTCTGATAAAGCGCAAAACTAAAACTAATGTTGAGCAAATAGCAATCTTTCTCATTTGTTAATACACAAATGCAATGATAACTAAGGGTTATGATGGGACTTTTATCTGTTACCAAATTATCAACTGAGATCAAACAGTACTTGATCATCACAGGTAATTATTGGGCATTTACTTTAACTGACGGCGCGTTACGTATGTTAGTGGTGTTGTATTTCCACCAGCTAGGATACGACCCACTCAGTATCGCCATGTTGTTTTTGTTTTATGAAATATTTGGCGTTATTACCAACTTAGTAGGCGGTTGGTTAGGCGCTAAATTTGGTTTAAACAAAACCATGAACATAGGGTTAGCTTTGCAAATACTGGCGTTAGCTATGTTAACAGTGGATGCCACTTGGTTAACCGTTATTTACGTTATGGCTGCGCAGGCGTTATCAGGTATAGCCAAAGACTTAAATAAAATGAGTGCCAAAAGCTCCATTAAATTACTGGTCCCTAGTGATCAAAACGACAAGTTATACAAATGGGTCGCTTTGCTGACAGGTTCTAAAAACGCCCTAAAAGGCATCGGCTTTTTCCTAGGCGGTATGTTATTAAGCTTGTTTGAATTCCGTGGCGCCATACTCATTATGTTAATCATGCTGACACTGGTTTGGCTGTTTAGCATAGTTATGCTCAAACAAGACCTAGGAAAAGCTAAGTACAAACCTAAGTTCAAAGACCTGTTATCCAAAAGCAAACCAATTAATATTTTATCCGCTGCCAGATTATTCTTATTTGGCGCTCGTGATGTTTGGTTTGTGGTTGCCCTTCCCGTTTATTTGGCCGTGACCTTTAATTGGGATCATTGGTGGGTAGGTGGGTTTATGGCAAGCTGGGTTATTGGTTACGGCATAGTGCAGTCGTTTGCTCCGGCCCTTACCAACAGCAGTAAAAATACCACACAAAATCAAGCACCAAGTGGCCAAGCGGCTTTTGTTTGGGCATCAATACTTGCGTTACTGCCAGCATTAATCGCCCTCGCCCTACATTTTGATTTCCATATTCAGACGACACTTATTGTTGGCTTAATGTTATTTGGTTTTGTTTTTGCGATTAACTCGTCTTTACATAGTTACTTAATAGTCAGTTTTGCAGATAAAGACGGGGTATCGCTGGATGTTGGTTTTTATTATATGGCCAATGCCATGGGGCGATTATTAGGTACCGTTCTGTCTGGCTGGGTTTATCAAGTTTATGGCTTGGAAGCCTGTTTGTGGATATCTTGCGGCTTTATAAGTTTAGCGGCGTTATTGTCAATGGGATTGCCGAAGCAAGAACAGCAGTAAGCTGTAAGCTGTAAG
>NZ_JAHKPJ010000003.1:0-16344 GCF_018860345.1 Psychrosphaera sp. F3M07 | reverse complement strand
TAAGCTGTAAGCTGTAAGCATGAAGAAAAATAAAAAGGTTAATGTATATCTACATTAACCTTTTTAATTCACTATGAGTTAAATGTTAGTAAAACCGTATTACCACATTAAGTCGTCAGGAATGACATAATCCGCGTAAGGGTCATCTTCTTCAACTTCTTGAATTTCATTTTGTGATACTAAAACAGAGTCATCACGTAATGCTATTTTCTCAGCAACTACGCTTGGAATTACCGCGTAATCGTCAGTGCCAGTTTCACCAAAACGCACAATACTTAACAAGCCATTTGCAAGTTGACGTTGGATTTTATCCGACACGGTAAGTTTTTTAACCGCAGTACCATCGGTAAAGTTATAAGCAATATTTCCGTGGCTAGTATCCAACATGTTCATTTCTATTAATTGCTTAATTTGCGCTTGAATTGCTTTAGCTTGAGCTTGTTGTTTTATCTGCTCATTTAACTCTTTGTCTTTCGCTAATTGAGCCAAACGTTTCTCTTCGGTTGCGGCTTTAACTTCACGTTTTAAGTCGCGCGTTTTTTTACTGGCTTTTTTTGCTTTTTTCGCTTTTTTTTCGTTTGTAAGACCGGCTTGCAAAAGCTGCTCTTGTAATGACATTTGGGCCATTTGAATACCTAACCTGGCTGAATTTATGCGGATATTATCGTTTAGTTATAAATAATTTCAACAACTGTCTGTAGCTATATAAAATTAATCCCAGTTAAGGTAACGTTTATCTTATATATCCATATAAATTAGCTCAGTGGAAACTTCCCAATGAAAAGTAAATTGTTAATATTAAGTGTGCTTTCGCTCTCTTTTGTTATGCAAACTAATACCGTACAAGCCGACCCAACACTCTTGCCCCCTATCAAACAATGGCAAGGAAAAAGCTTAGAACTCGTTAAAGATAAAAGTGATAAATGGCAGACGCAGTTTGAAAAATCAAACATGTTATCTACACCAAATTATGATCAAAGTATTAAGTACATTAAAGCGTTAGCCAAGTCAGACAAGCAGTTTAATTTAACCTCAATTGGTAAAAGCCCACAAAATCGTGATATTTGGATGTTAATCGCCTCCAAAGATGGCGCTAAAACACCTGAGCAATTACAAAAAAATAAAAAGCCAACTTTGTTTATTCAAGCAGGCATACATGCCGGTGAGATAGACGGCAAAGATGCTGGTTTTATGTTGTTACGTGACATCAGCAAAAACGGTAAAGGCCACTTGTTAGACAAGGTAAATTTACTTTTTATTCCTATCTTCAATGTTGACGGGCACGAACGTTCAAGCCCACATAACCGAGTAAATCAACGTGGTCCAACAAATATGGGCTGGCGTACAACGGCACAAAACTTAAATCTTAATCGTGACTTTGCCAAAGCAGACACCCCAGAGATGCAAGCTTTGATCAGCACCATCAATAAATGGCAACCTACTTTATATTTAGACATTCATGTTACCGACGGTGAAGATTATCAATACGATATTACTTATGGTTACAACGGCGAACATGCCTATTCACCTAACATAAGTCAGTGGTTAGACACTGAGTTAACACCTGTGATAAACAGCGAGTTAAAGAAAAACGGGCATTTAGGCGGACCACTTACCTTTGGTATCGACAATAAAGATTTTGCTAAAGGGTTATTTGGTTGGACAGCCAGCCCTAGATACAGCAACGGTTGGGGCGACGCCCGCCACTTGCCTACTATCTTAGTTGAGAATCACTCGTTAAAACCTTATTTCCAACGTGTCTTAGGCACTTATGTTTTCCTAGAAACGGTAATACATAAACTTGCCACAGATGGTGATGATCTTATTGCTGCGACAGAAAAAGACATAAAACAAAAACATAAAACCTTGCCACTGGCTTGGTCTGCGGACACTGAAAATCCAGAATACATGGACTTTCAAGGTATGGAATACCAACAAGCCACTGATAAGTTAACTGGCATTAAATACGTAAAATGGACAGGCAAACCAAAAACCTACAACAAACTTCCAATTTTCTGGGCCAGAAAGCCAAGCGTTGAAGTGCAAGTACCTGAGTTTTATTACGTGCCCCCGCAACACTTAGAGGTTATACAACGCCTTACCAATCAAGGCATTCAATACAAAACGTTAAAACACCCATTAAAGCTACAAGTCACAGAACTAACTGCTAAAGATTACAGTTTTGGCAAAGTACCGTTTGAAGGCCACTTAACCGCGGATGCTAAGTTTGATACCAATAAAGTAACCAAAACCTTACCGGCTGGCACAATAAAAATATCCACCAAACAAAATTTAGGTACATTAGCCGTAACCTTATTAGACCCAAGAGCACCAGATTCATACTTTAAATGGGGCTTCTTTAACCAAATGTTCCAACAAACGGAATACATTGAAAGTTACGCCATGATCCCTTTGGCCCATAAAATGTTAAATAACGACCCTAAATTAAAACAGGCGTTTTTTGATAAGTTTGGCGAAGTAAAATCTAAACAAGTAACCGAAGTTGAATCGAAAAAAGCAGGCTCACTAGAAGAGTTATTTGCCGAAGGTTCAGACGAGAAAATGAAATGGTTATACCAACGTTCAGTGTATTACGATAACCAACACCTTAAATACCCAGTATTGTTTGAAATGTAAAAACACAGCTTAAACCAACTGATTATTTTAAAGCCTAGATATAATCTAGGCTTTTTTTGTTGGGGATGTCCCGTGCTGAAATGTTCAATAAACACTTGTAAACTCACTTTTGAGTAATAGTGAGTTTGAAGTTACTGTTAGTTAGGATTCCGCACAAACCGCACGATTTAATTAAATTGAATATTTCATGCGACGCATTATAATCTAACTCTAGACTCAACAAGGAACTGACCATGCATACATTAACAGCGAATGATGCCAAACGAAATTTTGGCGAGCTACTTTTAAGCGCACAACGTGAGCCAGTGAAAATCAGCAAAAACAGTAAAGATACTGTCGTTGTCATGTCTATTAGAGATTTTGAAGAACTGGAAGAGATGAAGGTAGAATACCTTAAGCATTGCTTCAAGTCAGCTAAGGAAGACTTAAACAATGGAAACGCTGTTGATGGCGAAAACTTTCTAAATTCGCTTTAACTAACTTATGCAAAAGAATAAATATAAGTTAAGTAACTTAGCGCAGTCTCACTTACGAAAAATAAAAACCTACACCGTTGAAAATTACTCGGAGTTGCAGTGGTACAACTACAAGAATACTCTGCTATCAGTATTTCAGATGTTAGCCGATAACCCGGAGATAGGAAGAGGCTGCGATGAAATCTACCCAAATGGCTTATATTTCCCTGTTGGAAAACACACGGCTTACTTCACCAAAGAAGACAACTTTATCTTGATCGTGGCTGTCTTAGGTCAATCACAGCTACCCCAAAATCACCTGAAGTAACTTTACCTTCATCCTAGAAATAACCAAAACAATGGGGCTGAGTCATTGATTTTATATTCACGTTATAAGTAAACTCATTTTAGGTGCAGAAAAGTGATCGCTTTTCAATTAACTCGAAGCTGAACTCTCGCAACTAGCTTCTCCTGCCTTTGCTATTCCTTCCAGCTAATGGCGAAGCCATTCTTCCAGCTTATAGCTTTATTCACCTTATTACATCTTGCAATGATATTGATATCTCCATAATGTAGTCGCTCTTGTAGGTTGAACTAATGTGAATAAAAACAATGAAAAAACATCTTATACTCGCCTTAACTACCGGGCTTTCGCTAAGTGCTTGTTCCCCATCTGACCAAAGTGTACTAACGGAACAAACATCACCATCGGTTGTTGATTATCAAGCAAAAGGGATCATCTCTAAATCGTTACCTGAGATCGTAGAAGCGTTAAATAATGGAGAAATTAGCTCTGAAGCGCTGGTTACTCTCTACCTTGATCGTATCGAAGCTATCGACAAACAAGGGCCACGTTTGCAGGCTGTGCTTAATGTTAACCCTGACGCTTTAATTTTAGCTAAAGAACTAGATGTCATGCGTGCAAATGGGGTAATTAAAGGGCCATTACATGGAGTTCCTATTTTACTAAAAGACAACATTGAAACGTTAGATAACATGCCAACAACCGCAGGTGCATTAGCGTTAAAAGATAATATTACCCATAGAGATAGTCCATTAGTGGCAGGTTTACGTGCCCAAGGAGCAATAATTCTGGGTAAGACCAATTTAAGTCAATGGGCTAATTTCCGTTCTGAAGGTTCTATGAGCGGTTGGTCTGCATTGGGTGGCCAAGTTAGAAATCCACATATGCTTGATAGAAATCCTTGTGGATCAAGTTCAGGATCTGGTGCCGCAACGGCTGCATCATTAGCTGCGGGTACTGTGGGAACTGAAACTAACGGCTCTATTATTTGTCCCTCCAATGCCAATGGTATTGTCGGTTTCAAACCTACTGTGGGTATTGTTCCACAGCAGCACATTATTCCTATTTCTGAATCACAAGATACGGCAGGACCTATGACTAAGTCCGTTAAAGGTGCAGCCATGTTAATGAATGCCATGGCGACGACGACGCCTGATATTGATTACACGTCAGGCTTAAACGCTAACGCACTTAAAGGCGTACGTGTCGGGGTGCTTAATTTTGCCAAAGGCTCCTCAAGTCAAATAATACAACGCTTTGACACTGCCTTAGCCGATTTAGTCGCAGCTGGAGCCATTTTAGTTAACATTGATCAACGCCCCAAAGCACCAGAGGGGTTAGGAAAAATGAGTTATGACTTACTAAAATATGAGTTTAAGGATGGCATAAATACATATCTTGCCTCAACGTCTTCTCAACAAGTACCCGTTAGAACATTACAAGAACTCATTGACTTTAACCAAGCCAATTCAGATATTGAACTGGCTTTGTTTGACCAAAGTATTTTTGTTTCATCACAATCCATGGACGCACTTGAAAGTAAGGCTTATAAAACGGCTGTTGCTAGGGTGCAAAAAGCAACTCGCGAAGACGGGGTAGATAAACTATTAACAGAGCATAACGTCGACGTACTTATTGCCCCTTCAGGTCCTGTCGTGCCAAGAGTTGATGCTATTAACGGAGATGTTTGGCCAAATAGCTGGCCTGGATTTGGCTCTTATGCAGCTCAAGCAGGTTATCCTCATGTGACTGTCCCTATGGGTGATATCAATGCGTTATCGGTGGGTGTATCTTTTATTGGAACTAAATTTACCGACGCCGACCTGCTTGGGTTTGCTTACGCCTATGAGCAGCAATCACAACGACGAATTGAACCTCGTTATTTAGCCAATGCTGAAGATATTCCAGCCATCGCAGACGCGATGAAAGCTAAAAGTCACTAAACACTATATTTTACGCACACATTACACAGAATCACCGCACTCTTTATATAGAGCTAATATTCCTTGAGCTGGTGCACGCTCAAGGAATAATCTATTTATAGCTAAAATATGTGTGCGGCTGACCTCCCGCAATACGACTAAATAACTAGCCTTATCAGGCGTCTCTCACCTACCAAACAATACTTGGTTTTAACCGCCTAGAGCCGATTATATTATCCAATTTTCTCAACCATTACCTGATTGGTTATTTGGTATCACTTTACTCAGATTCCTCTAAAGTCTCTTCTATCTGGGCTTTTTTAGCTTGTTCACGCATTAGTGCTAACTTATTCTTAACTTGTTCTTTTGTTAAGTATTCATATTTTCGATTTAACATCATGATAGGAGGCACATTACCATCAAATTTGGCTTTCAAATTATCATTTGCAGTTTCATGTAATCGAAGGACTTTAAAACCTACGGTTGCCGTTCTACCTTCAGCAAAGCGTTCTGGGGTCTCAGCTAAAAACGATTCTGCCATTTCCAACAGGCCTTCTTTACGCACTGCCGGGGATGCAGAGTGGATGACATTTACTTTACCATTGTCTTCCACTTTAATGATGCCAACATGCCCTACCCAAGCTCCTTTACCTGTACTTCTTACTAAGTTAACAAAGTCGCCGGTTTGGAGGTATTGAGCAATAGCAGGTATATGTTCGTTGGGTACATAAGTTTCAACCGTTTTGACATTATTTTGAGGTACATTGATACCAAACTGTTTCGCAAAAAAGCGCTCTTTATTGATTGTTTGTTCATAGGTTTTTATTGTGTTTTCGCCACCAATTGCACTGATATCTTCTACCAACCAATTGTTATTTCTATTCCAATCATATTCAGTAAAATGATTACGTGTTACGACTCCAACTTCACCGTTATTGTAACGAATGTGTTGTAAAGTTTTAAAAAAATCGCCCCAATTATCAGTTAATCCCATGGCATAAGTATGTTCTACAAAAACGACACAATCACTTTTACTCAGTTCAAAAAGAGGTTGCGAGTCATAAGGTTCAAATGGCGCTTCGCCCAATAGATATAACTCGTATGGTTGGCCAATGTTTTTTTCAGCTATTCTGCCGATCCGCTTGCGTAAATCAGGCTCTTGCTCATGTAATATCCGTAAATATTGATCCGTCTGACGAGGTGACAATTGATATAATTGAGACGTTTTAATCACTCTAAATTGCTGCTCTGTAATGCCAACCTTAGCAGCAATACTTACTTCTTCATCGGTAAGAGAGACAGGTTCAGGCAAGCTAACGCAACCCGTTAATATAACGCTTAGCGTTATTAAAGCAGAAAATTGTTTAATCAGTTGTTTCATATTATCCATTCGATATTTCTCTTATAGCTGCCCGTATCAAAGATTCGGTAGGAGGAGTTAAAAGCATTACAAACTCAACTATTTCAAATTAACAAGCAAAATACAATTAATTATTCCAATTAAATTAAACATTGAAATTTAATATTCCAGACTTGCGACTCGATACTTTTATTAGATAAAAATTTCATCCCATCCAAATAAACCTTCAAGTTATTGTTATTAATATACTTTATACATTTCATTACTTGTAATAATGGTCGGCAGCACAAAATTTGCACAAAAAATACTTATCCTCTGCGAGAGTTTGTACAATTAATACCCTAATTTTGGCTCTGAGTTCGATTGTCTCATTGAACTCTGGTTATAAGTTCTTCAACTTATGATTAGAGCATGTTGCTCATTTTACTATCGACTTTTTGTTTTATATTTTGGTCAATCGAATCGTTATACGTACATGTTGTGTCTAGATATGTAATAAAGGGAAAGGAAGAATAAAAGGGAAATTAATATAAAGATGAATTGCTGATTTAGTTTTTTGAATCCTAAAAAGTCAGTTAAATGTAATGCCACAAGCTCATTTAACAGGGACATAAATAACAATAACAATATAAAATTAGGAATTATTATGAAAAAAAAACTCGACTTATCCTTTATTGCAGCAAGTCTATTGCTGACAACTGGATTTAGTGCCAACGCCGCGCGAACATGTGACTCTATAGAGGTTACAGCTTCAGCTTTAAATGTGAGAACAGGTCCTAGCACAGGAAACTCAATTGTTGGCAGTATTCAAACAGGCGAAAAATATGTAAAAACCAACACGACGGGCGACTGGGCAGAGATCTGGTTTGATGGCTCAAAACGTTGGATCTCAGCAGCAGCTTACACCAATTCAATCACAGCAAATTGTGCAAAAGTCACGGCTGGTACGTTAAACATACGTACGGGAGCTGGCTCTGGCTACAGTATTGCCGGCACAGTGCCGCAAGACTCTTTATGGGTATTAGCAGGCAATACATCTTCTGGCTGGGAACAGATCTACTTTGACAGTGAATTGCGCTGGGGCTATTCCACATATTTAGACACCACGGAAGACACACCTCCTCCACCAATTTCGGTTTCAAACTTTGTAATCAATAATGATGATACTTCAACTGATAATCAGTTTGTTTATATTTCAGCAACCATCAATGATGGGAGCGCAACCGAATTTATGATGAGTGAATTGTCCGATTTTTCTGATGCAAATTGGGTCACGTACACTGCTAACCCTAGTTTCTCATTATCTGCGGGTAACGGAACTAAAACCTTATATTATCGAGTAAAAGATTCATTAGGTCGTGTGTCTGAAAGTGTTTCAGATACTATTGTATTAGACATCCCACCACCAGTAACCGTTAGGACCATTAATGCTACTGATTGGTTTGATGAATACCGAGTGCAATTTGGCAGCATGTCTCAAAGCCAAGTTGACGGTATGAATTTCTTGATTGCCAATATGGAAAATGACCAAGAAGCCGCGTACACCAATTTAACGGTTTACCAACGTCAAATGGCTTATTTATGGGCGACGGTAAAACATGAAGTTGCCAATACCTATATGCCAATAACTGAATATGGAAATACTTACTGTGTGAATTATAGTGGCGGTTGTACTTATAAAGGCCGTGGTTATGTACAGCTAACTCATGACTGGAACTACACAAATATGACACCACACGTAAATAGCATTTTGGGTATTAACGTTGATTTATATGCAAACCCAGAGTTAGCTTTGGATCCTGACATTGCATACACAGTCATGTCATATGGGTCATTTAATGGTGTTTTCACTGGTCGATCTATTGGTCAATACATCTATTCTGGTACGACCGACTACTGGAATGCTCGTCGTGTTATTAACGGCACTGACAAAGCCTCACTTATTCAAGGCTACGCTCAGAAATTCCAAACCATAATGGAAGCGTCGACTAACTAATGGCTAGTTTGTTTGATATGTTGTCACCAAAGGCTTTAGGGCCTTTGGTGATTGCTGCGTTAGTAGGCGCAGTCGGGGGCTATTTTTTAGCAAGTACTAACTCAACCAATAATTCTGAGGTATTGACTCAGCAGCCTATATTGGCTGAGCATAATCAAAGCAAACAACAAATCATGGCAGGACCTCACCAAACGGTGATTAACAGCAGTAAATCTAAAGCCAAAGAGACAAGCGTAAAACAAGACAATGAAATGGCTCCTGAAGGTATTTTTTACAATGCGGTTAATGATGATCTTGAAATAGCTATAGCATCATTACAACTTTTACCTGAGCTAATTTCCAATAAAGACTTTAAGAGTATTGCAAAATTCAAACAAACTCTTCTTTCTTTAGCAAAAGGCGATAATGAGATATTGGATCAGTTGTTATTTTCGTTTCAACAGCAGATTGATAATGAAGATATAAAGTATGAATTACTGCAAATTTTAACCAAAATTAAAGACCCTAAAGTTGAAACTTTTGCTCAGGAGTTGGCTTTATCAAATGATAGAAATGACAAACTTACAGGATTGGAGTTACTAGCCGATTTGGGCGTTGCCAACCAAGAAACCATGAACATTGCATTAGATTCACTGCATGACAGTACTGCCGACCCGCAAATACTGCAAACGGCGATGAGAGCAATGCCAGACATGCTGATCTCAAGTGAACAAAACAGAGAGATATTAACTCGTTTAGAAGAGTTAAGTCAGCATCCGGAAGAATCGGTCCGCAGTGAAAGTCTGTTCTCTATTGCAAAACAAGCAAAAAATGAAGAACAGCTAACCCCTTTATTAAATGCAATGCAATCAGGAAGCATCGACGAGAAGATCAGTGCGGCCATGGCCATTGAAAAAAGCACAGTAAGAGGAGACAATTTAAAATATGCGTTGTTAAACGAAGTGAAAAATATGAATGGTTTGCCAGAAGTAAGGGCAATGGCAGCAAGTTCGTTAAAACGATTTAGCTTATCTTCCAGTGAACTAAGCGTACTGGAAAGTTATCGTTCGTCACTTTCTTGGAACGCAGGGTGATCATTTATCCTTGCCGACATCAATCCATTAACACTATGATGTCGGCAACATTCCAATTCAATCTAAGTTTAGAACGGAGCATCATGATCAAAACTATAATAATTGCCACGTCTTTGATTGTATTACTATTCTCAAGCTCTCTTAGGGCGACCAACTCTGGTGATTTGACTTTATTGTTAGAAAAAGCAACCAGTGTTAATTATCAAGACATACAACACGCCCGGAAAATAGCGACTAAGTTAAACCAACAAGCGTGTCATTCCGAACAAGTACTTACTTTAGTTTTAAATGCTTTGCAACAAAGTCCCAACAACACATTATTTGCAAAGTATCTTTTGCCAGATCTAGCATTAAACCCAAGTAAAAAAGTAACTAATACCGCTCTAATGTTGTTGACGTCCAAACAACCAAACGACCAGTTGATCGGTTTAGAAATGATCTCAAGCAGGAAGATAAATAACTCAGACGAAAAGGAAGCGTTACTGATTGCTCTATTTAATTTATTCGATGTTATGAGTAATGAACAAGTCATCGATAATGTATTTGGCTTATTACAATCACAATCATTTTCCAAGGATTCTTATTTCCGACTTGCCCAAGCCTTGCAACCTTTATGTAAGCACCCAAATGAATCAATTCGCAGCAATAGCTACTTTGCAATAGCGCGTTTTGCTCAAGATGAGCATCAATTACTATGTATAGTTGACACATTAAAGACACAAAATAATGTCCTTAAAACCAGTGCCATCATGGCTCTGTCGCAATCCAATGTCAAAGGTTCAACTATAAAAGATGCGCTAAAAGCATTTGCCAATGACCAGAGTCAATCACAGGAAAATCGCGCTAGCGCAAGACAAATTTTAACGTCATATTGAATAGGATGCCGAATAAGGGATGTTGTTCTCAATTAGAATAACGAGAAAGCGTTGAGAAGGTGAAACTTGAGCGTTCACATAAATACGGACACATTTATGTGTCCGTTTTACTAAAAAGGCTTAAGAACCCTCGTTTGTCTCAATTGTTACTGCCGTAGGTTCACTCAGGCGTGTGACTAACAGCTGCTCGACTCTGATGCCATCTACATCTATGGCTTCAAATTTATAACCGTCGTGGATCACATAATCGGTGCGTTTTGGTAGACGTTTCATCGTATAGATCAGGAATCCGGCAAGGGTTTCATACTGATTATCGTTAGGAAATACATCTATATCTAACAACTTCATTAGGTCGACTATCGGCGTCACGCCATCCACTAACCAAGAATTGGCATCACGCTGGACTATTTGCTCTTCGCCGTGAATGGTCACTAAGTCCCCCATAAAACTACTCATCAAGTCTTTTAACGTCACTAAACCAACTACCATAGCGTATTCGTTAACCACGATAGCAAAAGGCTGCATCGCAGATTTAAACTCGTTAAGTGCTTCCGACAGTGTTAGGGTTTCTGGTAAGTAAAACAGTTCAGTTTGGAGCATGCTGTCTTTCAAATGAGCAGATTCACCTTTTAGCAGTTGGCGTAAAATCTGTTTCGACTCGACCGAACCAACAACTCTATCCAACTGACCGTCACACACTAAGAAGTTATTGTGCGGGTGCTCTAAAATCTTGGCACTAATAGTTTCGCTGTCATCTTTAATGTCAAAATAGACGATGGCGTCTCGTGTAGTCATTGCAGTTGGCAAGGTACGGCCCTCAAGTTCGAACACATTGCCTAGCAGTTGGTATTCCTGTTGCTGTAACGATCCGTGTTCAGCCCCCGCGTCCATCATGGCAACGATGTCTTCGGTAGTAACCACGTCTTCTCGTACCATAGGCATCTTAAAAATACGTAATACTAAATTAGTGATGCTATTGAATAGCATTACCAGCGGCGTTAATGCATAGGTGATAACGTTCATCAGCCCAACAACTTTTGCCGCGACAACTTCTGGCATGATCATGGCGATGCGTTTTGGCAATAAGTCCGCAAACAATATGAATAACGATGTGATGGCTAAGAACGACAACAAGAAACTAATTTGCTCAGCCATAGGCCCAGAATACACCAGTGCTACTAACTCAGATGTATAAGGGGTTAAGGTTTGTTCACCAATGATACCGCCTAAAATAGCGATGGCATTAAGGGCGATTTGGATCATAGCGAAGAAACTACCTGGCTGCTCTTGCAAGCGAAGTACGGCTTCGGCTTTGTCATCACCTTCATCGGCCATAACTCTTAATTTGATTTTCCGTGAAGCAGCAATGGAAATCTCTGACATAGCAAACAAGGCACCAAAGAATATCAAAATGGCAATGCCGAATAAGTCACTCATGTTTTACTCCAGTTCACGGTTTGACAGGGCGTCAACCATCGTCTTGCTTGATTAAAAAAGCGCGCAATTATTATTCAATATTAGTTAGACAGCAACCGTTTTATCATTAATAATTGAAAATAAAAATACCCATTTAAAATCAACAACTTAAATAACTTTAACAATCTTACATTAGGTCATATTCTGTATCAGCAGCACGGTCTTTAGTCTTGGTGCAATTCAAAACCGAATAAATGGGTACACCGCATTACGAGTTAGTTGTATTTATTACTCCAGACCGATATTACACGATGTTAATATGAGTAACTGGAACCGACATTAAAAACGACAAAGGCCCCATAAGGAGCCTTTATAAATACTACTAAGAGATTCTCATTTTTTTCAGCGATTACTAAAAATTAACATCACCCTATTCCAAAAACTTAATCCTACTCCCCAAACTTAACCCTAAAGCCAGCATTAACAGTAAAACCATCATTTCTTGACCAGATATCAGTTGTCCATCGACCACTTGGTGCTTGGCTTGGTAACAACAAAGAATAGTCTTTGGTTTGTCGTATATTTAATAGGTTTTCGGCGTTAACAAACCAACTAATCTTGCCAATGGTTATTTGCCCTAACAAACCTAAATGCCAATATGGTTTACTTTTTTGTAGGTAAGGATTGTTTTCCAGTTCTTGTGTTCCTGTGTAATAGGCTTCAAAGCCAACCATAAAACGACCATGCTGTTCCCACATAACTACGCCACCAGCAGAGTATTTTGGCGTCAGTGCTAACGGTATTCGACTTACCCCTGTGTCATCCAATTTGCTTGCATCTGTATATAAATAACTGCCAGTGAACTTAATATCTTGCCAACGATAACGCAATAATAGTTCAGCACCTCTAATTTGCGTTTCGCCTTGTGCATTCACAATACGAACTTGTTTATCTAACGTGTTATCTTGGCTAGTATTTAAGCTGTTTAACACTTCAAGTTCAGTGACATTTTCAACATTGGAGGCAAACAGGGTCATGCTTGTTTCTACACTTCCCAACACATAACTGACGTCCATCGATGCGGTTGATGCGGTTTCTTCGTTTAAATTTTCAATTGGCGCAAGACGAGACAGTCCGGCTTCATCAATATCTTCAATAAATGGGCTTGGGGCAAAAAATCCTTTGCCGTAAGAACCGCGAATTGTCCAATCGTCTGGTTTATATAACACAGAAATACGTGGGCTCACTTGAGTGCCATATTCACTGTGCCAATCGGCACGCGTGCTTAAAGACAATGACACTTCTTCACTTGCCTCGTAATCGAGTTGTGAAAATATCCCGGGTACTTGATAAGAATAATCATGTATTGGATAGGTGTCCGAGTTGTATTTTTCAGATTGGAACGCAACCCCGACAACCCATGCCGTTTTATCTGTATAACCCGACAAACTTGATTCTATCAGTTGGCTTTGATGGCTATCATCTTCAAACATAGTGCCATATATATGTTCATGTGCTTGATCCATGGCTGAACCACGCACGTTAATGTTCATCACTTCCCCAACAGGTTTATCAAAAATAAACCCTATGTCGGTTCTTAAAGAATCTTGTGTTTGAACAAACGCATTACCATCTGGCATAGTTGAATTCCCCAACGTACCGCCGGTTCGTTGCTCTGACATTGCTCCCAAAGTCACATATAAGTTTTCCCCACTGTCACCTTGCCAATATATACGAGGGCGAACCGTAGCTCTTTTATATCCGGCCATATCAATCCAGCCATCGTCATCTAGGTCTTGCGACTCTTGATGATGCGCACCTACGGTTATTGATGCACTGGTAGATTCATTTAATGGCGTAGCAAAATATGACGTAATATCTTGGCCGTTTTTAGAGGTGACATTGACTAACACCTCACCTTCACTCTTGTTTGAGGGGGTTCTTGAGATTAAGTTAATCACTCCGCCAAGTGCAGAGCCTCCATACATTGAAGATGCAGAACCTTTGATAATTTCAACATTGGCTAAATCTGTTGGTGGTATTTGCAACAATCCAATTGAAGCTGTTTGCCCGCCATATAGCGGTAAACCGTCACTTAATAACTGAGTATAACGACCATATAAACCTTGTAGTTTTATGTTAGCACTGCCTAACGCTGGAGAAGTAGTTTGTACTCTTACGCCTCCAGTTTCTGCTACAAGCATAGAGATATTGCCCGGACGCATTAACGCTTTCTCTTGGATCTCTTCGCCATCTATTATTTCTGTGCGGGTTGCAGACTCAGTGTCTATACGCCCTAAACGCGATGCTTGAACTTGAATTCGTTCTATTTTTGCATCATGGTGCTCTTGATCATGGTGTACCTCTTGATCATCATGCTGATCTTTATGCTCAGAAGACTGCGGCTCTGGCAGTTTATTGTTGAGCTTAACCAATTGCTTCGCTTTTTGGTTCCTCTGCTCATGTATATCATTATTAGCCAGTGCTATCGCTGGAATGAGTGCTGGAATTAACATTGCGGCTACGACTATGTTTACATATTTTTTTTGCATTTTTATCTCGAACATTAGGTAACGTTTGAACAGCATTTAAGGCTGTTCAACTAGAAAATTGGAACTAGAACGCTGGAATAACCGCGTTAAATTTTATGCGGTAAAAATGGGAGGTCGGTAAACTAATGTATGAATAAAATGAGGCTGTTGCGATTGGTGGAGATGAACTAATTCACTGGTTAAAATAACATTATGGCTAACGAGATCAACATTCATGTACGTGACAGATGAACAACCATTAACCGCACATAAACAATCGAGATCGCAGCAGTCGGGATCACAACAGTCATCAGAATGATCATCTTGGTTACTGTCGAGTTTGTTTCCAATCTCAACCAGTGGTGTTTCTATTTGGGTGTTAGTTCTTAAGTCATTTGCATTAAGCTCAGTTGAGTTATTGCATGGGGTAAAAATAGTAACGGCTGTTGCTTGGCCAACAAAGGCAAACAATAAGGCGGCTATTAAAAATGTTTTTGAAATGGCTTGGAGCATAACTTTCTCTGGCATCAATACGTCTGCAATTCTACGTGTTTGCACTTAATTTGTGAACCATTACAGCAAGCATTAATGACTATTAATGCCTTATATACAGGTAAACAAAATCAATCTTGTTGCAAAAATCACACTGAGTAAAGTTATAACAATTAAGCGTCTCCGACTTCCCATTTACCACCATTAGCCTCACAACAAACCAATAGGGTCAGAGTTGTTGATTTCAAAGATTAACACTGTTTTAAATACGTTTTTGATTTTCTATCGCCACCTTTGGGAAGTGGTGAAGCTCTCCGTCCTGTTAACTTTTCAACCTCTGCTTTGAATTTATCACTCCCTAATACCCATGCCTTATCGGTTGAACTTTGAATTTCTTCTAAGGTTTTAACAGGTATTTCATTATCAAATAAAGAGTTATACGCCGCTTTACGTTCTGTTTTGTTTCCCCCTAGTGCCTGATATGCATGATGCTCTGTGAGCAGTTCAATTTTTTTACTCATTGCATTATGGTGATAACTTGACCATGGATATTCTTTTGGATGTTCGACCATATTTGCTCTTACTGGGTTTAATTCAATATAGCGACTAACTAATAAAAAATAATATTCGTTATCGACCAAGGTTGATTTATATCTACCTTCCCATAAAGTGCCAGTTCGTGAGTATGTGTAGTTAAAGTAGCGAACATAATAACGACCTAATGATTGCATTAATTTACTAACCCCTTTATCAGTTGAAGGTGTCACAAGTAAATGTACATGGTTGGTCATTAAAACGTATGCATGTACGCTAACTTTATGATGTAATGCATATGAATTGAGTTTATCAAGGTAGACGATATAGTCATCGTCAGTAGCGAAAGTCACTTGTCTGTTATTACCGCGTTGTACCACATGTTGCGGGATATTGGGTAAGTTTAACCTAGGTAATCTAGCCATCAAAAACTCCTTATTTGATAGTTAAAATCTAGTTAACTTTTATCTATTTAGCAATATTCGGTAAATCAACAACTCTGACCCCATTGATCCGACCCCATTGATCCCATATGATTTGAGTTTATTAAGGTAGACGATATAGTCATCGTCAGTAGCGAAAGTCACTTGTCTGTTATTACCGCGTTGTACCACATGTTGCGGGATATTGGGTAAGTTTAACCTAGGTAATCTAGCCATCAAAAACTCCTTATTTGATAGTTAAAATCTAGTTAACTTTTATCTATTTAGCAATATTCGGTAAATCAACAACTCTGACCCCATTGATCC
>NZ_JAHKPJ010000011.1 GCF_018860345.1 Psychrosphaera sp. F3M07 | reverse complement strand
TTTCACTTTGTTAGACAGGGGGTTGTGGAAAAGTTCAGCGAAATGAAAAATAAATGTGTTTAGTTCTATTTTTATTTGATTTTAGTTTTAAATTTAACAGCAAACCTTAACATTCTATTTATCTATCTACTGATATGGGGCTGTGAACATAGTTATTTTGACTCTCGACATACTAATTCTGTATAGGCATACTCTCCTTGGCCATCCATGGCCATCGAGTATACCTACATCCTGTAGGCAAAAAAAAACGAACATTAATTAATGTTCGCTAAACTAACAACAACTTCCAGGGAATGAAAAAATACTGCTTTCACTATGTTAGACAGGATTTTCAGAAAAAGTTCTTACAATATGAAAAAAATTATAATTTATTTATTTTTGACCCTTTCAATTCTAGGTTGCACCACTCCACAGCCAAAGAATATCAACAACATTTGTGAAATATTTATAGAGAAAGATGATTGGTGGGATGCCGCGAATGATATGCAGGATAAGTGGGGAACACCAATTCATGTTGTAATGTCCATGATGTATCAAGAGAGTTCATTTAAAGCCGATGCACAACCACCTATGAGATGGTTTTTAGGTTTTATACCCTACGGTCGAGCGAGTAGTGCCTATGGTTATTCCCAAGCTAAAACCGTCACTTGGGAAGAGTATGTAAAAGAGTCTGGCAATACTTGGGGTGACAGAGATGATTTTGAAGATGCGATTGATTTTATGGGGTGGTTTACCGCAAAAACACACAGAATAAATAAAGTGTCAAAATGGGATGCTAAAAACCAATACCTGAATTATCACGAAGGGTGGGGGGGGTATCGCAAAAAAACGTACAATAAAAAAGCTTGGTTAGTTAAAGTTGCGAAAAAAGTAGATGTTCGAGCTCGAACATATGGACAACAATTAAAAGGTTGTAAGGAATACTTAGATTCTGGTTGGTTATGGCGCTTGTTATTTTATTAACCCACTATAAAAACATCAGGTTAATCAAAACGAACAGAGATATCTGTTCGTTTTGAAAGTAACTTTAATCGTGTTTAAAATATTTCTGTTAGTGCAATACCTAGCCCCAACTTTTGTTGTTTATGATTGTAATCAATCATACTTTCGCCATATCCTGAGAAATATTGGATAGTGCCAATTAACTTGCCATAAAGCGGATAGGTATAATTTAATTCAATCGCTCCATTACCAGTTCGCCAGTTTTTGCGGATCAATACTGAAAGTTTATTATTATCGTTGTAAGCGTAGGCGCCATATAACTCATAATTACCCATGTAGTCTTCAATATCTGGATTGTCGTCTCCTTTAGGAGATAAAGGGTCAGTTTTGTCACTTTCTCTAATTCTATGCCAAGGTTTTAACATAAACATGTAATCGCCCTTTTCATAGATTAGGCTGCCAATAATTCGATTCCAACTCCTAGAAAGTATCTGGGTTTGCCCATTTGATTGGTGTTCAAAGGCCAGCATAAAGCCCGTGTTGCCGCCAAATGGGTTCCATGGCAAAGGAGCTCGATAAAATAGTTCAGGTTGGTAATTGGTTTCTCTAAATGGTTTAGATATTTGGCTAGAATATAGCTGCCACCAAGCTTGTATTGTCATTGCAAAATAAGCCCCATCACCCCGAATAAAAATGTCACCAGTGTTAAGTGGGATTTTAAAACTTAATTGATATTTAGCTTCAACCTCTTTCATTCCTTCAGCATAGCCATCAAAATATTCGTACTCTTTGCTGTTAAAGTTGTCACTAATTACTATCGGTAAAATGTAACTTGGTTTATGCGGTGTGATGACAAAAGGGTTTAACTCGGTCATTTTTTCTTCAAGAATACGTTTGGCATATCTGCCAGGGTTAAAGTCTTTTTTGATGATCTTAACTTTACAGTATTGGTTCACTTTATCTTGACTACCGTCATAAAGGCCGGAATTAACGATGTCATCAATACACTCTTCAATTTTTTTTAAATAGTTAAATTCTTCATATTGATCTTCAATGGTTTCTAAAGCGTGTACCTGAGAAGTGAATATAGTAAAAGTGAAAATGGAAAGTAATGCAGGTAATTTCAAACTAAAATCTCTTTTGGAAAATGGGTAAAATTAACGAATGATATGTTTAACACTTCCATGTATTAAACATATTGTATAGAAAAAACACGAAATTAACTAAGTTTAAAACGGGTTACAGAGTTAGAAAGTTCAGTAGCTAACGCCATGGTTGTATTAGCTTGATTCCCATTGTTTTCTGCAATGTTAAAGTTAGTTTGAGTTTGGTCAGATAATACTGTTAAGTTTTCACTGATGTCCTCTGCCACAACACTTTGCTGTTCTGTGGCGGTTGCGGTCTGTGCTGCAACATTTGAAACATTGTTACAGGCTTCACTAATTTTTTCTAAAGAGGCTAGGGTTTGTTGTGAAAGTGCCACGGTTGATTCGGTAGCACTATTGCCTTGGCTAATTGAACTCACAGCTTGCTCAACACCCGTTTGTAACGCCTCTATCATGCCTTGAATGCTTTGTGTTGACTCTTGTGTGCGACTCGCTAACGTCCTAACTTCATCAGCAACTACTGCAAAACCACGACCTTGTTCACCAGCACGCGCCGCTTCAATGGCCGCATTTAGAGCAAGTAAGTTAGTTTGTTCCGCGATACCCCTAATTACATCTAATACCGACGCTATATCTGAAGAGTTTTCGGCTAGACGTGAAATCACTTCTGCTGCGTGGTTAACGGTTTTGGATAGTTGCTCCATTTCGTTAACTGCGTTGTTGGTAATATCTTTACCTTCGCTGGTAAGCTTATTAACCACATCAATTTCAGTGGCGGTTAAGTTGGCGTTAGTTGCCACTTCTTTAATTGCATAAGACATTTGATTCACAGCAGTGACTATCATGTCCACTTTATCCGTTTGCTCTTTACTGGTATGTTTGATTTTTTTAGCGCCAGAATCTAATTCGTTTACACCTGTAATTACCTCAGACGACTGTTCAACGATAGAGCCAATTAACTTAGCTAACACATCCATAAATTCATCGAAATCGTTGGCGATTTGGCCAATTTCATCATGTCGATTACTATTAATTCTTCGACTTAAATCACCGTCACCACTGTTAATCGCTTTTAGTTTAGAAGATAAACTATCAAGGGCGTCAGCCATTGTTTTTGGGGCTATGATGCCAGCAATTAAAGTAAATAAAACGATAATGACACTGAAGATAGTTAGAACCGTTAATGTGGTATTAACGTCAGCGATGATTTCATCACTCAGTGATAAACTCTTTTTGTCTGCAGCTTCACCTGCAATGTCGTAAAAGGATCGTAAATTATTAAATGTGGTTAATGATGACGAGGCGCTTTGCTGCTTTGCTTTTTCAAGTTGTCCACTTTGTGCTAAATCAAAAACTTTAATCGCGGCCTCTTTCCAGTTATTGAAACTTGCATTAAATTGTCCGAGCTTTTGTGTGGTTGAAGGATATTCAGACATATATTGTTTGAATTTTTGCATTCTGTCGTAGGCTTGCTGGGCATTTTCTTCGAACTCATTTCTTAGTTCAACTGCGCTGGAGTCCCCCTGTTTTATGATCAATACTTGCAGTTCAGCTACTCTGGCTTGATAAAGATCTCTATCTGCGTTTAACACTGCAGAAATAGCTGGGTTAAATTCATGGGCAAATAAGACCATTCCATTTTCCGTTTTGGATATTAACGAAAAATTCATCAAATTGGATATAATAAATACGACGGCTATGCTGCAAAACATCGCAGTATATTTAACGCGAATACTCTTAAAATTCATTATCTCAACCCTAAATTGTTATACTAATCCTTAATGAATATAGATCATTAATTCATATAGTTAACGGCTTAAGTTAGAAAATATTGATATTTTGCACAATATTAGTGAATTATTTTTCTAGATAAGGGGAGGGGGCGAGCTGATATCTAAGATACGCCAGTTAATCTGACGTATCTTCCATCTCAATTTTAGGATGGATTTTAGCCAAAGAAACTTTATTGTCTTTTACATCAATAATTTCAATTGGATAACCAGAAACTAAGATAGAAACGCCGCCATCTGGGATGTCTTCCATGATCTCTAAGATCAAACCGTTAATCGTTTTTGGTCCGTCAGTGGGTAAGTCCCATTCCATTTCTTTATTAATATCACGGATGGATGAACTCCCGTCTAAAACATAACTGCCGTCAGGTTGTTTTACACAAATAGCACTTGGGTCGACAGAAATACCAGTAGTAAAGTCACCCACTATTTCTTCTAAAATATCTTCCAGGGTAAACAAACCTTGAATATCACCGTATTCATCAACAACCAAACCAATACGTTCTTTATTTTGTTTAAGCTTTTGCAGTAATACAAACAGAGACGTACCTTCAGGTGTGTAATATATTTCACGTACGGCTCTTAATAATGTGGTCTTGCTAAAATCTTCTTTGGCAAGCAATCTCAATGCGTCTCTTACATGAATAAAACCAACCGCGTCATCTATATTGTCACGATAAAGCAACAAGCGTGTATGGTTTGCGTATGTAAGCCCCTTAAGTAGGTTTTTCCAGTCATCATTGATGTCCAACGCATAAATTTCGTTACGTGGGATCATAATATCTTCAGCTTTAATTTTGCCCAAATCCAATAGGTTAACAATCATATTCTGATGGCTATCTCTTAACATGCCACCGGATTCATTAACTACGGTTCTGAGCTCTTCTTTACTTAAACTATGTTCTTCACGTTGTTCAGAGCTAACGCGTAATAAGGCTAAAATACCATTAGTGATGTAATTAACAATGACCACTAATGGGAATAGTATCTTCATTAGTATCAATAAAAGGATAGAGCTGGGGAAAGCGACTTTTTCAGGGTGTAAGGCGGCGAGTGTTTTTGGCGTCACTTCGGCAAAAATTAATATGACTAACGTTAATCCAAATGTCGCAATTGCGACGCCCACATCACCATATAAACGTAATCCTATAATGGTAGCGATTGCAGAAGCGCCAATATTAACCAAGTTGTTTCCAATGAGAATAAGCCCAATGGTTCGGTCAGGCCGACTCATCAACTTAGTGACGCGGATAGCCCCTTTGTGACCTTCCTTTTCTAAGTGTTTAAGCCGATATTTGTTTAATGCCATTAACCCAGTTTCAGTACTAGAAAAGTAAGCTGAAATAAAAATAAGTACAACGAGTAAAATAAACAGTGCACTTGTAGAGATGTCGCCCAAAATTGATCCTTGCTGGAATTAATAAATGTATAAGTATGATCTTATGTAGGTATAGTCAAGCCAAATACGTTAAGTGAGCAATATTTCACGCACAAAACGACTGCCAAAATATGCCAACGTGAGTATTAAAGAGGCTAAAATGGTGGCAATTGCACTGTTACTTCCACGCCAACCATATATTTTATGGCCTATGGTAAGTGTTGCAAAAGCAGCCCAAGCGATCAGAGATAATATTGTTTTATGTGCATATTGTTTTGTCCACATGTTATCTAGAAATAAGAAGCCTGTGAATAAAGCGGCAGTTAACAAAATTAACCCAATAGCCATTAGCCTAAATTGTTGTAGTTCAACAACATTAAGTGAAGGTAGGTGACTGTTTAACGATAACGTTTTTGATTTTAACTTAGAGTCTATGTATCTAAACTGAATTGCATATAAAGACGATATAACCAATACACAATAAGCACTAACTGATAGAACGATGTGAATTATCAAAGGTACAGACGAATTAATCGACACGCCCATATAAGCGAGTGAATCATTAGGAACAAAAATAATAGCCAGAGACAATAGCGCGGAAAATCCATAAGTAACTAACAAAATCATTAAGTTACTGTTTTTAAATGAACGTATAGTTAACACAACAACAATAAGTGCGTTGATTAATAAACACATTGCGGTTAACGATAAATGCAATTCATTATTAACAAACAACATTGCGCGCACGGCAACTAATTGAGAGATAATTGCGCCAATGGCGACTGAAAATAGAACTTTAGAATTGAACGTAGAGTTTATGAAAACTGATCTAGCCGTCACAATACTGGCAACAGTAAATCCAATAAAAGCTAAAATAAGTCCTATCATTGCGGACATGGGTGTAAACCTTTATGAGTAAATCTAAAAAATAACGCTTTGATGTTACCACGTTTTTTTATTTCGTTAATCAATATTCAAAAGTTTAATTACAATAAATTAACAGATTGTAACTTAGAATGAATTAGAAACCTTGTAATTGCTTTTTTACCCTATATTTAGCATAGGTAGCGGTATATAATCGCACCATTCGCGCTGTTAAAAACAGCTAGCCTTAGTAAGAGAATATTCATCTATGTTTGACAATTTATCTGAACGATTATCCCAGTCCCTCAAAAAAATTAGTGGTCAAGGGCGACTAACTGAAGACAACATTAAAGATACGTTACGTGAAGTAAGAATGGCGCTGTTAGAAGCGGACGTTGCGTTACCTGTTGTTCGTGATTTTGTTAAGTCCGTTAAAGAACAAGCCGTTGGCGAAGAAGTTGGTAAAAGTTTAACGCCAGGCCAAGTGTTTGTGAAAATCGTTCAAGGTGAACTTGAAAAGGCCATGGGCGATAAAAATGAAGATTTAAACCTTGCCGCGCAACCACCTGCAGTGGTCATGATGGCAGGTTTACAAGGTGCGGGTAAAACCACATCAGTTGCTAAGTTAGCTAAATTCTTAAAAGAGAAAAAGAAAAAATCAGTATTAGTAGTGAGTGCCGACGTTTATCGTCCAGCCGCTATTAAACAGTTAGAAACCCTAGCCACTGAAGTTGATGTTGAGTTTTTCCCAAGCTCAATCGAACAAAAGCCTATTGATATTGTTAACGCAGCAATCGATCACGCGAAACGTAAGTTTTTTGATGTGTTGTTAGTCGATACGGCAGGCCGTTTAGCAATCGACCAAGACATGATGGCAGAAATTCAAGCATTACATGCCGCGGTTAATCCAGTTGAAACTCTGTTTGTTGTAGATTCAATGACGGGACAAGATGCGGCCGTTACCGCTAAAGCCTTTGATGAAGCTTTACCATTAACGGGCATTATCTTAACTAAAGCGGATGGCGATGCCAGAGGTGGTGCGGCATTATCAATACGTCACATAACGGGTAAACCAATTAAGTTTATTGGTATGGGTGAAAAAATTGATGCGTTAGAACCTTTCCACCCAGAACGTATTGCCAGCCGCATTTTAGGCATGGGAGACGTACTTTCTCTAGTTGAACAAATTGAATCAACTATAGATAAAGAAAAAGCAGCGCAAGTTGCCAAAAAGGTCATGAAAGGTAAAGGTTTTGACCTTGAAGATTTTCGTGATCAATTAACGCAAATGCGCAGCATGGGCGGGATGTCGAGTTTGATGGATAAAATGCCGGGCATGGGCAAAGTATCTGATGCAGTTAAAGGCCAAGTAAACGACAAACAGTTTGTGCAAATGGAAGCCATTATCAATTCCATGACGAAAAAGGAACGTAAGTTTCCTGATGTCATAAAAGGCTCTCGTAAACGTCGTATCGCGATGGGCAGTGGAACACAAGTTCAAGATGTTAATCGCATGTTAAAACAGTTTACGCAAATGCAAAAAATGATGAAAAAAATGAAAGGTGGCGGCTTGATGAAAATGATGCGTGGTATGGGCGGTGGAATGCCAAAAATGCCAGGTGGATTCCCTAAGATATAAAGAAAACTTAGGTATATAAGCTTCATAAAAAAACAAAAAAGAGTTCATATGAACTCTTTTTTTGATCTTGGTTATGCGTCTTTTGCGAAGCTAATTTTGAATGTTCAATTAACTTTTTGCTTGTCGGCCCACGTCCAAGCCTGAGTATTATACAAAGGTACAGTGGAAAGTGCGTGGTGATGGCTGCCGTTTGTTTCTTTGGTTGAGTAAGATAAATACATTAACGTCTTCGTTTTATTGTCATATATCCGACGTACTTTAAGGCTTTTTAATAAGATACTTTTGGATTCGCGAAAAATCACTTCTCCATTTTTTGATAAATCAATTTGTGCCAGATGTTCCGGTAAGATGGGTCCAGTTTGGCGGCAGGCAATTGACATATCAGAAGGGTCAGAAAAATCTAAATTAGCTTCAATATGACTAATATGGCAAGTAACACCTGGGAGCTTAGGATCTTGCTCTGCTTTTATCACCACGTCTTTGGTGGTAAACAATCCTAAACTGACTTTGCCTGCATCTTCAGTACATGCCGACATGCTTATTGCTAATAATAATATAACGACTGGTTTCATTTGCACTTCCTGTTATTTCGTATTATTGAGAATATACATGAATGTCACTTAATTGGACGATTATTTGTTTTTTAATCGTTCAATTGCAGGGGTATCAAAGAAGTCTAAGTCGTCCGAATTCAACGCAGTGCGATATTGAGCTTTTCGCGCTTGTTTTTGTTTGATGGATTCGCCAAACACCTCAAAATGAGCTTGTTCTAGCATATCTATACCTTCTTCATGAGTGATAAGACCTAAGTACTCACCAGCGTGAAGAAACCCCTCTAATCTATGTTTGTTTTTTTGATCCGTTTTAGAGGTTTTTGAATGCTGAAATAACGTTATTAAGCGGCTAAGTGCTTCTTGCTGAAACACTTCTTTTGTTTTAGTGATCATGACAGGCCTCCTAGTTCCATTGAAGGTCGATTATTAAGTTTATTGTTCGCTTGTTAGTTCTTGTTGATCTTGCTCTTTTTGATCTAACAAGGCTCTATCTGCTTTAGAAATATATTTAGGTTTGTTGCTTTTATGTAATTTGCTATTGGCCTTTTTTAATTTTCGTTTAAATGTTTCATTTATTTTCTTTTTTCTGTTCATTGCTTTAGGCCTACCATAATCGTTAATCGCACTATTTTACAATTAAAAAGGTTATCTGTAATGATCAATTTAAACTTTTATTTAGTCCCATATAGAGTCTGTCAACAGGCGCAATATTTTACCCATTTAGTCCAAGTTAATGGCTAGCTTTGTATAGGCGAGTCATGCAACAATTACGGCTCGTACTTAGGTTGCAGAGAGAGCCAGTTTATCAAACGTTTTATTGTTATTTTGTTGTCCGTTGTTTTATTAAACGCATGTAATTCATTGCCAATTGATAAACAAATATCCGTAGGGCAAAACGCGAGAATTCAATCGTTAATACTGCACTTTACCGCGATAGATTATCAACGTTCCATGTGGGCGCTTAAAGATAGTGGAGGCGTGAGTGCGCATTATTTAATTCCAGAAAAAGCCGATCCAAGTTACCCCAAAACTAGTTTGGAAATAATACAACTAGTGGATGAAAGCCAAAGGGCTTGGCATGCTGGAACCAGTTATTGGGATGGCCGCCGAAACTTAAATGATACTTCCATCGGTATAGAAATAGTTAATATTCCCAAATGCCATCACCAGCCGGTAGTTAAAGCAACACATGGAGGTGAATATGGCGCTCATAAAGATTGCAGGTTTCCTGATTTTGACCAAGAACAAATCAGTTTATTAATTGAATTATCAAAACAAATTTTACAACGTCATCCAGATATTGAGCCGACAAGAGTCATTGGACATTCAGATATATCTCCTAGTAGAAAAAACGATCCAGGGCCAAATTTCCCTTGGTATCAACTTTATCAGCATGGCATTGGTGCTTGGTATGATGCCCAGACTCAAGCTAAATATCAGCATATGTTTGAAACGTTTTCACCTTCTATCAATTTAGTGCAAAAAGCGCTTTATTATTATGGTTACAACATTAAGGAAACGGGAATATTAGACAGTCAAACTCAAGATGTATTATTTGCATTTCAAATGCATTTTCTTCCTTGGGATGTGACAGGCGAATTGAATACAGAAACGGCTGCGACGGTTTATGCATTATTAGAAAAATACAAAGAACCTCAACTGAAAGTATTAATGTCACGATATAACCGAGAAGAAGAACAGCAATTCGGTTTATCAAGTTTACTAGAGGCTAATAAAAACCGTTTAGTGAAACCTTTTTATGGAGCGAAAGGGCAGGGAGAAGTCACTTTAATTCATCCTAATTTATCAAGTTTGATTGACTTAGATATCACTATTAATGGTGTGTCCGTCGATTTCAAGCAACCAGTCAAAATGAATGCAACAGGCATTAAATTTGGCATTGCTAGCTTAGTTAACAATGGAAATAACGTGTTAGAAATTGCATCTAAAAGTGATTTGTCGAATCTTTCTATTAATGTTACAGGGCCGGAATTAAAGCAACCTACAGTCTGGTTAGAAAGGAAGTTGAGAAATGAACTGGCTAATGGCCTCAGTACTTTAGAGCAAAGTTTTGAATTTAGTTTAGTTAAACATGACAAAGTGATCTTACACCAATCTTTTGGCAGGGCAGCAAAGAACGGTGAACTTCATTTAAATCAATTAAGTTCTTTTTTTACCACGCAACTTGCGATGGTTAAATTAATTGGTGAGCAACGTATAAAATTAGATAACTCAGTTTCATATTATTTACCTGAATATAAAGGCGATGGCAGAGCAAACCGATTGATCAAACACCTTGTTAATCATAAATCTGGTTACCCAAGAGTCGATGATTACCTTCAAGCAGTCCAACAGTCTAGAGAGGATAACGAAGCGGATCAGGCGTTATCCTTAACCGTTGATGAAATACATCAGCAATCACTTGATATCGATTGGCAAAGCGCAATTTACCATGTCCCATTTTATTATGGTGTTGAACAAAAGCTGGTTTATAGTGAGTTTAATGACTTAGTTCTAAGATTAGTCATTGAAAGAGTAACTAACATGCCATTTGAGCAATTTGTTGAAACACAATTGTTCTTACCTTTAGGTTTAAATCATAGTGCGTTTCGAACAGAACCAAATGACAAATCAAGGCCAACAAGCCAGCTAACCACTCGGATGGAAGATGTATTAGTATTAACACAATTGTTTAAAAATAATGGTAGTTATGGTAACCAACAACTGTTTAAACCAAGTGCATACACTCGTTGGTTACAACACAATTCTGTTTGGCTATTAAGTAAAGAGTTGAGCCAATTTAAACCTATATTAGATGTGCAAACCTGCCATCCATATTTGACACAAAGTAGCCATGTTGCTTTATCTGAGAACAATCTCGTATTGGTTGATGACAAATTGGATATTTCAGTAATTATCCATTTCCAAACAGAGGATAAAGAAGGTGTGGATGAATTGGGATCAAATCCATGTGGTTTATCTGAACCGCAACAGCAAGTATTAACGAAGGCGCTACAGATAATCTATCAAGCACAGCGTTAATTAGTAATAACAAGCTTATTTTAAAAGGAAGAACATCAACATGGGCTGGCATATCTACTGCGAGAAAATACTATCAATATTACCTAAAAATAGATTGTTAGCGCTTGATGTATTTAGAGGTTTAACCATAACCGCTATGGTCTTGGTAAATAATCCCGGCAGTTGGTCTTATGTTTATCCTCCAATGCTACATGCTCAGTGGCACGGCTGGACTCCTACCGATTTAATTTTTCCATTTTTTGTCTTCATTGTTGGTGTATCCGTTGCCATAGTTATGAACAGAGAAATGGCCAAAGGTACCAATAAACTGAGTTTGATAAAAAATGCCAGTGTAAGGGCTGCTAAGTTGTTTGGTTTGGGATTGTTTTTAGCCTTGTTTTACTTCAACGTTTTTGCGGCGGATTACAGTTGGGTTGAATCTAAGTTAATGTCTGTGCGGGTGATGGGCGTATTACAACGACTCGGTTTAGTATTTTTAGTTACAGTGATCATTGTTTTATATTTTGGACGACTTGGGCGAGCGCTTTGGATTACAGGATTATTATTAGGTTACTGGGCGATCATGATGTTCATTCCATACTCTGATAGCAATGGCGTTGTTTACCAAGGGTTGTTGCAGCACGGAAATAGCTTAGCGGCATGGTTAGATAACTTAATTCTGGGAAGTGAGCATGTGTATTACTCAAAAGCTCAACCTTTTGCCTTTGATCCAGAAGGCATATTAAGTACGTTCCCTGCGGTTGCGGGAGCATTAGCGGGGGTTTTCACCGGAGATCTATTAACGGATAAATCGAGATCACTGATAAATAAAACTAAAACCATGTTGTGTTGGGGGTTAGGGTTGATTATAGCGGGTGAGCTTTATGGTCTTGTATTCCCTATTAACAAAGCATTATGGACATCTAGTTTTGTTGTGATGACGACAGGCTGGGCGTTATTGATTTTAGGTTTGTTAACTTGGCTGATTGATATAAAAAGTTATAAAAACTGGAGTGCGCCATTTGTGGTATTTGGTGCCAATGCCATTTTGTTTTATTTGTTTTCTGCGGTGGTCGCACGACTATTTATGATGATCCCTATTGGTAATATAAGCTTACAAGGTTGGCTGTACCATCAAGTATATAGTCCTATATTTGGCAATCTTAATGGTTCACTCATGTATGCGATAAGTTTCTTGTTAATGTCTTATGTGGTGATGCATGTGTTATATAAAAAGAAGATATTCTTTAAGGTTTAATTAGTTAAACTTTAGACATAAAAAACGTTTCAATTTGAAACGTTTTTTTGTGTTTGATTTAGATATACCAATCTAGATCATTACCAATCCTGCTATTAAATAAGCGATTATCGTTAAACCACCACCAACTAAGGCATAAGGTAATTGGGTTCTAACGTGTTCCAGTAAGTCACAACCTGAGGCTACTGAACTGACTGCCGTAGTATCTGATATTGGAGAGCAATGATCGCCAAATACGCCACCACCTAATATAGCCGCTAAAATTAATGGCGCAGGTAATCCCAAGTTAACTACTAATGGCATGCCAATCGGAATTAAAATCGCGAAGGTACCCCAACTTGTACCAGTAGAGAAAGACATCAAGCCACCAGCGATAAACAATACCGCTGGAATTAAGAAGTAAGGTAATGACTCTGCCACTATGCCAGAGATGAAGATACCCGTACCAAGCTGTTTTAAACTTGCACCTAAGGCTAACGAAAATAATACAATCATCACCAGTGGTAATAACTCAGACATGCCAGAAAAACCAATTTCAGTCATTTTTTTATGGCTAAATTTCTTCGTACTGATCATCATGGCATAAGCAACGATACAAGCTAATGACGTAGCGTATAACACGGACTTAGAGCCTGAGCCTTCAATAAAGTTACCATTGCCAGTTAGAAACATAAAACCAACCATAGAGAACGACATGACAAATAACGGCACTAACATAAATCTAGGTTTTGATGGCTCTATCTCTAACTCAACCTTACTCTCTGACTTAGTTTGATTTTGTTCTGCGTGTTTTAATGGACCATGAGTTTTGTCTGCAATTATGGTGTACAGCACAATAGATAAGGTAATAAGGGCATAAAAGTTAAGAGGGATAGTTTGAATTAAGGTAGAAACGCTAGACTCGTTAAGCTCGTATCCGCCTATCAGAGCAAGTACATAAGCACCCCAGCCGTTTAATAATAGTAAGATGCAAATTGGAGCACTGGTACTATCAATAATATAGGCCAGTCGAGCACGACTCATATTAAACTTATCAAATAAACCGCGCGATAAAATGCCTGACATTAACACGCTTAAATTAGACTCGATAAAAATGAACACACCAGTGAAAAACGCGATAAATCTTGCTCGACGAGCATTCCCACTTAACCCTTTTTCAACTAAAAAGTTAACGGTAGCAGACACGCCGCCGGAATAACGCATAAAGGCTAACAATGCGCCAACCAATATAGAGAATATTAAGATTCGGGTATTACCGCCATCGGCAAACACATTAACAATGCGTTCAATTCCGGCGATAGCAAAACCAGCAAGACTATTAGCATCATCACCTTTGTTGAGTAAAACCAATAATTCTGAGCTGAAAATAGCGGTTAATAACGCAAGAATAACTTCTCTTTTCCACAATACGATGGCAACAGCCAAAAGAGGGGGGATAACGGTGAACCAATCAGACACTATGTCTCCTATCTCGCTTTAACGAGTTCTTATTATATTTTGTCGTAATTTACTTTGTGAGGTTGTAAACAACGTTAATTAGCTAAGTGTATTTTGAAAGACCTAATGGAAAAAAGATACCCCTAAAATGGATTAGCTGAGGTTTAACTTTATTTTTTATTATTGTTTGGTAGTTTTATTGTCATTTTAGCGCCACCATCATCAGTCTCGTCAATGATAAACTCACCGTTATGACGACTGGCTACTTGTTTCACAATGTATAAACCTAAGCCAAAACCTTGGTGTTCTTCCCCGTTCGCACTGCTTTTTTGAGTTGAAGAGAACCCAGGGCCGTCATCAGAAACAATGAAATATACAAACTGATCTTTATGATCAAACTGAACAGAAATTTTAGATTTTGCAAATCGTAATCCGTTGTTTATTAAGTTGGTTAACGCTAAATCAATTTGTAATTCATTTGCGTAAAAAATCACATCTTCTGCAAACGGTTCAAACACCACGGCCACATCGGTTTCGACAAACTTATTGGTAATATGTTCTGCAAATTCAGATAATTGAATTGGAGCTAAGTAGTTAGCATCGGTAATTTGATTACGGCCAAACTCTAGATATTCATGGGCTAGTGTCTCCAATTCTTTAATATCTGTTTTGAAGCGTCGTAAGTCTTTTTCTGGGATCCGTTTAGCTATTTTTTGCAATACAAATTTCATTCTCGCTAAAGGGGTACGGACTTCATGAGCGATGATATTTGATAAATCTTTATGCACTTGAATTTGTTTTAGTAATTGGTGACTCATCTGATGTAAAGACTCGGCTAGCGGATATACACTGGATTTTGCTGATATGGTCAATGCTTGAGCTTCCGGTTTTTTACCAAACTCAACAGCACAATTTTGCAAATGATTTACATCTCTAAATACCGGTCTAAACAATAATAAAAAGATAACGGCTAAGGTACTATAAAAAATCAATAAGATAAGGGTATCTTGTGGTTGTTCCCAATTACTATGGTGGATTGGTCCCCATTGAATTAATTGCTCATCATTTAATTTCTTAAGGTAATAACTGTTGTTATTCACTGTATATGCAATGATGTCATTTTGATTTAATGACTGGTTAGATTCATCATCAAGTTGAACACTCTGTTTACGGATGACTTTGTATTCGGGTAATGAGTTGTTATCAAAGCTTTTGAATATATTGTCGACGTTGATGGTGTGATACACAGGTGGCGCAAAATACGCCTTATATATTTGGGTGAAACTAATTATAAAGGCACATGCCGCTATAAAAAAAAATACGTAAAATCGGATGAAGTTATTTTGTTTCACGTAAATGCGCCCAAAAATTAAAAACGTATCCTTGGTTACGAATCGAATCGACGGTTAATTTTTCACACCCAAGTTGTTGCATTTTTTTTCTAAAACGACTGACTCGTAAATCCGCGGCACGGTCACTACCATCGTATTCTCGGCCAATAAGTTGAGTGAAAATTTGCTCTCTTGAAACCACATTGTCGCCAACGGATGTGAAAAACCACAGTACATCAAATTCTTGATTGGTTAAATTAATCGGCGAGTCTTGGAATTTGGCTTTTTTATTTACATTATCTAAATGAAGTTCCCCAACTTGCACCACATCACCAGATGCTACAGGGCTTGAATGACGTAAGTGTGCTTTGACTCTAGCTAACAATAATTCAGGCTCTACGGGTTTTACAATGTAATCACAGGCGCCAGCCTCTAAACCGGTAATTTGAGAATCAATATCAGACAATGCGGTTAGAAAAATAACGGGTAATAGGTAGGGTAGGTTGAGTGACTCAATTAAATCAAAACCTTGTATATCGGGTAAATTAACATCACAAATAATTAAGTCATAATCATGTTGGTTGATGAATTTAACTGCTTGCTCACCGGTTTCAGCAATGGTGACAATGAAATCATAATCAACTAAAAACTCTTTCGTTAATTCAGCTAACGGTAAATCATCTTCTATTAATAATATTTGGTAATTTTTCATAATTAAAACAAAATCCAACCTAAGTTACGTCTAGGGCGAGTGCGTTTAGATTTAATATTAGCAACATTAAAAAACTGCGCTGCCAACACATCTTCTTCGTGGTTTGTGACGGTAAAATAAACACTATTACTAACATTCAGATGTAATACTTGCTCAAGCAGTTTGAGATCCCAATAACATTCTTTTAACGCTATCTCTTTTGCAATTAAGCAGAAGTTCGTTTTAGTCGGAAACTGTACTTTCACATTCAATTTAATCGAACAATGTGATTCAGATTCATTTTTGATACAAATATCAGGGACCGTGATGAGTATTTTTTCTCTAGCCGAGTTTTGTGTTACTGGATGTAACGCCTCTGCAGCAGCATGATTAGCAAAAATTAACGGTAAAATTGTAAGTATGATTATAAATAAGCGCATAGGTTAAAATTGATATCCTATGCCGACAAACGTGGTCAAGTAATCCAATTCTTTAACAAAAATTGATTTTTCTAATTTATCATCTAACCATGTTTTTTTAACTAAGGCATTAAATGACCAATGTGCTGAGAACTTATATCCAAATTGCAGAGCAAGACTATTTGAGTCGGTTGCACCTATATCACTTTCATCTATTTCAAAAGGCGGCTCATCGGCATGGCTATGGTAATAATATTGGTTTATTTTATCCGACTTGAGCGTTTTATCTGCCGCTATTTTAAAGTGCAGGTTTTCCCAAACAAACAGTTTACTGATTTCAAAAATAGTTTCTTGACCGTTATGTACTCCACTAATGTCCGTTGCATAACTCATGCGAAGATCAAAGTTATTGATGCGGTACATTGCATTTAAACCCGACATGTAACTTAAGTGTCGCTCTACAAGAGTTTGCTGTTGTCTTGGGTTATATCTAAGATCCAAAATTGACGCTATGGTTAAATTCTCAATACCATCTAATTCAAAAAAGTAACCATCAGTATTAATGTAACCATATACATCTAATATCAAATCCTGGCTCTCAAATAAGCTATAACCTAAGACAAAGTTTT
The DNA here is from genome assembly GCF_018860345.1 of Psychrosphaera sp. F3M07. Taxonomy (GTDB): domain Bacteria; phylum Pseudomonadota; class Gammaproteobacteria; order Enterobacterales; family Alteromonadaceae; genus Psychrosphaera; species Psychrosphaera aquimarina. The sequence continues at coordinate 318,060 of NZ_JAHKPJ010000011.1, read as the reverse complement.
CAATATAAAATTTATCAGAATAATAACTGAACTCTGGCAAAACATAGGCACTGATATCATCCCTAGCCCAAAGGGGGTTAGTGACTTGACCGTAACCTACAGATAATCTGAATTGGAATTCACCAGTATTAATATTTTTGTAATCAGGTTCAATGACTGTTTTATACAACGGGCTTTCAAGCACCCCAAACAGACCAACTTCAATATTATTATCATTGTCAGTAGGCAGTGTTGGTATCTCAACTTGAGAAACAGGCTTTGGCTCAGTTGGTTTATCTCGATCTGAAAATCTATCGTGCAGGCTAGCTGACGCAACCGGAGACAATAAGAGTAAAATAATTAATAAATGGTACAAGAAACACTCCTTCATTAAATCTGTTTGGATTATATGATTAATTCGAAAATTAAAACAATGCGTAATGACAAAACCGTACAAACTGCTACATAAAAATACTTGCCGTCAAATGAGTCAATCCCATACAGAGTAAGGCTATCGCCCGAAGTTGAATTGTACAAATCGCTACTTTATTTCACTTATCCATTAGCCATCTTTGTGATGTTATGTCGCCATGCAAATTATATTGCTGCCCCTTTTGATCTCCCTCAAAAGGCAATAAAAATAATCAGAGGAATGTGAACATGCCATCTAATAAAGTCTTGCCAGCGAAGCAAGGGCACTTAGCCATTGCTATTCGTAAAGCGATATTTACCTCCGCAGCGGTTACTGCTGCGGCTGGCTTTACACCAACTACACTCGCTGAAAATGCTCCAGCAAAAGAAACAGCAACGGTGGTTGCTGCAGCCCATAATCAAACACAAGAAAATGCAACTGAAGAAACGGTAGCTGATTTAACTAAGGTTAGTCAGGCTGAAGAACAGGCGTCATCAGAGTCTGAAGATGATGCTATTTCCATTACTATCGGTAGTAATGAAACGTTAAATGCTGGCGATGCTCGCGTAGAAGGCGAAGAAGAACATACTAAAGTTTATTTAAATTCAGGTTATTCCAACCATATGATGATTGACTTCTATGGGGAAAACCCTAAGCAGTTCACATCAGGCAATATTTATACAGGTGTGCAAGCGCTTGATGAAAATGGCCACAAAACAGGTGATGTAATTGAGTTTACAGATGGCCCTGTGAAAATTGGTGAACTTGCAGAATATATGACAAATAATGAAAATTTTTCTATTTCAGAAGAAAGTTTAGCCAATGTCATTGAACGCGAAAATCGCGGAAGTTTGGGGGGGCAACATACTGTTGAAATTATTGTTGCACAAGCGGGCGATTTAACGGCCATTGATGCAATAGGTGTTGATGCTAATACAGATGCTGGTGATATTACAATTGTTAATGACGGTACTATTGAGGTTGGTTCAGGTCATTCAATTGCCTACTTTAATGATTTAATTCAAGCAGAAGGGAACGTTGAAGGGGCTAGAATTGATATCGATGGTGATGGTGTCAATGATTATATGGTTGTTGGTGAATTCAATCGTGTTCATTCTTATAGCGGTATAAAAGTTTTAGATGTATATGCTAAAGGTATCCATGCAAGCACGAACTCAGGACTGATTGATGTCACTAATACAGGCAATGTGATAGCGGGCAACACAGCCTCTGCATTTGAACTTAATTCGGTATCAGGTGATGTCAATATTACCAATTCGGGTGACATTGAAGTTGGCGAAAGAAGTAATGGCATCGTTGTTAACACGGCCGTGCAAACTGAGGTATTAACGACTTATGATTATCTTTATGATGCAGGTTACAGCAATGTAGAACAAGTAGGTGTTGCTGGTGAAGTTAGTTATGTTCCAGAGCAAAACATTCATACTTATAATCGTTTTGATGATGTTGAAATTATCAATGCCGATGCTGGTACAAATGAAGTTGTGGTTACAAACTCAGGTACTATATCTATTGGACAAGCAAGTGCGGGTATATTCGTACAAAACCCATCCGGCGAGTCAGCGGTTGTTAACAATAGTGGTGATATAAATATAGCTGAAGGTGTGGGTGGTTTTGGCATTGCAGTTGATATGACCTCAAGCGTTAGCTACAGCCGAGAAACGTTAAGTGAAACTAACGTTGGCGATCCTAATGACCCAACTAAAACTGAAGTATGTACATTAACTCAACCAGTTGAATGTGAATATGTGTATAGCGAATTTACTAAATACACAGATATCAAAGTTAAAGATTATATTGGTGACAAGGGTGATGTCGTTATTGATAACTCAGGTACTATTGATTTAAGTAATACCTTATCTGGGGCTGGTATATATGTAAAATCAGACGGTGCAAAATCTATTACGAATACAGGTGATATTTTAGTTGGTGGTGTATCAATTGGTATTAGTGCACGCGGTGTAGGTGAAACAGAAGTAATAAATAACTCAGAAATCACACTTACTGGAGTTGGCGCAGTTGCTATTAATGTCAGTACCAATCCATTGGCTTCAACCAGCGGTTTAGAACAAGCAAATGTTGCTGTTATTGATGCGAATAAAGAAGCTTATGCTGGATTGGATACGGGCAATACCAATGTTATTAATTCAGGCGATATTACGTTAACTGAAGAGCCACTAGAATTAATGCAATACAATGAAAATGGAGCGCTAGTCGCGGTTCCAGTTCAAACCATCGGGATGAGAGTTTCTTCACTTAACGCTAATTTATATAACACTGCCACTAAGTTTGCCCAATACGGTAGAACTGATGTGGAAGGTGTTGAAGACGTTGTTTTGTATGAAACCAATGTCATCAATGATGGCAATATTATTTTATCGGACTTATCAACTGGTATTACAGCTTCTTCATTTGTGGGAGAGTTAAATGTAACCAATAATGGTTACGTCAAAGTGGGTGATGGTATTCATGGCAATATGCCAGAAAATTACAGCGCAAGATGGCAATATTCAGTCGGTGTTGCAGCCAACAACTGGAGTATGGAAGGTGCAGCCACTCAAAATGTAACTAACTCAGAATCTGGCATTATCGTATCTGGTGATTTATCACATGGTTTATTGGCCAACAACTGGAATGGTTCTAATAACATTGTTAACGATGGTTCAATCACTGTAGGTAATGGTAATACGTTAGAGGTCGATGAAAACAGAACCGTTGAAAATACGCGTAAGTCCACTGGTATCCGCTCTGTCGTCGCTGGTGGTTTTAATGCTTACAACTCTGTCATTAATAATGGCAGTGTTGAAACAGGCCATACTTCATACGGAATTGTGGCTTCTAATGCGCGTACGAACTCGGGATTAACGGATGAAAACTTTGGTCATAATTACCATGTTGGCGTTGTAAACAATGGCGATGTAACGACTGGTGATAACTCAATCGGTATTTATGGCGCTGGTTATCGTATCAGTGTAGTTAATAATGGCGATATTACGATATCAGGTGGAGAGTTTAAGCGTAACGGTGTTGACGATCTCGAACGCAGTTCAGCGATACGTATAGGCGGATTTTTACCAGGTGGGCGTTCTGAAATCGGTTTTATAAATAACTCTGGTGATATCGAAACTGGTGATACTGCAATAGGTATTGATAACAATGCCTTTTTCGCAATATCGGTCCAATCTCAAATTGCGGGTATTGAAACGGGCAACAACTCAATTGGTATCAACACTAACGGTTTCTACCAAGGTTACGGCGTAAACGTAGGTACAATTATCACAGGCGATGATAGCTTAGGTATGAATACTTTTGGCGCGGTATCTACTTCAGTTAACTATGGCACATTATCGACTGGCAATGACTCTATTGGCATCAAAACTGGCGGTATTTTAAGTCAAAGTAATAACCAAGGTGTAATCACCGCAGGTGAAAACTCAACAGGAATACTAGCCACAGCCGGTTCTCAAACTAACTTTGTGAGTTTATCTCCACGTAAAGTAGAGTCTGAGGAAGATGGTAAGTATGGTTATGCGTGGTATCACGCGACTAATGCAGATGGTTCGAAGAAAATACTTGTAGCTGAAGAAAATGGCGGCCTAGACATTAATATTGATGAAGGGCAAACGGCTTATTATACCGAAAAGTTAGTAGATGATGCCGGTAATGCTATTTTAACGGACGAAGGCCGAGAACAATATTACCTATATTATGTAGTCAAAGATCCAGTAATCTCTGTAGGTCGAAATGGCGTTGCTAGTGCAACTAATGGTGGCAAAATCACTGCTGATGTTGGTATCCATGTTTTAGGAGAACCAACTGAAAATGCGACGATAACAGATTTTAATGGCCGCGAATTCTCTTATGCTACACAAAGCGTGGTATCAACTGTTCAAAATACGGGTTCTATTACTGCTAACACTGGTATCTTAATTGAAGATGTAAACCAAGTAGTATCAGTAAATAAAGGCATGATTGAAGCTGATACTGCAATAGATGTTTCGGTGATTGCGAGAGAAGCAGGATTAAACTCTCGACTTGCTTTCGAAGAAGTAAAAGATGAAGCGGGCAACACTGTATATACGACAGTTCAAGATGCTAACGGTAATTTTGTAACTACGCCTATGTTACAACCTATTATGGAAGAGCTTAAAGACGCTAATGGATTTACATTAGTAGGTCTTGACGGTGAACCAGTACTTGTACAAGCATATGAAGATGTAACTCAGGAAGCTGCGGTAGCGGTAGCGGTTGTTGCTAATGAAGGTAGTATTACTGCTGATACTGCTATACATGTCAACGTTGATAACAAAAACGTTGTTTTTGCAGAAGGTGAACACTCAACTGTCAATGTATATAACCTAGGGACAATTGACGCTAATCAAGCGTTATTAGTTACTGGAGATGCCAATGTTAATGTTTATAATGAAGGCGATTTAACCGGAAACGTAACAACGGGTGATGGTGATGACTTCTTCTATAATCGTCCAGATGATGCTCTTTCTAGAGCTGGTAAAATTACTTTAACTGATCAAAGTATCGATTTAGGTGGCGGTCAAAATGAATTCCGTAACACCTTTGGAGATATCGTTTTCTCTGGCGACAGTTCAATTTTAGTTGGTGTTGATGGTGTTGTTAACAATTACTCTCAAACCATTAACTATGCAACAGTTTCAAGTGTTAACGAACAAGCCGGTGATACCTTAACCATAGATGGTGATGTTAACTTTATTACCAATGGCACGAATACTGGCTTAGTTGTGTTAGAAACTAGCACAACAACGACCGACCAAATTATTATTGGTGGGGATTTAAAAGTTGCAGAGATATATAATCAAGCTGGAGACATGGTTGATGCAAAACTAAATGTAGCATTAGCTCCTGCAGCGCAATTCAAAGGTGCTCAATCTCATATCTTATTATCAGATGATGAAGCGGATAAAGCACTTATAACAGCCAAAGGCGAGCACAATTTAGACGGTATTCGTTTTGCCGGTATTAAAGGTAACTTTGCCGACACGGTTGTTAAAGCAGAAATGGTTGAAAATAGCGATGGCCAACAAGTTATTGAATTGGTTTATGGTCTATCTCAAATGGGGACCGCTGCAAGTTCAGTACCTCATATCGTAGCTAATGCATGGCAACAAAATCTTGAATATGCCAAGGACAATATCAAACAACAAGGGTTTGAAGGGTTCGTAAATAGCTTCCACACCGACTCTGATGTAGGCTTAAATGGTGAGATTGCAGAGCAAGACTTATCATTTGCGCAACGTATTTCAGGTATCAACGCTGGTATTCATTACCAACAAAATGATTGGGGTGTGTCTGCTTTCGTTAATCAATCGACCTCTGAATCATCTCAGAAAATCCAACAAGCCTCAACATCAATTGATATGGACGGCGTCGCGATAACTGCTAACTACCAAGCTTATGGTGCTTATATTGATGGTGGCATCCAATTCACAGACTTTGAAGGTCAAATCCGCAATGCAAGCTCTTCTGCAACAACAAAAGGTTCTGCTATTGGTGCTTCAATAGAAGCCGGTTATCAGTTGGACATGTTTGGTTTTAATTGGGTTCCTCAATTACAAATATCTTCAGTTCAAGTAGACGTTGATGGCGTTCAATCTGGTGTTTACCACTATGAATTTGATAACGGTGCAAACACACAAGTTCGCGCAGGTATTAAAGTCAATAAAACTTATACCTTGTCAACAGGCGAAGTGATCCCATTTGTGAACCTTGATTATGTAGATACTCAAGCTGAAAACAATTTGGTTTCAAATGATGTCAGCTTCTTAAGTGACTTAACTGGCGCAGGATATCGAATTCAAACGGGTGTCAACAGCACATATAAAGCTTGGGCGATAGATGCAAGTGCAGGTTTCCATGATGGTGATACCAACAAAAATGGTCTCTCGATTCATTTTTCTGTTGGGTATGCCTGGTAACCCATTGTTTGCCGGAGGATAACCTCCGGCTAAATCTAACGTTTAAGCCTTTAGGAATTTAACTATGTTTAATAAAAAGAAAATTTCAAACCTAGTAACCTTAGCGTTATTAGGCAGTGTCATTAGCACACCTATATTTGCTGATGATAAAAAAGCGACAGAGCAAGAAGTAGAAGTTGCTAAAAAAGAGAAAAAAGAGCAAAAAGTCGAAAAAGAAGAAGTTGAACGCTTTGTCATCACAGGTTCATTTATTCCACGTCAGGGATACGATAGTGCGGAACCGATGACTATCATTGATGAAGAAGAGATGAAAGCCAAAGGTTTGTTAACCATTGCAGATGTAATCGAGTCATTAGCAGAAAACTCAGGTTATTCAGAAGGTGATTCAGGTAACTTGTTATCTGGTTTTACCGTTGGTGCTCAAGAAGCTAACTTTCGTGGGTTAGGTACAGGTCGTACGCTTGTATTAATAAACGGTCGACGTATTGCTGATTATCCAATTCCATTTGGTGGTGAGCAAAACGGTGTAGATATGGGGACTATCCCTAACTCTGCGGTTGCTCGTGTTGAATACCTAAGTGCAGGTGCTTCCGCGATTTATGGTTCTGACGCAGTGGGTGGTGTGGTAAACATCATCACGAAACGAGATATGGAACAAACGCTTTTAAGTGGTTACTTTGGTGGGTATGAAGACGGATACGGTGAAACGGGTCGTTTATCATTCGTAACGGGTACTGCATTCGATAAAGGCTCAGTGACCTTGGGGGTTGAAGCCCGCATGGCAACAGCAGTTAGTGCTGATGAAATTGAATTTATGCAAGATCGACGTTTTGTGACTACTGGCATTTCAGCCGCTAAATATTATGCCAATCAAACATCTGAAATGCCTTATGCATCGCCTGAAGGTTATAGTTGTGAGGATAACGGCTTAATTACACATGAAGATGCTGGAGAAGATGGGCACACAGTTTGTAATTTAGACGCTTCAAATGGCATAGCTATGTCAGCAGACAGTGAACAATTATCTACCTTCATAGATGGTCGTTATAATATTACTAATGACATTTTAGGTTTCGTAACTGTGATGGCGACACAGCGAAATGTTACAAATTACAATCCTTCATTTAGCTGGAATGGCCTTGTATATGGCGAACGTAGTGATCGAGTATTGTCAGGACGTCGTTCTTTTGCCTCAGATCTTGGTTACGCACAAGCAGATTACTCATCAAATATGTGGACTGCTGTGGCGGGTGTTGAAGGTGAATTTGTTATTGACAGCAACACTTGGTACTGGGATGTCTCTTATTCTGCATCTGAGTTTAGTTATAAACAAGAGTATGACGCTTTAAAAGAAGAAGAAGTCACTAATTGGATCTTTGATGGTGTCGAAGAGTTAGAGTATGTATCTGAAAGTACTTATCGTGTGGATAATAACTTCTTTGAAGATCAATTGGTTAATAACCTTTTCCGTGATGCAACAGGTGACCGTGATACTTTGGTTGGCAGAGCATTAACAGACGCTGGTTCAACGGCACATGCATTCCAAGCTAAAATAACAGGAACGTTGTCTGACTTTGGTTTCTTATATAACCCAGTACAAGCTGCGTTTGTTGTTGATTGGAATAAATCGACAACCGAAATAAACCCAGATGCTCGTTCATTAAATACAACTGGTGAAGGCTGGATGAATTTAGGCGCGGTACAAGCAGATGGCGAAAGGACGCGTACCGCATTTGGTATGGAATACCGTATACCAGCAACGCAAAACTTAGAAATTACGTTTGCAACACGTTTTGACCAGTACGATGATGCCAGTTCTGTCGACTCTCGTGTCACTTCGCAATTAAAATTCATGTACAACATAACGGATGCAATTAAATTGCGTGGTGGTACATCTGAAACTTTCCGTGCCCCAGATATGTTCAATATCTACGGTGAGTCTACCGGTTTTGCAACAGCTATCGACTTATTATCGCCAGGTTGTTATGACGGTGAAAACTTTGTGGGTAGTTGTCCACAAACTACAGTGTTAAGTACTCGAACTGGTTCAACTGAGTTAGAAGAAGAAAAAGGTACTGAGCGTAGTTTAGGTATTATTTTCACGCCTATGTCTAATGTCAATATGTCATTAGATTGGTGGAAGATCCGTCTAAATGACATGGTTACCACTGAAAGTGCATATGACTTATATGTTGGTGAATGGCAATGTGCCAACGGCGAACGTAATGCAACAGGTAGTTATTGTAATGATGTAAATGAGCGTGTGGTACGAGACCCTGTAACCAACGAAATTGTTCAAGTGTTTATTAAACCTCAAAATCAAGAATACGTAGAACTTGAGGGGATAGATTTACGAGTACAAACTATGTGGGAATCAGAGGCCTTAGGTCGTTTCCAAGCCGGTTTAAATCATTCAGTAACATTAGAGTACGATTGGAAAAAATTTGCGGATGATGACGTTATCAGTTTGCGTGGTGGACGCACGGGGTTATCAACGCCTAAAAATCGCTCTAGCATTTATGTCGCTTACTCAAATGCTTTAACGGGTTTCCAAGCGGTTAATGCATCTATGTTCTTAAGCCGTCAAAGTGCAGTTGACAACTATATCGGTTCTAAAGAGTTAGCCCCTTATTATTCATTAAACGCAACGGTAGGTTACACCTTCTCGGCTCGTTTAAATGTGAGATTGGGACTTAACAATATCACTAACGAAATGCCAACGACGGACAATACAAATCCAAGATGGCCATATTTCTGGTCTCACTTGCAAAGCCCAATGGGACGCTCTGCGACTTTGTCTTTCAGTTACGCAATCAATTAGGTTGATTTAGATAGTCGGGCTTAACGTCTTGTAAAGTCCGACTTAGGAGAAATTTATGAAATTTAAATTCATATTAACGTTAATGTTATTAATGTTAAATGTATTACACATTAGTAATGCACAAGCGAAAGTACCATTTGATAACTTTTTTAGAGGGCTAGAGTATGGCAACTTACGTTTATCGCCCGATGGTAAACATTTTTTAGCCGGTAAAGCAGAAGATAATGGCGAACTCCATATTTTTATTATTAACCGTAAAAACGGCGAGTTAGTATCTGACATGAAATTTGCTGGACGTTATGGTATTCAGTCTGTGAATTGGGCTAATAATGAACGTGTACTAGTAAATCTAGGTTATGACTCTGAACTACAAGAGGGGTTTGGTGGTACTGGTCGTGTCGTTGCTATGGATATTGATGGTAAACATAACGACATGATTTGGGAAGGAGTTACGTCAGAATATGGTGGCCGCGAAGGTGGAGCTATAATGCAAAAGTTAGATTCTAAGCATTATATGTTAATGGTTGCGCCATCAGGCACAAGTATGAGTAAGTTCCCTTTTTACTATTACTACAAAATTAACATTTACACCGGTGCTACCAAAAAACTATATCGTTCACCTATCCGCGCTGGTAAACCGATAATCAAGCCTGGTAAAAAAGGTGAGAAAGGTGAAATTACGCATTGGGTGGGTAAATTACCTGATAGTTTTGACCATACAGTGATCAGAGAAAAACAAAAAGATGGCAGTTGGAAAGAAACCATTTCTAACGCGTCTGAAGGTGAACGTATCCCTCTAGCGTATAGCAGTGATGGTAAGTTTTTATTTTACCGAGATACCATTGATGCGCCAACAACGGGTTTAATGAAACTAAATGTAGAAACGGGTGAAATGAAGTTAGTTTATCGTCATCCAAAAGTAGACTATAGCCAGACCTTAAAAGATGAGGATGGAAATATCTGGGGTGTTACGGTTAATCCTGATTATCCAAAAACCATCTATTTAGATAAAGATAATTACTATGCTCAAATCCAGCAAAAAATGGAAGCGACGTTTAAACATTCAATCATACAAATAAGCTCTAAAACAGCGGATAACAATGAATGGTTAGTACATGTGCGGAGCGACGTTCATCCAGGAAAATATTACATATTTAACCAATTTGATGGTTCATTAAAGTTTTTAGTAAATCGCGCAGAGTGGATTAAACCACAAGAGATGGCACCAATGCATGCCGTGCGCTTCAATGCACGTGATGGTCTAGAAATAAACGCTTTGCTGACATTACCTAAAGGAAAATCTAAAAACTTACCTTTAATCATACTCACTCATGGTGGTCCACATGGTATACGAGATTACTGGCGCTACTTAACTGAGCATCAATTACTGGCCAACGAAGGTTATGCAGTATTAGCCGTAAATTATCGTGGTTCTGGTGGTTTTGGTAGAGAGTTTTTATATGACTGGTACGGTCATTGGGGACTTGAGATGCAAGACGATTTAACCGATGCAACACATTGGGCCATCCAACAAGGCATCGCGGATAAAGAACGTATTTGTATGTATGGTGCTTCTTACGGTGGTTATGCCAGCTTGATGGGCGTGGTTCGTGAACCAGATTTATACAAATGTACGATTGGTTATGTTGGTGTTTATGACTTAAATGTCATGATGGAAACGGGTGACGTTGCATTGCGTGAATCAGGTATTAATTATCTTAATTGGGCACTTGGTGACACCTATGAGAAACGTAAAGCTCAATCGCCTGCGCCTAATGCGGATAAAATCAAATCAGCCGTATTTTTAATGCATGGTGAGCGTGATTATCGTGCCCATTTCAAAAACTTTGAAGTTATGCGCGACGCGCTTATTGAAAAAGGACATAGATTCGAAACATTAACCATTCCAAGAGCTGGGCATGGAGCTAGAAAGGCTGAAAGTCGCAAACAAATTTGGTGTCGTATGTTTGACTTTTTAGATCGTAATATTGGTAGTGGTAATCCTATGGATCCACCAGCAACTGCTGCAGAGTGTGTTCCAGAGGGTGATCCAGAATTACCATTTAATCTCTATGAAGGAACATTAGGAGAATAATTATGTTAAAGAAATTAATATTAGTAATGTCTGTATTAGGCTCAATCTCATTTGCTAACGCAAGTGAGGTAGAGGTAGAACAATGGCAAGCACCTGATTGCAGCAAATTTGAAAAATTTTCAGTTTGCCGTAATGCAGTAAAAGCCGACTACCGCCGAGCTCGTCAAAGCCAAATGAAATCACACGGTTTATCTTTTTGGTATTATGAACGTCCAACTTATAAAGGTGAGGCGTTAACCAGTGCATTTAAAGATAAAGTTGAAGGTGCATTAACATTAAAATTTGATGTAACGACTGACGGTAAAACTAAAAATGTGACACTGTATTCAGCATCAAGCGAAGAAGTACAAATTTTTGCTCAACCTATCATTACAGCCATAGAAAATTGGACCTTTATGCCTATAGATAACATGGTTAAAGGGGTTGAATGGAAAACAGAATTCTTTTATGAACAAAAAGAGTGTGAGTCAGAAGCCGACTCAGATGAAGATGATACGTGTAACGTAACGGACGATTCAGAATAAGCTTAAACATATCCCAACCTGACAAAAAGCCAGTATTTACTGGCTTTTTTATGCGTTAGACATTTGAACTGTACAAAATGCTACTCGAAAGGGGGCTGTAGAACCTATCAAAACTCGTTGGCTTAACGTTAGAATTGAACAATATTCCCGTGTCTATCGATGTTAATCACGTCAAGATACTCTTCTAGCAAAGCACTATTATCGGTGCAGAGGTTTTTATGGCTGACAATAACAAATCTGAAAGTTTGAACGTGGAGCAAGAACAAGCACCAACTAAAACGAAACGCACAACGACAAAAAGTGCCGCACCTAAAAAAGCAGCTAAACCAAAAGCCGCAAAAAAAACGGTAAAAGCGACTGCAGCAAAAGTAAATGAAAATACAACGCCAGCAGATGAACAAATCGACTTACCCGCTGAGTCTACTGAAACCCCTGAAACTAAACCGGTAGAACAAGTCAAAAAATCCTGCTCTAAAGGTCTAGCAAATTGGATAGTAAACAATAAAACGGCGTTGGCATTCACGTCTTATCAGTCTGGTCGAGTGTACTTTATAGGTGCCGATCCTGAAGGGCGAGTATCTTTTCATGAACGTGTTTTTCAAAGAGCTATGGGGATTGTTGGTAATGAACAACGTATTTACATGGGCGGTCTATACCAAGTATGGCGTTTTGAAAATGTGCTGCAACAAGGTCAAGTTGCCAATAAGATGTTTGATAAATGTTATGTGCCACGAAATGCACAATTTACGGGTGAAGTAGATATTCATGAGTTAGGTATTCAAAAAGATGGCACTATTATTTTTGTTAATACTAAGTATAACTGTTTAGCTGTACCGTCGGTGACACATAGTTTTAAAGCTATTTGGAAACCAGAATTTATCAGTAAATTAGTACCAGAAGACCGTTGTCATTTGAATGGCTTAGCCATGGTAGATGGCAAAGCTAAATACGTCACTGCAGTTTGTAAAGCGGATACCATAGATGGTTGGCGTGAACGCCGTCATGACGGTGGAATTATTATTGATGTTGAGACAAACGAAATTGTCTGTGAAGGACTTTCAATGCCGCACTCACCTCGTTGGGCTGACGGTAAATTGTGGGTATTAAATTCGGGTACGGGGTACTTAGGTTATGTTGACTTTAAGACTAAGTCGTTTGTCCCTAAGATATTTTGTCCTGGTTTTGCACGTGGTTTAGCCATTCATGGCAAGTATGCAGTGGTTGGTTTATCAAAACCTCGTTATGAACGTTTTGAAGGTTTAGACCTTGATAAAAATTTATCAGATAAAGACTCTGCCGCATGGTGTGGTGTGCAAATAATTAATTTAGAGACAGAAGTGGTTGAAGAGTGGATTAGATTGGATGGCCCAATCAGTGAGCTGTTTGATTTAACTATGTTACCTAATGTCCGTTGCCCAATGGCTATAGGACAACAAAATAAAGAAAACCTGACGATGTTAACATTTGAGAACGCAACCGCTTAAGGTGAATTGAGGTAAAACAAAACTTAAAATAACACCAGAAACAGGAGTGACCTTTGTTGGTTACTCCTGTTTTGATCATGCCTGAATTATAAAAAACCTTGCCTAACACTATGAAATAATTGGTTATTTCCAATGTACAAATCGCTACAAAGCATACTTGGACACCTTCGTTAGCTTGCTATAAAACATAGCTAGGGTGAGCGTAATTTTTGTCCATTACAAATCATATATATTAATAAAAAAAACGTGTTTGCCCATTCAAACCAACGCACAAGATGTTGGGTTATAACAACAAGTGAATAGGAAATAGTTATGTTAAAAATTCAAAAAGGCTTTAAGCGCTCGTTGATCGCTTTGGGTCTTACTACTGCGTTTAGTAGTTATGCTGCTGCAGATACTTACAATCTCGAAGTTGACTTAAATAGAACGACCGAAAGTTCAACACCAGAAATGTTGACTGTGTTTAAAAATCAACTGTACTTTGTGGCAAATGATGGTTCTGGCAAAGAGCTATATACGGTGGTTGACGGACAGCCCGTTAAGCTCAGTGCAATATTTGAAGGGTTTAAAGCAACGACTCCTACAGAGCTAAAAGTAATTAATAATCGATTGATAATTGGTGCCAATACAACTGACTCGGAAGGCAATGCTGCAGGTAAAGAGTTTTATGTTTTTGATGGTAAACTTGCTCCGGTATTAGTGGATGTTCGTGCCGGCAGTGGCAGCTCTAGTGCTAAAACGTTTACTTATTATAACGGCAAACTTTATTTCTCGGCCTCGGTTTCTTCGGGGTATGAATTATATGAATATGACTTTGTTAATGAACCAACAATAGTTGCAAATATTGCAAACTATCGCAGTACCGCTAGTTCATCACCTGTTGAGTTAACTGTATTTAATGATGGGGGAGTTGAGAAGTTAGCCCTTGTTGCAGATGTAAATAAACCTGATCTTGATGTGACAGGTGATGACGTATCAGATGCAAGTTTTGACTTTGGTAAAGAGTTATTGATTTATGATGGAACTGATTTAAAAGTTATTGATATTAATAGCACGGTAAAAACCGCAACGTCTACCGCTGATAGTTCAGTTTCGAACTTAATATCGTTTAATAATAAATTGTATTTCACAGCGGATAGCGGTGACGGCAAAGGAACTGAGCTCTACAGCTTTCAAACTAATGAAGGTGTTTTATTAGTAAAAGATTTAGAGTCAGAAGAGGGCAGCCCAAATATACAAAATGTCATCGTATTTGAAGACCACTTATTTTTTAGTGCATCGGTTGGTGATGCTGGTACTGAATTATGGCGTTATGATGGGGTCAATGAACCATCTATGGCACACGAAATCCCAGGTCAGTGTACATATAAAATAGCAACGCCGGATGAGGGATTAGTGGATCAAGTTTTAGGTTGCCAAACCAATCCAACATCATTAAATGTGGTTAATGGCGCTCTTTATTTTAATGCCCGAGCCTTTGATGCTGAGTCTGGTTCAGACGTTTCTCATTTATACAAGTTATCATCAGCTACAGGTACTGCGGTTATAGATTTATTAGATTCAAATTCATCTTCGTCAATTGAGGAAATTACAGCATTAGGTTCGGATTTATACTTTATTGGTGATACTGAAAATACAGGGTCTGAGTTATTTATTAAATCAGGCGAGCTTGCACCAGAAGTTGCCTTTGATATCAATAAAGTTACGGCAGGTAGTAGTCCTGGGGAAATAGTTCTATTTAACAATATGCCATATTTTGTTGCTAATGATGGCATCAATAATGGTCAGGTTTGGCGTATAAATAACGGTAAACCAGAAATGGTTACGTCACTATCTTATGCTAATAACGGTATTTCAAACTTACATGTATTTGACAATAAATTGTATTTCACGGCTAACACAGCCCAATACACAGGTACAGATTTTACCGATACACAAATTCATGTTCTTAGCTCAGATCATCAAATCAGTGTTATTGATCTTAGGGACGACTCAGAAAATGCCGCGCCTCAAAGTCTTTTCACTCATAATGGCAAATTATATTTCCAAGCAGAAATAGATAATGAGTTAGGCGAACAAGTTTATGTTTTAGGTGCTAATAATCAAGCTACCTTGGCGTTTGGTGAACTTGCTGGAACAAAAGTAAATAAAGTATATACGCCGGTAACGCACTCTGATGGCAAGTTGTATTTTGCTTCTAATGTGACCGTTGGAACAAGCAATACACAGAGTCTTTTTGTTTTTGATGATACGAGCGCAATTGAATCTGGTGTTAATCCTAAAGTTGTGGTGGATATCTACCCGGATACTGAAACCAAAGGGAATGATGAAAAAGTTGACCAAATTATTAGTTTAGGAAACAAAATTTTCTTCAATGCACAAAATGAGTCAAATGAAGCAGGAACTAGTGGTAGAGAGTTGTGGATGTTGGATACAACCGCAGCAATCACAGATATGACTTCAAATAATACTGAATTAGATAGGTTGACATCTAACCCGCGCCGTATTGATCTTAATGATTACAATAATAGCGGGACTAACATGAGGTATGGAGATTCAAACCCTTCAAATTTTGTTATTTTCGATGAAAAGCTTTTTTTACAAGCGGATTATAAAAAGTATGACAGCGAAGGAACGTTAACGGATAAAGGTAAAGAGGTTGTTACCATTTCATCAGATGGTGAGTTGATAAATGTGACCGATCTAGCGGAAGGGTCGAGCAATGCTTCACCTGAAAGTTTTACTATTTTTGGTGAACGTTTGTACTTTGCTGCTACTGGTACAGTGACTGAACAAGATGAAGAAGGTAATGATGTTACTCGTTTATCAGGGATAGAAATTTGGTATTTGGATAAAAGTGATACAACTTATACCCCTAAGTTAGCGTTTGAGCTAAGTGAAGGTACAGCCAGCTCAACCGTTAAAAGCTTAACCGTGATTAACAATAAATTATATTTTGTAAATACCGGAGAAAATGGTCAAGAGTTATATTCAATTGCCAATAGTGCAACACCGACAGTGACGTATGATGGTGTCGTTGGTAATGAGTTTGATGTTTCACTGGATTTAAACAAAAGCGCTAGTTGGACATTCACAGCGAATGACAGTGATGACGGTGCGACGTTAACTTGGGTTGAACAACTAAGTGCTTCTCATGGAACACTCGATATTGTTGATGCCGATGGCGGCAAAACATTCACTTATACACCAACGGCTGGTTATTACGGGCCGGATACATTCTCATTTGCAGTGGTTGATAATACAAATACATATTCAAGCGTTAAAGTGAATATTAATGTATTAAAACAAAATCAATTACCACAAGGTGAGATTAAATTAGTTTCTGCTGGTGAAGACATTTTAACCACCACAGGTTTGGCATTTGTCACTGACTTAGATGGTATCGCATTAGGCACTAGTTTAACTTATCAATGGTATCGTAACGATGTCGCGATTGAAGGTGCGGTTGCTGAAAGTTATACCTATACAGATGCGGATGTGAATCAAAATATTTTTGTTACTGTGACTTATACCGATAATGAACAGAATTTAAACAGCAAAACATCTGAAGTGATTAGCATTACCGATACAGATGGTGATGGTCGTCCAGACGAAATCGATGCATTCCCAACGGATGTTGCAGAGTGGTTAGATACGGATGGCGATAATATTGGTAACAATACTGATACTGACGATGACGGAGATGGCATTCTTGATACAGAAGATAACTCACCGTTAAATGATTTAGATGGTGATTATGTCACAGATGACTTAGATACGGATATTGATGGTGATTTAGTCGTTAATTCACTTGATAGTTTCCCAACAGACAAAACTGAGTGGGATGACTTTGATTTAGATGGTATTGGTGACAACACAGATACATTTATTGATTTACAAATTGCCGCTGATTTATTAACTGAAAATATTATATCGATTAATTCAACTGGCGAACTAACTGCAATTTTATCGTCACTTGAGTCGGTTATAGCAACTGAAGAATTGGCCGGTATTAGTATTACAGTTGACGGTGATGCTGAATTGGTTTCAGGTAAACACCAAGTTACGGTTACGTTAACGAATAGCAATACAGCAACGAATACAATTGATGTGTTTGTTGATGTTGTGCCATCGGTTACGTTTGCATCTAGCATAACTGCATTAGTCGGTAAAGAAGTGACAATACCGGTAATCTTGTCTGGTGCTCCAGCTAACTATAATGTTGAAATAGAAGTGGAGTTAGGAAATGGTCTCGTCGCTGAATCGACCGATTTAATTATTAACTCAGGTGTAACGAGTGAATTGGTGTTAGATCCAATTTTAACTGCTGGTGAATATACGGTTAAGTTTATTTCAGCTGTGAATGCACATATTGATGCAGAGGTTATTACAGTCAATGTTGTTGAAAATGTAATGCCATCGGTATCGGCTTCAGTGTTAGTTGACGGGAAACCATCTCTGCATGCAGATGAAAATGCCGAGTCGGTAGCCTTAATGGTGACAGTTGAAGATGCCGACCTGTTAAGTAAACATGCCATCATTATCTCAAACAGTGAAAATGAAATTATTCACAATGGGGCTGTCACTGAGTCCGCAACCATCGCGTTGGATATATCTAGCTTACTAGTAGGTGAAAATATATTCACAATAAAACTTCGTGAAACCAATACCGTAGATAAGTTTAATGTTGAAATTGAAACATCTGTATTCATGGCAGAGCAACTTCCTACGTTAACGGACACTGACTCTGATGGTGATGGAGTGTCTGACATCGACGAAGGTTTTGGTGATTCGGATAACGATGGTATACCAGACTATCTTGATGATGCGTCATTAACCTCCAATCAACAAACATTTGGTACATCTACTGCGACAGTCGATGACGGGTTAACTCTGTCATTAGGTCATACACTTAAAACCGTTGAGCAGGGATTATCAAACGACTTAGGCATTGATATTGAAACATTAATGGCTGCAGATAGTTCAGTGCAAACTGATGCTGATGTGAAGTCTTATGTTACTCCGGTTGTGGATTTCATCATTTCAGGTGCTAACCCTGGCGCAACGGTATCACTCGTTCTTCCATTAGGTACTGCATTACCGGCTAATGTTGAATACCGTAAACTAGCTAAAAACGGCTCTTGGAGTAAATTTAGCACAGAAAATGGTAACAGTATTTTATCTGCCAAATCTAGTGATGGTTCATGTTCTGCATTAACCTCTACTGATTTTTCTACGGGCTTAACCGCAGGCGATGATTGCGTTAAGCTGATGATAGTAGACGGTGGTGTTAATGATGCGGATGGTACTGTGAACGGGGTAATAGTTGACCCTGCCGTATTTGTGCAAGTTAACACAGCGCCAGTTGCTTCTGTTGATGCTGCAAATGCAAAAGAGTCAGAAGTAGTGACATTGGATGCCAGTTCATCAAGTGATATTGATGGTGATACATTAACGTATTCGTGGACACAAACCGCGGGTCCTTCAGTGAGCTTGAGTGATGAAGCTAGCGATATGCCAACATTTACAGCACCAGAAGTTGACCAAAATACGACGTTAACCTTTATTGTTACTGTGTCAGATGGCACTGCTACTGACGAAGCAGAGGTATCGGTTATTATTAGTAATGTTGAGTCTGAAGTTGTGGTAGAAACTGAAGAGAAAAAAGAGAAGAAAGATAAAGGTTTCTTAGGATTATCTTTTGGTTATGCTTTGGTTACATTACTTGGCGGTTTTGCAGCATTCCGTAGACGGTTAAAAAAGTAAGTTGTGAACTTGAACGACTAACTTAGTTTAACGATAAAAAGGAGCCATTAGGCTCCTTTTTTATTAACAGATTAACCAAGTCTGATATTGATATATATTGGAGCATAAAAAAACCAGCTAAACGCTGGTTTTTTAAATGTAAAAATAACTGACTTAAGGCCGTTATTTTTTCGGTAGTTCAATCTTTTTGTTTTCACTTTGTTTGAAAATAACAAGCGTCTTGCCAATTAATTGGATTTTTTCTGCTTTGCTTTCTCTAACGATAGCTTCGACGTATAATTGTAGTTCTTCGCGGTCTTCACTTGGAATTTTAACTTTAATTAATTCATGCACAGCGAGTGCATTTTCAATTTCAGCTAATACGCCTTCAGTGAAACCATTATTACCCAGTTGTACAACTGGCTTTAAAGAATGGGCTTCGCCCTTTAAAAATTGGATTTGTTTTTTACTAAGATTCATTTTGTCACAAATTTAACAATGATAATTACTTGAATTACCGTTATTCTACCCCACCTTTAGGTTATTACCAATTTATAAGCGCATTTTATTAGGTAAAGAGCATGGCAAAAGATAGTAGGTCGGCCAGTAGCAAGAAATGGCTGCAGGAACATGTAAACGATAAATACGTAAAAGAAGCAAATAAAAGAGGACTTCGTTCTCGCGCTTATTTCAAAATTGAAGAGTTACAAAAAAGAGATAAGTTAATGAAACCCGGTGATACTGTGGTGGATTTAGGAGCTGCCCCTGGAGGTTGGTGTCAATACGTTGTAAACGAATTAGGTGATAACGGTACTGTGGTTGCCTGTGATATTTTACCAATGGATTCCATGGCGGGTGTTGACTTTTTACAAGGTGATTTTCGTGAAGAGTCGGTACTTAATGCGTTGTTAAGCCGTATTGGTGGTAAAAATGTAGATTTAGTGATGTCAGATATGTCGCCAAATTTAAGTGGTAATGATACCGTTGATCAAGCAACATCTATGTATTTAGTTGAGTTAGCCTTAGACATGTGTCATCAAGTGTTAAAACAAAATGGTAAGTTTGTGGTAAAGGTGTTTCAAGGCGAAGGTTTTGATCAATTCATGGCTGATGTGAAATCAGCATTTAAAGTAGTAAAAATTCGTAAACCAGAGTCTTCAAGAGCACGATCTCGTGAAGTGTATTTGGTGGCGACAGGTTACAAATTATAGTAATCTTCTTTTAATTTATTTGACTAGAGGTTTTCCCTTTGAGTGATATGGTAAAAAATTTATTGTTGTGGTTGGTTGTTGCCGTTGTTTTGATGTCGGTTTTTCAAAATATAGTGCCTGACAGCGTTGAAGATTCAAATTCAAACTACACCCAATTTATTCAAGATGTTCAGCAAGGTCTGATCCGTGAAGTTAAAATCGAAGATCGTAAAGTGACAGGATTAAGACGTTCAGGCGAACGTTTTGAAACTTATATTCCAACACCATATGACCCAGATTTATTAAATGATTTAATTAAACAAAATGTACGTGTTGTTGGTGTTCCGCCAGAAGAACGTTCAATTTTGGGACAAATCTTAATATCTTGGTTCCCAATGCTTCTATTGATTGGTGTATGGATATTCTTCATGCGTCAAATGCAAGGCGGCGGTGGCAAAGGCGCGATGTCGTTTGGTAAATCTAAAGCTCGTTTAATGGGCGAAGATCAAATCAAAACAACATTTAAAGATGTTGCTGGCTGTGACGAAGCAAAAGAAGAAGTACAAGAGTTAGTTGATTACTTAAAAGAACCTGCAAAATTCCAAAAGTTAGGCGGTAAAATTCCTAAAGGCGTATTAATGGTAGGCCAACCAGGTACGGGTAAAACCTTATTAGCTAAAGCGGTTGCTGGTGAAGCTAAAGTACCTTTCTTTGCTATCTCTGGTTCTGACTTTGTAGAAATGTTTGTGGGTGTTGGTGCATCACGTGTACGTGACATGTTTGAACAAGCTAAAAAAGCAGCACCTTGTATTATATTCATTGATGAAATCGATGCGGTAGGTCGCCAACGTGGCGCGGGTCTTGGTGGTGGTCATGATGAACGTGAACAAACACTAAACCAAATGTTAGTTGAAATGGATGGCTTTGAAGGTAATGAAGGCATTATCGTTATTGCCGCGACTAACAGACCTGACGTGTTGGACCCAGCATTATTAAGACCTGGTCGTTTTGACCGTCAAGTAACGGTAGGGTTGCCAGACGTTCGTGGTCGTGAACAAATTATTAAAGTACATATGCGTAAAGTACCTGTATCTGATGATGTAGAGCCAAGTTATATTGCTCGTGGTACTCCTGGTTTCTCTGGGGCCGATTTAGCTAACTTAGTTAATGAAGCTGCGCTATTTGCTGCTCGTGGTAATAAACGTTTAGTAGATATGCAAGATTTTGAAAAAGCCAAAGATAAGATCATGATGGGCGCAGAGCGTAAATCTATGGTTATGGGCGAAAGTGAACGTGAAATGACGGCATATCATGAAGCGGGTCACGCTATAGTTGGTCGCATGGTTCCAGATCATGACCCTGTGTATAAAGTAAGTATTATTCCTCGTGGACGTGCGCTTGGTGTAACTATGTACTTACCAGAGAAAGACCGTTTCTCACACAGCAAACAATTCTTGGAAAGCCAAATATCTTCTTTATATGGTGGTCGTATCGCTGAAGAATTGATATACGGTGCTGATAAAGTATCAACGGGTGCATCAAACGATATCGAACGTGCAACTGATATCGCTCGTAAGATGGTAACGCAATGGGGCCTATCTGAAAAAATGGGACCTATGTTATACGCTGAAGAAGAAGGTGAAGTATTCTTAGGCCGTACATCTTCTAAATCGTTACATATGTCTGATGAGACAGCCAAAGCCATTGACGGAGAAATAAAAGTATTTATTAACCGTAACTATGAACGTGCTGAGAAAATCTTAAAAGACAATATGGACATACTGCATACAATGAAAGATGCATTAATGAAGTATGAAACGATTGACGCTAAACAAATTGATGATTTGATGGATAGAGTTGAAGTTCGTGAACCTGCTGGTTGGACTGAAGACAAAAAGCCTGAAGTTAAACCAGAATCAAAAAACGATGATGAGCCAAAAGCATCATCGGCTAATGAGCCAGAGTCAAAATCTGCTGACTAATTAGCTAGCCCCAAATTAGTTAAGGCTCCGAAAGGAGCCTTTTTTATATAAATGATATCACAGTAAATAATAGCTAAATGAATAAAATTAACCTTCAAAACATCTTGCGTCCTCTCGTGATGGGTATACTCAATGTAACCCCTGATTCATTCTCTGATGGCGGTCGTTTTGCTAACTTTGATATGGCCTTACAGCAAACTGAGTTGATGCTTCAGCAAGGTGCTGACATCATTGATATCGGTGGTGAGTCAACTCGCCCTGGTGCCCCAGAAGTGCCAGTGGGGCAAGAGTTAGATAGAGTTATTCCAGTGATAGAAGCGATAAAGTCTCGCTTTGGTTGTGCGGTATCGTTAGATACAAGTAAAGCGCAAGTGATGCAAGCGGGTATAACGGCAGGTGTTGATTTAATTAATGATGTTTGTGGGCTGGAAGGTGAAGGCGTGTTAAAGGTTATTGCCGAGTCGGATGTGCCCGTTTGTATTATGCATATGCAAGGCTCGCCGAGGACCATGCAAACAAATCCTCAATACAGCAATTTAGTTAATGATATAATGACGTACTTTTCAGAGCGAATTGATCATTGTGACACTTTGGGTATAGATAAAAGCAGAATAATTATCGACCCAGGATTTGGCTTTGGTAAAACCTTAAAACATAATTATCAGCTCTTGGCTGAATTAGAAAAATTTAAACAATTAGAATGTCCTGTATTAGTTGGTCTATCGCGTAAATCAATGATAGGTAACTTGCTCGAGCTTGATATAGATAAACGCCTTGCCGGCAGTATTGCCGCGGCTACATTAGCGCTAAACAATGGTGCGGATATCGTTCGTGTACATGATGTTGAAGAAACCAAACATGCTGTTCGTATATTTAATGCGATGAAATATGGAGTAGAAAATGAGTAAGAAGTACTTTGGAACTGACGGAATACGTGGTTTGGTTGGTAAACCACCAATTACCCCTGAATTTGCATTAAAACTAGGTTGGGCTGCAGGGAAAGTATTTGCTGAAAACGGCAATAGAAAAGTATTAATAGGTAAAGACACTCGTATATCTGGCTATATGCTTGAAACTGCTCTTGAAGCTGGTTTGATCGCCGCGGGGGTTGATGTTGGTTTATTAGGTCCTATGCCGACACCGGCTATTGCTTATTTGACTAAAACCTTCAGAGCCGATGCGGGTATAGTTATCAGTGCTTCTCACAATCCATATTATGATAATGGTATTAAGTTTTTCTCAAAAGATGGCACCAAATTACCGGATGAGATTGAATATCAAATTGAAGACTTATTAGAACAAGACATCACTTGTGTTAGTTCTGAGCTTTTAGGTAAAGCCTTCCGTATTAACGATGCTGCGGGACGATATATTGAGTTTTGTAAAAGCCGATTTGCCCCTGATACGTTAAAAGGCATGAAGATAGTTGTCGATTCAGCTAACGGCGCTACCTATCACATTGCTCCAGAAGTCTTTTCAGAACTAGGTGCTAAAGTCATCCCTATTTTCAATCAGCCAGATGGATTGAATATTAATAAAATGTGCGGTGCGACCCATACTGCCGCTTTGCAAAAAATAGTTAAAGCTGAAAACGCACATGTTGGTTTAGCGTTAGATGGTGATGGTGACCGTATCATTATGGTTGACGAAAATGGTGTTGAAGTCGACGGTGATGAATTAGTATTTATTATTGCAAGACACGCCTTAAAACAGGGCAAACTTAATGGCGGCGTTGTTGGTACCTTGATGTCTAACTTAGGTTTAGAAGTTGCACTTAAGAACCTAAGCATTCCGTTTAAACGTGCCAAAGTAGGTGACCGTTATGTCATGCAGTTATTAAAAGAAAATAACTGGTCAATTGGCGGTGAAAGTTCAGGTCATGTTATTAATTTGGAACATATTCCGACTGGTGATGGGGTGGTATCGGCCATTCAGGTCCTTGCTGCTATGGTTGAAACTGGAATGAGTTTGTCTGAGTTAAAATCAGGCATGGAAAAATACCCACAAAAGTTAATTAATATACGTGTATCAGACAATAAATACCCACTAGAAGTAGATGAAGTGAAAATTGCTATCGCCGAAGCTGAAGTAGAATTAGGTGAGGCTGGTCGCATTTTAATTCGTAAGTCAGGCACTGAACCTTTGATCCGAGTTATGACTGAAGGCAAAGATTCTGACTTGATAATAAGCGTTGCAGAAAAAGTAGCGCAAAAAGTAACGGAATTCTCATAATTTTCTAATAATAAGACCAAGCATCTCTTGTAACTTTTGGCGAGGTTAGATACTATCTCGCCCCTAAAAACTAGGAGAGATTTAATGTCCACACGATTACCTCTAGTTGTAGCTAATTGGAAATTAAATGGCGACCGAGAACTACTAACAAACATGGTCGAACGTTTACAAACGTTAGACGCTGAACAAGTAGAAACTGTGATTTGTCCTCCATTTGTATACTTAAGTGAAGAAACGTCGAGTATCCAAAAAGGAGCTCAAAATATAGCGAGCCAAGAATCAGGGGCGTTTACCGGAGAAGTTTCCGGCAGAATGTTACGTGATGTTAATTGTTATTACGTAATAGTTGGTCATTCAGAGCGAAGATCTTTGTTTGGTGAAACGGATGACGTAGTAGCAGAAAAAGTAAAAGCTACATTAAGTGCAGGGTTAATTCCTATCATTTGTGTAGGTGAGACTGACGAAGAAAGAGAACAAGGCGAAACTTTAACCGTGATCACTCGCCAAGTTAAAGCAGTATTAGATGTACTTCCTTCATTCTCTGATAGTTTAGTTTTTGCTTATGAGCCTGTTTGGGCAATAGGCACAGGTAAAACAGCCAGTTGTGAACAAGCAGAAGATGTTCACAGTGGTATTCGCCAAATATTAGCTGGTTATAATCATGAACTGGCAAATACAACACGTATTTTATATGGCGGCAGTGTAAACCCTGACAATAGTGAAGAATTATTTGGTAGTGACAACATCGACGGCGGCCTTATAGGTGGCGCTAGCTTAGATGTTGACTCTTTTATGAAAATTTGTGAAAACGCAGTAGCTTAGGAAACAAGCATGTACGAAATTTTAATTGTAGTTTATTTAGTAGTCGCTTTAGCATTAATAGGTTTAGTGTTAATCCAGCAAGGTAAGGGCTCAGATATGGGCGCTTCATTTGGTGCTGGTGCTTCAGCAACTTTATTCGGTTCAAATGGTTCTGGTAACTTTTTAACTAAAACAACCGCTATATTAGCAACCTTGTTTTTTGTCATCAGCATCTTCTTAGGTGGCATGACGTCAAATACAATCAAAGCTGAAGATGATTGGAATGACCTTTCAGTTCCTGTTGAAACTAAAACAACAGCTCCTGAAACTGATATGCCAGCAATCAATAATGCAGACTCAGATGTTCCAGTAACGCCAGCTGCAGAGAATAAGTCTACAGACGTACCTGTAAACTAAAAAATTTGCGGATGTGGTGAAATTGGTAGACACGCAGGCATGAGGTGCCTGTGCCGCAAGGCGTGAGAGTTCAAGTCTCTCCATCCGCACCATTATAAGGTTCATTAAGAACCAATAAAGCCAGAATTGCTAAATTAGCCTTCTGGCTTTTTCATTTCTAGCGCTCCCTTAAGTGTTAATAGCTCGTTAAAATTGGAATCGAATAAACAATGCATACTCTTTCTCAGTTAAAATCAGGTGAACTACTTGGTATTAAAAAGTTAACACTGTCTGAAAACTTAACTGAATTTCCACTTGAGATCTTGTCATTAGCAGACAGCTTAGAGGTGTTGGATTTATCTAATAATCAATTAACCAGTTTGCCATCTGAACTCGTGCAGTTAACTAAGCTTAAAATTATCTTTGCTTCAAACAATAGCTTTGAAACGTTACCGGAAGTGCTTGGTCGGTGTGACAATCTGGAGATGATTGGTTTTAAGGCAAACCAAATCAAACATGTACCTGCTAGTTCGTTGCCCGTTAAGTTACGTTGGTTGATTTTAACTGAGAATCAGATTGAGCAGTTACCGGAAGCTTTAGGTGAACGGCCTTTATTACAGAAGCTGGCATTGGCGGGCAATAAGTTAACGCATTTACCTTTGACTATGTCGAAGCTTCAGAATCTGGAGTTAGTTCGTATATCTGCTAATAACTTAGTTGAATGTCCGGTTCAATTATTGAACTTGCCTAATCTTGCTTGGTTTGCCTTTTCAGGTAATCCCTTTAGTCGCTCTACGCTTAAGGTAGACAGTGTTCCCATCTTACCTGCATCAAGTGTTGTTTTGCACAATATATTGGGGCAGGGGGCATCTGGTGTGATTTCAAGAGCAACATGGAAAGATAAACAAAGGCAGTTCCCTGAAGATATTGCGGTAAAGGTATTTAAAGGCCAAGTGACCAGCGACGGTTATCCGGAAGATGAATTACAAGTTTGTTTAAAAACAGGTAATCATCCAAATTTGATTAAGTCTTTGGCGCAAGTAAATGATGATGGTTATTTGGCCTTGATCATGAATTTAATCCCTGAATATTTTGCAAATTTGGGGTTACCTCCTAGTTTAGAGACTTGTACAAGAGATACATTTCCTGCTGGTTTTTCGTTAGATATAAAACAAATCGCTAAAATCGTTGAGCAAATGGAAGATGTGTTTGAGCATTTACATGATAACCAAGTTTGTCACGGTGATTTATACGCTCACAACACAATGTTTGATGATGAGGCGAATATCATATTTGGAGATTTTGGTGCAGCGACTATGTACCACATGCTAACGGCAGAGCAGCAATCTTTAATCAGACAAATAGAGCAGCGTGCGCTAAATTATTTTATTGATGACTTACTTGGTATTTGTAATGTGGCAGACCGAGAAAACGAATTATTTTTTGCCTTAAAAAACAAATTACACTAGTTTACATTTATTGCTTTTTTGTTTGAATAATGGGTGGCGTGATGGCGATTATCGTTGCAGGCAGTTTAATGATTAAACCAACTTACCGTGAAGAGTTTTTACATCAATCTTGCGAAGCTATTTTACAGGCGAGAGCGAATGAAAACTGTATTGATTTTTCAGTTTGCGCGGATTCCATTGAGCCAAATAGAGTTAATGTATTTGAACTTTGGCATTCAAAACAAAGCTTGAATGCATTCAGGCAAGCTGGAAATAATCAAGCCATTTTTAATTTAGTGGAATCGTTTTCAGTTAATGAATATGAGGTTATTGAGCCAGTATAATCTTTGTTTATGTCATCACACTTATTATTTAGTATGGATCTTTAATTAACAAACATTCAAATATTAGTTTCAGCTAATGTTGACTTTCTCAGCTTTTCTAACTAAACCTTAATTAACCGCTATAAAGTAATTCAACCCACTTTTTAAATATCTGAACAAGGATCATGTTAGTTATAAACATGAGAGGACATTATGTTGTTTAATAATAACGCTCCTGCTGAAATGAATAATATCAAACCTACATGGAAAGTATTAATTGTTGATGACGAAGAAGATATTCACGTTATTACCAAATTGGCACTAAAGCGGTTTGAATTAGATGGGAAACGCCTAGAATTTGTAAGTGCTTACGACAGCCTACAAGCTAAAGAAATTATAAATCAACAAAATGAATTTTCTCTAATTTTCCTAGATGTTGTGATGGAAACCGATCACGCAGGTTTGGATTTTGCTAAGTGGTTACGAGAAACTAAAAAAAATAAATTCAGTCGAATCGTGCTTAGAACCGGTCAGCCAGGCCAAGCGCCTGAGGAAGATGTCATTATGGAATACGACATTAATGACTATAAGCAAAAAACAGAACTCGACCGCAAAAAGTTATTTACAACCGTTGTTACCGCTTTGCGAGCTTATCGTGATCTTCTTGCCGTTGAAGAATCTCGTCAGTATGAACGTAAGTTTAGGCATGGACTAGAACAAGTTATTGAAGCCACCTCAGACATGCTAAAAAGAAAGGACTTACAAACATTTTTTGATGGTTTGTTACAGCAAGTGATGAGTATTTTACATATTGATAATGATGGTGGACTAGTCAATGTATCTGTTGGTGCAGGCGCCGGTACAAAATTAAAAAATCAGGGGTATGATCTTATTGCTAAAGTGGGTGATACCGAGCACAGTGAACTCACCCCACAGGTTATACAACTACTAAATACAGCAAGTAAAATTAAAGAAAGCGTCTTTGAAGATAATATTTATGTCGCTTATTTTCCTTCAACCACTGAAAAGTCGAGCTTGTTATATTTAACCGGGATCAGCCTTGAAGATATCCATGAAATAGACATTCAAATGTTAAACATGTTTTGCAGAAGTGTTGGGATTGCCTTTGATAACTTTTTATTAAACCAAGATATCATCAACACTCAGGAAGAATTACTTGTACGTTTAGGTAATGCGGTGGAATCCCGTTCTAAAGAGTCGGGAAATCATATCAAGAGGATGTCTGATTATTGTTACTTGTTAGGTCAAAAGCTTAACCTGTCTGAATTTGATTGCAATACACTTAAACAAGCTACGCCAATGCATGATGTAGGTAAGATTGCGACACCAGATTCGATTTTA
This sequence comes from Psychrosphaera sp. F3M07, assembly GCF_018860345.1. Lineage (GTDB taxonomy): Bacteria > Pseudomonadota > Gammaproteobacteria > Enterobacterales > Alteromonadaceae > Psychrosphaera > Psychrosphaera aquimarina. Next base: position 289,294 of record NZ_JAHKPJ010000011.1, on the reverse strand, counting down.
TTAAAACCTGGTAAGCTTGAGTCAGACGAATTTACCATTATGAAATTACATACTCAGATTGGATACGATATTCTTAAAGATTCTGAATTACCTATTCTGCAGGCAGCTGCCATTATTTCGCAACAACACCATGAAAAGTATGATGGAACAGGGTATCCCAATAACTTTAAAGGCGAAGAAATTCACATTTATGCAAGAATCGTTGCGGTGGCTGATGTGTTTGATGCGCTGGCACATAAGCGATGTTATAAAGAACCTTGGCCATTAGATTCAATAATTACTTTATTGGAAGAGGAAAAAGGAAAACACTTTGACCCTAAAGTTGTTGATGCATTTTTACAAAACTTAGATGAGTTTCTGACCATTAACGAAAGGTTAACTGGTGAGGATAAATTGTAATTATGTCTTCAGATACTCTAACTCAACTAGAAAATAATACCGAACACAATGACGCTGTCATCCAAGCGTTATTAACCATAAGTGAATTATTAAATCAAAAAGCAACGCCGCAGGTTTTATACCAAAAAGTGCATAAGACCATTAGTAAAATAATGGACATTAAGAATATTGCGATAGCTTTGTATGATGAAAATAAACAAGAAGTCACGTTTGATTATGTGGTTGATGAGAAAGATGGAGAAAGGTTTATTGGGCAAACCGTTCCTTTAGGCCCCGGCCTCACGTCTTACTTAATTAATTCTAAGCAGCCACAAAGGTTAAGTAAGGCCGACATTCTTGAGTTACAGAAACAAGGTAAAATTGAGTATGCACTTGGTACCCTAAGTGAAAGTTGGATTGGCGTACCTTTTATAAAAAATGATACAATATATGGTGTGTTAATTGTACAGAGTTACAGCTTAGATACGATTTACACGGTTGAGCATCTAAAGTTACTTACTTTTGTCGCCGCACATCTTACCAACGTGATCATCCACAAGTTATTTGTTTTAGAACAACAAATGATAAAACAAGAACTCAGGCAAAATATCAGCCTTATTAAAAAACAAAACAAACAACTTGAGAGTACGATGTCGCAATTAAAAGCGACACAGAAAGAGTTGATTCAAAAAGAAAAAATGGCATCACTTGGTAAACTCGTTGCTGGCGTTGCCCACGAAATAAATACCCCGCTTGGAGTTTGTGTAACAGGTATCACAAACCTATCCCATTTAACGAAAGGGGTTCAAACTAGCTTCAAGAAAAATCAACTTAATGCCCAAGACCTTACCGAGTTTTTAGAAGATGTGGGGGATAGTTGCTCTATCATTGAGTCAAATTGTTTACGGGCTGCTGACTTAATTAATAGTTTTAAGAAAATGGCGGTGGATCAAGGCAGCTTGAACATCAGACGATTAGATTTGAAACAGTACATAGAGGAAATACTGCACTCACTTAAACCTATGTTTAAATCTTTGCCTCATGAAATCACGGTTGATTGTGAAGGTGATGTTACGCTTGAATCAGTTGCAGGAGCCATTTCACAAGTACTTACTAACTTAATTCAAAATAGTTTAGTTCATGGTTTTACAGCTACAACTAAAGGGCATATTAATATTAGAGTCACCCAAGATGATAATGAGATTGTCATGGTATACCGTGATGATGGGTTAGGGATGAATGAAGATCAAATCAAACATATATTTGAGCCGTTTTACACCACCAAGAGAAACCAAGGCGGGAGTGGGTTAGGTGCACATTTAATTTACAATCTTGTCACCACCACATTACAAGGACGCATTACGCTTGAAAGTGAAGTGAATAAAGGGGTTACTTATACTATTTATTTACCACTAACCGTTAAATATGAAAAACCCAAGCCGAATTAATTGGTATTTCAATTTGGGTTTAAAGTAACAAAGTACAGCTTTAGCTGTACTTTGTTTCACAATCAAATTCAGGATTACTTGAGTATCGTTACCTTTGGAGGTTGCATAGCGATGATCATATCTCCTACGTCTGGTACGTATTCACCGCCAACAGTAAATGGGATCACTCGAACATAATCTTCTTCATCAAAATGCTGTAACACAAATAGTGGAATAGCTTCTTTGTTTACTTCTAAATAATTCTCCCAGTTAAATGCTTCGGCTAATTTAGTGGCGCTGACTTTGCCGCCTTTCGCAACTAAGCTACTTAACACAGAATACGATGCATTTTCACCAAACAAATTTTGACGAGATAAAAAGGTTAAACTGTCTTTATTCGCTTTAGAGTGGGCACTTGAGGACTTTAATGAATACACGTTTTTCTCTTCTAAAATGTGAGAGAAATACTGCACACCCAAGGCATTATTATGCCTGTTTGGCGAAAGTCCAATTAAGGTCTTTAAGTTCGACATAGGTAAAAAACGTTCAGCTTGTGCAGATTGTGGATTACCAAAATAACTCTTTAACCCATCCATACGTGCCAGACGACAGTTTTCCCATGCTGGGTCAGATAGATATACATCTACTTTTTGCTCTTGTAATACTTTAGCTATCGCTCGGGCAATATGATTAGCACCAATAATTAACACTGTAGATGGTCGTTTTTGACGTATTTTTAATAACTTAGCAATTGGTATCGCCGTTAAGCTTTGTAGCACAACAGTGACGATGATAACTAAGAAAATGATTGGTACTATTTTATCGGCTCCTTGAATACCCGCTTTACTCATGCTTAAGGCAAAGACAGAGCCAACTGCTGCAGCGACAATACCTCTTGGTGCAATCCAAGCCAATATGGTTCTGGCGCGCCAATTTAAGCTAGATTTGTAGGTTGATAATGCAATGCACACAGGGCGAGCTACAAACAATACAATTAACATGAAGAAGAAAACGTTAGGACCTAACAAGAGTAATTCGTTTAACTCTAAACGTGCGGCTAATAAGATAAATAAAATCGAAATTAATATTTGTGACAGGTCTTCTTTAAATTCAAGAATTGAATCTAATTCTAGGTCGTCTTGATTTGCCAAGTAGATACCAAAAACCGTTACCGCTAACAAACCCGATTCATGACTAATAGCGTTAGAAACAGTAAAGCTAATTAAGACTAAAGATAACACTCCAAATTTTTGTAAGTTGTATGGCAGCCACTCTTTTTGAATTATTAAGTTGGTAATATACCCGGCAATAATACCAATGGTTAGACCAAGTCCAACGGTTTTTACCAGAGCGACGGCTGTATGGCTAAATATATCTGAGTGTCCAGATAACATAACGGCTTCAAAGACTAATACGGCAAACAAAGCACCGATAGGGTCGATTACTATGCCTTCCCAACGTAAAATGCGGTCTATCTCTTCAGTCGGTCGCATCGCATTTAACAAAGGCGCGGTTACCGTAGGACCCGTAACCACTAGAACGGCACCAATTACCGCGGCAATTCGCCAATCAACATCTAATAACCAATAACAACTAAAACCAATAATAATGGCTGTTGCTATCATGCCAATTGAACAGAGATTTCGAACCACATTGCCAATGCCTTTTAATTCTTTGAAGTGCAGGGTGAGTGCCCCTTCAAATAATATAATCGCCACCGATAATGAAATGATAGGAAATAATAAATCACCAAAAATGGCATCAGGATCAACAATAGAAAAACCAGGGCCTAATAATAATCCGGTAACTAATAAGAATAGAATAGCAGGTACGCGCGCGACCCAAGCGAGCCATTGTGCAAGTAACGCACATAAGCCTATCCCTGCAATATATAATGCCGTCATTTAATGCCCTTTAATTTATGTATGTAGTTTGAATGAGGGTGATTCAACTAGTATGCGAGTAAAATAGAATTTGAGAAAGTTATTTAACGCTCATGGGTTGGTAATAAGCGGTAAGTTTTGCTCTACCCAATTTAACATGTCACCTTCTAAGTGAATTAAGTTGTTAACGCCGTTTTTCATTAACATTCTTTCAGCCTTCCAAGCTCGTGCTCCACTGCGGCAATGCACAACAATAGGTTTATCCATAGACTTTAGCAGTTCTAACTCATCTAACACGGCATAATGAGGGATGTTAATGGCGCCGGCAATATGGCCTTGATTAAATTCATCTTCCGAACGCACATCCAAAATGACATAGTTGTCTTTTTGTTGTAATAGCTCATTTGCAGTGATTAGTTTATTAGTACCGTCATAACCTGCAATTGCAAAGGTTGTGAATAGAGACAGAATAGTGATTAAGAATGATTTCATGTTATGTCCATTATTAAATTACATTAGTTAACACTAATGTAGAGATAGTCACAATATTAAACAAGATAAAGCTTAGCCTAAATCTATTATTCCACTTTAAAAGTTCCCCAATGGCTGAAGGAAATAGGGGGGCGCCTTGGTTGATTCGTGGTCGTGTTAGCTTTTGTTGATTTAACATTAATGGACCTGCTAATTCAGATTTACACCCTGCGGAAACAATGCTTAACCATACTAATTGATTAAAGGATGATGTTTGAGATTGCTGCCATTGGTGTTTGTTAGTACTAACATAACGCGACCAAAAAGGACTTGATTTAAAAACCGAATATATTGGGGCTATTAATAACGTAGGCAAAAACTCAAACCCATTTTTAATACTAAATACAGCTTGCCCAAAATGTTTGAATTTAGGGTTTTTAGGTTGCCATACCGTATAAGCCTCTAATAACGCTCGATATAAAATAGCGATAAAACCATTGAAGATGATAAATATTATTACTGGCATCAACCAATAAGAAACAAAACGTTTAATTACACTTTCTAGGGTGAGTTTATTAATGCCCAGTTCACTTAATCTATCCACATCAAATTCAGTGATGTGCGACAAAATGGTTTTCGCTGCGGATTTTTGTTTTTGACTAATACAAGTTTGAATTGCACTTGCCTGGTTCGCGACGGTTTGATACCCCAACGCAAAATACAAGAGTATGGCTTGTGTCCACACATCATTAGTAACCGCAAACAGAATTGAACCAACGATGGTTGCAATTAAAAACAAATAGGTACCTAACGCTAACCAGCCAGCCAATAATTGTTGTTTGGTCGTGCCCGATTGCGCCACTTTATTGGATATGGCGCTTGCTAAAACATTGAAGGTAAATGCCGGTGTGAATTTGGTCGACAGCGGAAATATCCATTCCAAAATTAAAACCAGAGTTAATGCAATTAATTCTGGGTAAATTGATACAACCGAGTCGATAAATTCAATCATTAAAGTTGGCTTAAAATATCCAACATTAATGCCGATGAGTTTTTCGATGCCACTTCTAAGTATGCATCAAAGCTCATTGGTGATTCTTGACCTGCAATATCAGATAAAGAACGGATCACTAAAAAAGGGGTTTTTAATTGATGGCAAGTTTGCGCTATAGCGGCCCCTTCCATTTCAACCGCTAACATAGTCGGGAAACGTTCACGAGTCTGGTTAATACGTTCAGGATCACACATAAAACTATCACCCGTTGCGATTAAACCAACTTTACTGGTAATGCCATCAAGGTTGTTGATGCATTGTTGTGCTACGGCAATTAGCGTTTCATCGGCTTTAAATGTGGCAGGCATTCCAGGGACTTGACCAAATGCATAATTAAATGCAGTTACATCAACGTCATGATGAACGAGTTCATTGCCCACCGCGATGTCACCCACTTTCAACGCTGGATCAAAGCCGCCAGCAGAGCCGGTATTGATAACATATTTAGGTGAGAATCGTTCAATCACCAATGCGGTTGCAATGGTAGAGGCTACTTTACCTATGCCTGATTGCACAAGTACTACATCTTGGTTGTTCAATTTGCCAGAGTAGAAAACAAAATCGGCGATTTTAGTTTCAACACGGTTGTTCATTTTGTCTTTTAAAATGGCAACTTCTTGTTCCATTGCACCTATGATAGCGATAGTCATGTTAGACCTTATATTAGATTCTTAATTCAAAAATTTGACACAGTATAAAATAATCTTGTTTGAAAGCTAACTCATTTATCTAAAATCTACTGGATCAAAAAAGGAGGCAAAGCCTCCTATTGTGTCAAACGTTAATTTGTCGCAATCATTACGTTATGATGCTTTTGCGAATACCGGTGCTGCCAATTGAGCTTTTATTTGTGAAGAGGACAGTGCACCCACGGGACGTCTAGGGATATTGCCTTTGATAATTGGTTCAGGTGGTGTTGAACGTTCTTTTTTACCAATCTTGTACATGATGCCATTTCTAATTTCTTCGATTTGATATCCGGCTTTTACTTTTATTCTAATATGAGGAATACCAGCAGCTTCTAGCGCACCATTGACAAACCAATCCTGTTTAGATTTATGACCACCTTTGTTGTGATTAACTAAATCAACAGCAGCAATGATTCGGAATGTATTTGGGTCACACAAAACGTAATCGATATATTTTGAAGACGTTTTCATTAATGCAGAGCGTTTAGCTTTGCCAGTTACCGAATCTTTCAGGTCAATGATATCGTTTAATTTTACACGGTTAACAATTTTAAAATCATTACCAACCGCTTTCTCTAGTAGTGCTAAAAAACCACGTTCAATGCTGGTTAATAATTGTGTTTTCTTTTTAAAGGGATAAGGGTTGCTATTGTCCATAAAATGACTAGCCACGAGTGAAACGGTAATAATTAACAGCACTAATAAAACTAACGCCCATTCCATATAAATCTCCAATAAATTGTTGCGGGATATTCTGATGTATGGATATAGCAGGAACAATGCCAATAAAATTTGACGCTGTATTTATTCGTTGTCCCAATATTTCTGGTCAGATGAGGTGGTTGTGATAAATCATTGATTTACATTAAATAAAAATTAAAATTTAAACCAATAAATGTCTATTAATTGGAGAATAATAGGCTAGAATAAAACAGTAACTATAATTAAAAACAATTATAATAATAAATTAATGTTCTAGGAGATATCATGAGTATTACATCGTTATTAAAGTTATTAGCTTTAAGCAGCGTACTCGCTTTAACAGCCTGTGGTGGGGGCGGCGGAGACGACGCACCTGATGATGGTGGTATAACCCAACCCTCAGATAGAGACGGTGATGGGGTTGCCGATTCAGAAGATGCTTTTCCTGACGATAGTTCAGAAACAATGGACTCAGATGGAGACGGCGTTGGTGATAACGCTGACTTTGCGCCTAATGATAGTTCAATCCAAACGGATCCAAATACAGGTGGTGAAGGAGAAGGAGAAGGAGAAGGAGATGGCAATGTTTTATCATTTAATCTTTCTGGTGCCGTTTCTGTTGTAACAACTGAAAATCCTGCGACTCAAACTTCAGGCGATGGTAATAGCGTTGGCGGCATTGTAAGTGCAATGTCAAAAGATGGACGTAAATTAAATACCTTTGTTTTCCACGACTCTCCTAAAAAAGGTAAAAAACTTTCTAAACTAGAAAGAGCTAAAAATATCCAAGCTGCCGGTTATTCTGCTCAAGCAGCAGCAAAATTAGCTGACGATACAACGTCTAACTTCTTTGTTATTGACGAAAATGGCGATTTACAATTTGCTGCTGAATCAGATTATAACTTGAACGTTTCTTATTCTGTTGTTTGGGAAGAAGTTACTGTGACACCTCGTGACGAAAGTGATCCATTTTCAGAAGACGAAGTTGAAGTAACGCCTTGGTTATTTTTTGCTTTAGCACAAGAGGATATATGGAATAGCCATGAATTCATTAAAGCGACGGAAGGCTGTGCAATATTTAAAGTTAATGTTGATACTGCCGAGTGGACATGTGTTGAAGTCGGTTACGTCGCTGCTAGTATTAACGATGATTACCGTAAAACGTTAAGTGATCAAAAACGTAAGCCATTACAGATAGATGCGAATGGTAATGTTTATTTCATCGCTAAGAAAATGGACGAAGTTGATACCGATGGTGATGGTGTGAACGACTCGTTTGAATTTAATCAAACTTTCTGGGAATCACAAAGCTTACGTAAAGTTTCACCAGATGGAACCAGTCAAAACTTAACGCCTGATAACTTTTTTGTGTCCTCGTTTATGTCATTACCTAATGACACTATCACTTACACATATTATGACCAATTAGCTAACGGACAATACAGTCTGAATTTAGTGAAAAATGCTTCTAATACAAACCCTGAAACATTCACGTTAGAAGATAGTCTACCTTGGGGGCAATTCTTTTATGCTAAAGATGATGCAAACACAGTTATCTATTCAGACTCGAACGGTTGGGATGCAGGTATTAAGTTTATACAACCAAGAGTAGAAGGGCCAGGGCGTTACATTCTTGAATTGGAAACGAAAATATTTTCTGATAATGATTGGAATGTTTCACCAAAGCGCATCATCTTAGGTGATGACGGCTCTATGTACGGTTTATTTATCGAAGAACGTTATTTAAATGACCGCACACTATTTATCGCAAAATTAAAACGTATGTTGCCATACAGTGGTGCGACCTATGCGGAGTTTATCGTTGGTGATGATTGGGACTCATACTGGAATTTCTTTGACAATGGTCAACGTGATTTACAAGTAGCTAAAGGTTTTGCATATTATATTGAAGACAGAGAACACCCAGATTTTGGCGTTCGTTCGGTTATACGTGCTGTCCGTTTAGTTGATGGTAAACGTGTTGATATACTTGAAGATGACGATTGGTTACAACGTTACGATATCTATAATTGGAAAGTATCAGGAGATAAAATTTTATTTACTGGTTTTGACAAAAATACAAGTACATCAATTTCTGGACGTATTGATACGTTATCAATGAAACGTGGTGAAACAGAAGCTGAGTTCTTAGAAATTACTCAAACATCTTCAGTGTTAGGTGACTCAAATAAAATTGATGATATTGAAGTATTACGTGGTAGCTCAACAGGTGTTTTCACAGGTAATAACCCTAAAGTTATTAACTACTTTACAGATCAAGAGAATTTATATTCGGCCTCTGTTGAATTTAGTAAATATATGGATACCAACTCTGTTAATTCTGGCACTTCAGTATATGCCGTAACAAAAGATGAAGAAGGCAATGAAGTTAAAGAAGAAGTAGCGTTAAGCCTAAATATTTGGCTAAACCGTACCATGCATATGATATTTGATACAGACAGAACCACTATTGATGATGCAACAGGTAATATTAATGTCTCAACCGATCCATTAACGACCGCCTCAAGTTATGAAATTAACATTGATGGCGAAGCCGTTGATATTGAAGGTTTTCAATTATTATCTGGTGAGTCTGATCTGAATTGGTCGTGGACTACAAGACCTAGTGAAGGTTGGTATACAGGTTTTGCCGGTGCGGTTGCTGGAATTACGGACGGCCAAGTTGGTAAGTTTGGTGTTGACGAACTTAACCCTTGGCATTCAAGCAGTGAAACAACATTAGCGAATGTAGGTTATCCGTTAAATCATAAAGTTGAATATTCAGTTCCTAGCTCTAGCAAATTTAAAGTGGAAGTGTTTTTAAGAGATTCACATCAAATTAATTGGAACAATGTTGATTCTAATCCTGCAGATTCAGATGGTAATTTTTGGACTTGGAATGATGGTTTTGAATTAACGGCTGATAAATCTTATGCATTAAAATGGCAATGGTCTAATAACACGGTGTGGCGTGCGGCTTGGAATCAAGATAAAGAAGTAAGAGTTGCCCAACCAATTATCACGGATATTGATGGTGATTCAGTAGACGATGGTTACTTCTTAGATGACGCAGAAGAAAACAAAGTACGTTATGTTCGAATCCCATATCACCATGTTGATGTTGACGGTAATGTGTATTCTGATCGTTGGGAAACCAATAGTGATGGTGAAAATACACTATACAGACGTAATCTAGGTATGGACCCTTTAAATCCAGATGAAGATGGTGAAGTGTTAACAGAAGTGGCTGATTATTATGTTGATCAAGACACTGGAACTCGCTATTACTGGGATTTTGGAGATTGGCGTGATGAAGACGGAAATACTCCTGAGTGGAATACCCAAGATATGTTGTACGTACCTTGGGGTTGGGAAAACTCTGCTAATGAGCGTGTTGAAGTTCAATTTGATTGGAGAAATAGCTATTGGGTAAATGAAGCCGACATAGACGCTGATATTCCAAACTTTAATAATACGTTATATCAAAACGGCTATTACTCTTCAGATTTGAATTCAGATGACTACACGGACTTAACTGGTTTGTGCCAATTTGATGGCCCACTAGATAATGATAGTTGTACCAATATGAGTGCTGCTGGAAATGAAGCGGGTGAAAACTATGGCTTCAACGATGGCGATTGGGAGTGGTCTCCAATATTCAAATTGTCTGATTTTGAAGAAAATACAGATTCAAATCGTTGGTTCCTATTTGCAAGCCATGGTGGTGGATTAAATTGGACGACTGATAACTTAGATATATACAGCCTTAGCGAACAACCAGATTGGTTCTACCATGACTGGGACAATGCAATTCGCCAAGGTGAAGGTTGGTCACAACGTGAATGGGTTCGTTATGAATGGACATTTGTAACCGATACTAATGACACTGACAATTTGGATGATGACGTTACCACGGCAACTCTGAACGTATTTAACTCAGATGACGAATCTATTTTGACCTTGTCAAAAGAGTTATTCTTAGATGTTAGAGAAGCTAGTTGGCAGTTCTGGGCTGATGAAGTGGACGCTGAAACTAAAGGTTTCACACTTGATTTACGTTTAGCTGAAGGTAATGTTCAAATAGATAATATCAAAGTCACTGACATGTCAGGTGAAGACGATGAAGTACTATTGGAAGAAACATTCGACTCTGGTGCTAATATTTTTAATACAGCTAGTGCAGCGGCTGAAACTCCGGCTGAGTCACTAAGTAAAAAAGCAATACGTAAATAATACATTTACGTTAATTAACAAAGCCACTTAGTCTTATTTTTCTAAGTGGCTTTTTTGTTTACAGTTAAAACTTTTATTCTAAGTGGAAAAATTTATGTCTAACAAAGCTAAGTTACTTTTCAATAGCCTCCTTGTTTTTGCATCGATATCTCACGTACATGCCAGTAACGAACCGGTGAATGTTGACTCTGTTGGCAGTTACTCTTATTTTTCATTTGGTATGGAATCCGTCAGTTATGAAGAGCGTTTAAAAGATAGCGTGAGTGCATTTGGACGAGAAATACCTTTTAGTATTGTCACCGATGGCCAAGTATCCAGCCCGACAATTCGTACCGGTGGTTTGTATCATGTGACGGATACTTTTGATTTCTCAATGGACTCAAGTGCAACTTTTGCACCGACAGCGGATGATGAAATTTGGATTATGAATATTGACTTACCGGAAATGAATATCTCTGGAACAAATGATGTTCAAAAAAATGATTTCACTTTCACAGATGCCACCACAACAGGACTGATCCAATTTAAATATACTGAGCATTTAAGGTTTGCTGCAGGCGCTGAGTTTGCCATGCACACATTTAAGCGCTCAAATATTACATCTCTTTCCCAATTAGTTACCGTCGATGCAAGTTACACAGAAGAGGTAGTGGCCAATATAAACTTATTAACAGGCTTAGTTTATGAAAGTGGTGCTTTGGTTAATTCTGAAAACATGTTTTCTGCTAAAGCCTTAATTGGTTTACCGGTTTGGACAGATGTCCTCAACTCCGTAAATTCAGATGTTAGTTTTAATGAAACCGGAGGCTACAATTTTTTAACGGAAGCTCGTTATACTTTCAAGTTTAAAAAAGGCTTTAATTTAGGTTTCTTTGCTACTTATCGATTAACTGAACGTGAGTTGCAAACTAAAACTTTAGTGACTGATATGGATGGTACCGATATTAAACGTAAGGTGAGTATACCCGCTGCGACTACCAGTGCTTTTGCTTTAGGTTTATCTGTTGCTTGGGATCTTTAATCGTAGATTATCCACCCTTGAGTTAAACTATGAAAATATTAGGTTTATTGGTAGTTCAGCCGTAATGTCCGCTATCAACATTAGTTGTTATCAAGCTAAATTAAGGTCAACTAAGCTCAAATATCTGAGGGTATAATGACAATTTACAAACACTTACTCGTCGTAGGTTTTATTTTATTAACCTTGCAGGGGTGTAAGGATACTGCCAAGAAAATATTTGGTTTTGACGATCAATTCCCAGTCAAGGAATTGGTCGCCTATAAAGTTTTGCTCAATAATAAAGATGTTATCAAAGAACAAACCGCCTGGACTATCCAAGCTGATATTAAACAGACCACTACCAATGCTGCCGAACTGCAAGTTTTCTGGGGGATTATTGATGCTCCGGTTGGCTTTGATATGCCACTTTCATTTACACAAGTAAGTGAACAAGGCCAAGCATTATTAAATTTTGTTACACCTGATGTTGATGAAGATACACAGGTAACGTTACAAATGTCGGTTTCTTTTGATAACGGCAGAGAGCTAGAAACGATATCCAAAGAAGTGGATTTGTTAATTCAAGTAAATAAACAGTTAATCATTTCTGGTTCTGTCACCGACGAACCTATCCCCAACGCTTTAGTCACGGTTGTTATAGGTCATTTAGAATTTCAAACAACCGCTGATAACCAAGGGAAATACACTTTAGAAGTTGAGTTTCCAGAAGACGACTTAATGGTCGTCGTCACTGCAGAAGGCTCTGACGACTTCGACTCTGTGTTATTTAAGTCGTACTTGGGCGATGGAGAAAGCCTGCTAAGCTCAGCGGGTATTGATGGCGTATTAACAGCTGATGAAAATAATAACCTAACGGTATCAAATGTTACGACAGCTAAGTATGTGATCATAAATAATCAGCTAGTTGAAGATGACGGATTACTAAACCAAGCTCAACTTGATGATATGAATAAACAATTAGATTTTAACGACGTATTAGAAATTGCCGCTCTGATCAAAGCCGTAGTGGACAATAATGTGGAATTACCTGAGGGGATTACTAACACCTTGCAGCTTGTAAAAGATAAACAATTAACCGCGCAGTTTATAGCCGACATAAGCTCTGAAAACCCTGATGTTATTAATGAATTAATTAATGACATTATTTATGATCCAACACTTACACCAGCAGATCCCCGTTTTAGTTTTACTAACAAATTTTACCTTGTTAAATCTGATGAGTATCAAAGTGCAATTAGCGATGTGTTCGATATAAAAGATGATGGTGAGGGGAGTTGGAGCACGTCTAGTGGAACCTTTGTTATCACTTGGACATTAACGGATGGTGTTCTTTCAATAGCAGCACGAGACGATGAAGGGGCATTTATTGAAACGTATTGCACAAGCGAAAACAATATCACAAGTTGTTACGATAAATATTATTCATCGGCGAAAGTGAAAAAGTTACCAACGAGTGATTCAGTCGTGCAATTGTACGTTGATTACAGCTATAAATTGGTAAATACAGATTCTTCAGAAGTCACATATTTACAACAGTTTAATACATTTAATGCCCTGTCAGATAAAGATGTAATTCCTTTTGATGATAAAGAGTTGATGGATTCTCAGTGGGTTATTTCTGTATTAGATGAAAGCGTTGATAATTCAAACTTAATGTTCGCTGCTTTGCCTATTGAATCGGTTTATGCCACATTCAAAGACGATGGTACCGGTTTTTATCATCAACTAATTGATGGTGGTGAAGTACAATTTAATTGGGCCATTACCTTTGGTATATTAGCGATTGAAGTTGTAGCAGACGATAATCCAACGGTAAATTCCACAAATCACTTGATGACTTATGCCCAAATCAACAACTTACAAGGCGTAAGGCAAACTAACTTATTAATAAATGCACCTGAATTGGTTAATGTTAATCCTAAAATGAAAACGAGTACATCAGGTATGCTTACCACTGTATCGTTACGTGGGGATATGGCGGCGGTCAATGTTGCCTTTGATGTTAATTCTTTCGAATTAGATGGGCAATATGGGTTATTAACAAAAGCCTACCAATCTCCAACGGAGTTTTTACAATTCTCTACTGATAAATTTGGGGAGCAATACCGTCACATTGATAGCAATACAGTTGAAGTGCTCCCGTTTGAATGGAATGAAACCGAACTAGGTATAATCACTAAGAGTTATTATTCTGAGGCTGACGACGCTAATGTTAGTAATTGTGATGATATTGAAGGGACATGTTACATGACGCAGCAACGCGATGTTGAGATAGTTGATAAGGCGGGTAACATATATACGATTAGAAGTTTAGTAACGGATTTCATTTTTAAAGAGGGGGTAACGCAGGTTGAAGCGCGTTCTTCCAACATCGCGTTATTAGAATATTTTGACAACTCAGAGCTCAATAATTAGATTGAAACTCAAAAAAATTAAAATGACTAAATGCCGTCCCTAATAATAAAAAAAACCAGCTCATCAGAGCTGGTTTTTTGTTAAAAAATTAACGTTTTAGTTTTCTTCAGGGTTAGTCCAAGTGGTGGCTAACTCTTCAATTAACTCATTCAATTCACCGGTCATTAATGCAAAATCAGCATCAAATTTAGCAAGGTGATCGTCACTAGCAACGTCATCATTTTGCTCTTTAACTATGTCTAAGAACTTAACTTGTTTTAATGCGGCATCTTCATTTAAGTTGAACTTAATTTTTTCAGCCCAAACCAAAGCTAATTTATGGACGTATTTACCATTTGTTATATGTAACTGAACTTCTTCTTCAGTCACATCATGATTTTTTAATTTTGCCGCAGCCGCTTCTTCATCCAACGCTTTTAGCTCTATATCGTTCGCAAACGTGAATGGCGACGGTAAATCGTTGTTCTTAACCCAATGTGTCATAGTCACAATTAAATCGCCGTCAGGCTTGTGAGGAAGGGTTGGCAATGAACCTAAAGATTGACGTAAAAACGCTAATAAGTTTTCTGCTTTGTTTGCACTACTGGTGTTTACAACAATGATTTGTTTTTCAGTATTGATATAAGCATACAAACGACTGCTTTTAGTAAACGCCTTTGGTAATAGTTGTTGAACAATCTCTTCTTTAAGAGTTTGTTTTTCTTTTTTACCCACTTTTTGGCCACGTTCATTTTGTAATAGTTGAACTTTCTCTTCCAATGCGTCTTTAACAACCGAACTTGGTAAAACCTTTTCTTCTGTTTTTAAACACACAAGGGCATTCTTGCCAGCTACATGAACCATATTACTGGTGCCTGGAATAGCGGAAACCCAACCTTGTTTTAATTGATCTTGGCTACCACAAGGACGAAACAGATGTTCATTAAGTGATGATTCTAACTCTTCATTTGGCGTGTCAAATGGCTTGGTGAATTGATAAATAAAGGCGTTGTTAAACCACATATGTTTTTCTTATTCCATAATCTAGAGGCGCAAGATAATAACAAACAAATACAAAAAAGGCTGCATCAATTGCAGCCTAATTAGTTTGTTCTTTAAATTACGAAATTGAAGGATCTTTTTTAACTTTTGGTAATTCTAAGCGGTATGTTAAACCTTTTTCTAATTCACTTTCCGCTTCAATTTCACCGTCTAAAGTTTGTTTCACTAAGTTGTAAGCGATATTAGTGCCTAAACCTGAGCCACCTTGTTCGCGTTTAGTTGTATAAAATGGGTCGAATAGACGATTGAGTTGTTCTTTACTAATGCCATTACCATTATCTTTGTATTCAATTTTAACTGTGTCTCCGCAATCTTTGATTACAATGTCTATTTGGCCATTTTCTCTACCATCAAAACCGTGGATAACACTGTTTAATAAGAAGTTAGTGAATATTTGTGAAATGGCACCGGCTGGCACTTTCATTATGATGTCATCTGGACAGTCGATATTTATTTCGTGTGCAGATTTCTTTAATTTGGGTTTTAAAGAGGTAATGATCTCATTCAGGTATTCTTTTAAATTAATGGTTCTAATAGCTTCACTGGCTTGGTCTACCGCTATTTGTTTAAAACTAGCAATTAACTCACTGGCTCTATTTAAATTATTATTTAACAACTCTATGCTTTGATTGCCTTCATCAATGAAGTTTTTCATATCATTGGCACTTAGCGATTTATCATGGAATTTTTTGTCAAGTTCACTTAATCGATCTGAGAGGTAACTGGTGGCGGTCACACCAACGCCAATAGGGGTATTTACGTCGTGGGTAATACCAGCCACTAAACCACCTAACGCCGCTAATTTTTCTGACTCAACCAATTTGCCATGAGCCATGCCTAAAGTTTCAATGGTGTGTTCTAACTCAGTGGTTTGGTGTAATAATTTAGACTCAGTACCACGCCTTGTTTCTATTTCTTCTTTTAAGGTTTTTTGTTGAGTTTCTAATTGGTATTTTTGTTTTTGCAGATCCATCATAGCTTGGCTTAAGTTAGCTGTTTTCTTAGCTACTTCTTGTTCTAACATTAAGTTTTGTTGATCGAGTCTGTCGTTGGTTTTCACTAACTGTTTTTGCGCGTGTTTTAATTCGGTTTGAGAGCTAGACACTTTTGCCATCAAATCATTAAATGAATGTTTAATAACAGTTAGTTCGTTTTCTTCTTCTTGATCTATTTGAATTTGAGCATCATCAATATTTTCCATATCGATTTTTTCAATTTTCTCGGTTAATTCACCTAACGGAGTGGTGAGGTACTTTTTAAAGGCAATGGAGAACAAAACAACTAAACAAATGGTTTTAATAATCGCACTGGCGATTAAAAATAATATACTAAGCATTATCCGGCTAATAACAATTTCTCGGCTTGAGAATAGAGTCACATCACCAACTTGTGTTGTTCGTCCGGAGAATTCAAAAATAAGCGGGAAGGTATAACCAAATAAACCATCTTTACCAGAAATGACCGCACCTACTTCACTCAATTCCGTACCTTGGAAGTCAGTGAAATTTGCAATGCCACCCATCTGAGTGAGAAGTTCTCGATTATCATCACGAATTAATACGCCCTCGACCATAGGGATCTCTAACAAACCTTCAGATATAGAAACAACTTGTGGAGTGTTAAGTTCCCAAATAGCCCTAGTTAAACTTGCACTAAAGGTTTTTTCTAAGTTACGTAATTCGTGACTGATGTAATCTTTTGTATTGGAGTAATCGGCATAAATCTGCGCGCAGGTAACGACAAAGGTTAATATAAAATAAACTGATAAAACGCTCACTAACAGGCGTCTGGATATACTTTTGCTTGGCTGCATTCCGATGATATTCCTACATTAACTTTAGTTATTTTGACATCTAACTCTAATAATAAAAGTTAATGCCTGAGCATAATTACTAATTTATACTAATTACTTTAAATTTGCTCAATAGGTTTTAGTAATTAGTTAATCTTAAGCGCTTTTTCACAAAACGAATGGCTTAACGGTTCATTTATACCAATATACTTCACTTAAGACAAAACCATTATGCAAAACTAATAAAAGAAATGTCTATTTAACCTTTTATTAGGGATCAGAAGTGTCGTTATTATTTAAAGTATAAATACAATTCAGGTACTTATGATGAATCGATTATAGACGCTAGCGTTTTTTCTGACTAGTTGTCAAACATCTTATCGACAGGCGATTAATAAACCGAGAACAGGTCATATATTAGCAAATTGCACCGTTTGCAATTATAAGTGTCGTAAAAAGCACTTGACTTTTTACTCTAATAATTCGATTTTACACATATGCAAAAGCACACATTTGACACCATCATTATTATCAACACCACCCTAACTGGGTAGTGTAGTCACTGGTGCGCACAATACTTGCAGAGCCCGTGATTAATATCACGGGTTTTTGTTTAATAAAAGGAAAGTAGTTATGAAAGTTGTTAAATTTGGTGGTAGCTCGTTAGCCGATCATGAACGTTTTGCCACAGTGGCAAATATTATTGCGGGACAAGCTCAAACCTCTATTACAACAGCGGTACTTTCAGCTCCAAAGGGCGTAACCAACCAGCTTGTGGATTTGTGTGATATCGCCGAGTCTGGTGCCGAGTTCAAAGCAAGTTTAGACGGTTTAAAATCAAATCTAGAGCAAATTACCAAGGCTTCTAAGTGTGAGTCTGAACAGCAGTTACTCTCACAAATTGACCAACTTATTGCCGAACTAAATAGTAAGTTGACCGGTGTACAGTTATTAAATCATTGTCCTGCTCACGTAAAAGCCTTTGTCATCAGTCGTGGTGAAGTATTTAGTGTATTACTTATGCAACAAGTATTTAACGCTATGGGAGTAAGCTCTCAGGTTTTAGAGCCAACTAAATCTATCATTAGCAGCGATGACTATTTAAATGGTGTGGCGAATATCGAACTCAGTCGTGCCGCTATCATGAATGAAATGCAAAGTGGAAAAGAAGTTTACTTGTTACCTGGTTTCACTGCTGCCAATGAAGATGGTCAATTAACAACGTTAGGTCGAAATGGCAGTGATTACTCAGCAGCTATCGTTGCAGCTTGTTTGCATGCCGACATCTGTGAAATATGGACAGACGTTGACGGTGTATATAGTGCGGACCCAAGACAAGTAAAAGACGCCACTTTAGTTGATAAGTTATCTTATTCAGAAGCAATGGAATTATCTTACTTTGGTGCCAGTGTTTTACATCCAAAAACCATTGGTCCATTAGCCCACTATAAAATTCCATGTGTGATCAAAAATACATTAAACCCAAGTGCGAAAGGCACTGTTATCGCAACTGAAGCAAATAACACAACACCAATTAAAGCTATCTCTAGTTTAAACGATGTATGTATGTTGACGGTATTTGGTCCTGGCATGAAAGGGGTGGTTGGCATGGCAAGCCGTACCTTCAAAGCAATGGCGGATAAAGAAATTTCTGTGGTACTGATCACACAATCATCGTCAGAATTTAGCATTAGTTTCTGTATTTTTGCAGAACATAAAAAAGAAGCAATCGCGGCGTTATATAACGAATTTGAGTTAGAAATAAAAAATGGTTTATTGGATAAACCAAAAGTTAATGATGAAGTGGCTATCGTTTCACTTATTGGTGAAGGCATGCGTCAACATAAAGGCATTGCTGCAAAATTCTTTACATCGTTAGCACAAGCGAGAGTAAACATATTAGCCATAGCGCAAGACAGCACAGAGAGTTCAATCTCGTCAGTTGTTGAACGTCGTAAATGTGAAGATGCAATTAAAGTTTGCCACGAAAACTTTTTTACAAAAATACCTTCAATTGATTTGTTTGTATTGGGTTGTGGTGTTGTTGGTGGTGAATTGATAAAACAAATCAAACGTCAACAACAATGGCTGAAAGATCGTAACATCCGATTAAACGTTTATGGCATAGCCAACAGTCGTAAATTGTTATTAAACCAAGATGGTATTGATTTAGAAAACTATGAAGAATTACTACAGCAAGCTGAACCTGCGTTTAGTTTGTTAAACATCAAACGTTTTGTCCAAGACAATCATTTGGTAAATCCAGTATTGGTTGACTGTACCTCTTCGGAAGGCGTTGCCAGTCAATATGTTGAGTTTTTAGCGGCCGGTTTCCACATCGTCACACCAAACAAAAAAGCCAACACTGGTAGCATGGCGTATTACTCAGAATTAAGAGAAACAGCACAATCAACAATGCGTCGTTTCTTATACGAAACAACGGTTGGTGCTGGCTTGCCAGTTATAGACACTCTACAAGGGTTGTTTAATGCTGGTGATGAATTAGTGGCGTTTGAAGGTATTTTGTCTGGATCATTGTCGTATATCTTTGGCAAATTAGATGAAGGTCAAACTTTGTCTCAAGCAACCATTGAAGCAAAAGAATTGGGTTACACCGAACCAGACCCTCGTGATGACTTAAGTGGTATGGATGTCGCGCGTAAGTTACTTATCATGGCTCGTGAGTCAGGGATGGAATTAGAATTATCTGATATTGAAATTGAATCTGTATTAGGCGATGACTTTGACGCGTCAGGTTCGGTTGAAGAGTTTTTGGCACGTTTACCTGAATTAGACCCTACTTTTGAAGCGCTAAACGAAAATGCTAAATCTAACGGTGAAGTACTACGTTATGTGGGTGAAATCAAAGAAGGTAAGTGTAAGGTTAAGGTTGTATCTGTAGGACCTGATAATGCACTACATGCTGTTAAAAATGGCGAAAATGCATTAGCAATACACAGTGCGTATTACCAACCAATTCCAATTGTATTACGTGGTTATGGTGCTGGTGCTGCAGTAACCGCTGCCGGTGTATTTGGTGATGTAATGAGAACATTAAGCTGGCAACAAGAGGTGATGTTGTAGTCATGAATGCAGTTAATAAAAATGAACTGATTGGGCGTAAAGCATCAGCTTATGCGCCAGCGAGTACCGGTAATGTAAGTGTTGGTTTTGACTTATTAGGTGCCGCATTAGTTCGAATTGACCAACAACCACTTGGTGACACTGTTCATGTTGAATTTAGCCAACAAGATGAAATGATAAATTCTGGCGAGTTTGCTCATGTATGTCCCACGGACAAAATGCAAAACCTTGCTTGGATTGCTTATGTTTTGTTTCGTTCAAAATTAAGCAATTCTGATGAATACCCAGCGGTAAAAATGGAATTAGTGAAATCATTGCCTGTGGGCAGTGGTTTAGGGTCAAGTGCTTGTTCTGTTGTAGCTAGCTTAACGGCACTTAACCGTTTGTTTGAATTGCCATACACAGATCAAGAATTATTGACCTTAATGGGCGAAGTAGAAGCGGGTGCTAGTGGTGATTTACATTATGACAATGTGGCACCAAGTTATTTTGGCGGTTTACAGTTAATGAGTCCGCACGAGTCAGCACCTGTGATTAACTTACCAAACCCAGATTCATGGTATTGGGTAGTAGCATTTCCTGGTTTTTCTTTGCCAACCAAAGAGGCGAGGGAAGTATTGCCTAAACAAGTGGATAAGTCTGTAGCAATTTATAATGCACAATATTTATCTGCGTTTGTGGCCTATTTATATCAAGGTGAACAAACGATAGCGGCAAAAACCATTAAAGATGTTATTGCCGAGCCGTATAGAGCCGATTTAATAGCAGGGTTTAAATCATCAAAACAACATTTGTTAGAACAAGGTGCGTTGGCGGTTGGCATATCTGGGGCAGGACCAACGTTGTTTGCTCTTACCGGCGACTTAGCCCAAGCAGAAAAATATAAAAATTATCTTGAACAAAACTATATCCAAGCTGGTAAAGGATTTGTTCATATTTGCCAATGTGCAATTCAGGGTGCGAAAGACATAGAGTTAACCAATTAAACAATAACTCAGTAACAACACCGATTAAATTAATTTAGAGAAGTCAAAGAGGTAACCATGCTGTTAGAGAACATAAAGCATAATGATCAGCAGGTAAGTTTTGAACAAGCTGTTAAACAAGGTTTAGGCCGTGACCGAGGTTTGTTTTTCCCAAAACAAATAAAAAAACTATCAAACATTGATGAATTATTAGCATTACCATTTATTAAGCGCAGCAGTATCGTTTTGTCTCATTTATTGAACGACGAAATTAGCCAAGCAGACCTTGAAGACATGTTAACAAATGCATTTGAATTCCCTGCACCGTTAAAACAAGTTAGTGAAAACATTCATAGCTTAGAGCTCTTCCATGGCCCAACATTAGCGTTTAAAGACTTTGGTGCTCGTTTTATGGCCCAGTGTTTGAAAAAGTTTAACCAGCAAGGCCAGTTAACTATATTAACGGCGACTTCTGGTGATACTGGCGCTGCGGTAGCCCATGCATTTTATGGTATTAAAGACATTAGAGTTGTGATCTTATACCCAGAAAATAAAATCAGCCGTTTACAAGAAAAAATGTTCTGCACTTTAGGTGGCAACATTGAAACGATCGCAGTTAAAGGCACATTCGATGATTGCCAAGCGTTAGTTAAAGCATCATTTGAAGACGCTGAGTTACGTAAAGAAATTGGCTTAAATTCTGCGAACTCTATCAATATAAGCCGATTGTTTGCTCAAGTTTGTTATTACTTTGAAGCAGTAGCACAACTACCGGTTGAGCAAAGAGACAAGTCAGTATTCTCAATCCCAAGTGGTAACTTTGGAAACTTAACCGCTGGTATCATTGCCAAAGTATTAGGTTTGCCAATTAAGCGTTTTATTGCTGCCACTAACGAAAATGATACGGTTCCTCGTTTCCTTACAACAGGTGAATGGGATCCAAAAGAAACGGTTGCCACCTTATCTAATGCGATGGATGTGAGTGAGCCAAACAACTGGCCTCGTATTCAACATATGATGGACTTAGGTTGGTTTGATAAAGACTTACTGTCTTCTACTATGATTGACGAAGACTCTAGCCAGATGGGCGTAAAACAACTTTATCAAAATGACTATGTTTCAGAGCCTCATGGTGCTATTGCTTATAAAGCCTTAAAACACAGCATTGAAGATGATGAAGTTGGTATATTCTTAGGCACAGCACATCCAGCTAAGTTTAAAGAAAGTGTTGAAAATATTTTAGGTGAGTTAATTCCTTTACCAAAAGAATTAGCAGCGGTTGCCAGTTCAACAATATTATCTGAAACAATGGACGCGGACTTTGATAAACTACGTGCGTATTTAACTGCATAAGTTAATAAACATTGTTTAGATGTTAGTGTTTAGGCTCGTAACTCGTAACTCGAAGCTCGTAACTCGAAGCTCGAAGCTCGAAGCTCGAAACTCGAAACTCGAAACTCGAAACTCGTGACTCGAAGTTCGAATCTCGAAGCTCGAAACTCGAAACTCGAAACTCGCGTCTCGAAACTCTGCTCCCTGTAGATGTTTGTTAATACATGCATCTACAGAGTATTTCTGCCAATACTGCTCTGCTGGACTTAATCATCAATTAGTGGAGAACATTAATGCCATTAACCTGGTCATCTTTCATCGCCCAAGAGCAGCAACAGACGTATTTAATGGACACCCTTAATACTGTTGCTCAAGAACGTGCAAAGGGCATAGAGATATTTCCTGCCGATCATGATGTATTTTCTGCTTTTGAATTAACCCCATTAGACAAAGTAAAAGTCGTTATTCTTGGGCAAGACCCATACCACGGGCCAGAACAAGCGCATGGTTTGGCATTTTCAGTAAAACCTAATATAAAAATACCGCCTTCATTACGCAATATGTATAAAGAACTCGTGACCGACATAGACGGTTTTGAGATGCCTAAACATGGTTATTTGGTTGAGTGGGCACAACAAGGTGTTTTGTTATTAAATACAGTATTAACAGTCCGTTCAGGGCAAGCACATTCCCACAAAAGTCTAGGTTGGGAAACGTTCACCGATAAAGTAATAACAACACTTAACGAACAAAGAAGTGGTTTGGTCTTTTTATTATGGGGCAGTCATGCGCAGAAAAAAGCAGCCTCAATAGACACCAATAAACATCATGTATTAAATGCCCCACACCCATCACCATTATCGGCACATCGTGGTTTTTTCGGTTGTCAGCACTTTTCAAAAACGAACGAGATACTCATTCAGCAGGGAATGACTCCAATAAATTGGCAGCCCAAGGATGATTTGGAAAGTACGGAAGAGCCGATACAACAAAACTTATTATAATGCCTTAACGTTACTATGTCGGTTACCTGTATATGCAGGCACGATACTATGATCCAGTTATCGGGCGTTTCTACAGTAATGATCCGGTTGGGTATACCGCTGCTAATCCAGTCATGTCATTTAACCGATATATGTATGCAAACAATAACCCATATAAATATACAGATCCTGATGGCGAGTTTATACAATTTGCTATTGGAGCTGCGGTCGGTTTTATAAGCGAGGTTGCAACTCAATATGCAACTAGCGGTGGAGTAAATGATTGGGGTAAAGTAGGCCTTCAAACTGGGATGGGGGCCGCTACAGGTGGTTATAGTATTGCCACTAAGGGATTAAGCTTAGGAAGCACAGTCGCTGCACATGTTGCTAATGAAAGTATGGGGGCTGCAGGAGCTGCGACCGTCAGTCTTATAAGTGACGGCCTTAATGGTAATGCCGACGGAAGTTTCACAAGAGCTGGTGAAGCCGCATTGAATTCAGTTGCTGGCATAGGAAAATCTTCCGTCGCTGCTACTAAAGGCGGTGGACAACTAAAGAAAGCACTTTCTCAAAATAGTCAGAAAGTTGATGTAAGCTCTAGTTTAAAAAGCGACATAAAGACTGCTGGTGATAAGATCGTTAGTAATGTGGCTGCTGGAACTATCGATGAGAAGATAAATAATTGATGATAAAAGATAAATTTAGGTTTAAAAGTAATATCAAAGATTACAGTTTGCTTGTAAGTAAATATGTACTTGCTGTTGTGTTGATCAAACTTTGGGGGGCGGGGTTCGAAACTCTAGAAGTTATTAACGTAATTAAAGCTTTAATCGTGATCGTTATATTGAGCACAATTGTTGGTTTACTTTGTGCAATTTATGTCGAGCACAAAGAGAACTCCAACTAACATCGACACAGTAGTACCGAGCATACTGGAAAAAACAAAGAATCTGGTCTTTCACTTTACTACAGCAAATAAAACACCCTCCGTTAGTTCGTTGGGTGTTTTTTTGTGACTGTATATAAATCGACTATAATGTAACATACTGTAAATATTAAATTTTTAATTAGAACGCAGTGGTTCGTAATTACGATTACTTTATATGCAGGCACGATACTATGATCCAGTCATAGGTCGTTTCTACTCGAATGATCCTGTTGGTTATACGGCTAAAAATCCTGTCATGTCGTTCAACCGCTACTTATATGTAAATAACAATCCATATAAATACGCTGATCCTAACGGTGAGTTTCTTAATTTTGTTATAGGTGCAGCAGTTGGTGGAATTTTTGAAGCTGCTTCACAGGCGTTGGCTGGTAATGGATTTAGTGGAAGTAAAATAATGGCTAGTATGACTATCGGTGGAGCTACAAGTGGTTATTCAATAGTCGCTTCAGTTGGGACAAAACTTGCTACGAGCTCCAAAGTCTTTAATGGTTCGCTGAATGCATTAGGAGCAGCTAGCGAATCTATGATCCATGATGGTTTAGATGGAAATAACGCTGATATTGGTAAAGCTTTGACATCGTCGGTAGCTTCGGTTCCCGGTTTAGGAAATGGATCAACTATGAAAGCAATAATGGGAACCAGTGTAAAAGATTCAATGATTACTAAAGGTGCTAAGGAAGGTGTAGCAGAGTTCACTGATAGTGCAGTAAAGGCAGCTGTGGGTACAACAGTAAAAGAACTAGAAAGGAGGGTAGAAGTTGAATATTGATAAAGAATTTATTAAAAATTGGAAATTGTCTTTTACATATTTATATGTAGTTATGGTTGGGTGCTTAATTGTAAGAGGGTTGTTTATGGTTCTAGATGGCGAGACTCAAAATATAACTTTAATTTCAATATTAAGTAGTTTTCTAATCGTGACAGTTGGCACTGGAATATTAACCTTTTTTATAACAATGTTTGGATTGAAAAAAGAAGAAACGGATTAAAATAAATAAATCGATTTTTTTAAAATATTAGGTATCCCCACTGATAATTCGTTGGAAAAAGGCATTAGAGACAGCCACCTAAATCTGCGATCAATGGGGTCAGAGTCGTTGATTTTAGTTTGACGATTATTACGCCCCATATTTTACCGATCAATGGGGTCAGAGTCGTTGATTTTAGTTTGACGATTATTACGCCCCATATTTTACAGAAGCCCAGTTTTTAACTGGGCTTTTTTGTGACTACCTGTAAGAAGACTATACTTGTAACTAACTGTATATTTTGAAATTTTTATTAAACAACAGTGTGCGTAGTTTGTACTAATTTATATGCAGGCACGATACTATGATCCAGTGATAGGATTAGAGGTCGTCATAAATGTAAACACATTCCAGGACGGGACAGTAAACACAAAAAAGCCTAATCCATGGATTAGGCTTTTTTCACTTTTTAACTTATTAGAACTCTAGGTTATCAAAGTCATAATCCGCCATCGGGTCTATGTCTTTGAGTTCATCTCTCAGTCGATATTTATCCTTAATCGATTCTATTTCACGCCACTTTCTTTTTGACGTTCGTTTTGAGGGTGTTTTAGTTTCAAGCGTATTTTCAAGTATTTCAGCTAGACCTTCCATCGTGGTCTCCTTCTACTTTTATAATTATGTTGTTGTTAAAGAATGTTTGCCGTTAATTCTTTTATAAAAATTAATGGAAAACAGACTCTTTATAGCAGAGTTTTTTCTCTGCTCGGGATACTATTTACCACATTTACTCGTAATGTAAAATTTATTTGTGAAAAAATATTAAACAAATTTTGTGAGTAAAATGAACAAATTGTATTTTAAATGGACGTATTGCGCTTTTTTAATAGGCCTGTGGTTAATAATACACCTGTGAGAACTAATAAAACGCCCCACAAAATATTGCTGTTTAATTGTTCATTTAAAAATACATAACCAAAAAACACGCCAAAGATGGGAATTAAAAATGTTACTGTCATCGCGTTAGTTGGGCCTGAATGTTCAATAATGCGATAGTATAAAATATACGCAATACCAGTACTTACAACACTTAAACTGATTAACATTAACCAAGCAAATGAACTTATCGTGCTGAGTTCTGGCGTGGTATAAATTAAAATAGGCAACATGAGCAGAGCACTGCCAAACAAACTGCCTGAGGCAATAAACAAAGGTTTTACTCCAGTTAAATTACGTTTTGAGTAATTAGCAGATAAACCATATAAACTGGTGGCACAAATAACAGCTAAAATACCTTTAACTTGCCCAGTGAATTGCCAACTGAGTTTATCGATTGATAAAACAAATACGCCAATAAATCCCAATAACAGTCCAAAAACTGCCAGCCTAGATAACTTAGAGTTAAATAATAAAGCGCCGATGACTGCGCCCCATAAAGGGGTCGTTGCATTCATGATAGAAGAAAAGCCGGCATCTAAATTGGTTGCTGCGTAGGCGAACAAAAACATCGGGATAGCCGAATTGGTAATACCTAAAACAAAGATATGACCGATAACCTGTTGTGATGTTTTTGCGTTTGGCTCCAGTGTTAAATTGAGAGTGTGCCAATTATTTTTGATGATGTAATAAAGCAAAATAGGGAATAAGGTGAGAGCGGCCAATACCATACGATAACTGGCTAATGCCGTTGCGCCAAATTCAGGTGCAGCAACTCGCATGAACATAAATGAGGCACCCCATATAGCGGCTAAAATTACCAGTTCTAAAAATTGACTCGGTTTCACAAAATCCCTTATTTATGGTTAATGTCTGGATTAATTGGTTTTATTTATAATCCAGGACAATAAAAAAAAACGCTCAATGAGCGTTTTTATTGTATCGGATAAAATAACACAAAGCGTTAGGAAATTTGTTGTTTAAACATATCCACTAATTGTTGTGTTGAAGAGTCTAACTCAGGCT
Organism: Psychrosphaera sp. F3M07; assembly: GCF_018860345.1. Lineage (GTDB taxonomy): Bacteria > Pseudomonadota > Gammaproteobacteria > Enterobacterales > Alteromonadaceae > Psychrosphaera > Psychrosphaera aquimarina. Next base: position 261,945 of record NZ_JAHKPJ010000011.1, on the reverse strand, counting down.
GAGCAGTATCTTGTAATGCAGATAATACTTGATTACCTAATACTTTACCTAATTCAACACCCCATTGGTCAAAGCTGTTTACGTCCCAAACCACACCTTGTACAAATACTTTGTGTTCGTATAAAGCAATTAATCGACCTAACTGAATTGGGTCAAGTTGCTCCATTAACAATGTATTAGAAGGGCGGTTACCTGGCATAAATTTGTGTTTAGCCAAACGTGTCGCTTCTGCTTGTTCAACACCTTTAGCCAGTAATTCTTGTTCTATCTCTGCGGTCGTTTGACCTTGCATTAACGCTTGAGTTTGAGCAAAACAGTTTGAGGCTAACATTTGATGGTGTTCTGTTTCACCGTGATTGGGTTTTATCGGCATAATAAAATCAGCAGGAATAATTGTATTCCCTTGATGCATTAATTGGTGGAACGCATGTTGTCCGTTAGTACCTTCACCACCCCAAATAATTGGCCCAGTTGTATATTCAACGTTTTGGTCAAGTTGGTTAACGGATTTACCGTTTGACTCCATATCTAGCTGTTGAACATAAGCTGGGAAACCACGCAAATAATGAGAGTAAGGTAACAATACATGACTTTGGCAGCCAAAGAAGTTGCTGTACCACACACCTAACACGGCCATGATCACAGGTAAGTTTTCTTCTAGTGGTGAAGTTAAGAAATGTTGGTCCATTTCTCTTGCGCCTTGTAGGATTTTTTCAAAGTTATCAAAACCGATAGACAAGGCAATTGGCAAACCAATCGCTGACCATAAAGAATAACGGCCACCAACCCAATCCCACATTGGGAATATGTTGTCAGGGTCAATACCAAATTCAGTGGCTTTTGTTATGTTGCTTGAGACACACATGAAATGTTTGGCAATATCTTCAAACTTAGCGCCTGATGCCAAAAACCATTCACGAGTGGTTTCGGTATTTTTAAGGGTTTCTTGGGTAGTAAATGATTTTGAACTCATTACTACTAAGGTTGTTTCAGCATTTAACTTAGCTAATACATCAACAATATGATGTGCATCAACATTGGCAACAAAATGAACTTTTAACGATTGATTTTGATAAGGTTTTAACGCCTCAGTGACAATCTTAGGGCCTAAGAACGAACCACCGATACCAATTGCAACAACATCAGTGAAGGCCTTTCCTGTGCGTCCTGTACGTGTCCCGTTATGAATATCGGCAACAAACTGTTTGATCTTAGCCAAGGTTGCATGAACTTCATCAACCACGTTGCTGTCATCTACTAAAATAGTGTCTTGGGCATTACGTCTAAGAGCGGTATGTAATACTGCGCGGTGTTCGGTTTTGTTAATGATCTCACCAGCAAACATCGCATCACGTTTTTGCTCTAACTGGTTGTCAGTAGCCAGTTTAAACAATGCAGTTAACGCTTGTTCATCTATTCTATTTTTTGAGTAATCGAGAGTGAAACCACATGCTTTTTTTGTGAATGTATTGGCACGTTGTGGATCTTGTGCAAATAGGTCACGCATATGTGTATCTTTTAAACGGTTAAATTCTTGTTGTACAGACTGCCAAGATTGAACTGTCATTATTGATTTCCTAAAAATTATCAGATTGTTATAGTTTTGCTGTGGTGCAGAAACAAAAAAAGTGACACGTCATCCTGTGCCACTTAATCAAAGTTAGTTACTTTTTTTATAATTTTTCAAGTAATAGAGTTTCTAGTTTAACTTGGTCAATGGCAAAGTTTCTAATGCCTTCAGCCAATTTTTCGTTCGCCATAGGGTCTTGATTATGATCCCAACGGAACTGAGCTTCGGTCATAGATTCTGGTTTGGCTTTAACATCACCAGCGAAGGCTAACTTCTGTTCTAATGTACCTTGCATATTATCTAGAGTGTCTAACAATGCCGGAGCTATAGTCAAACGGTCACAACCCGCTAGGGCTAAAATCTCATCGGTATTACGGAAGCTTGCGCCCATAACTACTGTGTCATATCCATGTTCTTTATAGTATTGGTAAATGCCTCTTACTGATACAACGCCTGGATCAGTTTCACCAGTGTAGTCTTGTTGTTCGGTATTCGCTTTGTACCAATCTAAAATACGACCAACAAATGGTGATATTAAAAATACGCCGGCTTCAGCACATGCTCTTGCTTGAGCAAAACTAAATAACAGAGTTAAGTTACATTGAATGCCTTCTTTCTCTAATTGCTCTGCGGCTTTAATGCCTTCCCAAGTTGACGCTGCTTTTATTAAAACACGATCTTTAGGAACGCCAGCTTCTTCATATAAGGCAATAAGTTTTTTGGCTTTCAAAATGGTCGCTTCAGTATCAAAAGATAAACGCGCATCCACTTCAGTAGAAATACGGCCAGGGATAACTGCGCTTATTTCTTTACCAATAAGTACTGATAATTTATCACCAGCATCTTCTAGCTGTTGTACTTGATCAGATGATTGTGTTTTTGCCCAAGCAATAGATTCAGTAATTAAAGATTGGTATTCAGGAAGTTGTGCGGCTTTTAATAACAAAGATGGGTTTGTTGTTGCATCCACAGGTTGAAACTTTTTAATCGCTTCAATTTCGCCGGTGTCGGCAACAACTGTCGTCATCTCTCTTAATTGTTTTAATATGCTTGTCATTATTTAGGATCCGTTGATTTAGAGTTTGAAATCCAGATGCTGTAACTTTATTACAATGCGAGGCATCTTGGAAGTCATCTAGCGTAAAAATACTGAATAAAACGGTGTTATTTTGTAGCAAAATTACAAATTGGTTCAGCTTTTTAAAATTAGATGATGTATTTACTGGTTATGGTTTTTCTGGCTTCGATTTTTATTGCTATCCAATGTCAATTCTCTATTGTATTGGGCAAATAGAATAAATAGCTTTGTAATATGTCAAATAATCAATATTTCACCACTGAATTGAAGCCTACCATCTCATTTATGAGTTGGTTCGCCATCGCGCCGTTTATAGTATGCACTGTGTTAACTTGGTTTCCAATACTCCCGTTGTTTGGTTTGGACTTTGATGTACTCCTTATCGTCAGATTATACAGTGCAATTATTGTTAGCTTTGTTGCCGGTAGTGTATGGTCTGCGGCTTTTTTAATTCAATTAAATAATGAGAAATTTGACTTTAATCGAAAAGGATTGATGTTTGGTGCTGGCTTAGTTTCTATATTGTCATGGTTGATCATTTTTATAGTACCTAAAGCCGGTGTGTTTATCAGTGCTTTATTGTTTTTGGTGTTATGGCAAATTGAGTTGAAAACCAATCTTGCAAAGGTATATCCAGAATGGTTTTGGACGTTAAGAACTAAACAAACCATGATCATTGCGTTATCGCTTATGGGGATCTGGTTGACGTTGGGATAAGCCAATTCGGTAAATCATCCTCTTGATTAAATTTAACCATCAATAGCAATATATGGGTAAACATAAATGTCACTTTTTGTTAAACTGCGTTCAAATATATTTAAGGCTGTTAAGAAATAAATCATGTTGTATGTTGTATCACCTGCTAAAAATTTAGATTATGAAACCCCGCCTGTTACTGAAACGTATACTCAACCTGAGTTGTTGAATGATGCGCAAGAATTAATGAAAACCTGCGTGACGTTAACGCCTGTTGATTTATCTAACTTAATGCACATTAGTGATAAGTTAGCGGGATTAAATGCAGCACGTTTTGCACAGTGGCAGCCTAACTTCACACCTGATAATGCGAAACAAGCAATCCTAGCCTTTAATGGTGATGTGTACACAGGGATAGAAGCGACAAGTTTTTCACAACAAGACTTTGATTATTGCCAAACCCATTTACGTATTTTGTCTGGTTTGTATGGTTTATTAAAACCACTTGATTTAATGCAACCTTATCGTTTGGAAATGGGGACTAAACTAGCTAACACTCGTGGTAAAAACTTATATGAATTTTGGGGCGAACTCATCACCAATAAACTTAATGAGCAAATCGCGGCAACTAAATCCGAGTTTCTGGTTAACTTAGCTTCAACTGAATATTTTAAGTCAGTAAAAAAGAAACAGTTAAACGCTCAGCTTATTACGCCAATGTTTAAAGATTGGAAAAATGGTCAATATAAAATGATCAGCTTTTTCGCTAAAAAAGCCCGTGGCATGATGGTGCAATATTTAGTGAAAAACAAAATCGAAAACTTGGAAGGTTTGTTAGCGTTTGATATGGCGGGTTATCAATATAATCCAGAATTATCAAAACCAAACGAACCTTGTTTCACCCGAAACATAGAAGACTGATACTGCCTTTAAACGGAAAGTAATTTAAACGGATAGCCATTTAAAAAATTCAGTCGCTAAACTCTTTTTAAAGATAAAAAAAACACCAAGATAATATCTACCTTGGTGTTTTTTTGTATCGAGTTTTTAAAGAAGTGGCGTTAGTTGTTCACACACCTTAGTTACTTAACAAATACCGCTACGCTTAATGGAGCTATGGTAAATCCATTACCATCACTCGCTGATGTTTTTACTTGAGCATCAACACCATTGGCTTGTGTAACATGCAATTTATAACTTGCTGCGTCTTGATAACTAAACTCTTGGGGCGAGTTGTTGTTATTAAAAATAACAATAATAGATTGGTAATTAGGATCTAAATCTTGCCCTTGATTATCATCAATCAGCATGACAATTAATCCATTTTGATGTGCAGAACCCGTATTTAAAAACGATACTTTTTGGTTTATTTGCTCTGCAGTACGTAACCTAAACAACACAGAGTGCGCGCGAATATTTATAAACTCAGCAAACACCTTAGATGCAAAATCAATTTGTGTTGGGCTGACATCATCTCGGTCTTCATTGTTTGTTAACAAAGTCGTAATGATAGGCCAGTTGTCTATATCTTTCTCTGCTGGTGGTAATCCCACATCGTAGTTATTACTTTGTTTAGAAAAATCCACGGCATTAAACCAGTCACCATAGTCGTAACTATCACGTAAAAATGATTTAGAACGTAACAGTTCAGAACCCATGTGCAGAAATGGTATACCTTGAGCTAATAATGGATACGCTAACGACATATTCTGAATACGCACACGGTCATCACTGCTCATATCAAATGGCAATCTATATTGGTGGTTGTCCCATAAACTTTGATTGTCATGTTTAGAGACATAATTAATGGTATCTGCAGGGTCTAACGCGTAACCAGCAGGAGAACCACCATAATTGATCTGTTTACCTAATTTGATGTCATTGTTGGATGTTTGAATTGAGAATTGTTGCAAGTTACCAGCTAAACCAAGGCGAACTTGATCCATCGATATTTGATATTCAGCCAATTGTTTATCTTCTGGTTGTAACTCATTTGGAATCACTAATAAGCCGTTGCCTATACCTTGGTCACGGCGTAACCCTTCAGCGTTGGTCATGAAGTTACCACCACGTACCGCATCACGTAATCTATCAGTAAAGGTGCCAATTTCGCTGCCTGCTAATTCATTTTGACTGGCCTGAACAAACTGTTTGTTGTTGGCAACCTCGCCAAAGTTCCAACCTTCACCATAAAAATAAGTATCTGGGTCAATTTGTTGTACCGCTTGTCTGGCGTTTAACATCGCTTGTTTTGGTTGGTGACCCATAAGGTCAAAGCGGAAGCCGTCAATTTTGTAATCACGTGCCCAAACCACTAATGAGTCAGTCATTAGTTTTTCCATCATGGCATGTTCAGTTGCGCTGTTATCACAACAAGTGGAAATTTCCATAACACCAGAAATGGCATCGTATCTATGGTAATAACCCGGGACCACTTTATCTAATACCGACTTTTCATTTAAACCAGAGGCAAAAGTGTGGTTGTACACCACATCCATGATCACTCTAAAACCTAAATTATGCAGCGAAGTCACCATTTCACGGAATTCTACGATGCGACTTTTACCTTCAGGATTAACGGCATAACTGCCTTCCGGTACCGTGTAATGATATGGGTCGTAGCCCCAATTGTAATTATCTTTGCCTCTAATGGTTTCCATCACTTCTTGAGCTTGTCCCGTGCGAGTATCAAAACTGTTTAATAATTGTTTCAGGCTTTTGTTTAATACCTTGTCATCATCACAATGGGTTAAGTCTGGGTAAATAGAACACACCTTTGACACGGGATCATCGATGTCAATGGCGATGCCTGCTTGTTCATCTACTGTAGAAATATCGTAGGTTGGCAACAGATGAATGGTATTTAACCCCGCTTGTTTTAACATTTTTAAGTGGTTAATGCCGTCGGTATTAGTTTCACTAAAAGCTTTGTATTTACCTTTAAACTCAGGTGACGATAACTTTTTCTCAGATGCACTAAAGTCCCGAATATGAGTTTCATATAAGATCAGATCTTCTGGGGCTTCTAAGGTATCTATCGTTTGTGTTAACCAGCCTTGTGGGAAGGTGTTCGGGTTATTCAAATCTATTATTTGTGAATACTTACTATTAGTAGAAAGACTTAATGAATAAGGGTCGGTAGTTGTAACGGTTTCAAATTGTTGCGTGTTAGGGTGGTATACATCAAGCTGATATTGGTAATAATCAAAGGCGTTAGCTTGTGTGCTCGATACAGACCAAACACCGGTATTTCTGTCCTCAGTCATGACCAATTCAGAAGTGGTTTGCTGGTGCGTTTTATCTGTTAATAAAACCGTGACTTGGGTTGCGGTGGGCGCCCACACTTTAAATGTCACAGAGTGTTGATTTACAACTGAGCCAAAATCCGTTTCTTCATTGGCATCATTCTCTTTGGCAGTATACAAAGCGTCCAGTACACCATAAATTTGTACATTGGATATTTGAGTAGCTGCATCTTTTGAACTTTGTATTACCTGATTATGGCCTTTTAACAGTGACTTTACATCGATAATCGTTTGCGGAACTTGTAACGCAACAAAATCGGATAGATGAGGGTACTTTACCGACAGCGCTGTTGGCATAGAAGTAGTTGTTAATTTAACTTGTGATTTACGACCATCGACAAGGGTGGTGTGCAGTTCAAATTGAGTGTTGGGTTTAGTATCACCTACAACAATTATTGTGTCCGTTAACCAATGTGCCGCACTATTGACGTTGGAGGTGTCAGGCTGATTATTGTTTCCGCAGCCAGTGATAAATAATAAAACGCTGGTTAATAATAAAACCAGCGCAGAGTGATTGTTTTTCATAAAGCCCCTGTTGAATATTAGGCAGGGGAATTAAACCACTCATCTTGTTGTTCTTTGGTTAAAAACGACCAAGCGATAAATCGGCTAATTTTATTCCCTTGTCCCATATCAATAATTTTTATTTGCTTTGCCTTTGATTTTTTTAGCTCAGCTTGGATTATTTCTAGGTTATCTTTCTTTGAGATAAGACTGGAAAACCATACCACTTGTTGGCTGTAGTTAGAACTTTCACGCACCATCTTGCATACGAATTCAACCTCTCCACCATCACACCATAACTCATTTGCTTGGCCGCCAAAATTCAGTTTATCAGTGGATTCTGATTTACCTTTACGGGTTGCGGCTAAGTTATTTAATTTACGTTGGCTGCCTTTTTGTGCTTCTTCTGCGGATTTATGAAAAGGTGGGTTGCACATGGTAAACGCAAATTTATCTGTGCTGTTAATCACACCTTTAAATATTTGATCTGGATTGTTTTGACTACGAAGTTTAATTGCTTTTGTTAATCTTGGGTTTACTTTACACAATTGAGTCGCACAGTTAATAGATACTGGGTCGATATCACTGCCAACAAAACTCCACTTGTATTCAAATGAACCTATGATTGGGTAAATTAAATTGGCTCCGGTTCCAATATCTAGCCCTTTAATATTTTTCCCTGTTGGTATATCACCATTAAAGTGTGTTGCTAATAAATCAGCCAAATAATGGATGTAATCAGCACGTCCCGGTATAGGTGGGCAAAGGTATTGCTCTGGAATATCCCAAAAACGCAATTGGTAGAAGTGCAATAATAAGGCTTTATTCAGTTGTTTAACTGCATCAGAAACGGCGAAGTCGATGGTAGAATTGCCAGCTTGATTGGTGCCAACGTATTGAGTTAACTCGGGGTTAACCTTACAAAGTGTGGCAAAATCATAAGCCACACCATTAACGGCTTGATGACGGTTTCTTGGATGTAAGCGAGATTTGTTCATTTGAGTGTAACCATATCTTTTTAAGTAATTAAAACGTTCAAATAAGAATTTTTACACTCAATAGTTGAATAGTTATAGAAGCCAAGTCAGGGTTATTATAACGTAATAAACTCTTTAGTTTCCTCATTATATGATTCAACCACACCCGTTTTTATATTGTAAATCCAGCCATGTAAGTTCAACTGACCAGAGTTTAATTTTGCAAATACCGATGGGTGGGTTTTTAGATGGTGTAACTGTAATACAATATTTTGTTTGGTTAACTCGTCTAAGTGAGAGTCATCAAGGCCAGAAGGTTCACATTTATGCGAAAACTCTACCGACTCTTTTGCAGCTCTTACGTGATCGATCCATACTTTTACGTGAGGTAAATTTTTTACGTTCTCTGGGTGCATGGCCGCTTTCATTGCACCGCAATGACTGTGACCACAAATAATAATGTTTTTTACGTTTAAAACAGATACTGCATATTCTATTGATGCAGTCATGCCACCGGTTTCATTTGAGTGTGGTGGTACGATATTGCCAGCATTACGACAAATAAATAGTTCGCCTGGATCGGTTTGGGTAATTAAATTAGGATCAACACGGGAGTCTGAACAGGTAATAAATAAAACATCAGGGTCTTGGTTAACTGCTAACTCTTCAAAACGTGTTTGATGTAACGGGTATATTAACTTTTGAAATTGCTTTAAACCGTCGAGAATTTTTTTCATCTATTAGTTCCTAATTAGAGCTGATTTGAAACATTATAATTGTTTGAATTTGTTATAAATAGTTTTGTTATTCATATTTTATATCTTAACTTACTGATCGGATGTGCATATTTTCTAAAAAAAGTGTAAATTGAATAATTATTGTTCAATGGAAGGTTGGTATGCGCACCATTAATTACGATTATAAAACTCAATTTGATAAAGAAGAATACGCTGTTGCAGCCACCGACGCTAAAGGAAATGTAATTAATGCCAATCAACACTTTCTGGCGTTAACAGGTTATACACTAAATGAGCTTAAAAACTTAGCTTATCAAGATATTACCGCGGAAGCGTGGACAATTTATGAAAACCATATGGTGATCAGGCATGTTTTCGCTGAAGGTTATGCATCGTTTCAAAAAGAATACGTTACCAAGTCCGGTGAACTTGTACCGGTTGAAATTGAGTTGTTTTTATTGGATGAGGTGAATAACGGAAAATTAGGGATATGGGCAAAAGCGAAAAAGATAGATGCATTATCAGATGAGTTTTTGGCGATAAAAGTGCAAAGTAGCTAACCGTCTTATTGTAAAACGATTAGCTAAAACATCAGAGTTACTCTTTAATTTCTGCCAAATTTGTCGCTAACGACTCAGGCAATAAATCATGTACTTGACCAATCAATTTTTGTAATTCTTCAACAGAATCCGCTACTAAATTAATATGGCCCATTTTACGTTTTGACCTAACGGATTTGTCATACCAATGTAAATGAGCGTTATCTAGCTTTAATAACTCTGAACTTGGTTTTGGCTCACCAACATAATTTACCATCGCAACTAAATGCCGCGCACTTGTATCACCTAATGGTAAACCTGCCACCGCTCTAATGTGATTTTCAAATTGGCTAGCGGCACAACCTTGTTGTGTCCAATGACCTGAGTTATGTACTCTAGGCGCGATTTCATTGACTAATAATTGATCGCCAGTTTGGAATAGCTCAATCGCTAATACACCACAATAATTTAACGCTTCCGCCATTGTTTTATGAATGGCTTCGGCACGTTGCTGTAACTCAGGTGTTAAATTAGGGGCTGGCGCTAATGATAAGACAAGTTGACCGTCGCCATGGTGATTCTCCGTCAGCGGGTAATACTTGTGTTCACCATGAATATCAGTCACCCCTAATAACGAGATCTCTCTTTCAAACAAAATACATTGCTCTGCCACTAATGGCATATGTTCAAAATCGAAATCAACTAAATCGCCACACACAACCGCCAAATCTTGTTCTGAAAAAATACGCCATTGACCATAACCGTCGTAACCGTCACGACTCGTTTTTAATATCAACTTAGGCCCTAAATTTTGATACGCATTTTGTAAGTCAGAAACACTGTTTATTATTTGATGTGGACAATTAGGAATGTCTAATTTTTCTAAAAGTGATTTTTCAATAATTCGGTCTGCTCCGGCTGCAATGGCCTGAGCATTCGGCTTAAATTTACCAGAATCTTCAGCTTGTTTAACTAAGTCTTTTGGTAAATGTTCAAATTCTGAGGTGATGGCTTTACAAGCTTCAAATGCTTGTTCAACGGTTAAATCTAGGACAGTTTTATCCACAGCATTAACACAAACACGATTGGTTGCGTCCACTGCAATGATATTTAGACCTAACTGTGTTGCACCTAAATACATCATTCTTGCGAGTTGACCGTGGCCTAGTACAACAATTAAATCATTACCGTTATTTAGATAAGAGGCATTACCTGTGAATGTTTGAGTCATTTTAATACCGAAGTTGAGTTGTAAATTAACAGACTAAATAAATAGATTAGTTAAAAACTAAAAATCTAATTTATGATTATCTAAAACGTCTTGCGTTTGCGCCGCTCTAAAGTCTTTGATCTTTTGAGTCACGACCGGATCATTTAATCCAATGATTTGCGCTGCTAATAAACCAGCGTTGCCAGCGCCAGCTTCACCAATTGCTAAAGTTCCAACGGCAACACCTTTAGGCATTTGTACAATAGAATATAAAGAATCTACACCACTTAATTTACTCGATTTTACGGGGACACCTAACACAGGGATGTGGGTAAAAGCGGCAATCATACCAGGTAGATGCGCTGCACCGCCTGCGCCTGCAATAATCACTTTGTAACCTTTTTCTTCGGCTGTTTCTGCGAACTCTTGTAACAAATGTGGTGTTCTATGGGCGGATACCACTTCTGCGTGATATTCAATGCCAAATGTATCTAACATTTCAGCGGCATGTTTCATGGTTGGCCCGTCTGATTTTGAACCCATAACAATTGCTACTTGTTTCATATTCTCATCTTCTAATTAATGTGATTTTGATTAAATGGAAAGGAACTCAACGGATTAAAATCTTGGGATACGTTAAGTTACTTATGGTGTTGTGATCCTAACAAAAAACACGTTAAGGATCACCACAGAAATTTTACTGTTATGCACAGCATTTTTTAAATTTAATGCCGCTTCCGCAATGACAAGGATCGTTGCGTTTTGGTAGTTGTTCAAATGTAATGGGTTTGCTGATACTCAGTATCGTCGTTAGCTCTTCAATAGATTCAACCGCGTCATTTGCATTGTTAATGGTGATATTGGCAACTAAATTCGCTTCATCAACTAATGCTTGTACTTCTTGTTGGCGCTCAACAGAGGTGACTTGCAAGGTTAAAGGATATTTTTTAGTGCCTAACTTTTGGTTGGCTTTAGGGTTGAAACCATGATTTGTGTGATCCAGTCGCGCAGGTTGGCGACCTTTAAAGAAAAATTTATCTGACATATGTCACCTATATATAAAACGGCCGTGCTGGCTTTTTGTAACCACAAAATTAAGCGCGGGATTATACATGAGTTAAGCCAAATAAGTTGACTACTATTTTGTCTAATTATAAATCAAATGTTTATGGGTAAACCGTAAATTAAATCCTATGCTAATGTTAATAAAAATGGAATTTGGTTTTGGCTGTGAGATGAAAATAGAGAATCCCAACCTTTATGCTAACAAGTTTAAAATTCATATTATGCTTGTTTTGGTCGCAACGTTTGTCTTTACGTTATTTTTTAGTATTTATACCTATGAATTAACCACTAGATTGTCGGATTTAGAAACATCAGTACATCGACAAAATGACAAAGTAATACAAATTAACACCGCAATATCTCGTGTTAATCACGCCATTGGTTTTGGTGGATTTATTCATAATTTTAAAAACTATGTGATTAGGAATGAACCACAAAATTTAGAAAAGATTGCCGAAGATCTGGAGCAATTTAATTCTGCCGCTGAAAAGTTAACTAGCTTGTTTAGTACTCAAGATGAGTTACAAGCCGTTCAAACTCTTAAGCGAGTAGTTCGCCAATATCAACAAAGTTTACTTAAGTTAGAGCAACAAAGTGATGCATCTATTATCGATAGGGACGTGTCAGCACAAATTGATGATAGCCAAGCTTTAACAGCCTTGGCCTTTTTAAATGACAGAGCATTAACGCTCAATCAGACACATAAAAAACAAACCGAGATAACCTTTGAACAAACATCACTTTGGATATTTGCCGGAGTTGCCTTGTATTTTGTTGTCTTTTTGTTTGCCATATTATTGATTGTTGGGGCTAAGCGGTTAAAGCGAGTTTATGCTGATTTAACCAAGGCTTTAAACGAAAGTGAATTACTCATCGCCAACTCTCCTGATGCCATGTTAAGTATTACCGAAAAGGGAGCAATTATACGATGTAACGAGCAGCTAGAATTATTATTTGGTTATGCTAAAACTGAATTACTGCAACAAAATCTATCTATGTTGATGGCTGACAATGTGAAACATAAACATCAGCAATACGTCCAATCCTACTTTGATACGCCTCACCGACGGTTAATGGGAGAAGGGGATCGTCAACTGTTTGGTTTGCATAAAAATGGCAAGCTCATTCCGATAGAGGTCAGCCTTAGTAGTTCAGTTATTTCGGGGGAAAAAATAAGTACAGCAACAATTCGTGATATTAGCGCTCGTATGGAAGCTGAAAATAAACTAAAAGTGGCTGTGAAACTCGCGGAATCGAATTACCAAAAGCTACAAAACGCCCAAGCCAGTTTAAACGAAAAGCAGATGATCAACATTATGCTGAATAAGTTACCCTTTGGCACTATGTTATTAGACGACCACGCTAAACCCATTCTGATAAATGAAAAATTGTTAATGGAAACTGGCTATGACAAGGAAGAATTAGAGTTGTTAGCATTTAATCGTTACATTAAAGTTGACGATGAAAAATACAGGTTTTTGCTCAACAATTTAAACAGTTATAAACAAAAGATTGAAGATGAAAATGCCACTTTTTTAGGGTCGTTAGTTGCTAAACGTGGGGGCATCACCCCAATTGAAATAAACCTCTCTTCGTACACCTACAATGAACAAATATACAGATTGATTTCATTTCAAAACTTGACTGAAATTAGAATGATAGAAGAAAAATTGGTTCATTCCTTGGAACGTTTCACTCGGGTTATTTCAGCTATAGAAGATGGTATTTGGGAATGGGATATCGTTGACAATAGCGTTAATTATTCGCCACAGTTTATGAAGATTATAGGCCGGGAGAATGAGGCTAACCCACAATATAATCATTGGTTTGAACATATACATCCAGAGTATCGTGCAAGAGTAGAAATGGCACTGTCTGCTCATTTGAAGACAAAAGAGAAATACGAAGTTGAGTATGTCGGGTTAAACGAAGTTGGAGAATACAACTGGTTCTTTAGTATTGGCAACTCATGCCTCAATGATCAAAACGAACCAATACTAATGTCAGGTTCGTTAAGAAACATTCATCATAGGAAATTATTAGAAATTGCACTTATTGAAAAATCACAATTTTTAAATGCCATATACGAAGGTTCTAGTCACGCGATCTGGGTGTTGGACATTGAAGCAAATAACGAATTTAGATTTTCTGAATTTAATCGAACGGTGTGCGAACGACTGGGGGTATCTGCAAAAGAAATAGAAAATAAGCGCCTTTCAGAATTAACGTCATCAACTTTTGCAAGTGGCAACTTATTAGACGTGCATCAAAATTACACCAACTGTGTTAAATCGAAAACTCAGCTCGATTATATTGAGTACTTAAAATTTAATAATAGGGATGGGTGGTATAAAACCTCGTTATACCCAATCCAAAATGAACAAGGGGATGTGGTTAAAATCGTTGGAACTGCGATTGATATTAGTGAACAAAAAAAATCTGAAAAAGCACTGGAAGAGCATAAGTTGTTTTTAGAAAAAATAATAGACTCTGCTGTTTGTGGGCTTTATGTATTTGATCTGGATGGACAAAAAAATGTGACTATCAATCGTCGATACACAGAAATTCTAGGTTATAACATTGATGAATTGAATGATGGCGTTGATTTTATGACGTTATTCCACCCAGACGACCTACCTTCAGTCATTGAACATATGACTAAAGTTGCCGAATCTAAAAATGGTGAACTATATTCATTAAAGTACCGATTTAAGAGCAAAGATGGCAATTGGGTTTGGTGTTATTCCTTTGACTGTATTGTGAAATACACACAAGACAACAGGCCTGAATTAATGTTGGGGACTTTTGTTGATATTACAGAACTCACATTACTGATGGATCAGTTGCAAGAATCAAATGATTATTTAAAACGTTTTGCTTTTGTCGCTAGTCATGATTTACAAGAACCATTAAGAAAGATAACGGCCTTTTCAAGTTCATTAACTAACCGATTACAAAATGAAATTAAAAATGATGCCAGTATTGAATTTGAATTTTCAAGGTTAGTTAACGCATCTGAACGGATGCGAGAGATGATTAAAGACCTACTCAAACTATCTAAAATAAATAGTTCTGCGTTAGACATGAAACCGTGTTCATTATCTAACATTTTAACCCAGAGTATGGACTTATTAAGTCACTTAATTGAAGACCATCAGGTCGAATTTAGGTTAGAGCAAGTTGATGAAGTGTTATTGGTAGATGAAGGCTTAATGATCCAACTGTTTCAAAACTTAATTGCCAATAGCATTAAGTTTATGGAGCAAACTAGTACACCGATTATAGAAATAGAAAGTCAAAAAGATAATAACAACTTAACTGTGATTTTTAAGGATAATGGCATTGGAGTGCCTGAGAAATTTATAGAGCAAATATTTGAACCCTTCAGACGGTTGAATAATAAAGACTCTTATTCAGGAAGTGGAATTGGTTTGGCGCTGTGTCGTCAGATTATAGCAATTCATAAAGGCACAATTACATGTAAGAGTCAGGCTGGACAGGGGGCGACATTTATTATCACTTTGCCTCTGGTGGTCCATTAGTGGGAGTTAACATGAGTCAGTTGATATTGGTTGAAGATGATCTTGACGACATCTATTTTTTTAAAATGGCCTGTGATGCAGTTACCCCTAAACTGGAAGTAACCGTTCTTCATGATGGAAACGAATTAATTGAATATATAGAGCAAAATAATTGTATTGGAAAAGTGATATTACTTGATTTAAACATGCCAAAAATGAGTGGTTTAGAAGTTCTAAAAAAGCTAAATAAATCAAACATGATTAATCAATTAATCATTATTACCTACACAACATCGGATCACCGAGAAGATGTAAAAGCAGCGTATGAATTAGGTGTGAATTCATATTTGACTAAACCTGATAATTTAGAACAACTCACCCAGTTAGTTTCATCTCTGTCTGAGTACTGGTTTACATTCAATTTGAACCTGAAGGAATAAGAATGAAAAGTGAGCTTACCATCTATTTACTAGAAGATAACAGTGACGATGTGTACCTGTTCAAGCAGTTATTAGCGAATGATAAAGCGATAAACTATTCAACTCTCGAAACGGACTCCTTAGACGGTTTGCATAAGCTGATAAATGCAATCGTACCTGATATTTTGGTCATAGATTTAAACATTCGTGAATCAATTGGGTTAGACACATTAGTTGAAGTTCGTAAATTCAGTTTAGATATTCCTATCATCGTCCTTACTGGCAATGATGATGAGATAGGTATTCAAGCAATTCAACTCGGCGCCCAAGATTATTTATTAAAATCTGAAATTAATGCATCAACGTTAAAACGCGCCATCCAATTCGCTAAAGAAAGACTAATTTTATACAGCGCTCTTGGGCAGCTAGCAACCCGTGACAAATTAACCATGTTACATAACCGCGCTGCGTTTGATGAAAAACTAGAAGCAATAGAATCTGATTTCTTGCGTTATGAAGTCACATATTCAGTCTTAATGTTAGACATCAATAACTTTAAACCAATCAATGACACTTATGGCCATTTAGTAGGCGATAAAATTCTGCAACATATAGGGCACCGTTTACAAATGTTCAATAGAGCAAACGACTTTGTTGGGCGGTTTGGTGGGGATGAGTTTGTATTAATTGTGCCCAAAGTGGATAACGACGAAAAGCTACAGCGTTTAATCGCCAATAAAAGAAAAGTGTTAAATGGCCAATATGCGGTGCAATCGATTACGGGGGAAATTCTGAATATTCCAATCTCTATTGCAATTGGGGGGGCCATTCGTGGAATAAACGCATTCAGCCCCAAAGAGCTTATTAGCATTGCTGACTTAAACATGTATAAAGATAAAGAGCTGAATGCAGCAAAACAAGAAAGTGGTAATAATAATTGCTTTTCAAAGAAAGACTAAGCCAATATCAGTGTTGATTAATGAAAAACATCGAGGTGCTGTTGTAAAATTAAGTGTGAAGGTTTGGTGCTATTAAAAGGGGATGAACATCCCTAACAGCGTCTTGTTCTAGAGGGAATAATGGTAGCCCAGCTTTTTGAACGTTTAGGTTAACTGGGCAATATCACTGACTTTTGCATTCAGTAGCCTTATTAATGCGTTTGGGTTAACACCAATCTCCAAGCCTCTTTTACCAGCACTAACATAAATGAGTTCATACTCTAGAGCTGAACTGTCTAAAACCGTGGTTAATCGCTTTTTTTGCCCTAATGGACTGACGCCACCTAAAACATAGCCCGTACTTCTTTCAACCATAGCCGGTTCTGCCATGAGCACCTTTTTACATTTAATGGTTTTGGCAACACTTTTAAGATTCAACTGAAACGATACTGGCACAATTGCCACTACTAATTGGTTGGTTTCTGTGCTTACAACTAAGGTTTTAAACACTTGTGGGGCAGGTAGTTTTAACTTTTTAACCGCTTCTAAACCATACGATTGAGCATTTGTTTCGTGGTGGTAAGTAAGTACTTGATGGACAATTTTGTTTTTGTTTAAGTAATTGATTGCGGGTGTCATTTTGTTCCTACTTAATAAATAATATTAAACCGTATTCGCTGCTTTAAAGGTCAATTACAACTAATTTAGCGCATTAGGCTTGGCATTTAAAGGGAATGAATTATACTGTTTTTGTTTACAGTTATTTGCAAAGCAGGGATGATCTTGATGAACCCAACATCGATAAAACAAACATTACAGCAATATTTTGGCTTTTCCGACTTCAGATTAGGGCAAGAGCCAGTCATTAATGCAATTGTTAGCGGTCGTTCAAGTGCTGCGATATTCCCAACAGGGTCGGGCAAGTCATTGTGTTATCAACTGCCTGCGTTGCATATGCCTAATTTAACGTTAGTTATTTCGCCTTTGTTAGCGTTAATGCAAGATCAGATCAGTTTTCTAAATAGTAAAAATATACCGGCTGCCAGTATCGATTCTAGTTTGTCTCGTGATCAAGTTAATCAAATAATGCAGGAGGTGAGATCCGGGCAGATTAAAATATTAATGGTGGCGGTCGAACGCCTAAAAAACGAGCGTTTCCGTCATTTTCTACAAAGTATTTCTATTTCTTTATTAGTGGTTGATGAAGCGCATTGTATTTCGGAATGGGGGCACAATTTCCGTCCTGATTATTTAAAATTGCCACAGTATCAGCGTGACTTTAATATCCCACAAACTCTATTATTAACCGCAACGGCAACACCTCAAGTTATTCAAGATATGGCGAGTAAATTTAATATAGCGCCGCAAGATGTAACGGCAACAGGCTTTTATCGACCTAATTTAGATATTGGTGTTGCGGCCGTCAGTGATAAAAATAAGCTGTTTTATCTAGAAAATTGGTTGTTACATGAGGCCAGATACAAACCCGCGTTTAAACATAATATTCGTGATAAAAAAGACAAAACGGCCCAAATAGACCCAACAATAGTGTATGTGACATTACAACAAACCGCTGAATTAGTGGCTGCCTCTTTAGCTAAAGCTGGATTTAATGTTAAAGCCTATCATGCAGGGATGAACAGCGATGTGAGGCAGGATACACAAGCAAACTTTATGGCGGGCAATGTCGACATTATTGTTGCAACCATCGCATTTGGTATGGGGATAGATAAAAGTAATATCAGGCATGTTGTGCATTTTGACTTACCAAAATCAATTGAAAACTATTCACAAGAAATTGGCAGAGCCGGCAGAGATGGTGAAAAATCAGATTGTTTAGTGATAGTAAATCGAGACAACATCAGTGTATTAGAAAACTTTATATATGGTGATACGCCAGAGTATTCAGGTATCGAACATGTGCTGCAAGATATCAATCAAAATAAACAAAACGGTAAGTGGGAGTGTCAACTTTATACGTTATCCATGGAGTCGAATATTCGTCAGTTACCTTTAAAAACCTTATTGGTTTATTTAGAGATTCAAGGGTTGGTACAGCCAATGTACTCTTATTTTGCGGAGTATAAATTTAAATTGCTGGTGGACGAAGCGGCTTTATTATCAAACTTTAATGATGAACGTTTACGTTTTGTGCAAGCGATTTTACGCTATTCACAACGGGCTAAAACTTGGTGGACCGCAGACGTTGACGCTATCTGTCAGCAATATCAAACAGAAAACGCAAACACGGACCGTTCAAGAGTGATCAAAGCATTGGAATATTTTGATGAAAAAGGTTGGATAGAATTACAAGCTAAACAGATAACTGAAGTTTATCGAGTTAATGTTGAGCAAATTAACATCAGCCAACAAGCTCAAGATTTAGCTCAGTATTTTGAACAAAAACAACAAGCTGAAGTCGCTAGAATTCATAATATGTTGCAATTGTTTGAACAAAACCAGTGTTTAACCCATCAATTAGGGAGTTATTTTGGTGATGTTAACGTACCAGT
The DNA here is from genome assembly GCF_018860345.1 of Psychrosphaera sp. F3M07. Classification (GTDB taxonomy): domain Bacteria; phylum Pseudomonadota; class Gammaproteobacteria; order Enterobacterales; family Alteromonadaceae; genus Psychrosphaera; species Psychrosphaera aquimarina. Next base: position 242,873 of record NZ_JAHKPJ010000011.1, on the reverse strand, counting down.
ACGATGTGGGCATTGCAGCGTTTGCTCGGGACATCAAATTGTTATTCCTGCACCAGCAGAAAAGCCAGTTATCGAAGCCCAACAGTTGATGGCGGCGAGTCATGAATTTGTAACTCGTTATCAAGCCGCATATGCAAAAGCACCAAGTTCGGTTTTAACCACGCGCTTTTTATGTGGAATAACCACCCCTGTTTTTACAAAATTAAAAGCTAGATCAATTTCTGGTTTTGCTCAGTTTGCCGAATATCCATACAGTTTGATTAATCAGCATTTACAAAACAACATAAGTCACTCATAGAAAATCAATGGTTCAACTTGTTACAGCCAATGTTTATTGTTATAAAGCAGCGACTTAAATTACCTTCATTAGGATAAAAATGAAATTATTACTCGTTTTAACATTGTTTATAACGTCGTTTACTGTCAGCGCTGAAGAAACGGATGTGCTACCCATTTTAGTTAAACCACAAGGTTGGGCTATCAACTTTAATTTTGGTAACACGGCTATTAACTCTGAATTAGCTACACAAGGAATTGACAGTAGTGCATTTACCTTTGGTATGTCATTTGATTATTTAGAACAAGACTGGTACTCGAGTATTTTAATTAATATTGTCGAGTTTGATGATAATTATGGCTTTAGCCAAGATGTAATAGGTACCGGTTTAGGAAACTCTGGCTCTTATGATACGGCTAAATCTTCAGCATCAGCCTCATCAATTGGTGGTGCATTTGGTAAAGCTTGGTTTGTTAATGGCAATAAGAGCATGTTTTATGCGCAAGCCGGTCTTAATCTAGTCATTGATGCAACTCGCGGTATTGATAACTGCAGTGATTGTTATGAAGAAGATCTAGAAGTCGAAGGTGGGTTGTTTACTCGTTTTGGGGCCAGCATATATTTTGATAACTTTATTTTAGGTTTATACACTACTATGGCGTTAACCGGTGATATCGACAGTGATTTTGGTATAACCGCTGGATTTAAATATTAACTAAGTTGTTTTGAGTTAAATGAAAAAGCCCACTAATGTGGGCTTTGTTGTTTATAAAGCGGGATTCGAATGATTTTCAATAAATCGTATGCATACCTTAGCAAACTTACTCGGGCTCTCAACATGTGGATAATGACCTACTTGGTGTAACCGAGTTACGTTAGGCTTCGGAATTAGTTCCTCGTACCGGACAACCATATGCTCACCGCTGATAGGGTCCAATACACCGTTAATAAGGTGCAAAGGCACTTCAGTGTTTATCAAAGCGTTAACCCAACGCGTTCTATTGTGAATTCGTTCTCGCATATAACGAATTATTTTATGGATGATCCGCTTTCCTTTGTTATGGCAAATTAGTTGCCAATTAGCGGAGATTTCACTCTCACTCAATGGTATAAAACATATATTGTCTAAGTTTTGTTTTAACTTAAATTTTGAATAAAATAATGGAAATAAAAAACCTAAAGGGCTGATCAACAACGTTTGTATTGGTAATGAATGATGCGTTTCTGGGAATAAGCCGCCATTGGTTAAATTACAACTTTGGATCTGTTCGCCAGTTACGTCTCTGGCCAGTAATTCTTGGGCAACCGTGTCGCCATAATCGTGGGCTATGATGTGATAATGACTCACATTTAACTTAGTTAATAATGCTTGGCAAATATCAGCCTGTTCAAAAATACTGTACTTTTTATAGGGTTTGTCACTAAAGCCAAAACCCAATAAGTCTAAAGTTATCAAACGATACGACTTATTTAACTCTGGCCATATTTTCATCCAATCCCAGCTTGATGTTGGAAAACCATGAATTAACAGCAAGGTTTGTTTGTTTTTGTCTGAGTCAGTTTGTAATGTGTCTTTATAAAAAATCTGTTGATTATTAAATGTGAAATAGGCGCCAGATAAACGCCATTGCTGAATATTCAATTGGTTTCTCAATGTGTGTGAGCTGAATTTTAATGTTGGAAGCTAACGTTAAAATTCACATTCTTTTTCAAACACCATCACTTGCTCCGTATGCGGGTGCTTTATTTCTAATCTTTGTGCGTGTAATTGCAATCTATCTGCTTGTTGAATGATATCTTCTGGAGCATACAAACGATCGCCTAATATGGGGTGTCCCAATGCTTTTAAATGCACACGCAACTGGTGACTTCGACCAGTAATGGGTATTAATTTTACTCGGGTCCAATTATAGTTACTACTTACTCCTCTTTCTATTACCTGATAGTGGGTCAATGATGGTTTGCCATTTTCATAACACACCATTTGTTTAGGCCGATTTGGCCAATCACAAATTAACGGTAAATCTATGCTGCCAGTATCATTTTCCATATGCCCGGCAACCACTGCAATGTAGAACTTATCAGTCGCACGGTCAGCAAATTGTCGATTTAAAAACCTAAGTGCATCTTTGTGCATCGACATAACGATAATACCAGATGTCATCATATCCAGACGGTGAACAATCCCTGCATTAGGCCATACAGCCTGAACTCGTAACATCAAAGAATCAAAATGTTCTTTATGCTTGCCAGGGACGGACAATAATCCACTGGGTTTATTCAAGACGAGAATGTGCTCATCTTGATACAAAATATCTAAATATGGATTGGTTGGTGGATTATATTCCAGCAGTGCCACAGTTTTTATCCTTGTGTTACAACGATTAATCGTATGGCATCTAAACTAACTTGAGACATTTCAATTTCTTTAACTGAGTTATCAATCTGTTGCTGCAGATAGTTAATTTCTTCATCTCGAATTGCCGGATTAACTTTTTGCAACGCGGTTAAACGATTTAACTCTTGCTGGCGGTTAGTTAACATTTTATCTTTTGCTTCCAGCTTTATTTGTACTGCATGTGTGGCAGCCATAGCTTCACTTTTTTCTATCAGAACACTTACTTCGTCTTTTAACGCCTTGATCAGTTGCAATGCCATTTGTTTTTTAGCATTTTTTAACATCTTATCTAACGAACCTTGTTTAACTTTATCCGCTAAATTATTGCCGTTTTTATCAAGCATTAAACGGATAACCGTATTTGGTAAAAAGCGATGAAGTTGTAATGATTTTGGTGCACTTGTGGTTAACACGTAACTGGCTTCCACTAAAAACGTACCCGGTGGTAATTGTTTGTGTGGTAACAAACAAACAGAACTGTTGCCGAGTTCACCAGACGTAAGCATGTCTAATACACCAGTGACCATTGGATGTTCCCAACTCATAAAGTGCTGATCTTCTTGTGATAATGCCGTTTCACGGTCAAAACAAACCGTCATGCCATCTTCAAGTAAACTTGGGAAATGGTCATTTAACATATGTTCACCTGGGTGCAATATGGTACTGAAAGTAGATTTTTCTTCTTGCTGAACACCAAACTGATCCCAAACGCGACCGATATAATTCATCAATTCTGTAGAATCATCCATTTCGTCAATTTGTTCACAGATCTGTTTGGCTTTATCGCCGCCACTTGAGTTTAATTCTAATAATCTATCTCGCCCGTTTTCAACATCTTGTTTTAGCTCTAAGTTACGAGTTTGACATGTTTGAATTAACGCTTCTTGCGCGCTCTGTTCTGACACATTCAACAATACGTCGGATATTTGTTGTTTAAATTCTTCTGCTACAATGCGGGCTGTTGTTGAGGTTTGTTCAAATGCATTAAAGCTATTATGGAACCAATTAAATAAGTTTTCTTGTGCACTATTCACTAAATATGGCACATGAATTTTTACCGTCTCGGTTTGACCAATACGGTCTAAACGACCTATACGTTGCTCTAACAAGTCTGGGTTTGCTGGTAAGTCGAATAATACTAGGTGATGAGCAAACTGGAAGTTACGGCCTTCTGAACCAATTTCAGAACAGATTAACGCTTGAGCACTGTTTTCTTCATCGGCAAAATAAGCGGCCGCTTTGTCGCGTTCTACTATACTCATGCCTTCATGGAAAATAGTTGAACGTAACCCTTCTCTTTCAAATAAGGTGTCATCAATTTTCATTGCCGTTTGTGCATGTGCACAAATAACTAATACTTTTTCACCTTTATTTTCTAATAAGAAGTTGCATAACCATTGCACTCTTGGGTCTAAGTTCCACCAAGCGTTGTTTTCAGTTACCCCACTGTCATGTTGGGTTTCAGGTTGTAATCCCATAAAGCTAGCTTGATTAGGGTAACCTTCAGGTGCATTAAGTGGGTAAGGTGTTACTTTACGTTCTGGGAATCCTTTAATGCCTTGTCGGCTATTTCTGAACATGATCCGTCCAGTACCGTGACGGTCTAAAAGATCAGAAATTAGACGTTGAGCTAACTCAGCTTTGTCCTTGTTTGATTGGTACTTATCGAGCGTTTCTATGCTTGTAGAGTCATTTAATAACTGAGATAACACTTTGTATTGTGCATCTGAAAACGACTCTTGAGACACTAATACATTAGCGATTTCAGCAATTTGCTGATAATGCGTTTCCTCTTGTTTAAACTTCTCATAATCATGGAAACGGTTTGGGTCTAATAATTGTAACCGTGAGAAATGACCAAAATGACCTAGTTGATCTGGGGTTGCGGTTAATAAGATTAACCCTTTTGTTTGTTCGCCAATTTGTTGTACATGTTTATATAACTGATTCAGCTCAGTTTGTTTTGCCAATGCCAATTCATTCTCTGGCGTGATGTGGTGAGCTTCATCAACGACAACTAAGTCCCATTCACTTTGCAATAAGGCTTTTTGCCACTTATCGTCACGGGATAACCATTCTTGGCTTATTAAGATCAATTGTTCACTGTCAAAAGGGGAAACCGCATCTTCACCAGCTGTTTCCATTTCAGCTTCACAACGTTGATCGTCAAAAATAGAAAAACGTAAATTAAAGCGACGTAACATCTCGACTAACCATTGATGTTGTAGGCTTTCTGGTAAGATTAATAATACTCGTTGCGAACGGCCGCTAATCAACTGTTGGTGGATAATTAAGCCTGCTTCAATGGTTTTACCTAAACCAACTTCATCGGCTAATAACACTCTTGGTGAAAAGCGTTGGCCAACCGTGTCTGCAATATATAACTGATGTGGAATTAAACTAACGCGTGCGCCTTGTAAACCTTGTAAATGTGAAGACTCTAGGGCGGCTTTATGTTGATGGGCTTCCATTCGCAATGAAAACCAATTGCTGCGGTCAAAATTACCTGTGTATAAACGTGCTTCTGGGGTATGCAGTTTAATGTGGTGGTCTAACATGATTTCTTTGACGGATACTTCTTCACCATTGTCTACACGTTTACCTTTGTATATTAAGGTGTTTTGCATTTCTTCTACGTGTTCAACGACAAACTTAAAATCTTCAAGTGATGATAAGGTTTCACCAGGCGCGAATTCTACTCGCATTAAAGGAGCTTGTTCACTGGCGTAGTTTCTAGTTTCATCTGCGGCAGGAAAGAGGACTTGAACAAAACGGGTATCTACTTGAATAATTGTTCCTAAGCCTAAATCGTTTTCGGCTTGACTTACCCATCTTTGACCAATTGCAAAATTCATTAATGAAACTCCTAGAATGCCCAGATTACATAGTTTTGAGGGCGCGTATTGTACTTGCCTTAGCGCACAATTACAGTATTTAATTAATAAAACATCGATAAAGCTAACGACATTAACAATAGGATATTTTAGAAAGTTTGCTTAGCGCGTTAATTGTGCATTAAATGAATAAATTTCATCAAACATTCATATTTTTTTACTACATTTAAAGAGTACATGGATATTCAATTAAAGGGCGACCTATGCAAAAACAACAAAAAAGCAGCGCTGAAAAAAAGTTATTTGTTTTAGATACCAACATATTGTTACACGACCCCCACGCATTTTTTAACTTCCAAGAACATGATGTACTCATTCCAATGACGGTTTTGGAAGAGTTAGATCATATCAAAGACCGAAATAAAGATGTTTCCCGTGATGCCCGAGTGGCCATTCGCTCCTTAGAAAATACATTACAAGATGTGCCACCAGAATTGATGATTGAAGGTGTGCCACTTAATAGAGGTGATTTAAAAGACAGCACAGTAACGGGTCACTTAATCATTTTAAACGACCATCATATAAATGCTGAGGTGTCCGGTTTACCTGGCGGCGAAAATGACAATCGTATTATCAATGCGGCTTTGTATTTACAAAAAAAATACAGTCAGAAAGACGAGCCGGATGTTACCGTTGTATTGGTAACCAAAGACATTAATATGCGCTTAAAAGCAAAAGGTGCAGGATTAAAACATGTTGAAGATTATACAACGGACCAATTAATCGACGACATTAGCTTTTTAACTAAAGGTTATGAAGAGTTTCCGGGTGAGTTTTGGCAAAACATGACGGCGGTAGAAAGTAAAACCGATGGCAGAGATACCATACATTCGCTCACTGCAAAAAGTTTAGAACGAACATTTATAAACGAATATTTACTTGATGAAACATCAGACTTTGCCGCTCGTGTTATTAACAAAGATAACGACCATGTGGAATTACTCGACCTTGGGCGACAACGTTTGTTAGCTAGGCAAGCTTGGGGCATTAGACCAAAAAATATATATCAAGGCATGGCATTAAATGCGCTACTCGATCCTAATATTGAATTGGTGATCTTAACCGGTCCCGCCGGATGTGGTAAAACGCTTTTAGCCTTAGCCGCTGCGTTAGAAATGGTGGTAGAACAGGGCATTTACGACAAAGTACTTGTTACTCGTAATACCCCTGAAATAGCAGAATCTATTGGTTTTTTACCAGGTACGGAAGAAGAAAAAATGGCTCCATGGTTAGCCGCGATTACGGACTCATTAGAAGTACTGCATAAAAACGATGAAAATCCGAGCTCTAGTCTTGGTTATATTATGGAAAAAGCCAACATTCAGTTTAAGAGTGTCAACTTTATGCGTGGCCGTAGTATTCAAAATGCGGTGGTATTGTTAGACGAATGTCAGAACTTAACCGCTTCACAATTAAAGACCATAATCACCCGTTGTGGGGAAGGAACTAAGCTCATCTGCTCAGGCAATTTAGCTCAAATAGATAGTAATTACCTAACGGCAGTAACCTCGGGGTTAACTTATATCGTTGAACGGTTTAAGAGCTTTGAAGGCAGTGCCAATGTGAACTTAAAAGGGGTCGTAAGAAGTCGTTTAGCCCAATTCGCAGAGGAAAATTTATAAGTATCCATAATATCGTTGAACTGAAAAACTCATAAATATTGTTTATGAGTTTTTCTCATTGTTAATTAAACAAGTGATAGATTATTTACCCAACATGTTAAGCGCTTTTAATTTTAGTTATTAAAAAGTCTAAATCTTTACATTTTGTATTTAAAAACACCACGGTTTCGGTTTGTAACATTGGATTGGTTGTGAATTGCAGTTGTGGTTTTTTTTCAGATTTTTGGTAGCTAATGTTATCAATAATGCCAAAGTCAACATGCCCCGAATTCACCATAGAAATGACAGCATCATTTGTATCAACAAGATGCACTGTTATATTGGCTAACTTAAATTGTTTCATTAATTTTGCATCAGCATTCGAGCGCAATAACGCCACTGCCTCGCCAGAAAAGTCGTAGAAATCATTCCATGTAAACGGATTGATTTGCTTTTTACGTATTAATCCTAGTTTTACGTTAGTATCCGTGAGCGAATATTTAATATAATCATTATATCTTGAGGGTTGATGTAAACTTGCACACCATTGTCCACTCGAAAGCACGCCGTAAGCTTGGCCTGATGGCAAAAAATGTGGTTGCCATTGAATGTCCAAGCTCAACTTGTTTTCTGTGAGTAACTTTAGTGATAACTCAGTGTCACTTTTCTGTGTTGTCATAAACGAAGGGTGATCTATAACTATAACGTCGATATTTTTAGTTTTTGCCACTAACGGCATCGATAATGTGAACAACAAGATGAGGAATAAAGGAAGATTAAAAATAAGTGTCGCCTTTTGTTGATTTGGAATTTCATTATAGCTTTGACCTAAGGTTCTGCAACCTAATTAGAAAAGCCTAATTAACAAGTAAGTGCGTAACAGTATTGATTGTTTTGATTGCTATGTTAGTTTTATCAATTAAAACCGAATCTCAAAAGCCATGTGTTTTTTTGGCTTAATTATTTTTTCACTTTAATGGAATAACATTGAATATATTTATAGCCAGAAGATTGATTGTTGCTTTCTTCATTACCCTGTCTTTACTTGCGGTTATGAGTATTTATTTTGCTGTGCAAAAGTACAACTCCGATAAAGTGGACCTAATAAAACAACACTTTGCACATCAAGAGCATGTAATACAAACCATGTCAGCAAAGTTATCTTTTTTAAACGAGATAATCTTCACCAGTGCTAACTCAATAACGACTCTTTTACAATCTCCCCATACTGAAGAAATCAAACCATTGGGAGATGTTTTTGCATTTAGTTGGGGGCAAAAATTTAGACATAAGGTGAGTCGCAAAAGAGATACTGAATTAGGATGGCACTTCCAAACGATCCACACAAATCTTCGTAATTTGAACAGCAATCAACATATCAATAGTAGTTACTTGATTAAGCAATCTGGTAAATTTGATTTTGAATATATTCTACAAGCTGAGGATAATACCCCATCAGAAATCTTTGTTTGGTTGATCAGGCATGGTGTTTATATTGATTTTGACAGTAAGTCATTATTTAACATTCCTGTTATAAAAGCAGCAAACCAATTAACAAACTTTTTGATTTATCCTGTGTATAAACAAGGGGAAGAGAAATACTTTCTAATCGCTGAACTCGACAGTAAACTTTTGTCATTTCCTGCCAACATCAATAACAAATTTGTGATTTGGGATCCGATGAGTAGTTATTTATTAACAACCAACATTGCCATTGAACCTGAACACAACACGAATTCATTATTAAAGGTAAAAAAAGTATTCCCCTCGCCTTATAACAATATAATCAAACAATTAAATGACGAAATAAGTGAATTAAATACCCCAAGTGTAAACGAGGTAGATGGTTACCATTCCGTCATTTATGAGCAGTTTAGTTTAGGAGACGATCTCTTTAGGTTATTACTTGTTGATACGACCAATGAACTTGAATTAGTCGCATTTAAAGGGGCTAAGACATTTGCCCAAACGTTATTTCTAACCTCTACTTTTGTCATTATTGTATTTGCAGCGCTAATCAGTTGGTTGTTAGCGATGCCGGTTTCTAAACTGATCCATAGTATCGAAGGACTGCATTTTAAAAGAACACAAAGTAAAAATGCCCCGGCAAAAGGTTGGGAAGTTTGGTTTTCTTTACTTAACCAAACATATAGACAAAATAAAGAGTTATTAAAAACCTTAACCAACAGAGCGCATGATTTAGACGCTAAAGTTAATGCGCGAACACAACAACTGCTTGAACAAACCAGCACCAAAGATAGAAATTTGGCACTTAATCGAGCCATGATGAATACCATCCCTGATATGTTGTTTTATAAAAGTTTAGACAGCAAATACCTTGGTTGTAACAGTGCCTATGAAACCTTTATTGGTATGAGCGAACAAAACATAGTGCATAAAACCTCAAGAGAGATTTTTGAATTAAGTCGCGCCGTTTGGATTGAGGAGTTTGAACAAGAAGTCATTGCTAAAAAACAATCAATGGTAAGAAAGCGGTGGACTCGAAACTCAATGGGCGAGGCCGTTCTTATACGTTGGTTGTTTTCACCTATTATAAATAATCAAAATACAGTGTTAGGTGTATTAGGGTTAGGCAATGATATTACACAGCAACATCATAATGTTAATGAATTACAAAAAGCAGTCACCGCGGCCGAGAAAGCCAATGTAGTTAAAGGTGAATTCATTGCTAACATTAGTCACGAAATACGAACGCCAATGAACTCCATCATTGGGATGCTGGAGTTATTGGACGGCATCAACACAGACCCGAGCCAAAAAAGTTTTATTGGTATTGCAGAACATTCGGCAAAAAGTTTATTGGCCGTAATAAACAATATTTTGGATTTTTCTAAGGCAAATGCAAATAAGCTAAAAACGGAACTGAGTGTCTTTAATATTAATGATGTACTGGACAATGCTTTTGCAAATAGTTTGCCTAAAGCAATGAAAAAAGGGCTGTTATTAGACATCAACCTACCAATGCACTTTCCTCAGTTTTTCATCAGTGATGAAGTTAAATTAACTCAGATTTTTACTAACTTGATTGGTAATTCGGTGAAATTCACCCAGCAAGGAAGTGTAACGGTTTCAGCGGTTTTGATGGAAAAAGTGGCCATCAATAAGCAGAAAGTTAAATTTGAGGTTGTAGATACCGGGATTGGGATTGCAGAATCTGATCGACAGTCGGTATTTGAAGCCTTTTCACAAGCAGATAGTTCGGTCACTCGTGAATATGGTGGTACTGGATTAGGGTTAACCATTGCGTATCAATTAGTTCGATTGTTAGGTGGTGAAATTACCCTAGAAAGTGAACCTGGAGTAGGAACACGTTTCACTTTAGTCTTTGAATTTGGCAGCGTTGAAGAACAACCAAGACTAGAACAGATAGATCATAAGTGGGTTTATTGGGAAACCGAGGCTGAAATAGAAAAGTTAATACAAGGCAAACTAAACACAATAGGGGCTGACGCAAAAGCAATAAACTTACAGCAGCAAAACGACATAGAATTGTACAACGAACAAACAGTATTGTTATGCCGTTTAGAGTTAATTGAGCACATTCCTCAACCCGTAATCGACAAAATTCAGTCTGGTGTGATCCGGTTACAACCTATCACTTTCACTTTACAACCAAGCAGTAGTTTATCTCGTATCCCACACCTGCCATTGCTTACTGCACCTGTAAACATTCAAACAATGTTATTTAACTTGCACCAACAGCAAATCATTTACCCCAATTATCATCACACTAATGCAGCCCGATTACTGGGTAAACATATTTTAATTGTGGAAGATAACGATTTAAATCAGAAAGTATTAGAACTAATTTTCGAATCAGAAGGTGCGACATTCACAACCTGCTTTAATGGTCAGGAAGCTTTGTTAGAACTTGAAAAGCAACCATTTGATTTGATTGTGACAGACATTCAAATGCCAGTGATGGATGGATTGTCGCTAACGAACCGAATTCGTTTGATGGATGAATTTTGTGAACTCCCAATTATTGCCATGTCTGCGCATTCTTCCAAGTTAGATATCGAGAAGTCATTACAAGCTGGTATTAATCAACACTTGACCAAGCCCATTGATAAAACCAAACTGATTGAAGCAATACTGGCGTTTACACAGCCTGAGTTGATTGTGTTGAGTAAGCAATTACAGAATCAAGTTGATGTTCAATATTTATATAACCAAGTTAATCAGTCTGTCGATGCGGTATTGGCTATATTAAATAAATTCCATTTATCCTACTATGCTAGGTTAAGTGTGTTGTTAGATGACTTTGAACACCTTGACCCGACAGCACGGTTAGAATTGTTACACAGCTTTAAAGGGGCATCGGGCAACATAGGTGCAAAATATATCCACCAATTAACCAAAGAGCTAGAAATGCAGCTAATTGCTGACTCTGTCCTCAAACACAGTGTCAATTTGTGGCAACAGTCGGTTAAACAATTATTTTCAAACTTAGTTGTTGTACTAAAGTTAGCTAAGTAGAATGGCGCAATAATAATTACATAATAATAAAATTTAAGGGGAGTCAGAGTGTCTGAAATTGAAAGAGAATCAATGGACTTTGATGTCGTAATTGTAGGGGCCGGGCCTGCTGGTTTATCAGCGGCAATTCGATTGATGCAAAAAGCGCAAGAAAACGAAGAAGAGTTGATGGTCTGCGTGGTAGAGAAAGGCTCTGAAGTTGGCGCTCATGTATTGTCAGGTGCGGTACTAGACCCAAAAGCATTAAATGAACTAATACCAGATTGGAAAGAGAAAGGCGCTCCGTTAACTACTCAAGTTAGTCACGATGAAATTTATTACCTACGCGGTGATCTTGCATCTTCTAAAGTCCCAAGTTTTGCCTTCCCAAAAACAATGCACAATGATGGTAATTATATTGTTTCAATGGGCAATGTATGTCGTTGGTTAGCGGAACAAGCTGAATCTATGGGGGTTGAAATATTCCCAGGTTTTGCAGCGTCACACGTTTTGTACGATGAACAAGATAATGTGGTTGGTATACAAACTGGTGATATGGGCTTAGATGAAGAGGGTAATCCTAAAGATTCATTTATGCCGGGTATGGAATTAAGAGCAAAATACACTATTTTTGCCGAAGGCTGTCGTGGTCACTTAGGCAAAGAACTTATTGCGAAATACCAGTTAGACGCGGATAAATCTCCTCAACATTATGGTTTAGGTTTTAAAGAAATTTGGGACGTTCCAGCGGAACAACACCAAGAAGGATTAGTTATCCACTCTGCGGGTTGGCCACTCACTGGTGAATTAAGTGGTGGTGGGTATTTGTATCACGCAGAAGGTAATCAAATTGTGTGTGGTTTGATCATAGATCTTAATTACAACAACCCGCATGTGAGCCCATTCGAAGAGTTTCAACGAATGAAACATCATCCAGTGTTTGCAAAACATTTAACTGGTGCGAAACGAATTGCTTACGGTGCCAGAGCGATTGCCAAAGGCGGCTTAAATTCGTTACCTAAAATGTCTATGCCGGGAGGTTTTTTAGTTGGTTGTAATGCTGGCACCTTAAATTACGCCAAGATCAAAGGTAATCATGCTGCAATGAAGTCAGGCATGTTAACCGCTGAAGTTATTTTTGATGCGTTAAAAGCCGGCGATCAAGGCCAGTCAGACCTTACTCAACTGCAAGACACATTTGAGCAAAGCTGGTTATATGATGAATTAAAATCCAGCCGTAATTTTGGCCCTGTCATGCACAAGCTCGGTGTATTTCTGGGGGGGGCATATAATACGCTTGACCAAAATTGGTTTGGTGGGAAATTGCCGTTTAACTTTACAGACAACACTCCTGACCATGCGAACATGAAATTGGCTTCAGAATGTGAAAAAACTGAGTACAAGAAGCCGGATGGTAAGCTAAGTTTTGATCGTTTATCGTCGGTCTTTTTATCAAATACTAACCATGAAGAAGAACAACCTGTTCACTTAAAATTAACGGATCCACAAATACCGTTAACGGTTAATTTAGATAAATTTGATGAACCCGCTCAGCGTTATTGCCCGGCTGGTGTGTATGAGTTTGTGAAAAGTGAAGCGGGTGAAAACCAATTCCAAATTAACTCACAAAACTGCATCCATTGTAAGACGTGTGATATTAAAGACCCAGCTCAAAATATCACTTGGGTAACGCCAGAAGGCGGTGGTGGTCCTAACTACCCAAATATGTAATCAAGTTAAGTTAAGATTGATTTGAAATAAAAAAGGCGCAAATTTTGCGCCTTTTTAGTATTTCAATTACACCTAACATCAAATTAGTGTTAGTTTTAATTGCAAGGTAATCAATTATGGAACATTCCGGCAAAAGCATATCTTATGAACATTAAATCCATCATGGTCTCGGCCAAATTAAACGGCACACCAGATTCAAGTGTTAAACAACTTATCGACGATATGATTGCCAATCAACATTCATGTGGGTTAATTGGTACCGGTAATACTTTGCAAGGCATTATCAACGAACGTGAAGTTATGTTGGTTTGTCAGGCCGCATTTCAAGGTGAATCTTCCAACGCACCTCGTGAAGTCATAGTGTCAGAGATTATGAATAAACAACCATTTTGTTTACATCAAGATACATCTATTTATGAAGCGTTTGTCACAGCAAAGGTGAAACAGCTAAGAAGTTTACCAGTAATTGACGATGACGAGCGCTTGGTTGGAATTGTTACTCAAAGTGAATTGTTAGATGCTTACATCAAATTAATGGATTTAGATAAAGATTTAAAGATCACCAATAAAAAACTTAAGTCATTAGCATTAGAAGACAGCTTAATGAAAATTGGCAGTCGACACGCGATGGAGATTGACCTTAAATACACAGCTGCACAAGCTAAACGAAATAAGTCCACGTATTCCATAGCTATGGTTGATGTCGATTTTTTCAAACTTTATAACGATATGTACGGTCATCAAAGTGGTGATGTCGCTTTATTATCAATCGCTAACATCATTAATAAAATAAGTCGTAAGTCGGACCGAGTATACCGCTATGGCGGTGAAGAAGTATTAATCATAATGAGTGATACGGATGAGCATGGTGCTAAAGAAAGTGCAGAACGAATAAGAGCGGCAATTGAAATGGCCGCTATCGAACATTTAGCCAGTGATCTAAAGGTACTCACTGTAAGTATAGGGTTATGCTCTAAAATGGCGGGTAACTGGGAAGAAATGGTTAATGTGGCAGATACCGCCTTGTATCAGGCTAAACAAACCGGACGGAACCGAGTGCGATAGTGTTTCATCTTGTTCACATCGTCATCATGTAACCTAACATCCCTAATAAAAAACCACATACCGCCCCCATTGGTGGAAAATAATGATTTTTTAAAGGCACTTGTGGTGCTATATCTTGAAACACCGTATATAAAATCCCCCCTGATGCAAACAGCATAATGACTGACAGTAACTCTGGAGAATCCACTAACCATAAGTATCCCGTTACTCCACTTAACGGACCTAACAATGAAAATAATAAGAAGATCACTATGATTTTAAATGAGGAGTAGGGGCTGGTTTTTTTCAATTCATCAAAGGCATTAAAACCTTCAGGAATATTCTGTAACGCTATTAATACCGCCAGTAAGATTGCCATTTGAGGATTGATACTAAAAGTTGCCCCTAAAGCTAAGGACTCAGGAATAAAATCGGCCAACATCGCCAATAACTGGCTGGCTGATGTTTTTAATTTTGCTTGTAGAATATCTAATCCCATAAACACCAATGCGCCTAAGCTAAAACAAAGTGCACTGGCGAGTAATGATAAATGATGACTGCCTTCAGGAACTAATACTAACGCCACCGCGGACAGTAATGCTCCACCACCAAAGGCAACGATAAAATGTTGGAGCTCGTTAGCAAAGAGAATGCTTTTAAATGAAGCTTGATTTGCAATGACTGCACCCAAAGGTATAGCTAACCCAGCTAACAACGTTAACAAGATGATGGTTTGTAATGCGGTCATAATTTAACTCTTTAACGGTTATAATGGCTGAACTGTTATTAAATATTTACTGTTTGCTGTTGATACCAATATATATTTTTACATTGAGCTTGAATATATCTTCACTATCCACAATATTATTACTAGAGTGATACTTTAGGTGTTAACTGGTGTTATTTAAACTTTTATTTATTGTCAGCGTTTTATTAAGCACAGTTTCTGCAACAGAAATTGCGTCTAATAGCGGGCATGATTTAAGTTTCACTGAAATTAACATGATCACGCTGGATGAGTTAGCAAATCCAGAATTAGACTTAGAGAATCCATCCGCTTTATTGCACCGTAAGTTTAATTGGATTTTAGCCAGTTTTAAACAAAGTACGTTACATTATCAACAACCTTTCCATTCGCAATTACGCTACACAAACACCTATTCAAGAGCACCACCTACCTATTTTTCATAAATTAACCTATCCGTTTTAACAATAAATACTTTGCTTTTGGTCATTAACCAAGGGCGGATTGAACACAACGACAGCCCTTAAAGTAAGGCTCAGTTAACGCTTATAAACCCAATAAGTGGTTATGAATCGTTTTGTTCATTTAGATTATGAATTAGAGGTCAAAATGAAAAAATTACAATTATTTAACTTAGATGTAACTGACAATGTTGTTTCCCCTGAACAGTTTGATATTACTGATCTAAAATCACCTGCAACGACCATATTTACTGACTTTAAAAAACATGAAGCATTAATGGTTGAAAGCGATACATCCGCAGAAGATGCATTAAAATTAATGTTAAAGACTCATGTCAGAATGAAAATAGTGGTGTCAGATAACGATGACTTTTTGGGAATAATTAGTACTAATGAGTTAACAGAGCAGAAAATTTTGGCACAAGTTTCTAAAAGTAATAGTCGTAAAGACGTTTTAGTAAAGGATTTAATGATACCAAAATATCGTCTGCACGCATTTGATTACGATGAGTTAAAAGCTTCATCCGTGGCCGATGTTCTATTGGCTTTAGATAACTATAAACTGCGTCATTGTCTGGTATTAGACCGCTCAAGTCATCATATACGTGGGGTTATTTCCTCTAGTGATATCGCCAGAAAGTTGAAGTTAAACATTAACTTAAACTTAGAAAATACATTCAGTTCTATTTATCAAGCTGCCCATGCCGCTTAAGAGACTATAAACAAAAAAAACGACCTACAGAGTAATGCCTGTTAGGTCGTTTTTGTCATTATAGAGTCAGTTAGATAATATGACAGTCCATATGCAGGACGCAATAACAATACTTATCAATACCGCAGCGGATCCTAAATCTTTGGCTAACCCAGATAATGGGTGTATGTCTAAACTTATCCGATCCACAACTGCTTCTATTGCTGTATTGATCACCTCTGTAAACATAATAAATACAATAGATAAGATCAACATAGTGCGTTCAAATGGACTTACGTCAAAATAAAATGTTAAAGGGATGCATAGAACAAACAATAAAAGCTCTTGTCTAAAAGCCGACTCGTTTTTTAATAGCCATTTAAATGCCCGAGTAGAGTTAAGGCTAGCAAGGTAAATACGTTTGATCCCCTTAGGCTTATTTTCATTGTCGAACATTAATTTGTTACCTCTTGATTGTTATTTAAGGAAGACCGTCTTGCAATAACCGCGGATTTACAATTGTAAAATGGGTCATTAGTACGGTGATAGCTTTTAGTTTGAACTGAAGTGATATTGAGCAGTACATCAAACACATTGTCATGGCTCATCACATTTGACGAAACAGATTCTAAGCAATGTAAATTGAGCTCATTTTGTTCTGTGTTTGTCCAAAAAATCATAGGTACATGAGTTTGTTCCTGTGGGGCAAACGCATACGGTAATCCATGCAGATAAACGCCACTTTCTCCTAATGACTCACCGTGATCGGAAACATACAACATGGAAGTCGTGACGTTTTGCTTATTAGATAATTCAGCTAACTCTGAGATTACCTGTGCGAGCACATAGTCTGTATAAGCTATGGTATTATCATAAGAGTTGATTAACTCTTGCTCAGTGCAATTTTGAATATCGCTACGTTGACAATCAGGTGTGAAGATCCTTTTGTCGCTGGGGTAACGTTTAAAATAAGTAGGGCCATGGGAACCAATCATGTGCAATACGATGAGTGTGTTATCACTCGAAAGATTGGTTAACTTCTTTCGTAATGGTTGCAACAGGACTTCATCAAAACAATACTCACCGTCACACAATGGATTTCCCTTATCGGTCGCAATTTTTTCAGTTTTAACCCTGGTACATACGCCTTTACAGCTGCCATTATTATTACTTACCCACAATACATCAGCCCCAGCTAAGTGAACAATATCAATGACATTTTGTTGAGCGGTCGCAATGCGTTTGTTGTACTCTTTTTTATCTAACCTTGAAAACATGCAAGGGACGGATATCGCCGTAGCCGTTCCACATGAGGCCATATTATTAAATGAGATCACTCCTTGTTTTGGAGTGTAGCGGTTGGTTTGTTTTTGATAACCATTAAGTGAAAAGCTTTGTGCTCGTGCGGTTTCACCTAAAACAAATACGGTTACTTTTTTGTTGTTATTGGCTTTAACAATTTGAGGCGCTGTGTCTAATAATTTGAATTTTAATGGAGGGTAAAAATAATGATTACGAACATATTTGTACGCTGAGTCGACAAATTTATACGGCGTAATATAGCTTATTAAGTCTTTGTTATTTCGCCCAACAGCTGCGTAATTTGAATAAAACACGCCACCGATACATACGGTTAAGATTAAAGTAACTACGATTAACTTAACTCGATTTATTATTTGTTTAAACAAAGGCGAATAAGTGACGTTTACAAGATAGATAAACATGGCTGGGATAATCCCAAAAACAGTAAAAAAGATCACCGCGTACAAGTTTAAATAGGAAAATAACTCTGCCGAATCAGTTTCTACGGCGTTTTGTACCATGCCGTAATCAAAAACAACGCCATAGGTTAACGTGGCGTAAAACATTAATGCAGATAACAGTACGGTAATGATTAAGGTGGGTTTCAGTAACCATTTAAATGAAAATAAACTTTGAAGGATAACGGTTAACCCAAACAAAAAAGCGGGGAAAGTAAGTAAGAATAGAAGGTTATAGTCTTCCAAAGACGTGATGGCAGTCATTGACTTGGTTAAAAAAGGCAGATTCAGGATCAGTGTGATATATGCAGACACCAAGAGTAATAACTGATTGCTGGTAAGGGTCAAATGTTTAATAACGTTAATGATTATTTCGGAAGACGAGATAGTTTTAGAATTCATAACAACACCTATATTTATGTGTGGTTATATTAATTAGCGAAACTTAAGAACCGCTTAATGTTAACTGATGTTTTATAACGGCTTAGGTAAAAGTACTAAGTTAAAGGACTTGCTATAAATAATTGACGAGTAGAAACAAAAATCCCCGCATACAATGCAGGGATTTTATATTAACTAACTCGTTATAATTGTGTTTTAACGGTCAATAACTTTAAACTCGATTGAGCTTGGGTATTTTTCGCTGTGATAAAGCTTATGTTCTGCTTTTACGTAATCTTCCGCTTTAGCTTTGAAGATATTATTCACGTATTTTTGTGGGTTCATATCCATAAACGGGAACATGCTACTTTGAACTTGAATTTGTAATTTGTGTCCACGTTTAATCGTATGCAATACATCAAGTAATTCAAACTTAACCAGTGTTGGTTTGTTTGGTTCAAATGGCTCAGGTTTGCTCATGTCGTTTCTAAAACGCCCACGGATAATACCCCAACGTACTAATTCATGACGATTGCCAGTAGCTTTATCTACCTTGTTATTGGTTTCATCTACACCAGGGAAGACATCAACAAGTTTAACTACAAAATCGGCAGCACTTTGGCTTGTAGATACCCAAAGGTTCAAATCAATAGCTCCTGCAATAGTCATATCTTGTTCAGCTACATCACCATTAAACACTAGTACGTCGGTACGTCTTGCTGTAAAACGTTGATCTTCCGCCATGTAAGGTTTATCCCAACCACGACTTGTATGTGCTGAATGTGGAACCGGCTTTTTAGGATCACTGATGTAATCGCTATAACCACCTTTTTGGTCTTTTTGCGTGAGTAATTTTTCATTGTTACCCATATATAAAGTAACATCTTTACCTTGTCTTGGTGGCCAAGTGTCAAACTCACGCCAGCGATTTGCACCAGTTTCAAATATGGTCGCCTTGGCTAAAGCGTCTGCTTTTTCATCTTTTAAATTTTTCTTGAAAAATGGCAGTAAAATACGTTTTTGGAACCACTCACTTGTGTCGAACCCTAAGTTAGCTTCACCCATTTTATCGCCATTGCCACGGTTCCATTGACCGTGATACCAAGGACCCATAATGATATGAACATTATCTTTTTTATTGCCTTTAGACATGGTTTGGTAAGTGGCTAACGGCCCATATAAGTCTTCAGTATCATACCAGCCGCCAACGACTAACGTAGCCGGCTTTACATTATCAAGATGTTGTAACAAATCTCGTTTTTGCCAATACTCGTCATAGTTTGGGTGCTCCGTTAATTCATTCCAGAAAGGGCGTTCGCCTTTAAAGTAATTTTTGTTTACGTTGGATAAAGGACCTAAGTTACGGAAAAAGTCATATCCATCAGGAGTGGTTGAATCCATGCCTTTTGGCCAATGAGCAAATTGGCCATTTCGTTGTTTATCAAAAGTATCAAAGAAAATGAACGCCATTGGTGTAGAGAAAGCACCATTACGATGAAAGTCATCAAAGAACCAATCCGCAATTGGTGCTTGTGGTGAAATAGCTTTAAGCGCTTTGTGGCTATTAATCGCGGCTACCGAAGTGTAATAACCAGGGTAAGAGGTTCCCCACATACCTATTTTGCCATTGTTATTTGGTATGTTTTTAACTAACCAATCAATCGTGTCGTAAGTATCTGTAGCATCATCCGTTGCATTTCCACCTTTGTCATTGGCGTCTTGTGGGCGCATATTGACGTATTCGCCTTCCGACATGAACTTACCGCGAACATCTTGGAAAACAAATATAAAACCTTCTTTCTCAAAGCTCTCACTTGGACCTAACTTGGTTTTATATTTATCAACACCATACGGTGCAACTCGGTATGGTGTACGTTGCATCATCATTGGGTATTTAGTTGATTTGTCATAAGGAATGTAAACTGAGGTGAAAAGTTTTACCCCATCACGCATTGGGATCTGGTATTCGTATTTAGCGTAATGAGAGCGGATATGTTCAGCTCTTTTATCTTGTTTTTTTGGTTCTGCGGCTTGGGTAAATCCAGCGAGCAGCAGCAAGAAAAACAAGCTAACGAACCTTGATAAGGTTTTGTTATTCATTAAATTATCCTTAAGCTATTAAAATTATTAGATTTGTTTTGTAGCGCTTACGGCAGAAATATTACTATGCTAGGAAAAACCAGCGTATGGAAAAACGGTGAGGTGAACCAATTCAGCGGTGAGTGTTTTTTATTCTATTTAGTTTGTTTTCAACTAAACCATTCAAACTAAGCCATAAAAAGGCAACGATCTAATATTTTAGATGGTTAAAGTAAAAGTAAGTGTGTTGCCTAATTTCATTGCAACAGAAACGTCTACGCCAATGTTGTCACAATAAGATTTAACAATGGCTAATCCTAACCCGTATCTATCGGATGACGTTCTGGATGAATCTTTTTGCCAAAGAGGTTCAAAGAAATGTTGTAACTCAACTTCATCGTATTGATAGACACTAATGTTTGAAATCATCAGTGTTATTTTGCCATCATCGGTCAGCGCACTTGCAATGAATATATCCGAATTATCTGGACTGTAAAAAATGGCATTACTGATTAAATTACTCAGTATGGTTTCTAATGCTATGTCGTTAGTGAGTGCAGTAATGTGTGGATTTACATCAAGTTTTATCACCCGATTATTAATGTTTTCTCTTAAAATGATTTGGTTAAGTAACTGAGAAATATTGACTTGTTTTTTTGCTAATTGCGCGCCATTGGTACTTTTTTGTAACAGAAGGATGCCATTAACTATGTTTTTTAATCGTTGGGAGATACTAAGCACTTCAGCTTTATAATCGTTATTAAGTTGTTGTTCGTGGGGGAATTTAATCGACACTTCCGTTAAATTGAGTAATTCAGCTATCGGGGTTTTTAACTCATGAGCAATATCGGATGTGATCCTTTTTTCACGAGAATAGAGAATTTTATTTTCATTCAAAAAGTGGTTAATACCATTAGCAATGGGGGTTAATTCAATGGGTAAATTATGGGTTGAAATTGAGCTGTTGTTTGAGTTTAAGTTAACGCTTTTTAATTCAGTATTTAACTTCTCAAGTGGTGACAACCCTTTTTTAACCACTTTAAAGACTATCAAACGTACTGCGAAGACAACGGTTAATGAAGATAAAATAAAGATGATATCGACAAACCATAATATTTGCTCCAGCTCTTCGATACTAATGGCATAGGCCAATTCCATGATTTTTTGGTTATGAATAAAATCTTGTTTTCGCCCACCTAAAACTTGCCTATCATCACTGTCAATCTGTGGTTTAAACTTAGTGAAGTACAATCTACCTGAACGACCATCAGGCAGGGTAATGTTAGTGATTTTTGCTTTATTCAACTCGACATCTAATTTGGGTAAGTGATTTTCCTCAAACAACTCCAACGTTTTAGACCGCTCAAAAACTTGGTTATCTCGCCATAATTGAAAATATTCAGGGTCATTGTTGCCAGAAAATTCGGGCATAAACTCATCGGCAAAATGAAACTCTACTTGATCTAAGTCTTCTTCAACTAAAGTAACCAAAAAACCAGACTTGCTGGTCATGGCTCTATCAAACTCATTACTAATCCAGTTATCTACACCTATGTCCGTAAGTAATAAGATGATCACCAATAAGGTGGAAATGGACAGGGTTAAATAACGACTGAGCTTAAGTTTAATTGAGTTCATTGATTGGATTCGACGAAATATCCGAAGCCTCGTTTGGTTTTAATGGGTAAATCACAGCCTAACAATCGAACTTTCTTTCTGGCACTTGATAAATGCGCTTCCAATGAGTTTTTGGCCACGGAATCATATTGGCCAGCTAAGTATTCACTCAGTTTTTCCGGTGAAATTACTTTGCCTTGATTGGAAAATAAACATTCTACAATTTTGTATTCGTTCGGGGTTAAATTGGCGTCTTTGTTATTACAATAAAGCTGTTTTAAATGTAGATCTAAACTAAACTCGCCAATGTTAATTTTACTATCGCTGATGTTTAAACTGCCGCGTCGCATTAGGCACAATAAACGTACATGCAATTCATCAAATGAAAATGGTTTGGTGAGATAATCGTCAGCACCATTGAGTAACCCTTCGACTTTATCTTCAATCAGATCTCGTGCAGATAAAATTAAAACCCTAAGATCTTTTTTAGCTTTACGTATGGCTTTTAAAATTGCAGTACCATCCACGCTAGGCAACATGAGATCCAAAATTAGCAGCGAATAGTCACCGGTTAACGCCATCGTTAAACCTTCAGAGCCATCACCTGTATCGTCTACAGTGAAACCTAAATTAGATAAGCCTATTTTTAGACTGCGTCTTAGTGACGTTGAATCTTCAATAATGAGTACTTTCAATGGTTTTCCAAATCAGATTTAACGCAAGGTAACTAGACTAACTTGTTAAACTTAAGATTAACTGAATTTTTGCTTAAGTTGATTAAATATCCAGTTAAATTCTATCAATAATTATTTTAAATTTAATAAAATAGTTTTGATTGTAAGCGCTTTCAATTAATTAATAGCATGGTAAAGTAAGCGACAGTATGACGTAACTTAGTACAAAAAAAATGAAAATATCTCCAACAATTATTTACACTATTATCGTGTCTTTAGGTGGGTTCATCTTTGGCTTCGATGCATCGGTTATTTCTGGAACCCTAAACTTTATTGTGACAGAGTTTGACTTATCGTCTATTGAACAAGGTTTTGTCGTCAGTGCACCTACTTTAGGTGCGATAATAGCGACTGTGACTGCAGGTATCTTAGCCGACCGTTTTGGTCGTCGTAATCTACTTATTGTTATCGCATTGTTATATTTGTTATCTGCCGTTGCCTCTGCATTTTCAACTAGTTATTGGATGTTAGTAAGTGCTCGATTTATTGGTGGGTTAGCATTTTGTTCACTGATGATAGCGCCTATGTACATCGCGGAGATTAGCCAACCGGAAAAACGCGGTAAATTGGTTTCCATCAACCAATTAAATATTGTTATCGGTTTTTCAGCCGCTTATTTTGCTAATTATTATGTACTGGAACTAAGTCAATCTAGTGCAAGTTGGGTATCAGGTATTGGACTGGATACTCATACCTGGCGTTGGATGTTAGGCCTAGAAATAGTACCAGCCTTAGCTTGGTTTATTTTATTGTTTTATGTGCCTCGTAGTCCCCGTTGGTTGGCATTAAAAGGACAAGATACCCAAGCTATTTCTGTTCTAAAACAGCTAAATGAAAACGATGAACAGCATGATTATCAACAAGACATTGAACAAATTAAACGCTCATTAGAAAATAAAGACACTTCATTGTTGGCAAGCTTAAAATATCTATTTAACTCTAAGATTCGGTTTGCTATTACCATAGGGATCATTGTTGGCATCGCCCAACAGATCACAGGTATCAACGCCATTTTCTTTTATGCCCCAAGTATTTTTGAACAAAGTGGCGTGGGCACCAATGCAGCCTTTGCCCAAGCGGTTTTGGTTGGGGTTATTAATGTATTGTTTACGATTGCGGCAATGATGCTAATTGATAAACTAGGTCGAAAACCTTTGTTAACCATAGGATTAGCCGGGGTTTCATTAAGCATGGCATTGTGTGCTTACGGGTTTTCACAAGCCACCTACAAACTGACGGCAGACGATATTGAAAGTTTAGTCGTTAAAGAACAATCATTAGCTAAGTTAATGGACGTGCAGGGGAAAACGTATCAATCTGATGTCGAATTTAAACAAACGATCGTTAAGTTAGTTGGTCAGCAAACCTTTAGTGCGCACCAAGGTGACATTTTAAAACTAGCAGCCACTATGAACGCTACGGTTATACTGCTTGGTATCTTAGGTTTTGTCGCTTCATTTGCGTTTTCTTTAGGTCCGGTGATGTGGGTCATGTTTTCCGAAATATTTCCAAATCATGTTCGGGGTATAGCAATCTCTTTTGTCAGTGTGATCAATAGCATAGTCAGTTTTACCGTCACTTTCGTATTCCCATGGGAGTTAGAAGTGCTCGGTTCGGCCTTTACCTTTTTGATTTATGGTGCGTTCGCCTTCATCGCTTTGATTTTAGTGGTGCGGTTATTCCCGGAAACAAAAGGTAAGTCGTTGGAACAAATTGAAGCTGAAATGGCGAGTTAATACACGTTAAAAAGTTAAATATAAAAATATGATAAGCCAGCTACCGCTGGCTTTTTATTAATCAAGTTTTGTTAAAAATAATTGAAGAGTAGCAATGAATATAAAAAATAAATACAACACTAAAAAGAGGAGTCTATTTTGGCTAATTAACTTCTTTATTTTAATCTCTTTGGCCGGTTGCGACCTTTTATCGAATAAAGGCTCAAATTATATACCACCAATTAGTGTGCAACTTTGGTCTGTAAAAGAAGAGCTTAAGGCTGATTTTAAAGGCACTATTAAGTTATTAGCTAACATGGGTTTTAACGGGGTTGAATTTGCCGGTGACTTTGGCCCTTTTAAGGATAAAGCTAAACAGTTAAAGGAATTTTTAACTGAAAATGGGTTATCAGCTAGTGGTGCTCATATTGGTTTTGAACAATTATCAGCATCTAAACTAGATGCCACATTAACGTTCTATCAAGAGTTAGGGGTTAAATTTGTTATCGTGCCTTGGGATGATCGAGCTTGGCATCCAACCGGAGTGATTGAATTGGCTAAACAATTAACTAAGTTATCGGAGCAAGTAAAACCTTATGGTCTAGTAATTGGTTTTCACAACCATGACCAAGAGTTTAATGATCACCAAGGAGCTACTTATTGGGATTATATTGCCCAACACACGCCAGAATCGGTTTTGCTGCAATTAGATATTGGTTGGGTTAATTACGCAGGCAAAGATCCAATTGAATACGTTCAAAAATATGCAGGGAGAACGTTAACAACGCATTTTAAAATTCGAACAAAAGAGGGCGATAACGTCACGCCAATAATTGGAAAAGATAATTACAATTGGGCAGAACTAATTAAAACTAATATAAAAGTTGGTGGCACAAAGTGGTTAGTCGTCGAGCAGGAAGAATACCCAGGTGGATTGTCGCCGATTGAAGCGGTTGCTCAATCGAAATTGGGATTAGATAAAATAATTGAGCAATTATAATAGGAAATACTATATGTGCCGTTTCGTCATATTACTTGTTACTGCGTTGTGTTTATTAGGCTGCAATAACGCACAACAAACAGTGTCAGGACCTCAGTTACAGCGAATAACTTACCAAAGTAAAGTTGAGAACATTGAACGTGATTACTTTGTTTATTTACCTAAAGGTTATGCATCGGACAAAACCAAACAGTGGCCCTTAATGCTGTTTTTACATGGCAATGGTGAACGAGGTGATGGTAAAAAACAACTGGGGCATGTACTAAAACACGGCCCTTTATATGAAGCTTGGATTCAGAAAAAAGATTTGCCTTTTATTATAATATCGCCGCAGTTACCTATGTTCGGCTTTGATAAAATGGGTATTGGTTATATCGACCAACGTACTGACGACAGTATTCCAGTCCGGTTAAATGATGGCGTTCCAGAAAGGCCTTCCGCTTTTGTTACAGCGGGAGAACTCACCGGGGCCATCGCCGTTGATATGACTGAACAAGCCCCTTTATTTCCTATGGGGTGGGAACAAGTTGAGACAGACTTATTAGATATGCTTACACATGTTAAGCAACACTATCGTACTGATAATCATAGAGTGTATCTGACTGGTTTAAGTTATGGTGGTGTGGGCACTTGGTATATGGCCAGCAAACATCCAAAATTGTTTGCGGCTATTGCACCTGTCGTTGGTTGGGGGCACCCAAGTCTGATGGAACCAATTGCTCAACAGCAATTACCCGTTTGGGCATTTGCGGGTGGTAGAGACTCAGCTGTAGTGGTTGAACGTTTTTATCATGGTTTAAATACGTTAGAACAGTTAGGTCATCCTGATGTGAGATTCACAGTACACGAGGACTTGGGTCACGATACTTGGACGCGGGTTTATTCTGGTGATGATATTTATACTTGGCTGTTAAACCACAAAATAGGTAAGTAAAACGCTAAAACTCGTTTGATATCAAACTATAATAGCTGAGTTCCGTTCAACTAGTTTAGGGATAAATTGGTGACGGATCTCTAGCTTTTTCTTATCGTAAACTTCTTTTAATACTAACTTTGCGGCCATATGACCCATTTGTCGAATAGGATAGTCAATGGTGGTTAGGGTAGGGAATAATAAACTGGCGTAAATAATATTATCGAATCCAGTTACCGACAATTCTTTTGGCACATCCATGCCTTTTTGACGAGCGGTTGCCAGAACACCAGACGCCATTTCGTCGTTGCCACACACTAACGCTGTAAAAGGAATGCCAGCGTCTAATAAGCTAGTTAAGCCGTCACAACCACCGGTTTGGGTAAAGTCGCCTTGGTACATGAGTTGTTCGTTAAACGGCACATTAAATTCTTCCAATGCTTTTTTATGGCCTTTAATTCGTTGATTAGAGTCATCTTTCCATTTAGGTCCAGAAATATAAGCTATTTCACGATGGCCTTTTTCTAATACCGACTTTGTTATTAAATAACCACCTAGGGCATTATCCAGTGTAATACATCTATCGGCCATTTCTTCGATATAACGATTGATGATGACAATAGGCACTTTGCCTTTGTGTAATTCAATTAGATATTCATCAGATACCGCTTCGACATGTAAAATTAAGGCATCACAATTTCGACTTAATAGAAATTCGATACCATCGACTTCTTTATCAACGTCACTGTGTCCTGTGGTGATAATGACGTGTTTTCCAGCATCACGTAATTCTGATTCGGTTCCCCCCATCATTTGTCCAAAGAATGGACCGTGCAATTCAGGAACGAGAAGCCCAACACTGTCACTGCGGTTTGATGCAAGTGAACGGGCTGTGGCATTTGGGCGATAACCCAGTTCTTTCATGGCATCCAATACTTTTTGTTTGGTTTTATCACTTACTTTAGCGTTGTTGTTCATTACACGGGAAACCGTTGCTAATGAAACGCCTGCAAGATCTGAAACTTGGTATATGGTAGCCATTGTGCCCCTTTACTGGATTAAATTTGGTTTACGATTGAAAATTTTCATCAGTTTAACGCTTAACTATGTTAATACCAATTGAATTAATTGGCATTAACAGAATCATGTTTAAGTCGTTAATTATTATACAATTAACTTGGATTATCTAAACGGCGTTGAATTAACTCTGCGCCCATTTGTTGCTGTTTAGCATCTGTTAATGGGTATAACATCATTAACGCCGCGGCGGCAAAGCTAAAGGCTGCTGGGATCCAACTCATTAGTAATTTCATTCCAGGTAAGGCATTTTCAATGGTGGCTTTATCCATACCATCGTAACCATAACCAGCTAATACGATAAGCACCAAAGCTCCGGCAAACCCGCCACCGGTTTTTTGCACAAAAGTACCGGCAGAATAGATTAATCCTGTCGCTCTACGGCCATTTTTCCACTCAGAATAATCAGCTGAATCGCCTAACATTGAAAAGAATAAGGTCGGCATGATAGCGGCAAAAAATTCAGCACTACAACCAACGATAAATACATAAGTGGCATCACCTTGAGGTGCCCAAAATAAAGCGCCGGTAAATAAACCACTGAGTATCAATGAAAGGATAAATAGATTTTTACGGCCTAACCATTTAGACAGGGGACTGGTGCATAATGCGCCAATGATTGAAACCACTAACAGTCCGACAAAATATTGCCCCGCCATCAGCTCATCACCAATAAAATACTTAAAGTAATACGCAATAACACCATATTTTATGCCATTAAACATCATGGTTAAAAAGCCCATGCCTAACAGTATCAACCAAGGTTTATTGGTTAAAAGGTCAACCATATCACGCTGAGTACCGGTTAAATCTTCTGGTGTATTATTCAGTAGTTTTTTAATGGCTAGCCACATACCTGTCATAACAACGGCAAAAAAGAGTCCGCTGTATAGTTCGCGATAATAGAAAAACAAAGTCATCGCAAGCAGAGGGAGAATAATAAAAGGTAAATTTTTAACTAAATCAGATATTTCAGACTTTAAATCGGTATCAGCTGCAACCGGTGGTGAAATACGTTCTTTGGTCGTAGCAAAACTGATAAACATTAACACCATTAAGGCTGCCGCAAATACGTACATGGTATATTGGTAACCCATAACATCATCACCGGCACCTAACATAGCCACTAATTTAGGGGTGAATCCCATGACAATTAAGCCACCGATAAATGCCCCTGCAAATCGAAAACCAGATAAGCTTGTACGTTCTTGATCGTCATCGGTCATCACACCCATTAATGCAGAATAAGGCACATTGTTAACGGTATAAGCTAAAGTTAGGCCGATGTAAGTGAAGTATGCGTATGCTAATTTACCGCCTTCACTTAAATCTGGCGTAGTGAAGATTAACACCATAAACAACCCCAAAAATGGTGTTGACCATATTATCCATGGTCTAAACTTACCCCATTTGGTATCGGTTCTGTCGGCAATCATCCCCATGATAATATCGGTGATACCATCAGACAGTCGCACTACCAAGAACAACATGGCTGCAGCTGCGGCAGTTAAACCAAAGGTATCCGTATAAAATACAGCTAAATAAGCTAACGCGCCGCGCCAGACTAAATTTGCTGCAGCATCCCCAAATGCATACCCTACTTTTTCGTAAAACGGTAATTTTGTCATGATTGATTCTTATTGTTATTTTTGTAATTTTAAATTAAAAATAAGGCCTTTTAAAAGGCCTTATTGATGTTGATTATTAACGCTGACTGATTAACGCTTTATAGGCGTGGCCACTATTTTTAATAGTACGTTGTTGTGTTACATAATTAACACGGACAATGCCAAAGCGTTTTAAGTAACCTTCTGCCCATTCAAAGTTATCCATTAAACTCCAAGCAAAATACCCTTGAATATCGACACCTTGCTCAATAGCGTCGTTTACCGCATTAAGGTGTTTATGATAGTAATCTATTCTATCTAAGTCGTTGATGACACCATCTTCCATTTTATCCGGCATCGCCGCCCCATTTTCTGCGATATACACAGGTGGTAACTTATATTGAGTATTTAACGACACTAATAATTCAGTTAATGCTTTAGGGTAAATTTCCCAACCTATGTCTGTACGTGGATATAAATGTTCGAGTTCAGTATAAAACTCGCCTGCTTGTGAAGGCGCACTATAGGTAAGTCGTGTGTAGTAATTTACGCCAAGGAAATCTAACGGTTGCGCGATGATATCCATGTCACCATCAAGTATTTCAGGTTTACAATTTTCATCTAATTCATCAATCATTTTAGGGTATGAAGCATCAAACAGTGGCTTGATGTACCATTGATTAATGTATTGGTCTGCATAGTCCGCCGCTAACTTGTCAGCATCAGAATCAGTAGATGGATAACAAGGGGTAAAGTTAAGCACAATACCGTTCAGACTATCAGGGCTGTTTTTCTGTAGCACTTTCATGCCCAGACCATGTGCTAATAAGATATGATGAGCGGCTTTACGCCCAAATTCTTTACCGACGACACCAGGGGCATGAACGCCAATTTCGTATCCTAAAAACGCACTGCAAAATGGTTCGTTAAACGTGGCGTAAGAATGCACTCTATTACCTAACGCTTGTGTAATTAAATCAACGTATTCTGCATATTTATAAGCCGTATCACGATTTAACCAACCACCTTGATCTTCTAAGTGTTGTGGTAAGTCCCAATGGTACAGAGTGACAAAGGTTTTAATGCCTTTCGCATTTAATCCATCTAATAAATCAGTATAAAACTTTACGCCTTTAGGGTTTAACTGACCATCAAGCGTTATTACACGCGGCCATGAAATTGATAAACGATAAGCATCAACGGAAAGTGATTCGATTAAATCAATGTCTTGTTGCCATAAATTATAATGATCACACGCGGTTTTACCGTCAGAGTTATCGGCAATTTTACCGTCAGTTGCGCAGAAGGTATCCCATATACATGGCAGTCTATCTTCTACACCACCTTCTATCTGGAAGGATGCGGTTGCAACACCAAAAGTAAACTTTGGCGACAACATTTTTGAATCTTTAGGTAACTTAATTGCGGTCATAATAGCTCTAACTCAGTTTTTGTTTATTCCGTGCGATTAATTATTTTCACTTTCAAATAGAAAGCGCTTACAAAACACTTGAAAAAATATATATAAACCTTTCTAATGGAAAAAAATGAAAGCGCTTACAATTCAAGTTAGAGTAAATAGTAATTGTTCAAAGGTCAATAATGATTTTGAAACTGATTGTATATTTTTGTAACACTGGCTATGTATACGCTTAAAAATAATAAAAATTAATCACAAGGGGAACACCATGGCAGCGTCTGGTCATTCAACAGTTACACACAACACACTTGATGACGGCAAAAATTATAATTTTGCGTTAACGTCATTAACGACTTTATTTTTCATGTGGGGCTTTATTACCTGCTTGAACGATATTTTAATACCGCATTTAAAAGGGGTCTTTGACCTTAATTACACCCAATCCATGTTAATTCAGTTCTGTTTTTTTGGTGCTTATTTTTTAGTGTCATTACCAGCAGGCTCATTAGTAAAAAAAATGGGTTATCAAAAGGGGATTGTAATTGGGTTAGTCATCGCGGCCTTAGGTTGTTTATTATTTTATCCAGCCGCCGCTGTGCATAGTTACCCGCTATTTTTAGGGGCGTTATTTGTATTAGCCAGTGGTATCACATTATTACAAGTATCTGCTAACCCTTATGTCACTTTGTTAGGGCCTACAGAAACGGCGTCTTCTCGTCTGACGATGACTCAAGCATTTAATTCTTTCGGCACAACAGTAGCACCATATTTGGGGGCGTTATTCATTTTAAGTGAAGCAACGTCACAAGTAGCTAAAGCTGATACGGCTGAGTCAGTGCAAATTCCTTATCTTGTATTAACCGCCATGTTATTAGTTTTAGCGGCTATTTTTGCTTATTTAAAATTACCTCATTTATCAGAAGCGGAAGTTGAAGAAGGTGAAGAAGTTGAAGGATCAGCTTGGCAATATCGTCATTTAGTTTTAGGTGCCCTTGGTATTTTTGTTTATGTAGGCGCTGAAGTATCTATCGGTAGTTTCTTAGTTAGCTTCTTTGGTGAAGAAAATATTGCAGGATTGGAAGAAGCGGAAGCGGCTAAATACCTTACTTATTACTGGGGTGGGGCTATGGTTGGTCGTTTCATAGGTGCTGCTGTCATGCAAAAAATTGCTGCGGGTAAAGTGTTGGCATTTAATGGTGGGGCTGCTGCAGTATTAATTGGGTTAGCTATTTTAACTTCTGGCACGGTGGCAATGTGGTCAATTCTATTAGTGGGTTTGTGTAACTCAATCATGTTCCCAACTATTTTTAGCCTTGCCTTAAATGGATTAGGTAAACATACAAGCCAAGGTTCAGGCGTTTTGTGTTTGGCTATTGTTGGTGGTGCAATCGTGCCTTTAGCTCAAGGTTTACTTGCAGACACGATAGGCATTCAACTTTCTTTTGCCTTACCAATCATTTGTTACGGTTATATCGTGTATTACGGCTTAATTGGTAGCAAACCAGAATCAGTTTCAGTTTAAGAAAAAAGATGAGAATTATAAAAATGAAAAATACAATAATTAACCATAAATCCATTATTGCATCTTTTATGGCGATGACGGTTGCCGCGTGTGGGGCCGATAAATCTGCAGATATGGACTCTTCAGCTGCTAAAGATGCTTCTAAAATATGGCCTGTATTAGATATTGCTGTAAAAAAAGACGACAAAATCGAACGTAAAATTGTTGAAATCATGTCAACCATGACACTTGAGCAAAAAGTGGCTCAAATGATCCAACCTGAAATCCGTGATATTACGGTTGAAGATATGCGTAAATACGGTTTTGGTTCTTACCTCAATGGTGGCGGTGCATTTCCAAATAACAACAAACATTCAACACCTGCGGATTGGATTAAATTAGCAGAAGATCTATATCAAGCGTCTGTTGATGACAGTGTTGATGGTTCTAACATCCCAACAATTTGGGGCACCGATGCGGTTCATGGACATAACAATGTTATTGGTGCGACGTTATTCCCTCATAATATTGGTTTGGGTGCTGCGAACAATCCGGATTTAATTGAAAAAATAGCAAACGTAACAGCTACGGAAGTCATGGTTACTGGTATTGACTGGGTATTTGCGCCTACGGTCGCGGTTGTACGTGATGATCGTTGGGGCCGAACTTATGAAGGTTACTCGGAAGATCCAGAGATCGTTCGCAGTTACGCAGCGTCAATTGTAAAAGGGTTACAAGGACACGCAGATAAAGACTTTTTAAGTAACGACCGAGTTATCAGTACTGTTAAACACTTTGTTGGCGACGGTGGCACCGAAAAGGGTGATGATCAGGGCGATAATATAGCGTCTGAGCAAGACTTATTTGACATTCATGCACAAGGTTATGTTGGTGGTTTGTCTGCAGGTGCTCAATCGGTAATGGCATCTTTTAATAGCTGGCATGGCGACAAAATTCATGGAAATAAATACTTATTAACTAATGTGCTTAAAGACCAAATGGGTTTTGATGGTTTTGTGGTTGGTGACTGGAATGGACACGGACAAGTCAAAGATTGTACTAATGATAATTGCCCACAAGCGGTTAATGCCGGTTTAGATATTTTCATGGTACCTACCGGCGCATGGAAACCGTTATATGAAAATACAGTGCAACAAGTTAAAGACGGCGTGATCAAAATGAGCCGTATTGATGATGCGGTTGCGCGTATTTTACGTGTGAAATTACGTGCTGACTTGTTTAATAAACCAAGTCCCGCTAAACGTCAATTCTCTGGTAAGTTAGAATTGATTGGCGCAAAAGCACATCGTGAAGTTGCACGACAAGCTGTACAAGAGTCTTTGGTATTGTTAAAAAATAAAAATGTATTACCGATTAAACCTACCGGCCATATTTTAGTTGCGGGTAACGGCGCTGATAATATTGGTAAACAGTCAGGTGGTTGGTCAATTACATGGCAAGGTACAAATAACACCAATGCAGACTTCCCTGGTGGCACATCAATTTATCAAGGCATCGCAGATCAAGTTAAAGCAGCTGGCGGTAAAGTGACATTGAGTGAAGATGGTTCATTTAGCACTAAACCAGATGTTGCGGTTGTGGTATTTGGTGAAGACCCTTATGCGGAAGGCCACGGCGATCGTGAAAACTTAGACTACCAACGTGGTGAAAAAACAGATTTAGCCTTGTTGAAAAAACTGAAAGCGCAAGGTATTCCAGTGGTTTCAATCTTTTTATCTGGTCGTCCAATGTGGGTTAATGCCGAGTTAAACGCCAGTGATGCGTTTGTCGCTGCATGGTTACCAGGTTCTGAAGGTCAAGGTGTTGCTGATGTTATTTTAACGAATGCCGATGGTTCTATTCAGAATAACTTCAAAGGTAAATTATCTTACACTTGGCCAAAATCTCCAGACCAAGCGGTAATAAACCGTTTTGATGAAAACTATGATCCATTATTGCCTTATGGCTTCGGATTAACTTATGGTGACGAAAACGTATTAAGTGATGCATTAAACGAAACGGTAGAGCGTGACTTATCTAAAGTAACGACTAGAACATTATTTAATGGTTCTATGCAAAAACCTTGGTTGTTATGGTTATTCTCTGGTGATAAAGAAATGGAAGTTAATTCTAACACTCATTCAATTGGTGCATTAGCTTATCGCACGGTTGATAAAGTGGTACAAGAAGACGCACGTCAAATAACGTTAGATGGCAGCGAACGTGCTGGTTTACGTATCGCAAGTAAGAGTCACTTTAGAGAAGACTTACGTTCTGATTTAGAAGTGAAGTCGGCGTTACATTTCCAAATTAAATTATCTGAAAAGCCCGCTGCAAAAGTCTCTTTAGCGATGAGCTGTGCAAGTGAAGGTGATACGCAAGGCAGTTGTGGTTCGAGTATTGATATTACCTCACAGTTAAACGCTTTACCGATAAACGAATGGCAATCCATTTCAATTGATATGGCTTGTTACGCGAATACGGGAATTCGAATGGCTGACCTAGTGGTACCGTTTGAATTATCGTCAAAAGGTAAACTTAAATTAAGTTTAGCTGAAGTTAAGTTTGAGCCAAATACAGCGGCTCAAGCGACAATTAGCTGTCAGTAAAACATAAAAATTTAATGTCATTGTTAATGATAGAAATGGAAGCCTAGCTTCCATTTTTTTTGGAAAGATTATGAATAAGAAAATAAATATTACGTTATCTGGTTTGTTTATCGCTGTGTTGTCGGCTTGTGGCAGTAATAATACTTCTGAACAACAAGTTGAAGTTACTCCAGAGCAAGTAACAGCGCAGAAGCAAATTCCAGATGTACCAGTACAAGACAAAATACAAGTAAATGAAAACTGGAACTTAGTGTGGCAAGATGAATTTGAAAACCCAGAGATCGACCTAAACAAATGGGGATTTGAAATCAATTGTTTTGGTGGTGGTAATGACGAAAAACAATGTTATACCAACCGCAGCGATAATGCGTATATTAAGGATGGTGTTCTCACGATTGCCGCGTTAAAAGAGAGTTTTACGGGGCCAGCATTACTAGACGATGACCCCAATTACTCCGTGGAAAATACTCGCACGCAACCATATACATCAGCAAGATTAAGAACCAAATACAAAGGTGATTGGAAATACGGTCGTTTTGAAATCAGTGCAAAACTGCCATACGGGCAAGGCACATGGCCCGCGATTTGGATGTTACCAACCGACTGGGTTTATGGCGGTTGGGCGGGTTCTGGTGAGTTAGATATTATGGAAGTGGTTAACTTAAAGGCTGAGTCTGACGAACCGAGTTATGCAGGTTTTCCGGAAGGACGTGTTCACGGAACTTTGCATTATGGCAGGAAGGCTCCTGAAAACGTTTATACAGGCACGTACACTCACCTACAAAATAATGATAACCCAGCAGATGACTTCCATGAGTATGCCGTAGAATGGGAAGAGGGCGAGATACGCTGGTACATAGACGATATCCATTACGCCACTCAAACCAGTGACAGCTGGTATACCCAATATATGAAAGACGGCAAGTTAGTGAATGGTGAAGGGGCTGCTCCGTTCGACCAAAACTTTCACCTGATATTAAATTTTGCGGTTGGCGGTAATTGGGCTGGCAATGTCAACGAAAAAGGCATAGATGAGTCGGTCTTTCCACAAGTGTTTGAAATTGATTATGTACGTGTTTACCAGTGCTCTACCAATGTAGAAACAGGCAAAGGCTGTGCTGCGATAGATCCTGCGGCTAAGTTAGTGGTAGGCGCGCCACAACCTGAGTTGTAATTGATACAACTCAGGTTAAATAATATATAAGATTTAATAAATACAACAGGCTAAAGCACAATTGAACATGACCGTGAATTTGTGTTTTAGTCTGATAATACAGCCCCAATTTTCCCTCATATTGTTGTTCAATAAAAAATTTAAATTCCCACGATAAAAATATTTTGATTAGGCATTTTTACACTACATTCACTTGGTATAGCTTTGTAGTTTATCGTTGTTGTGTACTGTTTGGTTTTATAAGTGGTTGATTTTTAATGTTAATTTACTGTGTTGGGTTAGTGTGTTTTAATGAAGAATACAGTACGAATCGTGCTATTTTTTGAGTAATAAAAAGTTTGCATTACGTCAAAATTTATTTATTATCCCGCCACTTCTTGTTGATAGCCAATCCAAGTACATCGCAAAGGCGGCCAGGCAATAGAGCAACTATCCAAGAGTGAATTTGAATGTTTAAGTATATTTTAACTCGCTCAAACCTTAATTGGTTATATAGCTTATAAAGACGGCTGGAGAAATTGCAATGTCTGTTACAAACTTAGAAACGAACTTAACCTCAACCATTGTTTCACCTATTAATGGTGACATTGCAGCATCATTAAGCAACAGCACAGTTGACGCTTTGGTATCTCAATACGGCACCCCATTAATGGTGTTAGATTGTAATGTAGTACGTCATCAATATCGTGCATTACAAGATGCATTGCCAAACGTCGAATTACATTATGCACTTAAACCTTTACCGCATCCTGCTGTAGTAAAAACCTTATTAGCTGAAGGTGCCTACTTTGATTTAGCAACAAACGGCGAAGTTGATTTAGTGCAATCCGTTGGCGTGCCAAGTGAACGAACTATCCAAACACACCCAATTAAACGTGATAGTGATATCCAGCATGCATTACGTTATGGCTGTAACGTGTTTGTTGTGGACAATGCCAATGAGTTAGAGAAGTTTATACCTTATAAAGATCAGGTTGAGTTGTTGTTACGTGTCAGTTTTCCAAATGCGGATGTCTTGGCAGACCTATCTAAAAAGTTTGGCTGTAAACCAGAGCAAGCCCTTGAGCTAATTAATTATGCCTTTGAATTAGGTATTCGCATTAAAGGTTTGTCGTTCCATGTTGGTTCGCAAACGCGTTCTGGTGAAAAGTATTCATTAGCCATATTACGTTGCAATGAAATAATGAAACAAGTCACAGATGCTGGTTTACCAGCGTTAAGTACGTTAGATATTGGAGGCGGTTTTCCGGTACATTACACTCCGGACGTATTGCCAATAAATGTATTTTGCGCGCCAATAAGAGACGCGTTAACACAATTACCTGAGACTGTACGTGTGATTGCTGAACCAGGACGTTTTTTAGTGGCTCCATCAGTTACCAATATTGCTGCGGTGATGGGTCAGGCTGAACGTAATGAACAAACTTGGTATTATTTAGATGATGGTATTTATGGTTCGTTTAGTGGTTTGATGTTTGATGAAGCAAAATACCAAACCAAAAGCCTAATTCAATCAGACGATGTTTATTCAAGTGTGTTGGCAGGGCCAACCTGTGACAGCATAGACGTGATCACCGATAACATCATGTTGCCAAAGTTAAACAATGGTGATCTGATTGTCAGTACTATGATGGGCGCATATTGTTCGTGCACCGCAACAGATTTTAACTTCTTTAAAAAAGCAGAAGTAATCGTTGTTGGCGAAGAGACAATGTTTGCTTCCATTAGTGCATAAGCGTAAAGCTAAGTCTTAATTACCCATAGTGTTAACAGCCGCCTGACTAAAGGCGGCTTTTTTATTTGTCCGCACTGTATATTTAATAAACTTTTAGTCACTTTGCTGAAAACGGTTCCATTAAAGCCATTACTACTCTAAGATTCATATTAATTTGAAGTTTCTGAGAAGTATCCGTTTTAATGTTTGCAAGTTCTTCGATGCCAAACAATCTCTCTCAAAAAATGTTACGCGTTATTTTTTCTATTTACCTAGGCGTAACTTGCTTAATA
Organism: Psychrosphaera sp. F3M07; assembly: GCF_018860345.1. GTDB lineage: Bacteria > Pseudomonadota > Gammaproteobacteria > Enterobacterales > Alteromonadaceae > Psychrosphaera > Psychrosphaera aquimarina. The sequence continues at coordinate 204,958 of NZ_JAHKPJ010000011.1, read as the reverse complement.
ACTTGTACACAGTTTTTAACAGAATACCTTAAAACCCAAGACTCCATCTCAAGTGAGTTAAAACAGCTCGAAGAAACCGTTCGAGGACCAATCTCATCCAGTTTATGGCAATACAATCAAGCTCAATTAGATGTATTAATTGAAGGGTTAATAAAAATGCCAATCATCGTTGGGGTAGATGTGTTTGATAAGGATGGTGAAAACATTTTTTCGAAACGAGCTTACTCGCCATCTGCAGTGCCTCTATCTACTTTTGATAGCAAAACAGAGTTGAGTTGGGGGGTAAACGGCGACCGTATTTTTCTTGGTTCTTTGGTTCTGTATTCATCATCTGAAATAGTATTAGACCGCGTATTGTTTGGCTTTTCATTGATTATTATGACCGCTTTCTTAAAGTTAACTATTTTGTTTTGGTTATTTATTTGGGCGTTTAATCGCTATCTTGCGACGCCACTAAAAGGATTAATGTCTCAAGTTAATGACGTTCAGATGAGTCAAGATATAAGTAAACGGATTGCGCTGCCTGATATTGAAAATAACGAAATAAGGCAACTGCAGGAACATATGAATAATATGCTTTCGGCTATAGAAGCTGATCAAGTACAACTATTGGAAGACGAACAAGCTAAACGGGCATGGTTAGAAGATGCGGTTGCTAAACGAACGGCTGCATTGCAAGTTTCCAATGAAAAACTAAAAGAGTTAGCAACCAGAGATTCGCTAACAAAGGTGTTAAATCGTGGCAGCTTTTTTGAAACGGCTCAGCACTTACTAACTCTTTCCCAGCGACAAAAATCTCCAGCATCGTTTGTATTAATGGATTTAGATTTATTTAAATCCATTAATGACACCTATGGTCACTTTATTGGTGATCAAGTGCTTGTTCATTTCACTAGTACTATACAAACCTTGGTAAGAAAATCAGACCTAATTGGCCGTGTTGGCGGTGAAGAGTTTGCAATATATCTACCTGATACTGATGAAAAAGATGCGCTCAATATCGCCGAGAAAATACGGGCTGAGGTTGCTCGTTCAATATTGGATGTTGAAGGTAAACAAGTTAACTATACCGTCAGTATTGGCGTTGAAACTTCTTATCTTGAAGAACAATCTATTGGTGATTTATTTAAACGTGCCGATTTAAAACTGTATGGTGCCAAAGATAAGGGGCGAAATTGTGTGGAGAACTAGACGAGCTTGTCGTAAAAAAGCAAACGCCTTATTTATCACTGCGCTATTTGTTATAGGTACGCTATTTAATACCGCTCATGCTACAACGCTAAAAGTTTGTTATGACCAATGGGCACCAATGACCATCTTTCCCACTGCAACGTCATCTCGTCGTGGTGTCATAATCGATATGGTTGAACAAATATACACAGCCCAAGGTTACACCATAAAGTATTATGAAGTTCCATTAGCAAGAGGGTTAGAAATGGTTGCTGATGGAACATGTGATATGTTGCCTGAGTACTTAATTTCAGACAGTGCAGAGCAGTTATTTGACTTTGCTGCACAAGAAACATTTGCTTATAAATCAGCCTTTGTCGTTAGAAAAGCAGACGGCTGGCGTTATCAAGGCATCCAATCTATAAAGGGTAAACGCATCGCAACGGGGCCCGGTTGGGATTACAGTTCAATGAGTGCTGATTATCAAGGTTTTATCGACGATCCTAATAACGCGTCTATGGTTGAAGTGATTGCTGGAAATGATGATGTGATTGAACGTATATTCCGCATGATCAAAGAAAATAGAGTGGATGTGTACGCTGACAATGAGCTTGTACTGCAGCATGTGTTAAATCAGTTAAATTTAAACCATGAGTTAAAAATAGTACGTCCAGGGTTGGAAAAAAAGTTAATAGAATATCCCATTTTCTCGAAAACCATCCCAGCTGAGAAAAGACAGAAATTAATTACTATATGGGAGCAAGGACGTGTCTCTTTAAAAGGGGAAAAAGAACAGTTATTACTTAAAAAGTATAATGTCTCACTTTAATGTTTGCGTTTTGATTGAAGCTTTAACGGCTATTTAAACTCAAAGAAAATATTGGCAGTTAACCGTCCGTTTTTTGGATCACTCGACAAGTCATTGGTTTTATCTACCGTTACAGAGTGCAATAAATTGCTTGGGTAAATCACTAATCTATTAGGTTTGTATTCCACTTCATAAAACTTTTCAAAATGGTCGTTGGACCCTGTGATATAACCTGGTTCAGGTTCACCATGTTGTTCAATATACTGCTTTGCACTGCTTATGTATTGATCACATCTAGCTTCGGTAATACGTTCAAATTTGGTTGGTTTGTGTCGATATAAACCAGTGCCACCATGTGGTCCTTCTGCCAAATAGTGTAATACCGCAAAACAGGTTGAACTGTTGGTATCAAAATGAGGCATACGTTGTAACAAATGTAACGCGTTAGGCGCTAATGACAGCAGCGAAAAGTACGAGCTTAATGGTGTTACACGTTTGCTTAATTCAATGCCATAAATCCCGTATAAAGGCTGATATACCGCTTGAAGTAGTTTGATTATATAACTGTCTGGTAACGGGCTACGAACCCCAGGGTAAAGGGTTTTTTCATCTGGTGTGTATTCGGCATGCTCATAGGCAAACGTTTTTAATGCTTCTGTGCTCGATGCAAAATCATCAATGATGATCAAAGGCGTTTGTTCAACGCCCATTCTCATCACATTCACTTGCATATTGGGGTTTGGCGTAAAGTACTCTGCAGACATCGGCTAAGCCTTAACCGTACTCTTACAATAATGTTGTATAAAGTCATAATGATCAGGCCAAGAGGCAACTTTCTTTTTCACATTATTTTTAATATGCATTAAAAAGTTTTCTAATTCAGCATCATCCATTTGGTCCACTATTGGGTGATATTGCTCAGGCATCAAACCTTGTCCTAACATCACTTGAACCCACGAGGTTTCACCAAATAATTCTTCCGCTTTTTTGAATACTCGGCCGGACTGTTTAAATAAACTCATTCTGTGTTGTAACGAATCAGGGATCTCCATGTTTTTACAATGACGCCAAAATGCGGTGTCTTCACGGTCTGTTAAGTGGTAATGCAAGATAATAAAGTCTCTTATATTATCGTGTTCAAATTTAGTTTGAGCGTTAAATTCATTTACATCTGACTCATTGATCCCCTGGCTTGGGAACATCTGCATTAACCTTACGATTGCGCGTTGGAATAAATGAATGCTGGTGGACTCAAGTGGCTCGATAAAGCCAGAAGATAAACCAACGGCAATACAGTTTTTGTTCCAATGTTTTCTGCGTGTTCCAGTTTGAAACTTGATCACTCGTGGTTCATTTCTTAATGTGCCAACTAGGTTTTCGCGTAACTTGGCGATGGCTTCATCGTCCGTCATATATTTACTGCAAAAAACTAAACCGTTGCCAGTTCTATTTTGTAATGGAATACGCCATTGCCAGCCTGATTCATGAGCAATTGAACGAGTATAAGGAACAGGTTTACCAACAGATTCAGTTTGTACCGCAATGGCACTATCACAAGGCAGCCAATGACTCCAATCTTCAAAACCAGTGTGAAGCGCTTTCTCTATTAATAAGGCTCTGAACCCGGTGCAGTCTAAGAATAAATCCCCCTCAACTACTTGTTCTGAATCTAAAGTTAGGGACTCGATAAAGCCGTTTTCATTAGATAAGTTAACCTTATCAATCTTACCTTCCACTCGTGTAATACCATGTTGTTCAGCAATATTACGTAAGTATTTGGCATATAAACCAGCATCTAAATGGTATGCATGATTTAACGCTTGATTGGCTAACACCGCAAATCGACCTTCTCGTGCAGCAAGGTGCTCTGGTACATAATCACCAATTTCAGAAACAATGCCTCGTTGGTGGCCTTTTAACCAAAAATGTTGAAAACCCGCTGCCCAACAGTCCTGGCCTAAAAATCCAAACGAGTGAATGTAATCTTTTTTAACATCACGCCAATTTTCAAAAGAGATACCCATTTTAAATGTGGCATTGGTGGCCGCCATAAAATCTTGTTCTTTTATGCCCAATAATTGATGAAAAATATGTAAGGTCGGAATCGTGGCTTCCCCCACACCAACGGTGGGAATTGCATCCGACTCAACCAGAGTCACATCGATATTTTTACCAAGTAATTTAGTTAGCGCAGCTGCTGCCATCCAGCCTGCAGTTCCACCGCCTGCGATAACAACCTTTTTAACTGGATTCTTAGTTGATTTACTATCATTCATAATTGTGACTCATTATCGTTTAAGTTGTTCTAACAATTTAGCTCGGACTTTTCGAGCTTCAATTTCTGTCATCGGTTGTTTTAAACAACCTTGGGCGTGCTCTGGGATATGGGCATTGTCACCGTCTTCATGATCAAATACATAATGTTCAAATAGTGCTTTCCATGCTTGACGTTGTTCCAGAGGTAAATTCCTAATACTTAAAATTGCTAACTCGATTGCGTTATCTGGCCTGCCCATAAAAGCTGGACTATTGCGCCACCAATGCGTAACCAACACATTAAAACTGGTTAACCCTTCAACATGATGCCACCACATACTAGGAATAAATAAAGCATCACCAGCCTCAAGATTAGCAACAAGCGCATTATCTAGAGCGGTTTGAAATTTCGGATGTTTTGTTAAGTCCGGTTGTTCAAAGTTCACCAAACTAATGTCTTGACCTCCAGGAGCAAACTCCTTAGGGCCAACATATAAGTTTTTAACTTGTTCAGGTGGAAACAAGGTAAATCGTCGTTTACCTACGGCGCAACAGGCTAAATTATTCGGGAAGTCAAAATGTGCGGCAATTTTAGTTTTATTACCCAGCCACAAATTAGTGATAGGTTGTGCGTTTTCAATTGTGACGTTATTTTCACTGTTTAGACTAGGAAAATGACGATGAATGTTGGTGGAGCCAACATACACAGCAGGAGGCTGTGCTAAATCACGTACCTCTTTTAATTTGTTTAATACAGTTGATAAATCTAATGTCGCACTTTGAAAATTAAAACCGTTAAAGTCGGCATTGTAAAAAATTCGACCGTTGGCATCAGGCTGCGCATAATACGCTGATATCGGCTGACCGTTGTAGGCGTTGTTTATATATTCAAAAGCGTGGTCTTGTGACTGTTTTCCAGCGTTAACTAAAGGCCAGTGATTAATGAAGCCTTTCAGTAAAACGGGTTCAGCAGCATTCACTATATGCTCAGGTAATGATTCACCTGCAGGTAAAAAGACCTCTTTAACCAGGTTTTTAATATCTAACATCATCGTCCTTTAACCGGAATTTAACTAAGCTAAAAAAGGTTTAGTCTTTTACAGACCAAGCTGCGCATTTTTTAATTGAATTAAACGAGTTACATTAGATTGTGATGCCAAGGTCATATAAATCGCCTGTAAGTGGCCATTTTGATGCAATTTAGCAATCACTTCACTACTAAGCGCTGCGAGTTTATCTTCATTGATAGTGTAAAAACCTAACATCTGATGTTGAGATCGGTCATTGAGTTCTACGTCTAAGGTGAAAGACTCTAGTAGCTCAAGTTCTACCAACATATCAATAAAGGCATTGTGATCTTCAATACCGTGATGCAGTACTTCCATCATGTCTGCCATGCTTTCTAAGTATGGGGCATTCGCGCCAAATTCTAAGAATAATGGTTCACCTTGCTCAGTATTAACTCTAGGATGATCTTCATCCAAAAATAAAACACGTTGATGTTTTTCAATGCCATCTTCCATTAATGCTTGTTCTCCGATTAAAAACGGCGTGCGTGCATGAGTTAATGGAATATAAGGTACTGACCAACGATTGTCCTTTATGAATAAGTTTTCATTTTGTTGAAAACCAAACAAGGCAACAGAGAAAAAACGCCCTGTATTTTCGTCTTTAGTAAAAAATATAGGGTAATAAGCCTGAACACTTCGGTACTCAGCAGGGAAGGTTTGTGTAAACCAAATATCGTCGCCGTAGGCGGCTGAACGTTCTGTGATGATCTTGGTATCTTTATGGTCGATGTTGTTGACTAATGTATGATTTGGCATGAAGCACCTATTTAATTTTTGTTATTGTTATATTTTTGCAAATCCGAATTTTTTTACTTTATTAAGTAAATCGCGATTTGAGGTTAATACTGCTGATTGTTGCTGTGTGCGTAGTCTATTTTCATTAAACAACTGCTGAGCGCGTTGTTCAATTTTTTTGTCCTGTCTTTTGGCAATCGGGTTTGACTTAAAGCCCATCCCAAACATCACGTATTGATAACTGGCGGCTGGAAATAATGGATTATATCCCGCTTGATCTAATAGGTAAGGGTATTGATGTTGCCATAACTCTAAGTTTTCAATTAACGAATCTGGCATTGACTTAGGATCTACATTATCAATCCAATATTGACTGTCTGTACGTTTTGACAGCACATAATGAAGTTTAAGAAACTCAATAATTTGAGTCCAATGCTGGGACGTGGTTTGATTATATCGTTTGGCAATAATGGACATAATCGCACGATTTTTTGGAAATTGTTCGGCTAAGAAATTGGCTGACTGTTCTATTAATGCAAGCGCGGAGGCTTCCAAAGGCTCAATAAAACCTGCGGACATACCAATGGCTAAACAGTTATTATGCCAAAACTTTTCTCTATATCCCGGGGTAAAATTAATGGTTCTTGCTGGCAGTGATTCCGCTTGTTTCACACCAATAGAAGGCGTTAAGTATTGCCTTAATTGTATTTCTGCTGCGTCAGTTGTTGTGTGATCGCTTGAAAATACATGACCGACACCACGTCTGCTTTGTAAACCAATATCCCAAATCCAGCCATTAGTTTGTGCGGTTGATAATGTGCAAGAAGCAATATCTTGATTTGGATCATCATAGGGAGCCTGAATCGCGATTGCGGTGTTATTAAATAATTGGTCTTGTTTATTAATGAAGTCAATATTGTAATGTTTACCAATTAACAAAGATGCAAAACCAGTACAGTCAACAAAAATATCCCCCGCAATGGCTCCGTTTTTCTCGGTTTCTATATGATTAATAAACCCTGAGTCGTCATTATGGATTTCTGTGACATTGTCGATGACATGTTTCACATTAAGTTTGTTGATTGCATGTTTTTTTAATAAGCCGCTAAACTTGCCTGCATCTAAGTGATAACCATAATTGCCAATAAAGGAATATTCCGGAGAAGTGATCAACTTAGGCGCTTTACCTTGTTTTGCTAATACACTTTGAGTTGAAACGGCATCTGCAAAACAAACTTGTTCAGAGTAGGGCTGCCAATGTGGGGCTAAATTAATGTTTTGAAATTCGACTGGGACGGTAAAAGGATGAATATAACTGTCTTGTGAGTAAACCGGATTAGTGGAAGTACGACCTTGCCAATCATTAAATTGAGAACCTTGTTTAAAACTGGCATCACAGCAATTAATAAATTCATTTTCACTAATGCCAATCTTCTTTAACGTGGCTCGCATGGTTGGCCAAGTACCTTCGCCCACACCAATTGGATTGATATCTGAAGATTCAACTAAAGTAACAGTGTAATTTGAATTACTTAAATCAAGTTCTGCCGCTAAGATACATGCAGTTAACCAGCCTGCACTACCACCACCGACAATGATTACTCGATTAATTAGATTATCCACATTCTACCTACTGCTTTTCAACGTTAAACGTGACTGATAATGACATTTGTAACACATAATAATTTAAGGTTAAACGACTGAGGTGATCACAATGACTTAGTCAAATAACAAAAGACTAACCTTAATATATTAGGGTAATAATTTAGATGGTAAGCGGTACATAAAAATAAGTCGCTACTCATAATATATGGCGTAGCGACTTATTCAATTTAACACTTATAACAGGTTATTCACATAATCATTAATGATTAGAATGAATAACGTGCACCAAAGTTATAACGTGGGCCTGTTTCTGTTAAGTTTAACACTTGTTTTTCAGCACGACCGTGAGTACGTGTGAAGTTGTTAGCAATGTTAATACCTTCAAAGAAAACCGTTAACCCTTCAACCTGGCTAACGTCGTAGCTCATGTTAAAGTCAATTTGAGAGTAAGCTTCAACAAATATTGGAGAAGGACCTACATCACCTTGGTAACGAGATGCAAGGAACTCATCACGCCAGTTATATGCGATACGTGCTTGGAAGCCGTCTAAGTCGTAGAACGCAATTAAGTTAGCTGAGTCACTGATATTTGTTAATACCGGTTGGTCTTCTAAGTTCATAACGTCGTACTCTAAATCAGTACTTACCGCAGTGTAGTTAGCAATGACGCCGTAACCTGTTTCACCAAATAAGTGTTGGATAGAGAATTCCATTCCATCAATTGGCGTTTTACGGTCATTATTAGTTGGGACGTTTATCGCAACATTCATAATATTATCCGTAGCAGGGTCACCCGTAATAATACCGTTTGCAACATCTACATACGGGTCATTTGGATAGTTAGCAAAGATATAATCACGAATCGCTACCGCATCAGTTGTATTTAATGCAAGACGAGCTTCGTTATATTTAGCACCATCACCTGGGTTAGCAATACCGTAAATCGTAGAGTTTTCTTCAACGTTAGCTATGTAGTTTTGTGTGTCTTTTTTAAATAAACCAAAAGACATATAACTTGTTTCGCTGTAGTACCATTCAACAGATAAATCTAAGTTAGTAGATTCAAGTGGTAATAGGTTTGGATTACCCGCACTACCGTTTGCCCCACTTGTTCTTGCTAATGAACCAACAACGGTTCCACCTTGGATGTCGGCATAATTAGGACGACCAATCGTTTGGCTGTATGCCGCACGAACGATAACATCATCAGTAACTTCTAAATTAAAGTTGATGTTAGGTAGGAAGTAATCGTATCCACCAGTTTGAGTTTGGAATACACGACCGCCATCACCTAAGATAACTTCGTTAGCAGATACCCATTCAGCGCCATCACGAGCTGTCACGATAGAAGTTGACTCAACTTCAGTATCTTCCCAACGTACGCCTACATGTAGACCGTAATACATACCAGCCATTTCACCGTCGTAGTTATACTGAGCATAAACTGCAGTAGAATTCTCTTCAGTAAAGCGGTCAGTGTCGCCACCATAATTAGTTGATGGGCAGAATAAGTTTCCACAGTCACCAGGTGTTGCACCAGCAGACGTTGTGTAAGCTTCTGCAGCAATTGCACGAATTGCTTCAAAGTCCCAAACAAACATTCTATCGATTGCTTGCATGTCGCCTGATAAGCCGTTGAAGTTACCGCCTGATGTATCAAAACGATCTTGAATGCTGTCCACTGGGAACATATCTTCAGTGAAGATACTTGGTTGATCAACACCCATGCCACCCCAGTCATTACGCTGAACGTTAATAGCTTGAGAGTGATTACTTACTGATGTTAATGAAACACCAAAGTCGATGCTGCTCTTTTCATCAAGAACATAGCTACCATTAACTTGTTGTTGAGAAACGTCAGAAGCGTCTTGTGAGTTACCAAATGTACTACCTGTAACACGCATATCAGACCATTGAACGTTTTCACTACCGTCAACCGCTAAGATAGGACGATCACCTGTGAAATCAGTTGCAGCTCTGGTACGAACAAAAGCAGCCATAGACATGTTTGCAGCGCTACCGTATTGACCATTTGGGGTTCTAGAAGCGTCAGATGAATGTACGTCTAATTCAAGTTTTAAATCTGAATTAACTTGCCATTCAACATTTAAACCAATTGAAGAACTTTCGTGACGGTTAGCAGAGAAACCTCGTGCCATTGATAAATCGGCAGGTGAAGCTGACGGGTAATCTTCTGAATAAATTAATGGAGTAGCAACAGGGCCATCAGACCAGACGTTCTCTGAAGTACCAAAGTTATACCAAGCAGAGATGTCATTGTGTTGAACATCAATGTCGTTTTGCATCATAGTGTAATCAAGAGTCGCCGTTACTGAGTCAATTGGACGATACTGAAGTACTAACTGTGCATTGGTTCGGGTACGTTGTTGTTCTTCAAATCTATAGATCGTTGTTTGAGGAACCGAATAAATATCTGAATCAGCAGGACGGTTAGTTTGAGTTGAGTCTTTAGCGACACCACCCCAAGTTGCATTAGTACCTGACCAATCTGTATCAGCAGTACCAGGGAATGAACGCCAACCTGTACCAACTTGTGCTTGAGCGTTGCCACTTTCACGTTTTTGGTAACTAGCAGAAACGGAAACACCAAATTTGCCATCTTCAGACGTTGTTGAATATAAGCCTGATATTTCTGGCGTAATAGAACCATCTTCAGTTGAAGTATCTGCTACCGCTTTTACACCAAACGAAGCTTTAGTACCTTGATGAGAAAGTGGTTTATGAGTTTGAATGTCGATAACCGACCCGATGCCACCTGTAGGGACTGATGCGTCACCTGTTTTAGTTACCACAACACCACTAACACCTTCAGAAGCGATATTAGCAAAGTCAAAAGAGCGGTTACCGGTAGTTACAGGCATTTGACGGCCGTTTAGTGTAACTAAGTTCATTTCTGGTGGAATACCACGCACTGTTACTTTACTACCTTCACCGTTCTGACGGTCGATAGAAACACCAGCAATACGTTGCATAGATTCGGCTAAGTTTGTATCTGGGAATTTACCGATATCTTCTGCAGAGATAGCATCAGCAACGCCGTTGCTATCTCTTTTTAAATCTCTTGATTTGATTAAAGAAGCACGAATACCTGTTACTTCGATAACTTCTACATCTTTAGCTTCGTCCGCTGCATGAGCAACAATAGGAGCTGCAAATGCGCCAATTGCGATAGACAAGCTAGTTGCTATTTGTGTTTTTACAAAGCGATTATTTTTCATATTATTCTCGCACTTTCCTGTTGATGTTGTGATTTTATATTTTATATTAGTTTTCACTGAAAGCGCTTACATTGGACGGGGTTAAGATCTTCTGAAAGCGCTTACATTCATAAAGTAATGCAAAATATAATTGTCGTCAAGGGTAAAATTACAATGTTTTTGTAGAGTTAACACTCTATAAAGCTCGGTAGGCTGCTATCTCTGGGCTATAGGTTAAAAAAAGTACTTCATTACAAAAAAATAATTTGTAAGCGCTTACATAAGGTGATTGAATAGTTGGCAAATAATACTAATAAGAGTTTGTTATGGAAACGAATCGTTCAACTATTAAACAATCGAATGCATTGTCTTTAAAAGAAAAGGTAGGTTATGCCTGTGGAGATGTCGCCTCTAATTTTTATTGGCGCGTATTTGATGTATTCCTATTTATTTTTTATACCGACGTATTTGGCTTATCAGCAACAGCGGTTGGGACTATGATGTTGGTCACTCGATTAATCGATGCGTTTTCAGATCCATTAATGGGGGCAATGGCGGATAGGACCTCAACGAAATACGGCAAGTTCCGACCTTATTTGTTGTGGGGCATTATTCCAATCGTCGCCGCTGGGGTATTAACCTTTACCGTGCCCGATGTGGGCGAATCAGGCAAATTAGTCTGGGCGTACGCCACTTATATCTTCATGATGTTAGCGTATACCTTTATTAATGTCCCTTACGGAGCCTTAATGGGGGTTATCACATCTGACTCAAACCAACGCACAACATTAACCAGCTTTCGCTTTATTGGCGCATTTTCTGGCGGTACTTTAGTTGCGTATTTAACCCCTGATTTAGTTGCGTATTTAGGCAATGGTAATGAAATACTTGGTTGGCAATTAACCATGGCACTTTATGGTGTGGTTGCAGCTGGGTTATTTTTCATTACTTTCTTAACCACTAAAGAACGTATTTCTCCACCTGCAGAACAAAAAACACCAGTATTACAAGACATTAAAGATTTAACCAAAAACAAACCTTGGTTAATTCTATTCAGTCTTGCCTTAATTATTATGTTAACAATTACCTTAAGAGGTAGTTCTGGCACATTTTACTTTAAATACTTTGTTGGAAGAGAAGATTTAATCGGTTCTTTTTCTATGGCCTATATGTTGAGTTTAATGTGTGGTGCCGCGATTACCCCTTTATTAGTTAAGTTTGTCGATAAAAAGAAACTGTTACTTATATTAATGTCCTTAGTGGCTATTTTATCCGCTTTATTTTTCTTTGTACCAAAAGAAAACATCCCTTTAATTTTTACCGTGCAGATATTAATTGGCTTATGTTTAGGCCCTAAATCACCATTAGTATTCTCTATGTACGCTGATACCGCGGACTATTCAGAGTGGAAAAATGGTCGACGCGCCACTGCAATGGTATTTTCCGCCGCAGCATTTGCGCAAAAACTGGGTGGGGCTATCGCCGGTGGGTTAATGGGCTGGTTGTTAGGATCATTAGGTTATGTGGCAAACCAAGTACAAAATTCAGCATCCGAAATGGGCATCGTGCTGTTAATGACATTAATACCAGCGGTGTTTGCGGTGTTAGCTGTGGTGTGTATTTGGTTTTACCCACTCGGTCAAAAAACCTTAGAACAATTACAAGCTGAATTAAAACTAAAAAGTAACTATCAAGCAGACGCGGTAAAATAAGACAATGGCAAGCAATACATTTAATAACGAGTTACAAAACGGGCAAGCGCGTATTCAATTAGACAGCCCATTAACAATGCCGAATGCCACAAGCTTTTTGTGGAATTCACAAATGGTTGCTCAAATAAATTGTCGCGGTTATATGACCGCACAATTTATGCAACCTGAGCCTGCTAAGTATTCGTATGCGCCAAACTTAGAAGCAAAAACCTTTATTCAACCAGAACAACCGTATTATGCGGATCACCCGGGCCGTTTTTTCTATATCAAAAATGAAGAAACCGGTGAGTTATTTTCTGCCCCATACGAACCAATGCGAATTGAACTAGACTCATTTAGTTTTTCTGCTGGTACCAGTGATGTTAAATGGGTAATACACAAGTGGAACATTGAGTTCACTATTACTTTGTCCTTGACTCAAGATAAGGTGGTGGAGTTATGGTCAGTTGACATCGTTAACAATAATAAACAAAACATACACATTTCTATTTATCCGTGTTTCTCCATTGGTTATATGTCTTGGATGAATCAATCAGCCACCTTTGACCCTGAGTTGTTAGGCATAGTTGCTACGTCTGTAACGCCTTATCAAAAAGTAGAGGACTATTTTAACAACCAAGCGTTAAAAGACTTAACCTATATGATAGCGGATCAAACTCCGGATTCATGGTGTTGTAATTTATTAACCTTCAGGGGCGAAGGCGGTATGCATAATCCGTCCATGTTGCAACAGCCTAGTTTAGAAAATAAGACGGCGTGTTATGAAACCCCCGTTGGTGTGCAGCAATTTAAAAAGATATTAGTGCCAAATGAAAAACAGCAGTTGAATATCATTTTTGGTCCTGCAAATAATCTAGATGAGATCAAACAGGTTAAAGCCGAATTGTTAGCGAGTAAGGCGCAATTTAGCCAAAAGAAACAAGAATATTCAGCCTATATTCATCAGGGTAAAGGCAGTATTTCAATTACATCACCAGACTCAGACTTTGATCAATACGTTAACCATTGGTTACCAAGACAAGTGTTTTATCATGGTGATGTAAACAGATTAAGCACGGACCCACAAACGCGTAACTTTTTGCAAGATGCAATGGGCATGATTTACATTGCACCTGCCGTGACCAGAGAACGTCTGTTATTGGCCTTGTCACAACAAAAGTTTTCTGGCGCTATGCCTGATGGCATTTTGTTAAGTGAAGACGCACAGCTTAAATACATCAATCAAGTACCTCATACCGATCATTGCGTATGGTTATCTATATGTCTGCAAGCTTATTTAGATGAAACCAATGACATAAGTATTCTACAAGAAACAATTGGTTATTCAGACAGTGCAGAAATCAACACAGTTAAAACACATTTAGATAAAGCCATGGAATGGTTATTAGATGCCACCGACGAAAGAGGCTTGAGTTACATAGAGCAGGGCGATTGGTGCGATCCCATGAATATGGTGGGGTATAAAGGCAAAGGTGTATCAGCTTGGTTATCTTTAGCCAGTGCCTATGCCATCAAATGCTGGGTTTATGTGTGTGAAACCTATTTATCTGTTAATGAGCAAAATGAATGCAAAACACAAATGCAGGAATTTATGGCTGCCGCCGATTTGCTTAACTTACAAGTCAACAAATATTGTTGGAATGGCGATTGGTTTGCCCGTGGTATTACCGATGATGGCAATCTATTTGGCACAAAAACCGACAACGAGGGGCGTATATTCTTAAACCCACAAAGCTGGGCTATGTTAAGTAATGCTGCAACAAGGCAACAATATGAACTGATCAATAAACAAATATTCGAGCAACTGGCGACGCCATATGGCGTGACCATGTTAGCGCCGAGTTATACTCAAATGCGCGAAGATATTGGTCGAGTCACTCAAAAATCAGCTGGTGTATCAGAAAATGGCTCTGTGTATAACCATGCCGCTATGTTTTATGGTTTTGCACTTTATAGCAAAGGCAAAAACGATTTGGCCTTTGATGTATTAAAACGCATGTTGCCTAACCAGAAAAGTGCCAAGGCCCAAGGGCAACTACCGGTATTTGTACCTAACTATTATCGCGGTGCTTATTACCAGCATCCTCACCATGCGGGACGTTCAAGTCACTTGTTTAATACCGGTACTGTTGCTTGGTATTTACGAAGTGTCGTGGAAGGATTGTGCGGATTAAAAGGTAGTGGAGATGATTTGTTAATTCAGCCTCAATTACCTTCTCACTGGCCCAGCTTAAAAGTGCAGCGCCAATTTAGAGGGGCAAATATTGAACTGGATATTATTAAGTCTGATATCGTCAAACAACAAGTAACCACAATGAATGGCTTTGTATTTAAAGATAATAAATTATCTAACCTGCAAGCTGGACACAATTATAAGGTTGAAGTGTTATTGCCAACTCAAAAGCTAAGTTTACCTAAATTAACCATAGTGATGGGCGTAAGTGGTTGTGGTAAAACGGCGGTTGGCGAACGTTTAGCAAAAGATCAAAATCACGTGTTTATCGATGCCGACAATTTTCATGACATGGATGCCAAGCAAAAAATGGCCAGTGGTACACCGCTTAATGATGAAGACAGAAAACCTTGGTTAGCGCGAATTATGCAGTTTTTAACTATGTTGTTAGATAATCGTCAGTCATGCGTATTAGCTTATTCTGGTTTGAAGAAACAACACAGACAGTTATTTACCCAACTTGGTTTTGAATTAACGATTGTTCATTTAAACGTGTCAGAAAATACAATTGCGACGCGTCTTGCGCAAAGAGAAAATCACTTCTTTGATCCTAATTTACTGTCTTCACAATTTGATGCACTTGAATTGCCAAGTGAGAATGAAGGCGTCATAAGTATTAATGCAGATAAATCATTAGAAGACATTGTCAGACAAATTAATCAGGAAATATCAAATGACTAAATATACCAAGTCACTCAAAAAACATGTTTTAGCTTGTATGTTTGCCAGTGCGTTTATCAGTACGGCCGTTGCTAATGACGAAAGAGAAAGCTTTGTCGCGCTACATACTAACAATCCAATCACTATTGATGGCAAGGCGGATGAAACTGTTTGGGCACAAGCCACTTGGTATCCAATGGATCATGACATGATTGGCAATGTGCCAACACCAGATGATTTTAGCGGTCGTTTTAAGTTAGCTTGGGATCAAGGCCAGTTATATTTACTTGCTGAAATTGTTGATGATGTTTTATTCGATCAATATCCAAATCCTTTAAACTTATATTGGGATGATGACTGTTTAGAGATATTCATCGATGAAGATAAATCCGGCGGAAATCACCAGTTTAATTTTAATGCTTTTGCATATCATATTGCGCTGGATAATCAGGCTGTTGATATCGGTGAGCAAACCGCCACAAATTCAGAACCGTTTATTTTGTTAAATGATCATATAGAGAGTCGTTGGACAAGAGATGCCAACGACCATACAAAAATAACTTGGGAAGTGGCGATTAAAATATTTGACGACAGCTTTAAGGTTGATGACATAAGTGCTAAACCTGTCAGCCTACAAGCCAACAAAGAGATGGGATTTATGCTGGCCTATTGTGATAACGATGGCAGCAAACAAAGAGAACATTTTATGGGATCTACCACCATACAAGCAGTAAATGGTGATAAAAACCTCGGTTATATTGATGCCAGTGTATTTTCTACTTTAACCTTAAAGGGTAACTAAAGTGTTAATCCGTCGTTATCAATTGGCACTTGTTAGCCTGATGAGTGTAGTATTGATAACGACCACTTTTGTTAGTTGCAGTGCGCCTTTGATTAATCAAAATTTAAAGGTGGTTAGCTCATGTACAGCAGAAGACCAGAGTAATAACTTAACCCTTAACGGATTGAGTTATTGGCATCACATTAGTCGCTATCCAAACGAGTTTTCGAGATTACGCTTTTTTAACCCGGAAACAGAAAACGAAAAATATACACTTTTGCCAGTTAGTCCCAGTAAATTTAATAAAAAAACATGTATTAACCAAGACATCATCTTAGTCAAAAAGGTAATTCATAATAAACGTCAACATGCCAATGGCATTGAAATGGACTTGTCGGATCTACAACTCACCTATGGTAATTTAGATTCATTTAAAATGCGTTTTCAAATAGACCGTCCACTTAGTTTTACCCCACAGGTTTCATCACTAACAAGCATATTGCAAAGGCAATTACCTAGCCAGACAAGGGTTGATCAAATCTTAGTTGATAAACTGCTTAACCAAAACATGACTTTAAAGTTAGTGTTTTATGGACACAATCATTCTGATCATAAAACCATGACAGTGAATGGAAAAAAGTTGGTTGAGTTATTACCAAACTTACCTGATGGCGCTTGGTTGGAGCTTGAATTAACTAACACAGATTTGAACACTTATTGGGAGAAAGACTGGCAAGGTACCGCCGCGCCATTGGCTGATATTATTGACCAACCCATATTAGGGTTTATATTGATGGCCGAAACACCAAGTGGAAAAACCTTGGAGAGTTTAGCTAAAAACATGGATAGTAACGGTATTGATATTAAAGACGTTGATGAGCTTTTTATAGAAACATATATCAGGCTTGGCAGCATCTCAATTAACAAAAAGTAACGCAAATAACGCAAGTCGTTAACTTTGGTCATTAGTAACAAAAACGCATCTATTTAGATGCGTTTTTTGTTTGAAAGTAAATGGGCTAATTTAAAGTGCTAATTTAAAGGATAAACTTATCAGTTTGTTCTTTAAGTTGATTTGATGAGACACCAATTAAGTTTGATTTTTCATGAGCTAAACGGGCTACATCTGTGGTTTTTTGACTCATTTCGGCTATTAAAGCCAATTTGTCTGTCGCACCATTTGCTGAAGCAAATTGTGACTTAGACGACTCATCAATAGAATTACTCTTAGCCGCAATATCAGAAATAATGTTTAATAACTCCGTGATGGCGCTTGAGGTTTGTTTTGCTTGATCCACGCTTTCAGCACTGGTTAGCATACTTTGTTCAACCGTTTTGATTGCTTCAGAAGCTGCAGCTTGTAACTTCTCAATCATATCGTGAATTTCTTTAGTGCTTTCTTGAGTGCGCTTAGCCAGTTGTCTTACTTCATCGGCTACAACTGCAAACCCGCGCCCTTGATCACCGGCTCTTGCTGCTTCTATAGCTGCATTTAGCGCTAATAAATTGGTTTGTTCTGCCACACCTTGAATAACGGTTAATACGCTTTCAATAGACTCAACTTCTTCCGCTAATTGTTTTACCGACGCCCCCGTTGATTCTATCTGGCTTTCCAGTTTTCCTATGGTGTGGGTTGAGATCTCAGTTAACTTATTGGCACTTTCACCATTGGTTTGTGCAACGTGTAACATCTCCGCCGTTTCAGTAATATCAACACTAGAGATTTCCGCACCGTGAGCAATATCTTTAATGGCCTCTGCTGTTAAATGGGTTTCGTTATCTAAGGTAGAAGTTAGTTGATCTAATTCTATGGACTGTTGTTCCGAATCTTTTACCTGTTCAGCTAAAGAAAGTGACACAGATTGCATATTACTAACCACTTCCCTTAATGCGTTTCTCATATAGGACAGTGACCCTAATATACTGTTAGGCTCCGCGTGAAACTCAAGTTTATTGTCCGTTAAATTTCCTTTTGAGATCTTACTAACAATATCTACAACCTCAGATACTTCTGCACCTAACTCAGCGGTTAACTTTCTGCCAAACTGAAAAATGGCGATGGAGATACAAGTTATAATAATCAGTGCCAGTACTAATAACCATTGAGCCGTATCCCAATATCTTTCATTGGTTTCTTTAAAACTAATACCAGTCCCTATATACCAACCCCATTTTTCTGTTTTTTGTGCAACAGAAGTCAACCCAACCACTTCACCATCGCGTTCGGATGTCCAATTGTAAGTCACCATTTTACCAGGGGTTCTTTGTGTAACGTCAGATACGATTTTACCAATACTCTTACCATTTGAATCTTTAAAGTCATTAAAGCTAGTGCCGTGTAATTGAGGATCATGAGGGGCAGCAACAAAGTTTAGTTGTTCGTCAGTAACGTAAACGTACTCAGAGTCGTGATATTTGTTTTGTTGTAAAATTAAGGTAGCAATGGATTTTGCTTTTGCTTCTTCCAATTCACCTTTCTCTACTAAATTTTCAAGTTGAGTAATGGTGGAATAAGCACTTTTAAAGAGTTGTTCTATGCGAGCAAAGTTATCTGACTCACTTGCTATCTTTAATGAATGTAATCCAACAAAAGCAATCACGACATACGAAATTGCGATAACGGATGTAAGGATGACCATTTTTAATTTTAAACGCATAAACAATTCCTATTAGGACAAGGAGCTAATAACTAACATACCGAGATGTGATATTAAATGGGATTTAATACTGTTCTATAAAACGTAATCGGCGTCATTAAGCATTACTTTATAGTTAACACCATAAAGATATTTTCATGTATAAAAAAGATCAATTATGAATATTAAATAACCAGTGATGGGGGCAGGTTTTTATATGGTTAGGGGATCAAAAAAGCCAGTTCGAGTTATCAAAACTGGCTTAATGAATTAGATTAAATAAAAGGGTTTATCAAACCTCTCTGTTATTTTTTATGTCGCTGTTTTAACACGCCAATCACATCAGATAAGTTTAAGTCTGACGCTTGTAACAAAACTAACAGATGATAAAGCAAGTCAGCGCTTTCATTTTTAAGTTCTTCCAAATCTTTAACTGTTGCAGCAAGCGCTGTTTCAACGCCTTCTTCACCCACTTTTTGGGCGATACGCTTAATACCGCTGGCATATAAAGATGCCGTGTAAGATGAGTCTGGATCCGCGCCTTTTCTTGAAGCAATTAAACGCTCAAGATCAGCAATGAAGCTAATGTCTGGCTGTGCCGCATCGTCATTCCAGCAAGACTCAGTGCCGGTATGACACGTCGGGCCGTTGGGTGTCGCAAGTGCGATGATTGAGTCATTGTCGCAATCAGATGATAACTCAACTAAATCTAACGTATTGTTAGACACTTCGCCTTTGGTCCACAGTCTTTGTTTGCTACGGCTGAAAAAAGTAACTTGTTTGCTGTTTAATGTATGCAGCATCGCTTCTTGGTTCATAAATCCTTGCATTAAAACCTTGCCACTCATTGCGTCTTGCACAATACAAGGTAATAACCCGTCCATTTTTTCCCAAGCAAGTTGGGCGATATTGTCAGTATTTAACTTCATATTTTTAATTACTTTTTAATTATGTATTTTTTATTTTATTAACAACAAACGAAACCGCTTCGTCTATTGATAAAAGTGTTTTTTCGCCAGAGTTACGGTCTTTGTGCTCAACTTGATCAGTATCAAGGTTACGCTCACCAATAACAATTTGATGTGGAATACCCATTAATTCCATGTCGTTAAACATAACACCCGGACGTTCTTTTCTGTCATCGAATAAAACTTCAATGCCAGCGGCTTTTAATTCGTCATAAATCTTTTGAGCAACATCAGGAATACGATGAGATTTATGCATGTTCATTGGTACAATCGCAACCGTGAATGGTGCTAATGCTAATGGCCATTTAATACCGTATTTGTCATGGTTTTGCTCAATGGCAGCCGCCGCAATACGTGTAATGCCAATACCGTAACAACCCATTTCTAATACTTGATGTTTGCCCGTCTCAGTTAATACACCAGCGTTCATGGCTTTAGAGTATTTAGTGCCAAGTTGGAATATATGACCAACTTCAATGCCACGCTTAATGGTTAATACGCCTTTACCACAAGGGCTCTTATCACCTTCAACCACATTACGAATATCAGCAACAACAGGAAGTGCTAAGTCGCGCTCCCAGTTAATGCCAAAGTAATGTTTACCGTCTTGGTTAGCACCCGCACTAAAGTCAGAAGCAACGGCAGCGGCTCTATCTACAATCACTGGAATAGGACAATTAATTGGCCCTAAAGACCCCGGTGAAGCTTGCATAACTTGTTTAATTGCATCTTCAGATGCCATTTCTAAAGGCTCAGCAACAAAAGCTAATTTTTCCGCTTTTATTTCATTAAGCTCATGGTCGCCGCGAACGATTAACGCCACGTATTCAGCGCCGTTTTCAGCAACACACTCAGCAGACGCTTTAACAATTAAGGTTTTAACGGTTTTTTCTACCGGAACATTAAACTGTTCAACTAACTCAGCAATGGTTTTAGCATTTGGTGTGTCGGTTAAGGTTAATTCTTGAGTTGGTGCATCCGCAGCGTCTTGTGGCGCAAAGGCTTCTGCTTTTTCAATATTAGCAGCGTAATCACTTTCAGTAGAGAACGCGATATCGTCTTCACCAGAATCAGCAAGTACATGGAATTCATGAGAGGCATCGCCACCAATAGAACCTGTGTCTGCAATAACCGGACGGAAGTCCAAACCTAAACGCGTAAAGATATTGCAATACGCTTGATACATTTTGTCGTAAGTTTGTTGTAATGACTCTTGATCTAAATGGAAAGAATATGCATCTTTCATTATAAATTCACGGCTACGCATCACACCAAAACGAGGACGAACTTCGTCTCTGAATTTAGTTTGGATTTGGTAGAAATTAAGCGGTAACTGTTTGTAACTGTTAATCTCTTTACGTACAAATTCGGTTATTACTTCTTCGTGAGTTGGGCCAAGCGCAAAGTCACGATTGTGACGGTCTTTAATACGTAACAATTCTGGACCGTATTCTTGCCAACGGCCAGATTCTAACCACAAATCAGCAGGTTGAACCACAGGCATTAACATTTCTATCGCACCTGCGTTTTCCATTTCTTCACGGACTATTTGTTCAATTTTACGAACAACTTTTAAACCAGTGGGTAACCAAGTGTATAAACCAGAAGCGAGCCTACGGATCATACCGGCTCTTAACATTAACTGATGGCTGATAACTTCAGCGTCAGATGGAGTTTCTTTTAAAGTAGCAATTATATACTGGCTAGTACGCATTGGTTTTTGATCCGTTAACTAAAAATATAAAATAACGCCTAATGAATTTATGGTTATTAGGCTAGAATGGCGGCGATTTTAGCAATCAAACCCTGAGTATTAAACAGTTAAAATGAAATAACTCATGTTATTTTGCCGCTTAAGGCTAAAAAGCCTCGCTAGTTAGTTAAAAGAGTAATAAAAGGAAGCCTTAAATGTATGTATGCCAGTTGTCTTTTGAATGTGAATTAGACGTAGAACTTGATGAAGCACAACACGCTATCTCCATGTTATTAGACCAATACAGGTATAACGGACAGATCATTGGCCGCGAGTTTCCAGTGACTTTGTTTGAAAACAAATTTGAAATTATATTTGTTTGCCCTGAACAAGATTCGTTAGCGGTTAAAAATAACAATTTACAGGTTATTCAAGGTTTTGAGCGATTAAAAAAATTAGGCTTATCAACCCCTGAATTTAAGCTAAAAGGTTTGGAGTGTCAGTCTGACTTTGTGGATGGCTGTGCAGCTCCAAATGCGCTTATTTTATATTCTACTTATGTACAGTCTTGTTCACCGCTGCGCTGCATGGAACATTTTTCGCCAGTGCCTTTATACAAAATGCCAGAGTCGGTAAGAAAACCGTTAATTAAATGGCAAGAAAGCCAAGCGGCCTGTGATCAATTACAAATGAATCAGTTAACGGAAATAGAACCTTTTGTTATTGAGCAGTTGGGTCAGATCAACAGTGAGCTATTACAAACCGGCGATGCGATAGCCAAGACCATTCAACAAGAACTAAACGTACCTGTGTATCAATATTTGTATCGTGTTGGTGGGGAAAGTTTGGAGGCTGAACAACAAAGGCGTTGTCCTAGTTGTGATGGTGATTGGCTTTTCACAACAGAGAATCATAAACAACCATTACATGGTTTGTTTGATTTTAAATGTGATGCGTGTTTGTTGGTTTCTAATGTGAGTTGGGATTGGCAATAGGTTTTTTTTGCGTTTTCTGATGCAACGAGTTTTTGGGGGCTTTAAGGTTTTAACTATTCTTAATGGTGTTACCGTTAAATCGCATTTGGATTAACTCTAAGGTTTCACCTTGACGTCACAGTTTGCCAGATCTCGACATAACATAAAAAATGTTCCACCTTGTAAAGTTAACTTTTTAAAAGATAAAGCAAAAGACTATTTCACCTTCGGCGACCATACCTTTTTCAACAGCCAAAAAGGTAGGCCAAAAGGCCGCTTCCAAACAAAATCTAATACTTCATTAAATAGTTATTTTTGTTTATAAAAACGGGCTTAACTTTCGTCCATGAAAAAGCCCTTGCTCAGCATCCATGCTTCGAATTTTATAAATAATAATATTTAACAAAGTGATTTTATGATGGAGAGTTAAAAGCAAAAAAGCACTTTACGTTTATGAATACTTAAAATGTGTGTTTCAAATTACATTTAACACTATTGTGTTTAAACTCATTTTAATTTGAGTTTCCTAGGTAGTTAACAAAAAGAGGAAAGTTTCCTCTGTTACTAACAATGTACTTTGTTGGTAACGCAATAAATAAAGCACTAGCAAACAGTTATGGGGTTTGTTATTAATAGCCTAAGAATAAAAGAGGAAAGTGTTTTAGCAGAAAAACGAGAAACTTTCCTCCTATTAAATTGTTATAGCGATTAAGGATTTCGCATTTGATTCGAACATTATATTTTCTATCTATTATTTCTACTTTTTCCTTTGGATCTATTCCCGATATAGAAAGGCACTCTTTTGATAAAGCTAAGCTCAAAGAGTTAGGCTTCTCTCAAGTAACATACGTTAATACTAAAGCAGAAGAGATTCAGCCTTATATTTTTATTTTCCCAAGCGAGTATGATGAAAATTTTGTTATTCAAAGTGTCACTCTAACAGCCATTTCCAATGGTAAGCTTTTATTCTCTACTTTACTGGATGTTTCAAAAGCTGATATAGAAGGATATTCATCTTCGTTCTTTTATATTAAAGACAAGATGCTAACGTATAAATTGGAGGTAATGTATGACACTAGTGAAAAAGAAACGCCTTATATACGTAAAGGGCATATTATTGAAATTGAAAATTTCTTAACCTTGCCAGTTAAAAAATATCAGGATTTATTTTAGAGTAATATCGCTATAACAAGTCGTTTAAAAGGACAAAAAACAGTTGGCTTTTGCTCCTTCGTCGCTAATTTTAGCCAACTATTTTATTGCCTCTTAACGAGGCGTTAAGTGTTTTAGCACATTGGGAGTAAGTATGAATAAAATGGAATTTGCAGACAAACTTGAGGCATACAATAAGAAGCAAAATCAAAATAAGGTGTTTTTCTTATTGCTTGGTTTATTCTTTGTCCTTGTTACGTTTGTGCCTCAATTGGCAGTATTTTTGAATTTAGAAGATTTGGGTTTTACCTCATCAGCTTTTTCCGTTTTTGGCGGTCTTTGCTTAGGAAAGGCATGGCACCTTCGTTCAGGCACAGAAGAGCATGAACTTCTAATAAATGCTATGGACTTATTATCGAGCAATCAATGGGGTTAGATCACTTTGATTTTTAAATGTATAAATACATTTTATATTCGAGTGGTTGTCTACGTTATTTATTCTATCTTTTCCTCGAAACTCGGGACTCGTCTCTCGCAACTAAAATTTACAATCAATGGGGTCAGATCACTTTGATTTTTAAATGAATACATACAATTTATATTCGAGTGGTTGTCTACGCTATTTATTCTATCTTTTCCTCGAAACTCGGGACTCGTCTCTCGCCACTAACGCTTTCTAACTTAGCGCCTAAAGCTAACAACACATAAAATTGCGAGTAATAGACTGTGTGGTAAATATTGAATAATTCCACTGAATATAGCAGCTAAAGGTAGTAGCCAAATCATCTTATGAAGTTTTCTTGTTTTTATAGTTTGATAACTTGCTAGTCCAATCCAATAAATAATTAAGAGGCTCAATGCCGGAAATTCAATGTACCAAAAAGCAATAGCTCTGAAGTTAGTTCCATAAATTTCACTTAGCCAATATGTGCCAATATCTGCACAAAAGGCAATACTTAGCAGTAATCTGGAAATAAAAACTATATGGCTTGGGAATGTTTTTTTAATGCTGTGAATATTAAAAAATATTGCAACATAGAAGAGCAGGGTAAAATGTCCAAAATAAAAGTATTGTTCAGGCGGTGAGTTCATTCCCGATGCAGCTTTCGGTATGTCGATAACGTTAGATATGATGATTTTTAGCATAGCTGGGCTTTGTTCACCGGTCCATATTACCGACATGATTCCACCTAAGATGAATAATAAGATGATGAGAATAATGTTTATTAAATGTCGATAATTCATTAGTTTCCCTTATTCATTAATTTGCTCAACGTTGTTGGCGCTAACTTATAAAGCCATTTGGCAAGTTTGGCTTTGCCAACATAAATCACACCCGTTTTATTAATTTTACTTATGATGATTTTCGCTAAATTATCAGGCTTTAGTAATCCTTCATGTCCTCGTTTTTTGGTCATATCAGTAGCGACCATAGGAGGAATAATTTCTAACACGTTAATATTTTTATGATCCGTATGTAAAATTTGGCTAAACCTATGGAAGGCACTTTTGGTTATCGAATACATAGGGGATACTTTTCTGTGACTAAACCCTAACACTGAACCCATATTAATGATTTTAGGATTGGGAGCTTTGAGTAGTAGATTTTCCAGCCCTAAAGATAAATGGATTGGAGCCATAAGATTGAGAGCAACTTCATATTGGTGGCTATCCCAATTAAGATCTTCAAGGGTTAACTCAAGTTGTATTCCAGCGTTGTTTATTAACAGATCTAAATGAGGGATTTCAGTTTTTACGTGTTCTAATAATTTTAACCTTTGATTGTTAATCGATAGGTCATATACCCAATGAGTAAGGTTAGTTGATGGCAGTTGTGCGAGCTCGCCTGCTGTCCTAGATATTGCAATTACGCGATGGGTTAGTAATAACTGTTTTGTTAACGCTAAGCCAATACCGTTACTTGCTCCTGTTACTAGGGCATACTTTCTATTTTTTTGTTGCATAACATCATCCAATAATGGTTAGTTATTCGATGTTAGTTATGAAACTTAGCTGTGTAATTAACCTAAGTTAATAATGCTTTTATATTTAAACAGTGAACAGAGGTTAAATATTTGTGAGGTCCATGTTTTCATATACTCGTTTTTTTATCCGTGATAACCCAACAGGGGTTACACCTAAGTAACGCGACAGATCATTTTGAGTTATCTTTTCTATTAAATTAGGCCTACTCTCAACTAGTAGAGAAAAGCGTTGTTCTGCACTTAAACATAAAAATTCATATTCTCTTTTTTCTTTTTTCATGGAAAATTGAAGTAAAACATCTATTAGTTCATTCGCAATGTTCACATCTTTTTTACTATATTCACGAAGAGCGGAAAATGAAATTTTTGTTAACTTCGTTGGTTGTAAACACAACAAGCCAAACGAACAGGGTTCTCCTAAATAAGCAGACGTTAGACTTCCTATTATATCTTTGTCAGATAAAAAGGACTTAATTGATTCTTTTCCTTCTTCCGATAAATAATACGCTTTTAATAAACCTGAATTTATAAAATACAATGATGTGTCTATCTCACCTTGCCTAAAAACATGGTCGCCAATTTTTTTTTCAATCTTAATCCCTTCACGCTGTAAAAAGTCATAAAAGTTCATACGTTTTAACCTCGGTTAATGCGCGTTTTATTCAATTAAATAAATATACATCATCTATTTTGAAAAACGTTAAAAAAGAACAAGTGTTTTTAGAAAAGCATTGTGTTGGTTTTTGTCTGAAGATAATTAGAAAAAACAATCTGGGTTTCAATAATGTTCCCTGTAGAAAACACGACATTAAGGAGGGGGAAATGAATAAATTACAATGGCTTATATTGGGAGTGGGCATGTTATTAAATCGAACATCGTTTGCTAGCGAATTGAATATTACCGTTACAAATATTGATACGACTAAAGGGGGAAATATTATCGTTTTTATTTATTACAGAGAAGAAGGTTTTCCTAAAAATCACGACATGGCCTTTTTAAGTTTAACGAAAAAAGCGATGGATGAAAATTTAGACTTTTCCTTTGTGATCGCTAATCAAGAGTTGGCAATAAAAGTACTGCATGATGAGAATGGTGACGGGAAAGTATCAAAAAACTGGACTGGTATATATCCAAAGGATGGTCTTGGTTTTTCTAATAATCAAAAAATAACTCTAACCGGTCCACCAAATTATAAGAAATCTAAAATTGAAATTTTACCAGATAAAAATCATGTCATTATTCCAATCATTTATTAAAGGAGGTCTCAGCTTATGAAATCACTAATAAAAGTGGCGTTACTACTTTTTGCGGCTTTTGCATCTACTTTTTTACTTCTGAACTTAATCGGGGTATTGACGGCGGAACAAATAGAACAGTGGTTAATTCAGGCCAAGGGAACGTCACCAATTTATTTAGGTACCGTAATAGTTTCTCTATTGTTTTTGGATTTATTTATTGCAGTACCTACTTTAAGTATCGCAGTTTTAGCAGGTTACTTTTTAGGACTCACTTATGGTTTTCTCGCCGTTATAATTGGGTTTAACTTAGCAGGAATTGGGGGATACTGTTTAAGTAGACTGTACGGGAATACGTTGTTTAGGTATTTAATAAAAGATGAAATAAAGCGAAATGAAGCCATTGATATTTTTCAGAAGCATGGTCTAGTTACAATACTTCTATCAAGAGCTATGCCTATTCTACCTGAAGTTTCGGCGTGCTTAGCTGGAATGATGAATATGGCTTTTAAGAAGTTCCTCGTCGTGTGGTTGCTCAGTAGCGTGCCTTACGCATTGATCGCTACTTATGCTGGCTCGATTAGTACTTTTGATAACCCTAAACCTGCAATATATACATCAATTAGTCTTTCAGTATTTTTGTGGGGATGCTGGTTTATATATAGACGATGGGTTAAACAATCCACCTACTGAGCCGTATAGAATCTCAATCCATTTCATACATACTTAAGTAAAGTGCTTTAATACGGAATGTTCCATAATATATGAGTTTCGAGCTTTTCCTCGAAACTCGCAACTCGTAACTAACGCCCAATGTGAGTAATCACTTTATCCGTCACTGCCTGTTTATCTATCATGCCACCAACAGTGACCATTTTTTCTCTTACTTTGATTAAGCCTTTAACGTCCATAATAGCTTGTGGGCTTTCAGTTACTTTCCAAGAACGTTTTGTTATGTTGTAAGTCCAAATTTCAGATGTCGGTTGAACCGCATTACCAGAGTAACTCATGCCATTTATTTGATGAGGTAAAGTAGCGCCTCCAACAAAAATGATGCTGTCGTTTTCTATATCACCAGACGCGGCCATTCTGAACCGGCCTTGATCCGTTGGGTGTACCCATTTAACCCAGTTTATTTTGTCTGGGCGGGTGACGTTGATCTCGCCTAAATAACAATTGGTTTCTTGGTCGATGGTTTTATTGGTTGCAAATTGCGCGGTGATCTTTGCGCCGTCACACACCATGATGACGTTATCAACAATGCCGCCTGCGTGACCAAATACGGCGGTGCCAATAAAGGGGCTAGCTTGAAACCATTCATTTTTTAATGTGTCGTAAACTTGTACTAGGTTTACTGCACCATCGTTTTGCCAGCCAGAAATCACATATATATAACGGTCGCGGTAAACCAAAGTGAGTGCATCATTAACGGATACTGGCATAGGCTCTAATTGGGCATAAGAGTCAGTTGGTACATGGTATTTGTACACACCAGGCGCGGTGTCAAAAGAACGTGAGCGGC
This sequence comes from Psychrosphaera sp. F3M07, assembly GCF_018860345.1. Taxonomy (GTDB): domain Bacteria; phylum Pseudomonadota; class Gammaproteobacteria; order Enterobacterales; family Alteromonadaceae; genus Psychrosphaera; species Psychrosphaera aquimarina. The sequence goes on along the minus strand of NZ_JAHKPJ010000011.1, from coordinate 176,544 downwards.
CTAAGTTGTAGCCACCGAATATATACACACTGTCATTTATGCCAACAGCGGAACTTGCTAAACGACCTAATGGCTCTTGCAAAGATGGCAAGGGCGTGATGCTTTGCCAGTTAGCGGATTCTTCAGGTTTAGAGCCATCGGTATTAATCTCTAATTTCCATGCTTTGTTGTGCATACTGGTGATTTTTTTATCCGTACTTAATCCAGAAAAACTCAAAATAGTTTGTTTGCCATTTATGGTAACGGAAGCAACGGCATTGCTGGTAACAGGCTCAGGCAAAGGCGGTAAGTTAATCTCTGCGTATGATTGAAGAGGCAACAATATAAAGAAGGTTAACAAAGTAATTAACTTAAATTTTCTTAATATCATAACGTTCATTTACCTTTAATCCCCTGTGTTTGTTCGTTATCCAATTCTATTGCCAGTACATCACATCGATTGTTGGTGACTTGCCAGCGAATATTAATATCGTATAAACGGATTCCGTAGATTTTATCATCGGGTTTATTTTGTTTATATGACGGTCTTGGATCTTGTTGCAAAACTTGTGAAATCAACTGCTCTAAATGCGGATATTGGTTGTTAGTTACTTTCTTATATTGGCTCAGCTGAGTTTGTGCTTGTTGGCAAAACACAACATTAAGGCTTTGCGTTGGTGCACTGTCTGCCATGTCGGAATGGGCTTGTTCAATCTTGTCTGAATAAGGAATATAGGGTTTTATATCCACCACCGGAGTACCGTCTAATAAGTCTACACCTTGCACATCAACAAACCACTGTTGCCCTGATTGCCTAACACCAAGTAACTTAACTGCCGACATACCTATGCCATTAGGTCTGAATGTGGAACGGGTAGCAAAAACCCCTGTTTTTTGATTTCCACCTAAACGAGGAGGACGTACACTTGGCTTCCAACCTTGTTCAAGGTTTTGATGAAACAGAAACAAGATCCAAATATGGCTATGTTGCGTTAAATCCTTAACGGCCATCTCATTATTAGCATCGCCGTATAATTTAATACTGCCAAGTGCCGCATTACAAAGCCCCGGTTGTCTTGGAATACCAAACTTTTCTTTAAAAGGTGATTCAATTTCTCCAATAGGAGACAGGGAATAAGTGTGCGGCATATATTGAACTTTGGCTCAGTTTAAACTTCTATATTGGCATTCTAAACAGTCAAGTTACATAGGGGAATGTTAATCTGTGCATTTTTAATAACATTGTTAGTGTAGTATCGGCGTTTAGTATTTTTTGGTGACTAAAAATAAATACTATAAAAATCAAATTTAGACACCTTGAATTGAAAAAAATCGACAATATAATTTTTGCAATTGTTTAACACACTCGGTGGTGAACTGAGTGTCGGCATAGATAATAGGCATGAGTAAGTACATGATAAAAATAAAAAATTTAACCAAACGATTTGGCGATTTTGTCGCTGTAAATGACTTGTCATTTGATATTAACCCCGGAGAAGTGGTTGGGTTTTTAGGCCCCAATGGCGCGGGTAAATCCACCACTATGAAAATGCTTACGGGGTTTTTATCGGCAAGTTCAGGCTCTATCACTATTAATGGTTTAAACATAAAAGAAGATGCGCTGACCATTAAACAAGGTTTAGGTTATTTACCTGAAGGTGCGCCGGCATATGGCGATATGACGGTGTTGCAGTTTTTAAGTTTTATTGCGGATGTTCGCGGTTTATCTGGCCGTAAAAAACAAGCCAAAATTGCACGTGTGATAAAAAGCGTGGAGCTTGCTTCTGTATTAGATAAGAGTATAGAAAATTTATCAAAAGGGTTTAAACGCAGAGTTGGTTTAGCTCAAGCCATTATTCATGATCCTAAAGTTCTTATCTTAGATGAACCAACGGATGGGTTAGATCCAAATCAAAAACATCATGTTCGTGAACTGATCAAAAATTTAGCCAAAGACAAGATTGTTATTATATCCACTCACATATTGGAAGAAGTCACCGCTGTGTGTAACCGAGCTTTGATAATTGCTAACGGCACTAAAATATTTGATGGCACACCGCAACAACTTCAAGAAAAATCGTCTTATCATCACGCGGTCACCATCGAGCTGACTCAAGAAGTTGAAAATGCCGATGAACTTAAATCATTACCTCATGTGGCTTCGGTTGTTGACGGAAAAAATAAGGTAACGGTATTACCAACATCAGGTCAGAATATTTTTGCTAGCGTGTATGACAAAGTACAAGCTTTAGGCTGGCAGTTTGACGCTATTTACAGTGAACAAGGGCGGCTTGACGATATATTCCGTGAGTTAACCACTGCTTCAACTAACGCCACTGACGCATAAGGAGTTTCTAATATGAATCAGTTATCAATGATCTCAATTTTGACTAAACGTGAGTTTATGTCGTTTTTTGCAACGCCTATTGCGTACGTGTTTATTGCTATCTTTTTAATAATGAGTGGCATTATGACCTTTAATTTAGGGTCTTTATTTGAACGAGGCCAGGCCGACTTATTGCCATTTTTTAATTTCCATCCTTGGTTATACCTATTTTTAGTGCCTGCTTTTGCAATGCGTTCTTGGAGTGAAGAACGACGTAGTGGCAGTATTGAGCTTCTAATGACACTGCCTATCACAGCACTGCAAGCCATGGTGGCTAAGTTTGTTTCAGCTTGGTTGGTATTAGGGTTAGCGTTAGTGTTTACCTTTCCACTTTGGGCAACCATCAACTTTTTAGGTCAGCCAGATAACGGCGTTATCTTAGCCGCTTATATTGGCAGTTGGTTAATGGCGGGGGCGTTTTTAGCCATAGGCATTTGTATGTCTGCGTTGTCTAAATCCCAAGTCGTGGCGTTTATCTTATCCGTTTCAATTAGCTTCTTGTTCGTATTAAGTGGCACAGAAGCGGTGATTAATTCGTTTAAAGGCGTCTTACCAACGGGGGCCATAGATGTTATTGCGTCGCTGTCATTTATCCAACATTTTGATTCCATTGCTAAAGGCGTCATTGCGCTCAATGATGTAGGTTATTTCCTTCTGGTAATTGTCAGTTGGTTAACCGCTGGTTTAGTCATTATTGAAGACAAAAAGGCAAGTTAAGGTGAAGAGTAAAATGGAGAACCAAATGCATTCAAAATCATCAGTTAAACGTGTTTCATTTACTACTGCTTTAGTAGCCATCGCGTTTGTATTTTTAACCTTAGTTTTATTAAACAATACGATATTTAACAAAACCAGATTGGATTTAACTCAAGGTAATGTGTATTCAATTACCGAGGGAACCCATCAAGTATTATCGGCAATAGAAGAGCCAATAACCTTATATTTCTTTTTTTCAAATAAGGCGTCTGAAGGGTTAACCACGCTAAGAAATTACGCTAATAGAGTGAAGTCACTTTTACAAGAATATGAATTGTATGCTGGTGGCAAAATAAAACTGCAGATCATCGACCCAGAAGCTTTCTCAGAAGCGGAAGATAAAGCTGCTGAAATGGGATTGGTGGCTGCACCTATTAATGCAGCAGGTGACTCTATTTACTTTGGTTTAGCCGGAACAAACTCATTAGATGACAAAGAAATCATTGCGTTTTTTGACCCTAGCCAAGAAAGTTTATTGGAATATGAACTGAGTAAGTTAGTGCATAGGTTGTCGGATCCAACGCCCGTAAAAGTGTCAGTATTATCTTCATTACCAATCCAAGGAGGGATGAATCCAAATCCCATGGCAATGCAAATGGGTCAGCCTCAAGCATTACCACAATGGGCGGTGTTATCTCAGTTAGAACAGTTGTACCAAGTAGAAGTACTAGAACCAACTGCTGAAACGATTCCTGAAGATACAAAAGTATTAATGCTTGTGCATCCAAAAGACTTAACGGACGCTCAGTTATTCGCGATTGATCAATATGTTTTAAATGGTGGAAAAACGTTAGTGTTTGTTGACCCAACAGCCGATTCTGATCAACAAGGGGCAAACATGATGGGCATGCCCACCCCGTCAACATCTAACTTAGCTGGTTTATTTAGCGCTTGGGGCATTGATTTTGATGACTCAGCCATTGTATTAGATGCGGCTAAAGGCCTTGAAATTAGAATGCCAGACGGACAACCGGGCAGACATATAGGTTACATAGGTTTAGATAAAGACAACATTAATGGACAAGATGTCGTCACCACGTCGTTATCCAGTATTAATGTTGCCAGTGCAGGGGCATTGCGTTCAGTAGAGGGGGCGACTACAACGTTATCGCCATTAATGACCAGTTCTGAATATGCAGACTTTACTGACATTGCTAAATACCAAATGGCAGGGCAAAACCCAGAATTGTTGTTAAATGCTTTTGAGGCAAGAAACGCCGACCTAATTTTGGCGGCTAGAGTCAGTGGTTCAGCCAATACTGCATTTGATTCTTTGCCAGAGGGCATTGATGAAGAAGGTTGGATAAAATCGTCAGATGATATCCAACTGATAGTGGTTGCTGATACGGACTTATTAACCGACAGATTTTGGGTGCAAAGCAGTAACTTCTTTGGCGAAACTATATTACAGCCTTTTGCCAATAACGGCGATTTTGTTATCAATGCCGTGGATAATTTAGGTGGCAACTCAGCGTTATTATCTATTCGTGGACGAGGTCAATACCAACGCCCGTTTGATGTGGTAGAACAATTAACGGTTGAGGCTGAAGCTAAGTTCAGAGAACAAGAGCAACAATTACAGCAGCAGTTAGAAGAAACCGAAAGCCAATTAGCTCAGTTACAAAATCAGCAAATGGATAATAGTGCTTTGGTATTAACTGTAGAACAAGAAGATGCTCTGGCGTCATTTGTTGCAAAAAAATTAGAGATAAGAAAACAACTAAGAGAAGTGCAACATCAGCTTAATAAGGACATAGAGTCGTTAGGAACGACGGTGAAGTTATTAAATATTGTTGTATTCCCATTGTTATTAACTTTTGGTTTGGCAATATTTGCAAGACGTTACCGCCTCAAAATGTCTGCATCTTACCAAGTAAAATAATATAGCGTTAAGTGGATAAGGTTAATAAAACAGTATTAAACCAGTAGGAGTTATTAGTGAACGTTAATTTGTTAATTAAAACCTTAATATTTGGAGTTTTTGTATTACTTTTTAGCAGTTATTTTATCGCTAAAAATAAGGGCGTACAGTCTTTTGAAAAGACCCAGCTGTTAACTGAATTTGACGCAAGTTTAGTTGAAGTAATTAAAATGCAAACGGCTGAAAATGACGACTTAATGAGTGTTAAAAAAGTAAACGGACAATGGCTGCTATCAAATAAATTTGATTACCCAGTGGATACCGCTCAATTATCTAAGTTATTGCAAAGCCTAAAAGATGCGAAGATTATCGAGTTAAAAACCAAACAAGATAAATATTTTAGTCGCTTAGGATTACAAAACATAGATAAGCCAACCAGTGTAGCAACTTTATTAACTCTTGAGTCTAAAGAACAATCCATTCAAATATTGTTGGGTAACGAAAGTACTTCGGCAAGTGGACGTTACGTTCGGCTAGCGGGTTCGTCACAAACCTACTTAGTTGACTTGGATATCGATTTACCAGAAGCCAGCAGTGATTGGCTAAAGCCTGACATAGTGCCAATAGAATATGCACAAATAAGGCAAGTTGAAATTACTTTGCCTGAAAACTCGTTTTCAATTGTTCGTAAAGAATCAGATGATGAGAGTGCAGACATTACAGTTACTGACGAGCTGACTGTAATATCTGAGGAGAATGATAAAGTCAGGTTAAAAGATAATTTCGAATTAGTGGAGACTGTCGAAGGTAAAAAATTACAATATGACTCCATTTTAACAGGCTTAGTACGCAATATTATTAACCTGACGGTTAAAGACGTGCAGCTTGGAGAGTCGCATCAGATGCCGGTTTATCAGACGCTTACTTTAAATTATGTTGATAAAGCTGCTCATCAAGCGTTACCTAATCAACAAATGAGTTTGAAGTTATTTAAAACGGATGATGAAACCCCCACCTATTGGTTACAAAAAAATAACGATAAATGGTTATTACAAATATCTGAGTTTGATTTCAAACAAGTGAGTAAGCCGTTAAACGATTATTTGGAATAATTAGTTTTTTGAGTATATGTATACAAAAGCTATTGGTATTTACTAATAGCTTTTTTTTTGTGCACAGTCTTTGCATAACAAAAAAACGATATAAATAAATTAACTCAATTAATGTTATGAAAGCTAAAATGAAAGTTGAAATTTGGTCCGACATCGCTTGCCCATATTGCTATATAGGCAAACGCCGTTTTGAAATGGCGCTAGAAAAATTTGACGGCAAAGAAAATGTTGAAGTGATCTGGCGTAGTTTTGAGTTAGATCCAAACGCTGAATTAACCTACCAAGAAAATAAATACGAGTTATTAGCCAAAAAATATGATCAACCATTAAAGTGGGCTGAACTTGCCTGTGATGATATGGCCAAACAAGGCGCTGAAATAGGCCTCAATTTTGATTTTGATAATAATAAACCGACTAATACGTTTAATGCACAACGGTTAATTCATTTAGCCAGTGAAAGTGGCAAAGAACAGGAAGTACAAAACTTATTGTTTGAGAGTTTTTTCTCAAAAGGTGAACTGATCAGCAAAAGTGACATACTGTTGACTATCGCAGCCAAGGCTGGTCTTGATAAAGATAAAGCAGAGCAAGTATTAAACTCAGATGGTTACAGTGCACAAGTTAAAGAAGATGAAGCCTTAGCCAAAGAATTAGGCATTCAATCTGTTCCGTTTTTTATCATAGATGAAGCTTATGGAATGGAAGGCGCGCAACCTGTTGAACACATTTTAACTATGTTAGAAAATGTATCTAATGGCGTAATTTAAACTAATTTAATTAAAACTCAGCTCAAAAAGCCAAACTCGGCAATAGGGCAGACTCGTAGTCTGTCTTTGAAAACATTAAATCCATCCCATGTTTTTCATGATTTGGTATAAAATTTACACAAATCATGCATTTTTTACTCAAAGTAACAATTCCTGCACGTTTTTAGTTGTAATTCTCACGATCACTAGTACTTTATTAATTAGCTTAATGTGAAGTTCACTATTAGGCACCAAATAATAATTATAAAAATCAAAAAAATACCAACATGAATATGGGAATAAATATGTTTAAACTATCACCACTATCAAAAATGGTTAAACTGTCATTAGTGTCAGGTTTAGCTTTAACTGCTGCGTCAACTTCTGCTTTTGCTGAAGAAGGCGATAAAGTAGAAAACGTAGAGCGTATTGCAGTTGTCGGTTCGCGCGCAGCACCTCGTTCAGTAAATGACTCTCCAGTCCCTATCGATATCATTGGCGGTGACGAGTTGGGTCGTAATGGCGCAACTGACATGTTAGATATGTTAGCGTCAACCGTTCCATCTTTTAACGTGCGTGCCCAACCAATCAGTGATGCTGCTACGTTAATTCGTCCAGTGAACCTACGTGGCTTACCGTCTGATAGCACCTTACTATTATTAAATGGTAAACGTCGTCATCGTGCATCTGTTATCGCATTCCAAGGGGGCGGTGTAAACGATGGTGCTCAAGGTCCAGATATTTCAGTTATTCCAAGCGTAGCACTACAACAAGTTGAAGTGCTTCGTGACGGTGCTGCTGCTCAATACGGTTCAGACGCGATTGCTGGCGTAATGAACTTTGTATTAAAAGACGATTCAGAAGGTGGTTCAATCTCAGTTAAAACGGGTGAGTACTACGAAGGTGACGGTGCGGCTACCATTATTGACGGTAACATTGGTTTACCATTAACTGAAAATGGTTTCATCAATGCAAGTTTCCAATTAAAAAATGCAGATGCAACGAGCCGAAGTGTTCAGCGTCCTGATGCGGCTGCAATTAAAGCGGCTGGTAATACGTCGATTGAAGATCCAGCACAAATTTGGGGTAACCCAGAGATCAAAGATGATTACACTATCTTCGTAAACTCAGGTATTGATTTAGATGAAAATACCAAAGTATATGCATTTGGTAATGTATCGTCACGTGATGTAACTGGTGGTTTTTATTACCGTAACCCACATAATCGTGGCAATGTATTCTCGGTTGATGGTGGTGAAACATTATTAGTTGGTGCCGTAAATGGCGACCAATCAAGCTGTGCTACTGTACCTGCTAATGTAGGTAACGTGTTAAGTACGCCAGAATATGCAGCTATGCTTGCCGATCCAAACTGTTTCTCTATGAACCAACTTAAGCCTGGCGGTTATACTCCATTGTTTGGTGGTTCAATTGAAGATATGTCTTTTGCCGCTGGTGTAAAAGGTGAAATGTCAGGTTGGATGTATGATGTTTCTGCGGTTATGGGTAACAATAAAGCGACCTTTAATCTGAAAAATTCATTAAACCCTTCATTAGGTTTAGCGTCTCCGACTGATTTTGAAACTGGTGCTTATGAGCAGTCAGAAACAACAGTTGGCTTAGACTTAGTCAAAGCTATTGATTTTGGTATGGCTAACTTAGTTAATGTTGCAACGGGTCTAGAATGGCGTGAAGAGTCATTTGAAATTACGGCAGGTGAAGAGTCATCTTGGGTTGCAGGACCTTATGCGGATCAAGGATTTAACATCGGTTCTCATGGATTTAAAGGCTTTGGTCCTGAATCTGCGGGTAAAAATAGCCGTAATAATATTGCTGCTTACCTAGATTTAGAAACGTTTGTAAATGATAACTTCCTTCTTGGTACCGCTTTACGTTACGAAGACTTCTCTACTTTTGGTAGCACGTTAGATTATAAAGTAACGGCACAATATCAATTAAATGAAGAATTTTCTGTTCGTGGTTCACATAGCACAGGTTTCCGAGCTCCTACAGTTGGACAAGCTAATGTGGTTAACACTCAAACATCAATTGTTGGCGGTGACTTAATTCAGACGTTTATCGCTCCACCTACAAACCCACTAGCCGCATTTTATGGTGGTAAAGAGTTAACGCCTGAAGAATCAACAAGTTTTGCCTTTGGTGGTGTTTACGATAATGACGGTTTGTTAATCACAGTTGACTATTACACAATTGAAGTAACTGGACGTTTAGCTCAATCAAGCCAAATATCGGTTGAAGCAGAAGACTATACAGCTCTAGAAGCCGCAGGTGTACAAAACCCTGAATTAATCTCAGCGGTAACTTACTATTCAAATGACTTTGATACAACAACACAAGGTATCGATTTAGTAGCCAACTATGAAACTGAATTCATGGGCGCAGACACTATGGTGAGCTTAGCGTATAACTGGACTGATACTAATGTAGATAAGTTTAATCCTGCTACGACAAACGAAGGTAAAGTACGTCGTTTAGAAGATGGTATTCCTGCTCACCGTGCAACATTAACGTTCGCGCCAAGCTGGGATAAAGTGAACTTAACGGTTCGTGGTAACTTCTATGGCGAATACTATGCTACGCATGCGGATGATACATCTGAATGGGGTTCTGAGGTTGCTGGCGCTGCTATGACGTTAGATGCTGAAGTTAGCTACTCTGTAACTGATTCGTTAATATTGTCTGTTGGTGCTAATAACTTATTTGACCAAGAAGCTGAGAAGTTAAAAGATTCTTATGCGGAACTTGGTGGTGTTTATTATGAAAGTGGTCCATTTGATTACAACGGTGGTTACTACTACATGAAGGCTCAATATAAATTCTAATTTAGAGTTTATTCAACAAGCATAAAAAAGGCTCCGTAAGGAGCCTTTATTTTTTCTCAGTATGTAAAAAGTAGAAAGTTACAAACCTAATACTTCTTTACCTTGTTCAAACACAATATCAACTGGAATGTTTGCCGTGGTTAATCGTTCTAAGTCGGCTTTTAATTGTGGTTTAATGACGCCTTTGTCAGCGACTAACTTAGCGACGGCTTGATAATCCCCGTTACCTTGATGGGTTAAGATTAAGTTAGATAATCCATTCATTGCTTCACGCATCTTAGCCATATCAACACTATATAAACCCTGTTCATTTCGTTTAAAAGCATTGTTTTCTGCAAAGTAATTAAACCGGATCATGTTGGCTTTACCATGAGCGCTTGATGCGCCAAAACGCACTGAACGGAAGATGCCCGCTAAGAAGGTTGTGTAATAATCTTCTAGTTTACCTTCTGTGATCACGCCTTGTTCAAACAACTGAGTAACCATGTAAAGTCCAAGAATATCGGCTTTACCTTCTTCTAAAGCCGATGCATGTTCTTTTAACGATTGACGAACGGTGCCTTTATCGTTAATGGTATTTTTAATCCCTAAACCGTGAGCGACTTCGTGGAACATAGTATTATTAAAAAATGCATTAAAAGTAATATTTGCACGTTGTTCTGGCACAATTAACAAGTCGGCAATTGGTAATAATATTTTGTCAAACTTAGCTTGCATGGCATTTTTAAGTTGTAAACGACGTGTTCCTTTTTTTAATTGCACTTCTTCATCATTTGGTAGGTTAATCGCAATGGTTTTTGAGCCTGCATTAGAATGACCAGCGTAATACACAACGTCATAGGCATTTAATTCTGCATTAGACCCCGGCATTTCGGCTTTGTATTTAGCATCAACAGGTAAACCTTTTTGTAACGCTGGCAGAGTCGCTGCGTATTTAACTAGCTTCTCGCTCCATGCCATATCTTTGATTAACACATAGGCTTCAAATGCGGCACGGTAGCCGTATAACATGTCTTCGTAGTTTTCAATTGGGCCATAAACTAACTCAATTGGATTCGACTTCATGTCCATCCAAGCAAAATCAGATGGTTGATAATTATCGGTTAATAGGGCGTCCGCACGCAATGTTAAGTAATTAGCAAACTCTTTGTTTTTAGCCAATTTAGCAGCTTCAAGTAATAACTCAGAGGCTTTAGTTAACTCTTCTAGATAATAAACAGAATAAGGTATTGAATATAACTGTCCTTTATCATTACGTTCAATGACCGAATACAACCCAGTTTTATCTATAATGTCAGCGGCTTCAAACTCTTCTTTGGTCATATCTTCTGGGTAAAATTGTGCCCCTAACGACTTTTCAGTTTGACCGACTAAAAATGGTTCATCTCCTTTTAATCTGTCCCAAGGTCCGTAGTTTACATCGGCGTAAATACGTGTCTTTTCATCAGAAATACCCGCTAAAAACTCAGCTTTATTTTTGCCATAAGCTTGTTGCCAGAATAACGCATCCATTATTTTTGATGCATCAATTAACAAAAACACCATTTTCTTTTGGTTTGCCGATAAATGTGATAAATCAGCGGTTAATGTTACCGGTGTGTATATATCAAGACGAGATTGAAACTCTGGTTTTAACGTGTTTGGCGATACCTTAGCGGCTTCTTGCTGGGAGTTTGGTGTAGAATTTTGTCCGCATCCAGTAAGTGCTAAAGAAGCCACTAAACCTAGTGCTAGGGATAAAGTTGATAATTTCACAAATTGTCTCCTATGAATGTTTATAATTTTTATTTTGTATTTAAGGGATTTGATTGGGTGTTTAATAACACGCGTAGTTGAAATGTGATTTAATTTGTCGGTAATGGCAAGGACTTTAGTTCTGCGCCGTTATTAGATAATAGTAAAACCGAACCTTGGGTATACCAATCGCCGACAACTATGCGTTGTTTATGCTGATCAAGTTGGTGTATGTTTGGTCTGTGAGTATGCCCATGAATTAACCAATCACAGTTTGATGTTTGAACCACTCGTTGTACTTCGCGTTCTGCTACATCCATTATATCGTCGGATTTATCCATCTGACTCAATTTACTCATTGCTCGATATTCGGCCGCTTTATTTTTACGAAAAGATAAGGGCAAACACAACATCAGCGTTTTCCACCACCAAGTACGGCTTTTATTGCGGAATTTTTGATATTCCACATCGTCCAAGCACAGCTGATCGCCATGCATAAATAAGATGCTTTTATTAAAGTCGACAATCCTATGACTTTCACTTAACAAAGTCATGCCACAACGTTTTGCGTATTTTTTACCTAACAAGAAATCTCTATTACCGTGAATGAAATAAACAGGCGTGTGGGCTGAAAAATCTTTTATTGCTTGGGCAATTTTCAGTGTGAAAGAATTGATATCATCATCGCCAACCCAAGATTCGAACAAGTCACCAAGAATATATAAGGCTTTATGCTGGTTTGATTCTGCAATTAAAAAATCAAAAAAACATTGGCTAATGTCTGGACGTTCAGAGCTTAAATGTAAATCAGCGATGACTAAAATAGACGACATATTGTTTCTTAATTTCTGTGATTTAAAAAAATAAATAAGCTTATATAAAAAAGGGCATCACAACGATGCCCTATAAGTTGTTGTTACTCAACTTTTATGTAACAACCGAATAAGTGTTATTCAACAACAACCGCTTTTTCGATGATAACTTCTTCAGTTGGTACATCTTGGTGGTAACCAGAACGACCTGTTTCAACTGCAGAGATTTTATCTACAACGTCCATGCCTTCAACTACTTTTGCAAATACACAGTAGCCCCAACCATCAGGTGTTTCTGAACGGAAATTTAAGAAGGCATTGTCAGCACTGTTAATGAAGAATTGTGAAGAAGCTGAATGAGGCTCTTGTGTACGCGCCATCGCTAATGTACCACGGTCATTTTTAAGACCGTTGTTGGCTTCATTTTTAATAGATGCATTTCCGTCTTTTTCTTCCATGCCAGGTAACATGCCGCCACCTTGAACCATGAAACCAGGAATAACGCGGTGAAAGATAACGCCGTCATAAAAGCCAGAAGTTACATAGTTTAAAAAGTTTTCTACTGTTTTTGGTGCTTCTTCAGCGAATAGTTCTATTTTGATGTCGCCAAAGTTTGTTGTTAAAACAACCATAATATTTCCTAATAATTAGATTTTAATTTTGTGCCGGATTGTACCCAATAACCCATTTGATTTATAGGGTTGTACAGTAATAAACACGACCGTTTTTTATATAATTGATATTATTAAATTAAGGGATTACCAAGGCAGCTCTTCGCCATTGGAATGCCAAAAGCCACCGCTTGTTGATAAGTCCAATTGTTCAATGCGTTCAATTAAACCTGCTGCAGATTGTTCTGTTGTGATCAAACCACTAAATTCAACCATACGCGTTTGTACCCAGCCCGGGTGTAATTGCGCAACAGCAATGCCTTTAGTTTTTAAATCTTCTGCTAGGGATTTACCAATTGCATTTAAAGCTGCTTTAGACGCGCGATACCCATATCGACCACCAGAGTCATTGTCTGCGATAGAGCCCATTCTACTCGTGATGTTTGCAATTTTACTGCCCACCACCATGTTTGGAATTAATGCTTCCGTGACTTGTAATGGCGATAATGCATTGATTTCAAACTGTTCACGTAATGAGTCGTAATCAATTTTTCCAAGCACTTCGTCTTTTAATAAACCTGCATTGTTGATCAATAAATCGACTTGTTGATCGCCAATGACTTTTTTAATCTGTTGGATATCTTCAGGGTTAGTGACATCAATTCCTGAAATAACCATGCTGGCAATAGCCTCTATCTCTTCAGATTCAGAACGGCAAATTGCAATAATATCCCAACCTTTGGCTGCAAGTTGTTGGCTTAACGCCAGACCAATACCACGGTTAGCGCCGGTAATAACTGCTGTTTTCATAATTCATTTCCATTATTTTACTTGGTTATTATTGTGGTGGTAGGTGGGCTGCTTTTCAATGTTCGGCAACAATTATGACTAATATTTATAAGTAAAAGTTAAAACAATCAATTAGTCGTTTATGAAGTGAGATAAACACGGTAAAATCACGGCAATTAACTTAAGTTCGAAATCATTTCGGATAAATAGAACGGAGATAAAATGGCAATTAACTGGTTTCCGGGCCATATGCACAAAGCTCGTAAAGAAATTGCAGAGATCATGCCTCAGGTAGACGTGATCATAGAAATACTTGATGCCAGAATTCCATTTTCTAGTGAAAATCCTTTAGTTCCAGAACTTAGAGGTGATACTCCGGTACTTAAAATCTTAAATAAAAGTGACTTGGCTGATCCAATTCAAACCCAACGATGGTTAGAACATTTACAGCAAGAACGTGGTATCACGGCAATTGCTGTCACATCACAAGATACAAAACAAATTAAAGATTTATTAAATGTCATCTCAGAAATGGTGCCACATCGAGTTAGCCAAGATAAACAATTGCGTGCGCTGATTTGTGGTATTCCAAATGTAGGTAAGTCCACCACTATTAATATTTTGGCGGACCGTATTATTGCGAAAACGGGTAACGAAGCGGGTGTGACTAAAGCCCAACAGCGTATTCGTTTAGACAACAATATTGTATTGCATGATACGCCCGGATTTTTATGGCCTAAATTAGAGCCAGAAGACTGCGGGTATAGGTTAGCTATCACAGGCGGCATTAAAGATACCGTTACTGAAAAAGAAGACATAGCCTATTACGCCATTGAATATTTGATGGAACATTACCCAGAACTATTAATTGAACGTTACCAATTAAAAGACATGCCAGCTACTCCAATAGAGGTGATGGATGCGATAGCCGTTAATCGTGCATGTGTACGTAAAGGCGGTATTGCTGACTTATATAAAGTGTCTGAGATCATATTAAATGATTACCGCTCAGGTACGCTAGGTGCCATTACTTTGGAAACGGTTGAGCAAGGCATAGAGGCGAAAGCCATTGGTAAAATTCAAGAAGCGGAACGTTTAGCAAAGAAACAAGCGTTTGAAGATAATAAGAAAAAGAAAAAACGTCGTAATAAATAAAAGTATTATCAAGGCATATTCATGCCAAATTCGGTATTGAACATTAAGATAGGAATAAAATGAGTCACACATCTCAAATCAAAGTTCGCGGTTTTCATTTAGATATTTATCAGCATGTGAACAATGCGCGATATTTAGAGTTTTTAGAAGAAGCTCGTTGGGAGTATTTAGAAGAAAGTGGCGATATTGAGTTTTTCCAATCTTTAGGTTTGGCTTGGGTCATTGTGAATATCAATATTAATTATAGAGCGTCTGCCACGATGGGACATACTTTAAACATTGAAACTTCTTTGTCTAAAGTGGGGGGTAAAAGCGCTGTGTTTAATCAAAAGATCACAATTGCAGGCACTGACGTTGCGGTAGCCGATGCGGACATTACATTTGTCGTGTTGGATCAGAAAACAGGCAAAGCAGTACCAATTGAAGGCGCTTTGTTAGAACGAATGCAGTCGCATTTGAACGCGACTGGTGAAGAAATATAATTTTGTTTTGGAATTAAAACTCCAGAGCTAGTTAATAAATTACCACTAATTCACTAGGTATTATTGATGATGTCACAGGTGCAGCAGCTTTTTATTCTTTAATGGAAAAAAGATTAAGAACTATTTCTTACTCGCTCCCCGTAACATGGCATTGACAAGTTCTTGTGCTTCAAATTTTGTTAATGCCACGTCAGCGCCCACTTCGGTTGCCCGGGTGACACTCATACTGCTGGAAAGAGAGCTGTGAAGAATTATGTAGGTGTTGGCTAAAAAGCTAGTATCTCGAACTTCAAATGCAAGCTCGTATCCATCTAACCCCGGCATTTCTATATCACTGACTAGGATATCAATTGGGTTGTCTTCGGCCGCACAAGCTTTCATAACGGCTAATGCATCATTGCCATTGTTACAAACTTTAAACGGTACATCGATATTTGTTAGCGCGTTTTCTAACTGTTTACGTGCGGTTGCGGAGTCATCAACGAGTAAAATATGTGAATTTTGCAATAACCCTTTTTGAACGCCTGTAATTTCAATTGCGGTATCGGCGTCATCAGGAAGAATTTGTGCGAGCAGTAATTCAATATCTAGTAACTGAATTAGCGTGTCTTCATAGCGTGTAATACCTGTAATGTATGTTTTATGGCCTAATTGTTGAGGCGGAGGCTCAATACTTTTCCAATTACATTCAATAATACGTTCTACTTTTCTTATTAAAAAACCAACCGTTATACGGCTACAATCAGTAATTAAAATAACCGCAGAGTCTCTATCGGCTTCTAAGATGGGAGGGTAACCAACGGCAGCGGCCATGTCGATAACCGCAATGGATTTGCCTCTAATGTGTACGGCCCCAAGTACATTAGGGTTTGATTTAGGTATTTGAGTAAGCGCTTGATAAGGAACAATTTCTTGTATCTTCAAAGTACCTAATGCAAAATTTTGCAATTGAGTTAATTTAAAAAGCAATAACCCTTGTGACTGGCTAGATTTGGACTGCATATTTAAACCTTTCCTCTGAAAATTAACTTTTTATAAATAGTTAAAATGATAACGGAATTTTATAGGATAAGTCAGTAATTGCCCATAATTGATATGCTCCAAAAATTATAACTTACAGGTTAAATCCTTCCTCTCAAATTCATTATTATCAGCCAAAATAGTTAATTTCTTTTCGCCATTTGAATCAGACTGTCCAAAAGTAGATGATTGTTTTCTGCTATAAGATTGCCCTGTATTAACCAGTCTACTGCCCAAGAGTTGATATTGATTGGTAATTGTTTGCGCGAGTTTTATGCTAAAAAAAACATAAGCACTGCCACTACCTGTGAAGGTCAATTCGCTTTCAATGGGGATATTGTTGCTGTTGACGAGCAAGCGGAACTGCCCTTTAAAGTCGTCAACATGATCTCGGGTTTCTTGGTCTGTGATGATGCTTTCCAATGGCATATCAAACATAAGTTCAGTGGCTTGTGTATCTTGAAACTGAACTTGTTTTTCCGTCTTAAATTTAGCTTTATTAATAAAACGTAATAATGATGGGGCTGCAGACATCATCTCTAATAAATCAGAACTTTCTACGCGGTACATGGCATTTAACGTAGGCGTGTCGGCGTTTTCATCTTGTTCTTTGAGTGTTTCTTCTAGTGCGACTTTATCGAGTATTTCTTTGTTATACGCTACCTGTAAGCCTTTTTCGTTGTAACTTGCAGATAATGTGATAAACCCTTTTTTGGTTTTTAAATCAGACTGCTTACCACGGTTTTGTGTGTATTTGGAGGTGTACTCAACAGCTAATGCGCCATCATCATGTAAGTTAGTTAATACATTTTTTAAGTCAGATAATGTATCGGCTCTAACGGAAAAAGTAACTGATGCCAATAATGAGGAAAGTAAGGTAAGTCGAATAGAATTTAAGATCATAACGAATGTAGTTTCAGTTCAATTAAAACATCAGCATTCGTTAGCGAGGGATAAAAGTCAATTATAACTTTAGGTCTGTTGTTATTATTTATCTGTCATTTTATTTACGTCATGTCACCTCAATCATTTATGCTGAGGTGACATGATTATTACTTTTAACTGATATACCCCATTTAAGGTTTAGGGGGAATAAAAGTTGATGACATTAATAATACCGTAACTCTTGTACCTTACCCCAGAAAACTCGATATGAATAAGCGGTATACATTAAGATCGTTGGGACCACGACGATTGCGCCATATAACAAGAAGTTAAGGGATTCTGGCGCAGCCACGGCCTGCCAAATAGTTAATTGATTTGGCACTATATAAGGGAAGAAACTAAAACCTAATCCAGCAAAGCTTAATGTGAATATTAAAATGCAAAGGAAAAAGGGTAAACCTGCGCCGTGTTCTGGATTGTTTTGTAAACGCCTTAATAAAACAAAAGCCAATGCAAATAAGGCAGCACATACAATAGGTATAGGCATCAAAAATAGGATGTTAGGGAAAGTAAACCATTTTACATAAATGTCGGGATTAAATAGTAAGTTGGTAGCGGATACCGCAGCAATGCCTATAAATGCGATGATAAGTGTGCGTTGCGCCACCTTTATCGATTTAAGCTGTAATTCCCCTTCGGTTTTCATAACCAACCACGTTGCCCCAATAAAGCAGTAAGCCGAGCTAACTCCAATAGCACTAAGGGTTGCGAATAAATAACCTGTTATTGATGTATCAAATCCGTTTACGTACATACCCAACATATAACCTTGTGTTAATGAAGCAATTAACGAACCTAACTTAAATATTTTGTTCCATGTTGGTTGATGGCTAAATGACGCTTTAGCTCTAAAATCAAAGGCAACACCACGCAGAATAAGGCCAATTAACATAAAGGTTGCTGGCAAATAAAGGGCTTTAAGCGTGAAACTGTGCGCAGCTGGGAAGGCAATTAATAACAATCCAACCGCTAACACTAACCAAGTTTCGTTGGCATCCCAGAAAGGCCCTATGGATGCCACCATGATATCAGCGTGTTCACTATTATCAGTTGGTATTAACATTCCAACGCCGAGATCATAACCATCTAATATGGCATACATTAATACCGATAATCCCATTAACCCAACGAAGATCACCGCCAGTGTGTTTTGATCAAACATGGTTATTCTCCAATGTGTTTAGTGTTGATTTGTTCATTTCATTGTCGCTTATTTCTTCGATTTCAACCGCTCTACGAGCCATCACAAAAATGGTGTGTAAATACGCATACAATAGACCGATATACACAATGGAATATAAGGCCAAAGATATTGCGACATTTGATGATGCGATGTCGGTAGCCGCTTGTTTCACGGTTAATATGTCGGTAACGAGGTAAGGTTGTCGGCCAATTTCAGTAACGTACCAACCGGCTAAAGTGGCAACCCAACCAGAGAAACTTAAAGCTACGAGTACTTTTAACATCCATGGAGGCAGTTCATTTCTGTTGTATAAAGTGAGACGAGCAACCCAAGCGGTTAGTAACATGAACAACCCCAAACCAACCATAATTCTGAATGAATAAAAAACTGGTTTAACTGGCGGGTGTTTGCCTACAAATTCATTAAGCCCTTTAATTTCACCATTCATATCATGAGTTAGTATTAAACTAGCCATGTAGGGCACACCAATTTCAAAATGATTACTGCGGGTCTCTTCATCTGGAATGGCAAATAATAACAGTGGAGCACCTTGTTCTGTTTCCCAGACTCCTTCCATGGCCGCAATTTTTTGTGGTTGATGTTCTAAAGTATTTAACCCATGTAAATCACCGACAAAAGCTTGTAGCGGGGTAAGTAACATAGCGGCGGTTAACGCTACTTTTAACGTTAATTTAGGCGCTCGTTTGTTGTCTCCACGTAATAATCGATATGCACTGATGCCCGCAATTAAAAATGAAGCGGTGATTGCTGATGCAATTAGCATATGGAAAAAACGATAAGGGAAGGACGGGTTAAAGATGATGGCAAACCAGTCAACAGGAAAGGCAACACCATCTCTCATTTCATAACCGGTAGGTGTGTGCATCCATGAATTTAACGACAGTATCCAAAAGGCAGAAAGGGTTGTACCTAAAGCAACAATCGCGGTAGCTAGTGTATGTATCTTAGGAGGGACGCGTTTGATGCCAAATAACATGATACCCAAAAAAGTCGCTTCTAAGAAAAAGGCCGTTAATACTTCGTAACCTAGTAATGGCCCCGCGATATTCCCTACTGTTTCCATAAAACCTGGCCAGTTAGTGCCAAATTGGAACGACATGGTAATGCCACTCACAACACCTAATGCAAAAGTTAAAGCAAAAATTTTGACCCAAAATCGATAGGCTCGCATCCAAATTGGATCACCTGTTTGATCAAAACGAATTTTAAAAAACAGTAAAAACCAACATAGGGCAATGGTGATGGTTGGAAATAAAATATGAAAACTGATATTAGTGGCAAATTGGATCCGAGATAACATCAAAGTGTCTAACATTTGGGCCTCGTACTGCGAGTTAATTAATAGGGAATTCGATAATTAATTGTTACCAGATTTCAGAAATTTATCTTTCATGTCTAATACTTTGCCAACGCCGGCACCTAGCTTCATTAAGGTTTTTAATTTATCTGGACTCATGTTTTGTAATTCACTTGCCCACATCGTTACAGATTCAAGCAAGTCGTGAATTTCATGCATTTTCTCTTGGGCGTAAATTTCTTGTTGATTGGCGGGTTGGTCCAAAATACTTGAGCGTAATAAAGATAATGTTGGGTCCATTTCTCGTTTACGGCGTTCTTCAAACACACGAGTCGCTAAATCCCATATACTGCCAGCCGGCGCATAATAGTCTTTTCTATCACCTTGAATATGTTGCACTTGGATTAAACGCCAAGACTGTAACTCTTTAATTCCCATGCTGACATTGCCACGGGAAATATTTAAAGATTCGGCTAAATCATTTGCACTGACTGGATGTTCGCTAACAATGATCAATCCGATCATTTGTCCAACGGTACGGTTAAAGCCCCAACGACTACCCATTTCGCCACAATGCATTACAAACGTTTCTAACTTTGGACTTAATAACATATCGACTCTTCTGAAGTTTCAGTAATTTCTGAAACTTTAAAACTTAAATTGACCTAGATCAAGTTTTATCTTAAATATTTACTCTATTTATTACGGATGAAATTTAACTTGGAACTAGGTATATACAATTTTTAGGCAGGTATTAAAAAGGCTAGATAAACTAGCCTTAGATAAGTGATATTTGTTTGTTTAAGTTAAGTTATTAAAACTCAATTTGAATACCGATGGATGGAATTGGTGATTCTGGGAATTGATACTCAGGCTCTTTTTCAGAATAATCTTCGTTATATTCATAACCGGATAAGCTTTGTTTGCCGTATGCATTGAGGATTTCGAAATACACATTTGTGTCTTTTCCCCACCACTGAGTTTTGTAATCTAAACGTATATCTAAGCGGTGAAAATCATCTAAGCGCTGTGAATTAATAGCCCCTTCATTAGGATCGTAAAATATAGGAGGTTGGCTGCTATCTGGCATATTATCAACTAAAGGGTAGATTGGTGTTGCGCCATTTATCGGGGTGTATAAAGATCCACTTTGAAAACGCCAGCGACCACCTAGTTGCCATCTATCGTTAAATTCATAATTACTGACTATGTTGATAATCCAAGGTTTATCAAACTCATAATTGAGTTTTTCACCAGTCAGTTGATTGGTTCGTTCTGTTTTACTGTACGCAATGCTTAACCAACCATACCAGTTATTAGAAATCGCTTTATTTAACAAAAATTCAACACCGTAAGCGGTACCCGCCCCCGCATTTAAATAATTATCAGCCTGCGCTAAATCGTTGCTAACAGATGCATCAGTCAAGGCAGTAACTTGATTAGCTGGATTACTTACAATCAGATCTTCCATATCTTTGTAGTATGTTTCGATACGCCATGCCCAGTCAGAATAACCTTCGTATTCAACGCCAATGACATAGTGTTGTGATTTAACCTGTTTTAAATTCAAACTACCAAATGTTTCTGATAGGTACTTATACTGTCTGAACCATTGGTGGTGTTGACCATAGGAGAACTTAAATAGGTACTCGTCAAGTGCTTGCCATTTAAGCATGACTCTTGGTTCCGCAATGGTTTCGTCATTAAAGTCATTGTTATTAACTGCACCACCTACACGTAACATGACAGTGTCGGTTAAATCTAAATCATAGTCGGCAAATACATTGATAAAATTAATATCAATCTCAGCGTCTTCAGAAACGGTGGGGGAATAATAAGATGGAGCACAGACTTCAAATTCATTATTACAAGGAGAGCTTTTGCCTTTAACTTGATAATCAATGTTTTGCTGTCTTAGCTCAAAACCGGAGTTTAACGTGCCTTCACCAACAAGTTGAGTATTGATTGCTTTGAACATAGTGTCGGTAGTAATCGCGTCGAGCTCAATGATTTGTCCAACAAAAAAGTCTGAGTTACGTACCAGTCTGTTTAAATAGACTTGAGTTTGACCGTAGTCAGATTCGTTTGTCCAAACAATGCTTTGGTTGTCGTAATAGGTTTCAAATCCAATACCACCCGTTAATTCTGGGTTTTGTTTTACTTCCGTTGAGTCATCCGAAAACAACAGGCCTACATCATCATTTGCGCCAGTTGCTTGCACAACAATTTTATTATTGTCATCTAAATAATTAATGTATTTAAATTGATAATCATTGTTAATTGGCGCTTGAGTAAATTCAAAGTCTTCCTCGTCGAGTAATGCATCCAAATATATATGGATTAAACTTTGTCTAGCTGCCAAATAAAAGGCCGAGGTGTCAGTTAGTTTTGACTCAACTAAAATGCCTGCACGTAAAAAACTAAAATCAGCAACACCATTAAATTCAGTAATTTCAGGGTCTCGTAAAGTGGTATCGATAACACCGCCAATTGAGTCTGAAAAACTAGACTCCCAAGCACCGGTTTTTAACTCAAAGCTTTTAATTAGATTAGGATGAAAGCTGCTATAGCTATCATTATGAAAAACATAACCAACAGGCACCCCGTCGGTTTGATAATACATGTCGTTTGGTGAGCTGCCACGTACTGCTGGCGCAAATCCGTTAGCTAATACAACGCCAGGTAAACTTTCAATTGCTCTAATTGGGTCATTGCCAGCACCTGGCACTTTTAAAATCTTTTCTGAACTTAGCTCCAGTCCAGAGTCTCGACTGCCAATAACCCGAATTCGTTCAGGTGGGCGAGTGGCTTGAGGAATTGCAGGTAAAGCAGAATCTTTAGATGTTGTTATTTTATCTTCAGCATCTTCTGGTGTAGTTACGCTTGCGAGTAATGGCAATGAGCATAAAGTCAAAAATGTGGATAACGTTAATTTTCTCAAAACAGATCCTAATAAATTTACAATATTGAAAGCAAATACGATTGTATAGTTATGTTATACGTTAAAGATGACAAAGTGGATCTTATTGAATTATAAAAATAATTATTTTTAATTTAACAAGATAACAAATAATTAGGGTTTTATCTGGCTGTTGCCGAGGTTTTACTTCAGAATTGCAGCCTTGATCTTGAAATCGTTAGTTTTGTATATAGGAATATTAATGTCTCACTTGTGTATTTATCATAAAAGTTGTCCAGACGGGTTTGGTGCAGCATTGGCTGTAAATGTATTTTTGCAACGAGAGCACAGTGAGGATGAACATGAATGGTTACCGGCTCGCCATGATGACGATGCCCCTGATGTAACGGGAAAACATGTTTACATTGTTGACTTTGCATACTCTAGAGAAACGTTAATCAAGATGCACGAACAAGCAGCTTCGTTAATTGTTATCGACCATCACAAAACCGCACAAGCCGCATTGGAAGGTTTGGATTTTTGCCAATTTGACATGAGTAAAAGTGGCGCATATTTAGCGTGGGAATATTTTAATAAAGACTTACCTGTACCTAAGTTAATTGCTTATATTCAAGACCGTGATATTTGGCAATGGAAATTACCGGATAGCAAAGAGTTTTCAGCGGGTTTGCAGTTGATTGAAATGAGTTTCGAAACTTGGGGGGAGTTGTTAACGGATGAAGCTGTTTTGCCAATTATAGAGCAGGGTAGAACGATCTTAGCTTATCAACAAATGGAAATTAAACGTGCAATGAAGAAAACGCCAGAGATGATCACCTTATGTGGTTATCTAGTTCCTTGTGTTAATACCACCACACTTATTAGTGATCTGGGTAATGAGTTATGTCAAGGTCATCCGTTTGCGGCTATGTATTTTGAAACAGAAAATAAACGTATTTACTCTTTACGTTCAGCCGAGG
Source organism: Psychrosphaera sp. F3M07 (assembly GCF_018860345.1). Classification (GTDB taxonomy): domain Bacteria; phylum Pseudomonadota; class Gammaproteobacteria; order Enterobacterales; family Alteromonadaceae; genus Psychrosphaera; species Psychrosphaera aquimarina. The sequence goes on along the minus strand of NZ_JAHKPJ010000011.1, from coordinate 152,933 downwards.
ACGGTATTGATGTTTCTGCAATTGCCAATAAATTTGGAGGAGGCGGCCACTTTCATGCTGCTGGCTTTTCAATAGAAAAACCGCCAATTACCTTCCCTAAGGTTGATTAACCGTTATCGCTTTTCGTTTTGTATAACGAGTTTATTAACAGGATAAATAAGGCCGCGTAATATACTTTAATACGCGGCCTTATTATTTATTCTATGTCTGTTATTTAAAAAACAAAATGCTCTGAATCTATAGCCATCATGCTATCAGCGCCGGCGTTGATACAGGCAACATGACCTTTAGCTCTTGGTAATATTCGGTCAAAATAAAACTGACCAGTTTGTATCTTAGCTAAATAGAAGTCTTTTTCTTTTGTCCCTTCATCCAGTTTTTGTTGTGCACATGCCACCATCTTCACCCAATAATAAGCTAAGGTTATGTAACCTGAGTACATTAGATAATCAACCGATGCGGCGCCAACTTCATCTGGATTAGTTGCTGCTTTTTGACCAATGTCCATCGTGGAGGTTTGCCATTCTTGCAGGTAACCGCCTAATGTTTGGCAATAGTTCGTTAATGCAGGATTTGTCGCATTAGTTTGGCAAAAGCTAACAACTTCAGAGGCAAACCCTTTTAATAACTCTCCTTTAGAACCTAAAACTTTACGGCCTAATAAATCGAGTGCTTGAATGCCAGTGGTCCCTTCATAAATACAACTGATTTTGGTGTCACGTAATAATTGTTCCATGCCCCATTCTTTAATAAAGCCATGCCCACCAAACACTTGAATACCGTGACTAGTAGATTCTAGACCGGTTTCAGTTAAAAAGGCTTTAGCTATAGGTGTTAAGAAGGCAAGTTTTGCTTCAGCTTGTGCTTTTTGTTCTTCATCATTACTTGCGTGAGTTATGTCGACAAGTTGGGCTAAATCCGAGGTTAAAGCACGTCCCCCTTCGGCAAAGGCTTTTTGAGTTAACAGCATACGCCTTACATCTGGATGCACTATGATTGGATCTGCAGGTCCGTTAGGATTTTTTACACCAGACATAGAACGCATTTGTAATCTGTCTTTAGCATAGGCTAATGCTCCTTGGAATGAAGCTTCAGATGCAGCAACGCCTTCGTTGGCTACGCCTAAACGAGCGGCATTCATAAAGGTGAACATACAATTTAAACCACGATTGATCTCGCCGATTAAATAACCTTTTGCATTATCAAAATTGATCACACAAGTGGCGTTAGCATTGATCCCCATTTTATGCTCAATAGAACCACAATTAACGCCATTCCGATCTTCAATATCGCCATTGTCTGAGATATTAAATTTAGGAACTGCAAATAGCGAAATTCCTCGAGTACCCTCCGGAGACCCTGGAATTCTGGCGATAACGATATGAACGATATTGTCAGAAAGGTCATGTTCACCTGCGGAGATGAATATTTTGCTGCCGTTTAAGCGATAAGAGCCATCATCGTTTAATTCGGCCTTTGTGCGTAACATGCCCAAATCAGTACCACAATGCGCTTCGGTTAAACACATAGTTCCAGTCCAGCTGCCTTCAACTAACTTAGGTAAAAACATTTGTTTTTGGATGTCAGTACCGTGTGCCATCAAGGTGGCTATTGCACCATGACTTAAGCCTGGGTACATGGCAAAGCTATGATTGGCCGCAGACATCATTTCACCCATTACGGTATTAATGGAATGTGGTAAGTTTTGTCCACCAAATTCTTCAGGCAATGATAGAGTCGGCCAGCCGCCGTCAACATACTGTTGATATGCCTGTTTAAAACCATCTGGTGTTGTTACGACACCATCTGTCCAAGTACAACCTTGTTGATCACCTATTTGGTTTAATGGTGCGATGACTTGTTCGGTAAATTTACCAGCTTCAGAGAGGATTGCATCGACCATATCTAGGCTAGCATCTTCGTATCCAAGGGTCGTGTAGTGCGTTTCACAGTCTAATAATTCTTGCATGACAAATTTATAATCGCGAAGCGGGGCTTTATATTCAGGCATTTTTATTTTCTCATTCTGTTGATATCTTGCTGGTCAGACTAGCAGTAAATTGGATGTAATTACAAAGAAATACGGCAGAATTAATTGGAGGGATCACTGCGATTGATGTGGAGGTAATTTAATCAATGTAAAGTATATTTACCATTTAGCGAAATATTCAACTTGCTAATAAACATATCGACTATTGAATAGAGTTATTTAAAATCCATTTAAGTTGATAATATGTTGGTAAATTAATGACAAAGCAGACTATTTTGCCTATATAACACAGTCAGCTATTAAACAATTATGATTTTTGTCATTAAGTGTTAAGAATAAAAATAATTTAAACAACCGTTTGAATTATGTGAAAAATAAAGTAAATTGTTCTGCATTCTGAATACAACAGATATAAAAATTAAAAAAAGTGAGTGATTTTAATGAAAGTATTAGTCCCAATAAAACGCGTTATTGACTACAACGTCAAAGTACGTGTTAAAGCCGATAATTCTGATGTTGACTTAACCAATACAAAAATGGCGATTAACCCTTTTTGTGAAATAGCAGTTGAAGAAGCGGTTCGCCTTAAAGAAGCTGGAACTGCAACAGAAATCATCGTTGTATCTGTTGGTGATAAAACCTGTCAGGAACAATTAAGAACGGCATTAGCACTAGGTGCAGACCGCGCTATTCAAATTGAAACTGACGAATCATTAGATGCTCTTAACATTGCTAAATTGTTACAGAAAATAGTTGAAGAAGAACAACCTCAACTTGTTATTTTAGGTAAACAATCAATAGATAGTGACAATAATCAAACCGGTCAAATGTTAGCTGCACTAACAGGTATGGCACAAGGCACGTTTGCCTCTGAAGTGGTTGTTGAAGGCGACAAAGTTAATGTGACTCGAGAAGTCGATGGTGGTTTGCAAACGGTTGCGTTAACTCTTCCTGCTATTGTGACAACAGACTTACGTTTAAATGAGCCTCGTTATGCATCATTACCTAATATCATGAAAGCAAAACGTAAACCGTTAGACGTTAAACCTGCTGCAGATTTTGGCATTAACTTAACGGCTCGTACTTCGTTACTAAAAGTGACTCCGCCAGCAGAACGTCAAGCTGGTATCATGGTTGGTTCTATTGATGAATTAGTAGAGAAATTAAAGACTGAAGCGAAGGTGATCTCATGAGCATTTTAGTTTACGCAGAACACGATAATAAAAACTTAAAAACAGAAACGAATAAAACCGTTACAGCCGCATTAAAAATTGGCGGTGATGTCCATGTTTTAGTTGCAGGTACAAATTGTCAATCAGTTGCTGAGCAAGCTGCAAAAATTACAGGTGTGAATAAAGTTTTAGTTGCAGATAATGCGGCTTATGAACATCAACTTGCAGAAAATGTAAGTGCGTTAGTATTAGAAATCGCAGCTGACTATGACACTATTATGGCAACAGCGTTAACAACAGGTAAAAACTTTATGCCTCGAGTTGCTGCTTTGTTAGATGTTGCGCAAATTTCTGACATTATTGATGTTGAAAGTGCAGACACATTTGTCCGTCCAATTTATGCCGGTAATGCGATTGCAACGGTTAAAAGCTTAGATACTAAAAAAGTACTTACCGTACGTGCGACAGCATTTGATGCAGCGGGTTCAGATAACAGTGCTGAAATTGTTACGCTTTCAAATGTAACCGATGCAGGAATTTCTAGTCATGTAAAAGATGAATTAACGGTATCAGCTCGACCTGATCTAGGGGCGGCAAGTATTGTTATCTCTGGTGGCCGCGGCATGCAAAATGGCGACAACTTCAAATTATTAGATGGCATTGCTGATAAATTAGGTGCTGCTATTGGTGCATCAAGAGCAGCAGTTGATGCTGGTTTTGTTCCAAATGATATGCAAGTGGGCCAAACAGGTAAAATCGTTGCTCCAGACTTGTACATTGCTGTTGGTATCTCAGGTGCTATCCAGCATTTAGCAGGGATGAAAGATTCTAAAGTGATCGTTGCTATTAATAAAGATCCTGAAGCGCCAATTTTCCAAGTTGCCGATTATGGGTTGGAAGCAGATTTATTTGACGCTTTACCAGAATTAGAAGCTAAATTATAAAGCGATTTTTAATTTAGTAGAGAAAAGGCTGTTTTTTAACAGCCTTTTTTATTTTTAAAATCAGTAGGTTGAATATTGATCAAGTAGTGAATTAAAAAGTAATCAATGTTTTTGGCATGAGTAATGCTTTGATTAAAGTGTATTAATAAGTTGTTTTCGGATGAAATATTAATACGGACTAAGGGGTAGTCATAATTAACCGAAGCCGATAATTATATTTTAGGAACCTACTTAAGCTGCTGTTGTGCAAGCTCAACTTGTATTGAGAAGCCTGATGTAACTAAACCGGTTCCCACACTGAACACAAGGCGTTCAGGTGTATTATGTTTTAACTTTAGTCTAAAAATTAACATCCAGAATGAGAACCCGATTCTAGTCCTGAGCCGATATAACACGTAAGGAATGTGACTTAATATTTGTTGTGTAGACCCCCAAGCACTGTTAATGGTGTAAAAAAGGGTAACCTGAAAATAGTAACAACACTCCACAATACCCTCATAGGGTTCAGGTTCTAAGTTAAAGGCATTCTGGATATTTTTTTATTTAACAAATACACTTTTTGCATATCAGCAATTATTCCAGTTACCCTCTATTTTTTATTTCATAATCCTATACTGTATTTGTATTACTATTTTTAGAAACAATAAAATAAATGAAATCTATAAAGGTAGTTGCAGTCTTAACCGTCACATTTTTTATCTTATTCGTTTTACTGTGGTTTAATTCTTCAATTCACCCCATTATTTGGCAACCAACAGAAAACCCAAAGTTATCAGGTGTTTTTTCCAAAAATACTAAATTAGATAAAAGTCAGCTTATTTTACAAAACTTAGGCTCAGGTCCAGAAGATATTGTTTTATCGGAAAATGGACGTTTTTATACAGGTTTTGCTGATGGCCGAATTATTAGCTTTATCATTGATCAAAACAAACATTCTGATGTACATCTCCTTACTAATACGGGTGGGCGACCACTCGGTATGAAGTTTACTAACACTGGTGAGTTAATTGTGGCTGATGCGGTTAAAGGTCTGTTATCCATTTCAATGGCAGGTGAGATCTCTGTGTTAGTAAATATGGTGGATGGTATAAAAATGAAATTCGTCGACCATTTAGATATAGCGGAAGATGGCACAATTTGGTTTTCCGATGCGTCTCAGCGATTTGAACATTCCCAAGTTGAGTATGATTTTATAGAGGGGAGTGCGACAGGTCGTTTATTAAGTTATTCACCTGATACAGGCGAGACCAAAGTGCATATATCAGATCTGTTTTTCGCTAATGGCGTCGCGTTAGGACCCAAAGACGAGTATGTACTGATCAATGAAACGGGCAAGGCTCAAATACATAGATTGTGGTTAAAAGGAGACCAAAAAGGAAAGCGAGATATCTTTTTAAAGGATTTACCAGCTATGCCCGACAATATAACATTTAATGGAAAGGATACATTCTGGATCCCCTTGATCCATTTAAGAGAACCCTTATTAGAGCAAATGGCTTATTACCCATTCATACGAAAATTAATCGGGGGTTTTCCTTCTCATTGGATACAACCAATTAATCAATATGGCTTTGTTATTGGAGTAAATTTAAATGGGGAGGTGATAACTAACCTGCAAAGCCCAACAACCCTCTATAGCATCACTAGTGTAATTGAATATAAAGGCTCATTAATCTTAGGCAGTTTAGATATGCCAAATGCGGCTATTTTTAATTTGGATTGACCTCCAATACATAATTGCGGTTTATTAAATGAATAGTACATGTCTTGATTAAAATAAATGTACTTTGAGCTTGTCTGGTCGGATCTACTTCCACTATCTTTTTATTGTGTTTAGTTCATAAATAGATAGTATCAACTTTCAAATTTGCGTTAATTGGTATGTGTATGAAAATAAAAATAAGAAACATAATGGCGTTATTTACGTTAACAATGGCAATTTCAGCTCAAGCTACAACGAAAGAAACCGTTGCCACCGTTTTAGCAAAAAAAGGTGATGTAAGTATTATTAGTGCGGATAACATTGTCGCAGCTAAGCGTAAATCAACATTAGCCGAACTTGATAAAATAGCCACAGCAAAAGATGCGAAAGCGTCGGTGAAGTTTAATGATGGCACCATTACCACCTTAGGAAGTAACTCTGAGATGTTAATCAAGGGTTATAAGTGGAGTGAAGATGATAAAACACCATCTGCAGAGTTTGAATTAGTTAAAGGTGTATTTCGTACCGTTACAGGTCTTGTAACAAAAGTGTCAAACCCTAGTTTTACCGTTAAAACGCCTATGGGAAGTATTGGTATTCGAGGCACTGATTTTTGGGGTGGGTACTTAGAAGAAGATGCTGTTGATGTTTTGTTTGTTGGTGGTGAACATGAAATTGTAGTCAGCAATGAATTTGGTACTACGGTTTTAACAACCCCAGGTCAGGGCACAACTATTAAAGCCGGCCAAGCGCCAACGGCAGCTAAGGTATGGCCGCAAAAGAAAGTAGACAGAGCGGTAAAAACCATAACGTTTTAACACATTCAGAATCTAACAGAAAAAAGGCCAGTGAAATCAATGTGACTTCACTGGCCTTATTATTTATAGCCAATTGAGTATTTATGCTTACTGACCAAAATGTACGGTTTTTAATAAATCATCATTGTCTTGATATTTAGTGATGAGCTGTTGGATATTTTGCTGCTCAACATTAATGTCTTTTGATTGTAAAAACTCTGAGTTATATAACTTCGATTTCGATCGTTCGCCTAAGTCACAAGCTATGGTTACAATTGTTTGTTTTTTACCGCCGTTAAGAGGCCCAAATTTTAATGCGCTATAAAGCGCTGCTGTGACGTTTAGGGCACTTGAACTTCCTAACACTAACGCGTCTTGTTGGCGTACATAGTTAGCAACAGTGACAATATCTTTGTCAGGCAAATTAATAGCATAATCAATTTTAGCTTGTTTAAAATTCTCAACCAAACGCATAATACCGATGCCTTCCGTAAATGAACCACCTTCTGTAGCTATGTATTTGCCCTGGGTTAAATAATTTAAAATGCCTGAACCATCGGGATCGACAGCAACGGTTTTGATATTACTGTTTTGTGATTTAAGGTATTTCGATATACCACCTAACGTACCACCAGTTCCAGCAACAGATACAAAGACATCTATTTCTTTATCAGTTTGTTGATAAATTTCTGGCCCAGTATGTTCAAAATGAGCTTTGGCATTACTTAAGTTCTCAAATTGATTTGCCCACCAGTATTTTGGGTTTTGTTCTGCCATTTGACGAGCTGTATGGTAAAAGTGAGCTTGATTTGAAAAAGGAACGGCATCGACAAGATGTAATTTTGCACCATGCAACTCAATCATTTCTTCTTTTTCTTTGGTTTGGCCTTTAGGCATTACAACATCAAGGTCGTAACCAAGCGATTTTGCAACAATAGCTAAGCCAATGCCTGTATTTCCAGCTGTACCTTCAACAATTGACATCCCCGGTGTTAATTCACCCGATTCAATGGCGTCTTTCACCATTTGCAGTGCTGCCCTGTCTTTAACGGAACCACCAGGGTTTAAAAATTCACACTTAACATAGATATCACAACCGGTTAATTTGCTTAAACTTTGAATTTTAAGTAGTGGCGTTTTGCCTATTAATTCAGATAAATTACTTGAACTGCGATGCATATATTTGTGCCTATATTCAATTTTATATGTTCTGGATGAGATTTTAACTTAACTGCTTACATTCTGCAGCCAAAGTGTAGGGGCAAGTTGGCTTTATTTAAACAAATTGATCAGCTATTTAGCAAACTAACAACTATATTTTGCAAATAGACGGCTATTAACTTGAATCTATTCATATAGCCAGTATAATGCCCCGCAATAACGCTGGGTTAATAACTTTGTAGTAAATATCAAAGTGAGTGATTCAGCTGCTAGTCTTTGGAATTAGACTTTAAAAAGTTAGCCAAGTAATTTACGGACGCGGGATGGAGCAGTCTGGTAGCTCGTCGGGCTCATAACCCGAAGGTCGTTGGTTCAAATCCAGCTCCCGCAACCAATTTAGTAAGAATTGGATTTTTAATTAAGAAGTTATGAGCTTAATTAATGCGTAAATTATAAAGGTAGTTGTTCGCCTCGTACATTCGGGGCGTTTTAGGTTTTTAACCTGCTACTTTGACAGTTTGTATTGTGAGTTCAATATAAGTTGAGCTCATGGAACTGGGGCTTATAGCCCTTTTTTTGTACTTGTTTTTAGCAATAGGAGAGGTAATTTGACCAATCTAGAACTGCGTTTAACCGAAATGTTAACTCCTGCAGTAAGTGCCTTAGGTTTTGACTTATTAGGCATTGAATTTGTGCGTGCAGGTAGTCACTCTACTTTACGTATATTTATAGACCATGAAAATGGGATAACTGTGGACAATTGTGCAGACGTTAGCCGTCAAGCCAGTGCAATTTTAGATGTGGAAGATCCTATTACGAATGAGTACAGCTTAGAAGTCTCATCTCCGGGTGTTGATCGCCCATTGTTTACACTTGCACATTTTGCTGCAGTCGTAGGCGAAGAGGTAAGTGTTAAACTAAACGTACCACAAGATGGACGTAGAAATTTCAAAGGCACATTGGTTTCAATCGAAGACGATATGATAAATGTTGAAGTTGATAATCAAGTGTTTTCTTTATTAATTGATAATGTCTCGAAAGCAAATTTAATTGCTAAATTTGGCTGATCATACAAAGGAGCGAGATAATAATGGCAAAAGAACTATTATTAGTGGCAGAAGCGGTATCGAACGAAAAAGCCGTACCACGTGAAAAAATATTTGAAGCGTTAGAGTTTGCTTTAGCAGCTGCAACGAAAAAGAAGAGCCCAATTGAAATTGAAGTGCGCGTTAAGATTGACCAAGAAACGGGTGAATACGACACTTTCAGACGTTGGTTAGTGGTTCCTGATGATCATCAAATGGAAAATCCTGTAGCAGAGATGAGTATCTCGGCTGCACAGTATGATCAACCAGAACTTCAACTTGGTGATTATGTTGAAGAGCAAATTGAATCGATTAAATTTGACCGTATTACGACACAAATGGCGAAACAAGTCATAGTGCAAAAAGTACGTGAAGCTGAACGCGGACAAATCGCTGATGCTTATCGTGGCCAAATTGGTGAATTAATTACTGGTATCGTTAAAAAAGTAAATCGTGACAACGTTACGTTAGACCTTGGTAACAATGCAGAAGCGGTTTTATATCGTGAAGATATGATCCAACGTGAAACGTTCCGTCCAGGTGACAGAGTACGTGCATATTTATACGCAGTTAGACCTGAAGTACGTGGCCCGCAATTATTTGTAAGCCGTACTAAACCAGAAATGCTAATTGAATTATTCCGCATTGAGGTTCCAGAAATTGGTGAAGAGATGTTGGATATCGTAGCTGCTGCTCGTGATCCAGGTTCTCGTGCTAAAATTGCTGTGAAATCAAATGACCGTCGTATTGACCCAGTTGGTGCGTGTGTTGGTATGCGTGGCGCTCGAGTACAAGCTGTTTCTGGTGAATTAAACGGTGAACGTGTTGATATCGTATTATTTGACGATAACCATGCACAATTTGTTATCAATGCAATGTCTCCTGCTGAAGTAGCGTCAATAATTGTTGACGAAGATCGTAAATCAATGGATATCGCAGTTGCAGAAGATAACTTAGCAATGGCAATTGGTCGTAGCGGTCAAAATGTACGTTTAGCAAGTCAATTAACTGGCTGGGAATTAAACGTAATGACTGTTGCTGATATGGCTGAAAAGCACCAAGCAGAAAACAGTAAAACAATAGAAGTATTCATGAAAGGCCTAGAACTTGATGAAGACTTTGCCACTATGTTAGTGGAAGAAGGTTTCTCTTCATTGGAAGAAATCGCTTATGTACCAGTAGCTGAACTATTAGAAATTGATGGTTTAGACGAAGATTTAGTTGAAGAGCTACGTACTCGTGCAAAAGCAGCGTTAACAACTCAAGCGTTAGCGAATGAAGAGTCATTAGAAAATTCAGAGCCTACTGAAGAGCTATTAAACCTAGAAGGCGTTGACCGTCATTTAGCGTTTGTATTAGCAAGCAGAGGCGTTACAAATTTAGAAGAATTAGCTGAGCAAGGCACAGACGATTTAGCAGATATTGAAGAACTAGGCGAGAAAAAAGCCGGTGAATTGATTATGGCTGCTCGTAATATTGTTTGGTTTAGTGATGAAGCTTAAGGCTCAATGGAGGTAGTTAAGAATATGACAGAAGTGAGTTTAGACAAACTAGCACAAGATGTAGGTACTCCAATTGAGAAATTGGTTTCTCAGTTCGCAGATGCAGGTATTACTAAAAAAATTGGTGATATGGTTAATGAAGGCGAAAAGAAACAGCTTTTGGAACACCTAAGCAAAGCCCATGGTGGCGAAGGCGCTGAGCCAACAAAAATGACATTACAGCGTAAAGTTAAAACGACTTTAAGTGTAAATAGTGGTTCAGGTAAATCTAAAGACGTTCAAGTTGAAGTTCGTAAAAAGCGTACGTTTGTTAAACGTACTGCCGCTGAGTTAGCAGCAATTGAAGAAGCTGAAGCGAAAGCGAAAGCCGAAGCCGAAGCTGAAGCGAAAGCCGCAGCAGATGCACGTGCTAAACGTGAAGCTGAAACAAAAGCGAAAAAAGAAGAAGCAGCTGCCGCTAGAAAAGAAGCAGATGCCAAACGTAAAGCGGACAATGCATCTAAAGCGTCAACTAAAAAAGTTAAAAAACCTGGTGAAACTGACGAAGAACAAAAACTTCGTTTAGCGTTAGAGCAGGAAGCGTTGAAAAAAGCGGAAGAAGAAGCTGAGCGTTTAGCGTTAGAAGCTAAAAAAATGGCTGAAGCGAACGAAAAAGCTTGGGCTGAAGAAGAAGAGAAACGTAAATACAAATTAGAACATGAAAATGAAGATGACCTTCATGTTCACTCTTCTGTATATGCACAGTTAGCTGAAGACGACGAAGATAAACGTGAAGAAAAGAAACGTCGTAAAGGTAAGAAATCTGGTAAAGCAACGGCTGATGAAGTTGCACAGTTAACTGGTCGTAGACGTAAGAATAAACCACAAAACCAACATGCATTCCAAAAACCAACTGCACCAGTAGAGCAAGTGGTTAGCATAGGTGAAACTATCTCTGTATCTGAATTGGCATCTCGTATGTCTATTAAAGGTACTGAAGTAGTGAAAACTATGATGAAAATGGGTGAAATGGTTACTATTAATCAAATTTTAGACCAAGAAACAGCAACCTTAGTTGTTGAAGAAATGGGTCATAAGTTTGTATTAACGAAATCAAATGAACTTGAAGTTAAAGTATTAGCTGAACGTGATTCTGGTAAAGGTGATGCAGTTTCTCGTGCACCAGTTGTTACTGTAATGGGTCACGTTGACCACGGTAAAACATCATTACTTGATTATATTCGTAAAGCCAATATTGCTGATGGCGAAGCGGGTGGTATTACTCAACACATTGGTGCATACCATGTTGATACCGACAACGGCATGATCACTTTCTTAGATACTCCAGGACATGCTGCGTTTACGTCAATGCGTGCCCGTGGTGCTAAAGCGACGGATATCGTTATATTAGCGGTTGCTGCAGATGATGGCGTTATGCCTCAAACAAAAGAAGCGGTTCAGCATGCGAAAGCAGCTAATGTACCTCTAATTGTTGCGGTTAATAAAATAGATAAAGAAGCGGCAGATCCTGATCGCGTTAAAAATGAGTTAGCTCAATTAGACGTTATCCCTGAAGATTGGGGCGGAGATACACAGTTTATCCACGTTTCAGCTAAAACGGGTGAAGGTATCCCTGAGCTACTTGAAGCAATTAACCTTATTGCTGAAGTACAAGAATTAACAGCGGTTGATCACGGTGCTGCACATGGTGTTGTTATCGAATCTCGTCTTGATAAAGGGCGTGGTCCAGTTGCTACTGTTCTTGTTCAAGAAGGTGAGCTGAAAAAAGGCGACATCGTTTTATGTGGTTTTGAATATGGCCGCGTAAAAGCAATGAAAGACGAAAATGGTAAAGAAATTTTATCAGCTGGTCCTTCTATTCCAGTTGAGATATTAGGTCTTTCTGGTGTACCTGCTGCCGGTGATGAAGCAACTGTTGTACGTGATGAGCGTAAAGCTCGTGAAGTTGCTAACTCTCGTCAAGGTAAATACCGTGAAGTGAAACTTGCTCGTCAACAGAAAGCGAAACTTGAAAACATGTTTGCGAACATGGAAGAAGGTGATGTATCTGAGTTGAATATTGTACTTAAAACCGATGTACAAGGTTCTTTGGAAGCAATTACTGAAGCACTTACAAGCTTATCAACTGATGAAGTAAAAGTTATCATTGTTGGTAGTGGCGTTGGTGGATTAACTGAAACTGATGCATCTTTAGCGCAAGCTTCTAATGCCATCGTTGTTGGTTTTAACGTTCGTGCAGATGCAACAGCGCGTCGCTTGATTGAACAAGAAGATATCGATTTACGTTATTACAGCGTTATCTACTCGTTAATTGACGAAGTTAAACAAGCAATGTCTGGTCTATTAGCACCTGAGTTTAAACAACAAATTATTGGTCTTGCAGAAGTTCGTGATGTGTTTAAATCGCCTAAGATTGGTGCAATCGCTGGTTGTATGGTTACCGAAGGTACCATTAAACGTAGCGCTCCAATCCGTGTATTACGTGATAACGTTGTTATCTACGAAGGTGAGCTTGAGTCATTACGTCGCTTTAAAGACGATGTTCAAGATGTTCGTAACGGCATGGAATGTGGTATCGGCGTTAAGAACTATAATGATGTTAAAGTTGGTGACCAAATTGAAGTATTCGAAGTAGTTGAAATTAAACGTACTATTTCTTAAACAACAATATGCTTATAAAAAAGGGGAGCTGTAGCTCCCCTTTTTCACTTCAAAACTAGCTATTAAACCATAGCAATTTAGTCAATAATTATATTAAATTGTTATCATCAAAATGATGAATTAATTAGGAGAGAAAAGTGCAAAAAAACTTTTCTAGAACAGATAGAGTTGCACAACAAGTACAGCAAGAAATTGCTATGTTGTTACAGCGTGACTTTAAAGATCCGCGAGTTGGTTGGGTAACAGTTTCTTCTGTTGACGTAACCAGAGACCTTGCCTATGTAACAGTGTTTGTAACACTGTTAGGCCAAGAAGATGATGAAGAAAAGATCAAACAAACGATTGAAATTTTGAATAAAGCGCAAGGTTTCTTCCGCTCAGAAATTGGTAAACGTATGCGATTAAGAATCGTTCCAGAAATCAAATTTAGTTACGACAACAGTTTGGTTACTGGTATTACTATGGCTCGTAAAGTTGATGAAGCAATAGCGAAAGACCAAGGTTTACGTGCAAAAAGTGGCGATAATCCAGCAGATCTTTCAACAGATGGCACGGACGACGAGTAAGAATGGCAAGACGTAGAAAAGGAAGAGCAATCTCAGGCATTGTTTTAGTTGATAAATCCCAAGGTAGTTCTTCCAATAATATTTTACAAAAAGTACGTGCTATCTATGGTGCTGCTAAAGCCGGACATACCGGAGCATTAGATCCACTTGCTACGGGTATGTTGCCAGTGTGTTTAGGTGAGGCTACTAAATTTAGTCAGTATTTATTGGATTCGGATAAAACATATTTAGTTACCGCTAAATTTGGTCAGAGAACGGACACCAGTGATGCGGAAGGTGAAGTGGTTGAAACGCGTGAAGTGAATATCACGGAACAGCAAATTCTCGATCACAAAATTAGTTTAACTGGGCCTATTAAACAAATACCGACTATGTTTTCAGCCCTAAAACATAACGGGCAGCCATTATATAAGTTGGCTAGGCAAGGTATTACTGTTGAGCGTGAAGCTCGTCCAATTACTATATATAGTTTTGAGTTGTTGCGGTTTGAAGGTGATGAGGCTGATTTTGAAGTACATTGCTCAAAAGGGACTTATATCAGAACCTTGATAGATGACTTAGGTCAGTTATTGGGGTGTGGTGCTCATGTTCAAGCGTTAAGACGCACAAAAGTAGCCGATTATCCCATCGATAAAATGTTGACGGTTGATCAAATTCAGCAACTAAAAGATGATAATTTTATCAATGGTGATGAAGCAAATGGGGTTGATTATACCGCGTTAGATAGTCACTTATTACCTATGGATACCGCTTTGCTGAAGTTGCCTTCTATTAGGTTAGCTGAGCAGGATGTTAGAACGTTACGTTTTGGACAAACCGTGCCATACCAAATGGATGATGCGGAGGACGTTAAAGTCTACCTCGAAGAGACCAATGAGTTTGTTGGGGTTGTTTCTATCGTTTCTGGTGAAGCAAAAGTAAAACGATTAGTTGTTACTGAGCAGTTTTTATAATTAGCTTGTAATAACCTAGCATTTTACTTAATTCACTTTATAAAGACTTGCAAAATAACGTTAAACAAGTAGAATGCGCGCTCCTCTTTTGTATAGAGGGTTCCTTTGTTGGCTGAGTTAGTGATCGGCGAACATAACTTAATTATTTTCTGGAGAGACTTATGTCACTAAGCGTTGAAGAAAAAGCAGCAATTTTAGCAGAGTACGGTAATGGCGAAAACGATACTGGTTCTACACCAGTTCAAGTTGCTTTATTAACAGCTGATATCAATAAATTACAAGGCCACTTTAAAGAGCACAAGAAAGACAACCACTCACGTCGTGGTCTTTTACGTAAAGTTAGCCAACGTCGTAAATTATTAGATTACTTCAAAGGTAAAAACCTTGAAGCTTATAAAGAATTAATCAAAAAATTAGGTTTACGTCGTTAATCGATGTTTACATAATTAATAAAAAGGAGCATTTATGCTCCTTTTTTTGTGCCCAAAACATACTCAGGTATCGCAATCTACATAACATTGTGAGTAATTATTAAAATAACCGTTAAATTTCCTTATTCGCTTTTGATAAAAACTAGTAAATCATCAATTCCCACGTATAATATGCCTCGAATTTAAACGACAAAAACAAGATCCAGTAGGTGTTGGTCATATTTCAAAATGAAATATATCTGTCATTAAGACAGCCTATGATAAAGCTGGATCAAAATGAAAATTAAAGGAAAAATACGTGACTCCAATTATTAAAAAATTTCAATATGGTCAACACGAGGTCACTCTTGAAACGGGCGTAATCGCACGTCAAGCAAGTGCTGCTGTTATGGCAAGCATTGGCGACACAACTGTATTTGTTGCAGTTGTTGGTAAAAAAGAAGCTAGTCCTGGGCAAGATTTCTTCCCACTTACAATTAATTATCAAGAAAAAGCATATGCTGGCGGTAAGATCCCTGGTGGATTCTTCAAACGTGAAGGTCGTCCTGCAGAAGAAGAAACGTTAATCGCACGTCTTATTGACCGTCCATTACGTCCTTTATTCCCAGATGCATTCAAAAATGAAGTACAAGTTGTTTGTACTGTAATGTCAGTTAACCCTGAAATCGCTCCTGATATCGTTGCACTAATCGGTGCTTCAGCTGCTATCTCAATTTCTGGTATTCCATTTAACGGTCCAATTGGTGCCGCTCGTGTTGGTTTCTTAGATGGTCAATACATCTTGAATCCTTCTCAAACAGAATTAAAAGCAAGTGACTTAGATTTAGTTGTTGCTGGTACTGAAAACGCAGTATTAATGGTTGAATCAGAAGCCGCTGTGTTATCTGAAGAAACCATGCTTGGTGCGGTTGTTTACGGACACGAGCAAATGCAAGCTGTTGTTACCGCAATTAAAGAATTTGCTGCTGAAGTTGCCACTCCTGCATGGGAATGGTCTGCACCAGTTGAGAATACTGAACTTAAAAACAAAGTTAAAGCTCTAGCTGAAGACGGTATTACAGCGGCTTATGCAATTGCTGATAAAATGGAGCGTTACGCTGCTGTTGGTGTTGTTAAAGCTGAAACTATTGCTAAATTAGCTGAAGAAGCTGGTGACGAAGCGTTTAACGAAAAAGAAGTTTCTGAGTTAGTACATGACTTAGAGAAAGACGTTGTACGTTCACGCATCTTAGCGGGCGAAAAACGTATCGATGGTCGTGAACCTGACATGATCCGTGCTCTTGACGTTAAGACTGGTATTTTACCACGTACTCACGGTTCTTCTTTGTTCACTCGTGGTGAAACTCAAGCAATCGTAACTTGTACTTTAGGTACTGAACGTGATTCTCAAATCATCGATTCATTGTTAGGTGAAAAACGTGACCCGTTCATGCTTCACTATAACTTCCCTCCGTATTGTGTTGGTGAGACTGGCTTTATTGGTTCACCTAAACGTCGTGAAATTGGTCACGGTCGTCTAGCAAAACGTGGTGTATTAGCCGTAATGCCTTCACAAGCAGAATTCCCGTACACAGTTCGTCTAGTATCGGAAATCACTGAATCTAATGGCTCATCTTCAATGGCTTCTGTATGTGGTTCTTCATTAGCACTTATGGATGCAGGTGTTCCAATTAAAGCGTCTGTTGCTGGTATCGCGATGGGTCTAGTTAAAGACGACAGTAACTTTGTTGTTCTTTCTGACATCTTAGGTGATGAAGATCACTTAGGTGACATGGACTTTAAAGTTGCGGGTACTACTGAAGGTATCACAGCGTTACAAATGGATATCAAAATTGAAGGTATTACTAAAGAGATCATGGACAAAGCCTTAGTACAAGCTAAAGCTGCTCGTTTACATATCTTAACAGTAATGGATGAAGCAATTGGCGGACACCGTGAAGAAATGTCTGAATTTGCTCCACGTATCTACACAGTTAAAATTCCTCAGAAGAAAATTGCTGACGTTATTGGTAAAGGTGGCGCAACAATCCGTGCTCTTACTGAAGAAACGGGTACAACAATTGAAATTGAAGATGACGGTACCGTTAAAATTGCAGCAACAGACAGTGCAAGTGCAGAAGCTTGTATTGAACGTGTTAAGCAATTAACTACAGACTTAGAAGTTGGTCGTATTTACCAAGGTAAAGTTGCACGTATCGTTGATTTTGGTGCGTTTGTTAACGTTCTTCCTGGTAAAGACGGTTTAGTACATATTTCACAAATCTCTAGCGAGCGTGTTGAAAATGTAACTGACGTATTATCTGAAGGCCAAGAAGTTGCAGTTAAAGTACTAGAAATTGACCGTCAAGGTCGTGTACGTTTAAGTATGAAAGAAGCGGTAGAGCAAGAAGCTCCTGCTGCTGAATAAACTTAAGATGCAATAGGAAAGAGAGCTTAGGCTCTCTTTTTTTATGCCTAAAATTTAACGTTTAGAGCTTATGTATGTAAATCAAAGAGTTCTTTTTGACAAGTTAACTTGACTTTTAACTGTATGGAGTTATATTGAGTAAAGTTTATTTTACTTAATGACAAAGAGGTTGTACTTATGAGCGAGATTAAAAGAGGAAATGTAGATAACAATAGTAATGAGTTAAATTGGCAAGGGAAGACGAAGCAGAATATTAACCGAGTGAAAATGTGGACTTTAGCTTGGGTAATATCAATGGCATTGGCTAACTTTGGCCCTAAGTTCTTATGGAACCAACTAGAAAGCCTAACTATTGCTGCCATAACTTTGAATTTTTTGCTTGGTGTCGGAATGATTTACGCAAATAAAATTTATATCCAAAACATGGATGAAATGCAAAAAGAGATACATTTAAACTCAATGGCTTGGACCTTAGGAGTAGGGCTAATCGTTGGGTTAAGTTATTCCAATCTGGATGTAACTAATGTCATCCCAGGCCCTGCACAGATCTCACACTTGATATTAGTGATGGGTGTTACTAACTTAATTGCTATTTTTGTCGGGAGTCGTCGATATAAATGAAAAACAAACTTAAAGTATTACGTGCGGAACGAGATTGGACTCAGGCCGATTTAGCTAATTATTTAGAAGTGTCTAGGCAAACGATTAACGCCATAGAAAAAGGTAAGTTTGACCCTAGTTTGCCATTGGCTTTTAAAGCTGCAAGGCTATTTAAGATGACAATTGAAGAAATTTTTCAAGATGAAGCCTAAATGCCTATGTGTAATAGGCATAAAAAAACGTGAAATAGTGTAAACTTATTTCACGTTTTTTTATTAATTTTTAAACTACATTTGAGACTGTAAGTAGTTCTCTAAACCAATGGTTTTTATCAAACGTAATTGCTGCTCTAACCAAAATGCATGATCGGTTTCGGTATCGTCAATGAGTATTTGCAACATATTCCTAGTCACAAAGTCCTTGTGTACTTCGCATAAAGCCATTGTATCTTTAAGGGCTTGGTCAACGGCAAATTCAACACGCAAATCACTTTCTAACATCTCAGGTACGGTTTTACCGATATGTAACCCATCACGAGTCACCATATCTGGCGTCCCTTCTAAAAATAAAATACGCTCGATTAATTTTGATGCATGGCCTTTTTCATCATCAAATTCGTGATCGATACGTTCGAATAATTTTGTAAATCCCCAATCTTCGTACATACGTGAATGTATAAAGTATTGATCCATAGCAGCTAACTCATAGGCTAATAAGCCATTAAGTGCATTAATTATGTCTTGGTTACCTTTCATTTTAATCTCCAATAATTAGGGTTAAAGTTGAGCTTGTAAGTATTTATCAATACCCATACTTTGAATTTGGTAATCTTGGGTTTCTAACCAATCTAAATGTTCTTCTTCATGTTCTAATATTTCAGTAAGAAGCTCACGTGTGACAAAGTCTTTTTCTGATTCACATAACGCAATAGCACTTTTCATTTGTTCGATTTGAGTGAGCTGAACGGCGGTGTCACATTGGATCATTTCAACGGTATGTTCACCAATTGATAATGCGCCTAGTCTTTGTAAATTAGGTAAGCCTTCCAAAAATAGAATTCGTTCTATTAGCTTATCGGCTTGTTTCATATCCATGATGGATTTTTTATAACACTTATCATTTAAAGTATTAAATCCCCAATTTTTGTACATACGGGCATGTAAAAAATATTGATTAATTGAGGTTAATTCAGTGGTTAACACTTCGTTTAACATGGTTAGTATTGTGGAGGTACTTTGCATAACTTTGCCTCAGCATTATAAATAATGAGGTAAGTATAATGATTGAATTTAAATACACAAAGAAATATTGAAAAAAATCAATGAAAACAACGAGTTAATAATGACAATGATTTGCAGTTAGATTTATATCTAGAAGGGATAGACTTGAATATAACGTTGGATTAACCAACATCTTTAAATAACGTTTCGTCGATGATTGTGTTATCGATTACCATTTGAGCTACTTTTGTACAGCTACCGCATTCGCTTCCTAAGGCAACATGTTGTTTTAATTCACGAATAGATCCAACGCCGTGCTCTAGCACTAACTTTTGGATATCGGAATCTGTAATGCCTTTACATAGACAAACGAACATATTTATAACCTCACTAAACTGATGCGAGTGATAATAATTCTCATTTGGGTGTTTTGCAAGTTTTTTTGTTTGTTTTTTATCACATTTATTCAATTTATTTCCTTATAGTTGAATTCGATAATACTAATCGAAAATTCATATAGAAATGCCCTTGGTTTAATCAATTTAATCTATATATAATTGAGGTGTAACAAACGAGTGAATGAGCAATTCACGATTGATAAATAATATGGAGAATTTCATGGGCGTTTTAGTTGGCCGTCAGGCACCAGACTTTACTGCAGCAGCTGTTTTAGGTAATGGCGAAATCGTTGATAACTTCAACTTTGCAGAAGCAACAAAAGGTAAAAAAGCAGTAGTATTTTTCTACCCTCTAGATTTCACTTTTGTATGTCCTTCAGAGTTGATCGCATTTGATCACAGATTAGAAGATTTTAAAAAGCGCGGTGTTGAAGTAATTGGTGTTTCAATTGATTCACAATTCAGCCACAACGCATGGCGTAACACAGCTGTAGCTGACGGTGGTATTGGCCAAGTTGGTTACCCACTAGTTGCAGACGTTAAACATGAAATCGTTCAAGCATATGACGCTGAGCATCCAGAAGCTGGTGTTGCTTTCCGTGCATCATTCTTAATCGACGAAGAAGGTGTAGTTCGTCACCAAGTAGTTAATGATTTACCATTAGGTCGTAACATCGATGAAATGTTACGTATGGTTGATGCATTAAACTTCCACAGCGAGCACGGTGAAGTTTGCCCAGCTGGTTGGGAAGAAGGTAAGAAAGGTATGGACGCATCTCCTGCGGGCGTAGCTGCATACTTATCTGAGAATGCTGAAGGTCTTTAATTCTTCGCTCTGTTGAGCATAAATTAAACAGTAATGAAAGCCTTTGGAAACAAAGGCTTTTTTATTTGAGTTTAAAGTTCGCGACCAACATAAATTTACAAAATAAGCATATTCCTACCGATATATATTGGTATAATAACTTCACTCCCTCCTGCATTAAATGAATTCGCTCAGCTGTATAATTTAAGGAAGAACTACTTCAATGACTCTTGTTTTTAACGCATTTACATTTCCTAATTCAACGACAATTAAAAACCGACTGGTTAAAGCATCGATGGAAGAGAATATGTCCGATGGTGACCTATTACCAAGTCGCGAGTTAATTAATTTGTATGGGCAATGGGCTAAAGGCGGAGCTGGTTTGTTATTAACTGGTAATGTCATGATAGATAAAGAAGCCATGACAGGTCCTGGTGGCGTAGTATTAGATAAAAACAGTGATTTAGAACAATTTAAATTGTGGGCAAAAGCGGCCAAACAAAATCAATGCAAAGTGTGGATGCAAATTAGTCATCCAGGTCGCCAAGTATATAGAAAGATGGGAGGCAAAGTTTTTTCACCATCTGATGTTGCCCTCGATATGGGGAAGTTATCCGACTTATTTGGGCAACCAACGCCGATGACTGACGAGCAAATAGAAGATGTCATTGCTCGTTTTGCTGATACTGCAAAACAAGCCGAACTTGCAGGGTTTGATGGGGTTGAAGTTCATGCAGCACATGGTTATTTAATCGCTCAATTTTTATCACCTTTGGTTAATAAACGTGATGATAAGTGGGGTGGGACACTAGAAAATCGCGCTCGCTTGTTAACAGAAGTTATTAAAGCGATTAAGTCTAACGTATCAGAAACATTCAACATTGCGGTAAAGTTAAACTCAGCAGATTTCCAACGAGGCGGTTTTGATGAGAATGATGCTTTGGCTGTGGTTAAATCACTAGAAGCGTTAAATATTGATATGATTGAGTTATCCGGTGGTAGTTACGAAGCACCTGCAATGCAAGGGGTAACGGCGGATGGGCGCACTTTAAAAAGAGAAGCGTATTTTTTATCATTTGCTGAAACTATTGCAAAGAGTACAACGGTGCCAATTATGACCACCGGCGGCATTTATAAATTTGCCACCGCAAAAACCGTACTAGCGCAAGGCGTAGACCTTGTGGGAATTGCCACTGGACTTGCATTACAGCCTGACTTACCTAACCGCTGGCAGTTAGGTAAGAGTGTAGAGATTGCGATACCAAAAATAACTTGGAAAAATAAAACCTTGCGTGGATTGGCTATCATGGCCGTTGTTAAACGTAATTTGAGACGTGTGGGAGCTGGAAAAGCTGCGAGTGCAAAATTATCCCCATTATTTACATTAATATTAGATCAAATTAGAACCGCAAAACTGACTAAACGTTACCAAAAGTTAATGAGTCGATAATCGATAATATGGTATAAATAAGCCATTCTTAACAAGTTGTGGGATCTCATGTCGATTAAAAATAAACCTGATAGCCGTTGTACGTGGTGCGGGCAAGATCCAATATATATTGATTATCATGATAATGTTTGGGGGCGTCCTGAATATGATTCACAACAGTTATTTGAAAAACTATGTTTAGACGGTCAACAAGCAGGTCTTAGTTGGATAACGATCTTGAAAAAACATCAAGGTTATAAAAATGCATTTGCTGATTTTAATCCTGAATTGATTAGTCAGTTTGATGATGAAAAAGTAAATGCGTTAATGCTAGATACTAATATTATACGTAATCGACTAAAAATTAATTCTATTATTAAGAATGCAAAGGCTTTTGTGCGCTACGAATCAGAGCATGGAGTTGGTAGTTTTAGTGAGTTTTTATGGAGTTTTGTTGGCAGTTCACCAATTATTAATAGCTGGCAAACTAAATCTGAAGTTCCAACGGAAACCGAACAATCAAGGTTAATGTCTAAAACGTTAAAAAAGTTAGGTTTTAATTTTGTAGGACCTACCATCTGTTACGCATTCATGGAGGCCGTGGGAATGGTGAACGACCATTTAATTACCTGCATCTCATACCATGAGTGTAACCAGTCAAATTAAGCAATAAATAAGTGAATATTGAGTTGAGTGATTCCATTTCTAAGTGTTTTTCTGAACATGGTGCGTTAGCACAAGCTATACCTGGTTTTAAAGCAAGGCAGGCGCAACTGGATATGGCAACTGCGGTACAAGGTGCAATTAAAGATAAAGCCCAGTTAGTTGTAGAAGCTGGAACAGGAACCGGTAAAACATTCGCTTATTTAGCACCGGCATTATTAGCAGGTAAAAAAGTAATCGTTTCCACGGGTACCAAAGCGCTGCAAGAACAGTTATTTCATCGAGACTTGCCGCTCGTAAAAAAAGCGTTAAGGCCTATGATGAAAACAGCCTTGTTAAAGGGGCGAAGTAATTATCTTTGCATTAATCGTTTAGAGGTTAATGGGCAACATCCTCCTTATGATGACCCCAGTTTTATTAGTGATATATCGAATGTACGTAAATGGTCGTCTGAAACGGACAGTGGAGATATAGGTGAATTAACATCAATAGAAGAAAACAGCCGTGTTTTACCATTTGTCACTAGTACGGTAGATAACTGTTTAAGTAAAGATTGCCCCAATATTGCAGATTGTCATGTTATGAATGCTAGAAAAAAAGCATTGGAAGCGGACTTGATAGTCGTAAATCACCACTTGTTTTTTGCTGATCTTGCTTTAAAAGATACAGGTTTTGGCGAATTAATCCCTGATACTGACGTTATCATTTTCGATGAAGCTCATCAGATACCTGACATAGCTTCGGAGTATTTTGGTGAGCATTTTTCCTCTCGTCAGGTGTTCGAACTTTGTAAAGATATTCAAGCGGAATATCAATCTCAATTGCGCGATATGCCACAATTAAATAAAGCGGCAATGACGTTGGAAAAAAACATTTTAGATATGCGCTTGGTATTTGCTGAAGATCCTGAACGTGGTAACTGGCGTGATAAATCTAAATCTGAAGATATTGTTAATGCCATTCAATATGTATTAAAAGCCTTTAATTTTCTGTATGACGTTACCAAATTAGCCATTTCTCGGACAGAAACGATAGATAATTGTTTTGAACGTTTGGTGCAATTAAAAGGTAAGTTTGAAAAAGTAAATCAAACGCAAGAAAGTGGCTACAGTTATTGGTTTGATACAACAAAGCGTCATTTCACGTTACATATAACACCGTTATCCATAGCGGATAAGTTTGGTGCAATTGTTGAAGAGTCTAAATCAACTTGGGTATTTACGTCAGCGACAGTATCTGTGGATGATAATTTTGAACATTATACTTCATTGTTAGGCATTCCAGATGCTCGTACCCAAATTTTAGGGAGTCCTTTCGATTATAATAATCAGGCTATGTTTTGTGTACCTCGTTATTTCCCCGAGCCTAATGATAAAGCCGCCGTCAGAGCTTTTTCTGAATTAGCTTTAGAATTGATTGAAGCGAGTAAAGGTCGTGCATTTTTACTCTTTACTAGCCACCGTGTAATGACGCTAGTTGCGAAAATGATTGAAGATGAAATTAAATATCCAGTATTGGTTCAAGGTACAACAAGCAAACGTTTGTTATTGGAACAGTTTACCAAATTAAAAAATGCCGTGTTATTAGGAACTGGATCATTTTGGGAAGGTGTGGATGTACGTGGCGATATGTTGTCATTAGTGATGATAGACAAATTACCTTTTGCTTCTCCAGACGAGCCTCTATTACAAGCACGAATGGAAGATTGCAAGTTAAAAGGGTTAGAGCCATTTCAACATGTGCAAATACCTCAAGCTGTGATCTCATTAAAGCAGGGGGTTGGACGCTTGATCAGAGACGTGACGGATAAAGGCGTTTTAGTCATTTGTGACCCTAGATTAGTGACTCGTCAGTATGGAGAAGTGTTTATGCGTAGCTTGCCCAATATGAAACGTACTCGTGATTTAGATAAAGTAAAAACATTCTTAAAAGGTTTATAAAATGAAAATATTGGCAGTAGACGCAGCAACAGAGGCATGTTCAGTTGCGTTATATAATGATGGTGAAATAAACTCCGTATTTGAAGTTTGCCCTCAACAGCACTCACAAAAATTATTGCCGTTTATAGATCAAGTATTAGTAGACTCTGGCTTAACCTTGTCACAACTCGATGGAATTGCATACGGTCAAGGACCTGGTAGTTTTACAGGGGTTAGAATTGGCGTTTCAGTCACTCAAGGGTTAGCTTTTGGTGCAGACTTACCTGTCACTGGCATATCTAATTTAGCAATGATGGCTCAACAAGCGATTGAACAACATCAAGCTCAATCTGTGGTTGCAGCAATAGATGCACGTATGTCGGAAATTTATTTGGCTTGTTATCAGAACATGAACGGTCTAGCGCAATTACTTGATAACGAAATAGTCATCAAACCTGAGTTATTGCAAAAAGATGATTTTCAAATACAAAATAGTATGAGTGTGGGAACCGGTTGGGGGACATATAATGAACAACTCTCAACTTGTTTTAATGCTACCTCCAGCATTATTGAACTGCCGGATGCAAAATTCATGATGGCCCTCGCTTTAGATGCATTTAACAAAGGTGCGGGAGTTGCAGCTGAACTTGCGCAACCTAATTATGTTCGAGATGAAGTAAGTTGGAAGAAATTACCGGGACGTTAATTGAACTTTATAATCATTTAACTGTCGAATATAAATGGTTATCTACAGATAACGTATTGTATAAACTTTAAACCCTTATATAATCAAAGCAATTATTGCATACCTTATAATCAGTTTATTTCGAAAGAGACCCTTATGGCGTTACGAGATCCGGACAGAACACGAACCAATATAGTGGAAGTTGCAGCGACAATCTTCCATCAAAAAGGTTTTAAAGGCACTAGTTTGTCCGATATTTTAACTGAAGCGCAAATATCTAAAGGCGCGTTGTATCATCACTTTTCTAATAAACAGGAGCTTCTTTACGCTGTCTTTGATGAAGTTTATAAAGTTAACTTCCTTAAACGCTGGAACAATATAACCATCTCAGCTGACCCTATAAATGAAATAGCGAATGTAGTTGAAAGCCTTGCTTTAGAAGGTTCCGATGAAGAGATGTGTTGTGGCTGCCCAGTGCACAATTTAGCTTCAGAACTCGCCTCTGTTGATGAGAGTATACGACATAGAGTTGATTCTCTATTTTGTTCAATTCAAAAAATTATCAGCCAAGGTATTGAAACAGCAAAAAATAATGGTGATGTAGGTGCTCATGTAGATAGCAAACAAATATCGTTGTTTTTTATGTGTACCATGAGTGGTATTCCACAAATGGTAAAAAGTTGTCAAGACAGAGAAGTATATACTCAGTTGACATCCGCTTTATCAGATTATGTTAAACAATTAAAAAACATATAAGAATATCGATGAATTGTTCAACTCAAGTTTAAAAGGATATATATGAATCGCTTTTTAGTAACATGTTTAGCTTTAGTATTAACAGGTTGCGCTTCTTACCCTGAAAAAGTTGCAGTTGCAGAAGGGACTGAGCTCACAGATTTTATAAATCTAGATAACTCAAACGTAAATTTAATTGGAAAAACGGCCAGATGGAGCGGTGTCATTGCCAAAGTCTCGAATGAGAAAGCGGTGACCAAGTTAGACGTTTTGTATTACCCAGCAAGTAAAAACGGAAGACCACAAACCAAAGATGAACCATTAGGTCGTTTTCGTGTTGTAGTTGAAGGATTTGTTGATCCGGCTGTGTATAGCCAAGGCAAAGCAATAACCGCTTTAGGTCAACTTAAAGAATCTGAAACTGCAAAAATTGGAGAGTATGAATACTCATATCCTACGATAGTTAGTAAAAATATTCATTTGTGGAAAAAAGTCGAACCAACGGCACAAGTTCAGTTCCATTATGGTTGGCATGGTACTTACCCTCGTTGGCATTGGCGAGGTGGCGCAAGGCATTTATATATAATAGGCGAAGGGAAAACTAAAAAGCCAACGGGACAAGCAAAACCAAATAGATCTAAAAATTAAAGATATTATCTTTGTTAGTTGTATTTAAGTTAACTTTAAAATTAAGTGGAAGATTGAAATGTTTAAATCGATAATTATCGTGGTTATATTAGGGCTAAACGCACTAATAAATTCTGCTTCTGCTAACGACCTTGACGAAATACTAGCGTCTACAATACGAAGTGATGAAAATAAAGCGCGTGATAAAGCAAGGCACCCAAAAGAAACCATCGAATTTTTTGGCACAAAACCCACTGACCATGTTTTAGAGATGTGGCCAGGAGAAGGATGGTATAGTGAAATACTTGCCCCTTACGTCAAAGATAAAGGAAAATTTAGCGCAGTCACTTTTGCTACGGGTAACCTTAACTCGCAAGATAAAAGAGAAGCATTTTGGAGTAAAAATGCTTTAACTTACATTGAAAAAATGTCTGATAAAGATATATACGGTGATGTAAACTTTTTTGAGTTTGAACCTCCTAAGTTAATGGATCTAAAAGGCATAGCTCCTGTCGATGTTGCATATATAGTTCGTACTTTACATATTTGGGATGAATTTGGAGCTTTTGCACAAGGTCTTCAATTAATTCATGATGTGTTAAAGCCGGGTGGTATCTTAGCTATTGTACAACACAGAGGGAATGCAATATCACAAAATGCATCTTCAGCTGGTGAAGGGTATTTAGATGAGCGTTATGTGATAGAAACAGCTGAACGTAATGGATTTAAGCTTGTTGAGCGTAGTGAAGTGAACCTCAATATGAAAGACACGAAAGACTATCCAAAAGGTGTTTATGCATTGCCTCCAGTGTTAGCGATGGGAAATACCGATAGAGAAAAGTATATAGCTATCGGAGAAAGCGACCGTATGACACTTAAGTTTATTAAAGTGGTTAACTAAGTATTGGTTCCAAAACATTTGATTAACGAAGGCAATATTAAGTTACCAAGTGGCATAATAGCGGCATTAGAAAACACACATCAACCGAACCAAATTCCTATTTTGGCTATCCATGGTTGGTTAGATAACGCCGCTAGTTTTATCCCTCTAATGAATGAATTACCAGAATATAACTGGACTGCTATCGATCTCCCGGGTCATGGTAATAGCTACCATCGACCACCGCACACCCATTATCATTTTATAGACTGGGTATCGGATTTAATAAATATCATCGACGTTAAATACGGAAATAAACCAGTTGTTATTGTTGGGCACTCCCTCGGTGGCATGTTGGCAACCGTTTTAGCGGGGGTATATCCTGAATTAGTTAAAAAGTTAGTCGTTATTGATGCAGTGGGGTTAGTTACTCAGAGTGAAGGCGCAACTGAAATTAGAAAAGCATTAGACAGTCGAATTGCGCAATCAAAAAAACAAAAAACCAAACATATATCACTCAACGTTGCTATAAAAGCGAGAGCGAATGCAGGAAAAATTAAAAGTACTTCTGCTGAATTATTGGTAAGACGAAACATAGATGAGACAGAGGGCGGCTTCGAGTGGAAAACCGATAAACGCCTAAGAACCAGCTCCCCAGTTCGTTTAAGTGAGCAACAATCAATTTCAATAATCCAACATATAGCAGCACCAGTGATGTTGTTCGTCGCCAAAGATGGTTACGAAATGGTCAAATCAGGTTATAAAAAGTATAAATCATACTATCCTAATCTAATTAAAAAAGACGTTATTGGTGCACATCATTGCCATATGGATGAACCAATCGGGATAGCTCTGGAAATAAAACGCTTTATTGGTTAATAAAAATACAGAATGAGTGAAAATTATTTGTCTCATCCGATCAGTTGAAGTATGGTTACTGGCTGAAAAATTAATTCGTTAGGAGATTGTTTTGGAAAAAACGTGGTTAAATAATTATCCAAGTGGTGTACCAGCTGATATTGATCCTGAGCATTACAGTTCTTTGTTAGATATTTATGAACAAAGCATTGTTAAATTCTCTGATAAACCTGCTTATATTAATATGGGCAAAAGTATTACTTTTGCCGAATTAGGTGAATATGCTGACCACTTTGCTGCGTATCTTCAAAACACGTTAGGCGTCAAAAAAGGCGATGCTGTCGCGGTTATGATGCCTAATTTATTACAATATCCTGTTGCTTTATTAGGTATTCATAGAGCCGGTGGTGTGGTTGTAAATGTAAATCCTCTTTACACTCCTAGAGAATTAGAACACCAATTAATTGATAGTAATGCTAAAACCATCGTAATTGTTAGTAACTTTGCCTGCACTTTAGACAAAATTTTAGCCAAAACGCCAGTTGAAAACGTAATCTTAACTAATATGGGTGACATGTTAGGTGCTAAAGGTTTTGTTGTTGATTTTGTTGTTAAATATGTCAAAAAAATGGTTCCAGCATTTTCATTACCAAATGCAATTAGATTTAAAGACGTGCTTTATCAAGGTAAAGACTTAACATTAAAACCAGTTCAACTTACCGGTGATGATCTAGCCTTTTTACAATATACAGGTGGAACAACAGGTGTCTCTAAAGGGGCAATGTTAACGCATCGTAATATGGTCGCTAACTTAGAACAAGTTTCGGCTTTATTGGGTCCTTGTTTAGATGAAGGTAAAGATACCATAGTAACGGCTTTACCTCTTTACCATATCTTTGCATTAACGGCTAACTGTTTGCTGTTTTTAAAGTATGGTGGGACTAACTTACTGATCACTAACCCAAGAGACATGCCGGGCTTTGTTAAAGAATTAAGTAAGTATAAATTTACTGCAATTAGTGGCGTTAATACTTTGTTTAACGGTTTGTTAAATACACCAGGATTTTCAGAATTAGATTTCTCGTCATTAAAATTAAGTATTGGCGGTGGAATGGCAGTTCAACGTGCTGTAGCAGAACGTTGGTTAGAAGCTACTAAATGTGATCTACTTGAAGGTTATGGCTTAACTGAGTGTGCTCCTGTTGTATCCTTTGTTCCTTATACCATTGGTAAATACACTGGAAGCATCGGTGTTCCAGCACCTTCAACCGATATTAGATTAATGTCTGATGAAGGTGAAGATGTCGCTATAGGTGAAGCTGGCGAGTTATGGGTAAAAGGTCCTCAAGTAATGAAAGGCTATTTAGGCAGACCTGAAGACACTGCTCATGTTATGCATGGTGATTGGTTCGCAACAGGTGACATTGCTAAACTCGATGAGCAAGGCCTGTTGTACATTGTAGACCGTAAAAAAGACATGATTTTAGTGTCTGGATTTAATGTATTCCCAAATGAAATTGAAGATATTGCTGTCACCCATGAGGGAATTTTAGAGTGTGCCGCTGTAGGTATACCAAATGAAGCCTCTGGTGAGATAGTTAAATTATTTGTCGTTAAAAAAGACCAATCACTAACTGAGCAAGATGTAATTGCCCATTGTCGTGAAAGATTAACGGGATATAAAGTACCTAAAGTGATAGAATTCAGAGACGAATTGCCAAAATCTAACGTTGGCAAAATTTTACGCCGATTGTTAAAAGATTGATAACTCGATACTACTTTGAGTTTAATTTTAAAAAGCTGGCTGATGTCAGCTTTTTTGTTTCTAGATGGAAATAGTGTGAACAAGTTGAATAGTGAATATCTGTATATAAAAGACCAAGCGCAGTTAAATACATATTGTCAGTTAGCAAAACAGGCCGATGTACTCGCCTTAGATACCGAATTTGTCCGCACTAGAACTTTCCGTTCACACTTAGGATTAATCCAAGCTTTTGATGGCAGAGAAATAGCCTTAATCGATCCTCTATGCGATTTAGACCTAGAACCTTTTTGGCAGCTGTTATCAGACGAGTCAATTGTTAAAGTATTACATTCGTGTCATGAAGATTTAGAAGTTTTTAAATATTATGCCAAACGATTACCGACTCCTTTGTTTGATTCACAAATTGCAGGGCAATTTCTGTTTCAAGGAAAAGTGCTAGGCTTTGGTGCTATGGTTGCACAAGAATTAGGTGTTGAGTTAGATAAAGGCGAAGCTAGAACCAATTGGTTAAAACGTCCTCTTACTGATAATCAATTACATTATGCAATGAACGATGTGAAGTATTTGCTGCCTCTTTATCATAAGTTAAACGAGCAATTGATTGAGGCTGGTCTTCAACAATACAACTTGGATGAAGCCAATTTAAAAGTTAAACAAAAATGGCAAGATAAAAAAACTGACCAGTTGTTTCTCGATTTTGGTAATGCTTGGCAATTAAGCTCAAGAGAATTAGCGACACTACAAGAACTTGCTTATTGGCGATTAAGTGTTGCGCAAGAAAAAGATTTAGCACTGGGGTTTGTGGTAAAAGATGCAACGTTATTTAGTGTTGCACAGCGTCGCCCATCAGATATTAATATCTTAAAAAAGATCCCTGACTTGAATCCTCATGAAACGCGTATTCATGGAAAAGCACTCATTTTATGCGTTGATAAAGCGAAGCAAATACCTGAGGGATCTTGGCCTGTAAAAGTGCCACGACTAACTGACTACCCAACGTATAAACAAAGTTTTAAAACACTGAAACAAATGATCACTCAAAGGTCTGTAGAATTAAATGTACCAATGGAGTTACTGGCCACAAAGAAACAGTTAAATCAGTGGATTAAGTGGGTTTGGCAAGTACCTTATGCTGAAGTATCCGACTTTGAATTATCATGGCGTTATGAGTTATTAAAGCCTGTTCTTCTTAAGTGGAATGAACAGCATTCATTATAAATAGTTAATCTAGAGTAGGTGAGGAGGTTAGATGCAACTTTGTACAATTTATAAATGTTCAAAAAAAGCAGATGCATTTTTATATGTTGAAAAAGCAGATGATTTTTCTAAAGTGCCAGAAGCGTTGAGGACATTGATCGGAACGCCTAAATTATTTATGACGTTAGATTTAGATGGTAGAAAAAAA
Source organism: Psychrosphaera sp. F3M07 (assembly GCF_018860345.1). Lineage (GTDB taxonomy): Bacteria > Pseudomonadota > Gammaproteobacteria > Enterobacterales > Alteromonadaceae > Psychrosphaera > Psychrosphaera aquimarina. The sequence goes on along the minus strand of NZ_JAHKPJ010000011.1, from coordinate 121,573 downwards.
TTAGGGCAAGCTGACTTAGCTAAGGTAAAAAGTGAGTTAACTGATAATGGTTTTTACCTGCAATTGCCGCCGCCAGAAAAAAATCTATTAGATCAATATAAAGAGTTGAACGGTTATTCAGATTAGTCGTCATAGTGTAATGGTTACAAATTAAATAGAGATGAATTATGAAAATTAAATTTTGGTTAGCTGGTTTGTTTTTTTCTGTATCAGCTACAACGAGCAGTTTTGCTGCAAAAGTAAGTTTTGATCAATATGTGGAAAATTTGAAACAAGAAGCGGTTGCTAAAGGTTTCTCTTCCGACTTTGTTAATGAAACATTAAAAGATTTAAACTACCTTAAACGAGTGGTTAAAGCAGATAAAAACCAACCTGAGTTTGTTGAAACATTAGATACTTATTTACCAAAACGCGTACCTGAATGGAAAGTTACCAAGGCCAGAAACGCATATAAAGAAAACCTTCCTTTATTAACCAAGATAAGTGAACAGTATGGCGTTCAACCCCGTTTTATTGTTTCACTGTGGGCATTAGAAACCAATTTTGGTCGCATCCAAGGGAAAATGCCAATTATAGATTCGTTGGTTACCTTGAGCTATGACGGACGTAGAGAAACATTCTTTAAAAATCAGTTGTGGGCATCGTTAACTATTTTACAACAAGGCCATATTAGTGAAGATAAATTTTTAGGTTCATGGGCTGGAGCGATGGGTCAATGTCAATTTATCCCAACGTCATTTTTAGCCTATGCCGCAGACGGCGATGGCGATGGTAAAAAAGACATCTGGAATAATAAAGCTGATGTTTTTGCTTCAATTGCCAATTATTTGAAATCGGAAGGTTGGTCCGACAATAAAACTTGGGGCCGTCAAGTGAAGCTTCCTAGCGGCTTTGATATGTCATTGATCATGCCAAAAGGCAGTAAAGGTCGTAGGCAATGGTTAGATAACTGGAAAGGTGCGGAAAAATCATTGGTAAATTGGCGTGAATTAGGGGTAACAAGAATGGATGGTAGTGCGTTACCAAGTGTTGATATTGACGCGGTATTGATTACACCAGATGACGCTCAAGGTCGTATATATCTTGCTTATGATAACTATAAATCTTTGATGCATTGGAATCGTTCATATTACTTTGTAACTTCTGTAGGCACGTTAGCTGATAGAATTGGTTACCCTAAAATTTTATAACTCAACTTCTATCGGACGTTTGTTATGGAACAGATTTATCATCATAAAGATATACAAGGAAAGTACCTACCTTTTCCAGCAGGGAAGGTAGTGTGCATCGGGCAAAACTACGCTGATCATATTGCAGAATTAAACAGTGTCACACGTCCAGAGGCCCTATTTTTCATCAAGCCTAATAGCGCCTTGTGTTCAGTTGAACCTAGCTTTGAGATCCCTAAACAAGCTGGTCCTTGCCATAATGAGTTGGAATTAGCAGTGTTAATCTCTAAACCATTAAAAAAAGTGACAGCAAACAAAGTTCAAGATGCTATTTGGGGATACGGGTTAGCTTTAGACTTAACTTTAAGAACCGTTCAATCAAAGTTAAAACAGCAAGGTCGACCTTGGGAGCTAGCGAAAGGTTTTGACGGGGCTTGTCCTATATCACCATTTATTAACAAATCAGAAATAACATCCCCTCAAAATAGTGACTTAGTATTAACGGTAAACCAACAAATCCGTCAAAACGGTAATAGCAAAGATATGATCAGGCCTATAAATGAACTGATTGCACAGATGAGTCAACATTTTACATTAATGCCTGGCGATGTTGTATTAACGGGAACTCCGGCTGGAGTTGGACCGTTAAAAAATAGTGACCAATTAACGTTAACGATATCCTCTGGTGAGAAAACTTGGCAATTTGCTTCAGTTGTACGTTGAATTTAAATTTAACTTTGTATAGAAAGAGAAAAGATGGAACCGTTTTGGAAAACTAAATCATTACAACAAATGACTCGTAGCGAATGGGAGTCATTATGTGACGGGTGTGCCAAATGTTGTTTACATAAATTAATTGACGATGACGAGCAAGACCAAATGGTCGATACCAATGTTATGTCGGATTCAGAACAATTACATTTTACCTCTGTTGCTTGTCAGTTTTTAAATGATAAAAAGTGTGAATGTACTGTGTATCCAGAACGTACCACCTTAGTGCCTAGCTGTGTACAATTAACTCAGGACAATTTAGATCAAGTATTTTATATGCCAAGTAGTTGTAGCTATCGACGATTACAAGAAGGTCGAGGTTTACCGAGTTGGCACCCGTTATTACACAAAGGTAAAAAATCTAAAATGCATCAAGCGGGTATGTCTGTAAGAGGCAAAGTTGTGTTTGATAACTTAGTAGAAGAACAGCAATACGAAGACTTTATCGTTGTTTGGCCTTTACAGGATGTTGATTAGATAAACTTTGTATGCGTAAATCTGATAAAAAAATCGACAATCAAATTAGAGCTATCTTAACTGAATTATGTGAAGTCTATTTCGAAGACGTACCTGGTTTTAAATGGTTAACGCATGTGGTTAATTATGCCTCTTTCCCCAATAGCCTTCGGGTGATCTGTGTGTTCGAAAGTAAACAGCAAGTAGCGCATTTTTTATCATTGGATAATCAAGTTAAAGTAAATCCATTGTCGGCGCTATCCGTTTTAAATAAACAGCTTAATGCGATTGGAATTAACACGAAGAAACTCGACAAGCTGATCCAATATGACAGTGAAGATTGCTGTTTACATGATAATCATGGTCATTGGGCAGAGCGTATCAAAGCTCGTTATTCATTCTCCTAATATATCTACTATCTAAAATGGAAGTTGTTATGCCTAAACTTGTGTTCATTACTTTATTACTTAGTTTGTTATCCGCTTGTACAAATACGAATTGGCAAACAGCGAGTAGAGAATCATCTGGGCTTGCCGCCAAGCCCAATATAGAAAAACAAGCGATTATCGAGTTTTATGGGGCGGATGCGTTTAGCTGGCGAGGTTGGTTTGCTATCCATACCTGGGTGGCAGTAAAAGAACAAGATGCTAGCGAATATACCGTATATGAGGTTACCGGTTGGCGAGTGAATAGAGGCTTGCCAGCTTTACGTGAATATACAACTGCAACGCCAGATAGGTATTGGTATGGAGCAAAACCAGAAAAAATATTATCTATTAGCGGAGATAAAGCTGCGAAATTAATTCCTAAAATCAAAGAGGCGGTAAAGCGTTATCCCTGGGCGAATGAATATACCCTTTTCCCTGGACCTAACAGCAATACGTTTCCGACTTGGATAGGCTTACAAATTCCAGAGTTGAATTTAGATATGCCATTTAGAGCGATTGGCAGTGGATTTGCTTCTAATTAAAACAATAAAGGACGATGAACGATTTCTTAAGTTTCTTGTCTTTCTTTACACTAGTCGTTTAACTAAAAAGTTAACATTTAACCCTAAGTTGTATCATATTGAACCCGATGCGATTTAGTACTTATTACCATAGAAAATTTATGTTATTAATAGGTTTCTATAGGTAGGAGAGAATATGAAACCCATTTTGTTGGCTGTAATTGTCGCAACAAGTTTGTTGGCTGGATGTGCCACTCAACCTAAGGTATTGGATAATAGCCAACCCCATATTGTAAACAATGTTGTTATTACAGAACCGCTTGCTGTTGATTATAAAAGTGAATTGGCAATTGCCAAACTGACACAAATCATCAATCACGTTAAATTAGATCAAGATAAACTAGCACAAATGTTATATGACCGTGGCGTAATATATGACAGTTTAGGGTTACGTTCTTTAGCGCAATTAGATTTTCGTAGAGCATTAGAATTAAAACCAGATCATGCAGATGCGTATAATTTCATTGGCATACACATGACCTTAATTGGCCAGTATAGCCAAGCATTTGAAGCATTCGATTCGGCACTAGAGATAGAACCTGATCATAGTTATGCCCATCTAAATAGAGGGATTGCATTACATTATTATGGTCGAAATGGGTTATCCATAGAAGACTTAGAATTATTTTTTATCAAAGATCAGACTGACCCATACAGAGCAATTTGGTTATATTTAGCTGAATATGAAAGTAATCCAAAAGAAGCCAGATTACGTTTGATGGGTAACTCCAAAATGTTGGATAAATCTAAATGGGCAAATGACATTGTTGCTTTGTACTTAGGAAACCTAAGTGAACAAGACTTTATTAATAATATGGGTGAAAACCTTACAGACGGTAGACAGCTAGTGGATCGTTTATGTGAAGGGTATTTTTATTTAGCTAAGTTGAAGTTAATCAACAATCAAATAGAATCGGCGAAAAACTATTTTAGGCTTGTGTTGTCTACGAATGTTCATGAATTTGTGGAACACAAATACGCTCGATTAGAGTTAAATGAATTATATAAAAAAGATAAACAACAATATTTAGGCTTGTTACCTACTAACCAATAATGGATGGAGTAATCTTTGCTTTCAGGTTATTGGTAAACCTACTATTTTTGCTGTTGGTGCAAGCCGACAGCATTATTTTTTCTACCTCATTAATCAATTATCATTTCACTCAGTCACAATCATATATTTATACCGCGGCAAAGTTAGATAATGCCGATGCCAACTACCAACTATTTTTACTCACGCAGGATGAACTGTGGTTAAAAAAAGCCGCCAGTTTAAATCATATTGATGGCCTATATTCATGGTATTCCGTATTAAAAGCACAAAATAACAACAATCAACACGTTTGGTTACAACAAGCAATTAACCTTGGTCATAAACAAGCAACGTTAGAAAAACTCCAACTATTAGTGAACGCAAAACAATGGCAATCGGCATATGATTTTCAACAATTACATTTAAATGTATTAAACCGATTAGGTGGGTCGTTAACGCAACAATATCAACAAGTACAAAATTTATTATCTATATTTCTTGACCGTTCAGAACTAAACAAATCTTCTGGGAATGTGGCAGTAACATTAAATGAAAACCTGTCAGAAACTATTGTCCATAAGGCAATCCAGGTTATTCCTAAGCTCAAGTGTAAAATAACAATCCAAGCGATAGTGGAATCAACTGCGTTACTAAGTAAAGCCAAACAGTTTGAAACGGCATTGTCCCGTTCCGCTTTGAGTGATTTGTCGATTTGTTTTTTACCACCACAAGTGACAATGGAACTGCAAATTATTTGTCAGCCTGATATTTATAACCGGATTGAATGTAACTTAAACCAGTTAGCGCAAACATTAACCAATGTTATCGATGTTGCACCTGTTAACTATACCCATCTTATGGTGATAGTGGATCAAGGAGATGCTAATACTCGAGGTGGTTTGATGTATTTAGATAAACTCGATAATGACAGTGTATTTATACACGAATTAGCGCATTGGCTTGGGTTGGTTGATGAGTATCAACTAAAAGCAAAACAACAACAGCAATTGTGTTCAGTATCTGAAGCTAAATGGATAAGTCCTAATTTGTTTGTTGCACCAAAAAAGTTGAGTGTAAACCAACTAGAAAGCTTGGTGGGTCATAAATTATTCCCCGCAAAAACGTGTGTTGGTTCTGAGTTTAACGCGTATAAAAAGTACGCATCTTCTAGTTTTATGGAATTTTTAGATTTACCTTTGTCGTCAGAATATGCACAAACCATAAAACAGACACTCGATTACACAAAAACACTGCCTGTCGCGATGAACTTTTGGGTTTATTATTTAAATAATAAAAGCCGTGCAACAGAACAATCACAAATTGAATTATTAGATATTGAGTATGTGAAGTGGCTTGAAGTAGCTGCTGAACAACAATACACGCCGGCAATGACCCTGTTAGCACAACGACATATTGAAAATAGCCAAAACACAGATGCTTATAATTTATTGTTAAAATCCGCAGAGCTGGGAAATGTTAATGCTCAATTGTTATTAGGTCACGGTTATCTTGACGGTAGTTGGTTGCCACAGGATATTGTTAAGTCAGCTTATTGGTATCAACAGGCGGCTAAACTAAAAGACCCTTACGGTTTATATTTTTATGCTAAGTGCCACGAAATGGGCTGGGGCTGTGAGTTTTCTCTTGAAAAGGCCTTAGATTATTACCAACAATCTAAATCATTGGGTAATAAACTTGCTAGTAAGCGATTAAATGCATTAAATATTACCCTATAAACAAACACTAGATTTAACATTATCGTTTGTCGTCAATTAATGGCTTTAACATGCCTTCTAAGCCATTTAATTTAATTTCATATAATAACGCCAGTTGTTGGCCTAATTTTCCCTTTGGGAAGCCTTTCTGATGGAACCAAACTAAATAGGGTTCAGGTAATTCTATTAATTTTCTGCCAGCGTACTTACCAAAAGGCATGGTTGTATTGATCGCTTCTTTCATCGATTGAGGGTCAAACATTAAGGTTAATCCAGAGTATTCTTTAATGGTAGATGATCAATAATGCAGAAACAAAAAGCAACGCTTATTTAGAAAATAATGATGTTGTTATTGATTGGCAATTTAAGCAGGAAGGGATAAATAAAAAAAGGTTTTAAGTCATCAACATTAAAACCTTTTAAGTCGTTGCCGGGAGCTAGTAAAAGCCTCCCGTTTCAATGTATTAATCAAAATTACACCCTTAATTATGCCTGTGTTAACTGCATTGTTTTAAATTGAATATTGTCCGCTTGTTGGTGGATCAGTTTTAATAAGTTACCTTCAATTATTGATGTGTTTTTAACTTCAGCCGCTTCCATTAAATCTTGTAATGCGCCATCAAAGTCTTGCATTTTAGTTTTGAATATAGCTCGGTTATTTAAAGCTAACGATACAAAACGTGCCGCAGAACTGTCACTTTCAACAAATGTTTTAGATAAAACAATTGCTTCATCACAAGCTTTATTTGCTAAGTCAAACTGACCCGAGTTTGCATAAGCAACACATAAATTCATTTGCATAGCAACTTGCTCATCTGCCTTTGTGTTTGATGTGCGAGCAACAATTCTATTGATGCCTTTTTCATAATTACCTTTACGGATATCAGATGCACCATCTGAACCTTGTACAACGGCCATTTTAAACGTTGCTGGAGCTTCAGCCATTACGCTTGAAGCAAATAGGGTAGTGAGGGTTAATGTTAATAATTTTTTCATGTCATTCTCCGAGTATTTAGGGCAACGAATGTTTTCGTTATGGTTACTCTAGTGAATCTGAGCAGGGTTGACAAAGGAGATAAATCACTTCAATAAAACAATATAATTCACTTATACAAATAAAAAAAAACTGACCTGCAATCGACTAAAATTACCAAGGTCAGTTCTATTTAAAACACTAACAGAATTTAGTATTTTCCAAACTCAGTCAGTAGCCACTGAACAAAGATATCTAAATCTTCTCTTGAGGCGTGCCAATCATGTTGAATTAAATAATACTTATCTCTGGTTTTTAACTGTTGTTCAAAGAGCGGGTAAATCACACCTTCATCAAACCAATTTTGGCTTAACGGTAAAGGTATTAAAGCGATTCCTATTCCCTGTTGTGCCGCTCTTGCCACGGAAAACATACTGTCTACTTGAACTATACGTTTAGGAGAAAAATCGACGATATCATTTTCTTCTGCCCATTGATGCCATGCCCATGGTCTAGATTGATGAACAATTAATGGCGCTTGACTTAACGCCTCTTTGCCAAATGGTTTCAGCTTTTTAAATAAATCAGGGCTACATGCAGGCATGTAGCTAATTGGAAATAATTCATAGACAATTGCATCTGTTGGCTTACTACTAGCAAGTACAATAGACAGATTCGTATCTTTAGAGCTTTGTGTTCTATTTTTAACGGTTTCTAATTGCAAGTTAATATTTGGATGGTTTTCAGACCACTCATTTAACCTTGGAACAAATACTTCACTTGAGAAAAATTCGGGCAAAGTAATGCTAATTGAAGACATTGAGCTTGAGTTGGTAAACTCAGTTATCGTCGTCTCTAATTGCTCAATGATAGGTGCTACTTTTTTATAAAATAATTTCCCATCTTCCGTTAACTCTATAGCACGAGTTTGTCTTAGAAAGAGTTGTTTATCTATTTGCTGCTCTAATAATCTAATTTGGTGACTAATAGCAGAAGGGGTTAGGTAGAGTTGAGCCGCTGCATGTTTAAAACTTAAACATTTAGCTGCTACACAAAAAGACCTTAAGCCTCGAATTGGCGTTTGAACAGCCATATAACACCTTTGTTATAAATATTGAAAGTACAGCATGAATAAGCAATGCCTGAGCCAGAGTGTAACTAATTGATATTGTTATAAATAATAATTATTAGTTTGTGTTACGCACCAACTTGGTGAGTTATGATTAAAAAGTAAAAAGAAAATACCAAAATGGGTGCCCTAAAAAAGTACATTTGAACGTTTGCACTTAAATAGGTTATGGGCATTTAAATCGGTTAAAGCTGTCTAAATCAGTAGAGGGATTAAATACAAATCAACAACCGTAAACGAATTAAGTTATTTAATTAAGCGATACTGGCCGGGAAGGTTTCACTGGAAAGCTGTTAATAGATAGATCAGGCAAAAAAAAGGGCACACAAATTGTGTGCCCAAAAAGACTACTCAAATTTAATCTCCACAAAATAGAGAGTAAATAAAATCAATCAACAGGGTTGATCCGTGCTTGAGGAGCAACGAACTGAGCTTAGAGTAAAACATCTAATAACCGTCAACAAACGATAGAAATTAAACCAACAGTTGAATTAGATTAACTCGTTAGCATTTCAAAATGGATTCTAACGATTACTAAATTACAGGCAAAAAAAAGGGCACACAAATTGTGTGCCCAAAAAGACTACTCATATTTAATCTCCACAAAATGGAGAGTAAATAAAATCAATCAACAGGGTTGATCCGTGCTTGAGGAGCAACGAACTGAGCTTAGAGTAAAACATCTAATAACCGTCAACAAACGATAGAAATTAATCTAACAGTTGAATTAGATTAACTCGTTAGCATTTCAAAATGGATTCTAACGATTACTAAATTACAGGCAAAAAAAAGGGCACACAAATTGTGTGCCCAAAAAGACTACTCATATTTAATCTCCACGAAGTAGAGAGTAAATAAAATCAATCAACAGGGTTGATCCGTGCTTGAGGAGCAACGAACTGAGCTTAGAGTAAAACATCTAATACCCGTCAACAAACGATAGAAATTAATCTAACAGTTGAATTAGATTAACTCGCCTGTACTTCAAAATGGATTCTAACGATTACTAAATTACAGGCAAAAAAAAGGGCACACAAATTGTGTGCCCAAAAAGACTACTAATATTTAATCTCCACAACAAGACATTAAATAAAATCAATCAACAGGGTGATTCGAGCTTGAGGAGCACCGAACTGGGGTTAGATTATTCGATACTTTATTTGGAAACAAATGATACGAATTCACGTTATAAGTGAACAGATTTCACCTATTCAAACCTGCATTTACATTGGCCCATAATTTAAATTAGTCGGCTGTAAGTAACGATTACTAAATTACAGGCAAAAAAAAGGGCACACAAATTGTGTGCCCAAAAAGACTACTCATATTTAATCTCCACGAAGTAGAGAGTAAATAAAATCAATCAACAGGGTAGATCCGTGCTTGAGGGCATCGAATTGGAATTAGAGTAAAACATCTAAGGTAGTGGGACAAACGATTGGAATTCACCTAACGGGTGAGTAAAATTAATCCATTAATTAACTGCAGATTTTATTACGCCCAGATACTTTAGCGATATATAAGTTTTTGTCAGCAAGCTTCATAATTTGCTCTAGGTCATCAACATCACTTTCATAGGTGCACATCCCAATAGAGGTTGTGACAGCAACGTTGACACCATCAATAATAAATGGCGAGTCTGAAATTGCTTTTCTGCAACGCTCTGCAATATCTAACGCATTTTCTTTATTGGCGTCTGGCAATAACACGGCAAATTCTTCACCGCCAATACGAGCAAATATATCGTAACTGCGAAGTTCTTTATTTATTCGGTCGGTAAAACTTTTTAACACATTATCGCCACAGCTATGTCCATAGTTATCATTTACAAGCTTAAAGTGGTCAATATCTAAGATCATAATGGATGCGGATAAGTTTTTACGCTGGCAACGAATTAATTCATTATTGGCAACAAGGTAAAAATGTCTGCGGTTATATATGCCCGTTAAGCTATCGGTTGCAGCTAAAGAGGCTAATTGTTTCTGCGTTTTGAGTAATTCAAACTGTTGAATTTTACTGGCTGTAATATTGGTAGCGTATAGAAAAAGGTATTCATCAACCAGTTGTTCAGTGATAAGGAACCAACTTCCGTCTTTGGTATCGATTTCAAATGAACGGTGAGAAGTACTTCTTCTTTTCATATTTGCGGTGTGGAGCCAAGCTTCAATATCGTTAGTTTCAATATTGACACCGGTTTTATTGTAATAGCTGTTGGATATGATTTGCGAAAATGACTTGCCGACAATCATATCAACAGTTTCAAAACCAAATAAGTTGGCAAAAGACAAATTGCAATAAGCTATTTCATCATATTGATCAAATATAGCGATACTATCGTCAGTCTTGTTTAAAGCCTGTATCAATATGTATTGAAGTTCTTGAGATAAAGAATTAATCATTTATTGTTTACGAAAATAAGTAATGTATTAAACCTAGCACAAATTACTATTGTATAAACCTAGAATTGTTTCAATTACAAAAAAAGCGCCGTTAGGCGCTTGATTCAAATTGAGAATAGGTTATTCATCAATACTTCGAAGTAACGCATTAACGCCTACTTTGGCACGCGTTTGTGCGTCAACTTTTTTAACGATGATTGCCGCATATAAAGAATGGCTACCGTCTTTTGAAGGTAATGACCCAGGTACAACTACCGCACCAGCAGGAACACGACCATAAGTTATCTCACCGGTTTCACGGTCAAAAATTCGCGTTGATTGACTGATGTAAACACCCATAGAAAGTACAGCACCTTCTTCAACAATGACACCTTCTACTACTTCAGAACGAGCACCGATGAAACAATTGTCTTCAATTATGGTAGGATTCGCTTGTAATGGCTCTAAAACGCCACCTATGCCAACACCACCAGATAAATGTACATTCTTACCAATTTGTGCACACGAGCCAACAGTCGCCCATGTATCAACCATAGTGCCATCATCAACATATGCACCAATATTGGTATAAGAAGGCATTAAAACAACGTTTTTACCAACATAAGATCCTTTACGTGCTGCAGCAGGAGGAACAACACGCATGCCGCCTTGTTTGAAATCAGCTTCAGTATATGACGCAAATTTATTATCAACTTTGTCATAAAATCGAGTTTCGCCACCTTCCATTACTTCGTTGTCACGAATTCTGAAAGATAATAAAACCGCTTTTTTAAGCCATTGGTGAACTATCCACTCACCTGATACTTTTTCTGCAACTCGGGCTTTACCGCTGTCTAACAGTTCTAATGCTTGTTCAACCGAAGATTTAACTTCTGCTGTAACAGTCGCTGGGGTAATTGCATCGCGGTTTTCAAATGCTTGTTCTATTATCTCTTGCAAAGAGCTTAGGTTTTGTAACTCAGTCATGACTTTCCTAAATTTATTGTTTATTGATCTAATTCTAATTTTAACGCTTTTACTAATGATGCTTTTTGTTCATCATTTAATTTGGTTCTTTCCACGGTAGACACTCTAAAAATGTCTTCTGCTTTTTCGCCTATGGTCGATATTTTGGCAGAATACAACATGATATTATTTTGTTTAAATACTTTTGCGATCTTAGCTAAAACCCCTGGTGTATCCAAAGCAGTTAATTCCATCATGTTACTGTATTTATTAGAGTCTTCTTTAAATCTCACCGTTACTGGAATTTTAAATTGCTTAATTTGCCTTGGTGTTCGTTTAGAGAAAGTAGAACTGCACTCGCCTGTTAAAATAACTTGTTCCACTAAGGTTCTAATATCTTCACGTCGTTCAGCAGTAGATATAAGCGTATTATCTTGTTCTAAGATGATGAAAGTATCGATAACATAGCCGTCTTTGGTATTTAATATATGTGCATCTACCACATTGGCATTTTTTGTATCAAATGTAGTTACGATATCAGCAAATAATCCAGGCTGATCTTTTGCGTAAACAAATACTTGAGTGCCACCACGAACGGCTTTTTCACTAATTAACACCAAAGGTCGTTTAGAGCGATTACTATGGCCTAACAGCTTTTCGGTATGCCACTCAATGTGTTTTGGCGCATGACGTGCAAAATATAAAGTACGGATCTGTTTCCAAATTCGTTGGACTTTATCAGCCGGATGGCCATTCTTTTCTAATAATATAAGGGCTTGTTCTTTATTTGCTTTGGCTGTTTCACGCATATCTTTGGCATTCTCTAAACCTTGACGTAGCGCTCTTTGTGTTGCCATGTATAAGTCAGCCATTAACGTACTCTTCCAATCATTCCATAAATTGGTATTAGTGGCTCTTACATCCGCTACGGTTAAGCAGTAAAGTAAATCCAAACGAGTTTCGTCTTTAACCGTTTTTGCAAAGTTAGCTATAACATCAGGATCGTAGATATCACTTTTTTGTGCCGTAACCGACATCAACAAATGACTTTCCACTAACCAACTGATTATTTTAGTATCTGATTTAGGTAACTTATGTAGTTCACCAAAACTAGTTGCATCTATCGCACCTAATTTAGAATGGTCTCCACCTCGACCTTTGCCTATATCGTGGAATATACCAGCAATATAAAGTAATTCTGGTTTATCCATACGTTTCATGATGCCACTGCACAGTGGGAACTCATCTTTATGTTCTTCAATCGTAAAACGATGTAAGTTTTGAATTAAACGGTGCGTATGTTCATCTACCGTGTAAGCGTGGAATAAATCAAACTGCATTTGCCCAACGACATGTCGCCAATTCGGCATGTAATACGCCAATACGCTATGACGTAACATGAGTGTAAATGCACGGCCCATTGCGTTAGGGTGGTGAAAAAATTCTAATAAGGCGTTACGACAGTATGCTAAGTCTTGCAAGTCACCCATTAATCGGCGACGTACACGACGAAGTAAACGGATAGTCGAAGAGTGGAGTTTTTCAATTTCTTCATGTTCAGCAATATGAGTGAACATTTTGATGATATTGGCTCGATTGAAAAACACATCTTCGTGTTTAACTAATAGAGAGCGACCATGTATAGCAAAATCATTATCTATATCTGTTATCTCTCTAGTAATGCCAAGAATGGCCGAGTTAAATAATTGTAATAACATGGTATTTAATTCAACCACACGACGGGCAACGCGGAAGAAACGTTTCATCATGCGTTCAACTGCGGCTTTACCATCGTCACCAAACCCCATCATTTCAGCAACGTCAGGTTGGTAATCAAATAACAAACGGTTTTCACTGCGATTAGCTACCACATGCAGGGCAAAACGCATTTGCCATAAATAATCTTGGCACTCTTCCATCTCTTGATATTCATCTTGCAATAAATACTCATGTTTCACTAAGTCAGCCACACTTTGGGTATCAAAGTGTTTTTTAGCCACCCAAGAGATTGTCTGCAAATCACGTAAACACCCTGGGTTGGCTTTTAAATTAGGTTCAAGGTTGTAAGACGTTGAATGGTAACGGTTATGTCTTTGTGTTTGTTCTTCACGTTTGGCTAGGTAAAAAGCTTGAGAGGTAATAAATTTAGAATTGGTTAGCTCGTCACAAAGGATTTTGAAGATATCATTGTTACCCGATAACGGTCGTCGTTCCATTAAGTTAGTGGCAATAGTGATGTCGTCTTTAGCAATATTTAACGTCTCTTTGATGGTTCGAACAGAGTGACCAACATCAAACTTTAAATCCCACAAGGTGGTAATGAAGGTACTTATTTTTTCTGTTGAACTTGAAGAGATTGCTTTTTTGGATAACAACAATAAGTCGACATCAGACTGAGGGTGCAATTCTTTACGACCATAACCACCTACGGCGACTAAACTAAGATTGTTATCTTGGTTTAGTCCCGCATGTTCCCACACATTTTGTAATATAAAGTCAACAAACTCAGCACGAGCGGTTACCAAATAACGAACTGGGATCAGATTAAAATTTTGAATACTCCAATCTGAAAATTGTTTTATACGTTCTTTGTATTCCATTAAATTAAACGGAACGGGTAATGGCGCTAAAAGTGGTGCTGGTATTTCAAAAATCATTTTTTTCTCTTTGTTAAACAATAGATAAGCTTTGATTAATTGATAGCTTCGATTTATGGCTTACATCATATGACTCATATTAACTTTTTTATGTTTTCTTAATGTGATATCACTCTTGGGAAGTTCTCATCATTACGCAAGGTAAGTACTTCTACGCCATTATCAGTGACTAACAAAGTGTGTTCCCATTGGGCAGATAATTTTCTATCTTTGGTTACGGCAGTCCATTGGTCTTTTAACACTTTTAAACGGTAAGTACCTGCATTAATCATAGGTTCTATCGTGAAACACATACCCGCTTGTAATTCAGGGCCAGTGCCAGCTTTACCATAATGAACTATCTGTGGCTCTTCATGAAAACCTTCACCGATACCATGACCACAAAAATCACGAACAACAGAATATGAATTAGCTTCTGCATGTTTTTGAATAATTTCACCTATGTCACCTAAACGGCAACCAGGTTTCACAATTTCAATCGCCTTGTATAAACATTCTTGTGTCACTCTAGCTAAACGCTGAGCTAAGATAGTTGGTTCACCAACAAAAAACATTTTTGAGGTATCACCATGTACACCATTTTTAATAACGGTTACATCGATATTGACACTGTCACCATTTTTTAACGGTTTGTCGTCTGGGATACCATGACAAATAACATGATTTACCGATGTACAAATTGATTTAGGAAAAGGAGGGTGTCCATAATTTAATGGGGCTGGAATACATCCTTGAACATCAACAATATAATTATGACAAATCGTATTTAATTCATCAGTAGTTACGCCCGGTTTTACGTGCTCGCCAATCATTTCTAGCACTTCGGCTGCCAACTTTCCGGCAATGCGCATTTTTTCAATTAGTTCAGGTGTCTTAATAATAGCTGACATAGATTCCTCTCTCTAATAGGACACAACCATTAGGAAATTACCGAAAATGTTAAAAAATGAACGATTTTTTTGGCAATTAGTTGTGTTTGCTAAGCCTCTTATGGTATAAAGCGCGCCTTATTTTTACAAAGGTTTTTTGAGTATTTACTTAAATCATTTTTGAAAAAGTAAAAACGCTAGGCTATTAGCGAACAAATAGCACATTAATTTAAATTAAATAACACACATATATCGACACATTCCCCGGGGTGCTGAAGCGTTGTAAAACGCCAAAGTCGGATTGGAATGGGATATATGGAGGCCTAACCCCATTAGAGGAAAATAAAATGGCAAACGTATCAATGCGTGACATGCTACAAGCTGGCGTACACTTCGGTCACCAAACTCGTTACTGGAACCCTAAAATGAAACCTTTCATTTTTGGCGCTCGTAATAAAGTTCATATCATTAACTTAGAGAAAACAGTTCCAATGTTCAACAATGCGTTGGATTTCATTCAAACTGTTGCAGCTCGTAAAGGTAAGATCTTATTTGTTGGGACTAAGCGTGCAGCAAGCGAAGCTATCAAGGAAGCGGCAATCTCTTGTGATCAATACTACGTTAACCATCGCTGGTTAGGTGGTATGTTGACTAACTGGAAAACAGTTCGTCAATCAATCAAACGTCTTAAAGACTTAGAATCACAGTCTGATGACGGCACGTTTGAAAAGCTTACTAAAAAAGAAGCTTTAATGCGTACTCGTGAAATGGAAAAGCTAGAAAAAAGCTTAGGTGGTATCAAAAACATGGGCGGATTACCTGACGCGATCTTCTTGATCGATGCAGATAACGAGCACATCACTATTGCAGAAGCTAATAACTTGGGTATTCCAGTTATTGCTGTTGTTGATACTAACTCTAACCCAGACAACATTGATTACATTGTTCCTGGTAACGACGACGCGATTCGTGCAATTCAACTATACACTTCAGCAGTTGCTAATACGGTTAAAGAAGGCCGTAATAACAACATCGAAGTTCAAGCTGAAGATTTTGTAGAAGCTGAATAATTGTCCTAAATCATTCGTGATTTAATTAAGACAATAAATGGGGTCATGTATTTGGCCCCTATTTCCAGATTAATAAGTTAGTGCATTTGATAAAAATGCGGTAACAGAAAAGTGAGGATACCCTTATGGCAGTAACAGCTGCATTAGTTAAAGAACTACGTGAACGCACTGGCGCGGGCATGATGGATTGTAAAAAAGCGCTAACTGAAACTGATGGTGACATCGAGCTAGCAATTGAAAATATGCGTAAAAACGGTCAAGCTAAAGCTGCCAAAAAAGCAGGTAACATTGCTGCTGAAGGTACTATCATTATTAAAGAAAATAATGGTGTTGCTGCATTGGTTGAAGTTAACTGCCAAACTGATTTCGTTGCAAAAGACGCAAGCTTCTTAGCATTTGCTAACTCAGTAGCTGACGCTGCAATCGCATCTAAAACGACTATCGAAGCACTTCAAGCTGAATTTGAAGAAGCTCGTGTAACATTAGTTACTAAAATTGGTGAAAACATCAACGTACGTCGTCTTCAATACATTGAAGGTGCTGCAATTGCTTCTTACCGTCACGGTGAGAAAATTGGTGTTGTTGTTGCTGGTGAAGGTGATGCTGAAACACTTAAGCACATTGCAATGCACGTAGCTGCAAGCAAGCCTGAATTTGTTAACCCAAGCGACGTTCCTGCTGAAGTTGTTGAAAAAGAAAAACAAATCCAAATCGAAATCGCGATGAATGAAGGCAAGCCTGCTGAAATCGCTGAGAAAATGGTTATTGGTCGTATGAAGAAGTTCACTGGTGAGGTTTCTCTTACTGGTCAAGCATTCATCATGGAACCTAAGAAAACGGTTGGCGATATTCTTAAAGAGAAAAGCGCTACAGTAACTTCATTTGTTCGTTTAGAAGTTGGTGAAGGTATCGAGAAGAAATCTGAAGATTTCGCTGCTGAAGTAGAAGCTCAAATCGCTGCTGCTAAAGGTGCATAATTTATTCTTTAATTAGAAAAAATTAGATACTTCAAAAAACCGCAATAGGGCAACCTAATGCGGTTTTTTATTACCTGTATATTAAATAATGCTCAAATCCTTTTACATTACACGTTTGAAATTTTGTAATGACCTCTTCAGTTTTTTACTCTATATTGAATAAGCAATAAACTTAAAAGGATGATTTATATGAAATTTAAGAAAATTTTACTAACGGCTGTTTTTACTTCAGCTAGCTTTTTAGCTGCAACCTCCCATGCTGGTGTAGTCGGTTCAGATACAGTGTTAACTCAGATCCAAGGTGAATACTCAAAACAACAACTTGTTTCTATGGTTTCAAATGAAGATGTGTTGGCTAAGCTAGAAGCTTTAGGCGTTGATGCACAAACGGCTCAAACTAAAATTAGCCATATGACGAATTCTGAGCTGTTAGCTTTTAACCAGCAATTAAATGATGCGCCTGCTGGTGGCATAGTTGGAACAGCGATAACTGTTTTTATTGTGTTAGCCGTTCTAGATTTGTTAGGGGTAACGGATTTATTTACCTTTATTGATCCAATTAACTAAATGAATATTTTTTACCGAGCCAGCTTAATTGCTGGCTTATTACTGTTAACTGCATGCACCACTACACCACAAACCACAGGTTTATTACAAAACCCCAACTCAGTTAATAACAATGTACATGTCATTGCTAATGTACCATTTATGCCACAGCAACAATTTTATTGTGGGCCTACCACGATTTCAGAAGTGGCTAATTTTTACAATGTAGATACTTCTCCAGAGACGTTAGCACCCAATTTATTTATTCCGGGAAGAGAAGGCAGTTTACAAATTGAAATGGTGTCAGCGGTAAGGCAATTAGGTTTGGTGGCCTATACGAAAAAAGGCTCCTTACAGGAAATACTTTCCCTGGTAGAACAAAATGTGCCAATTATCGTTTTACAAAATAACGGCCTATCTTGGTACCCTCAATGGCATTATTCTGTCGTTGTTGGTTATGACTTAACCAATCAAAATATTAAGCTTCATACCGGTCTTGATGAATATAAATCGATACCGTTAACCTTATTCGAACGAACGTGGTCCAGGGCCAACTTTTGGTATTTAGCGCCAATGCCTTTAACGCTGCAAGTATCTGATTTAAACATGATGAACTATTTATCCGCTGCACAGGATTTTATTCAAATTGGCATGGCGCAATCTGGCATAACCTCATTGCATACCGCGACTGAATTATGGCCAGAAAATTGGTTACCATATTTCTTGCTCGGCAATTCGTATATTCATAAAAATCCAAAGCTAGCGTCAGATATATTTCAACAGGGGTTTGAGTTCGCAAACGAGTCACCTGATTATATCAATAATTATGCGTATTCAGTCGCCATTTCAGGGTGCAAAGCACGTGCGTTGGAATTAGTGGAACTTGGACGGCAACGATATCCAGATCACCTTGAATTAATTAAAACTGAATCTGAAATTAGAGGTTTAGTTAATACTGATAAAAATGCGAGTTGTTCCGCACACGCGCCTGTACTGTAACTTAGGGAACATTTAGCGCTTTTGTAGTTAAATTTGAGTAGGCATAGCTTATTAATTCAGCAGATTGTTATGTTTGTAAATTATCTTAGGAAAAATACAAATTTGACTAAATCAGTTTTTGCTAAATCGATTTAAATCACCTAGAATACGCGGCAATTTGCACCTCAAGAAAATTCACATTCGGGAGCTTTATGAGCACAAAACCAGTTTTTAGACGTATTTTATTAAAACTAAGTGGTGAGGCATTATGTGGAGATGACGGTTTTGGAATAGATCCAAAAGTGTTAGATCGAATGGCTCAAGAGATTAAAGAGTTAGTTGAAAAAGACGTTCAGGTCGGTGTGGTTCTTGGTGGTGGTAATATTTTCAGAGGCGCGCCTTTAGCGGAAGCTGGGATGAACCGAGTTGTTGGCGACCATATGGGGATGTTAGCAACGGTTATGAACGGACTGGCAATGCGTGATGCTTTACACAGAGCACATGTTAATGCTCGCTTAATGTCAGCGATACCGTTAAAAGGGGTATGTGATGACTACTCTTGGGCTGAAGGCATTAGCCTGTTAAAAAGTGGTCGAGTTGTTATTTTCTCGGCAGGCACAGGTAACCCATTTTTCACAACAGACTCTGCTGCATGTCTTCGTGGAATCGAAATCGAAGCCGATGTTATTTTAAAAGCCACAAAAGTTGATGGCATCTATTCTGAAGACCCAGTTAAAAATCCTAATGCTGAATTGTACCGTCACCTGACTTACGATGAAGTAATTGAAAAAGAATTAAAAGTAATGGACTTAGCCGCATTTACTTTAGCGCGAGATCATAATACGCCAATTTGTGTTTTTAATATGAATAAACCTGGTGCACTTAAACGTGTCATCTTAGGTGAAGATGAAGGCACTATTGTTTCTAGTAAAGAAAAACTAATTAAACTACCTTAAGGAATTTAATCGTGTTAAATGAAATTCAAAAAGACGCAGCCGTAAGAATGGACAAAAGCATTGAGTCTCTTCAATCGCAATTAAATAAAATCCGAACTGGTCGTGCTCATCCAAGCCTATTAGATGGCATTCAAGTTTCTTATTACGGAGCAGACACTCCATTAAATCAAGTTGCAAACGTAACCATTGAAGATTCTCGTACTTTAGCGTTAACTGTTTTTGATAAGTCTTTAGCTCAAGCTGTTGAAAAAGCGATCATGATGTCTGATTTAGGACTAAACCCAATGTCAGCAGGTACGGTTATTCGTATACCACTTCCTATGTTAACTGAAGAACGTCGTCGTGATTTAGTTAAAGTAGTTAAAGGTGAAGTTGAAGCCGGACGTGTTGCGGTACGTAACATTCGTCGTGATGCTAACGGTGACATTAAGTCGTTGTTAAAAGACAAAGAAATTTCAGAAGACGAAGCTCGCCAATCTGAAGACGAAATTCAAAAGCTAACGGATGCTAGAATGAAAGTTATCGATGGCATGTTAGCGGTTAAAGAAAAAGAGTTGATGGAAATCTAATTAGTTAATTCTAGTTAAACATATATGAGTTAAAACGCCGTGACAGTTTACTACGCGGCGTTTTGTTATTTATTGAGAGAGTTAAATGGCAAAAGTTGATGTCGCAGACCAAGTGCTAGAATTCTATTCAGAATCAATACCGCAACATGTTGGTATTATTATGGATGGAAATGGTCGCTGGGCACAGCAAAAAGGAATGCCAAGAGTTTACGGCCATAAAAAGGGCGTAGATGCGGTAAGAGAGGCGGTTAAGTTTTCTCGTAAAGTCGGTATTAAATCGCTAACCTTATTTGCATTTTCTAGTGAGAACTGGAAACGTCCAGAAGAAGAAGTTTCAGGTTTAATGGAATTGTTTATGTTGGTATTAACTCGCGAAGTTAAAACCTTGCATAAAAATAACGTACGGTTAAAAATAGTGGGTGATTTAGATGGCTTTAGTAAATCTATCCAAGATAAAGTAGCATCTGCTCATCAATTAACTCAAGATAACACGGGTTTAATCCTTAATGTGGCAGCCAATTATGGTGGCCGTTGGGATATTGTACAAGCAACAAAAGTACTAGCAGAAAAAGTGAAATCAAATGAACTTAATTCTGCAGACATCACAGAAGACGTATTTGATAGTTTCACTTCGTTCTCAGACCAGCCCCCTTTAGATTTAATGATCAGAACGGGCGGGGAAATGAGAATTAGTAACTTTTTATTATGGCAAGCGGCATATGCTGAATTGTATTTTACGCCGTTATTTTGGCCTGATTTTAAAGATATTGCGTTTGCACAGGCTATAGAATTTTTTGCAGGAACAGAAAGACGATTTGGTCTGACTGGTGAACAGGTAAAAAGTTAATTTTAATTTATTAGTAGGATTTAAGTTTGCTAAAACAACGAATTACCACAGCCATCGTATTGGGCATTATATTATTGGCAATACTGTTTTTTGTGCCAATCGACGTATTTACTTGGTTAGCTTTGGCTATTTTCGGATATGGCGCCTTTGAGTGGAGCAAATTAGCTGAAATAAAAAGTAAAACCAATCAACTTATATACTCAATTGGGTTAGTTGTTATTGGCAGTTTAATTTACATTTATTACTTAGATTCAACGTTATGGTCCATAACTGGGCAGATCACTGAACAAAATTATAACTTAATGTTTGCCGCTTGTATTTGGTGGGCAGTGAGTTCATTTTTAGTGTTTATTTATCCTAGGGGTAAACGGGTTTGGCAGCACCATTTAGTGGTTAAATCGCTGTTTGGTTATTTAACCTTAATACCAGCTTGGTTAGCATTAGTTACCTTACGTGATTGGCAACATGCTATTAACTTTAATGCAGGCGCTTGGTTAGCATTATTTGTGTTTGGTATTGTTTGGGCGGCAGACGTAGGAGCTTACTTCTCTGGTAAACGATTTGGTTCGCATAAATTAATGCCAAACGTGAGCCCGGGTAAAACCATAGAAGGCTTTATGGGCGGTATTATCGCTGTAGTTTTATTAACCTTAGCCGTGTTATGGAACGAAAGTGTTTCATTTGAGAATTGGCCAGCCATGATAATATGCTGTGTTGTTATCGGTGTTATTTCGGCCTTTGGCGATTTAAGTGAGAGTATGCTCAAACGTGATGCCGGTATTAAAGACAGTGGTAACATCTTCCCTGGTCACGGTGGTTTATTAGATAGAATAGATTCATTAACTGCAGCAATGCCCGTGTTTTTAGTCTTTTTTACCCACTACTACAATTAGTAGTTTTTAGTATATGCAAACTATCACAATATTAGGTGCTACGGGCTCTATTGGTCTATCAACTTTGGATGTGATTAAAAGACATCCAGAGAAATTTGATCTTTATGCTATAACGGGTAATACCAATGTATCTGGCATGGTTAAATTGTGCCAACAGTACCAACCCCAAATTGCAGTTATGGCGGATGAGCAAAGTGCTCAAACGCTACAACATGAATTAAAGTCTCTTGGTTCAAATGTTAATGTATTAGCTGGAACCGATGGATTATTGCAAGTTTGTTCAGACCCAAAAGTCACCACGGTAATGGCCGCAATAGTAGGCGCCGCCGGATTACAACCTACCTTAACTGCCGCCAAACATTCAAAACGCATCTTGTTAGCCAATAAAGAAGCTCTAGTCATGAGTGGTGAATTGTTCTTATCTGCGGTGGCTGAAAATAATGCCATTTTGTTACCAGTAGATAGCGAACATAATGCGATTTTTCAGGCAATGCCTTCAAGTGTGCAAAAAGGGGGGGAGTTAAAAAAAGCGGGTGTTGAAAAAATATTATTAACGGGATCAGGTGGCCCATTTTTAACTAAATCATTATCTGAATTTGCTAATATTACGCCGGAAATGGCGGTTGCCCATCCCAATTGGAGCATGGGAGCGAAGATCTCTGTAGACTCAGCCACTATGATGAATAAAGGTTTAGAGTTCATTGAAGCAAAACTGCTGTTTAATGCCAGCTTTGAACAAATTGATGTTGTTATTCATCCGCAAAGTATTATTCATTCTATGGTGAGTTATTCTGACGGTTCAGTATTGGCCCAAATGGGACAACCTGACATGCGTATCCCTATTGCCCATACGTTGTCTTTCCCTGACCGAATAGCCTCAGGGGTAAAGCCTCTTGATTTCACTCAACTTGCTGATTTTAGTTTTTGTGCACCGGACTTATCTCGATTTCCTAATTTAGATTTAGCGTTACAAGCGTCTAAATTAGGCCAAGGTGCAACCACTGTTTTAAATGCAAGCAATGAAATAGCGGTTTCCCACTTTTTAAATCGTGAAATACCGTTTAATAAAATAGCGGCATTAAATGAATATTGTTTAGAACAGTTAGGCACGGTTAGCCCAACAACATTAGATGATATTTTAAATTTAGATCAACAAGCTAGAGAAGTCGCTACTGGCTTTATCGCTAAATTGTAGAGGTTGAATTGACTGAATTTATTTGGAATCTGTTTAGTTTTATTGTCGCCCTAGGCATTTTGGTGTTTGTGCATGAATACGGACATTATTGGGTTGCTAAAAAAAATGGCGTTAAGGTATTAAAGTTTGCTGTTGGTTTTGGCAAACCTATCTATACCTGGAGAAGTAAATCAGGCACTGATTTTGTTATAGGACTCATTCCTCTTGGTGGTTACGTTCGTATGTTAGACGAACGTATCGATGAGGTGTTACCACAAGATAAATCCTCCGCGTTTAATAATAAAAAAGTTTCACAACGTATTGCGGTAATTGCTGCCGGGCCTATGGCCAATTTTGTGTTTGCCATAATTGTATTATTTGCCATGTTTATGATGGGTGGGAAAGCCGTTAAACCAGTCGTTGGGCTAGTTGATCAATCCTCCATCGCTGCAGACTCTGGTATTGTAGCTGGCGATGTTATTTTATCTGTCAACAATCAACCAACCCCCAGTTGGGAAAGTGCCAATTACGCGTTGATTGCACAAGTAGGTAAACCTAATTTCAATTTGTTGGTTGAACGAGGAAATGCTGAAACCAATATAATCGTAAATAGTAACGGTTGGGAAATTGATGATGGCCAGGTATTAAAAGGCTTAGGGATCCAGCCATATCGTCCTAACCCGCTTCTTACCATTGCCTTGATAGTTGATGGTTCTCCTGCTCAAATTGGTGGTTTGTTAGTAAGTGATAAATTATTAACAATCAATGGTATAAGTTTAAAAACATGGCAGCAAACGACGGAAATAATTGCCGCTAACGCAGACAAGAAACTCAACGTTGAAGTTGAGAGAAACGGACAAAAAATAACTTTAGCAATAACACCAAAAAATAGACCAACAAAAGACGGCTTTAGCCAAGGCTATTTAGGTGTTGCACCGGATGTAGAGAAATGGCCAAAAGGCTATGTATTTGACGTTCAATATGGTATTTTTCCTGCCTTGCAAAAATCAGTTGAACAGACTTGGTCGTTTATTAGCCTAAGTTTTCAAATGGTTGGTAAATTAATTACTGGAGATATTGGGTTAAACAACTTAAGTGGCCCAATTTCAATCGCTCAAGGAGCAGGCCATAGCGCCGAGAGTGGTTTAGTTAATTTTCTAAAGTTTCTTGCACTTATTAGTATTAATCTAGGAGTAGTCAATCTTTTACCTCTTCCGGTTCTAGATGGTGGCCACTTAATGTATTATTTTATTGAACTAATTCGTGGAAAGCCTGTCTCTGAGAGGGTGCAAGAAATGGGCTTCAGAATCGGAGCATTTATATTAATGATGATAATGGGTATTGCCATTATCAATGATTTTGGTCGGTTATAAACATTGTTAATTTGATCAGTTGTAGTCAGTGGTATTGGAATTTATAAAATAATGAAACACATCGTAGTTAGTATTGTCCTTTTTTCTTTGAGTTGGTTTACTTCGGCAAATAGTCAAAATTTTAAAGTTCAAGATATTCAAATAACTGGTTTGCAGCGTGTTGCCTTAGGTGCAGCATTAACAAACGTCCCTTTCTCTGTTGGTGATCAAGTTTCAGAATTTGTCGTCGCACAGTCAATTAAATCTCTATTTAAGTCTGGCTATTTTGCTGATGTAAAAGCCTATCGTGATGGCGATGTGGTTATTTACTTAGTCACTGAACGTCCAACCATTAGTGAAATTGAGTTTGACGGTAATAGCGATATTAAAGATGAACAACTTCAAACCAGTTTAGACGACAGTAATATTCGAATCGGCGAAGCGCTTGATAAAACCGTTATCACAAATATTGAAACGGGTTTAACCGACTTCTATCACAGTGTTGGTAAATACAATGCGACAGTTGAAGCAAAAATTACCTACCTTCCAAGAAACCGTGTACGTCTTAACTTCAATTTTGAAGAAGGTGATGCGGCTAAAATCAAACAAATTAACATCGTTGGTAATAAAGTATTTACCGACGAAGAGTTACTAGGAAAAATTGAATCTAAATTTAATTTAGATTGGTGGCAGTTCACATCAAATGACCGTTACCAAAAACAAGCCCTACAAGGTGATATTGAAATCATTCGTGATTATTACTTAGCAAAAGGTTATTTGAAGTTTGATATTGAATCGACACAAGTGTCAGTTGATCCTAATAAAGAAGCGGTTTATATCACATTTAACGTTGTTGAAGACGAACCATACACAGTCACAGGTTTTGAATTTATTGGTGACTTGTTAGGACAGGAAGAGTTTTTAACTAAGATAGTTCCAATCAGGGTTAATGAGTTATACAACGGTGAAGTGATCACATATACAGAAGAAATGATCACCCGATATTTAGCTCGATTTGGTTATGCAAACGCAAAAGTAGAAACTATTCCAGACTTAAATGAAGAAACAAACGAGGTTGCGTTAACTATTTCTGTTGACCCTGGCAAACGTGTTTATGTAAACCGTATTACGTTTGAAGGTAACTTTGGCACATCAGATGAAGTATTAAGACGTGAAATGCGCCAGTTTGAAGGGGCAACTTTATCCAATGACTTGTTAGAAGCATCTAAGAGTTACATCCAACGTTTAAAATACATTGAAACTGTAGATTTTAAAGTAAATGACATTCCGGGAGTTGATGATGCCGTTAATGTTGTGTTTACCATTAAAGAACAATCTTCAGGTTCATTCCAAGCGGGCGTTTCTTATGGCGATTATACTGGATTAGCGTTTAATGCGGCGGTACAACAAGATAACTTCTTAGGTACGGGTAACCAAATTGGTATTTCTGTTAATACTTGGAAAGCTCAGCAAACCGTTTCTTTGAACTATACCGATAATTACTTCACTGATGATGGTGTGAGTTTAGGTGGTCAAATATCGTTTAGTAATTACGACGCATCTAAAGTAAACCTTGTATCTTATTCACAGAAGAAAGTGGTAGTGGGTCCAACGTTGAGCTGGCCTATTATGGAAAACAACCGTATTAATGTAGGTTTGTATTATAACAATCTAGAATTGTCACAATTACAGCCTTATGACCAAATCCAAACGTTCTCTAGCTCGTTCATCGATCCGAATAATCCAGATGCTAAATTTAAATTTGAGAATCTAGAGGCAAGCTTAGGTTGGAGTCGTTCAACTCTAAACCGTGGTGTTTTCCCATCAGGTGGTTCTAGCCAATACTTAGGACTAAAAGCTGCAATACCTGGCTCTGATGTTCAATATTTTAAAGCTAATTTTGATTCGAAGTTTTACTTCCCACTTACACAAAGTCATAAATGGGTATTCTTAACTCGTTTAGAAATGAACTACGGTAATGGTTACGGAACCTTAGATGGGAACGATCAAACTCTACCTTTCTGGGAGAACATGCAACAACGTTCAACCGATTTACGTGGATTTGAAAGTAATACTATCGGTCCTAAAGGTATCATTAGAACAAAACGCGTAGTTTCTGGTGGGCCAGACGGCTTTGGTGGAACAAGTCAGGTTGTGCTTGGCGACGAGTTTGATACTATATCGACAACGTATCGCGCAACGGGTGGTAATGCATCGTTTTTCGGTGGTTTAGAATTAATTACACCAACACCGTTTTTAAGTGATGAATTTTCTAACTCAGTCAGAACGTCATTCTTCGTCGATGCAGGTAATGTATGGGATACAGAGTTTGATTTGGATAATTATTCTAATTTATCTGCGACTGAACAAAGTAAATTAACTGATTTTTCAGACCCTGGTCGTTATAGATCGTCAGCGGGTATGTCAATACAATGGTTATCGCCAATGGGGCCAATGGTCTTCACATGGTCTAAACCTATAAAAGAATATGATGGCGATGAACACGAATTTTTCAGCTTTAACATTGGAACTACTTTTTAATTAAAGGTTTCACAAAATTTATGGAGTATAAAATGACAACAACAAAAAAAACCTTATTAGGATTAGTAGCAGGCATATTCTTTTCTGCATCAGTATTTGCTGAAACAATGGCCGTGGTTAATATGCAATTAGTGGCAAGTAAAATTCCACAAACTGCTGCAATGCAACAAGCATTAACTCAAGAATTTTCTGCAGCGACAGAAGAAATTCAAAAGTTAGAAAGCGACATTAAATTTAATATGGAAAAATTCCAACGTGAATCAATGACGATGAGCGAGGAGCAAAAAGACGCTTTACGTACTCAAGTTGAAGAATTACAAAAGAAATACCAATCTTTAGCTCAACCATTAGAACAAGACATTCGTCGTCGTCAAACGGAAGAGCGTAATAAGATTTTTGCATTAATCCAACAAGCTATCTCAGCCGTTGCTGCTGAAGAAAAGTTAGACGTTGTATTAAACGCACAAAGCTTAGCGTTTGCTAAGCCAGAATTAGATATCTCAGAAAAAGTAGCTGCGAAAGTTAGCAAATTAAATTAATCTAATTTTATAGCAAATATAAAAGCCCACTATGTACATAGTGGGTTTTTTCATTTATGGCACATAGTTAAACACTCATGAATATAAAACGGGTGTCGCGCTTTCAGGGAGCATTTATGTCATTTCAATTACAACAGTTAGCTAAGTTAATCACAGAACGTTCGGGTTTAGATGTTAAAGTCGTCGGCGACGGTGCTCTTTCAATAGAAAAAATTTCAACCATTGATAAAGCCAATATTAATCACATCACCTTTTTAGCCAACGCTAAATATAAAAAGCATTTAGTAGATTGCTCTGCCGGTGCAGTCATACTGGCTGAGTCAGAGCTTGATGCTTGGCAAGGCGCCGCATTAGTGATGTCAAACCCCTATGTAGGTTTTGCTTTAGTGGCACAAATTTTAGATGACACCCCACAACAGTCTATGAATATTCATCCTAGTGCGGTAGTTTCTGAATCGGCACAAATA
Source organism: Psychrosphaera sp. F3M07 (assembly GCF_018860345.1). GTDB lineage: Bacteria > Pseudomonadota > Gammaproteobacteria > Enterobacterales > Alteromonadaceae > Psychrosphaera > Psychrosphaera aquimarina. Next base: position 93,539 of record NZ_JAHKPJ010000011.1, on the reverse strand, counting down.
GCGGAAAATTGCTCAATAGCAGCCAATGCAGTGATAGAAGCTGATGCGATTATTGAACAAGGTGTACAGATCGGAGCAGGTTGTTTTGTTGGGCAAGGTACAATAGTCAAAGAGAACTCTAGAGTTTGGCCAAATACGACGATATATCACGGTGTTGATATTGGTAAAAACTGTATTATTCATGCTAATAGCGTTATTGGCGCTGATGGTTTTGGTTATGCCCCGCAATCTATAGATGGCGACCAACACTGGATCAAAATTCCTCAGTTAGGCGGTGTAACCATTGGTGATAACACCGAAATTGGTTCGTCAACCACGATTGACCGTGGCGCTATTGATAATACAGTCATAGGTCAGGGCGTCATCATAGATAACCAAATCCAAATTGGTCATAACGTTGTTATTGGGGATTATACGGCTATTGCCGCTGGTACTATGATCGCGGGCAGTACAAAAATAGGACGCAATGTAACCATAGGTGGTGTTTGTGCCATCAGTGGGCATTTAACTATTGTTGATAAAACATATATTACCGGTAGAAGTTTTATCATGAAAGATATCAAAGAAGCGGGTGTTTATTCTTCAGGAATGCCGGCGACAACAAATAAAGAGTGGCGTAACAATACGGCTCGATACAGGAAATTAACAGAGTTATTTGACCGAGTTAAGAAATTAGAAAATAAGTAATGTGATCGGAATTAAGTCTGATTCACATATAAAAGGAGATTGCTTTGTCTGAGCAACTAAATTCGTTTGAAGTTGAAAAAATCATGTCTTATTTACCACATAGATACCCTATGTTGTTAATAGACCGAGTATTGGATTACAAAGTTGGAGAGTCGTTACACGCAATTAAAAATGTAACTATTAATGAACCAATATTTACTGGCCATTTCCCAGGTAAACCAGTTTTCCCAGGCGTATTAATATTAGAAGCTATGGCACAAGCAACCGGTCTATTAGGCTTTAAAACTATTGAAGCTGAAAAAGGTCAAGTTGATCCTAATGAATTATATTTGTTTGCTGCTATCGATAATGCGCGCTTTAAACAGCCTGTGATTCCTGGCGATCAAATGCATTTCCACGTTAAATTTATCAAAGAACGCAGAGGCATTTGGAAGTTTAGTGGTGAAGCATTTGTTGATGGTAAGTTAGCAGCTTGCGCCGACATTATGTGTGCCCGTCGAGTATTATAAGAATATATACTAAAAAATAAAATTAGCTAAATAGGTAAACTCAGAGTTTACCTATGCAGATTTTACGTTAGAATATAAGCAACTGGAAAATATTAAATTTTATCAGTGGTTTGATGAAAATAACTAACAGTTGAGAGTATAATTTGATCCACGAAACTGCGATTGTATCCCCGAGTGCCAAGCTAGGCAAAAACGTATATGTTGGCCCTTGGTCATTTATTGGTGATGATGTAGAGATAGGTGACGATACCATCATACATTCTCATGTTGTGGTTAAAGGCCCAACTATCATTGGCGCCAATAATATCATCTTTCAATTTTCCTCAGTTGGTGAAGACTGCCAAGATAAAAAATACAATGGTGAACCCACTCGTCTAGAGATTGGTGATAATAATATTATTCGTGAAAACGTCACTATTCACCGCGGCACTATTCAAGACCAAAGTTTAACTAAAATTGGCAGTAATAACCTGTTTATGGCTTATGTACATGTCGCCCATGATTGTGTTGTAGGCAATAATACTATATTTGCTAATAATGCCAGTATTGCAGGTCATGTGCATGTTGGTGATTGGGCTATTTTAGGTGGAATGGTGGGGGTTCATCAGTTCTGTCACATTGGTGCACATAGCTTTTGTGGTTTAAATTCTATGGTAGTAAAAGACGTTCCACCTTATGTATTAGCGTCAGGTCAAAGCGCGAAACCGCATGGCATTAATTCGGAAGGATTAAAACGCAGAGGTTTTTCAGCAGAAGATATTCTGGCTATTAAACGCGCATACAAAGAAGTGTACCGTAAAGGCAACTCAATTGATGAAGCGTTAGCCAATATCCCAGACTCTAGTGATGCAATTTCTGCATTTAAACAGTTTATCATCGACTCGCCACGTGGCATTGTTCGTTAACACTGCTCCTGTAGAATAACCTGTATTCTGACAGGTTATTCCAGTCAGTTAGTTTAGAGAATTAAATACATGTCTGATCTGTTATGAAAGAATTAAAAATAGGCATTATCGCCGGAGAGCATTCGGGTGATATTTTAGGCGCTGACTTAATGTCGGCGCTTTCTGATCTTGCCAAGCAACAAAACGAACCAACAAAATTAATATTTAAAGGCGTCGCAGGCCCTAAAATGATGGCACTTGGTTGTGAAACCATGTTTGACATGGAAGAGCTTGCCGTTATGGGCATTGTTGAAATATTAAAACGTTTACCTAGGTTGTTAAAAAAACGTAAGCAGTTAGTACAAGATCTAATCGATTGGCAACCCGATATTGTAATAGGTATCGATGCGCCTGAATTTAATATCGGCTTGGAACTCGCGATAAAACAACAAGGGATCCCAACGGTTCATTATGTCAGTCCTTCTGTATGGGCATGGCGACAATCACGCATTCATAAAATTAAACAAGCCTGCGACAAAGTATTAGCTTTATTGCCATTTGAAAAACAGTTCTATGATGATCACAATATGCCTTGTGATTTTGTTGGTCATACCATGGCTGACCAAGTTCCGTTAGATGACCAACAAGCAGAGTATCGACAAGAGCTAGGTTTATCACTTACCGATAAAGTACTCGGTGTTTTGCCAGGCAGTCGTGGGTCTGAAATTAAACTATTATTATGTCCGTTTTTAGATGCAGCACGTGAGCTTCAACAACAAATTCCCGATCTTAAAATATTAGTACCAGCGGTAAACGAAAACAGAGCCGCGTTGATTGGTAACATCATTGATGAAGAATACTCAGATTTAGGTGTCACTTTATCTATAGCTAATGCAAGAGCGGTAATGGCGGCGTCTGATGCCGTGTTATTAGCATCAGGTACAGCAACCTTGGAAACCATGTTAATGAAAACACCTATGGTTGCAGGTTATAAAGTAGGTTGGTTAAGTTATCAGATATTTAGTCGTATGATAAAAACGCCATATTTCACTTTACCCAACCTATTAGCGCAGAAGATGATAGTGCCTGAGTTAATTCAACAAGACTTAACGACTGACAATATTGTTAAAGCCATCAAACCTATGCTGCTTGAACCGCAGGTTGAGTTAAAACAAACCTTTACTGACATACATAGTTCTATCAAACGAGATGCCAGTAAACGAGCCGCCGATGCTATTTGGCAGCTTATCGACCATAAACAAAAGGACGCTGTAAATCATGGATAAAACCTTTCCAGAATATATATACCCTGACTACAAACTGATTGCGGGTGTTGATGAAGTAGGTCGAGGTCCATTGGTTGGTGCTGTTGTAACTGCTGCTGTGATACTTGATCCAAATAATCCAATTGAAGGATTAACGGACTCAAAAAAACTAACTGAAAAAAAGCGTGAGTTACTCTCCATTGAAATTAAAGAAAAAGCGTTAGCTTGGTCAATTGCCAGAGCTGATGCTCATGAAGTGGATGAACTTAATATATTACACGCAACTATGTTAGCAATGACCAGAGCCGTTGCTCATTTGTCTGTTCAGCCAGAGTTTGTGTTAATTGATGGTAACCGCTGCCCAGAACTACCGATGCCTTCAGAAGCGTTAGTGAAAGGTGATTTACGTGTGGCTGAAATCAGTGCCGCATCAATCTTAGCCAAAGTGTTTCGTGATAATGAAATGAAAGAGTTAGATTTAATTTACCCTGAGTTTGGTTTTGCTAAACACAAAGGCTATCCAACAAAATTACATTTCGAAATGCTTGCTAAATACGGCCCAACCCCGCAACATAGACAATCATTTAAACCAGTTAGAAAAGCGCTTGGTTTAGATTAATTATCGTCGCATGTCGGCGTTAGAATTATCTGAATAATAACAATATAAAGTCATTATCTTGTGACTCATAACCGTGATAATTATTAATAAATATGTCAAATACTACAGACCCTAAATTCATACATCTTCGCGTCCATTCTGATTATTCCATGATGGATGGTATGTCTAAGGTCAAAGCGATATTAGGTAAAGCGGCCGATTTAAAAATGCCAGCGTTGGCATTAACTGACCAAATGAACTTGTGTGGTTTGGTGAAGTTTTATCAAGGCGCCCATGGTTTAGGTATTAAACCTATTATTGGTGTAGATGTTTGGGTAAAGCGTCAAGATGATGAGCCACTTTTTAGACTCACGTTATTAGCCAAAAATAATGATGGTTATAAAAATATAACCGACCTTATCTCTAATGCTTATTTAAAAGGCTCAATTCGTGGCAAGGCGGTTATTGAAAAAGAGTGGTTAATCGAACATAAAGAAGGGATCATCATCCTATCCGGCGCAGATCAGGGTGATATTGCTTTTGGTTTAGCCAAAAACAATCCTAAATTACTGCAAGAGATCATTGAACCTTACCAGACCCATTTCCAAGACCATTTTTTTATTGAAATCAACCGTACAGGTCGTCCGGAAGAACGTATTTATAACGACCAAATTTTAGATTTTGCGGAGCAAACCGGTTTCCCAATCGTGGCGACAAATCATGTGGTCTTTATGTCACCTGATGATTTTGATGCACATGAGATCAGAGTTTGTATCCATCAAAAATATACCCTTGAAGATAAAAACCGCCCTAAAAATTATAGTCCTCAGCAGTACCTGAGATCTGAAGACGAAATGTGTGAGTTATTTGCTGATATTCCTTCTGCATTACAAAACACAGTAGAGATAGCTAAACGCTGTAACGTCACAGTGCAATTGGGGACGTATTTCTTACCTGCTTGTCCTACTGACGGCATGAGCGAAGCTGACTTCTTGATAAAAATATCCCGAGAAGGCTTAGAAGAGCGATTACAGTTTTTATTCCCCGATGAAGAAGAAAGAAAAAACAAACGTGGCGAATACGATGAACGTTTAGAAATTGAACTTGGCGTTATTAACCAAATGGGATTCCCTGGTTATTTCTTAATTGTTGCTGAGTTTATTCAATGGAGTAAAGACAACAACATTCCGGTTGGGCCTGGTCGAGGTTCAGGTGCGGGCTCATTAGTGGCTTATGTATTAAAAATCACTGACTTAGATCCATTAGAGTTTGCACTGTTATTCGAACGTTTCTTGAATCCAGAACGTGTTTCGATGCCGGATTTTGATATCGATTTCTGTATGGAGCGGCGAGAAGAAGTTATCGATCACGTTGCTGAATTATATGGCCGTGATGCCGTATCGCAAATTATTACTTTTGGTACCTTGGCTGCTAAAGCCGTGGTGCTTGGAGTTGGACGTGTATTAGGTCATCCATATGGTTTTGTGGATAGGATCTCAAAACTGATCCCAACAGTGCCAGGCACTGACTTAAAAAAAGCCTTTGAAGTAGAGCCACAGCTCACAGAGTTATATAACAGTGACGATGACGTTAAAGAACTTATCGACATGGCTCGTAAGTTAGAAGGGGTAACATCTAACGCGGGTAAACATGCCGGTGGTGTTGTAATCGCACCTACTAAAATCACTGACTTTGCACCTTTGTACTGTGATGACGAAGGTAACAACCCGGTAACACAGTTTGATAAAAATGACGTGGAAACTGCTGGGTTAGTTAAATTCGACTTCTTGGGGTTACGTACCTTAACTATCTTGCAGTGGGCCATTGAAATGGCCGATGCAAAATTGGCGAAAGTGGGTAAGAAGCCGATTGATATAGCTTCGATAGATGTTGCCGATCCCGCTTGTTTTAAAATGTTAAAAAATGCAGAGACAACAGCAGTATTCCAGCTGGAGTCTTCAGGCATGAAAAATCTAATTAAACGGTTACAGCCAGACAACTTTGAAGAGATCATCGCATTAGTTGCCTTGTTCCGACCTGGCCCGTTAGATTCTGGCATGGTAGATAACTTCATTCTACGTAAGAAAGGTGAAGAGGAAGTTGCGTACCCAGATCATGAATATCAGCATGATTGCCTTAAAGAAGTATTAGAACCAACTTACGGCATTATTGTTTATCAAGAACAAGTAATGCAGATAGCACAGGAAATGTCAGGTTACTCCTTGGGTGGCGCAGACATGTTACGTCGTGCTATGGGTAAGAAAAAACCTGAAGAAATGGAAAAGCAACGTGCGACGTTTGCTGAAGGTGCAAAAAACAATAATATCGACCCTGAGCTTGCGACCAAAATATTTGATCTGGTAGAGAAATTTGCTGGATACGGGTTTAATAAGTCTCACTCTGCGGCATATGCCTTGGTGTCTTATCAAACTTTGTGGATGAAAACTCATTTCCCATCTGAGTTTATGGCGGCGGTTATGTCTGCGGATATGGATAATACCGATAAAATCGTGACCTTAGTTGATGAATGTGAACGCATGAAGTTGACGATTGAGCCACCAGACGTAAACTCAGGTTCGTACAAGTTTACGGTCAATGAACAAGAACATATTATTTACGGCATTGGTGCGATTAAAGGTGTAGGTGAAGCACCGGTTGAAGCTATATTAGAAGCTCGTGAGAAAGGTGGTAAGTTTAAGGATTTATTTGATTTTTGTGCTCGTGTCGATGTTAAAAAATTAAATAAACGAGTGATGGAAAAATTGGTGTTAGCCGGTGCCTTAGATCAAATTGGCCCAGCACCACACAAACAAGAACAACGTGCCATCATCATGGCCACACTGGAAGATGCGTTAAAAGCGGCCAATCAAGAAGCCAAAAATGCAGATTTGGGTCAATCGGATTTATTTGGACTGTTAGCGACGGATGATGAAGACGTTCAACAAAAATTTAAGCCCGCCACTTTATGGCCAGATAAAAAATGGTTAGAAGGTGAAAAGGAAACTTTAGGTTTGTTCTTAACAGGGCATCCAATTAATGAATATCGTAAAGAATTACGTCATTATACAAAAATAAAATTATCCGAAGTGACGCCAACTCGCAGAGATCAGTCTATAACTGTGGTTGGACTCGTGGTTGATGTTCGCGTTTTAGTTAATAAAAAGAACAGACAATGGGCATTAGTGAAAATAGATGATAAAAGTGGTCGTCTGGATTTACGGTTTTTCCCTGAACAGTACGATATGTACCAAGAACAGCTGCAAAATGGTAAAATAATCATCGTTTCTGGACAGGTCAGCTTTGATAATTTCAGTGACGGCAATACAATGACCGCTCGCGATGTTATGTCGTTAACACAGGCGAGAGAGAAATACGTTAATTGTATTAACCTGAATGTTAACAGTGTAGAAAAAGGTAATAAAATTCAGCAACAGTTGAAAAAGTTATTATTACCTTATAAAGATGGCACAACGCCAGTACAGATCAGTTATGAAAATGAACTGGCTAGCGCAAAGATTGAACTGGGAACCAGTTGGCGAGTTAACCCTGATGATCAATTATTTATTGATATCAAGGAAGCCTTGGAAATTGATCCTAAATTAGAATTCTAACGAGTTGTTATGTCAGTGATATGACAATTTGTATTAAATATTATCTTTAGACCGGTGGAAGTATGAGTCTTAATTATCTTGAATTTGAACAGCCAATTGCTGAATTAGAAGCAAAAATCAATGAGCTGATGAATGTTAACCGTGGTGGTGAACTTGATTTAGGTTTGGAAGATGAAATTTCAAACTTAAAGAAAAAAAATCACGAACTAACCAAAAAAATCTTTGGTGACTTAGGGGCTTGGCAAGTAGCACAAATAGCTCGTCATCCTTTACGCCCATATACCAAAGATTATATCGAACGTATTTTTACTGAGTTTGACGAATTAGCAGGGGATAGAACCTACGCTAATGACTTAGCGATTGTTGGTGGTATTGCACGTTTGGATGATGAACCTGTAATGATCATTGGCCAACAAAAAGGTCGTGATACAGCAGAAAAAATCAAACGTAACTTTGGTATGCCAAAACCAGAAGGTTATCGTAAAGCCTTACGATTAATGGAAATGGCAGAACGTTTTAATATGCCAATCATTACGTTTATTGATACTCCGGGGGCATACCCAGGTATAGGCGCTGAAGAACGTGGCCAAAGTGAAGCTATCGCTCGTAACTTAAAAGTAATGGCGGGATTAAAAGTACCTGTCGTTTGTACTGTTATTGGTGAAGGTGGTTCTGGTGGTGCATTAGCCATTGGTGTTGGTGACCGTGTAAACATGTTGCAATACAGTACTTACTCAGTAATTTCACCAGAAGGTTGTGCGTCAATCTTATGGAAAAGTGCAGAGAAAGCGCCTGTCGCTGCAGAAGCTATGGGTATTACAGCACAAAAAATTAAAGAATTAGGTTTAGTGGACAACTTAGTTGAAGAACCACTAGGTGGTGCGCACAGAGATATGGAGCTGATGGCTGCTAATCTTAAGCAACGTCTTAAACAAGACTTAGCCGATTTAAAAACAATGTCGAAAGAAGAATTGTTAGATAAACGTTATGAACGTTTAATGGGTTACGGTTATTTATAAACCGGTAAGCTCTTTTTTATAAAGTAGCCTTAAAAACAAATCTTTGCGATAATTGTAAACATTGATTAAAGCCATCATTTAGATGGCTTTTTTTACAACTGTACGTTAACTAGAAATATAAATAATGAATTTAGATTGGACTCATTTACATAACTTTATAAAACAACAAGAACTTGAAAAAAGTAACTTGGTTGTTGGTTTAAGTGGTGGTGTTGACTCTATTACTTTGTTGGATTTGTTTATTCAGTTAAGACAGAACACCTCTATTAACTTCACTGCGGTTCATGTTAATCATGGCTTAAATTCAAACGCCTTACAGTGGCAACAACAAATACAACAGTGGTGTACAGCACACCAAGTTAGTCTGGTTATAGAGCAAGTTCATATACAAGCCAAATCAAGAACGTCACTAGAACATCAGGCCAGAGATGCTAGGTATCAAGCCATTGCTGAGTGTTCACAACCTAATTCGGTATTGTTTACTGGGCATCACCAGTCCGATCAAATGGAAACCTTTTTGTTACGTCTAATGCGTGGTTCCGGTTTAGCTGGGTTAACCTCAATGCGTAAAATAAGTCCATATCCGCATCCATTAGGACAAGAAAAACAAGTTAGGTTAGCGAGGCCACTGTTAAATGTGAGCAAACAGACTATCTTAGATTATGCTCAGACGCATAAGCTAACTTGGGTCAATGATGACTCAAATGAAGATGATAGATTTGACCGTAACTTCGTTAGGTTATCTGTTTTACCACAGTTATTTAAACGCTGGTCTGTCGCTGGAAAATCAATTAATACGGCCACAGAGTTATTACAACAGGACTTTGATTTACTTAATGAATATGTGGAGCAGGATTACCTAAGGTGTTTGGAAGTTGGCTTTAACCAACATCCTGTTTTGAATATTGATAAGCTTGCCTGTTTATCTGCATCAAAACAAAAAGCCGTGATACGCATGTTTGTTTACCGACAATTAAATCGTTATCCAGCACTGGCGACGTTAAATGAGTTAATGGTGCAGATCCGTCAATTAAATACCGATTCAAATATTAAGTTGAAAGTGGCGGATAATTATTTAAGAACACACAAACATCATTTGTATTTGGTCAGCGACATTATAAAAGAACCAAGAGACTTAAGTACGATTGAATTAATGGTGAGTCCAGGTCAATGGTACGTATTGCCAGAAAATACTCTATATCAAGAGCTCAAAGTGGAAATAGAGTTTGACCAAACACTTGTGATCAAATGGGCACGATTCAGTGAAATGTTTCAACCTAATAGAAACTCAGGGCATAAAAAGTTAAACAAATACTTAAAAGAAGTTGGCTGTCCAACATGGTGGCGAGCTCATGTCCCCCTGATTTATATCAACAATCAATTAATAGCAGTAGCTGGTGTTGGTGTATCAGCGCAGTTTACGCATTCGATTCATATTGAATTAAGGTAATGGCGCTGTTTCGTTTATGCTAGTGCAAACCTACAGGTTTGTTATTTAAGTTGGTTATCATCATCTTTTTACTCGCAGCTCGCAGCTCGCAGCTCGCAGCTCGCAGCTCGCAGCTCGCAACTCGAATCTCGTAACTGGTAGCTTTTGTTGTTTCGCCTCTCGGCGAGAGTCCCATGCAATATGAAGAATTAAATTAACCCCGTGTCTACTTTTACGAGGTCACATCAGAGATTTTCCTTACAGCTTAAAACTTATAGCTTACAGCTGCTTTATTTGCTTTTCCTGCTCTTAAACCCATAAATCTCCCCCATCTCCTTCTCCGTTAAAGACTCCACCGTCTTTATATTATTCACCGGAATTGATTCGGGATCTGGGTATTTTGATAATACTTTTTCCATGCTGTCTTCTCTAATGAGGTGCAGTATTGGGTAAGGGGCTGTGTTAGTTAGGTTCTCAGCGTCGCCGGCTTCTGTGCCGTCAAACTGGTAGTTAGGGTGGAAGCTGGCGAGTTGAAATGTGCCGCGGTAGCCCATTTGATCTATTAACATATCAGCCACGTCTAACATGTGTAAATAATCGGAGAAGTCGGTTAAAAATAGTGGGATGACGATGACTGTGGTGTCTGTTTGTTCTGCAGGTGTGTTGGTCAAAAAATCAAGCTCTGTGAGTAATTCGTTTGTTAAGTCGTTGCTGTTATCAGCTTGTGAGATGACTAACTTTATTTGATTGTTGGCTCGTGGTTTTTTGGCAAAAGGGCACAGGTTTAAACCAATAACCGCTTTATCTAACCATTGCCAAACTTGAGATTCTATTGTTGAGATATCAGTCATGAAAATATGTGCCTTGTTTACGTCAATTTATAATGATTAATCGTTAAAGCTGAAATTGTTTCGTTAAAATTTGTTTGGTAAAACTGGTTCTTAAATAAAAACCTTTAGGCGGTGCTTGGATAGGTTGACCTTGTTGATTAAAGGCTTGAGTACGCACTGAACTGTCAGCGGCTTTGGGTCTTAACTGTAACGCTTCACCGTGTAATGCGGAGATTTTGTCGTGATGCCCAAAAGTAATAAGCTCCATTAACTCTTCCCAGTCATTTTTTAAAAGCGATTCATGCTGAGCATCCATTTGCCATAAAAATGGCGTGGCTATTTGTCTAAGAGGAACTGGAATATTACGTTCTGCGATAATGGGAACCCATAATACATGACGTAATTTTTTATAAATGGAAGACTCTCGCCAGGTGATTGGTGAAGATTGCGTTAATGGCGCAACGGATACAAAAGTGGTTTCCAGTGGTTTACCGTCGCGGTTAATGGGTAAGGTTTTTAACTCAACCCCCAGTAATTGAAAGTCAGGTTCGGGTAAGTTTCCTGCACTTGCGCCCAAATAGGCTTCCAATAATTGTCCTGGCCAACCTTTTTCTACTTGTAAGTTTTCTGGAACCACAACGTTTAACTCTCCTGCTAAGTCGCCCAACGTTAATCCTGCGATTAAGTCAATACGATGCTGCAGTTCTTCGATGGTTGCCGGAGGCGGAGAAAAGTTCATTAATTAGCCAGTATTCCGATTATTATGCCCGTTAGGATTATCTTATTAACTTTAACGTGATACCAGCTAAATTTTGGTTTGCTCTAGTCGCCGCTTTGTGGAAGAATCAAAGGATATAAAAAAGTATAATAAACAGGTGAAACTGTGATTGATGCCGAAGGGTTTCGTCCCAACGTTGGCATCGTGATTTGCAACCATAAAGGTCAAGTGTTTTGGGCTCGTAGATACGGCCAACATTCTTGGCAATACCCTCAAGGTGGGATTGATGAAGGTGAAACACCTGAACAAACCATGTACCGAGAGTTAGAAGAAGAAGTAGGGTTAAAGCCGGATGATGTTGAGATTCTGGCAGTCAGTAAAAACTGGTTGAGATACAGGTTACCTAAACGACTTATTCGTCGGGAAAGTATGCCGGTATGTATTGGCCAAAAACAGAAATGGTTTTTACTGCGCCTTCGTTGCAAAGAATCCGATGTAGATTTATTAAAAACCTCCCATCCTGAATTTGATGATTGGAGATGGGTAAGTTATTGGTATCCAATTAGAAATGTAGTTTCGTTTAAACGGGATGTATATCGCAGAGCAATGAAAGAATTTGCTAGTATTGTGATGCCTTTTGTTAAATCAAACGCGGGTAAAGGTGATTTTGGTGGTCATAAACCAGTAAGTCACAGGCATAAACGCCGTGGCAATAAATCAACTTATAATAGGAATAATCAAAATAAACAACGTGGATAGTTTTCGACTTGTTTTCACTAACAGCGTAAAAGTCCTTGGGATTGTTGATAACAAATTATGTTAAATGATCTAAGAAGTATTACTCATTCATTTGTACAGGAGCCATCTTTAGAGGTGGCTCTTGCATCTCTAGTAACCGACATTAAACGTGTGTTAAATTCAGAATGTTGTTCTGTATATTTAGCTGAATCTGAACAAAGCATTTTAAGGTTACAAGCCACCGACGGATTAAACCCGGATGCAATTGGTGTTACCACCATGAGCTTTGACGAGGGATTAACGGGCTGGGTTGCGCAACGTGAAGAGCCTATCAAGATCCACAATGCCAAGCGTCACCCAAGATTTAAAAACTTTCCGGATGTACAAGAAGATAACTTTACCGCTTTTTTAGGTGTGCCAATCATCCATAGACGTCAAGTCTTAGGTGTTATCACAATACAACAATCCCAAGCCCGATTTTTTGATCAAGAAGAAGAAGCTTTTTTAGTGACGCTCAGCGCGCAATTGGCATCGTCAATTGCCAATGTCAGTGTACGCATGAAGTCTTCATCTCCATATATAGAACATGAAAATAACGCGTTAGTATTAAAAGGGGTATCCGGTTCAACAGGGGTTGGCATTGGTTATTCTTATTTAGTACAAACAGAAATTGATTTATCAGACGTTTCTTTACGCAAAGTGCCGAGCGCTGATATTGAGAAAACTCGTTATTTTGAAGCCGTAGAAGCAACCCGAACTGACATTAAACTTATGTCGGAACGCATGTCGACACACTTACCTCCGCAAGCGCTTGCTATTTTTGATATGTATTTGCAATTGTTGGAAGCTGCAAGTTTAGGCAACGAAATAGTAGCTAAAATTAATGAAAGCTGGTGTGCGGTTTCAGCCCTTAAAATAGTGGTTGAACGTTACATTTCTGAATTTGAAAAAATGGAAGACCCTTATATAAGGGAACGTGCCGTTGATGTAAAAGATTTAGGCCGGAGATTACTTAAACATTTAACCAATGCTTCATCGCAACATAAAACGATTCCTAAAGCCGCAATTATCATTGCCGAAGAAGTGACCGCTTCTATGCTGGCTGAAATACCAAGAGATCAGATCAAAGGTATTGTTTCAATCAAAGGGGCTGAGAACTCTCACGCCGCCATTATGGCAAGAGCATTAGGCATTCCAGCCGTGATGGGTTTACGCGATGTACCCTTATTACAACTTGATGGTGTTGATATTATTGTTGATGGTTACAACGGCCAAGTTTTCATTTCGCCCGTTGAAGCCATAGTAGAAGAATATAAAAATTTAGAGTCGGAAGATTTAGAGTTTGCTAATCAATTAAAAGTTGAAGCCGACGAAGTTGTTCAAACCGCAGACGGCAAGCGTATTTCCTTGTATATAAACTCAGGAATGGGTTTTGACGGTGAATTTGCAGAACAAGAACACATTGAAGGTATTGGATTATATCGTACTGAATATACCTTTATGATGCGCCAGCGTTTTCCATCGGAACAAGAGCAACAATTGGTTTATCAACAAGTGCTTGGTGACTTTTCAGAAAAACCAGTGGTAATGCGCACCTTAGATGTTGGTGGTGATAAACAATTACCATATTTTCCAATAATCGAAGATAACCCATTTTTGGGGTGGCGTGGAATTCGCCTAACCCTTGATCATCCGGAAATATTTCTAGTACAAATACGGGCAATGATAAAAGCCAATGTATTTACTGACAATTTGCATATCATGTTACCAATGATCTCTGATATTGGTGAAGTTGACGAAGCAAGACGGTTATTTAATCAAGCTTATTTTGAAGTTCAAGATGAGCTGCAAGAAGCTGATGCCGCGGCGATTGTACCTAAACCTAAGTTTGGTGTGATGTTAGAAGTACCTTCTATGCTGTTTCAATTAAAACAGCTGAAAGGCAAAGTTGATTTTTGTTCAATTGGTACCAACGATTTAACACAATATTTATTGGCGGTTGATAGGAATAATGACAAGGTTGCAAACCTTTACGATGCCTACCATCCAACGGTGCTTAATGCGATTAAGATGATTGCTGATGTAACCAAAGAAATTGGTATACCTTGCAGTGTATGTGGTGAGTTAGCTGGTGATCCAGGTGGCGCTATGTTACTTGCAGGGATGGGGTTTACTCAACTTAGCATGAATACGAAAAACTTATTAAGAGTGAAATGGGTATTGAAAAAATCAAACTCAGAAGACTTGAAAGAGCTAGCGGATGATATCTTAAATTGCACTCGACCAGATCAAGTGAAGTTCAGAGTGAACCGATACATTCTTAATATTGGTGCTGCAGGTATATTACGAGCAGGTAAATAAAAGAAGTTTTAATTAACCGTCATTATGTTTAACCCTAATTATCGGTTAGTTATATCAATATAGGCAGTACAGTCATTTGTTAGAAATATTATACATCGCCCCTATTTTAGGAATAATGGCAGGATTTTTATCTGGCTTGTTAGGCATAGGAGGAGGGATCGTATTAGTACCTGCTTTGTTATATTTGTTACCGCTACTACCACAAGTCACATCAGATAATATTGCTATTATTGCGGTGGCAACTTCCTTATTAACCATAGTGGTGACTGCATTTTCGTCTGCCAGAAGCCATTATAAAAGAGGGAATGTTCATAAAAATATTACCTTACCCATTGCTATCACTGTGGCATTGAGTTCTGTTATAGCACCTTATATTGCAATATGGATGGGCAGTTCATTATTAACCTCTGTGTTTGCCATATTACTGTTTGTATTAGCCATTCAAATTGCCACGGGCAGTAAAACAAATCCTGAAAGCGACAACATCCCGTCTACTAACGTTTTGGCGTTTGGTGGGTTGTTCACTGGCTTTTTAGCTGCAATTGCTGGGTTAGGTGGCGGAGCGATTTTAGTACCGTATTTAACGGTTGTCGGGGTCAATATCCGCAAATCAATTGGCGCTGCTGCAGCATGTGGAATGATTGTGGCCATGTTTGGCTCAATTGGGTATTTCATCAGTGGTTATGGGTGGACAGACAGCAGTGAGTTTGTTGGATATGTACATTGGCCAACGGCGCTGATGATCATGTTATTTTCTTATTTTACAGCGCCTTTAGGTGTTAAAGTCGGGCAAAAGTTAAATCAAGCACAGTTAAAGAAAGTATTTGCTGTGTTTATGATGTTAGTTGCAACTAAATTGTTGTTCGACCAACTAACGTAATCAGTTTGTTCGTAGTTTAAACATAACACCGTCAACAAGTTGATGGTGTAATTTATTAAAGTTGAGGTTATATCCGTGTTATCAGATCCTATAATTTTTCCTGCAATCGACCCAATTATTGTGTCGTTAGGGCCCGTTGCTATTCGTTGGTATGGCTTAATGTATTTAGTGGGATTAGGTTTTGCGTATTGGTTAGCCATGCGAGAAGTGAAAGCCAAACGTTCGCCATTTAGCGAACAACAAGTTAGCGACTTAATCTTTTATGGGTTTATGGGCGCGGTACTTGGTGGTCGACTTGGCTACGTGTTCTTTTATCAATTTGATTTATTCCTCAAAGACCCGTTGTATTTATTCCAAATCCAACAAGGTGGAATGTCATTCCACGGTGGTTTATTAGGTGTCATATTTGTTTTAATACTGTTTGCCAGAAAAACCAAACTTACCTTATTTCAAATTGGTGACTTTGTTGCCCCGCTTGTACCAATTGGTTTAGGTGCAGGGCGATTTGGCAATTTCTTAAATGGTGAGTTATGGGGCAGAACCACAGATGTTCCTTGGGGAATTGTATTCCCTGGCGCAGGCCCATTGCCACGTCATCCGTCACAGTTATATGAGTTTGTTTTAGAAGGCATCGTTTTATTTATTATTGTCTTTTGGTATACCCGTTCTAAGCGTGCAGTAGGTTCTGCTGGTGGGTTATTCTTATTAGGATACGGCTGTTTCCGCTTTATTGTTGAGTACTTCCGTCAGCCAGATGATCATTTAGGATTATTAACCTTAGGTATGTCGATGGGACAATGGCTGTCACTGCCTATGGTATTTGCTGGAGCGATCATAATGGCGTTAGCGTTTAAGCTAGATAGCAAAAAAGCACAATAGAATTAAGTTATGAGGTATGAGCTTCGAGTTTCGAGCTGCGAGTAACGAGCTAAAAGCAAAAAGTTAAAAGCTAAAAGTTAAAAGCTAAAAGCTAAAAGCTAAAAGCTAAAAGCTAAAAGCGACATATAAGCTATTTATCGTTGCAAAGACTGATAATAAAATTAACTTTACGAAACTCGAAACTCGAAACTCGAAACTCGAAACTCGAAACTCGAAACTCGAAACTCGAAACTCGAAACTCGAAACTCGAAACTCGAAACTCGAAACTCGAAACTCGAAACCAGGAATTAAACACATGAAACAATATTTAGAGTTATGCCAACGTATTGTTGACGAAGGCACTTGGATTGAAAACAAACGTACTGGTAAACGTTGTTTAACGGTTATCAATGCAGAATTAAATTATGATGTTGGTGCTAACGAGTTTCCAATGATCACCACGCGTAAGAGCTATTGGAAAGCGGCGATTGCTGAGTTACTTGGTTATATTCGTGGATATGATAACGCGGCGGATTTTCGTTCTATAGGTTGTAATACGTGGAATGCCAATGCCAATGAAAATGACGTTTGGCTGAATAACCCACACCGAAAAGGTGAGGATGATATGGGCAGAGTTTATGGCGTCCAAGGCCGTCGTTGGGCTAAACCAGATGGTGGTTTTGTTGATCAACTTAAGAAGTTAGTTGATGATCTTTCTAACGGAATTGATGATCGCGGTGAAATTTTATCTTTTTATAACCCAGGTGAGTTTCATATGGGATGTTTACGTCCTTGTATGCACACACACACATTCTCGTTATTAGGCGACACCTTATATTTAACCAGTTATCAGCGTTCGTGTGACGTGCCGTTAGGGCTTAATTTCAATCAGGTGCAAGTATTTGTATTATTAGCTCTAGTTGCGCAAATAACGGGGAATAAAGCTGGTAAAGCTTATCACAAGATAGTGAATGCTCACATTTATGAAGATCAACTCGAATTGATGCGTGACGTTCAATTAAAACGTGACCCTTTTCCGTCACCAAAGTTAATTATCAATCCAAAGATAAAATCATTAGAAGATTTAGAAACTTGGGTAACTATGGATGATTTCGAAGTAGAAGGGTATGAGTGTCATCCACCTATTGCGTATCCATTTTCGGTATAACGTAAGCGTAAATCCCTTTTGACATAAATAAACCAATACATATAAAAAAAGGCAAAAACACAGGCATTGTTACAAGGGCCATGGATTTGCCTTTTTTATTGGAAAAATTTAGTTATTCATCTTTCCAGCGTTGTTTAATTTCTAGCATTTTATCTAGTTCCTGAACAAATAAACTAACCAGCTCAGGATCAAAGTGTTTCCCACTTTCATTTTGTATTAACTCTACAGCCCTTTCTATTGACCAAGCGTCTTTATATGGTCGAACACTCGTTAAGGCATCAAATACATCAGCGATTGCAACGATACGGCCTTCAACTGGAATATCTTTACCGGCTAGACCATTTGGGTAGCCGGTACCATCCCATTTTTCATGGTGGGTTAGGGCGACTACTTTGGCTAAACTGATCAAGTCTGAGTCATCGTCCCCTAAAATATGAGCGCCAATAACGGGATGCGTTTTCATCACATCAAACTCTTCGTCAGTTAACTTGCCTGGTTTAAGCATAATGCTATCTGGAATGCCTATTTTTCCTAAATCATGCATAGGTGCTGCATGAAGTAAATCGTCAGCCCGTTGTTCTGAGAATCCATAAGCAAGCGCCAGAACCTGAGAATAATGACTCATGCGCATTACGTGCATGCCTGTTTCATTATCTTTGTATTCCGATGCATGCCCTAAGCGCTGTATGACTTGCAGACGAGTTCGTCTTAATTCGTCGGCTTGCACAAGTGATAAATGCGTCGCGACTCGAGCTTTAACTACAGGGGCTGATACTGGTTTGGTTATGTAGTCAACTGCACCAAGTTCTAATCCTTGAGCTTCATCATCATGATCGTTCAATGCCGTCACAAAAATAACGGGTATTTTTGTGGTGACAGGGTCGGCTTTCAGTTGCTTACAGACTTCTAACCCAGTTATATCAGGCATCATAATATCTAATAGTATTAGATTTGGTTTTTTATCGTGTGCTAAACGTAATGCTTCTTGACCGCCTTTAGCAAAAATCAATCGATAATCTTGTTGTAAAATCTGTTTTAAAACGCGTAAGTTAGCCGGTTCATCATCGACAATTAAAATGGTTGCTTGTTTGTTTTCCATTACTTTACCTTCACTTACTTTCTAGGCGTTGTTTAAGCGCTACTATATGCTCCAGAGCATATTCAAATTCAAAATCATTTAATGCGTTATAAATTTTATTTATATCGCTACGGTATTCGGATTCACTGTATGTTAACAGTTCAGCGAGATCAGTTTCTTCAGCTTCATTTTCTTGCGCCTTTGTGTGTAGCTGATTGAGTAAGCTGATTAACGCATCTTGATCAACTTCAGAAAATGTTGCCACATTTTGATCGTTATTTTTCCACGAGTTTACTTTGTCGGTTAACTCGGTAAAAACAACATCAATAGTTTCATAAACAGAAATACATTGTTCTGGGTGGCTGCTGACGACAGATTCAAGTTGCGCAAAAAGACGTTGTAATTTTACTAAGGCTAAATTACCACTCACACCTTTTAGTGAATGGGCAACGGCCGTTACTTTGTCCCAGCTTTCAGAAACTATTATTTGTTTTAGATCCGTAATTGCAACACTTTGACTATTTATAAAGCTTAATATTTGCTGATAATAAGCATCTAAACTTCCCCACAGTGCTTCACCTTTAGTCTCATCCATTAATAAATCGGCCTTGTTATTATCAACCGTAACAGGAGACAGTTCGACATCAATGTCTAACACTCGAGCAATTTCATTACTTAATAAAGTGTAATCCACCGGTTTATTTGCAAACCCTTGCATGCCTGATTGTTCAGCCGCTAATTTGTCGTCTAATAATACACTTGCGGTTAACGCGATTATCGGCATTTGAGGGAGTTGATGTTGTTTTTCGTATTCACGTCTTTGTTTAGTGGCATTTAAGCCATCTAAGACTGGCATTTGAATATCCATTAATACTAATTGGATTTCTTTGCAATCAGACATACGTACTAATGCTTGTTTTCCGTCTCGGGCGGTCACAACGGTATGGCCATCTCGTTCAAGTAACAAGGTTAATAAGTCTATATTTTGTTGGATATCATCCACCACTAATATTTTTAATGGCGGTAACTTAACCTGAGTGACTTGCTGTTTTTCAACTTTGTGTTTGACTTGTGGTAACGGAAGTTCAAAGTAAAACTTAGTACCAACATTAAGTTCGCTCTGTGCATTTATTTCCCCACCCATTAATTCAACAAGTTGTTTACTAATGGTGGTCCCTAAGCCCGTTCCGCCAAAACGTCGACTCATGGATGCATCGGCTTGGGTAAAGGCTTCAAATACAGATTTAAGCTGTTGCTCGTCCATGCCAATACCAGTGTCTTCTATTTCGAACCTTACATTATTATCACCAACAGGGTATACCGAAACCGTCACTCGGCCTGACTCGGTAAATTTAACCGCATTACCAATTAAATTCGTTAATACTTGTCGTATGCGTTCAGGGCTACCTAAATAAAACCCGTTTAGTTTGCGAGAAATGTCGGCATTTAGCTCTAAACCTTTATTTCTGGCTTGTAACCATAATGTAGAGATGACCGCATCGACTTCTTCTATTAATGAAAATTGTCTTAACTCAAGCTCTAACTTACCTTTGTCGAGTTTTGCACTATCTAAAATATCGTTTAATAAATGTAATAATGATTTAGAAGCATTGTTAATAACATTCATGTGTTTAAGCTGGTCGGGTTTTAGTTCTGTTTCTAATAAAATGTCACTAAAACCAATAATGGCATTCATTGGCGTTCTAATCTCATGGCTCATATTTGCCATAAACGCGGCGCGCGCTTCTGCTGCTTCTTCTGCTATTTCTTTGGCTTCTCTGAGTTGTTGTTCCATATTTTGACGCTCAGTGATATCCATAATGAAACCGTCTAACCAAATCTCTCCGGTTTCATCGTCGGTAATATGATTACCAAATTCCATCATCCAACGAATATCACCATTTTTAGTGATAATTCGATATTCTAGATTGAACATTTGATCCACAACTTGGTTCGAAGAAATCAAATCGACATCGTCAGGGTGGAATAAATCCGAAAAATTACGTTTGTTATTAGGCGGTAAAAAGTCCTTAGCTGGATACCCTGTAATTTCTTCAACCGCATCACTGATAAACAATAAAGGCCAGTTTTTTTCGTTTAAACAACGGTAAGCAATGCCTGGAATATTACTAATTAACGATCTGAATTTAGCTTCATTTTCACGAAGGGCTTGTTCCATCTCAATCCGCTGACGAATGTCGGACATAAAGCCAACAAAAAAACTATCTTTTTCTAATTTCACATGGCCAATGGCTAATCGTATATCTATCAAGGTGCCATCTTTATGCAGTGCTTGCACTTCTCTGCTAGCGCCAATGATTTTTGCTTCGCCGGTTTTCAAATATTGATTGATATAACCGTCATGTACATCATGATGTGGGTTAGGCATTAACATTTTTACATTATTGCCAATCAATTCTTCAGGTTGCCAACCTAGTAATGTTTCGGTGGCACGATTTACGTTTTCAATAATCCCTTTGCTATTTATGCTAATAATTGCATCAACCGCTGTATTCATCATAGAACGCAATCTATGCTCACTTAAACTGGCTTGGCGGGATATATCACGGTATTTGTAGATCACATTAATACATAAAATAAGTGTGATGATCACGATAGTAGTAATGGAAACCACTAGCGCTAAATAAAAGGACATTTCACTGGTTTGGTCGCCAAGTTCTAATCCAGGTGGTTTAACAAAACGAGCAGCAGCCATGCCAGTGTAATGCATACCCGCAATAGCAAATCCCATTACGACACTGGCAACTAAATTAGCTTGCCAACCTTTTTGTCCCCAGATTTTTAACAAACCAGTACGGATCCATAATGACAACATAGCAAAGGTAACGGCCACTATTATAGATAAGATAAAAATAGATAAATCATAACGAAGCAAAGGCGCCATTTGCATTGAAGCCATGCCGGTATAGTGCATAGCACCTATTCCCGAACCAACCAACACGCCTCCCCATATAAGAGGTTTGATACCATTGGTGTGTTTTTGTATATGATTTAATGCAACAAACGATGCGGCTATGCCTGGCAACATAGAGAATAAAGTTAATGAAACGTTATAATCGACCACGGTACATAACTCAAACGCTAACATACCAATAAAATGCATAGACCAAATACCACCACCTAATGCAACACTACCACCTAATAAGGTAATATTCCTACGTACGATGGAAATGTCTTTGGCTTCTTGAGTCGCCAGTTGCAACCCCATAAACGATGACAAAATGGCGATAAACAAGGACAAAGCAACCATTGCTTTGTTGTGAGTGCCATAAATAAGAATGCTGTCTGGGGAGATGGAGAAATAAGCTAAAATCTGATCAAGCATATGAATTGAAGTCTTCGTTTATTTAACAGAATGAAACATAATAACGAAACTTTGCATTATTCACTATAAATGTATGGCTTATTTTTCAGCAATTGCTTAAAAATAAGCATAAAAGTGTAATTAAATTACTATTGTATAAAATTGCAGTGAATCCTCAGCGCTATTATAAATAGGGCATGTTCCAACCATCGCCAATTTTCTGGCACTCTTATTGCTAATTCAAATCAGATTATTTAATTAATAGATGAGTGATTATGAAATACTTATTCATAATACTAGTTACTGTGTTGGCTGGTTGTACAACGATTTCTGATGAAGTAGCGTCGTTTCAAAAGAAACAAATTGAGGTTCTAGAGCGTAAAGGTTATGAACCTGAAACGTTAGAAGGAACGTTACATCAAAGCGTAGAAAGAATGGCGAGACAGCTATTTGATACGTCGATCGGCTTGGATGTTCACAGTCCGGTGGTAGTCGGCACATTTTTGCCAGTGTCTAATTTAGAACACGAGAAAAACTCAAATCTGCAAAGAATAGGCTTACAAATTCAAGAGAGTTTTATCACTTTATCTACTCAAGCGGGCCTTAAAGTAATTGAACATAGAGCGTTACCATCAATCATGATGACACCAAATAGCGACGTCATGTTATCTAGAACGCAAGTAATGCAAGATCAAAAAATCAATGCTGAGTATATGTTAACAGGTACTTATAGCATTCAACAAAACTCACTTATGGTGAATGCACGATTAATCCGAATTGAAGATAAAAGCTTAGTTGCAGCGGCTACTGACTATATAGCTACCAATAGTATGTGGAGTCATTCAAAAGTTCAGCTAAACGATAACCAAATTTACCGTGGGGAATACTAGGGGGTATTATGAAAAAATTAATTATAGGTAGTATTGCACTGTCGTTACTAAATGGCTGTGCATCATTAGATAAATGGACAGACTTCGAAGATCAACAAGTGGAAGCATCAATTAATAGTGGTGCAAGTCAACCCGAAACAAATAAGATCAGCTTATTAAGATCCGCTGATCCTCTTGAAAATAGCGCTAACTTTCAAAACCAATACCAAGATAAGTGGAGCTCAAGTTCTAACGGACAAATGGGCAGTCACAACGGACAAGCCGCTAATACAAAAAACGTTAACCATTATGTTAGAGGGATCATGCAGGATCTTTTAACTAACCTGCAATACGTTAATGCCTCAACGCCAATGGCCGTGTCTAGTTTTGTCTTTTTAGACAGTAACTACCAAAGTGCTTCTCTATTAGGCAATCAAATATCTGAAGGTTTTATGCATGAGGTTCATAAATTAGGGATCCCCGTTGTTGACTTTAAAGCAACAGATTACATTAGGGTTACGCCTGGTGGTGATTTTGTACTGAGTAAAGATTACATAGATCTTTCCCCAGACATTCCAATTCGTTATGTATTAACCGGCACTTTAGTGAGACATCAACAAGGA
Organism: Psychrosphaera sp. F3M07; assembly: GCF_018860345.1. GTDB lineage: Bacteria > Pseudomonadota > Gammaproteobacteria > Enterobacterales > Alteromonadaceae > Psychrosphaera > Psychrosphaera aquimarina. Next base: position 70,089 of record NZ_JAHKPJ010000011.1, on the reverse strand, counting down.
ATTATGGTCAACGCTAGAATCGTAGGTATGGAATCAAAAGCAATTGTTGCCAGTGCACAAGGATTTATCCCTAGTGCCATCAGTAATCACATTATGAAAAGCAATAACAACGACGGTATTCCAGTTTATACCGCACAGTAGATAAAAAAGGCAGCTGATATTAGCTGTTTTTTTTTATCTAAATAATTATAAGTCCATGTTAATTAAGGAAAAAAATCATATTTTAAAAAAAAGGGAAAAAGATCTAAAGCTTTTATTTAACGAGTCGATACATTAAACATGTTAGAAATGTTAAATAGTAATTTTTCTATCTAGGTCATTACTAAAATAAATCATGTAGGAGGGTTGTTATGCAACCAAAATTTAAAATGAAAAAGACGCTAGTAGCAAGTGCCTTAATATTAGGCTTGGGTAATGCCTTTGTTGCTAGTGCAGATACATTTACTATGACAGCAGGAGCTGTTTCAGACGTAACTATTACTCAGCACGCAACGTTAGGTGATGCTAGTATATCTTTTGGTGATAAAATAAAGTTAAACCCAGGCAATGGTGATGAGTGTATACTTGTTGGTGCGACCAATGCTTTTGAATCTGAATTAGGTATCAACGTTGATGGTGACGCAACTAATACTAATAATGCTGCAACTGTTATTACAGCAACAGGTGTTATAAATGATACTGCTGGAACACCAGTAGCACACCGTCCAGGTGATATTGCTAGCACTTCAACAGGTTGCTTAGGCGACGATGATTCAGCTGATAGTTCAGGTTCTTATATGGTGTTGGAAGTAGACGGTGTAGCTGGGTCAACGGTATCTGTTGATATTCCAGATGTTGTCGGTACAGGTTGGACGTATAAAGCTGGTGACCAAACTTGTGTGGTTGATTTTGATGGTACCGCAACTGCTAGTGCAGACTCTTGTAAAGATTTTGACGGGGTAACTTCAGTAACTGGTGTTGGACTATCAATCGGTACTGGTGATAATGAAAATGGTGCAGACGCTGAGGATAATACTGGTCAAACACATATATTACTTGCTGGTATTTTAGAGTTTGATGGTACTGCAATCCCCGCTGGTGCAGTTTCTGACTCGATTGTAGTTACTGTGACATACGAATAAGGTAGGAGAATAGAATGAAAACTCTAAATGTAATTAAGAAAAGTTTACCATTAGTATTGGCTGGTTTAACAACAAATGCGTTAGCTACTGATTTCACAACTACCTTATCCTTTGATACGTTAGCTGAAATTACTCTAACTGAAATCAGACCTGTAGCATTTGGTCCAGTTCTAGCTTTAACGCCTGCGGCTACTTGTACGCTAGACCCTGTAGGTGCAGGTACAGAAACATTATCTGCAGCTCAAATAGGTGTAGGTACGCCTACAGGTTATACGGCCTCAGGAGAACTAAGCGCAGGGTGTGGTGATCCTGATGCAAATGGTCAAGCTGGTATTATTGAAGTTTCTGCATATGCTGATGCGGGTGTAACGGTTGAAGTTATTGCAGGAACGGCAAATGATATATCATTTACACCTGACGCTTGGGTAGCTGATTTTACAGCAAGTGATACAGCGACTTTTGATCAAATAACTAACGGTGTAGGTTCTGGTCAAGATGCTCAAGTCTCTCCTGACTTAACAGCTAATTTACCAGCAGGTCGCACTCGTATTATTGTTGGTGGTTCAATTCAAAATCAGGTAGCGTTAACAGCCGATGGTGCTTACACTGCAGATTTTGATGTAAACGTTATTTATCAATAAAGTGAAGGACAGTGAAACTATATAGTTTTTATTAGTTTCAGTTTTTTAAGCAAAAAGCCAACGATGGAAATCGTTGGCTTTTTTGTATTTTGGAAGTTTAGTAGTAGCGTATCATTACAGGACTTTTCGTCCATATCATACATTCCGTTCTTCTTTTCCCTATCTTTATAAAACTGGTCTTTAATTTGCATTAAAGTGGTATGGTAAGACTCCATTAAATTATTTGAGGATTAAGGGGTTATGAAGTCGATAATTATTTTTTTGTTAGTCGTTTGCGTGTCAAATGTGAGTGCTGCCTCGCTTGGAGCATTCCGAATTTATCTTGATGAAGATAATCGCCATAAGAAGTTTCCAATAAGGAACAGCTCAAATACGCCTGAAGTTTGTGAAATAAAATTTAATAACAGACGTTATGATGGTATTGGTGGTGTCAAAAAACTAACAGTTGAAGAGCAAGAGCAATTATCAAAGGCACCGTTAGATAGACTTAAGTATTCTCCTAAAACGTTCATGATTGACCCAAACTCTACCCGTTATATTTCATTTTCATATAGACGAGTTCCAAATGATAATAGTAACGAGCTTCGTACATATGCTGTTTTTTCTTGTCGTAAACAACAGTCTAGTGTTGAAGGTCAGGGGGTATTCAGTGCTTTGCTTGATTTAGCCGTACCTGTTGTGATCAGAACTGGTGACAGTAAAGACTACTCGGTCGATTTGAGTTTAGAAGTAGATAAGCGTACCAGTGAAAAATTCACCGTTAACCTTATTCATAATGGAACCCGCTCAATATACGGTGACGTTTATCTTGTTAATGAAGATGGTGAGCGTTTGTTGAAATTGAAAAAAAGTGCTGTGCTCTATTCAGATATGAAACAGTTAAACTTATCTATCCCAGCTGAATATAGCTCTCATAAAGGTATTGCAATTGAGTTTGAAGAAACCGGCCCCTATCAATTAAAACAAACATTTAAGCTCACAATCTAGGAAAATCTAATGTGTAGAAAGTCAATTTTATTAAAGTTATTTGTTATTGCATTGACGGTTTTTGTTAGTGCCGATGTTAAATCGGTTACTGTTACAGAAACACGATTGTTTTTATCCCCAAAGCTTAAATTCACTTCGATGAGTGTTATTAATTCCGATGATAAACCGTTGAACTGTGTAATTGAAGTAAGAAATTTAGATGTAGCGAATGGGAAGTTAGTGTTAGCTACAAGTGGTGAGTCTAATAATCCTAGTCCGGAAAGAATGGTTAGATTAGCGCCCAGTCGATTTAAATTGGGGGTACGAAAGGTTCAAGAATTTAGGGCTATATATCGTCGTAAGCCTGGAGTTGAAGATGGAGAATACATAGGTGCGGTTGCAATTATTTGCAAAGAGGAAAGTAACGAATCGCTAGAAAAAGTTAAGATCACACCGACACTCGTTCAGAATATTCCTTTAATAGTGCGAACCGCCGAGCTGAAGTCAGAAGTTAGTTTTGCTAATGTAACAAAACAAGGTAATAAAGTTTTTGCTGAGATGATTGTGTCAGGGCAGCGTTCTGTGACTGGAGATGTCACTATCGGAAGTCAGAAAACTGGTGCGGTTATTCGAGAGCTAAAAAAGATTTCTCACTACCCTGGACAGGGAGCAAAGCAATTAGAGTTCGATTTAGAGTCTGAAACTGATATGCCATTGAAGGTTATGTTTAATGAAATAAAAGAGTCAGGGAATATTAAAGAAGAATCACCCATAGGCAACTAATATTATGAAATCAATTGTAAGACTCTTTTGTATATTATCTTTATTATCATGTTGGCAAGCTTTTGGTGCGACGCTTAGCAAGTTAGATGATAATGTACTGAATAGCGCAGAGTTTTATTTATTTGATATTAAAGATGGAGGGGCTAATGTCGCTCGGGCCATTGATGCATATGTGGTAGACGGCAGCACTTATATTGCTGTCACGCCGATCCTAGATAGTTTGCGAATCAAATATATTTTAAATAATGGTCAATTGCTTATTACATTTTCTGATAGTGAAACAGAGGTATTATTAAAAATCGAAAATGAGCCCCTATCAGATCAAACTGGCTTATGGTTCAATGATGGGATATACACTTTTATTCCATTATCGTTATTAGAAGAAGTGTTAGAAACAACTGCTACGGTTAGCACTCAAAAATTAACACTAGATTTTAACGGGCATACAGAAGACTTTCCTTATAAAAAAATCAAATTAAATAATAAACAAAGATCAATTAACGAATACCTTGTTGGCAACAATAGCTCTGACGCTAACGGTACAGGTAAGAATGCCGTTATTACGGTGCCTGATAAATACAGTTTATTTTCAGTACCAACGGGGACTGCGGTAATTGATTACAGAAATAATGATACCGGTAATGAGTACTTAACAGGCAGTTTACAGTCGGTATCTGACTTGGCTTACCATTCTACCCTGATCACTTTAACAAAAACAGAAAACGAGCTTTTTTCCCATACCAGATTAAGTCGCTATCCATCTCATCAAGGAGAGAAATTTTTTGGCATTTGGGATCAATATAGCTTTGGGGATATTTTCAGCCGAGCCGCGTCTTTATCAAACGAAGAAAGTCGAGGTTTAGGTATTAGCCTTTCTCGCAATGCCAGTAGAAATTACCATGAAAATTTTACAACAAGTTTCGAGAAAGTTGGTCGACCTGGTTGGGAAGCCGATATATTTCATAATGATGTTTTTATTCGCTCTATTGTTATTCCAAATGATGGAATCATTGAATTTGAAAATGTAGAGCTTTATTACGGTAATAACGAGTTTAAAATCGTTATGTTCGGTCCCTATGGTGAACGTGAAGAGCTAATTGAAAAAATAGAAGCGCGGAAAACGGCGTTGGCCAAAGGCGATAAATCATTCAACTTAAGTTTGTTTGAGTATGAAAGTTCATTATTAGACGTAAATTTAGATGAGTTTAATATAGATGCGGTCACAGGTGCGTTTCAATATGGGGTACTCGATAGTTGGTTACTTGGTGCACAAGCTAATATCAGCAATCTACATGATGAAAACCAAGGTGTTTCTTATCGAATTGTCAACCAAGTGAGTTTACCTGACTGGTATATTAGTAACACAGTTAATTTAGTGGAGAGTAGTTGGGAGCAAACTTCGAGCATTGCCACTTCCATTTTACCCAATGATAGCCTTATATTTCAGTATAAATCAGACAGTGGTGCAAATTTTGATTTAAATTCAACTTACAACTTAAGAACTGGAAGTATTACAAACTACTTTAACTATAACCATTTGGAAAGAGATAATAGCGTTATCAAGTTATTTACTCATCGGATAAATTTCGCTGGATTTGGTTATAATATGTCTAACTCTTTAACCTTCAAGGATGATAATGGAGAGGAAGCGCAGTTAGGTAACCTTAGTCTGGTTTCTAGACTTAATGCTAATATGCGTTTTAAAGTTGATGTGCCATATAACATTAAAGAGCTTAATGAATTCAATCAAGAGTCAATATCTGCTTCGTTTCATTATTACGTAAGAACTGAGTCCACCAATCAAAACCTTCAATTATCCGGTCGCTCTTTTGGTAACGAAAATATTTGGCAATTAGGATATAACCTAGCTTGGAAACAACCAACCCACTTTTTCACATTCGGTACTACATATAGTTCTACTGAACAATGGAATGCCAGAGCGGGAATTTCGTTCAACTTCGGATATGATTATTACAACAATCAATTAGTCTTCAGCCAAAACTCTATGAGAGGAGCCGGAACATTAGATGTTCATGCGTATTTAGATCGTAGATTAAACGGTATTCCGGATGCATTGGACTACAACCTTGAAGGCGTTTCGTTTACAGGAGAAAAGGGGTGGGAAAATGTCGAGACAAATGAAAATGGGAGAGCACTTTTGTTTGGTGCAAGACACGGAACAACCGCACTGAGTGCAAATTGGGTATCAGGAGCTGATACGTTAAACCAAGATTATTTGATATATAACCACCCAGGCTCACAGCAAGTCATAAATTTACCATTTTACTTGAGTACCGAAGTGGAATTTTTTGTTCTCTCTAGCTCAGAGGGTGGTTATAGAGAACTTTCTGGTGTGCCTATTGTGGCTAAGAATTTAGCGACTGGGGATGAATACTTTGTCGATTCGGATATGGATGGATATGTTAATTTTTACAATTTAATGCCAGGTGAATATGAACTGTACATTGAAAAGGACTGGTTACTTGAGCAAGGTTATAACTCTGGCTATAGAGGTTTTAGCTTTGAAGCACCTTTAACTGGTGGTTTTGTTTTGTTACCTAATATTGAATTAACAAGACAAAGTGGAATTGCTGCACATAATGCACCGTTATTAGAGGTTCAATTAAACGAAGACAATTATGAGCAAACTGTTGAAGATAACGATAAATTGATTCACTTACCGCCAAAAGGTGGATTTAAAGCTCCGTATCTTTCTGATCGTTTAGGAGAGGGAGAATTTCGCCGAATTAGACAAAAAGTAACTCAAGAAAATAGAATAATGCTTCGGAATCGCATTTTGAATGCTCAAAAGCACCGTGAGTTTTCAAATTATGGTGTAGACAAAGGAGCAATAAATCAAATAGATGGAATGTCACAACCCACAAACTTCCTTCTCTCTGTAGGGAATTTTAAAACATTGCTAAGTTTAAAAAGATACATCAAAGCCCAGGGGATCGTGAATGACAAAATACATCGAGCTATGAATGAAGAAGGCGATGTTGTATATAGGTTTGAGGTGGGCACTTTTGAATCGGAAATTGAAGCAATTGCGGTTGGTGAGGCTAACTATTCAAGCTTAGGTTATCGTGTAAAAACTCAAGTAGCAGAGGAATACATATTGCAAGGTTGGAAAGTACAGTTTCTTGCTGCGAATAGTTTAGAAAATGCTAAACAATTGGCTGAAGGCATAGAAACAGTGGATGAATTATACGTTGCAACGAAAATTGTTGGTGAACAATCGTTGTATTGTGTTGTTAGTCGTACATTTTTTACTAAAGAAGAAGCTGACTTGTTTCTACGGCAGCTTAATGTTGATGGTTTTTTAGTAGATACTAACAATTACCTAGAAGTCGTTTGGAGTAAATAGTATGCGTATTTTTGACAAGTCGTTTTTTGTAATTTGCTGGTTTATATTGATTATTTCACCGTTAAGTTATGCAGCAACTATGGTACAAATTGATGAGATAAATTTTGGTCAATTACTGCCTGTGGCAGGTGGTTGTGAAATGGATTGGGATACCGGAAATATAGTATCAATAGGTGTTGGTAGTTTATGTAATAGTAACCCAGTGGGAACCCCTGGCCATTATAGATTGACAGTTAACCCAAATGAAAATTATCAAATAAGAGTGGATAGAAGAGAAGAAGTGGCTAATGACGGTATAACATACCAACCTAAGGGACGATTTATATCGGACCTAGAACAGGTAGACCTGATATATAACCAGTTTGTTACTATTAATAGTGGAGCATCCGGGATTATAGATATTTATTTAGGTGGGGTTTTATTTGTTGCAGACAGATTAAACGGAAGCCTGTCATATGAATTAAACGATGCCATATTGATATATTATAATAAGGTGACTTAAATTGTATAAGTTAACTATTGTTTTAGTATTCTTCCTTTTGTTATTAGGGTGCCAAACAAAATTAGACAAAGCGGGTTATCGTCATGCTGCAGATATAACAGCCTGGAGAGAATTGGCTAGATATAGCAATATTGAACTTAGCTATTGGGGGTTAACTATCACCGCTAACATACAAGTAGTGGAAGGGACTGAAGGGCTGGAATATGAACTCAAAAATATTAAATTATCACCAATTAATGGTAATTCAGATTTAGACTTATTATCTTCACAGTTTATGACAAGGTTCGCTTGTAAAGACGACTGCAAGTCACTTTCAAAATATAATACAAAGGAACAGTTCTTAGGTAGTTTATTATCTAATTTCTTTGAACAACAAGAAGGACAGTTTTTTCGTTTTTATGGACGTTTAACTCAGCTCAGTGATCACATGAATTTATTAAAATCTGAATCACCTTCAGAAACTAAAAAATATTTAAACTGGATTGTTGAGAAAAATGAATCATTTAATTCATTAGGTGAATTTATTGGGTATTTTGAAGAAATGTTAGAAGCTGACAAATTTATTACCTTTATCGAAAATAGCAATATCTTCGAATCAGGTAATAGATATGAATTGGACAGTTATCCTAATGATGGCATTAATCAAGAGACTGCGATGACTGATATAAATGATCTCCCTTATCGAGAGACTGTGATGAATGATATAAATGATCTCCCTTATGGAGAGACGGCGATGACTGATATAAATGATCTTCCTTATCGAGAGGGCTCAAATGGTATACCTAACGGTATTTTAAATACTAATTTTTCAGTAGAAACCCCTTATAAACAAGTAATCCAATCTCTAATTGAACAAGAAGAAAGTAAATTACCTCATTCTTATCAAAAGCAGCAAACTTGGTTATTTGCTAAAACTAAGAAAATTAACGAAGGCGATTGGGTCTGTACTTTTTCAGACAATAGTTTTGGAGTCGTGAAAGTTATTTCAAAAGACACTGTGTTGCTTAAAATACATGGACAAGCAAGGCATATTATTGATGGGGTTAAATTAATGCCTTTAGCGGGGCATTTATTTTCAGAGAATAAGGATTTTTATTTTATTAAAAAACAATTAGAGCAATCATACAGGCTATCTGATGTTGCCCCATGTGGTATTGACTATGTGCAATATAACAATTAGTTAAAAATATCTACCTTAGTTTCGTACTAATAGAATGTGATCCCCAAATAACCTCTACAAGTTAAAAATTTGATTGATGAAACACTGATAAAAATGACTCAATAGTTTCAGTTACAATATTAAAAGCATATTGTGAAATTTGTTGGAAGGTTCAGATTTTAAAACACTAGAAATGATGGCATCTAGACTTTTAACTTTAGACGGTTTTTGTCCGCGCTTACTTAAAGTAATTATAGTGTAATTTAGCAGTTAAAAAATTTATTAAATCTAGTTCATTAAAGTATGCACAGGAGTACTCATTACACCTAAATACACTTCATGAAGGTTACATTGTATACATCGTACTTTTATTTATAGAGTTGAATGAAGTAAAAGAAGCAGAAGCTGTAATTCTACAATTATATGCGAAATATGAAGCTCATACTTGGTTTAAAATACTTGTTGCAAGTCTAGCTCTAGCAAATAAAGACTATAATGAGGTCATAAAGCTATTAACTGGACAAAAGCAAGATTCGATATCTAATTGGTTCCACCCTCAATTACTCCATATAAAATTACTTGCACAGGCTCATGAGAAATTAGGAAACTATGATATTTCGTTTGAACTCTTCAATAAATTAGCCAAGTTCAATTTAGAAAAGCATAACTTTACGGACCGAATTGATCAAATTAAACAATATGACTCTATTTATTTAAAAGACTTAAAGAGGACTGAATATACTCAGCAATCAATTGTATTTATGATTGGTTTTCCTAGGTCAGGCTCAACACTTTTAGAAACGATGTTAGGTACACATCATAGTATTGTTACTTTGAGTGAACCTTTAACTATAAGTAAAGTAATAGAATCAGCTAAAAATATAACAAATCAAGATTATCCTAAATGCCTAACAAAATTAAATACAACAGAGTTAATACATCTAAAAAAAGTATACTTTGATGAAGTTGAAAAAATAATAGGGGATACTTATAAAGGCAAAGTATTGATTGATAAAATGCCGTTAAATATAGGACATTTACCATAAATAAATATGTTATTTCCAGAAGCGAAGTTGATTGTAAATATAAGGCACCCTTTAGACGTAGTGATAAGTAATCTCCAACAAGATTAATTATAGTATGTCTTTTCTGTTTTCCATAGAAAGTATAGCAGAGCGTTATGCGCAAATTTTTGAATTTTATGAGCTTAATTGTCGTGAGTTTAAGCTCGACAAAATCGAAATACGTTACGAAGATTTGATTGAAAACTTGGATATGGAATTGACTAAGTTGATGGCGTTTTTATCACTTGAAAAAGATTCTAAATACAAAGATTACCAAAAGCATGCTAAAAATAAGGTGATAAGCACGGCTTCAAAAAACCAAGTTTCAAAGAGTTTATATCAAACTTCTCGATATAAGTGGGTCAATTATAGAAAACAAATTCAACATATAGTCCCTACTTTAGAAAAGTATATTTTTAAATTTAATTACGAGGCTTAGTTCTAAGTCTAGATAAACCTCGTATTTATTATATTTACTGAATTAAAGTAGGCACTAATTTTGATGCTGATGCAATGACATTGTTTGTTGATAACGATACAATACGAGAATTGATAATTATCCCGCTTTTATTTTCTATTAAAGTCCCTGTTAATACATAACCTATATTAAGATCTGTTTTTAATTCATGTATTCTTCTAGACATTGCTAAGTCACCGTTAGGAGTGACTTGAATAAAACTTGTAACTTTGTAATCACTTACAGGTATTCCAACTCCTTTTAATTCATTAATAAAATACTCACTGACTTGATTCCCTAATAAGGTTGTATTATTGAGTGTAGAGTCAAGTGTTACAAATGAAGTCACTGCGACTGGTAAAGTTAAATTTTGCGACAACTTACTTTTCAACTCCATTGCCATTTGTTCAACATACTCGCTAAGCTGTACGAAGTTAATATTTGATTTAAATAAAGTTGGATCTTGAGCTTTTTCAGGGGAAGATACTGAATTGTTCCCGGACGTATTAAATGTTAGATGTGAAGAAAGTTCGCGGCAGTCCATGACTTCACCTTCATCACTAAAACAAATATTTTCTTCAGGCAGGCCTTTCGACGCGCACCCCAATATTGCTAGCGTTATAATAGATAAAGGTAAAAGTTTATTCATAATAAGTTCCAAATGCTGAAAATTCATCTTAAATAAGCAATATTCTAGCCAAACTAAATGTTTTTTAGCGTGTTTATTTTCATACCATAGAAGTGTATTGTCCTACGTGAGAAATATAAATTCAAATAAGGAAGTAAAGTGAAGTCAACTATCTCAATTGTTGCGTTAGCTATTAGCACATTTTTAGCTTTTAACGCTCAAGCCATAGACGTTACCCCTAAAGCCAAAAAATTGGCGCATGAAACCATTATCTTAGACAGCCATATTGATGTCCCTTACCGAGTACATAAAAAGTGGGTTGATGTTACTAAAGCAACAAAAGGCGGGGATTTTGATCATCCGCGTGCGGTTGCTGGTGGATTAAATGCACCGTTTATGTCTATTTATATTCCTGCGACTTATGAAGGAGAAGGGAAAGATTTTGGTGTGCAGTTAGCGCATCAGTTAATTGACTCAGTAGAGGCAATTGCCCAACGTGCACCGGACAAGTTTGCCGTTGCGTATTCTACCGCCGATGTATACTCACAGTTTGAACAAGGTAAAATCTCATTACCGATGGGGATGGAAAATGGCAGCCCTATCGCCAACAGTTTTGAAAACTTAGCAATGTTCCATGAACGTGGTATTCGTTATGTTACGCTTTCACATTCGTTATCTAACCATATTTCTGATTCTTCATATGACTTACGTCGTCAATGGAAAGGATTAAGTGATTTTGGTAAAAAGTTGATCCCTGAGATGAATCGCATTGGTATGATGATTGATATTTCTCATGTATCTGATGCTGCGTTTTATCAAGCGTTAGAATTAACTCAAACTCCCGTTATTGCGTCTCACTCTTCACTTCGTAAGTTTACGCCGGGTTTTGAGCGTAATATGGATGACGAGATGATCAAAGCACTAGCTAAAAACGGTGGTGTTATTCAAATTAACTTTGGCTCTAGTTTTGTGTCGGCAGCGCCACAAGAGTGGCAAAACAAGTTAAAAGCAAAACTCGAGAAAGAGAACGCTAAATGGGGCGAAGAAAAAGCCGAACGTATAGCTAAGTTATATAAAGAAAATAACCCGTACCCATTTGCTAGCCTAGACACCGTGCTTGATCATATCGATCATGTTAAAAACTTAGTGGGTGTTGACTATATCGGAATTGGTTCTGACTACGATGGTGTTGGTGATTCATTGCCGCGCGACTTGAAAGACGTGTCTTACTTCCCACAGCTAGTTCAAGGTTTAATGAACCGTGGTTATTCAGATGCAGATATTAAGAAAATACTGTCTGGCAACTTTATGCGAGTTTGGAAGCAAGTAGAACAGTTTGCTGCAAAATCTAAATAACCGTTACTATTTAGATTCTTTTACAAACAAGCTCTATTAGGGGGTCACTCCGTCATTAGAGTGTTAAATTTAAGCTACTGGTATCAGTGCAGATATCAGTAGCTTTTTTATATCGGCCTTTTAGTTACAACCCCATATTTAACTATTTATCTAGGTTTTCCCCTATACATCTCTGTTAACTTTTTATTTACTATGTTGTAGTCTTATTAGACCAGTTGATGAATTTCAAAAATATAATTTCTATACCAGAGTGAGAATGTAATTTATGACTTCAATTCATGATTTAGCTAAATGCATATTGTTAGATGATGTAAACGACGTGTTTTACCGCAGTTTATGTTTTAGTACTTATGCTCGCTCTGAATATGATGACAAAACGGCCACAGAAAAGAAGTTAGACGTCATGTTAGACCAAAGGTTAGCAAGACAGTTAAACTGGAGTTCGTCAATTTGTAGTTTAGATACCGCGACGCATAAGTTTAGTCATTTACTGGAGTCGTTGATCAATAAACAGATATCACAGACCAGCTTAATCTCGATGATTGAAGATAATTATTGGTTAAGATCTGCAATTGAAATAGAACTTGGTAAAGAGGTTTTTGCCGAAGCTATCGCACAACAAAATTTATTAGAGCATTTAAAAACACCGGTTATTAATAAACGTATTGCCCATATAGGTTGGCGATATTTTGCTTCTCAAATGAGTGACCATAATCAATATTTATTACAACAAATCATAGAGTTTTCAGACGCTGTGGCTCAACAAACTATCCAAAACTCTTTTGAAGAGAGTGAACTCGTTGATGAAGATATGGCGTACCACTTAGCTTTTGTGAACTCTTATTCGTTTGTGGTTTTACTAAAATTGTTTGACAAAGCGGTCCAGTCCATAAAATACGAAGCGTTAAATACCACCGCATTTGAATGTGAACAGCAACGTGAATTAATAAACCAATACTTACCAACTGCGGAAAGTTTATTGAGTTTTATGATCTTTGATGAGTTTCTCAAACCGCACGTATTTGATAATTTAAATCTGGTTCAAGATACATACACCAATTTACTTAATGGCACCGAAATTTTAGATGGTAAATCTAAAATATTTATAAAATCCCGTGGCGAAATAATAGTCGAAAGGTTAAGTAAAACCAGTGTGTTAACGGCTAGGCAGTTGGCTGATTTCTCTTCTCAAGTTGGCATTAAGTTCGAAGTGAAACAGGTGGATTCCGAATTGGGTAAGTCAGCCAAACTATGGGCGAAATTATTAGCGAGTATGCCAACGTTAACTCCCGCGAGTTAGAAATGTGTATTGGATTGAGCGTTAAGCTCTAAATGTTGTTAACAAATCTTACCTGCAAATATTTATTCTGTTAGTATTGCGGAACTTTTCGGGTCTGTTGAGTCAAACAGACTAATCAATTTGAGATGTAGCAGTATTTTATGAAACAAATTTTATTTACATTTATCCTTGCCCTTAGTCTTTCTGGCTGTAGCAACTGGGTTTACAAGTACGACATAAGCCAGGGCAATTACTTAAATCAAGACGATGTTAACAAGCTCAGAATTAACATGACCAAAGAACAAGTTCAGTTTGTTTTAGGGACGCCATTAGCGGATAACCCTTTTAAGTCTGATAAGTGGCACTATATTTACACAATCAAGTCTGGCAAAACAGATTTAACTAAACGTAAAGAATTAGTAGTGACTTTCAACGGGGATATGTTGGCCTCAATCAGCGGTGACTTTGAACAACCTGAAGACTTTAATAAGTCATTAGACGAAATTTCGAACTAAAAGAAAGATAAGTTCGGATATATAAAAAATCCCCAATCGTTATTGGGGATTTTTTATGCGTAACTAAAAGTGACTAATTGGTGAAAAATAGAATCAAACTATTTTTTTCTAGGATTGGGTCTTCCGCCTGTTACTTTATCAGCTCTACCTTCTTCAATCGCTTTTTCCGCTCGGCGTTTTCTAACTTCTTTTGGATCTGCAATTAAAGGGCGATAAATCTCTATCCGGTCACCGTCTTTTACAATGTCCTGTAACTTACAGGTTTTATTCCAAATACCGACTTTATTTACGGTTAAATCAATATCTGTATATTTATCCGCTATTTTAGAGTTAACAATAACTTGCTCTACCGTGTTGCCTTCAGGTACTTCTAATGACAATAAGGTTTGCTGTTGAGGCAAACCATAGACAAGTTCAACTTTAATATTATTAATCATAGATTTGTTTCGCTCTTTGGGTAAAGGCCGACACCATATTAGCGACTACATTATTAAAAATACCGCCAAATGCCAATTCGATCATTTTTGAAGAAAATTCAAAATCCAGTTCTAATTCTACTTTGCAAGCAAACTGGTCTAATTCTATAAACTTCCAAACCCCAGTTAAGTGTTTAAATGGACCATTGATTAACTGCATCGATATTTCTTTGTTTGCGGTTAATTGATTTTTGGTGGTGAACCATTTACTTATCCCAACTGAACTTATCAACAATGAGCCTTCAACGGTATTGTCACTGGTTTGAATGCGTTTAGCATCCGCGCAATTGGGGATAAATTGTGGGTATAAGTCAATGTCATCAACTAATTTGTACATTTGTTCGCAGCTATACATAACTAATGCACTGCGTGATATGTTTGCCATAAATAAATTGTTTTTAATTTTTTTTATATTCTAACAAAGTAACTAGAGAAATACGTACAAAAAATGGTTTTCAATCGTTATACTGGCACCGAATCTAATTAAGTAAGAATTATGGCAAAGAAAAAACCAAGCACACCATCAAATTCGATAGCGTTAAATAAAAAAGCGCGTCACGATTATATCTTAGAAAAGAAATTTGAAGCCGGCATTGAGTTGCAGGGTTGGGAAATTAAAAGTATCCGTGAAGGTAAAGTAAACATTACCGATACTTATGTATTTTTGAAAAACGAAGAAGTGTTTTTATTAAATGCAGAAATTCAACCTTTAAACCAAGCGTCGTCACATGTTTTATGTGAGCCTACTCGTCAACGTAAGCTGTTGTTAAAGAAAAAAGAAATAGCTGAGTTAATCGGTGCGGTTGAACGTAAAGGTTATACCTTAGTTGCTACAGGCATGTACTGGCAACGTAATTGGGTAAAAGTTGCTTTTCACTTAGCGAAAGGTAAACACGACCACGACAAACGGACTGACATTAAAGATAGAGATTGGTCTCGTCAGAAAGAACGCTTGATGAAACACTCAACGAGATAACAAATTTTTCAATTAGTTTGAAATAAAAGTGTTATAGGTTAGTTCTAATATTGAAGTGGATAATTAAATTAACTGAGATGTGAACATCGATACTTATATACCTGAAATTCATGACAATAATGTATTAATAAATCAACTTGTTGAGTTTGTTAATACATTGTCAGAACAACAATTTAATGACAGTTTAGACATGGGGTGCGGTACGGTCGGTGCTCATGTTCGTCATGTTATTGAGCATTACCAAAGCTTGTTAAATGCCAATCGCACCATTGATTATGACAACCGTCCTCGTAATGCCTTAATAGAAACTGACAAATCAGAGGCTATCTCTGCGCTAAATACAATTACCCTCAAGTTAAATCAGATCAACACTGACAAACAAGTTAATGTGTTATGCAGTACCAATTTACTTATTACCGCGACCAACACATTGAGCAGTTTAAGACGTGAGTTAGTCTTTGTTCATAGCCATACAACGCATCATATGGCCATTATTCGCATTTTAGCGTTAACCATGAAACTTCCTATAAGTTTGGATTTTGGCAAGGCGGCATCAACTCAAAAATTTGAACAGCATGTGCAGTTTTAATTGGCAAAAAATAGACGGCAATATCGTCGCGTTATTCAATCGAGATGAATCGGTAATACGTGAAAAAGCAGAAACACCTTGTATTTTTAATGATGGAAAAGGCCAGTTTATTATGGCCAAAGATCCACAAGGGCAAGGGAGCTGGATTAGTTGTAATGAATTTGGTTTAGCCTTTTTTTTGTTAAACAATTATCAAGGTCATTTAAAAGCCAATACAGCTAAGTTACGTTCAAGAGGTTTGCTCATTCGTGATTTAGCGAGTTGTGAAACAGAACAAGAAGCATGTGATCACATCAAGCAACTAGACTTAACTCAATACCAAGCATTCAACTTAGTCATGTTAACCAGCCGCTCGCAATTAATGTGGTTATACGACGGGGCAACCTCACAACTTATTGCCGAGCCAGCCCAACAATCAATTTTCTCTTCTGGCCATAAACAGGCAAAAGACATCATTAAACAACGTGAGCAATACATGCAACAGTTTGAATCATTAACTGAGTCACAGTTGGAGTCTATTCATAGAAGTCACGAGCCAATGCTGAAAAGCCTTATTAATGTAAACAAGACTGGAAGTGAAGCGGGAGATTTGAGTTATGCTTTTTGCATGCACAGAGAAGACGCATGCAGTCAATCTATGACTAAAGTTGTTTTAAGGGAAAAGGATGTTCGGCTTGATTACTGGCAAGGGCAGCCTTGCCAGTCAGAAGAAAAGCCAACAGTGAGTGTTAGCTTATTATTAATATAATGGATCATCGACACACTGAATTTTTATCAATCCTGTTTAAATCTCCTAGCTGATCTTTTGAATTTACCATGATTAAATATTGAGTAGTGGTGGTGCCACTCTCTGCTTCATTCAAGGTAAGTTTTAACAATGATAACTTGTCGCTTTCTGGGTTTTTATTAATAGTGACACTAGACAAGTCATTGTTAATTTCTACGTCAACATTTTGATTTAAACATACCTTAATGTCCCAATCGTAAATTGGTTGTATGCTTGCATCAATGGATAACCATTTAGTTTGAGCTGTCAACGTTACCTCTTTTGCATATGTGGTTGTTGGACCATTAATACTGACCACAGGCGTTACTGTAGAAAAGTTGCTAGCATCAAAACCATAAGATTGTTCATCAGCACAATCAAAAGAAGAACCAGTAAGTTGCTCTGAATCTGTTACTGGAGTATCACAACGATAATCATCATCTGCTTTGATTGTTAATTCATGACTGCCTGCACGCTTAGGTGTTGCGTAAGACAAAACATATAACCCATCTTCAAAAGTTTTTATCTGTTCAAATCGATAATCAATTGCAGTTTGAGTGTCGGCGAAATCTGAAAATGAAGAAATGTTAGTTTCCAGTGTATATGCTGTTAATGCACTGGTATCAATATTGTCATTTAAAGTGACAAAATAAACATCTTTATTATCAACAGCTTCAATTGCATCTTCGTTTGAAACAATACCCGATGAATCTTTTCCGTTGGTAAATACAATTAAGTTGCCATAACTAATCAACTCTAACGAGGTAGTATTCTGCCAGATTTCTACACCCGCTTTAATTGCGCCATTCAAGTTGGTTGAAGCAACGCCTATTTCAATAGTTGATAATGCATCTAATAACTCATTAACATCCGCGATTTGATTAGCAATCTCAGTCACAGTTTCATCAAAGGTTAAAATAGAAATTAAGTGGTTGGCTGGTATTTTAGATTCTAAAGTAACCGGATCTAAAATACGGTCTTTAATAGCACTAATTATGTTATCTAAATTATCCTGTGAAACTAATGGACTAACATGAATTGCATAAACAGTATGATACTCCGCATCAAACGACTTTGATTGCTCCAGCTCAACCAGAGCTTCTTGAGGCATGACATCGTCATCTTCAAATATAGATAGATATTCAGTCATGTTAGCCTTAGTTAGATTATTTAATGCTAAACCGGTATAACGGTCGATTAAATGAAAGGCAAAGTTAATAACAGAAGGTTGTTCAACGGTAAAGTCGAGTCCCTTCAAATTGTAAGCAGTGAACGCGGTAGCGTCACAACTAATTTCAATGTTGGTTATATCAATCTCAGACGTACCTACGTCGTTTTCTATTTCGCAATTTAAGTTGTTCTCGGTATCGATAATTGAGACTTTATAGTTCTCATTGTTATTAATACGAGTTTTAGCAATAAATTCACCGTTATCACTAAATGTCTCTAACGTCCCATTAATTGATAAATTAATATCACCACTTAGTCCTGAGATAGAACCGCCAACTGCATATGTGCCTGGAAACTCTTCTTTAGGATCGTTTGAGTCACACCCTTGCAATAATGCCGCCGTTAGAATCGTGGCGAGTAATTTGTACATTGTTTATCCTTGTTAATTTAAACCTAATTTCTGACGTAATTTATAATTTTTTTCGTTACGTTTTTCTATCGCTAAACGTCTTGCCGATGTTGTGCGTTCACAAAATTCAGTTACATATTGATCTGGTTTGTCAGTAAGAACAATAGCGCGTTCTTGTGGACAAAAATAGCCTCTAGCTTGACCATCATAATCATTATTGACGGTTTTCGACATTTTTTCGATTAGCTCTCTAAAATCAGCAGTTTCAACGAAGTGATTTTTGATAATGTAGTCATATTTTAGGTCCCAAATAACTTCGACACCTTCTGCATTACCAAATTTGGTGAGGGCTGTTTTTAAAGTATCATTTTCTTTAAAACTGCGACGTTTATCTTCGCCAGTCCAATTCGGTTTTGCCGGTCTAACTTGAGCGCCGCGTATTTGTAGCTTGTCTGATACAGACAGGTCTTCTTCTGGTAATTGAATGGTATATTCATCTAACTGAGTTGCACCAGGCATAAATGACTTTCTAAATGTAGAGTAAAATTTTGCAACACCGTCGGCCATTTTATGTTTACTTCTATTTGGATCTTTGACCGCCTCTGAACCCCAATACAAAAATCCTACAACGATTAATATCAATGTAGTAGGTAAAACAACTTTGATCATAAACCCTGCGCTGCTTTTTGTTTTTGCACTTTTTTTCTTCATTGGTAACTGGCTCGCTTGTAATTAATATAACGGTTTTGCATTGTCATCTGGTCTTGTTTTAAAACGGCGATGAACCCACATATATTGTTCTTTATTTTTTAGAACGGATTGCTCAACCCAATTGTTTACAATAACCGCATTGGCCCTAGAGTTACTATCAGGGTAATTACTAAGTTGTGGTAAAAACTCTAATTCATATCCTTGCGTGCCCGGTAAACGTTGCATATATGTTGGCACAGTAACCGCGTTTTTGTGTGATGCAAAAATCTCAGTGCCGGTTGTGGTCGAGGCATCGTTTACTGCAAAAAATGGCACAAATACGCTGCGTTTTTTACCATAGTCATGATCGGGTAAGTACACACAAGCTTCGCCGTCAGATAAGGCTTTTAATAAACTTTTTACATCACGCTTACTTATCATTAGGTTTTGATTACGACAACGTCCGCAATACTGAACCCATTCGATGACCGGATTGTTATGAGGACGGTAAAAACCGACATAGGGTTTATATTCACTCATCACCCGTCCCATGATCTCAAGAGGTAATATATGGGAAAATAAAACGAGGGCACCTTTACCTGATTTTCTAGGTTGCTCTATGTGCTCTTGACCAATTAACTTAAATTTGGACTTAAAGCGCCAACTAGGCCACCACCAAGCGATACCACTTTCAAACATGGCAATGCCTGTATTTTGAAAGTTTACTTTGACTAATTGTGAGCGTTCTTTTTCATCCATATTTGGAAAGCATAATTGCAGGTTTTTATCTGCGATATAACGTCTACGTTTCAATAAGACGTGTAATAAGTTACCTAACCATTTGCCTAAAACGAGTTGAACTCTAAAAGGTAACCAACTCAGTAAATATAAAAAACCAATACCTGACCAAGTTATCCAGTATTTAGGACTAATAAAACGCCATTGAAATTTTGGATTTTCCTGTAATGGTTTTCGGTTTGAAGAATTGACCAAAATGAATCTCATTGATTAAGGGTTGTCTGCAGTGTTATCTAAATAGTACCGCAAATGCAGAAGAAGGTTAATATTAGACGAAAAAAAACGGAGACATGCTCCGTTTTAATAGTCAGTAAATCAAATTAGCTTGCAGACAAGCCTTTGTTTACAGCTTCAACATCGGTACCCGTTAAAGAACCCGAAGATTGTTTAAGAGTTAACATTGATAAAATGTAATCATAACGAGTGTTTGACAGGTTACGTTTAGCATTAAATAAGTTTCTAGTGCTATTTAACACGTCAACGATAGTACGAGTACCCACTTCAAAACCAGCTTGCGTAGCTTTTAATGCACTTTCTGCAGAGATAACAGACTGTTCAAGAGCTTTTAATGTAGACACTAAAGCAACCACATCGGCAAATGATGTACGTACTTGACGAACAACAGAGCGGTGTGTGGCTTCCATGTCTTCACTTGCGTATACGAAGTTAGCTTGTGCTTGTCTTACCGCAGCAGACGTGGCGCCACCTGAATATAATGGAACAGTTAAGTTTAAGCCGATAGAATTACTATTTAGAGCTGGTGAGTCGATATCACCGCCTGAATCACTACTGCTTAAGCTTGCTGTTAGGTTTAACGTAGGGTAATGACCAGACTCTGCACGTTTAATATCGTATTTTGCAGCTTCAACGGTTAATTCTTTTGCTTTAAGTTCTAAATTATTATTTTCTGATTTAGTCACCCAATGCTGAATTTTTAACGGTGCTGGCATGGTTGCTTCGAAACGAGATGTATTTAAACCATCAAATTTAGAATAATATTTACCGGTAATTTCACGTAGTGCTTCTTTTGCTATTTCAATGTCGTTCTTGCTGCGAATTTCTTGAGCAACCGCACTGTCAAAGTTAGCTTGTGCTTCGTGAACATCGGTAATAGCCGTTAGACCAACGTTAAAACGTTGTTTTGTTTGTTCTAACTGACGTTCAATTGCTTTTTTCTCAGACTTAACAAACTCTAGATTATCTTGCGCTTTTAATACATTAAAGTAAGAAACCGATACACGTGTGATTAATGCTTGTTGCGCAAGGTCAAAACCGGCTTGAGCTTGTAATGCACGTTTTTCAGCCGCATCTAATGAATACCATGTATCCATTCTAAAGATAGCTTGAGACAAACTAACACCGTAAGTTAATGTATTGGAATCATAATCAGAAGTAACAGGGGCGTTATAACTTTCACCATTGTTGATGCTATAACCAGCAGTGAAATTAACTGAAGGCATTAAGCTTGAAAACGCGATAGATTCTGATTCTCTCGCTACGTCATATTGTGCTTTTGCTTTTAATGTTTGAGGGTCATTCTTAACTGCGTCTTTGTAAGCTTCTAACAAGTTAGTTGCTTCAACCTGTAAGCTCAATCCTGAAATGAGTAATAACAGAGTTGCCGACAATAAAGATTTTTTCATTTTAATTCCTTAGTTAGAAGCCAAACTTCCAGAGTCTATTTAGATTAAATGTGTAACAATTAAAAGCATTGTAACGTTTCTGGTTGATTTTAGTAACGTTTTGCTAAGATTTTAGTGATGCTAAGTGTAACAGAATATGTAAATAAAAATAATATTAGCTAATGCTAATTTACTGGATTAGCCAACAAAAATTTACTTTACCCTAAAGTGAGGACGAATATGAAGAAAAACAAGTTTACACCTCAGTTTAATCAAAAAAATATTGATATTAAATCAGTCGAAACCTTGTATGACGGATTCTTCAAAATTAACCAGTTTGTTTTTACCCACAATTTATTTGCCGGTGGCCAAAGCGATTTAGTCAAACGTGAAATATTTGAACGAGGTCATGCGGTCGCGGTATTACCTTACGATCCAGTTGAAAATAAAGTTGTTTTAATTGAGCAATTAAGAATTGGTGCGTTGGACACAAAAGATTCTCCTTGGTTATTAGAGGTGATTGCAGGAATGATAGATAAGCCAGAAGATAAGCAACAAGTTGCTATTAGAGAAACGGAAGAGGAAGCGGGGTTGACCATTCACAAGTTAATCCCCATGTTAAGTTATCTATCAAGCCCAGGTGGTTCAACAGAACGTTTGTATTTATATTTAGGTATTGTTGATTGTAAAAGTGCCGGTGGTATATTTGGTCTTGAAGATGAGCAAGAAGATATAAAAGTACACGTGTTTGACTATAATGAAGCAATTGATTTATTAAACAACGATGAGTTAGATAATGCAGCGACGCTGATCTGCATGCAATGGCTAGCATTAAATAAATCTAAAATAGATAAACAAATTCACGCGTAAACTTGAAAAGTAATATGAGTCTTTAATGATTAAACCGTTTAAAAAGTACGTTCCCAACTTACAAAAAATGCAAGGCATTTGTACGCGCAATTACGCCTTGTTATTGAGGTTGTTACCGGTTGAGTATGATCAAAATGCGTGTTGGGATATTAAGTGTGACAATCATTTAGAGTTTAGGTTAAAGATCATCGAACGCAGTCGATATACAGAGACCATTAGCTTAGTTCAGTTGGGCGCACATCTGCCTCAATTTATGGTGACTGAGCTAGAGATTAGGGTGTACCACGATGCCCAAATGGCAGAAGTGATTAGTTTTCAGAAACAAAAACGATTAAGACAGAACTACCCATACCCAAACGCAAAGTTACACCAAAAAGATGAAAAGTTTCAGGTCAATAGCTTGTTAAAAGATTGGCTTAACTTAGTGATGAAAAAACAAAATGAATTAAGTAATAATGATGCATTAATATCGCCATCCGTATAACATGTTGTCATTACTTTTGTTAACAACAAGTAGATATGAATTACATACTATATTTGCACGGCTTTCATTCTTCTCCGAACTCTCAAAAAGCCGTTATTTTTAAACAAGCCATTAACCAAAAGTTTGATAATTTAGAAGTCATCGCACCTCAGTTATCTGTATTCCCTTCAGATGCAGTTAAACAAATTGATGACATAATGACGTCTAATCTAGACAAGGTAGTTGGCATTGTTGGCAGTTCGTTGGGCGGGTATTTAGCGACTTATTTACATAATAAATTTAACAAACCAATTGTAGTAATAAACCCAGCAGTTAAACCCTTTGAGTTGCTACACGATTATTTAGGTAAACAAGTCCAACCCATAACCGGTGAAGAGTATGTCTTAACTGAATCTCATATGGTTGAACTAAAGTCCTTATACCAAGTTAATATTGCCAGACCTGAGCACGTTTGGTTATTACAACAAGAAAAGGATGAAGTACTGGATTACCAACAAGCATTAGATCGTTATAAAGATTGTAAGGTTACATTTGAATTAGGTGGATCACATGGATTTGACCAATTTGAACGTTTTCCTATAAAGATAGTTGAGTTTTTATTCAGCCACCGTGGTACAAATTAAAGTGAAATTAAATTTTACTTTAAGTTTTACGACAACACCGTTAGTCTCTACATTAAGCATGGAAATTATAATAATTAATTAATTTATGACCAATAAAACCTATAACGCAGAGTCAATCGAAGTACTAAACGGATTAGAACCAGTTCGCCGTCGTCCGGGCATGTACACTGACACATCTAGACCAAATCATTTAGCGCAAGAAGTAATAGATAATAGTGTTGATGAAGCTCTGGCAGGGCACGCATCAAATATTTTAGTAATCCTGCATGAAGATAATTCAATTGAAGTGCAAGATGATGGGCGTGGCATGCCAGTGGATATCCATCCTGAAGAAGGGATTCCAGGTGTTGAACTTATCCTAACCAAATTGCACGCTGGTGGTAAGTTTTCAAATGATAATTATGAATTCTCAGGTGGTTTGCACGGCGTAGGTGTTTCTGTTGTTAACGCGTTAACTACGCGTATGGAGATCACCGTTAAACGTGATGGACAACAATATTTAATTGCGTTTGAGAATGGCGATAAAGTTCAAGATTTAGAAGTTATTGGTACGGTTGGTCGTCGTAATACTGGTACAAACATTCGCTTTTGGCCAGATGGTTCATATTTTGATACTGCGAAGTTTTCTAATTCAAAACTGGTTCACAACCTACGAGCAAAAGCTGTTTTATGTCCAGGGTTGAGGATTAAATTTGAAAATAAACAACTTAATGAAAGTCACGAATGGCACTTTGTCGACGGCTTAAAAGATTATTTAGTTGATTCGGTTAAAGATTATGTAAATTTACCTGAGGACCCATTTGTTGGGACGTTTAAAGGTAAATTGGAAGCGGTTGAGTGGGCCGTTACATGGTTGCCAGAAGGTGGCGAGTTAGTCGGTGAAAGTTATGTAAACTTAATACCTACAGCCCAAGGTGGTACTCATGTAAATGGGCTTCGTCAAGGTCTGTTAGAGGCCATGCGTGAGTTTTGTGAATTCAGAAACTTATTACCTCGTGGTATTAAGTTAACGCCAGAAGATATTTGGGACCGTTGTTCTTATATCTTATCGGTAAAAATGCAAGACCCGCAATTTGCAGGGCAAACCAAAGAACGTTTATCGTCACGCCAATGTGCCACTTTTGTATCTGGTGTTGTTAAAGATTCGTTTAGTTTGTGGTTAAACACCCACACAGATATTTCAGAACAATTAGCTGAATTATGTATTTCGAATGCCCAAAGTCGTTTAAAAGCGGCTAAGAAAGTTATTCGCAAAAAGATCACACAAGGACCTGCATTACCAGGTAAATTAACTGATTGCACTAGCCAGGAAAGTGAACGTACCGAATTATTTTTAGTGGAAGGGGATTCAGCGGGCGGTTCAGCAAAACAAGCAAGAGACCGTGAAATCCAAGCTATCATGCCACTTCGTGGTAAAATTCTAAATACGTGGGAAGTAGACTCAGGACAAGTATTAGCATCAGAAGAGGTGCATAATATCTCTATTGCGATAGGCATGGATCCGGACTCAACTGACTTATCACAATTACGTTATGGCAAAGTATGTATCCTAGCCGATGCTGATAGTGATGGCTTACATATCGCAACCTTATTATGTGCATTATTCATTAAACATTATTATGCTTTAGTTGAAGCGGGACATGTCTACGTGGCCATGCCTCCTTTATATAGGATTGATGTGGGTAAAGACGTATATTACGCGCTTGATGAAGCTGAAAAAGATGGTGTATTAGACCGTATTATTGCTGAAAAGAAAAAAGGCAAAGTAAACGTTCAACGATTTAAAGGTTTGGGTGAAATGAACCCGCTCCAATTGCGTGAAACCACTATGGATCCAAATACGCGTCGTTTAGTGCAACTGACTATTGATGAATTCACGCCAACCATGGAAATGATGGATATGTTGTTAGCCAAAAAACGGTCAGGTGATAGAAAAACTTGGCTTGAAAGTAAAGGTAATAAAGCGGACGTGTAACTTTCACAGACGGCAACATATTGTAACTCCATTCTTGAAAAGCGTTAAACAAGGAAGTATTGCGTTTAGTTTTATCGGTTAGTGACAAGCAAGTCACTAACCGGCCTCGCCTTTGTAAAGACATGATATAAAATAGATTGTTAAGTATTATTCATAAATTGGCTAAGAGAGTTTCTTAGTGCTAGATTAAATGAATAGCACATCTTTCTAAGAATTTTATAATGGATTTAAAATTTAATCAGAGCTCAATCATGAGTTTGCGCCAACGTTTAATAGACACAATATTAGCCGCAGTAACCTTTCTTGCTATATTCCAAATTGTTGTATTATTAATCCGAGCTGAACATTTTGATGACGACGCCTTATTCTTCAGAGTTGGTATTCAAATTGGATGGGCATTCCTTTATGTTTTTAGAAAACATGTTCCATATTCAGTTAAAGCTTGGGTGTTATTAATTGCTGGTTATATTGCCGGTGTCTCTTCGTTAATCAGCTTTGGTGTCGAAGCAAGCGCACTGTTAGTGTTATTTTGTACTGTTATTGGTACCGCATACCTTATCAATATGCGTGCAGCAATAATCATGTTGTTTTTATGTATTGTCCCCATTATTTATTTTTGTTATTTAGCCATCGTTGGTGAGCTACCATTTGATCCCACAATATATAATATGAATCAAACCGCAATTGGTTGGATATCAAAATTAGTGGTTTTTGTTTATTCAGTTTTAATAATGCTTTACGGCACCCACCATTTCTTCAAACTACTTACCCAATCGATAAATTTACTCGAACGCCAAAATAAGAAAAAAACAGCTCAGGCCGACGAAGCTGACACCTTATTAAAAGCGGTGATTGATGCCATTCCATTTCGATTATTTTGGAAAGACACTAAGTTAAAGTACCAAGGTGCGAATAAACTATTTGCAACCGATGCAGGCATGTCTAAAGGGGAAGAACTTATTGGTAAGTCAGATTATGACTTAAACTGGAAAGAGCTAGCTGATGGTTTCAGACTCGATGATCAGGAAGTTATTGACTCCGGAAAAGCGAAACTAAATATTGAAGAAGAGCAGATATTGCCAGATGGAAAGCGAATTTATTTGTTGACTAATAAAGTCCCTATAATTTTAGCTGATGGGAAAATGGTGGGGATATTAGGGGCATACGATGACATTACATCTCGTAAATTACTCGAGTTAGATCTGCAAGAGGCGAAAGATAAAGCGAATTTAGCAAGTTCAGCTAAATCTGAGTTTTTAGCCAATATGTCACATGAGATCAGAACACCGTTAAATGGTATCAACGGATTAATTAACCTTTGTTTGGATAGTGATTTAACTATTTTGCAAAGAGAGTATCTCGTTAAAGCGAAATACTCGGTGAATAGTTTAAGCACGATAATCAATGACATTTTGGATATATCTAAAATTGAAGCAAACCAATTAAGCATTGAAAATATTTCATACTCACCAAACGAAGTATTAAACAGTTTATTAGCTGTAGTAGTGCCTTTAGCAAAATATAAAGAAATAGAGTTAATAGTAGAGAATAAATTAGACCCTGAACTCATCATAATAGGGGACCCAAATCGAACCTTACAAGTCCTAATGAATTTAGTTTCTAATGCGATCAAATTTACCCTTATTGGTTCAGTAACCATTAAATTGAATTGGAACTCGACAACTAATAAGCTTGAGTTGGATATTATTGACACCGGAGTTGGAATTTCAGAACAAGCTCAATTAACTTTATTTGAAAGCTTTACTCAAGCGGACACCTCAGTAACTCGTCGATTTGGTGGAACCGGATTAGGACTGACTATTGTTAAACGTTTGCTTGAGCTGATGAATGGGAGCATTCAAGTGAAAAGTGAGCCAAATCGGGGGAGTCAATTTAGTGTGTCTATCCCTGCCTTATCAGGTAAGGATAATACCCTTGAAGAGGAAGAGGTTGATCAGGAAGATTTGTTCGGAATAAGTATATTGTTGGTGGAAGATAATATGATCAATCGCCTGATAGCTGAAAAGGGATTGATTTCAGATATGGCGAATGTGATGACGGCTAATGATGGTCTAGAAGCGTTAGCCGTACTGGAACATAATGAGTTTGATGTTATTTTAATGGATATACAAATGCCAAACATGGATGGTAAAGAAGCTTTATTACATATTAGAGAAAGCGAAAAATTAAAAAATTTACCAGTTATTGCATTAACAGCAAATGTACTGTCACACGAAGTCGAAGAGTATTATGAATTAGGTTTTAACGCTCATGTGGCAAAACCTTTTGAACAAAAAAAGTTAAGGAAACAAATCCTTTCTGTTTTAGAGTCGCAATCTTAATTATTAATTTGCGAATTAATGACAAATGTCATTTGGAAAACCCAGTAATGTGTTATTGAATCTGCAGAGGATTTGTATAATCGAAGGGTAACTAATTTACATTTAAACACATGAATAGGCCGTTAATAGCTTATGGCTAGGAGTTTCAATAAACCATGGATAGTCGTCTTATCGTTCAATCATCAACCGCTCCAACACCTGAGAATGACATAAAGATTGGTTGTATATGTGATAAAAATAGCTGGGGCACGTTAATAAAGCAGCAATGTTTAAGAGCTGGTTTTGAGGATGTGTCTTTATTATACCAAGGTTTAAATTCACTTGAATCAGGGCAACATTTTGATCTTTTATTTATAGATGAAAGTATTGATGAGCATAGGTCGGGTGGTGAAGTCATCGATATACTGTTTGCATCTAGAAAGATAAAACCAACCACAGCCGTTGTGATGGTAAGTAACAGTGCAGATGGCTTTATCCATAATTATGATTCGCCATTAATGTTGCTGGACTTTATCTCAAGCCCTTTTAGTGAAAAAGAACTAGTAGCGGTTGTTCAAAACTTAGCCAAAGCAATAAATTTATTTAAGCCAAGTTTAACCTTTATAAGTAATGGCAAATTATCATTTGCCTATAAGGCGCTAAGTGCCATTCCCAAAGAACATATCACTAAAGATGTGGTACAAAATTACTTTAAATTGACCGTAAACTTAGCATTTGAACTGGGCAATTATGCCCAAGTCGTTGCCATTTGCAATAAGCCCAATTTAAAAGGGCAATCATGGAGTTTATGGCCTAATTTTAAAGCAAATTATGAATTAGGTAATTGGGGGTATTGTAAGCAGACGTTGTTAAGTGACACGTTTATATCGCTACCATCCGGACCAGTAAAGTTGTTTTGGCAACTTAGGATCTTGTTACAACAGCAGAAATTTGAAGATGCAATTGAATTGATTAATGCATACCCATCAAATGAAATGCCAACCACCATTGTTAGATTGGTGTTTATGATCTTAATATTTGCTGGAAAATTTAATGACGCCCATGCCTTTATTGAAAGAAAAATTCGATTAGCAAAACCTAATTCAGAGTTATTTGGTCAACTTACCATGTCACTTTGCAATATATATTTATATCAATATCTTTCGAATAATACTGATAACAAATCGATGATGTTAACCAAGCTAAGTACGCGATTAACGGAATTCAGGCAAAGTATTGTAGCCAAAAAGTTTAGCGTTGAAATTCACATTATTGATATTTTGATGTTAATCATTAAGTCACAAAACAAGTCAGAACTAAGAGGTAAAATTAAAACTGAAATACAAAAAGTGGCTTTGTTAAATGATTCACCAATAGTGAATTGTCGTATTGCTTATGCATGGTATGCCATTGGTGAACATGAAAAAGCGTTTGAAACATTAGTCGATATAGATTGTAGTTTTAGTTACATGTCTTTGGGTTGTGAACGACTCATTTTAGGCATAGTACAAACTCAAGTATTTAATGGTATTTACCAACCAGAGCAGCGATTCAATATATACCAAAAAATAGGGGACAAACATATTGAGCAACAAAGGTATAAGTTGGCTTGTAAGTCGTTTGTCAGAGCATTAAATATAAAACATGATGAAGCATTAAAAGTTAAATTAGCCAAAGCGATGGCTGACGGGGGAATGCAACAATTTTCAGGTTATAAATTTAACCTAACTTGATTAATTATGTTGGCAATGCACAATTTAAATGTGGACCCTATAAAAACAGATCCACCAAGTCATTGTAAAATTGTAAGCCTTTGGCTGTAGGCTGGTATTTATCTTCAGATAATTGCGTTAATAAAGTTAGTTGAATGCCTTTATTGATCTGCTCCTTAACCATTTCAAAATCTAACCCAGTGTGTTGTTGAAACTCATGAATACAAAAAGGCTCTTTTAATCTTAATTTATTCATAAAATACTCAAAAGGACGATCGTCCATTTCAACATCCCAAACTTTATTCAAATAGGCTTTGGTTAAATCCATATACCCTTTGGGGTGTTTTACTTTTTCAGTTCGAATAATTTTATTATCCGCTGCAAGCGTTATTTTACCGTGAGCACCGCAACCTATGCCTAAGTAGTCACCAAAACGCCAATAATTTAAATTATGTTTACATTGATAATCGGCTTTTGCATAAGCAGAAATTTCGTATTGGATATAACCCGCCGCTTTTAATAATTCATGTCCCTGTTGTTGAATATCCCAAAGGGTTTCATCTTGCGGTAACTGAGGTGGCTGAGAATAGAAAAGAGTATTGGGCTCTATGGTTAGTTGGTACCAAGATAAATGGGTAGGGTTTAATTCAATTGCTTGTTTTAAATCAGAGATAGCGTCTTCTAAGGTTTGATCTGGCAAACCATGCATAAGGTCAATGTTAAAAGTGTTAACGCTAGACGCCGCGTAAGCTGCAGCTGTCTTGGCTTCGTTGTCGTTATGTATTCGTCCTAACGCTTTGAGTTTATCTAATTGAAAACTTTGTACACCAATAGAGATACGATTAACGCCTGCATCGGCAAACCCAGAAAACTTATTATATTCTAATGTGCCCGGATTCGCTTCTAACGTGATCTCAATATCGTCTTCAAACTGAATGAGTTGTTCTACTCCAGCTAAAATATTGGCAACTGCCTGTTCTGATAACAAGCTAGGTGTGCCACCGCCAAAAAAGATTGAATGTAATTTACGCCCTTGCACATAAGGCAAGTCTTGTTCTAAGTCATCGAGCAGATTTGCTACGTATTCGGTTTCAGGAATCGTGCCTTTTTGCGCATGGCTATTAAAGTCACAATAAGGACATTTTTGAACACACCAAGGTATATGAATATACAAAGATAATGGTGGCAAGATTAATGAACTCGACAAGATTACAGACCTAATTCTTTAAATTGTGACATTAATTGTTTTAATGCTTTGCCACGATGGCTTAATGAATGTTTTTGCTCTGGGTTTAACTGCGCCGCAGCAAGGTTTAATTGCGGTTGAAAAAAGACTGGGTCGTAGCCAAAACCATGTTCACCTTGTCTTTGAGTACTGATAACTCCATCCCAACTGCCTTGGCAGATAATCGGGGTTGGATCATCAGCATGACGCATAAAGACTAATACACAGACAAACCGAGCTTGACGTTTATTCTCTTCTACACCGTCCAGTAGCCTTAGTAACT
Organism: Psychrosphaera sp. F3M07; assembly: GCF_018860345.1. Taxonomy (GTDB): domain Bacteria; phylum Pseudomonadota; class Gammaproteobacteria; order Enterobacterales; family Alteromonadaceae; genus Psychrosphaera; species Psychrosphaera aquimarina. The sequence continues at coordinate 39,262 of NZ_JAHKPJ010000011.1, read as the reverse complement.
TATCAATATTGGTGCCGTCAGTAGCTCCTTCACCGGCAAATCGAGAAGAGTAGATACCTGGTGCGCCATTTAAAGCAGCCACTTCTAATCCTGAGTCGTCTGCAATGCAAGGTAAACCTGTTACTTTTGAGGCATGACGCGCTTTGATAATCGCATTTTCAACAAAGGTAGTGCCAGTTTCTGGAACTTCTTCAACATTAAACTCACTCTGTGGGACAACGTTTAAACCTAAAGGCGCTAACATTTCTTTTAGTTCGTTAACTTTACCTTTATTACCTGAAGCGAGAAGTATGTCTTTCATTGTAGAACCATAGTAATTGGAAATTAGGTGGATGATACAAAAGTCAGTCAACAGTTGTAAGTTTTAACTTAAAAGATTTACATAAAAAAAGCTTGAAAGAGCATTACCTCATTTCAAGCTTTTTAGTTTCGAGTTTCGAGTTTCGAGTTTCGAGTTTCGAGTTTATGCGAAGTTAGCGTTTGCAAATTCCCAGTTAACTAAAGACCAGAATCCATTTAAGTATTCAGGACGTACGTTACGGTAATCGATGTAATATGCGTGTTCCCAAAGATCCACAGTGATAAGTGGTGTAACACCTGCTTCTGTAATTGGAGTTGCTGCGTTAGAAGTATTAACGATATCTAAAGAACCATCTGCTAATTTAACTAACCAAGTCCAGCTTGAACCAAAGTTGTTCACTGCTTTGTCATTGAATGCAGCTTGGAATTCAGCAAATGAGCCCCATTTTGCATTGATTGCGTCAGCAACAGCGCCCGTTGCTTCGCCGCCACCATTTGGGCTTAAAGAGTTCCAGTAGAATGTGTGATTCCAGATTTGTGCCGCATTGTTAAATACGCCACCTTCAGAAGACTTAACGATCTCTTCTAAAGTTTTACCTTCGAATTCTGTTCCACCAATAAGGCCATTAAGTTTTACAACATAAGTGTTGTGATGTTTACCGTGGTGAAAGTCTAAAGTCTCAGCTGAAATGTGAGGTTCCAAAGCGTCTTTTGCATATGGTAATGCTGGTAATTCAAATGCCATGATGGTTGTCTCCGTTGGCTTTATTAAGTAGAGCTGATAAGATTATAAAACTTGACTATATTACTCAAGTATTAGTTTTACTATCTTGCTCTGATTATTTATAGTTACGCCTTTAATGAGGCTGTTAATTTTTCTTTCAAGTGAAAACTATGAAATATTTAATTAGACCGTTTATTTTTCTTTCAATTGAAAGCATTGAAATAATTAATTAGTGAGCCTATTTATACCAAGTATTATTTAAGAATTTGATATAATCTTTTATCCAATTTTTACGATTCTCCAAGGTTTTGAAGTTAATATTCAAAGCTAGAAATTTATAGCCATACTACCGAGGGTGACATGGAAACCATAGACAAAATTAAACAACAAATCGCTGAAAACTCAATTCTTTTATACATGAAAGGTAGCCCTAAATTACCTTCTTGTGGTTTCTCGTCGCAAGCGTCTCAAGCACTAATGCAATGTGGTCAAGAGTTCGCGTATGTCGATATTTTACAAAACCCAGATATTCGCGCTGAATTACCAGCTTATGCTGAATGGCCTACATTCCCACAATTGTGGGTTGGCGGCGAATTAGTTGGCGGTTGCGATATTATTATGGAAATGTTTCAAAAAGGTGAATTGCAGGCGTTAATTAACGAAGAAGCTGCAAAAGCAGAATAAGCATCATCTTTTAATTAATAAAACCAGCACTTTGCTGGTTTTTTTATGAGTTGGATTTAACCATTTGCAAATGGCGTAAACTTTGCATTTATCAACAGCAAGTAACAAAACGCTTTAATTCACTCACCTTTCGATTTTGTTTGAGGTTTATGCCAACATTTAATTTTATAGTAAGTATCTGCAAATGAATAAGCTAACTGTTTGTATTTATTTAATTATCTTAACTATGGTCAGCGCTTGTAATGATAATACAGGCGGGTCTAATACTGCGGCAAATATTGCCAGTGTAAATGCGGGGGCGGATAAAGTTGTATTAGAAGGCTTGCCTATAACACTTGATGCAACTGTATATCCAGAAGGGGGTAACTTAGTTTGGGTACAAACCGCAGGACCATTTAATGAGGGATTCCCAACCGAAGGTGAGTTAACCGTTGATATAGTGGCGCCATCGGTTGCATTAGATACCGAATTAGTTTTTAGAGCTGAATATACTTCCTTAGACGGACAGGTCGTTTATGACGAAGTAAAAGTACAAGTGACCAATGTAGATTACCCGCCTGTTGCCATCATTAAAGTAAATGACACGATTACGCAGCCTTTTAATACTTACGAAGAGATCACCATTTCTGGTAGTGACAGTTACGATTTAGATGGGGAAGTTCGTAAGTACCTCTGGACTCAGATTGATAACAATAACCCGTTAACATTTATTAGTGACTCCACTTCAAGTGAATTGATCATTGTTGCGCCATTTGTTGTAAATATTACAAATTACACTTTACAGCTTACGGTAACAGACAACATGGGTATTACTGGCGTTAATACGATTGATATTCAAATAGCCGCTTCAAATAGTGTGATTGCGGCTAATGCAGGCTTGGATCAAACGGTTGATGAATTTACTCGTGTTGATATTGATGCTTCTTCAAGTGTTTCATCCGTATCAGAAGTAAGTTGCCTTTGGCAGCAAGTTTACCCAACCACAACCTCGGTGGTATTTGACGATGCAGAACAATGTATTACCTCGTTTGTGGCACCTGATGTGGATGCTCAAGCCGAATACATTTTTGCCGTAAACGTGACCGACACCGCTGATAATGTAGCGTCCGATCAAATGGTGGTCACTATCAACCCTATTAACTTAGGCACTTTGCATGACACAGGGATTACTAGTTGTTTTAGTGATAGTAAAGAAATTGCATGTAATGACCCAGATTATCCTAATCAAGATGCTGATACTGGCCGTGACGAAATTAGTACATTATTAGATAAAAGTGGGGATGGTCCTCGTTCATTTGATTTTACTAAGTTGGATGAAAATGGGGATGACCTACCTAACGATAGAACTGAGTTTAGTTGTGTAAGGGATAACTTTACTGGCCTTATTTGGGAAGTGAAACAACCTCGTTCAATACCTGAGTTCCAAAATTTAAGAGGTGTCGACAATTATTACAGTATGGATTCTAGCTTAGAAGGTTTAACGTCTTGTCCTTCTGAAAGTAATTGCGGTCAAGCTGAGTTTATCGATAATGTTAATGAAAGCGGTTATTGTGGTGGTGCTAACTGGCGTTTACCTACTTACCTAGAATTATTGAATATCTTGGATTATAACGACGTAGATAAATCAAATTTATTGGTATCTGAATTTTTCCGCTATACCCCAAACTCTAATAATGGAAACTCTGAACATCAATTTTATTGGGTGTCTGATACGAGTGCCACTGGCGGAGGCGGTTTCTTAAATTGGGTGTTGGATTTATCTACAGGAGATGATTCAACAATATTAATGAATAAAACGGCCTATGTGATCTTAGTGAGAACGCCATAATGAAACCTGTAAATAATAAAGCAAAGGCATTAGCAGCCATTATTTCGTCATTCTTAATGACGTGTTCAACCTTTGCGTTTGCCGCACAAGAGTGCAATGGCACTACAGTAACAACCGACGAAAGTAGTTTTGAAATATCAGAGTCAGAACCTGGTTTTGTCATTCATTCCAGCACAGGATTGGCATGGGCTCGGTGTGTTGTGGGTCAGCAGTGGAACGATGACGACGGCACCTGTGATGGCTTAGCCGTCCGATTAACATGGCAAGATGCGCTTAAATTATCAAATACCTATGAGCTAGAACAAAGAACGGACTGGCGTCTACCTAATATAAAAGAGTTGGCATCAATCGTTGAACGAAATTGTGTTACGCCTGCGGTGAATGCCACAATATTTCCAAATACACCTTCTGGAGAGTTTTGGTCATCGTCACCTAAAATGACCGGGGATAGTGGACGTAAAGTCTGGGCTGTTTTATTTTCTACAGGCGGTCTTGATAGTTATAATACGGACCAAGATTTCTACGTACGTATGGTTAGATACGCTGAACAGCATTGATCAAGGAACACTTTCCCTGCAAACTAAAAGGGAATAATATTCATTCTTTGTTATTGGAATTGCTATCTTGGGTTTTAATCTTTCATCTTTCTATTTAAGTATTTTCATACTAGCCACTTTTTCATTTCCAGCACTTAGTAAGCCTGGAGAATGTCCAATTCAACTGAAGATGGGATTGTTGATCTCACCTGATCATATTCGTGTTTTAGAAAAAGGACGTACTCAATTTCAAATAAATAATGACGAACAGTTGTTTATAAGAGGTGATCAAATATCCCTAACGGCAGAACAAAAGTCATTAGTTAAAGAATTTAGTTTAGGTTTAAGAAAAGAACTTCCTGAGATTGTATCCATAGCGATGGACAGCATGGAATTAGGTTTTAGTGCGTTAAATAAAATAATTAAAGGCTTTGCTGGGACCGACGCAGCACAAGGGATTGAAGAACATATATCGGTATTACAAGGCCGTTTATTAGGCCGTTTTGCGCGCAGCGGTGATAATTTTTATTTGGCCCCGCAAGGTTTAAATGGCCTGACTGATTTTTTTGAAGAAGAATTGTCGAATCAAGTAAAGAGTGTGGTCACCAACTCCCTTCACATCATGTTAGGTGCGATGGATGAAGCCTTTAAACAAAGCGAAAGTGATATTGAAGGTAAACGAGTCGACCTAGGTGAACGAGTTGATATGATCAGCTCAGAAGTAGAACGTTCATTAAAATTTAATGCGGATAGATTAGAAGAGAAAGCGGCTGCATTTTGCCAACGCTTTGAAACCTTAGATGCGATAGAAGCAAGATTACAGAAACAATTACCGCGCCTTAGAGATTATGACATTTTGAGTAATGAAACAAATTTAGACGATGATGATTAATTGAAGGCAATTTAAATCGCTTCAAAAATTATGCTTTTATACACAAGCTAAATATCACTATTTGCTAAAAACTGCGTTTATCTTGTGTTAATCTCCCCCGAAATACACTTTCAACAAAATTAACTTTATTTAGATGATAGGACGTCATGCAAAATTTATATAAATATTTAATTGCTGCAACCATTCTACAATTCACTGCTTTCAAAACTATCGCGCAAGAACGATTTGAATTAAACAGCGACCTTATATGGTCTGAGATCCTTAATGATTACGAAACGTTTTATCAACGAGACCGTTTGTTAAGGGTTGCCGGTGTGTTTTCACTAGGTGCTGTTGTTGCTAATTCACGACTAGATCCAAAAATTCAAACTTGGCATCAAGATAATATTAAATCGAGTTTTTCAGACAATATTTCCAGCGTTGCCAAGTTATTTGGTGAAAAAACATTAATGGTACCAATCTCATTAGCCGCAACTGCAATGCAGTTGTCTTCTACAAAGAATGCTTTTGGTCATTGGGGACAACTAACGTTTAGGTCTTACCTAGTCGGAGCTCCAGCGGTTGGTACGTTACAGTTATTAACTGGTGGATCAAGGCCGCGAGACCATTACCAAGATGCACATTGGCGTCCTTTTAATGATGATAATGGGGTAAGTGGTCATGCATTTATGGGCGCGGTTCCATTTTTGGTTTTATCTAAGATGGAACACTTAAGTCCAATGCAACAAAATCTAGCTTTATTTGCTTCTGGCCTTTCAGCTTGGTCACGAGTTAACGATGATGCGCATTATTTCTCGCAAGCTTTATTAGGTTGGTTTATGGCTTGGGAAGCGGTAGATGCCGTCAACTCTAATGGCTTAAATGGCAACTGGATGCAAGTAAGTCCATATACTTTTGGCGATGGAATTGGCGTTTCTGTTGCTGTTAATTGGTAACTCAAAATATTTAGTTAGAAAGAATTTAGGTCAAACATGGCAAACGAAATTAACGCAACTATAACCAATGCATTAGGATGGCTTAAAAGGGCATTTTCAGTTCGAGACAATAGCACTAAGCTGTTCCAGTTTGTGCTTTATAGTTTCGTTTTTACCTACCTGTTGTTATTGGCGTTCATATTTAATGCAGACGTTAAATTAACCACGTTAGGGGCCGTGTATGCGCTAACGATTCCTATTTATTATTACTTCATTTTAATGCTGTTGACGTTCGTGTTGATGCCTGTTTTATGGGGGCGGAAACTACTTTGGTTAATCTTAATACCTAAATTTTTGCTCGACATGATGTTGGTGGCTGATTACTTCATTTTTGATATATATCGCTTTCATATCGATATGTTATTCATTAATATGTTGTTGCATGACTTTAAAGGAATAGGCATATCCATTTGGTTAGTTTTATTATCTTTAGTTGTTTATTCCGTAATATTTTTAATTAACTTTGTTATTTATAAAAAAGTAAATAACTTACCTAAGCTAAAACTAAAATGGGTTAATACAGCTGTTTTTGTCATTTTCTTAATTGGACAAACAATTCATATTGTTGGATATGATTATAAAAATGCCAATATCACTCGATTTACACCTTATCTTCCATATTATGCGCCATTAACGTCAAACAAATTAATGACCAAGTTAAAAGCGAATTACCCTAATATTTTCCCCGAGCAGACTAATAACCAGAGTGATCAAATCGATTCAATCTTAGCCGGAAAGTCAAAAAGTGGATTGTTACAATATCCAGCTCACCCATTAACGTGTAAAGCAGAAACATCAGAACGGGATAATCACAAACCTAATATATTAATTTTTGTGATGGAAAGTTGGCGTCAGGATGTGATGGATAACAAAGTTACGCCGAATATCTTTGAATTTTCTCAACAAGCAACCCAATTTGATAATCATTACAGTGGTGGCAGTGTAACGGTAAATGGATTATTCAGCTTATTGTATGGATTACATCCAACATATAGAGACTATATGACGTCATCCCCATATCAACATCAGAGTTTGTTGACTAAAACCCTAGAGCAGCAAGGTTATGATATTGATGTTTATACTTCTTCAAACTTGGATAGGTTTTCACTAAAAGCGATGTTTTTTGGCAAGATAAATGATGAAAATTACGTCAACCCGTTAAAAGACAAAGTATATATTAATGATAAACTAGCTGTGGATGCATTAGTTAAAGACTTACAAACACCATCGGACAAACCTTGGTTTAAATTTGTGTTTTTAAGTGCTAGCCATCATAACTATCAATACCCAGAAGAACACAACTTATTCCAACCGGTAGAAACTAATCCAGAAGCCTTTCTATTTGATAAACATATGGATGGCAAGCCACTATTTAATGATTATAAAAACTCAGTTAACTATGTTGATAGTTTGTTTGGGGAGCTTTGGTCTGTGTTAAATGCCACCGATGTTGCACACAATACGTTAACGATTGTAACGTCAGATCACGGTGAAGAGTTTAACGATGACAATAACGGTTATTGGGGCCACGGCAGTAACTTTGCTAAATACCAAACTGCAGTGCCTCTAATCATAAAACAGCCAAATCAAGATGTAGCCACTTCCGTTAACCAATTAACTGGCCATATTGATGTTGTGCCTACCATATTACAACAGGCAATACATTGCGCTAATCCAAGCAGTGACTATAGCTCGGGCTTTAATTTATTTGAATTACCTGAACAGCGCGCGGGGTTAATTATTAGTAGTTATAAAGATAAAGCGTATTTAATTGATGGGCAGGTTTATGCAACAGGGTTAAATATAGAAAGTTACTCTGTTGAAGATATAAACCAAGAGAATGAAGCCTTTAATTACCAAAAATTAAATCAATTAAAAGAACAAGAATCGACATTATTAAATCATTAATCCATAAGCAATTTGCGCTTAGTGGGTAAAAGCTTACAAATTATAACCAGTTGAACCTACTATTAGACTCACTGCTCTTGCATCATCAGCATGATGACGGTATAAACAGTGGGTTTGATATACACGAAACGACTCATAGAAGACGTTTAAAAATAATAACTATAATCGTAAGGGACACTTATGAATAAACCAGAATATACTGGAACATGGTTTGGACAACCAGGCGGATTGCTAACATTGTTCACAACCGAAATGTGGGAACGAATGAGTTACTACGGCATGCGAATGATGTTAGTACTATTTATGACTGCATCATTACAAGAAGGTGGCCTTGGTATCACGGTTGCCTCTGCTGCTGCAATATATGGCCTATATACTGGTGCTGTATACTTTATGGGATTACCAGGTGGTTGGATTGCTGACCGTTTAATTGGTGGCCAAAGTGCTATTTGGTATGGTGGTATTATTATCATGTGTGGCCATATTATATTGGCGATACCACATGATGCATCTTTCTTTATTGGATTAATCTTTGTTGTACTTGGTACTGGTTTATTAAAACCTAATATGAGTTCTTTAGTTGGCCAATTATATGCTGACAATGATGATCGTCGTGATGCCGGTTTTGCTATTTATTACATGGGTATCAACATAGGTTCACTCATTGGTTACACTGTATGTGGCTACTTGATGGAAAGTGACAGTTATGGTTGGCACTGGGCATTTGGTGCTGCTGCAGTAGGTATGGCAATAGGCCTAGTGATCTATAAAAAGACAACACCTCGCTTAAATGGTGTAGGTGCTGAACCGACACACCCTATGTCAAGCAATGGCCAAAAAATCAGTTGGATGGTTATCGTTGCTGGTTTGGTTGCATTAGCCGCTGTGACGGCAATGACCTTTGCCGGTACTATTGTTATTGACCCAGTATCACTAGCTGAGTCTACCGCTGTCGTTTTTACTCTTGTATTTATTGCTTATTTTGGTGGTATTTACTTCTTAGGCAACTTAAATGAAAATGAAAAGAAAGGAATGGGCGCACTACTATTAGTATGTATTGCTTCTACTTGTTTTTTCTCTGGCTTTGAACAAGCTGGTTCTTCGTTAAACTTATTTGCTCGTGATTATACGGATCGAATGATTGGTTCTTTCGAAATCCCGACAGGTTGGTTTCAGTCATTAAATTCAATCTTCATTATTGCATTATCTCCGTTTTTTGCCGCATTATGGGTTAACTTAGCGAAAAAGATGATCAGCCCATCGTACAGTGTTAAAACAGCACTTGGCCTAATTATTATGGCAACTGGCTTTATCGTAATGTTCTTTGCTGCGCAATACGCTGCATCTGGATTGAAAGTAGCGCCTTACTGGTTGGTTGCAACTTACTTCTTACACACTGTCGGTGAGTTATGTTTGAGCCCGGTTGCGTTAAGTGCGGTAAGTAAATTATCACCTAAGCGTTTCTCAGGTCAGTTAATGGGTGTGTTTGTATTAACTTACTCAATGGGAAGTATCATTTCAGGATTATTAGCGGGTAACTTTGACCCTAATAATGTTGAACAAATTCCAGCACTTTATATTCAAATAAGTTTATTCAGTATTGGTATTGGTATAGTGTTAGTTTTATTAAGCTTTAAAACTAAATCATGGGAAAAAGCAGCAGAAGTGAAATAACCTCCTGTCTGTTCATAAAAAGCCCTTTAATTAGGGCTTTTTTGTATATGTCTAAAATAATAATAAATACGGCTAATTAATGACTCAACAAACTGAAATATTAGGCTATTCCAAAGGACTGTTTTTATTGGCGAACACGGATATGTGGGAACGCTTTAGTTATTATGGAATGCGGGCTTTATTAGTTCTGTATTTAGTCGCAGCCACTTCAAATAATGGGTTAGCTTGGTCAACCGTGGACGCGCTTAGCTTGTATGGCACGTTCACCATGTTAATTTACATCATGCCGCTATTTGGTACTTGGATAGCGGATCATGTATTAGGACAACGAAAAGCCATTATTTATGGCGGGTTTTTATTAACTTTTGGCTACTTTACATTAGCTGTCCCCTCAGAGTTTATTCAAGGTCTTGAACATCAATTTTTATATCTAGGTTTGTTATTAATTCTCCTAGGTAATATGTTATTTAAAGCCAATATGTCTGGCTTAGTATCAGGTTTATTTAAAGAAGATGATGATCGCCGTCATGGTGGTTTCACTATTTTTTACATGGGTATTAATTTCGGTGCTTTTATTTCACCATTAATTATTGGGTCAGTTGGTGAAACGATAAACTGGCATTATGGATTTGCTATCGCTGGTGTTGGCATGTTGATAGGTCTTACTATGCAAATTGTTTATGGCAAATTGTATTTAGGAGAGCTAGGTTTAGCACCAGCTGCGAAAGTTGCGCTAAAGAAACAACAACCCATCCAAACCGCACCATTAACTAAAGATGAAAAAGACCGTACTAAAGTGATTATCTTAATGAGTGTCTTCTCAATAATATTTTGGGTGGGTTTTGCGCAAGCTGGTGGGTTATTTACTATTTATGCTTCTGAGTTTACCGATAGAAACTTGATTGGATTTGAAGTGCCTGCCACTTGGTTTCAAGCATTAAATGGTTTGTTTATTATTTTACTCGCGCCTGTTATTGCATCTTTTTGGGTGAAGTTAGGTGACAAAGAACCTGAGGCTCCCATTAAGTTTTCTATTGCTATGGTGTTGTTATCTATTGGTTTTTTAGTCATGGTTTGGGCTACTTACAATCAAGGTGGCGACGAATCAGTTAAAGTGAGTATGTTATTTCTAATATTTGCCTTCTTATTCCACACTTTAGCTGAATTATGTTTATCACCTATTGGTTTGTCTATGATTGGTAAACTAGCGCCTGTGAAGTTAACATCATTGTTAATCGCCGTTTGGTTGTTTTGTACTGCATTGGCAAATAAATTGGCTGGGTTTATTGGTTCGTTAGTGGGGGACTCAGAACAACAAGTTGAAAACGCATTCACAATCTTTTCATCAATCGCTATTGCCGGGTTAGTGACCGCATTAATCGTATTTTTGCTGTCAAATAAATTAATCAATTGGATGCACGGCGCTCAAGGTAAACATTGCGATGACGAAGAGCAAAAACTAGAAGAAGAAGTCGCCGTGGTTGCGACGCACGAAGGTATGTAACTGTGGGTAATATGAATGTTTTTTGATACGCGTAAGATAACTGAATTTGCTGGGTTAAATTATTCTCAACGTATGTTGGCATTAGAAATAGCGAAAGGTAAGTTAACATTACCTAAAAAAGCGGTATTGCATACCATAAAATTGTTGCTAATTGCTCCTGTATTTTTTTTGATAGCCGGTGTGCAAAGTTGGTCTGTAATGCCATGGCTAATATTATTATTCCTGCTATATCCAATTGTAACCAAACCACTTACGATATACTTTGTAAGAGGGTATTTAGCTGAGTCTGTTGAGCAGGTTAAACAAGGTTAACGGCTAATTTAAGTAATATATTTAAGCAATAAAAAAGGCACTATCGTTAAATAGTGCCTTTTGCTTATTGAGCTACGGTATTACTGTTTAATACCTTCAATTAATAGCTCCAATTGAATTTTACCAGCCCATGACGCTTTAAAGTCATAATCAGCAACATCAATGGTCGTTGTTCCAGCAAAACCAGCACGGTATCCACCCCACGGATCTTTTCCTTCACCAATTTTAGTTGCGTCAATTGTGATGTTTTTAGTAACGCCATGTAATGTAAAATCACCCTTAACTTCAATTTTCCCTTCGCCTTTATCAGTTACTTTTGTACTAACAAATTTAGCGGTTGGGAACTTATCCGTTGATAGGAAATCATCGCTACGTAAATGTTTATCACGTTCTGCATGGTTACTATCAATGCTAGTTGCGTCGATATTAACGGTGATTTGGGTGGCACCGACATTTTTAGCATCGTAACTGAATTTACCGTCAAAGGTATTAAAACGGCCAGTTAACCAGCTGTAACCCAAATGGCTGGCTTTAAAGTTGATAAACGCATGTGCGCCTTTTGTGTCTAATACATAATCGGCTGCAGTTGCAAATTGGCTTGCGGTTAATGCTAGAAGTCCAACTAACGTTAGTGTCATTTTTTTCATGTAATTTCTCTTTTATTAAAGTTAATAATGAATCGTTATTATTTAAATTTTGTCATACGTTTTAAAGTAGCATCTTTATCTACAAAATGATGTTTTAAAGCTGCTCCAATATGAAGTACAACCATTGCTATAATTGTATATGCTGCAATTTCGTGTATTTCCCCAGCAAGGTCCTCTTGATTTGGAAATAGCTCACCCATGGATGGTATAGTGACGATACTAAACAATTCAATCCCTCTACCATCAGCCGTTGAGATTAAATACCCACTGAACATGATAAGTAATAACAAGCCATAAAGGGCTAAATGAGCAACTTTGGCGAGTTTATGTTCCAATTTGTTATTTCCTAACTCTTTTGGAGACACGTTAATGAGTTTCCAGCATATCCTAAATAAAGTAATAAAGAACAAGGTTAAGCCAAATGCCTTATGATAATAAGGGGCTGTTTTATACCATTCACTGTAGTAGTTTAAATCCACCATCCAAAAACCGACGGCAAATAAACTGAATACCATTATTGCACTTAGCCAATGGACATAAGTACTCACTAAACCAAACTGTACGTCTGTATTTTTAAGCATAATGAATCGTCTCTGAGTAATCTAATGGTTATATAATACATTCTATTTAACCAAGTTAAATTTATATTTTTCATCAGTACCTTTCGAAAAAATAGAATGGTTTTGCGTTGTAAGAGTTTGGGGTGATAACCAATTGTATTATGGATTATTGTATAAGTTATTGTTTCATATGTTTATTTTTCTTCCATCTTGGTTTTTGTTAATTAATTGGCTTGTTTAGTAAAAACACAACTGTTTCATTAGTGAAAAGTTGGAAAGTATTTCTGTATTTGTATATGAAAATAAATATCTAATTTGTCCTATAAAAGTCAAACAAACCGTTAATGATCCTAGCTTAGGGTTTCACATCGTAGTAATCATTCTATCCTGTAAATTTATGAATAAAGATGACTTCTTAACGAGAACATTATGAATTTCATTCATGGATTGATGAAGTAATACCATTTTTTTTCATTTACCTAACCAAGTATAAAACATATTCAGCTCTTCACTCGCAGGCCTAGTTAGTAACAAATTAAAAATGATAGTAACGTTTTAAGAATGAAAGCTGAGAATCGAGTAGAAAAAAATCAGGGTTATTAGAATAAATTGGATATAGGACAATCATGGATACAAGTTTTACATTTGCCATTAAAAACACGCCTCTTGATGAAAATTATCAACCTTCAGACAATACGCGTATCACCACCAATTTCGCAAACTTGGCAAGAGGGGAGAACTGTAAACAGAATTTACGTAACGCCTTAAAGATGATGAACAATAGCTTCAATGCCTTAGCATATTGGGACAATCCTAACAGTGACCGTTACTCCGTTGAACTGGAAATTATCTCTGTTGATGTGGCTATTGATAATAGCGGTAAAGCATTTCCGTCAATAGAAGTATTAAAAACAAGCATTGTTGATCATAAAAATAACGAGCGCATTGAAGGCATTGTTGGCAACAACTTCTCTTCTTATGTACGTGATTATGATTTTAGTGTTTTGCTGTTAGAGCATAATAAAGGCAAAGCTACATTTAGTATCCCTGAGGGGTTTGGTGAGTTACACGGGAAACTGTTCCAGGATTTTGTGAGTTCAGATGCCTACAAACAACAGTTTAATAAACCGCCTGTTGTATGTTTAAGTGTGTCGGATAATAAAACCTATCATAGAACTGAAAACAAACACCCAGTGTTAGGTGCTGAATACAAACCAAATGAATCTTCGTTAACTGAGCAATATTTTAAAAAAATGGGTCTGCAGGTTCGATACTTTATGCCGCCAAATAGTGTTGCGCCTTTGGCATTTTATTTCTTTGGTGATTTGCTAAATGATTACTCTAGTCTTGAATTGATCAGCACTATTAGCACGATGGAAACCTTTCAAAAGATTTATCGACCTGAAATTTACAATGCCAATACGGTCGCTGGACAATGTTATCAGCCTAATTTAAACAACTTAGATCATTCATTAACGCATATTACTTATGACCGAGCAGAGCGAAGTAGGTTGGGTATTGAACAAGGAAAGTTTGCACAAGAGCATTTTATAAAACCACTTTATAAAGCAATGCCAAACGTGCACAAAAATAAGTCGAACATACAGATGAGCCACGCTTAAATATCTTCATGGAGTCTGAATTTATATTATGAAAACGATTAAAAAAATATTATTACCCACTTCAACGGCAGGAAGCTTGCCAAAACCCTCCTGGCTTGCAACGCCAGAAACTCTTTGGTCTGATTGGAAATTACATGGGCAAGAATTAATAGAAGGTAAACACGACGCGTTAAGAGTTGCCTTGCAAGAACAAGTTAACTCAGGCCTAGATATAGTGAGTGATGGTGAACAAACACGCCAACATTTTGTAACTACCTTTATAGAGTACTTAACGGGGGTCGATTTTGAAAATCGTAAGGTGGTTAAAATTCGAGACCGTTACGATGCAAGTGTACCAACTGTGGTTGGCCCTGTGAGTAGAGAAAAGTCGGTATTTGTTGAAGACGCTAAGTTCTTACGTCAGCAGACTAAACAACCTATTAAATGGGCGCTTCCTGGTCCCATGACCATGATAGATACACTTTATGATGACTACTATAAAAGCCGTGAAACCTTAGCTTGGGAATTTGCCAAAATACTAAATCAAGAAGCCAAAGAGTTAGAAGCCGCTGGCGTTGATATTATCCAGTTTGACGAACCTGCATTTAATGTGTTTTTTGATGATGTGAATGAGTGGGGCATTGCTAGTTTAGAAAGAGCAATTGAAGGACTTAAGTGTGAAACCGCCGTTCATATTTGTTATGGCTATGGCATTAAAGCCAATACCGATTGGAAAAAAACCTTGGGTAGTCAATGGCGACAATACGAACAAATATTGCCAAAACTTAAAAACTCAGATATCGATATTATTTCTCTAGAGTGTCACAACTCTCGGGTGCCCGTTGACTTACTGGAGCTTATTAGAGGCAAAAAAGTGATGGTCGGGGTTATTGATGTTGCAACCAATACCATAGAAACGCCAGAGGAAGTGGCTAATACTCTGCGTGAAGCGCTTAAATATGTTGATGCTGACAAACTTTACCCATGCACCAACTGCGGTATGGCACCATTATCTCGTGAAGTCGCACGTGGCAAGTTACAGGCGTTAAGTGCAGGTACAGCAATAGTCAGAAAAGAGTTAACCAATTAATCAGTTACTTCCTATTTTATGAAGATGTTTATTCCATGAATAAGGTTGATATAATTTTGTTAATCAATGAATATAACTCATGATTAAAGTAAGCAATTGGAGTTAACGTATGTTGGAAAGGATTCACTTAGAAATACTAACGGCAATAAAAACGCAGGGAACTTTAACAAAAGCAGCCGATTCGTTACATTTATCGCAATCTGCGTTAAGCCATAGTATTAAAAAACTAGAAGGTCAGCTTGGCACCAGTATCTGGATAAAAGATGGCCGAAATCTACGTCTAACACCGGCAGGTGAGCGTATTCAAACGCTTGCTAATAGAATACTGCCACAGTTTTCTCATACAGAGCTTTTATTAAAGCAAATTGCAAAAGGCGAAATGGGCTCTTTACGAATAGGCATGGAGTGCCACCCCTGTTATCAATGGTTACTTAGAGTGATACAACCTTATTTAGAACAGTGGCCTGATATTGATATGGACGTAAAACAAAAGTTTCAGTTTGGCGCTTTAGGGGCATTACTGAGTTATGAGATAGATGTGCTGATCACACCAGATCCCTTGTTTAAACCTAAAATTGATTACATTCCTGTTTTTGATTATGAGCATAAATTGGTGGTTTCTGCGTCTCACAAATTAGCCCAACAAGACTATGTATTGCCGGATCAACTCAGCGAAGAGGTGTTATTCACTTATCCTGTTGAACCACAACGGCTTGATATTTTTAGCCAATTTCTTACTCCAGCAAAGTGCTCAGTAAAAAAACACAAAATAATTGAAACCACAGAGATCATGTTACAAATGGTCGCCGCCGGCAGAGGCATTTGTGCGTTACCGGGGTGGCTGGTGGATGAGTATTCAAAAACAATGCCTATCAAAAGTATTCGTTTTGGCAAAAAGGGCATCAGTAAACAAATATTTGTTGGTATTAGAAAAGATGAACAGGATATCGAATACTTAAACGATTTTATAACCCAAGCTAAAAAGACAAAGTAACTAGGTTTTAATTTAGAATCGTATTTTTAATATAGAATCGAATTTTGAATACAGCATAGAGCTAGTTATTCTTATTTTTAAATTCTCACAAATCTTCAATAATACAAGCCCTTATTTGAGTGCCCCTAACAAATGGTCACCAATATAATGAATCATGTGTTTAGGCACATCTGCAATCCAGACTTAGGTTTTCCCAACTAATATTACCAAGTGATTTGCCCATTATTTTACGAACCGGAAAGGCGGTTACCGACAGCAAAGCGAGCTTGGGCTCCTTAAACCGTTTACTCAGTTCATTATGACGTTTACCGATAACTGTAATGGTTTATTCTTCTAGGTTTGCTTATCGACAAACAGGTCTATAACTGCCTAAGCTTATTGCCAATTATGTTGCCCATTTAATCATGAATAATTTAACTTAGTTCTGATCCCGATAGTTTGTTAAAAGTTAAACGCTTGTCTTAAAATCTGAGCCCCTCGCAGATGTTTGCAAATAAATGTAAAACTCAACATGCTCATTGAGTGATTGAATTACCTAATTTTAGGTGCGCTGCAGACCTCGTTTTTCATTCAATTTTAGATTGTTTGTTGATCAACTGATAAGCAAAAGATAGGATTTAAATAACAATCACTGAAAGCAGTAGTGTTGTGAAATAAACTTGGTCAAATCAAATGTTAAGGAAATCAACAATGAAATCAACATATACGCGACTGCTGCTACTCCTAGTTTTATGCTGTGTGATAAATGCATGCAGTAAACATCAACAAACTACTCACATTGAAAACACTGCAGCGGCAGTCGTTAATGTGGTAGCCCAATATCAAGAACCTGAAGGCTGGATTAAATCGGTACAAGGCAGCCAAACCATTTTTATTGCTCCAGAGAAGGATTTGTCGCTTGTAGTGGTAGCAGTAATGGAGGCAACTGACGCGGAAGGGGCGGCCTTAAAAGCGTGGAAAACGTATAATCCTGAATTTTCACGCGAGGTTAGAGTTAATTCACCAGAAGTAAAAAAAGGCGGTTGGGACGCAATAAGGACCATTGAATACCAAACATCAATAAGCGAAGAAATGCTCGCTTATGCTGGCGTTTATAAACTAGGAGAACAATGGCAAGTACTGTTGATTGATGGTAACTATGCGACTTATGCTAAACGCGCTGCAGCAGTCAGAGCCATGTCACAGAGTTTTGAAATTGCCGGTTATAAGCCTGAAGATTTAACAAAGCGTACAGCCCAAAAACTCAGTCCTGACAAAATCGCCGCGCTGCTATCATTTGTCGAAGAATCAGCCAAAGCACTTAATATCCCAGGGGTGGGTGTGGCAGTTATTGAAGATGGCAAAGTGTTGTATGAAGGTGGGGTGGGCATCAAAAATATTGCGACTCAACAACCTGTAACTAAAGACACTGCGTTTATGGTTGCCTCTAATACTAAAGGCATGACTACCCTGTTATTGGCTAAGCTCGTCGAGATGGGAAAATTAAATTGGGATGATCAGGTCATCAACTATTATCCAGATTTTAAATTAGGCGATGAGAAAACTACCCAAAGCGTATTAATCAAACATTTGGTGTGTGCTTGCACCGGTCTGCCACGCAAAGATTTAGATTGGATATTTAATAGCGGCCCAAACGTGGCCGCTTCAGTGACGTTTACTGATTTAGCTAATACGACACCTACCAGTAGTTTTGGGGAACTTTTCCAATACAATAACCAGATGGCTGCCGCTGCGGGTTATGTGGCTGCGCACATTTTATACCCTGAGATGGAAATTGGTGCAGCTTACGATAAAGCGATGCAGCAATACATATTCGACCCTTTGCAAATGAAACACACTACCTTTTCTTTTGCTCAGGCGTTAGCAAATGATGCCGCTTCACCGCACGGTTTAGATCTCGTAGGCAATACCCAATTGATACCCCAAACGACAACTACTGGTTTTAATCATACGGTCACTCCTTATCGCCCTGCAGGGGCAGCATGGTCGACCCCCAGTGACATGATAAAATATGTACAAAACGAACTCTCTGAAGGTGTTGCTCCTAATGGAAAGCGATTATTTTCCGCCGAGTCGGTACTAAAACGTCGCGAATCCACAGTGGCTACCGGTGCGGACACCAGTTATGGCATGGGTTTATCAACTAAGAAAGTCGGCGGGATTGGTATTGTTGAACATGGCGGTAGCTTGGCTGGTTATCTGTCTAACTTCATCGCCATACCATCGGCTAAGGTCGGTGCAGTGATTTTAACCAACTCCGACGAAGGTTATGCCTTACTTAAGCCTTTTACACGCCGTATGATTGAATTGCTGTATGACGCAGAAACACAAGCTCAAAGCCAAGTGGAGGTCACTGTAGAAACTAATGCTTTAATCGCAGGTAAATTGCGTGAAGAAGTCACCTATCCACCCGATCCTAACGTTGTGACTAAACTAGCCAGCTTGTATAGCAGTCCAGAACTCGGCAGCTTGAAAGTTACGCAAATTGATGGGGAGGTTGTGCTGGATCCCGGCGTATGGAAAACGGCTATTGCCAGTAAAGTCAGTCCCGATGGCAGCGTGTCGTTAGTGACTATCGCACCGTTTTTTCTCGGACTTGAGCTGGTTGTAGGTGAATCTGCAGGTTTAAGTACACTCAGTCTTATTGATGCCCAACATACCTATACCTTTACTGAAGTAAAGGAACGCTAAATGGGGTAAAAAAATACTTATTAAGCTGTGTTACAGAAATTTATTAAGGACATAAGCCGACGATTCTACGCCAAGATAGAGCAAAGCACTTTAGGCCGTTGTTAGATAAAAGCCAAATAATACAAGCACCACAATTGGTTTTGTAACGCTATTTAACGTCTAAATCAGGCTTGATATTCTTCATCAAGCCAGGTTTAAAACGCGGTTTCTCTTAAAAGACGTTAGCGGGGAAAAGGATTAACTTTTACCTAAATTTGCCGCATTTCTATCAAGCATTCCACTGTAGCGAGTTAAAACAAGAGCAACTAAAACAACTATAGCGCCTACCCAAGGTGTATTCATCAAACCATGTTCAGCAACAATATAGCCACCTCCCCATGCGCCTATTGCAATACCTACATTAAAAGCGGCAATGTTTAATCCAGATGCGACATCTACTGCATCAGGTGTGTACTTTTCGGCTAGTTTAACGACATAAACCTGTAAACCGGGCACATTACCAAACGCAAATGCACCCCAAATCAAAATTGTAAACACTGCGGCAATCGAATGATAAGCGGTGTAGTTCAACATTAATAATATTCCAGCAAGACCTGCAAAAATGATTGTTAACGCTTTAATTGGTCCCAAACTATCCGCCATTTTACCACCCCATATGTTGCCAACAGCAACGGATACGCCATAAATTAAAAGTATTAGGGCGACAGAACTTGAATTAAAGCCACTCACTTCATTAAGGATTGGGGCTAAGTAAGTAAAGGCGATAAAAGTACCACCATAACCAACAGCCGTAATGGCATAAACTAATAACAATCTAGGATGTGTTAATACTTTTAACTGTGATGATATGTTAGCCGGTTTAGCTTGTTTTAAGTTATTAGGTATTAATATGGCACTGCCAATCATAGCTAATAAACCTAAAACAGATACAGTTAAGAAAGTTGCCTCCCAACCAAATATCTGGCCTATATAAGTGCCTAAAGGGACTCCAGTAACTAACGCTACCGTTAATCCTGTAAACATTATGGCAATTGCACTTGCTCCTTTTTCTTTAGGCACTAAACCTGTAGCTATGGTTGACCCTATTGAAAAGAAAACACCATGTGCCAATCCAGTTAGGATCCGAGCAGTTATCAGTGCCTCAAAGCTTGGTGCTTGCCAAGCAACTAAGTTTCCAATCACAAATAAACTCATAACCGATAGTAAGACATGCTTTCTATTCCATCGACTGGTGAGGGCTGTTAAAACTGGTGCTCCAATGGCTACGCCTAATGCATAAAGGCTAACCAGTAACCCAGCTGAAGGAATGGTTACATTAAGGTCTTGTGCTATTGTTGGAAGTAATCCAACGATCACGAATTCTGTTGTTCCTATGGCAAAGGCGCTAAGCGCTAATGCTATCAATGCTAGTGGCATCATGGTCTCCAAATTAATATTGTTTAATAGATATCAAGCAAGGAATTAAATAAAACCCTTCCTTATTTGTTGACGCAATTATTAACTGGTAGACTTTTGTAATAAATAGCGTTACTTGCAAAATACTTTTGTAATAAATGAGGTTAGTTTGAATTTAAAAACAAGATCTGATGATTTAGAACTTTTATTAGCTGTCGTTGAGTTTGGCGGTTTTTCAGCCGCAGCTGATGCACTTAATATTCAAGTAGCTCGTATTTCCCGCTCAGTTGCTAAAATTGAAAGTGCGTTAAAAACCACCATTTTAATTAGAACAACTAGACGAGTGATGTTAACGGATGCGGGAAAAAAGTTTATAGATGCGGTGAGTTTAGGATTACAACATATTCAAAGCGCTGAATTAGACATTATTGCTACCGGTAAGATGCCTCAAGGTAAATTACGAGTTGACGCTGCGAGTCCATTTATATTTCACCAACTAACACCACATATACATGCATTTACTAAGGCTTACCCTGAAATAGAACTTGAACTGAATTCTAACGAGGGGATCATTGATTTAATTGAAAAACGCACAGACGTAGCAATTAGAATAGGAAAATTAGAAGACTCGACGCTGTATGCGAGAACCCTAGGAAGAAGTCCTCTTTTTATTGTCGCATCCCCTGAATATATTGCACAAAATGGAGTCCCAAAAACACCTAATGATCTTAAAAGTCACAATTTAATTGGTTTCTCAAATATAAAGTTACTCAATCAATGGCCACTAAAAGGTTGGGATAACGTCATTCCAACAATAACCGCTAGCAACGGAGAAACCATTCGGCAACTTGCTTTATCTGGCAATGGCATCACTTGTTTATCTGGGTTTATGGTTAATAGCGATATTGAATCAGGTCAACTCATATCATTACTTGAGCCTTATAGACTAGCGGGTACCGACCGTGAATTAGTAAATGCGGTTTACTACAAATCCTCATCGGTTGCGGAGAATGTGACTGCTTTTATTGACTTTATTAAGCCAAGATTAACATTGCAGTAGCACAATTGATGACCTTAATTTGTCGTTTTTTAACATTGTTAAACGCGGTAAGAAGCGATTGCTTTGTTGCTCAATTTAGAATATTTTTCAGGAGCTTTTATTGTTGTAATAGCTTCTCTGTAAGGCGAAAAACTACAGAGTTTGAGAGTATCAGGGGGAATATGCATGGGCAAAGTTTTATAACCTCATGGAAGTTTAGATGTCTACATAGAAGGTAATATTTTATACATTAAGGCTAGATATGCGCCAAACAGTGAAATGGTTGCTCATTTCCAAGAAGAATCAAAAGAGCATATCGACGCACTAAGCAAAACGCCTTGGGGAAGCATAGCTATTCTTGAAGATGATAGTATTTTCCCGCTAGATGCTAAAGAAATGATAGAAGCAAATGTAAGTAATATGACTTCGATGGGATTAGCTGCTATTGCTGTGATTATTTAAAACTCAGAATCACCAAATGTGGTTAAGCAGTACTGGCAATCTATTTACGAAAAGCAAAAAATCCCTTATCAGTTTTTCTATGATGAAACTGCTGCGAAGTCATGGCTCCTGAACTTAATTGCGCTGAAGGAAAATCAGACACGCTAATAAAAATGCCAATTAAGTTAAACATTTATAACTGGTCAATAAACGAATTATTATAGTTAATCTGTTTTATCTTTAAACTCACACAAATCTTCAATGATACACGCGCCACATTTAGGTTTTCTGGCTACGCAAATATAACGTCCGTGCAATATTAACCAGTGATGAACGTCTACTTTAAATTCCGCAGGGACGACTTTTCTAGCATAGGGAAATGCTGATGCTGGGAGGTCATGGATGACTTACGATCAGTAAAGTAGCTTTTGTTCAACATCGTCAACCGTTTTGCCCATGGCAAGCTTAGTGCGGTTTGAAACACGATAGATATGCGTGTCCACGGCTATGGTAGTCCAGCCAAAATACAACTAAATTCGATAGTTTGTTTCAGTTGCTCGCATATATTAAAATTCCATGTTTAAAAATCTTTCATTGCCTTAATTTGGCTTTATTTTAAAGAAACACTATGGATATCACCCTGAATATTTTTCAATTGACTAACTACCAAGCCGGATTTGTTGACATCATATTCAAAATAGCCATGAAGCTTTTGACGTGAAATTAACTCGGGCTTAGATACTGAAAATTGATGCAGATAAAATTGCCTGTTCTCGTTTGTAACAAAGAATAAATTATCACCTCTAATTTGCGGGTCAAAATAAGCGTATGGGAGCAAGTTATTTAAATCTAAATGCGTAATTTTAGGCTGATGATTAGGTTTTTGCTTTAAATCCAAAATAGCACTTAAAGAACTCACATAAACTCTCCCTGTCGATTTTTCAATCATATAGATATCGCTTAAGTCGTCGTGGTCAGTAAAAAAGTAAAGCCACCTTTTAAAAGGTACTGTATCTATCTGCTTATTGCTCTTAAAAAAAGTATGCGGTTTTTCTGTGTTTTTTGTTGATACAACGAAATGCTCATTATCAAGCCAATTAATGTTATGTATTTGTACTTTGCTATTGAAAATTTTATAGGCTTTTAGATCAACAATCGGTGAGGTTAAGTTAGATAGTTCATTAACAGGGATTTTCCAAACAGAGCTTTGATCCGCAATCAATAAATACTTATCGTTAGGAGAAACCTGTAAGTTGATAAACACTTTATGCTGTTGAATATTTAGTACGTTTGTAGCCTCACCAGTAGACAAATCACCTAGATAAATTTGATTTTTTCCTGAACGATTAGATACAAAGAAGTAATTTGGTTGCTGATGAAATAGAGCAGGAATTGTGTCGTATACTATGGAATTATTGTTCAAAGTTTGTGAGCCATCAAAATCAAGTAACTTCCCTATACTAAAATTAACTTGTCGAGTGCTAAATAATAGTTGATCATTTTCGAATAACGACATGTCATTAGAAAGGTAATGTGTGACATTAACTATTGTAAATTCACTATTGTCTTCATTATTTGCAGTGATGTGGCTTCGAACAATTTGATGTGACGGAGGTGCTGTTGAGTAGAAAACATGTTCTGAATCATGATCCCAAATAGCCTCAGTTACTAGATAATCAAAACTTTTATGACGTAATAGCGTTTGGCTATTTAAATCTAATACATAAAAAGTGGTTTGATTGAGTGAACTACTATTCATTATTAACAACTTATTTCCGTCAGGTGACAAATCAATATTTATATTGCCAGCTGCTTCTACTGTAGGTTGCTTAATTAACTCATGGTTGTTTTTTTGGATATCAAACCTGTATATCTGAAAAGAAGACTCGTCTGATTTACGAGCTGTGTAATACATGGTCTCTTTCACGTCATTTAACACAATGTCTTGTATTGTAATTGATTGGCAATTAAACAGAGCAGTTGTGTTGGTTAACGTATGAAACTGTTCGAGTTTAGCCTTATATATATTACATTGATTGTCAAAATTAGCAGAAAAATACACATTAATCGTATCAGACAAATTTGTAGCACCGATCAAGTGGGAAATTTCGTACTGGCCAATATCAATGTTTTTAACATTATTCGTTTGCAGATCTTTTATCCATAAAGAGCTTGCTGATTGGCTTAGCTTTTGATTTAAAAATAAGACTTTGTTACTAGTAGGAATTGCCCTTGGCGAAAATTCTACACCTTCTTTTCTGGTTATTTCTTTGCTTGTTAATGGGGCGTTATTGTTATTTTTGTTGAAGAAAATAACTACAGCTAACAATATAACGAACGAGCTAACAGTTGATATCATTACTAGGGGTGAGAATTGCTTTGGCAGTTTATTTAAAAAAGGAGTAGCTATTTTTGATTTTTGAGTTACTGGGCAAACTAGTCGATAACCTTGCTTTGAAACTGTTTCCAGATACTTAACATTTTTTGGGTCATCACCTAATAGTTTTCTTAAATTGGCAATATGCTTATTAATCGTATTATCAGAAATAATTCTGCCAGACCACAGGTTTATAATTAACTCATCTCGTGTCACTACTTGGTTGGCTTTTTTGATGAAATATACGAGTAACTGGAAAGTCTTTGGTTCAACATCCAAAAGTGTTTCACCTCGATAGACTTTTGAGTTAGTTATGTCAATGCGAAAGTTACCAAGTTGGAACATGCGGTTAATCAAGTCGTAAGTAAAAAATATAGATGTTATTTTGCCTTGTAAAATTGAAAGTTTGTAGTTTAACTTTAGCAAATATTAGTAAATTCACTCATATTCACCATTTATTCACCTTTCTTTCATTACAATGAGCGGACAGAAACGTACTCTTTTTTCAGGTTAATATTTAAAGGTGACAAATATGAAAAATATTATTCAGGCGGCGATGGTCATATTCTCAACGTTCACCGTTGGAAGTGTTTTCGCATCAGACCACCAAGATTTATCGAAAATAAAAAACACAGCAACCGACATTGTTGAGCAATACACCAAACTTGGTTGGTTTAGCGGAACAGTACTAATTGCGAAGAACGGTGAGGTGTTTCATCGCCAACACGTTGGTATGCAATCACAAAAGTTAGATGTAAAAAATACAGCTAACACTCGGTATAATATTGGGTCAATCATGAAGGCATTTACCGCAGTATTAGTGTTACAAAAGGTACAATCGGGCCACTTGAAAACAACGGATACATTAGATAATTTCAAATTAGGTTTTACTGACCCTGACACAGCCAATATAACCATTGAGCATTTGCTAACACATCGTTCAGGCTTACCTGATATATTTAATGCCCGTTACAGAGAAAACCCGTTAGTATACGAAACGGTAACACAAAAGTTACAATTATTACTCGATACTAATTTATTGTTTAAACCAGGGACACAAAAAAAATATTCCAATTATGGTTATGTGGTTTTGGGTGCAATTTTAGAAAAAGTATCAGGACAATCATTTGAAATGCTGCTTAATGAAAATATATTTTCACGAGCTAATTTAACCAATTCAAGCTTCAAACCAAAAGCCAATCATCCTATGCAGTCTACTCGTTATACATACCTGTATAACAATAGTCTAAAGGAAGTTGGTGTTACGGAGCATCCAGGACCGGATGGCGGCATAGAATCAAGTGTTGATGACATTCATCAATTTGTTCGTGCGCTATTTTATCGAGATAATCTGCTTAAACGTTCGTTTCCCAAAAACAGAAGTTTTTTCAAAATGGATGAAGGTAGTTGGCGTTCATACGGTGGCGGTAGTGGCGTAAGTGCTGCAGTAGAAGTCGATTTAAAAACTGGTTATGAAATAATCGTTTTGGCCAATACGGATAGTCTAGTGGCTGAATTCATTACGCAAAGAATCCTCACTTTTATAAAAACAGGAGAGTATCCTGATATTAAACCTAAAGCGTCTAATTTTGCTTATCAATATTATCAATCACAACACCCAAAGCGGTCTTTTGTGTTTTTTAAACAGGCATATCAAAATGCAGGGTACACTACTTTTGTTGGTAAAACATTAAACCAATTAGCTATGCAGTTAATCAACGTACATCGCTGGAAAGAGGCTTTTGACGCACTAAACTACTTACAGTTTCTATATCCGAAAGCGCCACAAGTATATGACAGTTTGGCATTTGCTCATTATAAAAAAGGAGAGTACATCGAGGCGAGGTTAACATTTGAAAAAGCTAAATCTTTATTACCAAACTTTAAAAGTGATTACAGTGCGAATAACTATCAGAAGGACTAACCTGCGAAGCCTACAAATATATTTTCGGGTTGTAGTTATGAATAGTTTAAACGGGACATAAAAAGGTTAAAAGAAATAGCTCATTTCGATTACAGCGATTATTTAGACAATTAAATCTAAGGTAAAGCCGTAACTCTCAAATCTGAGTAATTAACATTAAGCGATGTATTTTGAGCTTTACGTTTAACAAAAAATTGCAAGGGATACGAAGGCATAATTAAAATTTTAAGTGGTAATTGGTAATTGGTAATTTGGAACGCATTGCTGAAGTCATAAGAAGTGCTTCAAGTGACCTGTGTTTTATTCAGCGATTATATTTATAGTATCTGTTAGTTATTCCGCCTTACCTTTAAATTCACACAAGTCTTCAATCAAACAGGCACCACATTTAGGTTTACGAGCAACGCAGATATAACGGCCGTGCAGTATAGCCAGTGGTGTACATCGACTTTAAATTCTTTTGGGACTACTTTTCTAGCATAGGGAAATGCTGATGCTGGGAGGTCATGGATGACTTACGATCAGTAAAGTAGCTTTTGTTCGACGCCATTAACGGTTTTACCCATGGCAAGCTTAGTGCGGTTTGAAACACGGTATATATGCGTATCTACCGCTATAGTAGGCCAGCCGAACGCTAATGAAAGTAGAACAATTTTCACTCAGTGTTCACGCGATAAGTTTGATAAATGTCACTGTCATTGGTTTTTGACGACTTTTGCCCAATGAGTAAAACGTCACCATTGATAGAAAAGTGGCCTACTTGACTATTCAAGGTTTGGACAGGTTTATGAGAACCTTTGATGTATACCTCAAGTTCCCTGTCCTGCCAGTTATAAAACGCGATGCGCTCGCCACTTTTCTTGACATTAAACTGCCTGCCATAAAAAGCATTGATGTTCGGTTTAGGTAGCTCTAATGGTATTGGGTGTGCTCCTTGATACCATTTGCCATCTTGATCAACCCAAAGCCAGTCATCTACAGAATTGGCGTATTGAACGCTTTGCCAATGAGGCTCAAGCCTCTCCATTGAATTATCTTGTAAATTAAACTCGACAACTTGCCAGTCCGAGCCCAGTTTCATGCTAAAGGCTACCTTGTTTGGCGACTTAAAAGACAGCCCCCTAAACTCTTTTTCAGGTAACGGCAATAACCTTGTCTCTCCTGAATTTATGTCTATGATATGAATCGCATTTAAAGTGAGTCCTGCTACTTTACGCTCATCTGGTGACCAAGTTAAATCAACATAATGTCGGCCATCTGCAAACTGACTGACTTTCTTCTTTTTACGCGTATCACGATTATACAACCAGAGTTCTTCGTTGCCTGAAGTTAAACTAATATAAGCGACTTGATTGGCGTTTGGTGACAACACAGCCAACCTTTCATCAAAAGTGTCCTCTAATATCGAAAACGATTGATTGTGCGAGATATTATACTCGTCGACATTTAAATCATTCTTAAAAGCGGTAAACGCATAATCAACACCGTTGCTATGCCGCTCTGGTCGACGCAGCTGTTGAGGACCTGTAAACAGGACTGTTTTATTGCTGCCATCGAGATCATATTGCACTATTTCATGGGCCGGATGCTCGCCCATCATAACAATGTGCTCGCCATTATGAGCCCATATTCCACAACAAATATAGGCATTTAGTTTAAACAGTAAACTTAGATGCTGTGTCTCTAAATCGAGCTGATAAAAACCTTCCCACTGTTGTTCATCTGGCGAAGAGATGAGCAACTTATTTTGGGTCGGGTGCATGTCAAACTGATTATTACCGCCTAGGTGTATATCTGGCTGAGGAAGCCACTGAGTGCTGCCGGAATCTAGCTCAAGAGAATATAGGGAGTAGGGTTTTCCCATCCCCGGTGACTCAGAGAAAATAAGCATATTATCGTCATGGGTAAACTTAATAATCCCAAAACTGCCGGGCTTGCAGGTGTATATTAATTGGGGCTCAGACATCTCTAGCCCATCAAATTCGCGAATAAAATATTGGCAACGTTCTTGTGTTGCAACCAAATACACGAGTTTTGTACCGGCATCGTTCCAACTGCCTGGTCCAACACCATTCTCTTCGCCATGATGGACTTCAACTTGCTCACCTGAATAAATGTTTTTTATATACAGTCTGAACCTTGTGCCATCATGATTCATATACGCCAGACGAACGCCATCTGACGCAAAGCTAGGGAAATATTCTCTACCTTTATCTGAGGTGACCGCTTTAGCAGAAACAATGACGTTGGACGAGGAAGAGTTTGATGACAAAAAACCAATAGATAAGACAATGGTAAAGAGCGCCATCAAAAATAGAACATGTTTGTTTATAGGACGCTTTTCCGTAAAACCTTCAATGTCTGCCGGGGGCGTTCCCTGATCGTCAATTGGCGCGGCAGTGGCGACAAATCGGTAACCTCTTTTAGGCACAGTGACAATGAACTCAGGATTTCGAGCGCTATCTTGCAGTGCTTTTCGGAGTTTTGTAATCAGTTTGCTGACCGTATTGTCGCTGACATAACGGCCATGCCAAACACCATCGAGCAACTGTTCTTTGCTGATAATTTGATTTTGATGTTGACAGAAATACGCTAATAATTCACTCATCATAGGCTCCATTCGGACCCTATCTTGCTCATTCGTTAAGGTGTGTTGCTGTTCACAAAATTCAAAATCTTTAATTTGCCAGCGCATATCTATCCATTGTATCTGCTTCACAAGCCCTTAAAACAGGGCGGTCATAAAAAGTCACAAGTATTCACCGCTTTGTCAGGACTTATCACTTACACCTCAATACAGTGGGCCCACGATTTATGCGAACTCAAAATGGAAATTCAAATGAAACAATTAAGTCAAACGTCTTTGGTGATCTATTCGCTCATTATCTTACTAAACTTTTTGCCAAATACCTACGCTGCTAATTCTGGTGAATACCCATTGCCTGCTATTATTGCAGTGACTGATTTAAGTACCTCAGATGGCGTCGATGCCATTTTAGCGTCTGAAAAACTAACGAAAAAGCTCAAGTCATTTGCAAACAATTTAACAGTAGATGAAATTGAACAACAAAGTACGTTTAATAAAATGGCGCTATTGTCATTGCGTGACGACCTTTCTGCAATCTCCAACACGATTAAACAACAAAACAATACACTGGAATTTTCTCATTACCAGCTATATCACCAAACTGGTCTAGCAGAAGAGCCTAGTGACTTTATTAAAGATAAATTTGAGAAACTGAACGATGAAGCGTTTGTGCAAATGTCTCTAGCTTTGGGCTGGTCTGTTTCGGGGGCTAAAAGTTACGTTTTTAACGTGTACAAACGCCTACAAAATAAGCAAAAACTTTCGCAAAGTGACATGATTTCTATTGCCGTTAACAGCCATTTATATCAGGTATTACACGGCATCATTCCAATAACTGACAAAATAATAAAGCAAGAACAACAACGTCGTTTTATCATTCAACCGGATGTGTTAGTTAAATTAAAGAACGGCATCGAGCTATCAACCACTATCGTACGCAGTCGCAGTCAACTCAAACCCAAAAGTACCGCTCTGCAATATACAATCTATGCCGATGAAGCGTCTCATATAAAAACCGCCATGCATGCCGCTGCGCACGGGTATATTGGTATCGTGGCTAACTCTCGTGGAAAGCGCTCAAGCAGCAATAAGATAGTGCCTTGGGAACATGAAGGAGAAGATGCGTCGCAACTTATCAATTGGATCACAGAGCAAGCTTGGAGCAATGGAACCGTTGTTATGTACGGTGGTAGTTACAATGGTTTTACACAATGGGCAACAGCTAAATACATGCCAAAGGGCTTAAAAGCGATGGCCCCTTATGTGGCCGCTAATCTCATCACTGGCTTACCGTATGAAAACAACATCGCGTTGACGGGTAACTTTGAATGGCCTTTGTATGTTACCAACAATAAAACGGTCGATAACACTATTTATAATGACTGGCAGCGTACAGAAGATATTGTAAATGAACTGTATACCAGTGGCCGGCCTATCTCAGATATTGACAAAATAGCTAACAAGCCGAGTCCGTGGCTTCAAAAGTGGCTATCTCACCCAGAAGACAGTACTTTCTATCAAAACATGGTTCCTTATCGAGAAGAGTACCAACGAATCGATATTCCGGTGCTTAGTATTACGGGGTACTTTGAGGGTGGTCAAATTTCTGCACTTACGTATTTGTATGAGCACTTCAAGTACAACGATAGAGCTAACCATGCGTTGTTAATTGGTCCCTATAATCACATGACCGCACAAGGCAAACCTCGTTCGCACCACAGCAACTATGAGCTTGATCTCGTCGCTCTTGAAAAGGACACCGAAGAAGTAGTGTTTGAATGGTTTGATCACGTTTTATATGGCAAACCGAAGCCAAAGTTAGTTCAGAATAACGTTAACTATCAAGTAATGGGCGCAAACCAATGGCGCTATGCTGACTCGTTGCAAACGTTAAACCAGCAAACTGTTAGCTTTTACATTCAAGAGACCAATCCAAACGCAGAGCAAAATCATATATTGGGGATTGCGCCCTCAATACAAGCCAATAAATACATTGAACAAACCATTGATATGACCGACAGAACTGAGCAACGCAATCTAGCGCCCTGGCTAGTCATTAAAAACAACATTGATAAGCAAGGTGGCATTCAATTGGAGACACCTGTATTTGAGCAGGATATGGAGCTCACAGGTGCGATCTCTGGATTCTTTGACATAGCAATCAATAACAGAGATGTGGATATCGGCTTTAACTATTACGAAGTTACCGCCAGTGGTGAAGTTTTCCACCTAAACAATTATCGAAGCCGTGTTAGTTACGCAGAAGACATGGGTAAAAGACGTTTATTAATCCCAAATCAAAAACGTCGTGTACCTATAGTTAACGCTCGCTTTACCTCAAAGCTAATCAAAAAGGGCAGCAAGATCGTTCTCGTTTTAAATGTGAATAAGAACAAAGACGCACAAGTAAACTTAGGTTCTGGAAAGCCTGTAAACTATGAACAACTTTCTGATGCAGGGCAGGCTATGAAACTGAAATGGTATTTGTCGTCTCAAATTAATTTGCCATTAAAACTTTGGCGAAAAGCGCTGTAGCCCCAAATAGTTTAATCATTAAAATTTAAAACCAACGGGTAACAGCGATAAATTTGGATTATTAATTTTACAAATTAAGAGTGTTAATCTGTTTTATCCTTAAACTCACACAAGTCTTCAATCAAACAAGCACCACATTTAGGTTTTCTGGCCACGCAAATATAACGACCGTGCAGTATTAACCAGTGGTGTACATCGACTTTAAATTCTTTTGGGACGACTTTTAAGAGCTTTTGTTCGACGTCATCAACGGTTTTACCCATTGCAAGCTTAGTGCGGTTTGAAACACGGTAAATATGTGTGTCTACCGCTATAGTTGGCCAGCCGAATGCGGTATTTAATACAACGTTAGCGGTTTTTCTACCAACACCTGGTAGCGCTTCTAGGGCTGCTCTGTCCTCTGGTACTTCCGAGTTATGCAGATCAACTAACATTTGGCAGGTTTTAATGGTGTTTTCGGCTTTGGTATTAAATAAGCCGATGGTTTTTATATACTCTTTTAAGCCTTCTACGCCTAAGGCTAAAATTGCCTCAGGTGTATTTGCAACAGGATAAAGTTTAGCTGTTGCTTTGTTGACGCTTACATCTGTAGCTTGTGCCGATAATAAAACAGCGATCAACAATTCAAATGGGCTTGAGAACTCCAACTCGGTTGTTGGGTTTGGATTGTTATCTCTTAATCGAGTTAATATTTCTAAACGTTTTGTTTTATTCATCTTAGACTTTAAATCTCTTACCACTTATTCTGTCGAAACTCGAAACTCGAAACTCGAAACTCGAAACTCGAAACTCGAAACTCGAAACTCAAATTAATTAACCGTTGTTACTCTTGCGCGTTCAACTTTTTTAGCAGCTTTGTTTTTTTGCTCTTCAAGTTCTTTGTTATCTAGATAGTTTTTACCCGCAATTATAAAGCCCATACCTATGAATGCGCCGGGTGGAAGCACAGCTAAAAGAAACTGTTGATCAAAGTGAAAAATTTGAAACTCTAACGTTCTTGCCCATTCACCAAATAATAAATGCGCACCATCAAATAACGTACCTTGGCCAATAATTTCACGTGCACCTCCGAGTAACAATAGGATCACGGTAAAGCCTAGTCCCATCATCAATCCATCAAATGCGGCATTAAGAGGTGGGTTTCTTGAAGCGTAAGCTTCTGCTCGGCCAATGATGGCGCAGTTAGTAACAATGAGTGGAATGAAAATACCTAATGATAAATACAGGCCATAAGTATAAGCATTCATTAAAAGCTCAACGATGGTAACAAACGAGGCAATGATCATGATAAATACCGGGATGCGTATTTCTTTTGTTACCCAATCTTTAACCAATGAAATCGTCAAGTTAGACACTATTAAAACTAACATAGTGGCAATCCCTAACCCCAAGGCATTAATAAAAGTATTAGTGACCGCAAGAAGAGGGCACAAACCTAATAACTGAACCAGTGCAGGATTGTTTTTCCATAGTCCTTCTTTAGCTATACCTGACCAATCAACTAACTTAAAAGCATTAGCTTTTGGCTCTATTAAGTCGTTGTCGATATCTTCATTATCGTTTATTTCACCTGAAGTCGTGGTATTAGTCATTAGACACCTCGTCTTTAGTAGTTAAAGTAGCCTTTTGCTCATCAAATTGCGATTGGGGATCTGTAGTTATAGGTTGTACCAATGAGTCTGGAGGGAGCATTTCATCAACCACACATTGGTTTTCCATAACAAACAAACGATCAAAGTTTGAGCTAACATATCTGATGGATTGACGAAGTTGATTAACAACGGCCCTTGGTGTGATAGTTGCGCCCGTAAACTGATCAAAGTAACCACCGTCTTTTTTTACAAACCATCGTTTGTCAGTATCAGAATTTACTTTCATATCATTAAATGACAAAACCCAGTCGGACTTTTCCAAGTCAATCTTATCGCCAAGTCCAGGAGTTTCTTTGTGTTGTAATGTTCTAACACCTTGTACTTTACCTGTTTTATCAATCGCGACCATCAGCTTTATTAAACCGTTATAACCTTTCAATGTTTGAGTTTGAAACACTAAGGCGTATGGCTGCTCTTGTTGGGTTGCACGGTAAATTACATGGCTTTCATCATCGCCAAAAATAGACTTGTCGGTGATGTGCAAACAATTTTCTAACGGGTTATTGTCAAAACGTTCAGGTACTAATACTTGGTTGAGTTTATTCAATAAATCTTGTTGTGCTTGTTGTTCAATTAATGGCGCGGTATACACATAAGTGAGCGAGACTAATAAAGTACACACAGCAGCAAAAGCTGAAAGCAATAAGGCATTCTTTTTAGAGGTGAATATTAATAAGTTTTTATTCATTTTACGCCTTACC
Organism: Psychrosphaera sp. F3M07; assembly: GCF_018860345.1. Taxonomy (GTDB): domain Bacteria; phylum Pseudomonadota; class Gammaproteobacteria; order Enterobacterales; family Alteromonadaceae; genus Psychrosphaera; species Psychrosphaera aquimarina. The sequence goes on along the minus strand of NZ_JAHKPJ010000011.1, from coordinate 5,692 downwards.
TTTGTGACCATAAACGGTTGGCTTAGTGTAATAGTCGATTAAAGGTACACCTAAATTTGCTAACAATACGGCAAAAGCGACGCCGTCAGGATAGCCCCCCCATTCTCTGATCATAAAGATCAACGCGCCAACAATAGCGCCAAATATTAAGCGACCTTTAATTGTTGTTGAAGATGAGATTGGGTCCGTGGCGATAAAGAAAGCGGCAAACATAGTTGCACCTGAAAATAATGTCGCCATCGGTGTTAACGTTAAATCAGGTGTAATAGAGTAACTGATTAAGGTTAAGGTAAATAAGCTGGCGATAACAGCAAGAGGTATATGCCAACGGATAACACCCTGTTTAAGTAATAATAAACCTCCAACTAAATAACCTAAATTAACCCATTCCCAACCAGTACCACCGTACTGCCCATAAATTGGGGAGTTAGTAATTTCTGAGGCGGTTAACCCTAAATCTATTTGGGTTTTAAAGTTATCAAGTGGTGTTGCCATTGTTATACCATCAACAGCCATGCGTAATTGTGTCACGCTATAACCATCTTGGGTAAAGTCAGTGAATACCGCAGCGATACTATCCAACAAACTGATGTCATAAGTCATTAACTGTTGAACAGGCATCCAATTGGTCATGGCAACCGGAAATGAAATTAGCAATACGACATAACCTGCCATTGCAGGATTAAAAAGGTTAAAACCAAGTCCACCGTATAACTGCTTTACTATAATAATGGCAAAAGAGACGCCGATGACACTTATCCACCAAGGCGCTAATGGCGGTATAGAAACGGCAATTAACAAACCCGTTAACATAGCTGAACCGTCAGCTAAAGTAGCTCTAACTGGCTTTTCTCTTAAGGTCAAAATGATAGCTTCGGATATTAAGGCCACCAAGATACATAAAAATATTTGAACCATGACGCCCCAACCAAAGAAATAAACTTGGGCGGCTACGCCAGGTAAACAGGCGTAACAAACCGCTCTCATCACTTGATTAGTGGTTAATCCCGCTCTACTGTGCGGCGAGCTTACAAAAAGATTTGTCAGTCGTTTCATTATTTTTGCTCACCTTGATCTTTCTGTTTTTTGGCTTTTGCTCTGGCAATTGCAGCGGCCACTTTGTCTTTTTTAATTTGTTCTGGCGTTTTACTATCTGTAGACATCTGTTCACTTACCGGTGGCACAATACTTTCAGAGCTTGTGTTATCTGTCTTAGGCTCAGTTTCATTTGTTTCTTTAAGCTTTTTAGCTTTTGCTCTGGCGATAGCCGCAGCCACTTTATCTTTTTTGACTTGCTCTGCAGAAACGGGGTCAGAGGTTTGCTCTTTTTCTTCAACGTTAGAAACTGCAGGTTCTACAGCCTCTTTAAGCTTTTTAGCTTTTGCTCTGGCGATAGCTGCTGCCACTTTATCTTTTTTAGCTTGTTCAGCGGATACTGGTTCAGTGGTTTGTACTTTTTCTTCAACGACTTCAGTACCTTTAGCCTTAATATCTTTTGGCTTAGTATCATCAGTCCTAGTTTTATCAGGTTTAGTCTCATCAGAGTTTAATGCAGCTTGCTGTTTTTTAGCTTTTGCTCTAGCGATAGCGGCGGCTACTCTATCTTGAGTATCCGTTGTTTTTACTTCTGGAATATTAGCTTCTGAAGTCTTGTTTTCAACCTCAGCCGTTGTTCCAGCTAGTTCATTCTTTTTCGCTTTTGCTCGAGCAAGAGCTGCAGCTATTTTATCTTTGGCGCTGTTGTCTTTTTCTAAAGCTTTTTTACGTTTTTCAGCAGACTCTTTATGGCGTTGCAGGCGAGCTTGTTTGTCTCTTTCTAGCCGTTCTTGACGTGCTTCAAATCGTTCTTTGGCTTTGTCTGATTTAATTTTATCTTCTTTTGCCTGTTTTATTTCAACTTTACTAGTACGGTAATATTGAACTAGTGGTATTTGACTTGGGCACACATAAGAACACACACCACATTCTATGCAGTCCGCTAAGTTATATTCTTCTAATTTATCGTGATCTTTGGCTTTGCTAAACCACAATAGTTGTTGTGGTAATAAGTTTACAGGGCAGGCATCCGCGCATAAACTACAACGAATACAAGCTTGTTCAACACCACGAGAAGGCAATAAATATTCACTTGGTGCTAAGATACAGTTAGTACTCTTTACTACTGGCATCATGATATCCATGATGTTAAAGCCCATCATAGGGCCGCCCATAATAAGACGCTGATCTTGTTCTGGCACTAAACCACAATGAGTTAATAAATCAGAGATTGGCGCTCCTAATTTTACCCATAAATTTTGTGGTCTAGAGATTGATTCACCGGTAATGGTAACCACACGTTCAATTAAGGCTTCACCATCTATAACCGCTTTTTTTATGGCAAAACAAGTACCAATATTTTGCATTACAATCCCAATATCTGCTGGGATGGATTGGTTTGGCACTTCTAAACCCGTAAGGATTTGTATAAGTTGTTTCTCGCCGCCAGAAGGATATTTAGTCGGCACAACTCTTACTTCAATATGTTTGTGATCAACAATGACTTTTTCGATAGCGCTGATAGCTTCTGGTTTATTATCTTCAATTGCAATCACTACCAACTCAGGCTTAACCATATGCTGAAGAACTTCAATACCTTGAATGATCTCTTGTGCATAATGTCGCATTAATACGTCATCTGCCGTGATATAAGGTTCACATTCCACCGCATTAATGATCAATAATTCAACATTTTTTGTTGGATTGGCTTTTATGTAAGTTGGAAAACCAGCGCCGCCTAGACCGGCGATACCCATTGATTTTAAATGGGCGATTAACTCTGAATTTGGTTTGTTTTGCCAATCAGGGATAGGCTGATTGGCGATGGCAATGTTTTCACCGTCTGACTCTAAAACAACGGTTGTTTCTGGTTTTCCTGATGGATGCGCTGACACATGTAAAATGATGTCTTTAATTAAACCAGAGGTTGGAGCATGTACTGGTAAACTTAACCCTTCTTTTGGGTTCGTTAAAGGTTGCCCAGCTAAAACACGATCGCCTACACTAACAATTAAATCACCTTCATTACCAATATGTTGTTTAATTGGTACATAATAAATTGGGGAAAGTGGCGCAATATCAATTGGACTCGTGTTTGATAACGATTTTCGCTCAGGTGGATGAATACCGCCAGGAATATCCCACAGTTTTCCACTTCTCATCTGTTCAATTAAACTTAATTCTGAATGCAAAATAAAACCTGAAATTAATTAACGTTTTTAACTGGGATTGCTAACGTATCCCATTTCCAATTTGTGTCATTTAATGGAACCATATCTATACAATCGACAGGACAAGGTTCGACACATAAGTCGCAGCCAGTACATTCGTCAATAATGACAGTATGCATTACTTTAGAGGCGCCCATAATGGCATCGACTGGGCATGCTTGGATACATTTGGTACAACCGATACATTCATCTTCTCTAATAAATGCGACTTTTTTAACATCTTCTTCGCCGTGAGCGGAATCTAATGGTTTAGCATCAACGCCCATTAAGTCGGCTAGTTGTTTAATGGTAGCTTCGCCACCTGGAGGACATTTATTTATATCATCGCCATTGGCGATCGCCTCAGCGTAAGGTTTACAACCTGGATAGCCGCATTGCCCACATTGTGTTTGAGGCAGTAAGTTATCAATCTGCTCAACAAGTGGGTCGGCTTCGACTTTAAATTTTACAGAAGCAAAACCTAAAACAGCACCAAAGATAATGGTTAAGGCTACGAGTGCGCCAAGGGCAATTAACAAAGTGTACATTTAAAATTTCACCAATCCAGCAAATCCCATAAAGGCCAAAGACATTAATCCAGCCGTGATCATCGCAATTGCAGACCCTTTAAAAGGTAAAGGCACGTCAGCCACTGCCAGACGTTCTCTCATTGATGCAAATAAAACGAGAACTAAAGAAAAGCCAGCGGCAGCACCAAAACCATAAACAATGGACTGTAAGAAGTTGTGTTCGGCATTGACGTTTAACAAAGCTACACCTAACACCGCACAGTTAGTTGTAATTAATGGCAAGAAAATACCAAGCAAACGATATAATTTAGGGCTGGTTTTTTGAACAACTATTTCAGTAAATTGCACTACGACCGCGATTACTAAAATAAAGGAAATGGTACGCAGATACTCGATACCAAGAGGCTGAAGAATGTAAGTATTGAGTAAATAACTAGACATTGAAGCCAAGGTTAAGACAAAAGTAGTCGCCATCGACATCCCTATAGCAGTTTCGATTTTACTCGACACTCCCATAAATGGACATAGGCCTAAGAATTTTACGAGTACAAAGTTATTAACCAGTACCGTACTTACTAATAAAAGAAAATATTCAGTCATTAAATCTAGCTAAATTGATTTTTTTGTATTATCCGGTTTTCCAGCATGATTAACAACATAAGATTTATAAGGTTATTGGATAAAATTTAGTTATGGGTGCTTGTTAATTATTCGCTTGGGTATCGGCAAGTGATAATAAAGTCGTTAGGCTGGTTTTGTTGTCGTAAGGTAAAGCCGCCACGCCAAGTTTAGCCGAGACATCTTGTTCTAAAAATGAATCAGTAAAGTGCTCTGTAATGTGATTAATCAACGTATCGCATTGTTGTTTAGAGTAACTCGGTAACATAATGCCAAAGTCGAAGGCATTTAACTTAAATGCTTGTTCAGTAGGGTGCTTGATTAGTTGTGTTGAAATCGCTGATCCAATTAATTGAATATATCTGTCGCCAGCTGGGTAACCTAAATTAAAGTTTAAATACTCTAATTGTGATGCTCTGATTAACACAAAATATCCTGATTGATTTACTTGGGTGTCACTTAACATTTGTTCAAAATATTTTATAAACAATGGACCCGTTGCTAATCCAGTTAGTTTATCTCGAACTTGTTGGTCATCTACATTTTGGTATTTATTTCCACTTTCTTGTCCAGATAGGGAATTATTCATTATTTTATTTGTTTTAAAAATACTATTTAAACCAAGGATCAAACTAGGCGCTAAAAACATAAAAAAGAGCAGGCCAGTGAAAGGTTGTAGAAATTCATCATACGAAGAGTGGAACTCAATATATAACTCACCATTTGATGAGATAAGAGAAGTTGGTTCGGTATAAAGCGAGAAACGTTTGAGAATAGGGGTAATTAAAGGCAACTTACCTTCCGCTTGAATATAACGGTACAGTACATTTCCACTATTGTCCGTAATGGTTAAAAACTCTAACTCAACCGCGGCTCTTAATTGCTTTGAGAGTAATTTCGCATTATCACCCAAATTACTGTAAGTGAATTGCTCAACCAGTTGGATCTGATTCTGTTGTTTGTTATGGATTAAATTTGAAGCGGTGACCAATACCACACCGGATAACATGACACCTAAAATGATACTTAAGAATATAAATGTGAATACACGTTGGCGTTTTGATCTCATATTAAGTAACAAGCACTCTTTAATAGTAGGTGGATAGATAAACGTTTAAGACTTTTAGATATAAAATTATAAGAAGACTATAAAAGCAGATTTGTTTCAGGATTGAAAGTGATCTTTATTAACTTGAAAAATAGTGGGATGTTTTGTACATCGAACATCAAGGTTTGAGATTCGAGTTTTGAGCTTCGAGCTTAGAGATTAGAGCTTAGGGCTTGATCTGCCCCCAAAAA
>NZ_JAHKPJ010000010.1:13075-44237 GCF_018860345.1 Psychrosphaera sp. F3M07 | reverse complement strand
GAATGGTTTACCTTGGTTAACATCATGCAGTGCCAATTTGGGCTCAGTATAACAATGCGTGTTAGCACCAAACTCAGTTAAGATGGAATCTAATACGTCAATATTGAGGTTAATATCATCCAAGATCATGACATTCAATCCTTTCCATAAGGACCGATTTTTGTCATCGACTTTATCGCCATTTCGTTGAACGTCTATTGGAATTGAGAAATAGAAAGTAGAGCCTTTACCTAACGCCGAACGTACTTGTAGTTTTCCCCCCATCATCTCGACCAAAGTGGAAGAAAGTGCTAAACCTAACCCGGTGCCACCGTATTTTCTGGTTGTTGTATTGTCTGCTTGTTTGAATTTGTCAAAGATAAGAGTTTGTTGTTCTTCAGATAAACCTATGCCTGAATCTTGTATTTCTATAGTTAGCTCAGATTTGTTTTCTGATATGCTGCCTTTTATGGCAACAAAACCTTGTTCGGTAAACTTAATCGCATTCGACAGTAAATTACCAATAACTTGGCCTAAGCGTAAATCATCAACTTTTGCCCACACGTTTTCTAACGTATGTAATTCCAATATAAGATCAAGACCTCTATCAGCAACATTAGCGCTGAACGACTTCGAAATAATACTGATGGTTTCTTCTAAATCTATTAACTGCGGATTTAATACCAATTCGTTAGCTTCAGCTTTAGATAAATCTAATATCTCATTGATCAGGTGCATGAGCCGATTACCTGAACGCAAAATCGTTTCAACTTTACCGGATTGTTCGTTTGATAACTTGGTAAGAGACAACAATTGGGTCATGCCGATAACACCATTTAATGGCGTTCTTATTTCATGGCTCATGTTGGCCAGAAACTGAGATTTTGCGACGACCGCGGCTTCAGCTTGTTCTTTTGCTTCAAGAAGTTGCTTCTCCCTGTCACGAATTACCTTAGTGATCTTCCGAGAAATGATTAACCCTAATGCACTAAAAATTAAGATGCAGAAAATGGCCAGAGGAATTGTAAATTTGTTTATCTTTTTAAATTGGTCAGTGAGTGCGTGTTGTGGCGTTAATATGTAAAAGGTCCAATCCATTTTGTCGAATTTGAACTTAGAGGCTAAAAAAGACGTTTGATCTATTTCGACCAGTATATTGTCTAAATGCGTCAAACCGTTGAGCTTGAGTAAGGTGTTCTCTGGCAATACCTCTTCCATTGCGCGGAACTGATTATTATTATTTGCGGTATCAACTAACACTGTGCCTGTCGATTCAACTAACAACAACCGCTCTTTAAACCCTAATTTCATACCGCGAATTATCGAGTCCATTTGAGTTAGTGTAATATCGACACCTAACACACCTACGCCATGCTCTGTTTCTATAGATTTCACCGTAGATAAAATCACTGTGTCATCGGCTGACCAATAATATGCGGGGGGACGAACCGATGCACCTTTGGCATTTATTGCAGATTTAAACCAAGGTCTTATAGTGGGATCGTAGTTGTCTGTTAATGAACCTAAAGGCCACTGAATATAACCTTTATTACTATCACCAATATACACATAAGCGATGTCATCCATGCTTTTGCCGATGCTTTCAAACAACTTATAGATTGGTTTTTCTTTTATGCCCCTGGCAGTAATATTTTCGACGGTGTTATTGGTACTTTGATAAAATCTATCCAGATTACCAACACGATTTAATACAGGTGCGCTATCACTTAAAAATCTTACCCGGACTTCGACTTGTTCAAAAATGAAATTAATATGCCGCTCTAAATGCTCAACCTCGGAAATAAACCTTTGATTTATTTTTTGTTTAGAATCGTCTTCTATGATGAGAGCAGAAAAGCCAGTAATTAAGATTACAGGCAAAGAAACCGCTAAAAAAAATAACAATGACAGCGTCGACTTTAAATTCCGCACGTTAAGTAATGTAACCTTTAAATTTAATACAATTATCTTTGAGCTTAGCATGGATTTAAGGCTCACTGCATATACAGTGCAGTTTTTGATTTAAAAATATGAAGCCGTTGGAAGGAAAGAGCAGTTTCGAGTTGCGAGTGGCGAGTTTCGAGAAAGAGACAGGTCAGTTACGAGTAGCGAGATGCGAGTGCAAAACGAGCTTTTGCTTTTGCTTTTGCTTTTGCTCGTAGCTCGTGACTCGAGACTCGTTGCTGAAGAAAATAGCAGTTTCGAGTTGCGAGTGGCGAGTTTCGAGAAAAAGGCAGATCAGTTGCGAGTGGCGAGATGCGAGAGCAAAACGATCTTTTGCTTTTACTCGTAGCTCGTGACTCGATACTCGTTGCTGAAGGAAAGAGCAGTTTCGAGTGGAGAGTTTCGAGAAAAAGACAGGTCAGTTGCGAGTAGCGAGATGCGAGAGCAAAACGAGCTTTTGCTTTTACTCGTAGCTCGTGACTCGATACTCGTTGCTGAAAAAGTGCAAATGACCGATAAGCCGCGATCTTGTGTTAGCGGATAGGACAATTGGGATAGTTTCGAGCTGCGAGTTTCCAAAGCAAAACGAGCTTTGAGCTTATAGCTCGTCACTACAAACTCGATGCTGAAAGAAGGTGCGAGATGGCCGATAAGCCGGGTTTTGTCTAGGACAATCATTCGTCTAGGCCTTAAATCACTCTAAGGCTCAAGCTTTCTACCCGGTTCCCGCGCGGACCACGCGTTGACCTCTAAGGATCGAGGAACCCTATTTGAAATTGCTCCGGTTGAAGTTTACCGTGCCACGAACTATTACTAGTCGCGCGGTGCGCTCTTACCGCACCCTTTCACCCTTACCTGTGCACACTCTTATAAATAAAAGCGGCCATCGGCGGTTTGCTCTCTGCTGCACTAGTTGTAGGCTCACGCCTCCCAGAAGTTATCTGGCAACCTGTCCATTTGGAGCCCGGACTTTCCTCCCCTACATCCGTCTACTCAAACCCGAAAGTAAAAGTACAACGATATAGCGGCGATTGTCTAGCCATCTCGCGGCGCGGATTATAAAGGATCTGAATAGATAAAGCGAGGAAAGATACGGCAGTTTCGAGATACGAGCGACGAGCTTCGAAAAAACTCCAAGATTGAGCTTTTGCTTTTACTCGTAACTCGTTCCTCGTATCTCGCTACTCTTTGCCTTCCTGCCATGTCAGCGCTAATTTATACAAATCATTCTTCTTTAAATCATGTATTTGTGCAGTGATTGCGGCGGCTTTTTTGGTTGGTAATTCGGTCATTAATACCTTCATTAGTTTTTCGGCTTCTGGCGACAATGTTTGTTCGGTTTTATTTGGCGCTATCATCAGAACCATTTCACCTTGCTGACGATCTTTATCTTCAGTAAACCAATCTAAAACATGTTGCGCATTGCCTTTGACAAAACTTTCAAAGTGTTTGGTTAGCTCTTTCGCTAACACGATTTCTTTGTCTTCGCCTAATGTTAGTTTAATGTATTCCAACGTGTCGATAATACGACGTGGGCTTTCGTAAAATACAGTAGTGAAATCGGCATTTTTGTACTTTTCTATTTCGGCCATTCTAGCTTGCTGTTTTACAGGTAAAAAACCGGCAAACAAAAACTTATCGGTTGGTAAACCTGCAGCACTTAATGCGGTTATTACGGCACTAGGTCCCGGTATAGGGTTAACAGTGACATTTTGCGCTCTCGCTATATTCACTAAGTTATATCCCGGATCGGAAATAAGCGGCGTACCAGCATCACTAATTAAAGCAATGTTTTTACCTTCATTGATTAAATCTATTAAATATTGTGCTTTTTGTTTTTCATTATGATCATGCAGGGCAAACATTTTGGTTTTAATACCGTAATGGGATAACAGCTTGCCACTATGTCGAGTATCTTCAGCCGCAATAAGATCGGCACTGTTTAATATGTCCAACGCACGTTGAGTAATGTCAGATAAGTTACCAATTGGTGTGGCGACAATATAAAGAGTTCCAGCTTCTATCATGTTTAGTGTCTCTTGGCCGTTGTGCGGATGATAATTGGCTTGTATGATACCTTTTTATTGAACGAATAAGTAATACCGTTTAGCACATTTAAGGTGGAAATTAGTGACTCTTGGACAAACAACCAAATTAATATTTGGTAATTGGTTACGCTTAACTCAACTCTCTATTTGTATGGTTATTATCGTTGGCTGCTCGTCTTCTGGCCCATCTAAAGTAACTAAGTCTAATGAGGGCAAGCAATCACAAGAACAAGCGGTAGTTTCACCTGATTATAATAGCGAATATTTCATCAATAAGGCTGATGAAGTAGGTATCACTCAAGGCCGTCAATACAGAATTAAAGCGGCTGAGCTCGCCATTCAAGAACAACACAGCATTGGTTACATTAAGAAAATATTGCTTAATATTGATTTAGAAGTATTTGGATCAATTGACGACGACATCTCTTTAATAAAAATTCTATTACATGTTAAAAATAATCAAGACGCAGGGCGAATATTGGAACGTTTAAAACAAGGCGTTTTACCTGTGCAATATCAAGTGCCAATGTGGTTATTAACAGCACAAGTTAGTTCGTATAACGACCAACACATAGACACTGTAAGAACTCTTTTTAGGATCAAGGAATTATATCCAGAACGTTTAACCTCACTTGATAAGTTATTAGTTAATGAGCTTATTTGGAAACACATTGTTCAAATTCCAGCGTCGTCATTAAATAAGTTTGTACAAGACTTTGGCAGTCAAGCTGCCAGTTGGGTGCAATTGGCTAAAATTGTACAAAACTACATTGGTGCACCAAGCCAATTCCCAATAGAGTTAAAGCGTTGGCATAAAAACTATGCATCGTTTAATGACTACGAATACTTACCAGACCAAATCAAACAACTTATTTCAGTACAGCCTTATGCGCCAAAAAAAATGGCCTTGTTATTGCCGCTTACTGGCTCTATTGCAACTCAAGCAAAAACGATCCGAAATGGCTTTTTAGCTAATGTCGACTTTGACGATAACATCGAAGTCATAGTTTTAAACACAGAAACGGAAACGTTGGAAAGTATAGAAAAGCAGTTAATTGATCAGAATATTGAATTTATTGTAGGCCCGTTGAAAAAAGAAAAGATCACAGAATTTCAAAAGAGTGAAGTATTAAAAAACATACCAACCTTGTATTTAAACTCTATTGAACTAGAGCAGTATGAAAACCAAGAACAGTATTATTTCTCTCTTGCTCCAGAAGATGAGATTAACCAAGCCGTTGAGTATTTTATTAGTAAACGTATTGAATACCCTGCGCTTATTTATGCTGATAACTCTTTGGGCAGACGTTTAGCGGAACAGTTTGAACAACAGTGGTTATTCCACACTGATAAAAAAATTGAAACCATCGCGTTTAAAAATAAATCCAAATTGGGCATCGCGGTTAAGAACTTATTGGATGTAAATCATAGTGAGCGCCGGGTTAAAGAAATGGAAAAGCTATTTGGTTCTCAATTAAAAGCAGAGAATCGTAGTAGAAATGACATAGATGCAATATACGTCATTGCTAACTCACAACAAACTCGATTGATTAAGCCGTTTTTTGATACCAACGTGAGTGTGTTTAATAAACTATTGCCAATTTATGCCTCTAGCCGCAGTTACCTGATAGGTGAAACCAGTTCACAAAAACGTGACTTAAACGATTTAACCTTTACCGAAATGCCGTGGTTGGTGAAAGACACCAATAAACAAGCCACCGACATTTACTTACAAGTCAGTGAGAACCATACTCAACTTAAAAAGTTATTTGCCTTTGGTTACGATGCAAAACAGTTAATTCCGTTACTTAAGCAATTAAAAATATTAACGGGTTTAGAAGTTGAAGGCCTGACAGGAAAGCTTAGTTTAAATAAGCAAAATACAATTAAACGATATTTAGATTGGTCCAGATACCAACAAGGGAAAATCGTTGTTCTTAAAAAACTTACTCAATAAACGCTCTGTAGGTGACATAAAAGAGCAACAAGCTAAGACCTATTTACAGTCTCAAAACCTGACGTTTATTGAGCAAAATTTTAATTGTAAATTAGGTGAGATTGATCTGATTTTCTCCGATCCCTCAACCGACATTTTAATATTTGTAGAAGTAAGATACCGCTCCAACAGTAAATTTGGTGGAGCTGCAGCATCAGTGACAGAGACTAAACAACAAAAAATAAAAAAAGCCGCGCTTTTTTACTTATCGCAACGTAAAATTAGCCCATCTATCCGATTCGATGTTGTTGCTTTTGACAATGAACAAATAAACTGGATTCAATCTGCATTTTCATGACTGATAATAAAATAAAACAATTATATACAAGCAATATCCAAAACCTAATGGCGTCAGGTGAACAAAACGCAGATTTTCTGGCGCTTTCAGCCGCCTTGATCTCGCAAACCTTATTGTCAGGCAATAAGGTGTTAACTTGTGGCGATACCTTGTGCTCTATGATTGCTCAACACTTTGCTGGGATTTTAGTTAATTATTATGAAATTGAGCGCCCATGTTTGCCAGCCATCGCATTGTCTAATACCGCACAGCATTGTTCGTTAGAACAAGTTGATAACAGCTTAATGGTCGAAGTATTCGCTCGACAAATTCGAGCCATCGGTAATGAGCAAGACATTTTAGTGGTGTTTTCACTTAATAATCGGGAACTTTCAATTAAGTCAGCAATCGAAGCTGCACTGACTAACGATATACAAGTCATCGCCTTTACATCTGATGACGGTGGTGAAATTGCGGGTTTATTAGGGGAAAACGATATCGAAATTCGCCTCCCAACCAACAAGCCAAGTAGAACGTTAGAAATTCAATTGTTTACTGTTCATGTATTAAGTGAATTAATAGATGAAGTTATCTTTTCAATGTAACCCCAATAATAACGAGAATATGCATATATGACATTTACCAAAAAGTTATTAATATTGGCTTTATCTCTGTCAACGTTACAAGGCTGTGCAACAGCCATTGTCGCGGGTACCGTTACCGCAGTCTCAGCAGCCAATGACCCTCGTACCATAGGTAAACAAATAGACGACAGTAGTATCGAAGTAACAGCGATTTTAGAACTGATGAAAGACTATGGTGTTAGCAAACACACCAATATCAATGTGGTCAGTTATAACGGCGTCGTCTTAGTGGTTGGTCAATCGCCCAATAAATTTCTAATTGATACCGCGATTAATATTATTAAAGGCATTGATGGCGTTAAAAAAATCCATAATCAAATCAAATTAGGCACTCCAGCTTCTATTACAACCCAAACTTCTGACGCCTGGATCACCGCAAAAGTTAAATCAGAATTACTGACTGACGACACGGTAAAAGGTCACAACATTAAAGTCGTCACTGAGAATAAAGAAGTTTATTTGATGGGGTTAGTGAGCAAAGAACAATCTGGGCAAGCCGCAACTGTGGCCTCTCAAGTAACTGGGGTAATTAAAGTAATCACTGTATTTGAAAATTAATGTTTAAATAAAATATTTATTTTATCCTAAAAATAAAAATGCCGGTCAATGACCGGCATTTTAGTATTTGTATCACTCAACAATGACAAGTGTACTGATTGAATAGATTATGTCAGTTGTTGTTCTGCGAGTTCTGCAGCTTGTTCTTCTTTTAATGCTTTCTTAGCTGCACGTTTGGCTTTAAACCCTTCACCCAAGGCTAACAAACATGGTGTGAGTATTAAGGTCAATAAGGTAGCAAAGGCTAACCCACCAGCAACCGCAATAGACAACTGTGACCACCATTGTGTAGATGGTGCGCCATGTTCAACTAAACGATCAACCAAGTCGATGTTTAGCTCTAATACCATTGGCATTAATCCTAAAATAGTCGTTACTGTTGTTAACATTACAGGTCGCAAACGTTGTGCGCCGGTCCGTAATATTGACTCAGTAATATTCATTCCTTGTTTACGTAACACGTTAAAAGTATCAATAAGTACTATGTTGTTATTCACTACAATTCCCGCCAATGAAATAACACCAATACCCGACATCACAATACCAAATGGTTTTTGTACAATTAATAAACCTAAGAACACTCCAACCGTTGAAAATAATACCGCACTTAATATTAAACCTGCTTGGTAAAAACTATTAAATTGAGTGACTAATATTATCGCCATAACAAACAAAGCAACTAAGAACGCATTTTGTAAAAAGGTTTCTGACTCTTGCTGGTCTTCGTTTTCACCACGCACTTTAATATTGACGGTTTGACTTAAATTAAGTGAAGGCAGTTTTTCCATTAAGATTGGCAGTTGTTGCGTTAACAACACCCCCGGAGCCATGTCCGCTGCAATCTGTACTACTCGGCGACTATCCACACGACGTATAACATCCACTTTAGGTACGGCTTTTTGTTCTACAAAGTTACTTGCTGGCACCATACCGGCTTGTGTTTTCACACGAACAGAATCTAATTTACCAATATCACGTTTATCTTCTGGATAACGCACACGAATATCTAATTCGTCATCAACATCATCGGGACGATACTCGCCTATTTTTAATCCATTTGTAACCATGGAGATAGTACTGCCTAATAATGTCGCATCTGCGCCAAAACGTGCGGCATTACTTCTATCGATTAATAATTGCCACTCTATTCCATCTTTATTGGCGGTGTCACTAATATTTACAAAACTACCGGTTTTCTCTAACGCGTGACGAATAGTACGCACTGCGTCAGTGAGTTCATCAGGGAACCTAGAGCTAAGTTCTAACACTAATGCTTTACCGCCACCTGGGCCGTTTTCATCTTTACGAACTTCTAGTTCTACACCGGCAATATCATCGGTGAGTGCATAAACGTCTTTTATGATGTCATCGGCTTTTTTACGCAATTGCCAATCAACTAGATTCATTCGCATGTAACCCACTTGATCACTGCCACCGGTGCGAGCATATAAGGTTTCGATTTCTTTTAAATTAACTAATCGTTGTTCAACTTTTTGCATGATCTTATCTTTTTCAAAAATAGACAGATCACCATGGGAACGCACTGTAATGTTTGCCCCAACGGGTTCTACATTTGGGAAAAACTCAGCGCCTAACCCACTGTCGGCAAAACCTTTAAATACCAAAAATGCAATAACAAAAGATAGACCCAACGATTTCCAAGGGTGTTTAATCGCCACCGCTAATACACGAATATATTTACCAGTGAACCCACTGATTTTAGTGATATCACCTTCTTCCGCTTCATGCATTTGTGCTTTATCTTTGGCTGACATCGGTCTAATTTTACCGATTAAAGAGCCCATCGCAGGTACAAAAATCAAGGCCATCACTAACGATGCCGTTAATACCGCTATCAAAGTAATAGGCAAGTATTTCATGAACTCACCCATCATTCCCGGCCAGAAGATAAGCGGCGCAAACGCTGCTAACGTGGTAGCAGTAGACGCAATAATTGGCCAAGCCATACGTTTAGCTGCTAAACGATATGCCTCTTTTCTGTTTTTGCCTTCACTCATCATACGGTCAGCAAATTCGGTGACAACGATAGCACCGTCAACCAACATACCTACGGCCATGATTAAGGCAAATAACACCACCATGTTGACCGTTAACCCCATGAGTGAAATAACTAAGATACCGGTTAAGAATGAGCCAGGGATCGCAATACCAACTAAGGTTGCAGAACGAACCCCCAGCGCTGCGATAATAACGATTACCACTAACAACACAGCCGATAACACATTATTTTGCAGATCTTTTAACATCTGTTTTACGTCTTTAGATTGATCACCTGTGTACGTAACTTCAATATGTTCAGGCCATAAGCTTTTGCCTTTCTCAACTATCTCTTTTACTTTATCGATGGTTTCAATGATGTTTTCACCAGGGCGTTTTTTGATCTCCAGCGACACCGCTGGGTGAGTATCTAAACGGGCAAAGCTACTTGGATCTTTATACGAACGACGCACTTCAGCCACGTCGCCAAAGGTAATGACTCGATCACCATCAATCTTAATTGGTTGGTCGTAAACGTCTTTTACACTTTCATATACAGAAGGAACTTTTACTGCAAAACGTCCTGCGCCATTATCTAATGTACCTGCAGCAACCAAACGGTTATTGCGCTCTAACAGGTTTAAAATATCACTTTGATCTAAGCTGTAACTTTCCATTAGGAGTGGATCAACAACGATTTCAACTATGTCCTCACGATCGCCACCGACTTCAACTTCTAAAACTTCTTTTAATCCCTCAATCACATCTTTAAGTTCACGGGCAATGGTAACCAGCGCACGCTCTGGTGCAGGACCAGACAGAACAACGGTAATTACAGCTTGTTCATCTGCCATACTCACTTGTTTAATCACGGGTTCTTCGGTCTCTGCCGGCAGTTTCGCTTTGGCCAGTGTCACTTTGTCACGTACGTCGGCTAAGGCACTTTTGGTATCCCACCCAGCTAAAAACTCTAACTGAACTGAGGCATGACCTTCACTTGCATTCGAGGTCATTTCTTTTACCCCCTCAATTGCTCGTAGCTCATTTTCCATTGGGCGTACTAACATGCGTTCCGCATCTTCAGGGGAAATACCATCATGAATAATTGAAACGTAAATAATTGGAATGTTTACGTCAGGGTTGGATTCTTTTGGAATATTGTTATACGTCACTGCACCAGAAATAATTAATAATACGAAGACCATTAATACCGTACGAGTGCTATCTAACGATGCATCAATTAAGGCTCTCATCTACGTTCCGCCTTATTGTTGTTTGTAACTTGCTAAAACTTTATCACCCGGGCGAACAAAACCTTGCCCTAAAGTAATCACATCCGTTTCGCCTTCGAATCCACCCAACCAAACGCCATCGTTTTCGGCTTTGATTAAGTCAATTGGCGTAAACACAACATGTTCATCTATAACTGTTTTAACACCTAAGTTACCTAATGCATCAAGGGATAATAATGCAGGCGTTACTTTAATGGCTTGTTCTGATTTGAATTCGATTAACATTTCTGTGCTAACACCCGCTTTCATTTTTTGATTTGGGTTTTCAATTTCAACTTCAATTGGGAAAGTATTGGTGCCTTTGTCCGATACACTGGCAATGTATCTAATCTTGCCTTTTACTATACTACCGTCCACTAATTCAACCGTCACTGCGGTATCATTATTAAGGTCATCTATATATTTTTCAGTGATACTGGCTTTAACAACTAACTTAGTTAAATCGACAATTTGGAATAAGGCATCGCCTTTATGAACATAAGTCCCAACTTCAACTTTTCGTGTATTTAAAAAACCAGAAAAAGGCGCGCGTATTGTGCTTTTTTCTAATAAAACTTCACGACTTTTGACCAATGCTTTGGCTTCGGTTAATGCGGCATAAGCTTGTTCTAAATTAGACTTACCTTGCAAGCCTTTGTCAGATAAAGATCTCGCGCCTCGGTATTCAATTCTACGTTGTATCACCAGCGCTTTAGCTGATGCTAATTGCTCAATTCTATCGTCTTTGTTCAATTCAAGTATGATTTGACCCTGTTTAACAAAATCACCTTCCATCGCCAAGATTTTATCTACACTGCCTTCTAACTCTGAACTCAGATCCAATGTTCTTTTTGGCTCAGTTCTGCCATATAATTCGATACTACGACTGACTGCACTAGGGGTAAACGTTGTCACTTCTACCGAGGGGATTGTGTCTTCAACTTCTGCAGAAGTTGCATTTTTCCTGGCCATTTGCTCTTCAGCATTTGAGTTCCCTGATAACATCCAAGCTGTTAATAAAATGCAAACAAGGATTGCCAAGATATAAGGCTTTTGTTCAACTGTTTTTTTAATACCCGAGAAAACGCTCATCCTAATTCCTATAGTTAGTTTCACTGGTTATCAAGAAGCCACAACATACTAATTGTCTTGATATTTTAGTGCAGTCATTCTAAAGCAAGCGGATTAGATTAGGTAGAAAAATGTACAAAAAAAGGCCGTTTTATAACGACCTTATTTGTAAAAATTTATTTTTTGCAGATTAAACGCTGAAGCTAGCGCCACAACCACAAGTTGTTGTTGCGTTAGGGTTGTTCACAAAAAAGCGAGATCCTTCTAAGCCTTCAGTGTAATCAACAACACCGCCAACTAAGTATTGTAAGCTCATAGGGTCAATAACCATACTGACACCTTGCTTTTCAATTTCCATATCACCAGGATTAACTTCTTCATCAAAGGTAAACCCATATTGGAAACCAGAACAACCACCACCGGTGACATAAACTCTTAGTTTTAATGCTGGATTTTCTTCTTCGTCCACTAACTGTTTTACTTTAGTCGCGGCGGCATCTGAAAACTGGATTGGCAGTTCAGGAATATCGGCTGATGCTTCAGCTGGAGTAACGAGTTCAGTCATGAAAAAAACCTCTAAAAATTGAGGGCGGCATTATGTAATACCCGACAGTTTTAGTCAAGTATTCATAATCAGTAAGATGTCCAAATAATGCTGTTTATAACTCTAAATTTGGCCAATCTAATTTTTGCGTGAATGCCTTATAAGACTGCCATTTGGTTTTAGGTTGTACAACCTTAACGGCCAGTTGTTCGGCTATCATGCCAGGAGCCAGTTCAAACTCCCCTTCGAAGTACTGAAAGAAGTGAAAACTAAACTTGAGATCATTTTTTGATAACTGTGCTAATTCAGCTAAATCCAGTTCTAATTTTTCTTCGTTTTGGCTAACAATCAAATTCAGTCGAATATAACCTTTTGCATAACGTTTTGCCGAATTAGTTTGTACCAAAGCAAACCTAAAGATATATCGATTTTCAATATTGGTCGGCTCAACATTAAATTGTTCTACCGAAATACCATCAGCCACTAACTCAGGTGCTAATACTTTTTGGTAAAAATTTAATTCTCTACGTAAGGCAAATGACTCTTCGCGTATTTGTAATAACTCTTGCTGGATTTGTTCGTTGGCGCGCTGCTCTACTTCAAGCTCAACACTTAAATAGTTAATCTGTCTTATCTTTTGATCAAGCTCACTATATAAATTACTTAAACGATATTCTTGATCAGATATTTTATTTTGTTGCCAAGTCGCAAATCCGCCGCCAATTTTATATCCAGTTAATCCCACAGATATAATAATCACTAACAAAAACAACATAAATTTAAATCGGCCTAGTTTTTGTTTTAGACCACTAAAGCTCCACCAAGGAGTCATACATTACCTACACAAATCTAATAAAAACCAACACTGAGTTCTGCCACTTAACCATTAAACAAGGTGTTGTTTGTTATCGGATAATTTTAATTACACGTCTAAACTTTATGGTACACTTTTGACCTATTGATTTACCACTAATTAATCGGAATTTTGATGCTATCTGATAGCCTGTATGCGTTAAGGAAACGACTGGCTGTTCCCTACACTAGTATCCAACTTAGTATTTTAGGACTATTGGGTGGAATTGTTGCTGCATGTCTCATCGTGCTGTTCCGTTTATCCATTGAATTTGTTCAATTTTCTTTCAGCCCAAGTGGCGCTTTTGGTGACATTTCACCTTACCTTATTCCTTCACTTCCTATACTGGCCGCTGTATTAATCGTCGTGGTTGCTGACTTTACCGGTTTTAGACATTACCGCTTAGGTATTCCTTTTGTATTACATCGAGTTAAAGCACATTACGGCAATATGCCTTTGGGCAATGCAATCAATCAGTTTATTGGTGGCATATTAGCTTTGTCTAGCGGGTTTTCTGTTGGTCGAGAAGGCCCTTCCGTACATATAGGGGCATCAGGCTCTAGCTGGTTGGGTCATTGGTTACGCTTACCTCACAATGCAGTAAGAACGTTAACCTCTTGTGGTATTGCTGCGGGTATTTCAGCTTCGTTTAACACCCCCCTTGCTGCGGTCATTTTTGTAATGGAAGTTGTGCTGAGAGAATATAAGATCCATATCTTTATTCCTGTAATGTTAGCCTCTTCTGCCGGTTCGATTATTACTCAAGCTGTCTTTGGTCCTCAGGTTGAATTTGCTTATATGAGCGTATTTAACTTACCAATTAATCATTATCCATTTTTGATTTTATTAGGCATGACGCTTGGCGCTTCGGCCTTTATTTTCAACACTAATTTAATGCGAATGATGCGTACATTCCGTCATGTATCTATGTTCCCTCGTTTATTAATCGCTGGGATTATAACGGCTTTATTTGGCTATTTTGTACCTGAAGCGTTAGGGGATGGAACCAGTGCAATCAATCAAGCTATGTTATCCCCCACCGATACCCAACTGATCATCATTTTATTGTTTTCAAAATTAATCCTTACCTGGGTTGCATTAGGGTTAGGTATTCCAGGCGGGATTATTGGTCCAGTATTTGGTTTGGGGTTATTACTCGGTTTATGCATTGCTAATATTGTTATGATCTTTGACCCTAGCCTTCATTTTATGAGCACTTATGGCGTATTAGGCATGGCCGGGTTAATGGCTTCATGTTTACATGCCCCATTAGCGGCATTGGTTGCAGTTGTTGAATTAACTGGCTCATCCGAAGCAATCACACCGGCAATAATAGTGATTGTTTCGTCTTATATAACCAGTGCGCAAGTGTTAAAAAATCGTTCTATTTTCTTGCAACAACTTGAATACCAACAGTTGGCTTTTCAAACCCCTCCGGTTATTGACGTGTTGTCAAAAACAGGGGTGTTAGCCGAGATGAAAACGAACATCAATCTTATTGAATACCGAACCGAACAGGACGTTCGTTTCCATTTAAAACAAGCCAAAGACGAAGAGATAGTCATAGTGTCAATCAAACATGATTTAGGCACAGATTATTCTTTGGCTGAAACAGAACCCACTTTTACTGGTGATGTAAGTAAAATTAAATACACTCCACTGCAAACATTAAATACCCGTTCGACTATGGCTCATGTCTATGAAATTTTAGAAGAACAAAGAGATGGCGCGGCATTGATCACATCGATTAGCGGCGAAAAAGTGGTGGGCATCGTATTGTGGGAACAATTACATAGCATTTTAATGAAGAGGAACGCGTTAGCATAATGACTATTTTGTGGTTAAAAGCATTTCATATATTTTTTATGGTGGCATGGTTTGCAGGTATCTTTTATTTACCAAGATTATTTGTATACCACAGTGAAAATAACAGTGCAGAACATTCAAATTCACATACCTCCGACACCTTAAAAGTGATGGAAAGACGATTATTGTATTTTGTTACCCCGTTTGCCATTTTCACTTTATTGTTTGGCTTGTTACTCATCCACCAATATGGTTTGGCTTGGTTTAAACAGGCACATTGGTTACATGCAAAATTGCTGTTGGTAACGGGCTTATATGTCTATCATGGTTATTGTTTTAAATTATTAAACGACTTTAAACACAACCGTAATACCAGAAGCAGTAAGTTCTATCGCATATTTAATGAAGTGCCTGTACTGGTGTTATTAGCCATCATTTTATTAGCGGTATTAAAACCAACATTTAGCTAGATTTATCGGTGTGAAATAACATAGGTATATTATTGTTTATACCAGCAATCTTAGCTTTGGTCTTTGCACTTGCTCGGTTATAATCGCACCAACTTTTTTCAGTCCTTTTTAGCGTGGATCTCTACATGAATTTTTCTGGTCAACATGTACTGTCGGTTAATCAATTTGAACGCGACAATTTAGAATACATATTTAATATTGCTGAAAAAATGGAACCTTACGCTAAGCGTAAAATCCGCACTAAAGTATTAGATGGTGCCATCTTAGGTAACTTATTTTTTGAACCATCAACTCGTACCCGAGTTAGCTTTGGTTGTGCATTTAACTTGTTAGGTGGTGAAGTTAGAGAAACCACAGGCATGGAAACGTCAGCTTTAGCCAAAGGTGAATCTTTATACGATACTGCTAGAGTGATCAGCAGCTACAGCGATGTGATTGCTATGCGTCACCCACAAGCCGGTTCAGTAGCCGAATTTGCTGAAGGTAGCCGTGTGCCTGTTATAAATGGTGGCGACGGTGCCAATGAACATCCTACCCAAGCTTTATTAGACCTCTATACTATTCAGTCGGAATTACGCGCATTTGAACAAAAAATTGATGGTATGCACATCGCCATGGTGGGTGATTTAAAAAATGGTCGTACCGTTCATTCTTTATCTAAGTTATTAGCTCAATATAACAATGTGCATTTAAGTCTCATTTCACCAACTGAATTAGCCATGCCAGATTATGTAATAGATACTCTGGAAAATGCAGGACATAAAGTCACTATTTCTGATGATATGGAACATAACTTAAATGCTGATATTGTTTATCAAACACGCATTCAAGAAGAGCGTTTTGAAAATCAAGATGAAGCCAATAAGTATCGTGGTCAATTTAGATTAAACAGTGATATCTATACCCGTTTTTGTAAATCGAATACCGTCATCATGCATCCATTACCACGTGACTCACGTGCGGATGCCAATGAACTGGATAACGATTTAAATCAAAACCCTAACTTGGCTATTTTCCGCCAAGCCGACAACGGCATTTTGATCCGTATGGCGTTATTTGCCATGACGTTAGGGGTTGCTGATCAAGTGGATAAATACCAATGCCCAGTACCTTGGTATAGCGCTAAATAAGCTTTTTAATACAGAGCTAAAACATAAAACATTCGTCTAAACCTCAGTGGACTACTGAGGTCTTTATAACAAACAAATTAATAAAGAATTCCTATGAATAAATCATCAGAACTATTTGAACAAGCAAAAAAACATATCCCAGGTGGCGTTAACTCACCAGTACGTGCATTTAATGGCGTAGGCGGCACACCAGTCTTTTTTGCAAAAGCGGATGGCGCATGCATCTATGACGTAGACGGCAATGAATATATAGATTACGTAGGTTCTTGGGGACCTATGATCTTAGGTCATAACCACCCTGCTATAAAAAATGCAGTATTAGAAGCGGTTGAAAACGGCTTAAGTTTTGGCGCACCAACGGAAGTTGAAGTGACCATGGCAAACAAGGTCTCTGAATTTTTACCTTCGATAGAAAAAGTACGTATGGTGAATTCAGGTACTGAAGCCACTATGAGTGCAATTCGTTTAGCTCGTGGGTTTACCGGTCGTAATAAGCTATTGAAATTTGAAGGCTGTTATCATGGCCACGCCGACTCGTTATTAGTAAAAGCGGGCTCTGGTTTATTAACTATGGGTGTACCTAGCTCTCCAGGCATTCCTGCTGATGTGGCAGCTCATACTCTAACCGCTGAGTTTAATAACTTAGACTCGGTTCGTGCCTTATTAGAAGCACATCCAGAAGACGTTGCTTGTATTATTGTTGAGCCAGTAGCTGGCAACATGAACTGTATTCCACCAAACGATGGTTTTTTACAAGGCCTTAGAGATTTATGTGATGAATTTAAAGCCGTTCTAATTTTTGATGAAGTGATGACCGGATTCCGTGTTGCCAAAGGCAGCTGTCAGACTCTATTTAACGTAACACCTGATTTAACCACATTAGGTAAAATCATTGGTGGCGGCATGCCTGTGGGCGCATTTGGTGGCCGAGCAGACATCATGGGTCACTTAGCACCAGATGGACCTGTCTATCAAGCCGGCACATTATCGGGTAATCCTGTTGCTATGGCAGCAGGCTTGGCTGCATTAGAACAGTTAGAAGAGGAAGGTTTTTACCAAGACCTAACTGCAAAAACAACCTACTTATTAGATGGCATTAAAGCCAAAGCAGCTAAACACAATGTGGCAATGACAACCTCACAAGTTGGCGGCATGTTTGGTTTATTCTTTACCGACAAAGAAAAAGTACAAAGCTTTGCAGAAGTATTAACTTGTGATGCGGACAAATTTAAACGCTTCTTCCACTTATGTTTAGAACAAGGTGTGTACTTAGCGCCATCAGCATTTGAAGCTGGGTTTGTATCGGCCGCGCATAGCTATGAACAATTAGACATAACCATTGATAAGATTGATCTCGTATTTGCTAAATTAAAATAAGTTTATGCATGTCGACTCTTTTTAAATACCGCGCTGATATTGACGGACTAAGAGCATTAGCTGTGCTCCTAGTCCTTTTTTTCCACGCTAAATTTTCAGCACTGAGCGGAGGGTTTATTGGGGTCGATATATTTTTTGTGATTTCTGGTTTTCTGATCACAAAAATAATATTTTCTGAAGTTCAACAAAATAATTTTTCCTATAAATCCTTTTACATTAGAAGGATTAAACGCCTTGCTCCGGCACTTATATTTCTACTCCTTATAACTACGGTTCCTGCATACCTGTTTTTATTTTCTTATGACTTAGAAATATTTGCTCGAAATCTAATCCATGCATTTATAGCAACCAGTAATTTTTATCTTTGGCAAAATACGAGTGGCTATTTCTCTCCAAACACTGACTTGTTACCACTTTTACATACGTGGTCATTAGCCGTTGAAGAACAGTTTTATTTCATATGGCCTACATTATTTATTTTTCTACATAAGTTTTGTCGCGAAAAGGTGTTATCTAGGACTATATATTTATTATTTTTGTGTTTATTTGGCTTATCTATTTACTTATCCAACACATCACCGGACTCTGCATACTTTTTATTACCGTCCCGAGCATTCGAATTATTGATGGGCGCATTACTCGCTATCAATTATGCAAGACTTCCAAACTTAACAAAGTGGCAGAACGATACCCTGTCTGTATTGGCTTTAATTTTAATCTTGGTTCCCGCGTTTACTATTTCAAAACAAGATGTTTTTCCAGGACTTAACGCTTTTTGGCCATGCTTTGGTACGGTTCTCCTTATTTATACTGGGAAAAATCAACAGCAACTCGGCATTATTAATAAATTACTCAGCTTAAAAACGTTTGTATTCGTAGGCTTAATCTCATACTCCTTATACTTATGGCACTGGCCAATCTTTACCTTCATTCAATATGTAGGTTTAGAGTTAACCGGAGCGACTAGAATCACGGCTATTATCGCAGCCTTTTTCTGTGCTTACCTTTCGTGGAAGTTTATAGAACAACCGGGGCAAAGACTTAAATTAACAAGTCTAAAGATGGCCTTTATGCGTATTCTGTTACCCGGTTTTATTTTACTAACCAGTATTTATGCAGTGATAGATATAAATAATGGTTTTCCTGAACGCTTTAAAAATCTGTCAGAATTTAATAAAGATCTAAACTTTCCAAGCAGTGTTAGAAAGCATTGTTTTGATGCGGATAAAATTGGAAATATTGATCAATGCTGGCTTGGAAATAAAAAAGATGCTTTAGATGGTGTATTGATAGGTGACTCTTTTGCCAATCATAGTGCGGCATTTATTGATGTACTTGCCAAAGATGCGGGACTTTTCCTCCATGACTCTGCTTCTGGTGGCCACCCTATTTTAACTGCAAAGCTGTCAAACAATAAACTCAGATACTCCCCTGAATACGCGTTACAGCGTTTTGAATATGCCAAACAATTTGACCACATTATCTTAGGTGTAAACTGGGATAACTATAGCTCCCCCGCCAACAACAATTATGAGTACTTGTTACAGTCCGTATCTGACTTAATCTCTAATGGTAATAAAGTGACAGTGATCATTAGTGCACCTGTAATCGATAAACATCATCTGCATAAGTTAAAGTTATTAAAAGGTAGTGAAACTGTTTTTTTCAAACCAATTGCACTCGAAACACCTTTTCCAAATTATGCAGACGATCATATTGTCAACGAAATGAAACGACGTTTTCCTGATATTAACTACATTGATTTTAAAAAGGTTTTATGCAGAAATGGCAAATGTACGGCTTCACTCGACGACAGTATAGTGTATAGGAATACCGATCACCTTAACGTAAGTGGCGCAACTATGATGGCAAAAGAATATTTACGTTTGTATGGAAATCCATTGCTTTCACGCTAGATTGAAAAATTGCGGTTAGCGGTTAGCTATAGAGAAAGCAGTTTCGAGATAAAAGCAGTTTCGAGCAACGACTGGCGAGATTCGAGATAAAAGCAGTTTCGAGCAACGAGTGGCGAGATTCGAGAAAAAGCACGAAGCTCGTGACTCATAACTCGTAGCCCATAACTCGAAGCTCGTGACTCATAACTCCAATATAAAAAGCCCGCAGGAATTGAAGCGGGCTTTCTAAATTTACAATTTAACGTTCAAACAAGGTTAACTAGCTGGGCAACTGCCTAATTCAAAGTACCCATTACTTGTTTGTTTTATGGTGGTCGTTACATAAATATTCCACCAACCTAAATAATCATTTGAGCCTTTTGCGTATGCCGACCCATAAGATGCCGTTGCTCTACCAGCAGTGACATGATCATAATTACTGTCGGTATAATCAATACAGGTGAAATTACCATTTGGTGTTGAATCACATACATTGCCTATACCATCGCCGTCATTATCTAACTGATCACTATTGGCAACATTTGGGCAATTATCTATATCATCATGGATACCGTCATTATCTGCATCTAAGACATTACCATCTGGTGTTGAATCACAAACATTACCTATACCATCGCCGTCGTTATCTAATTGATCACTGTTGGCAACGTTTGGACAATTATCTGTACTGTCAGATATTCCATCATTATCACTGTCTACAGGTGAACTTGGTGTTGAACAAGCTTGAGTCGGTCCTTTACAGCTTGGTTCACCGTCGGCAATCCAATTACATTGCCCTGTTCCTGCGGGATATTCACGCATAGTAAAATCGTTTGTACTAAAGGCTAAATAACAAGCTGAATATCCACTTCCCCAAGTGATATGACCTTCATTAATATGATAGTTATAATCTCCCGTTTGCCCTGCATCTATTGTAAAACTAGCTGAGGCTGACGAAGATAAGTTGGTATCATCTATCGCAGTGATCGTAACCACATTAGCACCGCCAGATAAGTTACATTGCTCAACCGAGAACTGATTATTCGAAACGGCAGCCGTATTAGAGGCATTAGAAAAAGCAGCGGTAACTGATTGCAAATTCTGATTAATGTCGATGACTGTGCCGGATACGGTAGCGCATTGACCTACAACATCCACGGCAATACCACTGAGTGTTGGGGCGGTAGCGGCGGGTTCTGGACCAACTCTAACGGTGTTTGACGTAATATCGCCTTGTTTACTTTCGTTATCCGTACCTTGTACTTCAACTAAATATAAACCATCACTTAATATTGAAGAGTTAACATTAAAATAACCATCAGAAGGCACAGATGAAACCACAATGGTTTCCATTAATACTGAACTGCCAGTATCCAAGGCGAAAATGTTAATACTAATGTTGTTAACACTTCCTTCTGCATCGATGGCATTACCCGATATGGATAAACGATTCGAATTATCACTAACAATCAAATTGTTAATAACAGGTCCTGAGTTTCTATCCACTCTTTGATTATTCTCAGCAAAAAATTCACCTAGATAAGTCGCAAAATTAATACTATTACCCGCAATATAACTACCTGATGCACCCTCTCCACCAGACCATGAATGATCTAAACCATCAAACCACACCATAGCAACTCGGTTGTTTGTCCATAAACTCTCTGTTGCTGTATGAGTTGCATCATCAGCAAGGCTGTTAGTACCGGACAATTGAGTCACGCCATAAACGTTAGCAAAACCATTCGCGTTTTGTTGGTTGTAACAAGTATCAACCGTGGTATCAGCAGTACCATGAGCAACCACGGCGATTTGATCAGAAAAATGACTTGCATAAGTCCCAGCATAAGATTCACACCGAGATTTAAAAGTAGTGGGGCTTACCACTTCACAATTGTTTAACGCACCATTTGAACTGGTACCTAATGTTGGCCCTGCACTTGGCGCAACCCCTGCAAAAACATCAGGAGCAACACAAGCGGCTTGTTGCGCAAATGCACCACCCGAAGATAAACCGGTTATGTAAACCTGTTTAGGATCTATTTCTCTGTTTACATCACTACTCATCGTATTGGCTAAACTGACTAAATTTTTATAGTCACCAGACGTCCGATTAATTGCGCCTTGCCAATACGACCAACAACTAAAGCCAGCCTTGTTTTTGGCATCAGGAACGGCAACGACCATTCCATGAGCTTCGGCAGCATCTTCAAGATTAGCAGTTAAATAATTACTAATCGGTTGTACACAACCATGCAAAACAATAAGCAAGGACTTACCATTACCTATCGATGAATTGCTATCTGGAGTATAAATATTAACGCTCGTAAAACCGCCAATACTTACATTTTGTTGCCAACTACCCGCTGACACTTCTGCTGTTAACAACAGACTGATGCTTATTAACGAATAAGCCGTGATTCTATTTATTATTGTTTTTATCATTTTATTTACCTTGTTGATTGTTCATTGTTTGAACAGCAACAAGAGTAGTGCACTAGAATTGTGCGTACATGCTACTTTAGAAGTAGTTGGGGTATTGAGAGTGTGAAAGCAGCTATAAGCTCAAGTAAAAAGCAGTTTTGCGATAAAAACAGTTTCGAGCAACGAGTTGCGAAATAAAAGTAGTTTCGAGTTACAAGTGGCGAGGTTCGAGAAAATGCGCAAAGCTCGTGGCTCGAATCTCGTAACTCATAGCTGCTCTTCATCATTTCAAAAAATCAAAAAACGATGGACATTGTTTAATATCTTTCACTTTTGATTTTTGTATTGGCAACACTATGAATTCTCCACATTCTCCCGACAAGGTCTCGCCGGTAATAACATCAAATGGGTGAATATCGATATCATTAGGTTTTGGGGTACTGATAGTTTCAGCTTTTCTAGCCGCTTGTAAATCTAAAAATACCGTTAAAGCCCCTTGGCTACCGGTGAGTTCAACTGGTGAATTATCGTCTTTTCCAATCCAAATTGTAGTGAGTTTATTTTGGTCAAAGCCCATAAACCAACTATCTCTTAAGTCGTCTGTGGTTCCGGTTTTCCCTGCGTATTGAACATGTGGGTAATACATACCAATACGTTTTGCGGTGCCAACCTGAGTCACTTGTTTTAATCCTTCATTGAGGATATAACTCGTTGCATAATCCGCAATTTCTACCACTTTTTTAGGTTTGTTCCAAATTTCAAAACCGTTTACATCCGTCACACTAATAACGGCTGACGTTGTTAACTTTTGACCAAAACTGGCAATAGGTTGCAACATTTTAGCGACATTTACCGGAGACATAGGCACAGCACCTAACAAAATAGACGGGTATTTAGGAATATGCTGTTCAACACCTAACGATTTAAGTGTCGATATCACTGAGTTTAACCCTAACTCCATGCCCAAATGTACAGTCGGCAAGTTAAGGGAGTTGACTAACCCCTGTTGTAACAAAACAGACTCAGAGGTGGTTTTATCGTAGTTTTGCGGTTGCCACTCTTGCCCTCGATTGTTTTTCATTACAATGGCTTTATTTGGCAATACAGTAGCTAAGTTATAACTGTGAGATTTTAGCGCGGTTAAATATATGGCAGGTTTGACTAACGAACCTATATTGCGGTTGGCGTCTAACGCACGGTTAAAGCCAAATGAATTTGGATTTTTATCCCCCACTAATGCCGATATGCTTGCGTTGGCATGATCAACAGAAACAACCGCACCGTTTATACCTTTTAAACCATATTTTTTTTCTAACTTATTAATACTGCGACCAAATAATTTTTGGTAATTTTTTTGTAATACCGGATCTAATCCAGTAAAGACCAACAAACCATTCGCGTTATATTCATCTATATCTAATGCTTTTAATTCACGTTCAACCAATTGCATATAAGCAGGATATAAGGCACGACCTTTGGATTTGGACTGCGTAATAACCATAGGTTTGGTGATGTATTTTTCGTAGTCTGCACTGTCAGAGACATTTTCAGACACCATTAATTGCAATACCAAATCTCTGCGCTTTTTAGTGCGTTCAACATGCCTAGTTGGATTGTAATAGGACGGGCCTTTTACCATAGCAACTAATAATGCAAATTCGTGTTGCTCTAATTCCACCAGCGGTTTACTAAAATAAAACTTACTGGCTAACGCAAAACCATGCACCGCACGATTACCATTTTGGCCTAAATAGATTTCATTAAAATACGCTTCTAGGATGTCATCTTTACTAAAACGATAATCCAGAATTAATGCGGTTATCGCTTCTTTAAACTTTCTTAAGTAGGTTTTACGGGAGTCATTTAACAGTAAATTTTTAGCTAACTGTTGAGTAAGCGTGCTACCGCCCTGCACTTTACGTCCTGCAATCAAATTTGCCCATAACGCTCTAATAATGGCAAAGGGTGACACTCCATGATGATGATAAAAATCTCTGTCTTCTACCACCAATAAAGTATCTATCATCCACTCAGGCACGGTGGCTAAGTTAATGATGTCACGGTCTTCGTTGTCAGAGTTGGTTTTACGAGAGATCAATAGCGGGTCTAATGTTTCAATGCTTGATAGTAACCACTCACCATCATTCATACGGTGTGCTGATAATATTCGATTATCCTCAAACTTAACTTTGATTTTTTGCGGCAGTAATTGCTCACCGACATTGATAAATTCGCGACGATAGAACTCTACGCTGCTGCCACTAACACTGTATTGTCCCGGCTCAGTTACGGTATTTACTTTGCGGTAATTTAAGATCTTTAATTCAGTGACTAATTCGCTTTGTGGCAAAAACTTATGCTGATACAAAGACAAAGGACGAGAAAAAACCTTAACCGGTGTTTCCCATTTCTGTCCGGACATGCGGGTTTGCACCCAAGCATCCATGTAAATCACATAAAAGGCTAAAACAATGGATACAAAAATGCCTATCTTTAAAAAACGATAACTCCATTTTTTTATAAACTGATTAGGGTCAACCGACTCTGTCATATTTTGCTCTTGGTTATCCAGTTTGGGTCATTACATTCTTTGCTAAGTGCATTGATAAAAAAGGAATTTACTCAAAATACACAAAAGCATTTATAACAAGGAATAGTGTCATTAATTGGAATTGATTTAAACGTTATACGTTGAATTAACCTAAATTTTTCTTAAAACGTATTGAGGCAAATATTAACCCAAATAGGGTAAACAAGGCTAACCAATAAATATCAAATGTTAACTCGGTGAACTCTAGATCTTTTAATACCACACCACGGATCAGGCGCATAAAGTGAGTGGCCGGAAACGCTTCTGCAATATACTGCGCGGCTACCGGCATGCCTTCATAGGGAAACATAAAACCAGATAATAAAATCGAGGGTAACAAAACAAAAATGGTCATTTGCATCGACTGTAATTGATTTTTAGCTATGGTTGAAATAATTAACCCTAAGGTGAGACTGGCTGAAATAAATAACAAGGTAATGGCTAATAATGACCATACCCCTCCATTAATGGGCACATCAAATAACACATAACCCAAGCCTAAAATAATGAACACTTGAATTAACCCAATAAATATATATGGAATGATCTTACCTAACATAATTTCAATTGAACGAATTGGCGTGGTGATCAGCATCTCCATATTGCCCTGTTCTCGCTCTCGCACTATTGCTGCCGAGGTAAACATGATCATCGTCATTGTTAATATAATTCCAATTAAACCCGGTACGATATTCACAGCGGTACGTTGTTCAGGATTATAAAATAAGGTAACTTCAAAAGTAGGCGTATTTCTATTTGCCGGTTTCACTGATACTAATTCCGTAAGCGGCATATTCCTTAAGCTTTTTATAGTAGCGGCAATAGCGGTATCGGCTCCATCAACTACCCACTGAGCTATTGGCCGACTGGTCTCTTCATCACTGGAAGCATATGAACCAAAACCTGAACTAGGATGACGAGCAACTCGTTGCCCTAAATCGTGAGGAATTATTAGTACCGCGCGGATTTCAGATCGCTTTAACGCATCTTCAGCCGACTTAATATCTTGAAACTCACGTTCAAACTTCACCACTTGGGTTGCCCTTACCGTTTGTATTAAGACTCGACTTAATGAAGTCTGACTTTGATCAACCACTGCCACCGGAATTTCTCGGATGTTGGTATTAATGGCATAACCAAACAACATAAGTTGTACCAAAGGGATCATAATGACCATGCCAAAGGTCATTCTATCGCGCTTTAGCTGAATTAATTCTTTAAAGAATATAGCTTGAATACGGAACCAGCTGGCCATCATTGTCGACTATTCCCTGTGCATGTAACAAATACATCTTCCAAACTTGGTCGAGTAATATTAATACTCTCACGATTAACATTACTATTTTGGCTGATAAAGCCAATTGGGTCATTAACGGTATTATGAACTAATACCCTTAATCTAGCCCCCAACTGAGAAGCAGTGATGACTTCTGGCATTTGAACTAACGCTTGTTTTAACTGGCGTAAATCGCTGGACTCAATTTCTATTACATGGGCCGCCATATTATTCATTAACTCTTGAGGTGTACCATCAGCCCGTTTAACCCCGTCTTCTAGTATTGCTAATTGATGACAACGTTCGGCTTCATCCATGTAATGTGTTGAAACTAAAATACTCGTCCCTTGATTACACAGATCAAATAGCTGCTCCCAAAACTCTCGACGGTTTTCAGGGTCTACGGCGGATGTCGGTTCATCCAAAAACAGTAATTCTGGTTTATGTAACGTTGCGGCCGCTAAAGCCAAACGCTGGCGTTGACCACCGCTCATGCTGCCGGCCAACTGTGTTTGTTTTTGATCTAAACCATAAATTGATAATAACTCGGCAATTCGATGTTTTTGTGTTTTACCTGTTACGCCATAAATTTTAGCGATAAATTGTAAATTCTCTCGGACGGTTAAATCGTTATAAAGTGAAAATTTCTGTGTCATGTAACCAATATGAAACCTGAGTTTGTCCGCGTCTTGTGGAAGCCGTAAACCCAGAACTTCTATCTCACCAGAAGTGGGCGTTAATAACCCCGTCAACATCCTTATTGCAGTTGTTTTACCGCACCCGTTTGGACCTAAAAACCCATATATACGAGATTTCTCTACGTTAATATCTAGATCATCAATGGCTTTTAACTCACCAAAATTACGGGTTAAATGACGAGCCTTGATTACATATTCAGGTTCCCTAGTATGTGTCATGGCAATTCTACTTGTGCCCCAACGCCATTGGGTAAATGAGCATATTCATCGGGTAATTGCACTTCGGCTAAGTACATTAAGCGTGCACGTTCTTCTTGGTTCAATGCATAATAAGGAGTGAACGCAGGATCTGAAGATATCCAACGTACCTTGCCTGCGATTGATTGTGTTAATCCATCTACCTTAACTTGTAAGGTGTCCCCAGTGGCGATATGAATTCGATAAGGTTCTGGTACATAAATACGAGCATACGGCGCGACACCAGCCAGTACGACCGCCAAAGGGCTTCCTTGGGTTACACGCTCTCCTAGATTCCAAGGCAAGTTATCCAAAATACCATCTCTGGTGGCCACTATGGTTAAGTCTGACAACTTTTTGGTTTCATTGGCTAAGACCGCTTCCATTGCTGCCAAATGCGCTTTTCCAATCAACAGATCTTCTGGTCGTGTGCCATTGGTTAATTTTAACAACTCTTCTTTTGCCGCTTGCACTGACGCTATATTGGCATCCTTTGCGGCAAGTGCTTGATCTAACGTAGCTTGACTTATCAAACCTTGTTCAACTAAGTTTTTGTTACGTTTATAGCCAATTTCACTTTCTAACAACGCGGCTTTGGCCCCCTCTAACTTAGCACTTGCGGCAGCCACATCTTCCACTCTGGCACCATTACGTAACTTTTCCAAATTAGCTTGCGCTTCAGCAACATTAGCGCTTGCCTTAGCCGTCAGTGCAAGTTGTAAACGGTTATCCAATTGCACCAAAACATCCCCTTTTTGCACACGCTGGCCTTGTGGGATAGGTAAATCAACCACGACTTCATTTACTGTCGCCGTATGCGCTATCCGTTCACGCTCTAATGTGCCCAAAGCAATATTATTAGGTTCACTATTACAACCAGTCAGCAATAAAATAGAGCTTAAATAAAATAGCCCGCAAAGTGGTTGGGTGATAACCAAGGTGAGTTTTTTTGACAATGATGTGATAAACAAAATATATCCCTACCTGTTTGACGTGCTCTAATAGGCCAATTAAACCCACTATGTTAATTACCCAGTACGGTATTTGATTTAGCATTTTCTACCTATCGTTTGTATTAATACCAATTCTATTAAATATTTGATCATTCAGTGGGAATTATAAAGGCTTTAAACGCGGCGAAAGTGTGCAGGCATAGTCGCTCTACGTCAAATACCTTCAACAAAGTGTAAAGCCTTTATAAACCCATCGAAGAAGCTGCCCAGAAGCTCCATTTTTTTGTTGAGTAAATTTGAAAGGTGGCAGACATTACTGCATTTACTCGCCTCAAACTGAAACTTCTGGCTAAGCTCTGAGTGGTCAAATATTTAATAGAGTTGGTATAACATACTGCAAGTTAGTCTAGGCAGCTAGCAGCTATTGCAAACTTGTCGAAAATTCAGCCCTTTGTTTGATGTCTATCAAGTTGCGATTTGGTTTTACTGGTGGCCACAAAGTTAATTGGGTCATCTGGCCATGGGTGTTTAGGGTATCGACCTTTCATCTCTTTTTTCACGTCTTGATACGCATTGTTCCAAAAATTGATTAAGTCTTGTGTTACTTGTAATGGTCTTTGCGCTGGAGATAACAATTCGATTAATAATGGCTGCTTTCCATGACAAATAGCGGGACTGGTTGGCTCGCCAAACATTTCTTGTAACTTAGCAGAAAGCTTTGGCGTATCCGCTAGATAATCAATTTTTCTAGAAGTCCCTGCAGGGGTTTTATAGCTATCTGGGCAGGCTTTTTGTAGTTCTTGTTGTAAAGACCAATCCATCGTGTTTTTTAAAATTTCAGTGATATTGAGCTTTTTAAGTTGGGCTACATTACGTACCTCAGCCAAATAACTCACTATCCAATTTTGTTTATTGTTAGTGATATCATCAAATAAACTTTGTTTATCAGAACCTAATTGGCACAAACTTGGCCAATCATGCTGTGGTAAATGCTGCGAAACTAACTCTAATTTTCTGATTAAAGTATTGGTATCATCATCAAAGTTTAAGCAGCTCAGCCCTTTTTGTTTAATGTAATCAAGCCAAATACTTTGCCAACCTTCTGGGGTTAACGTTAACGGCTTGGTTTTTTCGGATAAGACTAATTCGCCAATTTTAATTTGCTCTGCTTGATAAGGTTTTTGTAATGAATTTGACCAACCGGTTTTATCTTCCGTACTTATTAGTTCAGGTAAAAACTGTTCTATTTCTGCCAAGCTCACTGCAGCATAAGACTGTATATAATGTCCATATTGCCCGGCATTAAATTGAGCTATGACTATTAATTCGGCTTTTGGCTCAACTTGATTAGGATGAAACTGCACTCCTACGCCATTACTCAACTTCCATTGTTTACCTATTTTTTTGGCAATCCTATCTGGATAAGCAAGGGCTAATAACAAACCGATATGTTCGGATTGTAATTCCGCTTTATTAACGCTCTTAAGATTAAAACGCTTGGCATAGCGGTTAAGAAACTCCGTTAACTGTGACCAAGTATAATGATCCATCTTGTCTATTTTACTGGTTAAATCACTGTCATTATTAGACGTTCTGCCATGTTCAATTAACGCAGCTAAAACACAAGCAGTTTTGAGCAAATGATTATTGTTAAGTTGACTCTCCAAGCTGTTTGCCTTGAGTAACATTTTACTTAATCGTAACCCCGCCCCAATAGTTTGATATTGCGTGGCTAGCTGGCTAACTTGAACACCTTTGTTAGCTTGTTCGGCATAGCTCTTGTTTAAATAGCCCTGTTTTAAATGATCCGGCTTAAAATACCCTAGGCCCATTAACTTATCGTGAGCAACATTAAGTAAAAACGGTTCTGGTTTAGTTAACCAAAATAACTCATCAAACTTTGCCCCCCATAAATGCACTTCTAACAACAGTTGGGATAAATCAACACGCTCTATTTCTGCTACATCGTGTTTTCTACGGCGGTCAAAGTTTTCAACCGAACCTAAGCGATAACATAAACCAGCACGTAAACGTCCGGCTCGTCCCATACGTTGTATTGAAGATGCTTGTGAAATTTGCTGACTAACTAACTGCTCAGATTTAAGTTTTGGTTGATACACCATTACTTTTTCAATGCCTGCATCCACCACAATATCCACACCATCTATTGTCAAACTGGTTTGGGCGATATTAGTGGCTAACACTATCTTTCGTAAACCTTTAGCTGCTGGTTTGATGGCGTTAGTTTGCTGCTCTATGGTGAGCCCACCAAATAACGGATAACACTTAATATCCGCCGGCAAACTTGCATTTAATCTTTGTTGTACACGGTTGATTTCACTAAGACCGGACAAGAATACTAAAATTGAAGATTGGTTTTGATTAAAACCAGATTGGATAGCTACATCGATAGCACGGCATATTTCATCAATACTTGGTGTAACGCTGGCACTAACATACTCAACCGTGACTGGATATTGCCTACCGTCAGATTCGACAATTGGCGCATTTAATGAATTTGATAAGGCTTGTAAGTCTAAGGTTGCCGACATGATCAGCACTTTAGTCTCTTCATTTGTGCCTTCATTTAATTCTTGAGCATCTAACGTTAAGGCCAATGCTAGGTCGGTTTGTAATGCACGTTCGTGGTATTCATCAAAAATCACTAAAGCAATGTTATTAAGTTCAGGATCGTTTTGTAACTGCCTAACTAATACACCATCCGTCATTATGGTAATAACTGTGTCATTTGACGTTTTATTCTCCCCCCGCATAACTAAGCCAATTTGCTGACCAATTTTTTGATTTAACTGTGATGATAAATACGCTGCTATTTGTCTAGCTGCAACTCTACGAGGTTCCAATATTATAATTTTATTTTGATTGTGAAATTGCCCAGTTTGTAATAACAATAACGGCAGTCGAGTAGATTTCCCGGCACCGGGAGGCGCTTGTAAAATAACACGCTGCGCTTGGTTTAATGTTTCAACAAGTTGCGGGAAAATATCATCTATTGGTAGGGTCATATACTCTGCTTGCTCAGCGACTAAATTCAGCGTTATGTAGAAACAATTATAAGGAATTATTAAACAAACAAAACCTTTGAATGCTTGAATGCTTGAA
>NZ_JAHKPJ010000010.1:0-12883 GCF_018860345.1 Psychrosphaera sp. F3M07 | reverse complement strand
TGAATGCTTGAATGCTTGAAATTATAAAGTCTGGAAAACAAGAGGTGTCAAAATGCAAAAAAATCAATCACGATATTTTATTGGTTTGGATTTATCAGTTGCAGATAAGTTAGCAATTGCTAACTGGCGTGATAAACAAATGTTTGGGCTCTCTGACAAACCAGTTCCTGTTGAGAATTTTCATATAACCTTGTCGTTTTTAGGTCAGGTAAAACATAATAAACTAGAGCAGTTAGAAGCCTTACTAGACCAGATCTCCACTAAGACGGTTAATACGCAAACCAATCAACTAGGGGTGTTTAACAAAGCTAAGATATTGTATTTAGGGGTTGAGTTAACACCTACACTACAACAGCTTGCGCAACAGTGTTTGGCAATAAATGGCAAACTTGATTTACCTAGCCCACATGACGTT
Organism: Psychrosphaera sp. F3M07; assembly: GCF_018860345.1. Lineage (GTDB taxonomy): Bacteria > Pseudomonadota > Gammaproteobacteria > Enterobacterales > Alteromonadaceae > Psychrosphaera > Psychrosphaera aquimarina. The sequence goes on along the minus strand of NZ_JAHKPJ010000010.1, from coordinate 12,468 downwards.
TATCGGCCGCATATAACGTTAAACCGCAAACACGCAGAATTAATTCCAATAACGTCTGAGCCACCAAAATTAGAGTTGAATTTTGATGAGTTTCATTTGTTTGAGTCGGTATCAAGTTCACAACAAGGCAAACCACCACACTACCCAAAACGAATGAGTTTTAGCTTAAATCCTTTTTGAGTCAAAATAAGACTAAGTGCGCAATCGTAATCCAAACGTTCGATTGAATTACGCTTGCGCAAACTAAAATCACTTATAATTTACTGCAGTCTAATTTGTTTTGTCCCGGAACAACGCCAACCATCACCGTTTTCTGATAGTCAGTGCCGTTATATGCCTGTTCAAATACAGCACCTTGGTAACTGCATAACCCATCATCTCGCTTCATAGTGATCACGCCCGAAATGCGACGACCGGTTTGTATACCGGTTAATGGATGTCTTAAAATGCGCCAATCACGGCTAGTGATATAAGTGTACATTAAGGTTTCTTTCCAACCGTAAGAGTTTGCCCACGCAGTAGCAGCGATGAACGAGTCTTCGTCTAATGAATTATCTTGCATTCCCTTTGTTGGTAATTTGTTATTTGCTGTGCGTTGTAAGTCTTGTTGATTATAACGAGCATCTACCGCGCTTTTTGACTTGGTGGCGAACCCCGCTAACGTTTGATCTATATTATTCTGTAGTGTTTTATCGATTAATAATTTTCTAGCAAAGTTTTTGTCTTGGGTAATTACATTAAAGTTACTATTTTTACCCCATTCAGCCTTGCCCAACTTTGCATTTGTCCACCACAGCTCACCAGTTTTTTGTTCAATTATAAAACGTCCCATGTAGCCCATTTCATACACATTTTTTCCGACGGCTTGGCTTAGTTCACTTTCAAAGTTATAAGTGTCATGGCTGCAACTTCTGCAGTTCATGCCTGTTAATACAATCTTTTCTTGTGGGTATATCACCACGTCTATTTGATCATACTGACCACTACCAATGGTTTGCACAGCTGCCGCGTAATAAGTTCCGTTTCCGCCTGTGACTTCACTTTTTGCGATACCCTCACCTGTCATTAAGCGTTTTGCTTCTGCAATGACAAACTGTTTGCCTTCTTCTAAATTAATGCCTGCAGTTCCTTGTTTGTTATACACATTTGCGTAAGCTAAGTTTTTCCAAATCTTTTTTCCTAGTGGCCCATCAGCCATTACTGTAACAAAGGTTGTTGCGTCATAAGCGAATACGTAAATACCCATAGTATTAAAAAACACAGGGCGGCCTAATTCTTCACTTTCAACTTCGAGCAAACGATAACCTGCCGCGGGGCATCTTGGGCAACTGGCTGCGGCTAACATAGTTTGACCATTCAGTTCACCAAACTCCAATTGTAACTTTTGAGTTTGTCCGGCAGCACTACGTTCTGGCTGCGCTAATTGATAAATACCATTGGTAACTTCAGATGAAAGTTCAAATTTCAAAGCTTTGGCATAACTAGAGTGGCTAGACACTAATAGAGGAAGATAAATAAAACAGAAAAATAAAAGCTTATTGAGTGTAGGCATGGAATCGTCCTTGAATGGGTTTTAATGAAACTAAATGTATGAGTTAGATACTGATATTTAAGCAGCTTAGTTCAATATTAATTAATGTCTAATTTGCCTATCAACATCAGGTAGCGATTACACAGCCAGTGTAAAAAATCAAAAAAGGCAATGACTCATTCAGTACGTCATTGCCTTATTTATTATAAAAACAGTTAACGCTATTTAGTTTTAATGTACGACAATAACTTTTTAGCTAAATCTGTATTATCTTGGGCACCGACAAATTTATTGGATTGCGGTCCGTACGCGATAACCGCTACATCATCACCAACATGTCCGGTTGTCGTCCAGCCGGTAAATGATTGATCATTTATTAGCTTCATTACCTGACCGTATAACTCTTTAGATTTATCTTGAGCTTTTAACTCTTTAACTAAAGTTAGCTGCTCACTTGTAAGCTCAAATCCCGTTGAATCTAACCAAGTCTTTGCAATATTTTTGCTAGCGAAAATGCTTTTAACTAATTCCCCTGCCGATGCTTTTACTTTGTGAACGACATTTGGTAACCACTTATATTGTTTATTGGCGCCTACCGATAAACCACCCGTGCCATGATCTGCGGTTAAAACCACTAAGGTGTTACCGTCTTTTTTGGCAAACTCAATCACAGCAGATAAGGTTTGTGCAAAATCTTCCATTTCTTGCATGGCACAAGCAATATCATTGCTATGCGAACACCAATCAATTTGACTGCCTTCGATCATTAAAAAGAAACCATTTGGATTGTTTTTATTTAATAAGCTTAATGCCGGTTTTGTCATAGCCAATAAACGGTTTGGATTATCTTGCGAATCTATCGCATACGGTAACCCTTTAGGTGCAAACAAACCTAATACTGGTAATTGCGTCATTTTGTTTAATTGCGATAGCTCGGAATAGTAGCTAAAACCAAGCTGCTTAAACTCGTCAACTAAGTTTCTGTCGTCACGGATAAAGTAATCGGTCCCGCCACCAAGTAATAAGTCGGCTTTAACCTTGTTGTTTATGTGTTGATCTAAGATTGCGTCGGCTATTTCATTTTGATTATTACGACTTTCGTTATGGGCCAAGAAGCTAGCAGGCGTCGCATGTGTAATTTGAGATGTGCTAATTGTGCCAGTTAACATGCCTTTGGTTTTTGCATGTTCCAAAATTGAAGTTAACGTACTTTTATCGTTATCTAAGCCAATAGCTCCGTTATAGGTTTTCTCTCCCGATGCCAATGCGGTTGCACTACTGGCCGAGTCAGTCACTAGAGTGTCATCATCAGGTAAAGTACTAGCAACACCCACAAAGTATTTATCAAATACCGTTTGTGGCACTACTTTATTCCCTAACCCTACATGCTGTTCAGAGCTATTAACATAATGACGATACGCAGTTAAATGCGCCATGCTCATGCCATCACCTATCATATATATGATATTTTTTGGTAGCTTTTCTGTTTTGTTATCAGCGACTTCTTGGGTCGAACATGCGGTTAATAGTATTGACGTAGATATAAATGTGAAAAGCTTAGTGAGTTTCATATTAGATTCCAGACTCGTGGTATATATTTCTTTAGCAAAAATCTCATAACCATTGAAACTAATCAATCACATACGTATGAATCACAAAAATTTAATATAACGTATTTAATGCATAAAATTGTCATATTTCCTGAATTTTAAACGCTAGAAAAAGCAAAACCGCCTATAAAGGCGGTTTTAAATTTTCAAATAAATATTAGCAGTTGGGAACGACTAACCTTTATTACTTCCTCAATTAACCAAACTGATTCATTGTATTGTCTTTGCCACCGGCTTTTAACGCAGCTTCACCAGCAAAGTATTCTTTGTGATCATCACCCATGTCAGAACCCGCCATGTTTTGATGTTTAACACAGGCGATACCTTGACGGATTTCCTGACGTTGAACATTTTTAACGTAACCTAACATGCCTTGTTCACCAAAGTATTCTTTAGCCAAGTTGTCAGTTGACAATGCAGCCGTATGGTAAGTAGGTAATGTGATTAAGTGATGGAAAATACCCGCTTCACGTGCACTGTCGGCTTGGAATGTACGAATTTTTTCATCCGCTTCAATCGCCAACTCAGTTCCATCATATTCAACATTCATTAGGTCATCACGGTTGTAACTTGATACGTCTTTACCCGCTTCAACATACAAATCAAATATTTGCTGACGGAAGTTTAATGTCCAGTTGAATGATGGACTGTTGTTATAAACAAGCTTAGCGTTTGGTACCACTTCACGAATACGGTTAACCATGCCACCAATTTGGCCAACATGTGGTTTTTCAGTTTCTATCCACAATAAGTCTGCACCGTTTTGTAATGACGTAATACAATCTAATACACATCTATCTTCACCAGTACCTTGACGGAATTGGAACAAGTTAGACGGTAAACGTTTAGGGCGTAATAGTTTACCTTCGCGATTGATGATCACATCACCATTTTGTAAATCATTGGCTGCTACTTCTTCACAATCCAAGAAGCTATTGTATTGGTCGCCTAAGTCGCCAGGTTCATTGGTCACCGCGATTTGTTTCGTTAGACCTGCACCTAATGAATCGGTACGAGCAACAATAACACCATCATCTATACCCAATTCTAAAAACGCGTAACGTACAGCGCGAATTTTTGCTAAGAAATCTTCATGTGGCACCGTTACTTTACCGTCTTGGTGACCACATTGTTTTTCGTCAGAAACTTGGTTTTCAATTTGAATACAACAAGCTCCGGCTTCAATCATCTGTTTTGCCATTAAGTAAGTGGCTTCCGCGTTACCAAAACCAGCGTCAATATCTGCAATAATTGGCACTACATGGGTTTGATGATTGTCGATTTCATTTTGTACTTTTTTCTCAGTAACTTTATCACCAGCTTCTCTTGCATCATCAAGTTGACGGAATAAACCACCAAGTTCACGAGCGTCTGCTTGACGTAAGAAGGTATATAATTCACTAACCAAACTCGCTACTGACGTTTTTTCATGCATTGATTGGTCAGGTAACGGACCAAATTCAGAACGTAACGCCGCAACCATCCAACCTGAAAGGTATAAGTAACGACGGTCAGTACTGTTAAAATGTTTCTTAATAGAGATCATTTTCTGCTGACCGATAAATCCATGCCAACAACCTAACGATTGAGTATATTGCGTTGAGTCTGCGTCATAGCGGTCCATGTCATTGCGCATAATACCGGCTGTATATTTAGCAATATCTAAACCCGTTTTAAATTTATTTTGAGCACGCATTCTTGCTGCATATTCAGGGCTAATTGCATCCCAGCTTGCACCACGAGATGCACGTATTGCTTCTAATAATTCAATCTCATTTGTATATGCTGACATATTGATACCCTCTTTTTGTCTCTAATAATAATTGTTGTAATTAAATAACTGACCGCTGACTGCACTTATGTTGTTAAGTTTTATTAGCCGGTGCCAATCTGTTGATGACAACTCTACGGGAACATACTAAGATTCACCAAATAGATAAATCGCATACATAGGATTCACAAAATGAATATTAGTAAGATAGATCTCAATTTATTGGTATATCTAGATGTATTATTACGAGAGAAAAACGTAACTCGTTCTGCTGACCAACTTTCTATTACCCAACCGGCGATGAGTAATGGCTTAAAAAGACTTAGAGATCTGTTCTCAGATCCTATTTTAGTGAGAACATCCGAAGGCATGATGCCTACAGCACGTGCGTTACAACTACAACCTGTAGTACGTGAAGTATTAGCCAAACTTGAAGCCACCATACAACCTGAAACTGAATTTGAACCCATCAGTTCAAGCCGAACCTTTAGGATCATGGCCAGTGATTATGCCGAAACCACCTTACTCGCAAGGGTTCTAGGGGAGTTAAGAACTAAAGCGCCCAGTGTTACATTAGATATTGTAACCCCATCTGACGTCAGTTTTCATGACGTTGAATTAGGTAAAGTTGACATGGCGATTAACCGCTTTGACGAATTACCTATGTCGTTTCATCAAAAAGTAATTTGGTACGACACTTTCAGCTGTATGGTGAACAAAGACCACCCTTGCTTGCCCAACTTTGACTTGGAAAGTTACCTGGATCATCAACATGTTTGGGTCAGTAAAACTGGCTTTGGTGTGGGTGTAGGCATTGATCCCAATGAGGTTCAGAAGTTAGGTTGGGTTGATGTAGAACTCGATAAGTTAGGCAAAAAGCGTAATATTCGCGTCTTCACCCGTCATTACCATATGGCCATGTGGTTAGCCAAAGAACAAGGCTTAATTGCTACACTACCGACCAAAGCGACCGAGTTGTATGCCGACAATGACAATGTAAAAGTACTAGAGCCACCATTTGATATACCACCTATTGCATTAAAAATGGCTTGGTCACCTTTATTACATCATGATGCGGGGCATATTTGGTTACGCCGCTTGATTGTTGATGTTGGTAATAAATAGCCTAAGCCACTGTTTTAAATCTATTAAAAATAAAAATACAGATGACCTACCCCCTATTATTCACATAATCTATGATGGTTATACAAAAACAAAACTAGATGAATTTTGGTATTTAACTTTACACTGACAACATTAATAAACATCAATATAAGTTTGAGAGCGGTTATGAATAACATGGTGCAAGGTAGAGAACACGTAAAGTCTGGGAAATTATCTATAGATGCCGAGTTGTATAACTTTATTAATACTCAGGTGTTAGAGAAAATTGATCTCAATACAGAAAACTTTTGGAATGATGTTGAAACACTTACAAAAGAGTTAATGCCAATTAATCAGGCCATGCTGAAAACCAGAGAAACGCTACAGCAACAAATCAACGATTATCATAAAGCGCAGGATCAAACAAAAACAAACTTGGACGCTAACCATTATAAACAGTTTTTGGTTGATATTGGCTATTTAAGACCGCAACCAGAAGACTTCGAGATCACCAGTACAAACGTCGATGACGAAATTTCAGTTATGGCTGGCCCACAACTTGTTGTGCCTGTTATGAATGCAAGATACGCCATCAATGCCGCCAATTCTCGTTGGGGTAGTCTATATGATGCACTCTATGGCACCGACGTCATTAGCTCAGAAAGTGGCGCTGAAATACAAGTTAACTACAACCCAATACGTGGGCAAAAAGTGGTTCAATACGGTCGCAACTTTTTAAACGCACATACGCCATTGTTAGATGCTGATTTTAACGATATTACAGGTTTTAGAATTGATAATGCTCAGCTTATTATTGCCACAACTTCAGGGGATACCAGATTAGCGCATACATCACAATTTGTTGGTTACCGTGGTGATATTAACGCCCCAACTGATATTATTTTGCGACACAATAAGCTGCATATCATTATTAATATTGATGGTAACCACCCCATTGGCAAAACCGACAAAGCTCACATTAAAGATATTACGTTAGAGTCTGCCTTAACCACGATTATGGATTGTGAAGACTCAGTAGCGGCTGTTGATGCGGAAGACAAATGCATTGTATATCGTAACTGGCTTGGTTTGATGCAAGGAAACTTAACAGAAACTGTTAATAAAAATGGCAAACAATTTACCCGTACTTTAGCGGATAACGTTGAATTTCTAACGCCAAGTGGCGTGCCAACAAGTTTAACAGGCCGAGCATTGATGTTTGTACGTAACGTTGGTCACTTAATGACAAACCCTGCAATTTTGGTTAATGGCAAAGAGATCCCTGAAGGTATTTTAGACGCAATTATGACGTCAGCAATAGGAAAAATTGACCTGTTAAAAACGTCAACGGCAGCCATAAAAAATTCTAAAAAAGGGTCAATTTATATTGTAAAACCTAAAATGCACGGTGCGGATGAAGTGGCCTTTACGAATACACTATTTGACAAGGTTGAGGATATTTTATCTTTACCACGTCACACCATTAAAATGGGCATTATGGATGAAGAGCGTAGAACGTCTCTCAACTTAAAAGCATGCGTAGAACAAGCGAAACACCGAGTGGTCTTTATCAACACCGGTTTCCTAGATCGCACCGGTGATGAAATTCATACCAGTTTAGATGCCGGAGTATTTGCACCAAAAGCAGAATTAAAAGCAAAGCCATGGATCCACGCTTACGAAGAATCCAATGTTGCCGTTGGACTTAACACAGGTTTTAAAGGAAAAGCGCAAATAGGTAAAGGCATGTGGCCGATACCGGATCAAATGTCGCAAATGATGCAAGTTAAAATTGGCCATCCTCAAGCGGGGGCAAACACCGCATGGGTACCATCACCAACAGCTGCAACCTTACATGTAATGCATTATCACCAAGTTAATGTCAGTGATATTCAACAACAATTAATGCATAACATAACATCAGATATCGATACTATTTTGGCTATCCCTCTGATTAATGACGAATGTGATTTGAGCCAAGAAAAGATCACTAAAGAGTTAGAAAATAACGCGCAGGGTATTTTAGGTTATGTGGTACGTTGGGTTGACCAAGGCGTTGGGTGTTCAAAAGTGCCGGATATCAACAATGTAGGTTTAATGGAAGATAGAGCAACGTGCCGTATCTCTAGCCAACATATAGCTAATTGGTTACATCAAGGTGTATGTACAGAACAACAAGTGGACGAAGTACTCGTTCGTATGGCTGCGGTTGTAGATAAACAAAACGAATCCGACCCATTATATGAAAACATGACATCTAATGTTGATAACTCTTTAGCGTTCCAAGCCGCAAGAGACTTGATAATCAAAGGCGTTGAGCAACCAAGTGGATATACAGAACCTCTGTTACACCACTATAGACTACTGAAAAAGCGTCAACTAGCAGAGCGTCAATTACAGAGTGCATAAACTAGAGATTGCTTTGGAAAATCAAGACCTAACTTAACGAATATACCTCCACGATTGGAGGTATTTTTTTGTCTAAATAAACCGGTTTAATATCGCTGCAACATAAGTAGAATAAAGTCAGTATTTATATTGTTAATAAGCTCAAACTTGCCATGAAAATCATCACTATTCTCTTACTTTGTTGTTTCTGTTTTTCTGTATTTTCTCAGCACAATAGTGTTAACGACAAATTGGTTATCGCACATCGAGGTGCTAGCGGTTATCTCCCTGAACATAGCATGGCTGCCAAAGCGATGGCTTATGCGATGGGGGCTGATTATATAGAACAAGATGTTGTCATGAGTAAAGACGATCAACTGCTTATTTTGCATGACCATTATCTTGACCGCGTGACCAATGTGGCAGAAGTATACCCAAATAAAAAACGCTCTGACGGCCGTTATTACGCTATCGATTTTACTTTAGCTGAAATTCAATCCTTGTTAATGACTGAAGGGTTTGTTGTTAAAAATGGCAAACAAGAAGCGATCTACCCCAATCGCTTTCCGTTATGGAAATCAAAATTTACCGTGCACACTTTGGCCGACGAAATTGAGATGATCCAAGGTTTAAATAAAAGTACCGGCAAACAGGTTGGTATTTATCCAGAAATAAAATCTCCAGCCTTTCATTTACAACAAGGTAAAGACATCAGTCTGGCGGTGTTAAACGAATTAAAACGTTTTGGCTACGATAACCTTGATAACAAAATTTTTGTACAAAGTTTTGATCCAACCGAACTACAAAGGATCAAACAGCATTTAATGCCCAAGTTAAATATGGAGCTGAAATTAGTTCAACTAATTGCGATGACAAGTTGGCAAGAAACTTTGGTTTATCATAATGGCACCTCGACCCCTTACAATTACGATTGGATGTTAGAAACTAATGCGATGGAAAAGATTGCCACTTATGCCAATGGCATTGGCCCATGGAAACCCATGTTAATTAATACCAAGATGAACCAACAAAAACCTAAATCCAATGGATTGTTAGAAGCAGCACATCAAGCAGGGTTAGTCGTACATCCTTACACATTTAGAGCAGATATAAATCGCATTCCAAAGTATGTCCAAGACTTTGATGAGCTTTTACATATTTATTATTATGATATTGGCGTAGATGGCATTTTTACTGACTTTCCAGATAAAGCAGTACAGTTCTTACAAAAAAACAAAGACAAGCGTCATTAACCGAATTTAAATAAAACAAAACCAGCCTATGCTGGTTTTGTTATTGTTGCTCACTTACAACAGAAAATAATCTTTAATACCTGTTAATACATTGCTGGTAGCAACAGACGCCAGGATAAGTCCCATTATTCGACTTATAACGCTTGCACCACTGTCACCGACAAATTTATGAACCCAGCTGGCTGTCAGCATTAATATATAAACCACGAACAATACCGATAACATGACAAAAACCGTTTGCGCCTGTTCCCACAAGTTATAACGTGAATTCTCGGTAAGTAGTACCGCGGCTAACATTGCACCAGGCCCTGCAATAGAAGGCACTGCTAAAGGGAATACGGCAGTTTCATTGCCACTACTCGCCAACTTAACTTCTTGTTCAGGCTTGCTTTCACCAAAAATCATAGAAAGGGCAAATAAGAATAAAACAATGCCACCCGCAATTTGAAACGCGGGTAATGGGATCTTCATCGCCGTTAATATAAATTCCCCGGCAACCACAAAAAACAACAAAATAATCGCAGACGCTAAAGTGGCTAACAGTGCAATACGTCTTCTCGTTTTAGCATCATGTTGTTGAGTGACAGCAATAAAAACAGGCACAGTACCAATTGGGTCTATTACGGCAAAAAAGAAAATAAATGTCGCTATTAAGTCAATCATGGAACCTCCCATCTAATTCATATCGTATTGATTTTAATGAATTATTATTTACAACCAACAAGCATACTACCGCAACTAAGAATGGCGACCTAATTGTTAATGCTAAAATGAGTATTATTATGCAGGAATAAAAATCAACACTTGATATTGTAAATCGTTCAAACTCAGGCTCACCTTACAAACAAAAAGCCTTTATAGACAATTACTTAATACCATATAGACAAATACTAAATGCTACATATTCATACCTTAAATTTATTAACTATTGATTAAAGATTAACTATATTTATCCGATAAAGTGTAATAGTTATGACGATAGGTAAATCCACATGGCAAATAGATCAATTAAATTTAAAGTATTATCGGTAGCCTTACTACCTTTAGTACTCACCGCAATTGCAATCACTTTTTTGGCAACGTCACAGTCAGAACAAATGAGTGAAAAGAACCAAGAGCAATTACAAATCTCTTTATTTGCTGAGAAAAAAGCCCAACTCGACTCCTTTATTGAATTAGCGATTACTTCCGTTGCAAATGCCAAATCGGATGAAGCCAAAAAAACGATTCTAAGAAACTTAAGATACCAACAAGGTAGTAATTACTTTTTTGTTTACGACACTAAAGGAAATCAAGTTGTTAGTGCCGACAGTCCTGAACGTGAAGGGAAAAACTTTTTAAACTCTAAAAGTCCACAGGGTCGATATTTAGTTAAAGAATATATCGAACAAGCACAAAACGGTGGCGGCTATGTTGAATATACTTGGCCTAAACCGAACTCCAGTCAACCATCACCAAAACTAGCAGAAGCGGTAATGATCCCTGGCACAAACTGGATTATCGCAACTGGCTTCTACATTGATGAATTAGAACAAACTTTAGCCGTGTTAAAAGCTGAAAATCAAGAAATGCTCTCAGCCAGTATTTTTAAAATAATCAGTTTAGCGATAGTGTTATTAGTGATCATGTCAGCTATTTCGATAAAGTTAGTGCAAACCATTACTAAGCCAATTAACCACGCAGTGAGTGCCTTAGATGAAATTGCCAACGGTGATGGTGATTTAACCAAACGATTAGATGAATCTAAAGGTCATGAACTAGGCGCGCTTTCTGCCGCCTTTAACTTATTTGCCACCAAAATAGCCGATATGGTCAAACAGATTAATGGCTCTACTCAAATCTTATCAAACTCAAGTGTCAAGCTGACCCAACTAATGGACCAAGCAGAGTCTGGCGTTCAACGCCAGCACTCTGAGAGTGACCAAGTGGCCACCGCCATGAATGAAATGTCAGCCACGGCTTTAGACGTTGCCAAAAGTGCGAGTAATGCCGCAAGAGCAGCCCATGAAGCTGAAGACCAAGTAACTGACGCATCTAAAATATTAGATGGTGCCATTGAAGTAATTAACGGTCTAGGTGATCAGGTCAATATTGGTGTTGAAGTTATCGGTAACTTAGGTGAGGAATCTAAAAATATTGGTGGCGTCATAGAAGTTATACGAGGCATAGCAGAACAAACCAATCTACTTGCCCTCAATGCCGCAATTGAAGCAGCCAGAGCCGGTGAACAAGGCAGAGGTTTCTCTGTAGTTGCGGATGAAGTAAGAACCTTAGCAGCACGAACAGCGAGCAGCACAGAAGAAATTCAGCGCATGATCATCAAACTACAAGGTGGAACCGATGAAGCTGTGCTTGCCATAACAGAAATAAATGAAAAATGTATGCACACAGTTACTGAAGCTGAAAGAGTTGATTCTGCGTTAAAAGCCATACGCCATTCAGTTACGACAATCAATGACATGAACAGTCAAATCGCAACCGCAGCAGAAGAACAAACTATGGTATCTGAGACTATCAATCAAAACGTCCATCAGATAGTTGCTGTTGCACAAGAAACCGCAGATGGCACCGCTGAGGCAACGGCTATTAGCAAACAACTTAATGATGTTGCACTAGATATGTCAAAACTGGTGGGACAATATAGAACGTAAATGGGGCAAAGATTAATTACAACGCCCGATAACTGGATCATAGTATCGTGCCTGCATATAAAGTAATCGTAATTACGAACCACTGCAATTTATTTAAAAATCAAATATAAACAGTTAGTTACAAGTATAGTCTTCTTACAGTGTCTCGTCCTAAAATACG
>NZ_JAHKPJ010000014.1 GCF_018860345.1 Psychrosphaera sp. F3M07 | reverse complement strand
GGCATGTAACTTGGTTGTTGATGTGCAACACAAGATGTGTGTGGTTACTCATAATCGCATAGGCACAAACTTCAATAGCAAAGACTTGTGTGAGTTGTTCAATTTTATCTTTTACCCATTGCCTTCTGTGCTCATAAGATTGATGAGTTAATTTATCTTCGCCGCATAAAAATGCCCTACGGACACAACGAGATATACAATGATAATAAGGCGTATCCTCTAAGCTTATTTGGCTTTTTCTTGGTTTAGGCACTGTAACCTCTAAAACATTTTGTATCGATATAGGTACAAAAAATATAGCCTAGTTTCTATGACTGTCAAATTTGAGTGGGTGTCTCTGTTATTTTCTTATCCATAAATTGTAACTTATATTATACTGTATGTATGAACAGCCCTATGAGTTGAAAATGAAAGTCATCCCCATTTATGCAGAAGCAGGAATATCCGGATTCGAATCTCCAGCAGCTGAATACACAGAACTTAGCTTATCCCTAGATGAGTTACTGATCTCACACCCCAGCGCTACCTTTATCGGTGTGGCAAATGGCGACTCTATGCAAGGCGTTGGTATTTTTGATGGTGATTTATTAATTGTTGATAGATCAGAGACTACCACTCAAGGTGATATTGTTGTTGCCAATTACAACGGTAACTTTGTTTGTAAAATCATTGATAAACAACGAAAACAGCTTTTATCAGCTTCAGCAAAACATCGTCCTGTTTCCATATCCGATGCGGATGAATTTCAAATCGAAGGTGTAGTCACCCACTCTGTCAGATTACATCGTAAAAGCCGAGAGTTATTATCTTGTTTGCTTTAGTTGATGCTGTTGCTTTCTACGCGAGCGCGGAAAAGGTGTTTGATCCAAGTATACGAAAACGCCCAGTTGTTGTATTAACCAACAACGACGGTTGTGTATGTGCCGTGAGCCCAGAAGCAAGGAAATTGAACGTGCCTAAATTTGAACCTTACTTCAAATTACGCAAATTTTTACAACAACATCAGGTTGTAATTCGTTCTTCAAACTATGAATTGTACGCCGATTTAAGCAGTCGAATGATGAGTGTAATTGGCCGTTTCTGTGACAACCAATACATATATTCTATTGATGAAAGCTTTTTACAGTTTACAGGATTTCAATCCATCATTAATGATTGGTACGCTTATGGTCAAGAGATTAGATTAGCGGTTTGGCGCGAAACCAAACTGCCTGTTGGTGTCGGGTTTGGTATTACGCCAACATTATCAAAAGCCGCCAATCACGCCGCTAAAAAGTTAGCGGGTTATAATGGGGTTGCCGTTATTGATGATGACCACTCTGCCAATGAAATACTTGCTAAAATGAGCGTAACCGATGTGTGGGGAATTGGTGACCGACTCGGTAAAAAGCTCAACATGATGCATATTCATACCGCGTTAGATTTAAAAAAACAAAACCCTAAACACATGCGTAAACAGTTTTCCGTGGTGGTTGAACGCACCGTTGAGGAATTAAATGGGCAAGTCTGTTTATCGTGGGATGACGTTAAGCAGGCAAAACAAGAAATATTCAGTACAAGAAGTTTTGGTGAACGAGTCACGAACATTCACGACTTAAAAGCCGCTCTTTCCACTCATTGCTCTATTGTTGCTAAAAAGCTGAGGCAACAAGGTTCAATGACTAAACGTTTGGTCGTATTTGCCCATAGCTCACAACACGAAGGCAACTTTTATAAACGCAGCTTTTTATACGACTTTCCAGTACCAACCAGTGACTCTAGGGTATTAGCCAATGCGGTTAATGAAATATTGCCTCATATCTTTGCCCCAGGTGTGCGTTTTTATAAAGCAGGGATAGGGGCCATTGAACTGGTTTCTGAACAATATATGCAAGGGGATTTATTTAGCCCAACTTTAGATAACAAAAAGTTAATGGGGAGTATAGATTCAATCAACAAAATGTTTGGTAAAGGCACAATTAAATTAGCCAGTGAACAACAAACGAAAACATGGGAAATGAAACGTGCCTTTTTAAGTCCAAGGTACACCACTCGCTGGAGCGATATTCCCAAAATTCAGTGCTAAAGTATGCAATGGCATACAAATGATAAAACAGAAAAGAGAATAAAATATGTGTGGTCGATTAAACCTAAGTTATTCAAATGGATTAGAAAAGTTATACCAGCAACTTAATATTAATTTTTACGCTGCACCTGTGATTAACCAACGTTTTGTAAGAGCAACCGATCAAGTCTCCATAGTGCATGAAACTGTCAAAGATGGAACAATACAAAGGTGTGTAGAAAATGCCACATGGTGGTTATTGCTGGATAAAACTGATACCGGGTTTAAGCCGTCCAAATACACGTCTTTTAATACCCGATACGACAAACTAAATACCCCAAGAACTGCAGGTTTTATGCCTTTTAGAGAAAGTCGTTGCATCATTCCAGCAACCGGTTTTGGTGAAACCGAATTTGTTAATAAAAAACCAATACATTATTACGACATGACCGCAATGGAAGGTGAAGCAATCGCTTTTGGTGGTTTATACCGAACATGGACTCACCCACAAACAGGACAAACAACAACCTCCTGTTCAGTCATTACACTTCCGCCGCATGACAACCTTAAACATATACACTCAAAGGCGATGCCTCTGATCTTGCCGCAAAATGACAATACAATAGACATCTGGTTGGATAGCTCGTTCAGTAATGTAGAGGTATTTAATGACTTATTAACCCCCAAGCTTCCTCAGTCGTTAGTAGCGCAGCAAATCGACAAACCAAGTTTATATAACGGTATATCGAGTCAACAATTGATCAGCCAAGACACAACTCTTAGTTACCACTTATGACTTACAAAGCCCTACCTTTGCACTAAACTCTTTAACCAAGATTTAAGCGCGGCCGGTTTTAATGGTTTTGGCATATAACGTACGTCTAAGCCTTTACATGTTTCTTTTAAACTTTCTTCTTTCACCGCGGTGATCAATGCCGCCGGAATGTCTAACTGCCAATGCAAACGCATTTGTTGGATAAGGTCTAATCCCGATGTTGTGGACGGTTCAAGTTGGTAATCAATGAGTAACACGTCTGGGCGAACACAATCCGGTAATTGTAAATATTCACTCAATTGCTCAACACTAGAAAAACATAAACATTGGCAGTTCCATTTCCCTAATAATGACTTCATCGCATCTAAGTTCTGTAATTCATCATCCACACAAATCACGTTCATTTTATTAAACTGACTCGACTCGTGTAAGGCAAACTGAGGTGTTTCTTCTGCTTGGTTAGCCTCACCCAATTGAATCGACACACCAAAACATGAGCCTTTACCCAATGTTGAAGTTAATTTAATTGGGCATTTTAGTTGTTCACTCATACGATCCACGACACCTAATCCTAAACCTAACCCTTTAATGCTGCCCGAATGAGTTCTGAAAAAATCTTGGAAAACGTGTTTTTGATCCGGCATAGAAATCCCTTCACCTGTATCCCAAACCTCTATCCTAATGGCGTTTTTTTCTAGGCGCATACCAATCAGTACTTTACCTTTCTCAGTGTATTTAACGGCATTGGAAAGGAAGTTTTGTAGTATTCGGCGCAAGTAAGTTGCATCACAATAAACAACAACGTCACGCCAATGTTCGATAAATTGAATATTTTTTTGTTGGCATTGTTCTGCAATTTCATCACATAGCGGACGTAACACTGTGCTCAATTTAAAATGACTAAAAGTAGGGATTAACGCGCCTTGTTCTAACTTTGAAATTTCCAACAAGGTTGCTAACAAACCTTCCATTGCGTTTAATGATTGTTCAACTTTATCTAAGGTTTGGTGTTGTGTTGTAGATAGTGAGTCTTCACTTAACGACGATAAATACAAACGAGCAGCATTAAGCGGCTGTAAAACATCGTGACTGGCAAGGGCTAAAAATCGCGTTTTAGATGCGTTTGCTTGTTCGGCTTCTTGTTTGGCTAATTTTAACTCTTGAGTGATTTCGCTTATTTGATCAACACGGCGTTTCACTTTATGTTCTAAGTTGATATTGGCGTCTTTCAGTGCCTGTTCGGTTTCTACGAAACTGGTTATGTCATTAAAACTCGTTACAAACCCGCCGTTAGGTAGTGGGTTACCGTTCATTTCGATAACTCGCCCATCACCGCGTCTACGAATAAAGCTGTGTTTTTGACTGCTCTTTAAATGTGAAAGGCGTTTATTGACTAATTCATCTATATCACCGTGACCACACTCTCCCCGTTCGGCGTTAAACTGAATGAGATTTCTAATTGGCAACCCCACTTTGACCATTTCTTTTGGGTAATCAAATAGTTCTAAATACTGTTTATTCCAAGCCACTAAGTTCAAGTCACGGTCAATAACACTGACGCCCTGACTTAAGTTTTCCAACGAGCTAAATAAAATAGCTTGATTGGTTTTTAACGCTAAGGTGGTATCATCAAAAAAGTTAACCACATCTTCCACATCTAGCTGCTTGCCGGATAACAAAATGTTCACTAACGACTGTGCTGATGATGCCCCTAATACCCCGGCTAACATCCGCTCACAATATTCCACAAAATGATGGGTGAGTTCTTCTTGGTCTTTTAACTTAACCGCTACCGTACCTTCTTTAGCGGCAAGCTCTTCTTGGTCTTGTTCATATTCCATCAACAATTGCTCGCACCGACTGTTCCCCAAGAAAGTTAACAATAAGTCGGTTAAGTCTTTTACACTAGCGCTGGTATGGACTAGCTTTTGGCGGCCAATTGGCACTTTAACATTGGGATGAACAAAAGCAGCAGCCTGTATTTTGTCAATTAATCGCTCAGTGGCCATTAACGAAAATACATAATAAGCAAGCGCATTCACAATTAAACTGATGATAACCCCTTGGCTAATAATACCGCTGTGATCAACCACATCACTGGCGGAGGCCAATGGCATAAGTAAAAACATCATCCAACTTAAAAAGCCTAATAACAAACCAGCATAAACACCATTAGCATGGCCTTTTCGCCAATATAAGCCTCCCACAATAGGTGGTAATAATTGGATAACCAAAGAAAATGCAATCAAACCAATACTATGTAACGTTGCCTGATTTGCCCACGACTGATAATAAGCATAAGACAAGAGTAAAATGGCACCTATGGTAAACTGACGCAATCGCACAACCCTAGATTGATAACGACCTTGAGCAATGATTTGACGGCTGTCTCGTTTTAACAACAAAGGCATAAACACGTCATTTGTGATCATGGTACTGAGCGTTAACGTCGCGACAATGATCATCGCACTGGCCGCCGATATTCCCCCTAAAAATACAAACAAGGTAGCCCAGTTACTATTCACGAACATAGGCAACTGCATTGTATAAATGTCTTTATTAACCCCAGTATCTAATAAGAAGTAATGACCCGCTAATGCAATAGGAATAATCGCCACAGCGGTCAAAATTAAATACAAAGAGAACAACCAACGGGCGGTATGTAAGTTTTGAGAGTCACTATTGTCCACCACCATGACATGGAACTGACGTGGTAAACATAATATTGCAGCACCTGCCATAAAGGTTTGAACAATAAAGTCAGTAGTAAAAAATCGATCCGTTGACCAAATTTCTTCCGGCATAGGAGGCAGGTTTACAATTTCAAAATCATAAAATAAGGTTAACGCGATACTTGCAGAAACCACCAATCCTAATAATTTAAACAAGGACTCAAACGCAATCGCAAATATAAGCCCAGACCGATATTCTGTCACATCTGCTTTTCTGGCTCCGTATAAAATAGCAAAGAGCGCAATGATCAAGGTGGCTAAAAATGCAGAGTTTGATTCGCCAGTACCAACACTGTCGTTAGCCAAGGTTAACCCAGAGAAACTGGCGTTAATGGATTTAAGTTGTAGTGCTATGTATGGAATGATCGCTAACGTCGCTATCGCCGTGACTAATAAAGCGGTTTGTTGGCGTTTACCATAACGGGCTGAAATAAAGTCGGCAATAGAAGTCACATTTTGTTTTTTGGATACTTGCACCAGCTTTTCTAAAACCGGATACCCAAACAATAACAATAAAATAGGCCCCAACAAGATAGGTAAGAACTGCCAACCGTCTGTTGATGCAGTACCTACCGCGCCAAAATACGTCCAACTTGTGCAATAAATGCCAAGTGCTAACGCATAGATAAAAGGATGATGTGTGATCTTTTGTGATAACGGATTATTAGTTCTATCGCCCCATCGAGCGATAATAAACATCAGCCCTGCATATATACTTGATGCAATTATTATCAAAATGGTCATTCATGCTTCCTTAAAATATTGCACACACAATTGATTACACATTTAAAAACGCAATTAAATTAACACATCTTTTAATTGCATGTTGGCGGCGCACTTTGGCTTTATCATAGTGAGATAAAGCTCTGCGGTTGCAATCGCATCAGAAAGTGCATGATGTTGCTGGTAAAATGGCAATTGAGCTCGTTTTCTTAAATTCTCTAATGTTAAATCTTGTGGATCAAATGGAAAGTCCTGACGAGCAAACTCTTTTTTAGCCAAACACAAAGTATCTATCATAGGTATAACGGGCGCAACACCATATAATTCAATACAGGCTTGTTTAATAAATTCGCGTTCAATTTGATTAAAATGAACCAATAAAACTTTTCCTGCAATCTTCATTAAAAATGCATCAAAAACCTGCTTTAGTGACTTGCCATTTTGAGTTTCATTATCTGTAATTGTATGTATTGCTACATTATCAGCCGACAAAGGTTGTTCTATTGCGATGATCTCATGAAAACAACTGCCAAGTTGGATTTGTCCTTGAGCCATGTTTACACAACCTATGCTTAACAGTTTATCTTTTACCGCATCCAATCCAGTTGTTTCAAAATCCACAGACACTATCTCCACCGAAGACAATTCGCTGTTTAATGCGGGCATAGGCACGGACAAAAACGCATACAAATTATTGTTTTTATCTATTTTATTTAATAACTCGACTCTTCGTGCCTCATACTGATGACTCACCGGAGTAAATAGCCAATCCAAAAACACTAGAGTACCGCCTGTCTTACATCTTGTAATGATTTAATAACCTTAAACGCATCTTTTAAATGTGTGCGTTCCAACCGAGAAATATCCTTAGGTGACAGGTAATTATTAACCGGTAAGTTTGATGCATGTTTTTTCAAATATAAACTTAACTTTAATTGCACTAAAAACTCAAAGGCATCAATTAAACTAAGCGCGGAAGAACGGCTCACCACGCTATTACCTAACTTATGCTCCGACACTTTTTTTAGTCTTTCGATAGTCGACGTCTCTTCAATACCCAGTGCCAGTGCGTATATTCGAGCCAGATCAACAATAGGTGCAATAGCGTTATGCTTTAAATCCATAGTAGATTTATTTTCGCCACTGGAGATTAAAACAAAATCTCTAATAAAGCCCAATGGTGGTCTATTGCTCTGCATATTTTTACTTAAATGTGCCAAGAACAAAGTGCTCTTCGAGGTTTTAGACAATACATATTGTTTTATATCATCAATTAATTGTGAGTCTCCGTAAACCAAACTCAAATCAAAAAAGATGCTTGAGTTTAATAACGCCTGAGGCGATGGCGTGTCTATCCAAGTTCTAAAATACTCACGCCACACACTGGCGGTCTGTCGCCATTTATCGTTACTGGCCATGACATTACCTGGACAATAAACAAAACCACATAAATTTAACCCATCACAAACAAAGTCCGCCAACTGTTTAAACCAATCAAGTTGTTCCCGTGATACTGAGTCACTAATAATCAAGCCATTATCTTGGTCGGAATAAGCCAACTGTTCTTGCCTTGCTAATGAACCAGCGGAGAACCAAGCAAAGGGCACAGGGGCATTCCCCAATTCTTGTTGAGCCAACTCAATTAGCTGAATGGTTAATGCTTTACTGAGCGCACTAATACTTTTACCTATTTGTAAGCCCGCTATACCCAACTTGGTCATTTTAAGTTGAAGCTCAGGTAACATAATGCCCACTTTAACCAATTCATCCACCGTTTTTGCGCGGCGGATCACACTAATTAAATGTGCTGCATTTTGCGCTTCTTTGTGCATTAAGTCGGTAATCGTGATCACACCAAATAAGTGACCGTTTTTAGTCACTGGCAGGTGATGAATGTTTTTATCAATCATCATAATCAATGCATCAAAAGCAAGGCTATTGGCATCAATACTGATGACGTTGCTGGTCATAATCTCACTAACCGGTGAAGTGAAAGGCAGACTTTTAGCCACACATCTGACCCGTATATCTCGGTCGGTAATGATCCCTAAGTCACTTAAATGGGTTGCGCCTTCGTTTTTTAATACCACTAAACTGGAATAACCTAACTCCGTCATTTTTTCAGCTGCTTGCACGATAGAGTGATATTGTGGAATGGTCGCTGCTGACTTAGAAAGTAGATCACCCACCAATGAGTTATTTAATGGTGAGGCACTTAACTCTGTAGCGTGTTGACTAATAATGGTTTGTTTTAATCGAGTTTCAGGCGATGCCGTTAAAAATTGCAGTACCTCGGGAAAGTCATTTAATAACGGTAGAATTGAATCTAGTGATAAACAATATAATAACGCATCTTCCTCAACGACTAAGATAGCATCGTCATTTAAGATAAGCTGACGACAAAGATCGCCATCCGAATACTTTTCTATTGTCTCAATAGGATGATCAGAACTAGAGGACTCTTCTCCACTCTGTTTTTTTGCTAACACCCCTTTTTTAACTAATAAGATAGTGCCCTTTAGTGAAGCTGTCGTGGTTAATTCTTGTTCAGCAGTAACATAGGTTATCGTTATGTTTTTGACCAGTTGCTGTACGGTGGCTTTGGGTAAAGTATCAAACGGCGGAATTTGCTGTACAAACATTAAGTGCTCTATCAGTTCATTACCCATAACCCTACCCTAAAACAATTTATATACACATTTTCATTATATGTATTTTTACACATGCTGTATTTTTAAAGGGTTCTAGTTTGATATACAACAATTAAATCATCACTTTAGACTAAAGTTTAATACCGCATACTCAATGCCGTTGTTAATGTAATTTTAGTTGGTTGGTGTATTGATGTTGTTGAAAGTCACAGGTTAATTTTCTACGACAATTAATATACGAATTTTCTCTTTGAAGTTAACAAAGATTAATTTGGAGTGAGTCGTGGAAAATAAAACGTCATATTGGCAGGAAAATCTTCGCCTAATATTCATCTGTTTAATTGTCTGGTTTGTAGTTTCATTTGGTTTTGGAATACTGCTAGTAGAGCAATTAAACGAATTTAGATTAGGTGGTTACAAGCTTGGATTTTGGTTTGCACAACAAGGTTCTATCTATACATTTTTAGGTCTAATTTTTTGGTATACCAAGAAAATGAATGACTTAGATAAAAAATATAATGTGGAGGAAGAATAATGGAACAGTTAAAACTCTTTACCTATATCGCCGTATTCGGATCCTTCGCAATGTATTTTGCCATTGCCTGGATGGCACGAGCAAAATCAACCAGTGACTTTTATGTTGCCGGTGGTGGCATTACACCAATGCAAAATGGCATGGCCATTGGTGCCGACTGGATGAGTGCCGCGTCGTTTATATCAATGGCAGGTTTAATCGCTTTCCTTGGTTATGGTGGTTCTGTATTTTTAATGGGTTGGACCGGTGGTTATGTATTACTCGCTATGTTACTTGCGCCTTATATGCGTAAACACGGCAAGTTCACGGTGCCTGAATTTATTGCTGACCGTTATTATTCAAAAACTGCACGTATGGTTGCGGTTGCTTGTTTAATTATCGCATCATTAACTTATATCATAGGTCAAATGAAAGGGGTGGGCGTTGCCTTCTCTCGTTTCTTAGAAGTGGAATATGATAACGGTTTATACATAGGTATGGGCGTTGTTTGGGTTTATGCGGTTTTAGGTGGCATGAAAGGTATTACTTACACGCAAATAGCTCAGTACTGTGTACTAATTTTTGCATATACAATTCCAGCAGTATTTATCTCGTTACAACTAACCGGTAACCCTATTCCACAACTTGGTTTAGGCAGTACTTTAGCTGACGGCAGCGGTATGTATTTACTCGACAAACTTGATTTAGTTGTCACTGACTTAGGCTTTAAAGAGTACACCACAGACAACATGGGCGGCACATTAAACATGTTCGCTTATACCTTATCTCTAATGATTGGTACTGCGGGTCTTCCTCACGTAATCATGCGCTTCTTTACGGTACCTTCTGTTAAAGCGGCACGTTCTTCAGCAGGTTATGCACTAGTATTTATCGCGTTACTTTACACTGTTGCTCCGGCAGTAGGTGCGATGGCTCGTTTAAATCTTATGAATACAATTGAACCAGTTGCAGGCCAAAATTTGGAATATGAAGCACGTCCTCAATGGTTTAAAGATTGGGAAAAAACAGGTCTATTAAAATACGAAGATAAAAATGGCGACGGTAAAATTCAATACACGGCAAGCAAAGAAACTAATGAAATGGTGAAAGTTGACCGTGACATTATGGTTCTTGCTAATCCTGCTATTGCTAACTTACCAAACTGGGTTATTGCATTGGTTGCTGCAGGTGGTATTGCCGCTGCACTCTCAACCGCAGCCGGATTATTGTTAGCCATATCCTCGTCCGTGTCACACGATTTAATGAAAGGTGTATTAACCCCTGACATTTCCGAAAAATCCGAACTGTTAGCGGGTAGGATTGTTATGACAATATCTATACTGGTGGCCGGTTACCTCGGCCTCAATCCGCCCGGATTTGCAGCAGGAACCGTGGCATTGGCATTTGGTTTAGCAGCGTCGTCGATATTCCCTGCACTTATGATGGGTATATTCTCTAAACGCATGAATAGCCAAGCCGCTATCTGGGGTATGTGTTCTGGTATCGGTGTGACTATGTTGTATGTATTCCAACATAAAGGCATTATGTTTATCCAAGGAACAGACTTCTTAGGAAGCCTAGATCCAAACTGGTTCTTCGGAATTTCTCCTAACGCATTTGGTGCTGTAGGTGCAATCGTAAACTTTGCTGTTGCCTTTGCTATCCTTCAATTTACTGATGATGCGCCAAAAGAGATCCAAGACATGGTGGATAACTTTAGATCACCAGTTGGCGAAGTCGCTAGCGCACATGATCATTAAAGTTTAAGGTTTACCTTTTCTATCTTTGGCCTCTTAATTGAGGCCTTTTTTGGTATAAGCCGTTGATGGATTTAATATGAACAAACATACAAAAGTCGCGTTATTTGTTGCCCCAGTGTTAATCGTTTTAGGTTATATATTGTCGGACATTTATGTTGAGACCAAAGCCTACGAAGATAAAGTTGTACAACTGTTACCTATTGATAATTGCGATATCATTAATAAATCATGTGTATTAGAAGCAGACGATTTACAAGTCAGTATTTATGACGAAAACGGGACCACCTTTATTAATTCAACCTTCCAGCTGACCAAAGCAACCTTGTTTTTGGTGGATGAACATGGAATGGCTACTGGTGTAAAACTGCAAATGCACGACAATCCCTTTTACTGGAAACACGAAACCCAACTTCGCCAATTCATTGCCAACAAAGGTCAGCAATATAAATTAAGACTGATTGCTGAGATTAAAGGTGGCAAGTATATAAGCGAGTTTTATTCAAAAACCTTATAGAAATAAGGCGCAGTTATATTTATCGATTTAGCACCATAAGGTGATAACTATTCTCATTTGCAATCAAAGCAAAAAAGATTAATATGGCTGTTAATATTAATCTACGCACTTCCTATTACCCTTTTAGTTAAGTAATTTGTTAATTAATCAGCTCTCTTAATTTAAGGCTAATATTGATTTGCCGTTCATTACCTACCGACTTTATACAAGGTAAATAAAATGCGCTTTTTAAACACAGCCCTCGCTGTAATACTCATCGTTACTTTATCGTTAATCAATGTGGCGTACGCTGAACGTAATTTTGGTACTGGCGCAGATATGACACAACTCGCTAAAATATCGAGCATATTAGCCGCTCCAGAGCGTTACATGAGTTCACCAATTACGGTTGAAGGCGCCATTGTTAAAGTGTGTAGCAAACGTGGTTGTTGGATGGAGTTAGCGTCGGATAAAAAATTTCAAACCTTAAGAATTAAAGTCCGTGACGGCGATATGGTGTTTCCAATGGCGGCGATGGGCAAAGTAGCTTATGCCACTGGTCAGTTAAAAGCATTAGAACTTAGCCTAGAACAATCAAAAAAATATTTAGCCTATTTAGCCCAAGAAAACGACGAACAATTTGACGTTAATTCGGTCACCCAAACTATGACCATTTATGAATTGTCGCCAACGGGTGTCACCATTAAAGACTAATGGCTATTAAAATAAATTGGTTTAAATTAAATCGCAGTTTACACAGAGATATTGGTTATTTTTGTATTGGCTTAACCCTTATTTTTGCCATATCAGGTATCGCCCTTAATCATGTGGATGACTGGAACCCTAATTATCAAGTCACCCAACAACGGCATTTCATTCCTGATATTAATACCAAAATTGACAATGACGATTTTGAATCTTGGTTATTGTCAGAACTGAAGCTTGATACCTCGGTCAAAGCTCGGTTTTGGGAATCACCTAAAAAGTACAAAATATTCACCAAACACAATCATACATTGCTTATTGATACCCAAAAAAACAATGTCGTTATAGAGCAAGTTACCCCTCGTTTTTTATTAAAAAGCTTTAATTTCTTACACTTAAACGAAGCAAAAAGCGCTTGGACTTATTTTTCAGATCTGTATGCCGCTATGCTGATTTATTTGGCCTTGTCAGCCCTATTTATGGTCAAAGGCAAAAATGGCGTGAAAAGCTTACGGGGATTATTAGTGCTTGCTGGATTTTGTGTGCCTGCTGCGTTTGTCATAATATATTCGTACTAAAAGACCCTAACCTTATTTAATTGAATACTTAGGAAAAAAGATGTCTGAGAAAAAAGTTACATTTGAGTTTGAAAAAGCAACTAAGAACAGTGTTCGTTACAAAGAAGTGCCAGAAGAAGGCATGCCACCAATTATCGGCAGTATATATGTGCAAAAATGGTTTGCCGGTGATACTAAAAATATTGAAGTGGTCATAAACAAAAAAGATTAATAAAAAAAGGCTTATGAAATAGAGACTAAGCAAAATTTCATCTCACCAATATATAAGCCTGTACTCACTTAAAAAAAATCAATACACCATAATAATCGCCTAGTTCAGGCGATCTTATGCAATGTCTAATTGCTGAATCAGTAAGAAAACTTTATCATCCCACCCAGATTATACTAAGTACTTAAGGCTCAGCATGGCAGTGCAACAATATGCTCCAGAATTAACCATTACCCAAGTTGGCGTTAATGACGGAGATTCAATAGATTCAGCACAACAACGTGCAGTAACTAGCCACAAAATAGATCCATCTGCGCCCAAAATAGTGCTTTCTACCCTGAATGCCAAATATATCCACGCCAGTTTTGGTTTACGTTATCTGTACGCTAACTTACAAGAGTTACAAGAGTTTTGTGAAATTCAAGAATTTGTTATTAATGCACGCCCGTTGGATATTGTTGAGCAAATATTAGAATCTAAACCCGACATTGTTGGTTTTGGTGTATATATTTGGAACATAGTCGAAACCACAGATGTGGTTAACTTATTAAAAGTCATCGCACCAGAAGTTAAAGTCGTATTAGGCGGCCCAGAAGTGAGTTATGAAACGGAAGGTCAACCTATCGTTAATACTGCTGATTTCGTATTAACTGGCCCTGCTGATTTAAGTTTTTATCAACTATGTAAAGACATCATTAATAACAATGAACCTAAACAAAAGATCTTAAAATCCAAGCCTATTGAATTAAATGATATTGAACTGCCATACCAATATTATACCGATGAAGATTTAAAAAACCGTTTACTTTACGTGGAAGCATCTCGCGGCTGCCCGTTTAAGTGTGAGTTTTGTTTATCGTCTTTAGACACCGCCTCCAACCCATTTGATTTAGATTTGTTTCTTGGCCAAATGGAAATTTTATATCAGCGTGGCGCTAGAAACTTTAAGTTTATCGACCGAACCTTTAACTTAAACATTAAAACCACCATGCAGATCATGCAGTTTTTCTTAGATAAAATGGATGACAATCTTTACCTGCATTTTGAAGTGGTACCGGATCATCTACCAAGAAAATTAAAAGAGTTGTTAAGTCAGTTCCCAGAGAACAGTTTGCAGTTTGAAATTGGCATTCAAACCTTTAACCAAGAGGTTCAGGCCAATATAAGTCGAAAACAAAACAACCCTAAATCTAAAGAAAACCTAATTTGGTTAAAAGAAAACACAACGGCGCACATCCATGCGGATCTTATCTTTGGATTGCCAGGTGAAACCTTTGATACCTTCAGAGATAGCTTTGATCAGCTGTATCATTGTTACCCTCATGAAATTCAATTGGGGATATTAAAACGGTTAAAAGGCAGTCCTATTATTAGGCATACCAATACCTTTGATTTACGTTTTAACCCTTTGCCACCGTTTAATATATTAAGCACAGACAGAGTAGACTTTGCCACCATGCAGCGCATAAATCGCTTTGCACGTTTCTGGGACATGATTGGCAATTCAGGCCGCTTTAAACATTCACTACCTATCATTATTGCTGATCAACCGTTTGATCACTTTATTGCGATTGCTGAATGGATATTTGAAAAAACAGGGCAAACTCATAAGATCAATCTTAAAAAGCTATACGAGCTAATTTCCCAAGCGGTAGAAGCTTTATTCCCTGAAAGACACTTACAAGTTATTGAAAAAATTGAATTGGATTACGCAGCATCAAAACTAAAAAGCCACTTCCAAACCTTAGATTTATACGCGGTTGAAAAGGTAGCATCAAAAAGCCAAAGTAAGTTACTGCAAAGACAGCAAAGGCATATGAGTTAAGGGCAGTTGGAAGCTGTAAGTTATAAGCTGGAAGCTGGAAGCTGGAAGTTATAAGCTGGAAGTTATAAGCTGGAAGTTATAAGCTGGAAGCTGGAAGCTGGAAGCTGGAAGGAAAAGCGAAGAGATAAGAGCAGTTGGGAGTCTCGAGTCTCGAGTTTCGAGTTTCGAGAAAGCAACGTCCTAATCAGACCGATAATACAGAGCGAAGATATATCTTTGCTCTAATTAATTTATGGACAAAAGTGAGTTTGAAATTTAACGCCTGAATAATGTGTGAGCAAGTTTGGTGGCTTTTTGCGTTGTTTGACAAAACCATGACAACAAAAAATTGTCAGTGTTAAGGCGCTTGTATGGCATACATCAACCGTGGTGTCGACGGGTATGCTTTACTAAACCTGATTCGTTAAACTCTAATGAGACAATATTAGTTTTACTATATTCAATGGTTTTATCTAGATGTGCAGGCTTAACTTTACCTATTTCAGTCATTTTTATAAAAACAACATTAGCCCCTACCATAATTTCGTTTATCTCAATATTGCTGTTTATAACTTCATCTTTTAGTTTACCAACCAAATCTGAACGGAGTTTCGACTTATCAGTATACGTAAAATTATATTTAACATGCTCATCAATGAAATTATCAGATAATAGCGATATAAAATGGTCTATTTCTTTAATGGTTGTATTTGGTTGTTGGCGTGCATTTTTGGCTGATACAAATGCCTTTGCTTTCTCGATTAACTGTTCTGCCGTGAGCTTGTCATTTGCAGACGTTGAAAAAGACAAAATAAGGGATATGAATACTAAAATTAACTTTTTCACTGAACTCTCCTTGTATGCCAAACGCCCATTTAAGGGGCTGATAATTGTTTACTAAATTGTGTAGCGAAGCGAAACCGAGGAAACGGTTACGAGTCCGACTTGAAAACCCTTGTTAGGTGCTTTGTACACTTATTCCTTTAGATATAAGCTCTTGACCATGTTTATGGATTTCATCGCGAACCAAATATGTTGCACCACAGTATGGATACTTTTCAAGAGCAAGAGCTGTTGATAAACCACAATAAACAATAAATATCGCCTTTTTAAGGTCATCATCACCAACTACATTATTAAAGCCTGAAAATTGAGACCTTACACAATTAATAAAATCCGCTACATGTTTACTCTGAATTTCAGGGTTTATATTGTGCGCTATTTGATTTCTTGTTTTAGCGAGTTTTATTAGTGATTTCCATACCCATGTATATTCTTCTTCATCATCTTGCAATAATGCTCTTACGAGCGAAACAAGTGGCTCCCAACTTATAAAAAAAGACTCAATATGCTTTGGATTAGAAACTGTTTTACGAATAAAACTATAAAGCATTGTTTCGGCTAATTGATGACCACGCAATATAAGTATGTCTACGTCATCTCTTTCATTCGGAAAATATGTGTTAAATACTTCTAAAGACGAATCCAATTCTTTTACAAAACTCTCATCCATACACAGACCTCTAAAATGCACCTAACGAGGCTGTAGAATTACTCCAACAGCCCAAATTGATGAAAAATCGAGTTCCTGTAGCAAATGCTAAGCGTTTATCTCGCACTAGGTAATGCATTTGGAACCCATAAAATCGGCCATATTTCTTAAAAAAGAGTTATTCTACGGCCTCAACGCCCGCCTAACACGCAATGTGTTGGCGTGGCTTTTTGCGTTGTTTGCCAAAAACATGACAACTTAACATTGTCGAGTTTAGGCGTTTGTTATATTTGAGATTAACTCAAACGGCCGATTATTTTTGCAGCCCACTTATCAAGAAGTTTGGCTGGCGCAAAAGATAAAAACAAACCTGCTATTGGAAATAAAGCACTAAAAATGGCGGCCATAATTTTATCTGTTTGATCTTTTGTTGGAGCACCATTAATTTCTATTACAGCATTTGGGTCTAGCGCAGCTTGTGTAAATACGAACAACAAAATACTACCAACAAGAATCAATGTGCCACCTGCAAGACGGCTCAATCCAACTACTACATCTACTTTTTTCTTTAAATCTTCATCCATACCTGACTCAAACATAACAACTTAATCAGAGGACGTTTGCCTAAGTTTCTGACAACGCGGTTCCTCTTATTTATTTTCACTATTAGTAACAAACCTCTACCGCATTTACTACACCTTTGTTACGTAACAACTCGGTTTTTTGTGATCCACCAAGGGTGGGCATTGTTCCTGTTTTCTTGACTTGGTATGAAACCCTCGAAATCTGTATATAAACACAGTCAAGATAAAAACTCGACTACTGTCTAAACTAAATAAGACGACATTATTTTGATCTTTGAGTGGTCAAAAATTTCATTAAAAAAGCAGCACTAGTTACTAAGTGGCGCTGATATAAGCACTGTGCAATCTCAACTAGGACACTCAAATGTTAAAACGACTCAAAAATATACGCACGTCTAACAGCAAGTGGCTAATGGAGTTGTCAGTACGTTCTCTCACAAGTTGAAGAGGGGTGATTAAAGTAGCGAATAATTTCTTTTTGCATCTGCCCAAATTGAACGCCATCCATTAATCGGTGGTCACCGGTAAAACCCGCCTTTACTGTTTTGATGGCTTCAACTTTATCATTAATTACAAAAGGCCTTTTTTTAAGACTTCCTAAAGCAACGACCATTGGAATGTTGGTGTAAGGTGCGATAGGTACAATAGCGTTGTCGATACCAAATGAACCTACATTGGATATTTGAATGCTGCCAAATACATCTCGCGGACTACCGAATAATGGAGACCACAGGTTTAACTTGTATTGAACAAACTTAGAAATGTTTAAAAAGGTTCGGCTAAATATCCCAGGCATTCTATTAAACACGTTTTTAATAACTTTAAACTCTGGATCATCCAATTCTGTTAATATTTTTAGCTTACCTTCTACTTCCTTGGAAAATTGTAATAAGGATAGCTCCTGAGCTGTTCTGATCACAATTCCTGATAAGTTATCTCCTTTAACTTTATCAATGGCTACATGTAAAAATATGTCGACATCTTTTCGTTGGTATAAACGACCAAACCTAACGGACTGGTTTATATATGGATATTTTTTAATAGTTTGAGCCATGACCCAAGAAAAATATTGTAATACATTGCATTGGCAATTATTGTTTTCATTGAACTCTTTCAAAAAGGCTTGTACTGGCTCTATATTGAGTTCTAAGGTTGTGTGAGTACTTGAATCTCCAGTAGGTCTCCAAGAACCAAGAGATATTTTACGCCAAGGTGAGATAGGTTTGGACGATTTGTATTGTACATTTTTAGTAAGCCACATATTAAGTTCCTTGTTAAATATGGATAGCATTAAACTCTATGGATGATATTAAAAGATTAAAAAATAACATAGTTGTTAAATACCCTTTTTTGCTGGTTTTTTTTGCAGCCAAAAATCCTTTGTGGGTTTTTGTCGGTGCTTCACCTTTATTATTTTACTTCTTGAGTCAAATTGAGGCCATTAACTGGCTAAGTATTATTTGTATCACATTGGGCTTGGTTTTTTGGACTTTTTTAGAGTATGTGATCCATAGATGGATATACCATATAAACATAAATAGTCGTAAATTACGTTTCGTCATTGATGGCTTTCATTTTTACCATCACCATATTATGAATGATAGAAGAGTCTTAAATGCAGGCTTTCTTACGTTATATTTGGTTTCTGCATTGATACTACCTCCATTTTATTTGATATTTAATTTAACTCCACAACCAGAGTTATTTTACCAGTTTGCTCTAGGTATATTAATGGGCAACTTATTTTATGAATTTGTTCATTTTCAAATACATTATAAAAGGCATTCCAGAGGATACTTGCGCAGTATTCAAAATTATCATTTATATCATCACCAAAAAAGATGGAACAAGAACTATGGAAACACCAGCAGTTTTTGGGATCGTATCTTTAATACTTATGATGCGTCATTCAAAACATTTAAATTAAGTGAAAATGTTAATAATCACTTTATTAAGTCAGAACCAACTAATATGGCGTGAAAATTAGTCGTTCGTCTGATCCGAGATAGAAACATGGTGTGCATGGCTGCTTAATTACAATGTTGATCTAATGTCCCGACAAATATGTTCTAGCAACTCGGTTATATCCTCAAATTATCCACATAACTCAAGTCACTATTAGGAGCCATCACTTCTAATAGTGATACGGAAAGTAGCTACTGTTCCTGCAATTAACCGTGCAATTGCCCCTGCAATATACCGTGCAATTAATTGGCTTTTGGGCTCAGTACTTTCCCTGCCAAACCTTTGATATCAGACCCTTGTTTAATCAATTGGCCATTAACCCAGACATACTCAAAACCTTGTGACAACTGATGTGGGTTCTCATAACTGGCCATTGCTTTGACTTGTTTAGGATCGAATAATAACAAGTCTGCGTAATGCCCTTCTTTAATCAGGCCTCGTTTATTAAGTCTCAAGATCTCAGCGGCTTGCCCTGTCATTTTATTAATAGCTTGGGGTAGGCTTAATAAACCTAATTTATTTACATATTCATCAATCACTTTAGCAAAGCTGCCATAGCCTCTTGGATGAAACATAGTTGGGCTACCATCAGAACTAAAACTTAACCATGGCGCCCTAATTAAATGTTGTTGTAATTCATTATCCATAATGAAGTAAGCTGCAGAGGCGCCATGTGGACCAATATCTTCTAACAATACTGACTCAAACGGTTTATTAAGCTTGTCTGCAACTTGTTTTAACGTTAAACCTGCAAATTCCCCCGAGCCCAATAACGTTGCTTCAGGTCCATTACGGCTTAATACTCTATTTTTTAGGTGCTCTAATAATGCTTGTATTTGAGTGCGGTTTAACTTGTTCACTTGTTCCTGAGTTTTTGCCCACTTAGGAAATAACAACGCGATTCCGGTATAACTGGCATTATAAGGATACAAATCGGCTGTCATTTTATATTGGTTAATATGTTTGATTATCTCTTGAGCACGAAAAGCCCCTTTGCCATAAACAGATTTTAAATGAGAGATATGTACCCGAGCAAATTCACTCTGCTGCACTAATTCATCAATAGATTTAAATAACTGATCATCATCTTCATTACGCATATGGCTCATGATCACGCGGTTATGCTCACCCACTTTTTTGGCTAACGCGAGCAGCTCATCAGTTTTTGCGAACAAAGCAGGGTTATATTCTAGCCCTGTAGTCATGCCAAACGTGTGGGGTAACAATTTGTCTAAAACATCTAGCATATTATTTAACTGTACTGCTGTTGGCTCTGGATTTTGTCCGATGCCAGCAATAACTCGCAAACTACCATGACCAATAAATGGAATGAGATTAACCCCAACACCGCTATCAGCGACCTGACCACGCCATCCTTCAAAATCTTCTATATACCTTGAAAAACCATCCTGTCCTAAGCTAATGCTGGTGACTCCCATAGCAATAAAATTAGCAAACTGACCATGGGTTAGCGGGTTTCCATGCGCGTGTAAATCAATAAACCCAGGGGTCAATACCCGCTTTTCACCTTCTATGGTTTTATAATTATTGGGGTTGGGTAGTTTTGTTTCCCCCCAAGCTATATGTTGAATTTTATCGTTAGTGATGATCACCGATGCCAACTTTGGCTCTGCGCCACTGCCATCCACCAATTGCACATTATTAATAATGTACCCAGAAACTTCAGCATGTATAAACGCACTAAATAAAAGACTGCTTATTAGCAAATAAGTTAATTTTTTCATGCTGGTTCCTATCTTAATTTTAAAGTTTGATTGCTGATAAAACATCAAACCCATACGAGATCGATTAAGTAATGGTTAGTTAACTATATTCTTAAAGAATATAACGACCTGTTTACTAAACGCTCTAAAATGGTAAATGATGATAATCAGAATTGGATCAAACTTAAAGGAATAATTTATTTCAAAAAATAAAAAGTTGAAGAAAATATTATTCCTGTTATAACAATAATAAGAATAATAATCATACAAAAGTTATAAATTCATGCTTAGTCTAAAACCTTATTTAAAATTATGTTTATTGATCACTGCGTTTCAAATTGCAGGTTGTCAAAAAAATACAAACCAAGATGTGTTAGAACAATCGTTTTATCACAATGTTGAAGGCGTTACAGAACAAAAGTTACACCCTGAATATTGGATAGCTAAAGCGACACAGCCTTCAAAAGTCATTATGTCAGCTGAGAAAATAAATGAATTTAATGCGTTGCAGTTTCAGTCTAAAGAATATCTAACTGATCCATTAACCTACCCCTCTACTATGGTGGGAACAGAAGTCACCGCGTTAATTAAAGAGATCAGCAAGCCGTCAAAATACGACCGATTTTATCCCGATGGCACCAAGTTGACGCAGGCACATTATCAACCATATTTAGATGAAATGGCGTTGGATAAAATCAGCGCTGAACAAACTATTGGTTTTGCATTAGTTACAAAGCGCGCCGTTATGCGGATGTTACCTACTCTGGATAGAGTGTTAAATTCTGGAATGGATTACGACATAGATAGATTTCAAGAAACCGCTGCCTTCCCAGGTGAAGCTTTAGCCATATTGCATACAAGCAAGTCTGGCGAATGGATGTTCGTTCAAAATTATAACTACCGAGCTTGGATCCAAACTAAACATGTGGCTGTTGGTGAAAAGGCCGACATAGAAAAGTTTAAACACAGTAAAGACTTTCTATTAATTACAGGGGCAAAGGAGTTCACAACGTTTAACCCTTATGACGAGTCTACATCTGAGGTTCAATTGGATATGGGCGTGACTCTGCCACTAATAAGTTATGAAGATTTTGAAAAGCATGAATTAGACAGACTTAACCCATATACAGGTCACATAGTGCAATTACCAACAAGGAATGCTGACGGTACATTAACCATCAAACCATCATTAATACCAAGAAGCGCTGATGTAAATATTGGTTACTTAGCTCACACCAAAGAAAATATTATCAAACAAAGTTTTAAATTTTTAGGCGAAAGATACGGTTGGGGCCATGACTTCAATGCTCGTGATTGCACAGGCTTTATTGGTGAAATTTATAAAACATTTGGTTTTTTAATGCCTAGAAACTCAGGTCAACAAGGCAATGCTGAATTTGGTGAAAATATACGTTTTGACAAGCAAGACCCTATCAACACTAAAATGCCAAAACTGATGTCTATGGAAGCAGGCGACTTAGTGTATTTACCAGGTCATGTGGCTATGGTGTTAGGTTATGATGATAAGCCATTTTTAATTCATGATGTACATGGCTTAGGTTATCACAACAGTAAGGGCGAAAAAATCAGTGGTATTTTAAATGGCGTTTCCGTTACACCACTTTTAGCATTTGAGAGTTACCTTAAGGGTATTTACAACATTAAGAAGATCAGATAATCGCAATGAAAATAAAAGATATAAAAATTGGTGTTATTAAAGTACCACTAACAACGCCATTTAAAACGGCAATAAGAACGGTTGATTCCGTTGAAGACTTAGTGATTATTATTGAAACCGACACTGGTCACCTTGGATACGGCGAAGCGCCTCCCACGTCAGTGATTACCGGCGATACTTTGGCATCCATGCAAGATGCCATCAACAATCATATTAAACCTAAGATATTGGGTGTCGACATAGAAAACTTAAATTTTCTATGTGAAACAATACAAAGTTCAATGGTAAATAATTTAAGCGCGAAAGCCGCCGTTGAAATTGCCATTTACGACCTTTGGGCTCAAATGTTGAACTTGCCATTATACAAAGCGCTAGGTGGTGGAGAGTCAAAATTAACAACCGATCTCACCATCAGCGTCGACTATATCGACAAGATGGTTTCAGATGCGGTGATTGCGATAGAGCAAGGTTACGAAACATTAAAAATTAAAGTGGGTAAAGATATAGGGTTAGATATTGAACGCGTAAAAGCAATACATGCAGCTATTGATGGCAAAGCTCTTATCCGCTTAGACGCTAATCAAGGTTGGACGGCGAAACAATCGGTTCATGCTATTCATACTTTAGAAAATGCAGGTATACATTTAGAGTTAGTTGAACAGCCGGTTAAAGGGCGTGATATTCAAGGCCTTAAATATGTTTACGATAGAGTAAATACACCTATCATGGCCGATGAAAGCTCATTTGACCCTAGGCAAGTTATCGAGTTAATTCAAAATCAGGCCGCGGACATTATTAATATTAAATTAATGAAAACCGGTGGTATTTCACGTGCCATTCATATCGCCGATATCGCCGCTAACTTTGGCGTTGAATGTATGATGGGTTGTATGTTGGAAAGCTCAATTAGTGTTTCTGCTGCCGCACATGTTGCTTCAGCAAAATCAACCTCAATTCAAAAAATCGACCTAGACGGCCCTATGTTATGTCAATACCCATCCATTGAAGGCGGTGTCATATTTGACAGATCAGATATCACTCTTAATAACTCACCAGGCTTAGGAATTAAATCGGTGAAAGATTTAATTTTGATTTAACTTAGGAGCACAATCGCTTGAAATATTTATCAATACTTTTCCTTAGTTTCACTTTAGCAGCTTGCTCTGGGGTATCAAAACAAGAGTTTTCGGAAATGCTGAATCGTATAAATACACAAATTGACCAGGGTCAATTCAGTACAAGTAAAGTAGAAATAACAACGTTACTCAGTGATGGCACTCTTAATGAAAAACAAACAGCACTGCTGAGTTTTGAACTGGAGCGTATGGTTAGAATTGAAAAAGATTTTGTATCTAGTTTTGCCGATATTAAAAGCTACCTAAAAAAATACGCTACTGATGTGACCGACAAAAAAATCGCTAAATGGGATGAAAATGGCGAATTAGAATTTCGTATCATAGACGGCAAAAAACGTTATTTTAAAAATGCGGGTTACAACTTATTTCAATTGAATGACGATGCTCTTTCCCTACGACAAGGCTATACCCGTTTTATCGACAGAGGGCATTTATACAAAATTAACCAACATCATGTTGATATCGTCAACGACACATTAAAAACAAAAAGTGCGTTTGCTCAAAGCAACCAAATCACCATTAAGTACACGTTAACGGTTGATGCTAATGCAGTACCAGCAGGTGAACTTATTCGTGTTTGGCTCCCTTTCCCAAGAGAAATAAAGGATAGGCAAACCAACATAAAACTAACGGCCAGCTCACATCAAAACCCAATTATCGCCTCAAATGACAACTTACAACGTACTATCTATTTGCAAGCTAAAGCTCAAGCAGATACGGCTGAACAATTTTGGGTTGAATACAGTTATGAAACCAACGGAGTTAGCCACAATATAGATGCGAATAACGTTAAACCATTAACTAATATATCTGACCATTTACAACAATATATTGCAGAACAATTACCGCACATAGAATTTACACCTGAACTTAAACAACTTAATAAACGTTTAATTGGCGACGAAACAAATCCATATAAAATTGCCCAAAAACTGTTTCAATATGTGGACAGTAAAAAATGGGGAACGTCTATTGAATACTCAACTATACGCAACTTAAGTCAACACGCGGTTGCAGCACCATATGCAGATTGTGGGCAGCAAACCATGTTACTTATTACGTTACTCAGAATGAATGGCATTCCAGCAAAATGGCAATCAGGTTGGGAGTTTTCAGCAGACGCGTTTAATACGATGCATGACTGGGGAATGGTCTATTTTGAACCATATGGTTGGGTTCCAATGGATGTTACACATGGCATATTAGACAGTAGCGATGAACGTTTAAAATGGTTTTATTTAGGCGGTCTCGACAGTTACCGACTCATTTTTAACGACGACTATTCACAACCATTATATCCTGCCAAACAACACTTCCGATCTGAGACCGTGGACTCACAAAGAGGTGAAGTTGAATGGTCTGGTGGCAATGTGTATTTTGACCAATGGGATTATGACATGCAGTGGCAAGTCACGCCTATTCAGTCATCATTTAGCCTATCTGATTTAGGCACTGAACAAGTGGTTTTAGTGATTACTGATAATGACAGTGCTATTCAAGGTCGATTAACACGGTTTGAGAAACAGAATGGGCAATGGCAACAACAATCAGAGTCGCACGATATAGTTGTTGGTCGAACGGGCTTAGCATGGGGCTTAGGTTTACATCCAAAACAAGACGGTTATCACAAACAAGAAGGTGATGGTAAAGCACCTGCGGGGATATTTAATTTAACCTCGTCTTTTGGCTATTTAGATAACATATCGACCAAACTTGATTATCAACAAATGAGTTCTGATAATTTTTGCATGGATGTCAGAGGATCGCAGTTTTACAACCAAACGGTCGATCGTTCGGTTGTCGGTGAGGAAGCGATAAAAGGCTCAAGTGAACCTATGCGCCGAGATATTCACAGTAAAGATCACTTGTACAAAAAAGGGATTTTTGTTGCTCACAACCCTAAAAATATTTCTGACCAAGGCAGTTGTATATTTGTTCACTTGTGGCGAGGTGAAACCAAACCAACCGCGGGTTGCACAGCCATGGATGAGTTTAATATGGATCAGCTACTATCTTGGTTAGATAAGAGTAAAAAACCAGTTATGGTTGCCTTAACTCAAGTGGATTATGAAAGATTAAAAAAGGAATGGGAACTGCCTTAAAGATTAGTCTGAGTTTTAACCTTCCCTTGGTTAGCAATCTCTAATTCAAGGGAATACATCAAACTTAATAAACACGCCTGTGCTTGGCACTTCATTAAGGAGGGAGTACTTTCTGTCACTACCCATTCAATTTGTTTAGTCGTTACACCATGAAGAACAGAATGCCCCATACGATTTACCAATAAACTAACGACACCTTGTCGGTTCAAACTTGTTATTGCACTAATTAGCGAATTTGAAAGCGGGTTATCTTCAATAATCAAAAGCACATCGCCCTTATTTAATCCCTGTAGGGTATTTAAATCATGGGGGAAATCTGACGCAATTGTTCGGCTTACCTTGCCTAAATCTAACAAAATATTCACCAAACTCGCCGCTGCGGTTTTACCAAAACTGGTCGATAAAATTACCGTTTTATTTGCCGCAATTAGTTCACTTGCAAAGTCGGTGATATCTAATTGACTATTAACCGCTTGAAAATGGTTTAACGCATCTGAAATTAGGTTTTGTACTGTAGTTAAACTTTGACTTTGGGATTCTTGCAGCTGATTACTTGGAGTATTGGCATAATTAGTTTGATCAATAACGACAGCCTCATTGATTGCCATTTTTAAGTCTGGATAACCTTTGTAAGCTAACTTTTGACTAAATTTAACAATGCTCGATTGACTGACATTAACGGCACTAGCAAGTTGCTGAGATGAATAATCCCACCTCTATAAAGGTAAGTTTAGTAGATCAGAAAGCTGGTAAGTTATTGCAATTCAAACATAGCGCTGATTTACAAATCGCACTTTAGTCGCTTTACGTTATATTTTCAGAACTTATTATGTACCCAATGCTAATACTAGCAGTTAAACAGATCGCCTTTGAGGTAAATAAATGCTTTTTTATCGCCTTTTAAATTTGCAATTTTTTTGCAAAAACACAGGAATGTTTCAGTAGCATGACTCTAGATTTTAGCAAAAAATTTGATTCCTAAATCAGCGTTAACGTCATTGCTGACTTATCATTTCATTTTAACTCTACAATCAAAAATGTTACTTTCCTTTTTAAATAAGGGTTACAAGGCTATTTATTAAAAAGTGTACACTTAACGACCTCATTAAGATTAAAATATCCACTCCCCTTCTTGTGCAATTAGGCCAAAAATTGATCGTTTAGATAAAGAAACCAATGATTAAATCCCACTTGCCATAATTTTTCTCCATGCTAATCTCAGAATAAATAATTACACCGAAAAACTAAAATTAGAATAATAAATTGACAACACCTATTTAAAGGGGATAAACATGGAATCATATAGAAAAACAAAGTTAAGTCTTCTAGTTTCAGCAGCTTTACTTTCTTCTTCAGCGCTTGCCGCTGATGAAGCAGATAAAAACGCTAAAAAAGAAGCTAAAGAAAAAGAGATTGAAGTGATTAATGTCGTAGGCATCCGATCTTCACTACGAGAGAATTTGAACAATAAACGTTTTTCAGACACGATTGTTGATTCAATTAATACCGAAGACATTTCTAAAAACCCAGATAAAAACATGGCTGAAGCGTTACAACGTATTCCAGGCGTGCAAATTGAACGTGAATTTGGCGAAGGTGCTAAAATCTCTATCCGTGGTACATCTCCTGAATTAACCAATACATTGGTAAATGGTCAATCAGCTAAATCGGCTGAGTATTTACCAGGTCGTTCAGAAAGTAACGGTTTTAACTTTTCTAATATTCCTGCTGAAAGTGTTTCAAAAATTGAAGTTCACAAATCTGCACGTGCTGATATAGATGCCGGTGGTATCGGTGGTACCGTAATCTTGCATACTAAAAAGCCACTTGAACAAGAAAATGGTTATGGTTACTTCAATATAGAAGGTGAATATAACGATTCATCTGAAAAATCGTCCCCTCAAATTTCAACAGCTTACAACTTCAAAAATGAAGATGAAACGTTTGGTGCTTCTATCGCGATTAGTTTACAAGAGCGTAATTCATTCCGTACCGGTTTTGAATCTGATGGCATGTCAGGTTCTGCTGGTGCAACAAGCACAGGTTTTGCGCAAACAGATGCCATTACTTGTCCTACAGAAGAATGTTTAAGTACCGATATTAAGTTACGCGACATGAGCAATCATAACTTAATCATAACCCGTCATATGGCGTTAAACGGCTACACTTATGGTGACCTATTAAATGCTGCTGGCTCTACATCGGTTCCATGGAATAACTTTACAAGAAACTATGGTGACGTAAATGAAGTCATCGATCCAAACTATATAGATCCACTTTGGGCATTATTTTGGAACAGTCGCAGATCTGCAGGTTTAGGCCAAACTCCAGGTAGAACATTGGGTGACTATGTTTATGCTCCAGCTTTTGAAAAACAAGAAAAACGTTTAGATGCAACGGTAAATCTTCAGTGGGCTCCTACTGATGAATTAAGCTTTAATTTAGAGTTAAACAGCAACAAAACTGATTCTGATAATAAAAGCGACAACCTTTATGCTCAACCGCACAGATTGGTTCAATATTTATATTCTAACGAAGTTGAAGGTATAGACCCTCGCTTAGTAATGGATGCAGAAAAAGATATTGTTTACTCTGCAACTGGTCCTATTGATGGCGTTCACCTTATAACGGGTCCTGGTGATCTACGTGATGGTGGTGGTTATTATGCTGGCCAAGCAATCTGGGGCGAAATGATCCGTAGAGGGTCAAATGACAGAACCGGCTCAGGTACTGAACAAAATAGATTCCACTTAACTATGGATTACGCAGGAGATGTAGTTACTGCTAAAGTTCAAGCGGGTCAAACGCGTGCAGAAAGTACCGCTTTAGACCGAGGTACTGTACTTGCGAGTCGTTATGGTGATTATGCGGACCCATATTCTGGAGACCTACATGATGTAAAACTACCTACTTATGAAGGCGTTAACTTAGGTTATGGTTACAACCCAGATACAGGTAAAGTTTATTGGGGCGTTGAAGCTGATCCATCATTAACAGGGGACACATTAGCTGCTGCACAAGCACGTGCAGAGAACTTCTTATTAGCACCAACAAATGAGTTCTACCTTCTTCAAGGTGGTTTAACAAATACAGCAAGATATCGCGAAAATGTTGAAAACTTTTTACAAGCTGATGTTAGTTATGAGCTAGACAATACTTTTTATATTGATAGCGTAAAAATGGGGGCGAAATATCGCAACATTCAGCGTGATCAAACATACTTCTCAGAAAGTGTTCGTCATCATGGTTATGCGAATGAATCTAGCCCATTCCCACTAGTTTTAGCCGAAGATCTTGTTGGTGGAACCGTTTCAGGCTTAGACAGTGCAGGACATGATACTCCAACTGAATATTTTGATATTGACCAATCTAAGCGTGACGCATTACTAGAAAATAATTTCTTACTGTATCACTCTGAAGGCACACCAAACCAAGGGTTCTGTGAGCAAGCAATTGCTGACTCAGGTTCTTCAAATTATGTAGGTTGTCGCTCAGGTATGACTGAATCTAAAGCTTCAGCTTATGACGTAACAGAAGAGATTGCTTCTTTTTACGCTATGACAAACTTCAGCGGTGAAAACTTCCGA
Source organism: Psychrosphaera sp. F3M07 (assembly GCF_018860345.1). Classification (GTDB taxonomy): domain Bacteria; phylum Pseudomonadota; class Gammaproteobacteria; order Enterobacterales; family Alteromonadaceae; genus Psychrosphaera; species Psychrosphaera aquimarina. The sequence goes on along the minus strand of NZ_JAHKPJ010000014.1, from coordinate 15,535 downwards.
GGTAATGTTGGTGTACGTGTTGTTGATACACAACGTGAATCAACTAGTTACGAAGTAGCGAAAGATGAAAATGGTGTACTTATGTCATATCCAACGGATGAGAATGCCGATGGGTATATCGCTGAAAAAGCTGGCTTTAATATGTATGAGCCGCTAGTTCAAAAGAGTAGCACTCAAGATGTATTACCAAGCTTTAACTTATCTGTGGACTTAGCTGAGGACCTTATATTAAGAGCCGCTTGGTCTAAAAATATTTCACATCCTAGCTTAACGCAAATGAGAAGTAACTTTAGTTTGGTTACTGAGAGATTCAGATTATACGATGATGGTCGTCCTCAAGATTTAACACCTGAAGGCAACGCGGAAAGAATCAATCCAGACTCTCAACGTCGTGGCTCTGTTGGTAATGCTGATTTAGGTTCTTACCAGTCAATCAATAGTGAATTAGGTTTAGAGTGGTATTTCTCTGAGTCATCATTGTTTGCAGTAACGGCATTCCAAAAAGATATAACAAATATGGTACGTTCAACGTCTAGCGTTCAAGACCTATCGTATCTTGGTGAAGCTGGAGTAACCGACAATAACGGTTATGAAGTGTCGGGTGATTACATTGTAAGTTCTTACTTTAATACCGGTGAACAACTAGTTAAAGGTTTAGAATTCCAATTACAACACGACTTTGGCAACGGATTTGGTTCGTTACTTAACTACACTTATACCGATGTGCCTGATCAGAAGTTTACTCAAAATTCATTTTCTACCATCTTGGATGAAAGTAGTTTTGAAACTCACCAAGCCGATCCGGAACAACGTGAATACTACCGTGTAACAGGTTTCTTAACTGAAACAACGACTCAGACAGAACCTATGTATGGTCAATCTGAAGACACATTAAATGCTTCGGTTTACTATGAAAACGACGATTTCTCAGTACGTCTTTCATACAACTACCGCAGTGAGTTTGCTAGTGGCGGTTCACTAAAAGGTATTCAATATACTGATGCACGTCAGCAGTTCGATGCAAAAGCAACTTATGCGATTACTGATAATGTTGTAGCCACGTTCGCTATTACTAACTTAACTAACGAAAATGTTGTTCAATATATTGAATCTTCACAGATTGTTAATGACCCAGTTATTAACAAGATGAAGTGGATTGACGAAGTTGACGACAGTGGTGTTGCTACCGGTAATCGTGTCATCGCAACTGATGAAGATGGTGTTGGTATCATTGAATCTACTATTACAGGTGAAGAAGCATTTACTATGTTATCTGAAGCTAGTGGTGTACCAGTAGCAGAACTTAAACCGTACTATGAAAACCATTTAAACAAGATATATGTTAATGAATGGACTAATGGCCGTCGTTTCTATGCAGGAATAAACTGGACATTCTAATAAACACAATTTATGGCCCATCATCTCTTTTACAGTGATGGGTCATTAAATTTAATTTTAAACGGTCTTTGTATTTATTTTTAATTGATACAAGACCGTTTTTTCTTTTGTAGCTGACTAACTACAGTCGCTATTCTTAACCAATCCCCCCGCAATTAGACAAGCCTCCGCCCCCCTATTAAACAAACTACACCAACTCACCTTTAGAGCTAATTCCGCATTAAGTTTATAACTACGACGCCCCTTAACCACTCACATGCCATTGAAGATGTTAAACATGACTCTATTTCTTGGACTTAACATTACCTAAGCGTCTGGTAATTTTTCATTTTCGGCAATACTGACGGCTATCCATCACGCCTCAGGAGAAAAATACAGGAGAACACTAGTATTAAGTATCTTGTATCGATGTTGGCAAGAAGAGTCCTACACACGCCTTTGAGTGAGTTTTGAGTTTGAGTTTTGAGTTTGAGTTTGAGTTTGAGTTTGAGTTTGAGTTTAGAGTTTGAGTTTGAGCTTGAGCTTGAGCTTGAGCTTAGAGCTTAGAGCTTAGAGCTTAGAGCTTAGAGCTTAGAGCTTAGAGCTTAGAGCTCAGAGCTCGGTATTTAATAAATAGAAGTGAAAATAAAGGGAATGTAGCAAGGCTAGATTAATAAGGATAAAAAGTAAGAACTCTGTCCTTAACAATAATCATCACCTTGCTAAGTGGATTACATAATTTCGTTGATAGAAATTAACGTTACTGGCTTATACTATGATTTACGCTTATAGATCCGCACAGCTCCAAAACAACGGATTAGAATAAGCATAATGAGCGTGGTCATACTAACGCTACCACCACTGCTTTTCGCTTCTTCTTCATCGCTGCTTTTATCTTCTTCAACTGGTTCACTCGTGCCATCACCGTCACTGCCGCTTTCGGCCGGTTTCTCTTCATCTTCTATAATAACGACACTGACAGAGCTTATCTCACCTAATGTCGCATGAGAATCTGTTGGGACGGTTAATTTAATGCTAAATGTACGGTCTCCGCTGTAGGTATCATTATTTATAATATTTAGAGTTACTACCTTTTTACTGTCCTCCGGTAGGAAAGTAAATTCAGTTTCAACGATAGTATAATCTTGATTTAATGTTGCGGTATCATCAACGCCTTCAACGAGGATAGCAATTTCACCAATAAAATTACCCGTTCTATTAAGGGTTAATGTAAATGTTGGTTCATTTTCATTGACTTGAATTTCACTAATTGAAAATCCAATTGCCCCCGATGGTGTAAATTCATTGTCATTGCCATCTAATATTCCGTCGCTATCACTGTCAGGGTTTAAAGGGCTAGTTGAGTTGGTGAACTCTTGTAAATTGTTGGCACCATCTAAATCGGTGTCGGATTGAGCATCATTTGGATCAAAGATATCCAGGCCATAGGTTAATTCCCATTCATTTGGCAGACCATCATCATCCAAATCCGTATCTCCCTCAGTAAAGGTTATACGGTCTGTGTAATATCTTGATAAGCCAACTAAGTCTGGATGAAGCGCATTAGATTCAGTAAATACACTTTCCTGTTTAGATGGTTTTGTAAAGCCGCCAAATAATGTTCCAATTCTATTATTATATTCAACTTTATAGTCCCAAAGCTCATGTTCTTCACCTTTGAATTTTAGCACCTTCTCTAACACCGAAAGTAAGGTATTGGCAGGGATAACGACATTTTGACTATTATCATCATCTGCCGTTCCTTCTGGTTTAAAAGCGGTCTTGATTAAGGTTGTTAGTTTATCGTCACTTTGCAGTTGCTCGATACTTGCCCAATTACTTTGAGTATTGCCATTGAGTATTTTGCCACCATAAATAAATCCTTGTTGACCGTTGTACTCAACACCATAGTAAATTTCGTTGTCATCTCCACTCATGGTAACTGACAATACGCTCAAGGTGGTTTCATACTCTACAGTTGCAAGAACATTGTCAGAATTCAACGCTTCTAACATTGAAATACCATCAGGGTTCAATACGATAATTTCATCATCAACACGTGCAATACTGATATATTCTTTTGGCAAAGAATTAACATCCACTAACTGGGTTGTTTGCTCAAGTTTGTCAAAGTCCCCTACTAAAATGTAACCTTGTGAGAACGTATCCTTTATTTTGTAATAAACTTGGCCTGAATTACTTTCTGATAAACCGTTAACGATAATGTCTAACACTTGATATGGTTTACCCCACGTAATTGAACTTCCTGTTTTTGTGCCTCCGACAGTGTCATAAATATCTGGAGTCGATGTAGCAAATCCATTCGTTTTGGCCACAAATTTCATTGCATTGCCAGTGAATGCTAAATGTGGTGAAGCATCTTGGTAACAAGCTTTGGCTTCATTAATGACTTTACTGTATTCATCAGTCACACTACTTGAAGGAAAAACATTACCTTTTGTCGCACCATATTGTAAGTTTAGACATAATAGATCTTTAGCATTTTCTACACACTCTAATGCATCATCAACTAATAGACAGTGTTCACCTGACTCCAACGTTATTTCGCGGTTAACCCAGTTAGCAGGGTCGTCAGAGTCTACTTCAACCATCCCTTCGGCGGCACTACATCCTCTCTCTTCTTCCATATAACATTGAATATCAAGGGCAGTGACTAACTCTTGATTAGTGATATGAGTCAGCCAATCTGCGTTTTGAATTTTCTCCAAATAGCCCTGATCGTTTTGTGCCCAAACGTCACTAGGATCTGTCCAGCGGCAAACCTTACTTGGCCCCCCGTTATATGCAGAGTAAGCCGCTCTTGAACGTTGTAACCAAGATGTTTCGGACTCTACACAACTTGCGTTTGCTGCGTTTTGCCATTCAGCAAAGAATATTTCCATACCGTAAGTGATATTTTTAAAGATATGCCAACCGGCGCCTTCTTCTATTTTGGTAAAATGCCATCTATCATCAATTTGAACCAAGCCATGACCATGGCCAGAATCACCTCGTAACATTTGAACGAGCCCACTTTGGCTATAACGATAGTGTGTCCAGTACGATTCTTGATGTGCTTTAGCAAAATTAGCTAATTGCCACGCTTCAATTTCAGCTTCTGAAGCTCCTGGCTGGCGAGATTGAATATAATATCGGGTTGACGCTTTAAGCACGGCATAAAGTTCGTTCATGAATCTAGCACGTTCACCTGCTTCCACCTGATGGTCAAACATGATGGCACTGAAGTTTTCAAGAACGAAATGGGGTTGCCCCCAAGGCTCGACATCACATGCGATTGCAAAACTACCGAATCCACCTCCCCAAGGAGTTTGGTTGAAACACAGATAATAATCTTCTGTATCCCATGGCGCGGCTTTTACACTGGGTGGCGCACCACAAAGTATAAAAATAAAAGCGAGATAGGCGATGGTGTATTTTAAGAAACGGTTGTTATTCATATTTGAACTCCAAAACATGGGCTGAATTGAGTAAAATAATATTGAATACAAGCTGTTAATTTGCTGGGTTTATGAATCTTTTTTTAGTTAATTTTGTGCAAAATATAAGCAAGGCTCAAAAAACGACAATTTTTTATTGAGCACCTTTATTAGAGTCATTTAAAAGTGGAAAAGTTATCCTAAAATGACAACCGGTAGTTGCAGGTTCCAATTGTATATCGCCGCCATGAGCTTTTAATAATGTCTTTAATATTGCCAAACCTAACCCCGTGCCCCCACTTTGTTTAGCCGTGGTAAAAAAAGGTTCAAAAATTCGTTTAGCGTTTTGTTCTGTAATGCCTTTGCCATTGTCTGAAAAAGATAAAACAATATTATTTTTTAATTTAATTAACTTAATTGTTATTTCATCTCCCCCATGTTGAATCACATTTTCAAATAAATTTACAAAAACACTCGTGATTAATTCATCATCCATATGAATTGAAAACTCATTGCCATCTACATCGAAATGTATCGCAGAAAAAGTAGATTCATAATGCTTTATTTGCTTGGATAAAATGGTAATTAAGTCATTCTTTTTGCTTGAAACTTTCATATTGTCAGCCTTAGCTAACTCAGTCAATTGAGCCATCAACAGGTTCATACGTGAACAATTGTCAGAGATGATCTGATAAAAACGACAACTCTCTTTTTTTGACAACTCGCCGTGATGGTCGGACAAAATATCAACCGCACCATTGATGGACGTGATAGGCGTTTTAAATTCATGAGAAACATATGACGCAAATTTCTTAATATGTTCAGCTCTATCCATTTGTTTGTTGGACATTTGTACTATGGTATTTGATAAGAGTTCAAACTCAGCCGTAATAGGTGATTTTAAAGGGGTTAACTTAAGCCAACGACCATCTGTTGCATTTTTAGCCTGGGTAACGAGTGCTCTAATTGGCATAGCTATCGTGTAGGCTGAGAAAATCGTGATGGCTAGAATTCCCAACATAACCAAGACTAAAAAAGATAGGTACATTTTTCTATTTTGATAAAGATGCTGAAATGTATTTGGAGGTGTCCTTAATATGTGAACGGCTCCAATGACCCTCTTATTAATGACTATAGGGTGGGTCACATGAACGCGGATATTACTGCTTCTGCTAATGGGAGAAAAAAAACTGTCTTCTTCGGGGGACTTGCGACGAATGACTTTAGTCGTAACGCCTTTGAGTGCTTGTTTTACATCGTTCTGATTGGTCAATGCCAATAACTTAGTCCAACCGGTGGACGCGATGATAATACCATTATAATCAAGAATTCTTATGCCGGATAAAGTCGTAAGTTGGGTTTCTTGCAGCAAGTCATCAAACCTAGGACCTAAATCTAATGCTAATTTGTCTGGTTTTATATCAACAGGAATAGGAGGTGGAGCTTGCTCTAATACTTCATCACTGAAAAGGTCGAGAGAGGCCGGCAAAGGTCGCCACTTGCCTAGAGAAGGATCCTCTTTTATCCAATATTTTTCTTCTTGAGCAACACCGTAATTGTTAAAATCAACATCCGGATTTTGTTCTATGAGTGACCGCTTAAACACATTCGAAATAATAACACCTTGTGTGATTAATTCATTTTCGGTTTCACGAACTAAATTACTGTCGTATAAATTAAATAATGCAATTCCAGTAATTGGTAAAGCTAAAATAATCAAATTAATGATGAGTAAAATGTGACTGAGCTTTAATACTTTCATAATTAATTTAAAGTAATGTTTCGCATGCGTTGACCCTATAACCGACACCATGCACGGTATCGATAGGACAACCATTCACTTCTTTAAACTTATTCCGAATTCGCCTTAAGTGACTGTCGATTGTTCGGTCGCTAACCGCTATATTATTTTGATAACTGTTTTCCATTAACTGCTCGCGAGAAAAAACATGGGCAGGACGAGAAGCCATTGTTTTTAACATAGAAAATTCTGTCGCCGTTAACTCGACTTGCTGTGATGACCAAGTCACCACATGCGTACTGGTATTGATGCGAAGATGCCCATGACTAATTTCGCAGTCTACATCTTTTGTTTCTACTATGACCTGACTTCTTCTTAAAATAGCTTTTATTCTGGCAATTAACTCTCTTGGACTAAATGGCTTAGCAACATAATCATCAGCCCCGATTTCTAATCCTAAAATCCTATCGATTTCTTCATCTTTGGCAGATAAAAATAAAACCGGAGTATCTGAGATTCTTTTAATTTCCTTACAAACCTCTAACCCATCAAGTTCTGGCATCCCCACATCTAATACTATTAGGTCGGGTTTGTGTTCCTTAAATTGCAATAAAGCGGAATTTCCATCAGAAGCTTCAATAACATCAAAGTTAGCTTTGGTTAAAGCAAATGTAATAATTTCAACTATATGATGGTCATCATCTACAACTAGTATTTTATTCTTCATTTTTTTAATTAGTTACCTACGTCAGGAAGTTAGAAATTCTAAAAAAGAACTCAAAATCTAATATCTGCAATTACGATAATTTATTCAAGTTATTTCTCAATCAGGAATTAAAATTTCTTATAAAGTGCACTGTATAGCGTTTGCATACCTTTTGCACAAAATATGATTTGTAATTACTTTATTTTTCACTTCTATCGACAAATTTATTGTACATATTGACCCTGAGTGAGTTTAGTTACAAGTAAGCTTGTCAAAAAGAAGTGTTGAATTTCATAGGTATAGAATACGTCTACCTTTACTTTCCACCAGCTTCATTGAACAAACTTTCCCTTAAAAAGGTTAACTCAGCGAGATCAAATTAAGTACAAAGTTTGTGTTGGTCTCAAGCTATTTGCAAAACACAGACTGTAAATATTATTTAAATAGTGAGTATGGATGACTCCTTACTGAATTTAGCTTCAGATTGATGGTGCAAGCTGCACATCATTAATTAACTTTAGACGTAAAGTTGGCTGTAGCTATTAGTCTTCCTTCTGAAATGGATTCGGTTGGAAGGCGCCTTTTAATAAGCTGGTACTTTGTATTTTAAAGCGCTTCTAAGTATCAGCTTCTTTAACCTTTATGAATACAGCGTTTATTGTGGATATAAAAAGTATGAAAAAAACCTTTCTTGCGGTAACGCTTATATTTATCAGTTTCTGGACTTGGAAATTATTTCAATCTGATATGGGTTATTTAGAGCAAAACTTGGCTCAAAAGATAATGTTAGATATCCGTTATTATTGCCCAGACATGGATTCAGCGAAAATAGCTTCTGGAGAAGAAAAGTGCAAAACCCCCATCACGGAATTGCCTGAGGAAATTGCTGAATTAATAAGTGAAACCTCTTTGGGAGGGATCATATTATTTGCAGACAACCTTCAGTCTGTTGAGCAAATTATTCAACTAACCACAGACTTACAACAAGCGGCTGCAAAATCAGAATTACAACAACCTCTCTTTATTTCCGTCGACCAAGAAGGAGGCCGAGTAGTCAGGCTACCGCGTACTCTCGCAACATCATTTACGGGTAATATGTCTATAGGAAATACTTATAAAACAGACGGCACAACCCTAGCAACTCAGGTAGGTAAAGCCATTGGTTCTGAGCTTAATGTGCTAGGGATAAATGTAAATCATGCACCTAGCGTTGATGTCAATGTCAATCCGAGAAATCCAGTTATTAACGTTAGATCTTTTAGTAACGATCCAAAAGTAGTCGCTGATTTAGGCATAGCTACGGTCAATGGAATGCAATCTCAAGGCGTGCTTGCAACACTTAAACACTTTCCTGGTCATGGTGATACTGATATAGACAGCCATCATGGCCTTCCAATTGTTCACCACGATAATGAAACGATTACCAATGTTGATTTATACCCATTCCAGCAAGCTATTGATAAATCTGATATTAACATGATTATGACTGCCCACATTCAGTACCCTAAATTAGATAACTCTATGGTAATTAATAAATTTGGGCAAAAAATGATGCGCCCCGCAACAATATCAAAAGCAATCCTAACCGACCTGCTGAGAGATAAAATGGGTTATAAAGGGCTTATTATTACCGACGCGCTGGATATGGCCGGAATCGCAGATTTTTTCACCCCAGTCGAAGCCACTTTAAATACGTTTGAAGCCGGTACAGACATTGCCATGATGCCAATGAAAATACGAACTCGATCTGATATAGAAGGATTCAAATCGCTACTTAAATCATTAGCACTGCGGGTTAATGAAGAGTCAGAGATAAAAAATACCATTAGAGAATCTGTACTTAGGGTAATCAAAGTCAAAAATAAATTTATTGCAAACTCAAGCCTTGAAACGCCAATGGAAATAAAAATTAACCAGGCAAATCAAACCCTAGGTAATGAAAAACATCAGGCGTTGGAAAAACAATTAGCGCAGCGTGGATTGGATTCTAATATTAAAAACAACAAAATAGTTGCAGCTCTTAAAAATTCAAAAAGTATTCATATTGTCGCAGCTAAATATAGACAAGCCAAAGCCTTAGAGCAGTTTATCAACGACAAAATTACGACTATGCCGAATAAAAAAGTGTCTGCACTTTCGATTAAAGCCCCTAAAGAACAGCAATTGATGAATGTGATCCAAAGCGAAGTGGTGATTGTCGCCATTGATGGTATGAAAAGTTTAGTGATGGTTGGCGGCGCTGAAGATCACCAGCAAGAAAACCTTGATAACAGCAAAACAAACATTTTAGAACTACTTAAACTGGCAAAAGAAAAAGGTAAATCAACCATTCTAGTCAGTATGAATCTGCCAATACAGAACGAAGCCATTACACAATATGCCGATTGGGTCATCACAACGTTTGACGATTCAACTTACTTTGATAAATCAAATAAACGTTATAAATCCCCTGCTCTTGACGCATTGGCCTCTATATTATTTGAACAAATTTAATTAACGGTCTAAATAGAAACGGTTAATGAATATTAACCGTTATCGCTGCTCTATAGATAAATAGGACTAAGGTTAGGTTAAACATAACTGAGAAGTTCAGCAACACTCTGCATAATGCGGTCACGGGCTATTCGCTATCAACCCCTTCAACGTAATATGTAGGGTGTGAAAATAGTCTTGTGTTAACCATATTCGTACTCTGCCAATAATAAAAAACAACAGTCTGAGCTAGTACATCTGCACAATACTGATATATAGCCATCCTCAAATGTCACCTAAGGTTTATGAGCTATTTAATAATCAGAGTTAGGTTACCCTCCTGACGTTTTCTTTTTATATTCATTAATATTCGACCACAACGCGTTAGCTCGTTTACTATTCTGTGGTAGCGTTTTTGCAATAGACTCATACAAAGCTATATTATTGGCATTTAAATAAGGCAATATTTTCTGAGCTATTTCTTGAGCTACATAAAAACTGCCCGTTTGCAGTGATTGAGTAAATAACTGATCTGTTTGAGCGCTTAGATTAGGATAGCGAAGCAATTCATCCATTGCTTGGTTCATAATTTTAGCGTCATAACTTTTTTCTAGGCTAGAAATTAAGGCTAAGGCATTTTCTGTATTTAATGCACTTGCACGCATCATATTAATCACTTCTTCCTGCACATGGCCGTCTGGGTAATCAATAAACAAACGAATTAATTCATTAGTCTCTGCATCTACATAGCCATTTTCTATCGTAAGTTGTTTATATGCTTCTAATTTTTCTTTTATTTTTTGTCCTCGTAAAAGCTCTGACGCTCTTGAGTCACTATTATCTACAGGGCATGAATTATTTAAATGGCATGTTTTTAAATCGTTTAATTCCTTGATCAGTCCTTGTCTTTGAAGCTCTTGATTTTGCGTTAATAAAGGCTCGGTTGCTTTCCCAGTTTCTTTTAATGGCAATTCGTCTACCTTAGGTTCAATAACTGCGTCCTGAACTGAATTTTGGTCTGTTAATTTATTTTGGATATGACTTTCTGGCTCAGAGTTATTTTCTATAATCTCTGTTTTTAAATCATTCGGTTTCGTTTTAAGCGTTTCTAACGCGATAACGGTAACTAGGACTAATCCAAGGGTTATTAGAATTTTATTACTCATGACTTACCTTATTTTATAGTTATTTAGGCTTTGTGATAAAAAACGTGCCTTGGCACTTTTAGGAGGTAATTGCGTTAACAATGATTGATAAGAGGCAATGTTATCTTCATTAAGAAGCACTGAGATATTTTTAGCGACGGCTTTAGCTGCACTAAAACTTCCCGATGTTAATACACCACTTATCACTTCAAAAGTTTCTTGTTCCAACTCAGGATATCTTGCTAGTTCATCAAGGCTCATTTTTACTAACGACGCATCTCTAAGCTTACCAAACTGTCTCAATATTACTTTTCCAGTGCTCATTTTTGCAGTTTGTGGAGACAATAATGATAAAGCAGCTTGTTGTACTAACTGATTTGGGTACTGATACCAAAACTGGCCTAGTTCAACAAATTCTGCGTGTTCCCCTATATTTTTCTGCAGCTCAATTGCTCTGTTTATTTGTTGGCTAATTTTTTCACCAAGCAAATAAAAGCTGTTTCTTGGGTTGTTGAGATCTTGGGGGCAAGAACTTGTCGACTCGCAGGATTCAAGTGCTGACAACTCCTGCAATATATCGTCGATGGCTACCTGAGTCTTAGCGACAACCTGAGGGCTAAACATAAGCAAGATTGTTACAACATTAACTATCATATATTTCATGCACGTCCTCTAGAAGAAAACAGAGTGTTAGTGGCAACACTCGAGATAATGGTGGTTAATTATTGTCTATCCTAATCCTTGCAGACTAGGTTTTACCAAGATTCAAATAACCATTACATATAAAGCCAATTTGGCCATTCTAAGTTAGTTGATAATATACAAAAAATAGCATTGTTTGTTTAAAAATAGAGTCTTTACTTTGCCAATTTTGCGCATTTTATGTGCAGGATTGTTTTAATTTGGCTTTAAGATTTAACAAAATTAAAGGCCTAATTATCCTAAGGTCTGCTTTGCGTATTAAATGCGGAGACTTTGCGCAATTTTGGCAAATTATATTAGCTTCAAATGAGTAAGATGGCGCTTACTTAGTAAAAGTGTACTTAAAAATCAATGTGGTTATATTTATGTTTTCCGTAAAAAATGCTGTTCCAAATCGTCATTTTTCATCACTTAATAAAAATAGTAAGTTTGTATTACTCATCGCTATTTTATTTTTAGTCTCATGTAGTTCTTTAAATGTCGATTTCATTGAGTCCAACAATAAGAGCAACCGAATCAAGCTTTTAGTCATGCATTATACGGCAATAGACTATAAAAAATCCCTTTCAGCCTTAGTTAATAAAGGCAGTGGAGTAAGTTCGCATTATTTAATTCCTGAGCGTAATGATGAGAGTTACAATGAGAGTGACATCAAGGTTTTGCAATTAGTAGACGAATCTGAACGAGCTTGGCATGCTGGATCAAGTTATTGGCAAGGCCGGACTGATTTAAACGATCAGTCAATCGGTATAGAAATTGTTAATGTACCGACTTGTCATCAACAAAGCATAGAAATTGATATTGATACTGAGGCTGAAGTTGAAGAGCAAGTAACTCAACAGCATCAACTACCACTTGAATCAATGTGTTATTACCCAGATTACGATCCTGAGCAAATTGAAACTTTAATCAAGCTAACCCAAGACATCTTAAAACGGAATCCTGACATAGGGCCAACTCAAATTGTTGGCCATTCAGATATTGCGCCAGCTAGAAAAAGTGATCCTGGCCCTAGATTTCCATGGCAACAATTGTATCAAGCTGGCATCGGGGCTTGGTATGATAAAGATGATGTTCAGAAGTATTGGGATATATTTATATCTACCGAGATACCTAATACAGGTTTAATACAAGCTGCATTAAAAACATACGGTTATCAAATAATTGAGACGGGTATTTGGGACAAACAAACACAAGACGTTGTTTCAGCGTTTCAGGCACATTTTATACCTTGGCAAGTAACAGGCAAAGCGGATGAACAATTTGCAGCTACGTTATTCGCCTTATTAGATAAGTACTTTCCTAAACATGCAGAATGGTTATTAGCACGTTATGAAAGAGAGAGTCGTTATCAACCTGAACAAGAGCATATTGTTAAATTAGGTCAAGTTGATCAAATCTTCCCTCAACCTAAATTGCTGAAAAATAGCTTAGTAAACAACCGTACCACTTTTAAAGGTTATAAAGATAAAGGTCATTTAACACTTAATAATATCGACGCTCGTTCCGCTGACATTTTTATTAATGGTAAATTATTAAAAATGACTGAAAATTTATCTGATGGAAAACAATATACATTCCCTATGGCAGGGTATTCAGTCAATGGCGTGAACACATTAAAAGTCGAGAATGTATTGCCAGAAAATAGCCAGATTAATATTACTATTCCATTTACAACCTTAGTTGATAAAACCGCTGAGCATAAAAAACAGTTTGAAGCGGTTGATAAGTTAATTGAGAAAGATATAGAAGATGGCTTTCCTGGTGCTGTGTTAATGGTAGTAAGAAATGGCGAAATCATTAAGAACTCATCTTATGGTTACGCCCGTAAGTTTGAAGATGGTGGCAATGAATTAACGTCGCCAGAAACCATGACGACACAACATTTATTTGATATCGCCTCTAATACAAAGATGTTTGCTACTAACTTGGCATTAATGAAGTTAAATACCGAAGGAAAGTTAGATTTCAATCAGACTATTCAACACTATTTACCTGAATACCAAGGAAAAGGTAAAGATAGTATTTTAGTCAAAGATCTACTCACCCACTCTGCCGGGTATGCACCTGAAGTTAAGTTTTTTAAACCAGACAATAAACTAGGTGAACGATTTTACTCACAAACACCTGAACGAACCAAAAGACTATTAATCAATAAGGTACCACTGCAAATAGGCAGAAACGTACGCCAAGTTTATAGCGATACTGATTATATGCTTTTAGGTGTGTTGGTCGAAAGAATTACAGGTATGCCATTAGATCAATATTCGGAAATGGAGATCTATAGACCATTAGGTTTATCACACACAAAATTTAACCCTTTAAAGAAGGGATTTAACAAATCACAAACGGCAGCCACGGAAATATTTGGCAACAGCAGAAGCGGCCGCATTAGTTTTCCAAATATTAGAACTGAGGTGCTTCAAGGTGAAGTGCATGATGAAAAAGCGTTTTATTCTTTAGGTGGCGTAGCTGGTCATGCTGGGTTGTTCTCAACAACTGGTGATTTAGCAGTTTTGACCCAGTTATTACTAAACCGCGGTGGATACGGAGATTTGTCTATGATTAGTTCTAGTGTTATCGATCAATTTGTTAAGCCATCGGATAAAAATGGCACTTACGGCTTAGGCTGGCGCCGAGCCAACAATGGCAATAGAAAATTTCACTTTGGTCCTTACGCAAGTCCATTAGCTTACGGACATACCGGCTGGACAGGTACAGTTACTGTTATAGACCCAGAATATGACTTAGCTATTATCTTATTAACCAACGCCCGTCACAGTGTTATTGAAGGGGACGAAAAGCATTATGCTTTTCAAGGTAAGTTATTTGAAACTGGTCGTTATGGTAGTGTGATCTCACTTGTTTATGAAGCCATATTAAATAATCGCTCCAAATAAAAGAGAATTGATGAGGGACGCAGCTGCATGCTCGAAGCTGTAAGCTGTAAGGAAAAATCAAGATCTGATGGGGGCGAAGTAAAAATATTAAGTTTGAGCTGCCCCCTAAAACCGATAAGACAGAGCAAGGTTAAATACTCACACTAACTCATAATTGGACAGTGAAAATACCGTTGCCACCCACTTTAAATTTTAGGGATAAGCTACCTTCTTTACTTCGTAATAATTATTTCTGCCAGCATCCACATGCCTACCGATAATTTTAAATCCATAAGTATTTAATATTTTTTTGTACTTTTTAAAACCAAGAGAGTGACATTCAACTCCTGTAGTTAAATCACTCCATTTTCCTTTTCGAGTTGGAGCTGTGAATAAAAACCTACTGTCGATTCTTAGTGTATTAGATATCTTTTTAAAAAATATTTCTTGATCATTTTCAGATAGCAAAAATACTAGCCCAATAGAAATTGCAGCATCAAATTTTCTATCGAACAGTTTAGCATCCTGTATTTTTTCACAAGCTACAGGTATGTTTGGAAATTTTGATGAAAAGTCAGATAATAAAGTTGGCGATGAATCAATTGCCCATACTTTCATACCCGCCTTTATTAGTTCTTTTGTAATTGGATATCCAGTACCGCATGCCACTTCAAGAATTTCAGTTCCTAAGTCGAAGCTTCCAGCCCAATCCTTAGCAATATTTAAGCCCACCTGTGAACTATTTCTATGTGTCAGAAATTTCTTTGAGTTTTTTTCGTATGCAATAGAAGAATCCATAATTTGTCCAGAAAATAACATTGCCACCCACTTTAAATGAAACTTAGACAATTTGTAAATTTAAAATAAATTGTAGATTTTTAATCGAAGTTTAATTTGAAATATTGAGTGTAATTGTACGCTTTTACTCGTCTTTTTGGCTTGGTTTAACTTTTGGGTTGAATGTTAGATATACACTTATCTTAGCGGATTCTGATTTGATATTTTGTCTTTATGGTAAATTCTTTTACTGGCTTTTTTGGGTGTTAAGCTAGTAACTTTCTACAACTCGATAAGTT
>NZ_JAHKPJ010000002.1:73023-176698 GCF_018860345.1 Psychrosphaera sp. F3M07 | reverse complement strand
GTTATGTAGGATTGGTCTGATAAGTGCTTAGTGCATTAGCAGTACTATCTACTGGAAATACGTGCGGGAGAAATAACAGCTTATCTTCTACCCATTGTCTTCTGTGCTCATAAGATTGATGGGTTTGTTTATCTTCACCACATAAAAATGCCCTACGAACACAACGAGAGATGCAGTGATAATACGGCGTATCCGATAAGCTAATTTGAAATTCTCTGGGTCTAGGCATAAGCAAAACACTCAATGTATCAATATAGGTACAAGTAAGTCTAGTGCAGTTTAACTAACTGTCAAATTGAGGTGGGTGGCCTTGTTATTTCTCAGTCGATTTCTTGAAAGAGAATTATGCCTTCGCCGCAGGTGAAATAACAAAAGCGACGAGTCACGAGCTGCGAGTTTCGAGTTTCGAGTTTCGAGTTTCGAGTTAAAAATAAAACAAACAAAAAAAGGAACCTTAGGTTCCTCTCTTAAATAACTCACATAAAAGCTAAACCCAAAAACTACTTTTTAGCTTTTGCCTCTGCAATTTTGCCACGCCAAATAGCAGGGCCCGTTTCGTGTACGTTGTTACCTGTAGAATCTACGGCAACCGAAACCGGCATATCTTCAACTTCAAATTCGTAAATCGCTTCCATACCTAAATCACCAAAAGCAACAACACGAGATTTCTTGATTGCTTTAGATACTAAATACGCCGCGCCACCAACAGCCATTAAGTAAACGGCTTTGTTTTTAGCGATTGAATCTACTGTAGCTGGACCACGTTCAGATTTACCTATCATGCCAATAAGACCTGTGTCTTCTAACATCATGTCGGTAAATTTATCCATACGTGTTGCCGTTGTTGGGCCTGCTGGACCACAAACTTCATCACGTACTGCGTCAACTGGGCCAACGTAGTAGATGAAACGATTATTAAAGTCCACGCCTTCTGGCAAACCTTCGCCGTTATCTAACATGTCTTTAATGCGTTTATGAGCCGCATCACGTCCTGTTAATATTTTACCGCTAAGTAAAACGGTTTCACCGGCTTTCCAGTCTGCAATTTCTGCTTTGGTGATGTTGTCGATATTAACTCGACGAACGTTGTCACCCAATTCCCATGTTACTTCTGGCCAGTCTTCAACACGAGGTGGTTTAAGATCTGCAGGACCAGAACCATCTAAGTGGAAGTGAATATGACGTGTAGCTGCACAGTTAGGGATCATCACTACTGGTTTTGAAGCGGCGTGTGTTGGGCAAGATTTGATCTTGATATCAACAACCGTGGTTAACCCGCCAAGACCTTGTGCGCCTATACCTAAATCATTTACTGCGTTAAGAATGTCTATACGTAGTTTTTCTTCCGTTGTTTCAGGACCACGTTCAATTAACTCTTGAATATCAACAGGGTCCATCAACGATTCTTTTGCCATAACTGCGGCTTTTTCAGCGGTGCCGCCAATGCCTATGCCTAACATGCCCGGTGGACACCAACCAGCGCCCATGGTTGGAACGGTTTTCTTGATCCATTCAACAATGTCGTCTGACGGATTTAACATCGCCATTTTAGATTTATTTTCTGAACCGCCGCCTTTGGCTGCGATCATCACTTCAATACCGGCACCTTTTACTAGGTCGATATGCACAACCGATGGGGTATTGTCTTTGGTATTTTTACGAGTACCTGCAGGGTCTGCCACAATTGAGGCGCGCAATGGGTTATCTGGATTCATGTAAGCTTGGCGAGTACCTTCGTCTACCATTTCTTGTACAGTTAATGACGTATCATCCCATTTAACGTCCATGCCCACTTTAACAAAACAAGTTACTATGCCTGTGTCTTGGCAAATCGGTCTGTGCCCTTCTGCTGACATTCTTGAGTTAATTAAAATTTGTGCCATTGCATCTTTTGCTGCTGGGTTTTGCTCTTTGTTATAAGCAACTTCAACGGCTTTAACGTAATCTAATGGATGGTAATACGAAATATATTGCAGGGCATCTGCAATACTTTCGATAAAATCTTGTTGGCGAATGACAGTCATAATGATCCCTGATTGTTTTGCATACTAATCAACATAGTAAGAATTAAATAATTGGCTAGTTTTATCGCAGTTAAAACTTAATTACTGGTCGCTAGCACAAGGTTACTGAAATTGTTGTATATCGATGATAACCTCCCTCTAAAATTAAACCAACAAGTTAACATAGCAAAATCACTCTAACTGCTTATTTGTTAACCATTATTTAGCTTTTAGGTTTTCGTAATGTCAAACACCCTTTTCGTAAAGTCTCTGTCGTTAACTGCAAGTCAGCTTGAACAACTCTATTCTTTGTTACAAAAAGAACATGGCGCTATGTTTTTGGACTCTGCATCAAGCGACCACAAAAATAGTAATGTGTCTATTTTTGTATGGGAACCCAGCTTTACCATTGAAACGGTTAACCAACATACATTTGTTTATCGCGGTGACGAGTTAATATCAAAAGTTAGTACCGACCCATTAGAGCAAGTGCAACTATGTTTAGATTCACTCACGGTTATTGACTCTGAATTACCCTTCACTGGTGGTGCTGTGGGTTATTGGGATTACGAACTGGGCGGCCACTTTGAAACCTTACCTAACCCTAAAACATCTGATATCAACATGCCCAATATGTTTATTGGTATTTATGCTTCTGCAATTGTGGTTGATCACCAAAACAAACAAATACATTTTGTCAGTCAAGATGAACAAGCACCGCAAAAATGGATTCAATTAGAAATACAAATCAATAACTTATCGCAACAGACCGAGTTAAATTTTAAGTTAACCACCCCATGGTTATCCAATATGACTAAAGTTGAGTACGCAGAAAAATTTCAGCAAGTTCAGCAACATCTATTATCCGGTGATTGTTATCAAATCAATTTAGCACAGCGTTTTAGTGCGGGTTACTCGGGTAGTGAATACGGCTCTGAATGGACGGCTTATAACAAGTTAAGAAAACAAAATTCTGCGCCCTTTTCTAGTTTTATTCGTCATAAAAACGGAGCAGTATTAAGTGTGTCACCAGAACGTTTTATCGAAGTAAAAAATAACATAATTGAAACTAAGCCAATCAAAGGCACTAGGCCTAGACACGCTGATAAAGCTAAAGATATTGAACTAGCAAAGCAGTTACAAAATGCGACCAAAGACCGAGCTGAGAACTTGATGATTGTTGATTTGTTGCGTAACGACTTATCAAAAGTGGCAGTACCTGGCACGGTGGACGTGCCAGAATTATTTGAAATAGAAAGTTTTCCCGCAGTACATCATTTGGTCAGTAAAGTCACCGCAACCTTAGACCCACAGTTTTCCGCATTGGATGTATTACGTGGTGCATTCCCTGGCGGGTCTATTACTGGTGCACCCAAAATACGGGCAATGGAAATAATTCATCAATTGGAACCCAATCCTAGAAGTGTTTATTGTGGTGCGATAGGTTATGTTAAACCTAATGGAGATATGGACAGTAATATCTCTATCCGTACGTTAGTTTGTAATCAAAACAAAATACATTGTTGGGCTGGCGGCGGTTTAGTGGCCGACTCCGTTTGTGATGAGGAATACCAAGAAACCTTAGATAAAGTGAATAAAATACTACCTATATTGGAAAGCGCATAACCTGTTATGTTATTTATAAATAATATGAAGCGACGATTGAAACTCGATCAGCAAAGGTAACAAGATGACACCAGAGCAGTTTTCTAGCCGATTTTGTTTGTACAATTTACAGAATAAAAAACCTGTCACACGTTTTGAGCCTAACAGCAAAACACAAAACGCGGCTGTTCTGGTACCTGTTATAAAACGACCTACGGGTTTAACCCTCTTATTTACCCAAAGAGCCAAACACATGCGCCATCATCCTGGCCAAATTAGCTTTCCTGGCGGCAAAGCTGACCCAGACGATCACTCGTTAACTTTTACCGCGTTAAGAGAAACCTATGAGGAAGTGGGTATTGACGAAACCAAAATCACGACTTTAGGTTGGTTACCAAGTTTTCAAACCATTTCAAATTTCAGCTTACATCCATTAGTAGGATTAATTGAAGACATTAGCGATTTAACGTTAAACCCTGGGGAAGTAGATAATGCATTTGAAGTGCCATTGACGCACTTCACCAATAGAGATAAACACCATATAATAAGCCATTACGTTGATAATACTAAACACCCTGTACATTTTATGCCATACCAAGGCAAGTTAATATGGGGTGCTACCGCCGCCATAATTGACCAATTAATTTTACATTTCGAATAAGTTTTACTCATGCGTAAGTGGGTGTGAATAGTTACAATCTAAGCTACAATAGTTTCAATATTTTGAAATGAAGATCCATATTTATGTTAAGTGTTTTTGATATGTTTAGTGTCGGCATTGGGCCGTCTAGTTCTCATACCGTTGGACCTATGAAAGCCGCGCGCGAATTCGTAGATACCTTAGAGCACAAAAACTTGTTGCAACAAGTCAGTTTTATTAAAACGGAATTATATGGTTCCCTAGGCCAAACAGGCATTGGCCATGGTTCCGGTAAAGCCGTTATCTTAGGTTTATTAGGTGAGATGCCTGAAACCATAGACCCGGACACCGTTAAAGATAAATTACAGTTAATAGAACAATCTGAGACGATTAACTTGTTAGGTAAACATCTAGTTCAATTCCCTAGAACCAATGCGATCGTTTTCCATCGTAGAAAAACCTTACCTGCTCACTCCAATGGGTTAACGTTTTTTGCTTACGGCAATACAAGTGCTGGCACTGAAATCATATTTGAACAAACCTACTATTCCATTGGTGGTGGTTTTATTGTCAAACATGAAGACTTTGAATTACAAAAACAAACTGCAAAACTTGAACAAATAGACCAAGCCGTTCCTTATGAATTTTCCAGCGGTGCTGAACTACTAGAAAAATGTACAACCCATGGGTTAAGCATACCGGCATTAATGATGGCGAACGAAAAAACGTTTCAAGATGAAAAAACCATACGCGCTGAGTTGGTTAAACTTTGGCACGTGATGGAAGCTTGTATTGAGCGCGGTATTCGTACTGAAGGCATTTTACCTGGCGGGCTAAAAGTAAAACGCCGCGCGTCTTCACTTAAACGTAAGTTATCGGCGGATCAAACCAAAGATCCATTGATGGTGATGGACTGGGTTAACTTATTTGCCTTAGCCGTGAATGAAGAAAATGCCGACGGCGGCCGTGTGGTTACCGCGCCAACTAACGGAGCTGCTGGCATCATTCCAGCTGTGCTCATGTATTATCATAAGTTTGTTCAACCATTAGATGATGATTTGATTGTGCGTTATTTATTAACCGCTGGCGCAATTGGTATTTTATATAAAAAGAATGCCTCCATTTCTGGCGCAGAAGTTGGCTGCCAAGGTGAAGTAGGCGTGGCTTGTTCCATGGCCGCTGGGGCATTAGCCGAAATTCAAGGCGCCAGTGTTGAACAGGTTGAAAATGCAGCCGAAATTGGCATGGAGCATAACTTAGGTTTGACCTGCGACCCTGTTGGCGGATTGGTTCAAGTGCCTTGTATAGAACGTAATGCCATGGGCTCAATCAAAGCCATCAATGCGGCTCGACTAGCCCTACGTGGTACGGGCGGTCAAAAAGTATCTTTAGACAAGGTGATAAAAACCATGTGGGATACCGGCAATGACATGAAGTCAAAATACAAAGAGACAGCACGTGGCGGCTTAGCGGTTAACATTACTGAATGTTAACCCACTTAGCAGTATGTTTTGATTTTACTGGTTTGATTTAGCGGTTTATAGCGCCATTAAAAACGAATAAAATCAATGCTGTTTAAATGATGCAATTTTGACTATTATTTCTTTCTCGTTATATGACTTTAGTGAAATATGATAAAAACATTTACGATTCAAAATCAGGTTGGTGACAATGTATCTATTATTAACTTAGGCGCTCGCCTCGTTAAATGGGATACCTTGGTTAACGGCCAATCCAGAAATATTATTGTTGGTTATCAAGATTATGAATTGTATCGGGACGATCCTAGTTATTGTGGGGCAATCGCGGGGCCGTATGCCAATAGAATAAAGGATGCGACGGTCCAGTTAAACGGAGTATTGCATAAACTAGCGGCAAATGAAGGGAACAACGTACTACATAGTGGCAACAATGCCTTAGAATCTTGTATGTGGCAGGTTAAAGAACATTCTACTCGGGCCATTACCTTAAAATATTGGTTAGAAGATGGCTTTAATGGCTTCCCTGGTTCCATCACCTTTGAGGTTGAATATCGTTTGGCTGAACAAACCAGTCAGCTAAAAATTAACATTAATGCATATAGCGAAAAAGAAACATTTATTGGCCCTACAGGTCATGCGTATTTTAACTTATCAGGTGTTAATGCTAATAAGACATCCCTAATTGACCAACATTCTTTATGGTTAAATTGCCAACATTATACACCAGTTGATAACGAAGGAATTCCTACTGGTAATGTAGATGAGGTGCAAAATACAGAATTTGATTTCACTAAACCAAACATCATAGGCTCAAAATTAATTAACCATAATTATGTGGTTAATGACACCAACAAAGCGTCTGCCGTTTTAGTAAGTCCAGCACAGGATTTAACCCTTGAAGTTATTTCTGGTTATCCGGGGTTACAAGTGTATACCAGTGATTATTTGACGTCTCCTTTATTACCGCGACAAGGAATTTGTTTAGAACCTCAGTTTTATCCTAATTCACCTAACGTTGCACATTTTCCATTTTATACCACATCCCCCGACCATCCGTTTTCAGAAAAAATAATATATAAATTAAATAAGTAGATTCAGTGTCTGTTTATTATAAATCGCATTAGCGCATAGAGATCTTGTATATTTTTTAAATAAATTAAACTTTTTGCATCTAAATTCGTTTTTGCTGCATCTACTTAACAACTATATTTTATACAACAACTCGGAGTGACCATGCACGATATTTTAGTTCCTATTACTTTCTTTTTGGCGGTTGCCATTATTACGGTTAGTTTTATGTTTTTTAATTCTAAATCTAAGAAGCAACTACAAGAAACATTACAACTGGCCATTGAAAAAGGAGAAACATTATCGCCAGAAACCATTGAAAAATTGTTAGATAAAAAGCGCCCTTTTGCCGACCTAAAACGCGGTATTATTTTTATCGCTTTTGGTATTGCTTTTGCGTTGTTCGGTATATTTTCACCAGCGGGTGAACTTGAAACTAAAGTGATGATTGGCTTCAGTATGTTCCCAATTATTATTGGGTTTGCGTATATATTAGTGTTTAAATTACATGAAAAGCTTGAATCGTAATTTAGCGCTATTTAATGGATATTATTGAATCTAAATTAATTGCAAAGGTTATCGTAGATGAAAATCATCATGCCTTTGCCAAATTAGTTACTTTGCATCAGAGTCAAATAAGAAATTATGCCAGACGATTATGTAAAGGTGACAATGCACTTGCTGACGATATCTCACAAGAAACCTTTATTACAGCATTTGAGAAAGTTAAAAACTATGATGCGAGAGGCAGCTTTATTGGTTGGCTATTAACGATTTGTTACCGACATTTTTTACAATATATCCGAAAAAATAAATTGGTATTAAATGATGACCCCATTGAGATACAAATAACGGATAATATTGAGCCGCAAATTTTAATAGAACAAGCTCTGTATTATGTGACCCATGAAGAACGTTCAGCCATTACACTTAACTCTAATTTTGGTCATACACATCAAGAAATATCAAAGATTATGCAATTACCGATAGGGACGGTTAAATCACATATTTCTCGTGGTAAAGCTAAAATAATGGAATTACTATCTGAGAAAAACGTCGATAACTCTAAGGACAAAAAACGAGGAGCAGCATAGTGAATAGAAACATAGACGCCCTGTTACAACAATCGTTACCCGTATTGTCAGACGATGGTTTTAGCAAACAAGTTTTAAATACATTGATAAAAAGACAACAAGGTTATTTAAAGTTAAGACAGAAAATCATGACTTGTTCAATTTTTGTCTGCATAACTATTTTATCTGTCTTTCTCATCTTATTTGAAGGCAACTTACCGTTAACCAATAAACTAATTGATCTATCGAGTTTATTCTTGGGTATTAATCCTGTGTATATCGTATCAGGCATGATGTTAGTCATTGCTTTTTATGTCACTTCAGAATCGTTAGAAGGTAATTAACCTTACCTTCTACGTATTATTTTTAAACACTTGGTGATGCTTTTTTCTCCTTTTGATTCCTACATTTATTAATTGCATAAAAATCACTTGGCATTGGCTAATCATCTGTGGCAGTCTCAGGCTGGGCTTGATTAAAGTACAAGCTCTAATCTAACTTATTGTTAAGTTATTATAGATGTCATATACCAAAGCCGCGCCAAACGCTTAGTGTATGACTTTAATTATTGTGATTTTGATTTAATGGAGAGAACTACTTATGTGTTCTATTTTTGGAGTACTGGACGTTACTACTGACGTTGCAGATTTACGAGTTAAAGCGCTAGAATTATCTGGCCTATTACGTCACCGTGGCCCAGATTGGTCTGGTATTTGGAATAACGACAATGCGATTCTTGCTCACGAGCGTTTATCGATTGTTGACTTAGAGAATGGCGCGCAACCTCTATATAATCAAAATCGAAATCACATCTTAGCCGTTAATGGCGAAATTTATAATCATAAAGCTCTTGAAGCAGAGTTAACCACTGACTATACCTTCCAGACTCAGTCAGACTGTGAAATCATTCTTGCACTATATCAGCAAGATGGCATTGAGTTTTTAGACAAATTAAAAGGCATGTTTGCGTTTATCTTATATGACGACACAAACGACAGTTATTTGATCGCTCGTGACCATATGGGGATCATTCCTTTGTATTACGGTTATGACGTAGACGGACAACTGTATGTTGCCTCTGAAATGAAAGCGTTAGTGCCGGTTTGCCGCACTATTTCAGAATTTCCTCCGGGACATTACTGGTCTAGTAAAGACGGTGAGATCAAACAATATTATACAAGAGATTGGTTTGAGTTTGATGCCGTTAAAGACAACAAAGGCGACGCTAAACAAATTCATGATGCATTAAGCGACGCGGTTAAATCACACATGATGTCTGACGTACCTTATGGTGTTTTATTATCTGGAGGTTTAGATTCTTCTGTTATTTCTGCGGTTGCGCAAAAGTTTGCCCAAAAACGAGTAGAAGATGAAGGTAAATCAAAAGCATGGTGGCCACAACTGCATTCATTTGCTGTTGGTTTAGACGGTGCACCTGACTTAATTGCCGCGCAAAAAGTAGCTGATGCAATTGGTACTATTCACCATGAGATCACCTACACTATTCAAGAAGGCATAGATGCAATCCGTGATGTTATCTATCACTTAGAAACGTACGATGTTACAACCATTCGTGCCTCTACTCCTATGTACTTAATGTCACGTAAAATAAAAGCGATGGGCATAAAAATGGTATTGTCTGGTGAAGGCGCTGATGAATTATTTGGTGGTTATTTATATTTCCATAAAGCACCAAACCCGAAAGAGTTCCACGAAGAAACAGTGCGTAAGATCAAACGTCTACACATGTTTGATTGTGCTCGTGCAAATAAGGCAATGTCAGCTTGGGGCGTGGAAGCACGCGTACCATTTTTAGACAAAGACTTTATGGACATTGCGATGCGCACCAATCCTGCACTTAAAATGTGTGGTAACGGAAAAATGGAAAAACACATTTTACGTGAAGCATTTGAAGGTTACTTACCGGAAGAAGTACTGTGGCGTCAAAAAGAACAGTTCTCTGATGGCGTTGGTTACAGCTGGATAGACACATTAGTTGAATCTGCAGAATCAAAAGTAACCGATCAATTAATGGCAAGTGCACAATACCGTTTCCCTCATAATACGCCGGATTCAAAAGAAGCGTATTTCTACCGTACTATCTTTGAAGAGCACTTCCCGTTAGATTCAGCGGCTGAATGTGTACCAGGTGGTAAATCGGTAGCATGTTCAACGCCTGAAGCGTTAGCATGGGATGCGAGCTTTACAGCAAATGCTGACCCTTCTGGACGCGCTATGTTTGATGTACATAACCAAGGGTATTCTGATAAGTCTTAATCATCCACTTATCTGACGAACTAAAAAAACCGTTAAAATTAACGGTTTTTTTATGCCTCATTTTTCAATCCATAATGCGGTCAAAAAACATACCATTTATATGACTTGTTTGATGCAAACGATTTCATCAGAGTAATTACTCAAATTCTATATCAAAATGCGTTAATCCTTCTATATTAAGATTTGACGATCCCCAATCTCAACCTTTATGTAGAAGGATTTTAATATGAGCTTAAGTAAAAAGTATTTAAAAACTAAACCCATTTGTAAAGTCACCTTTAAATTACCAAAAGATGAAAGTAAACAGGCTAATGTCGCTTTACTGTCAGGCGACTTTAATAATTGGCAACCCGCCCCCATGAAGAAATTAAAGTCTGGTGATTTCACCTTAACGTTAGATTTAGACAAAGATCAGGCGTATCAATTCAGGTATTTATTGGATGAGCAAACTTGGGAAAACGATTGGCAAGCAGACGCCTACCTTCCTTCTCCCTTAAGTTACGAGGACAACTCAGTTGTGATTGTTTAATCACGCTGAGGGTTTAGTTTGTTTTATGCCTTTATGGTAATCGTTTACGGCCATAAAGGCGTTTATATTACGATATTCTGACAGGTCGACTAATTGACGAAACTCAGCCCACTCGACCAAACAGTACAAGCTGATTGCGACATAATCCCATTCGTGGATATGTTTGTCTGACACAAGCTTTTCCAACTGTTTAAGCGACGTGACGGTTCGTTCTCTTTGCGCATTAAAGTATAAATTGTCTTGAGTTGTGTCTACCCCACTTCGTGCCAAAAACAACATATTAAGTAAAGCGTCCGTACACGCATCAATCACCGCTAATTGGGTTTGTTGAGTGATGGATAGTTTGCTTAATTTAAACTTATTAACTAAGTATTGATAGATCACACCTGAGTCATAAATAATAGGGCAAGTGGCATTATCCAGATCCTCCAACATGGGTATTTTTAAGGTAGGATTTTTCTCTTTTAATAATGTCCTATCGTCACCAAATACGTCTATGTTAATAAATTCGTATTCCATCTCGGCCATAAATAAACGTAAACGCCTTGCGTATGGTGAGGTTGTTGAGCCATACAGTTTCATAGTCATCCTTAAATATATCTGAAATTACTTTGTGATTAATAAGTGCATATAACGGCCAATACTGGCGTAAGGTTCTTGTTGGCAATACTGTAATTCCATTTGCAGAATATTGTCAAAGTCTGAATCCCACTTTGAGGTATCTCGCATGTAATCATGAAAACACCTTACGCCGGATTTAACCAATATATTAAGGTTAAATTCGTCACACCAACTGTAAACCTCTTCTGAATTTAACGCTGACTGTGGATTAAGTTTCACCACTTTTTTAGCTTTCATACCACTGCGAATATAATCAAAGTTGCCGTAAACTAAATTACTCAACACTTGCCCTGCTTGATTATAAAACATTAACGAAATACCCCCTTTTGCCGTACAAAATTGGATTAACAATTCAAACGCTTGTTTTGGGTTTTCTAACCACTCAAATACCGCATGACACAAGACTAAGTCGTATTTTTGATTAAGTTGGTTAGGTAAATCTTGTAAGGCACTATGAATATAGGTCAAATTCGTTAATGAACGCTCTTGAGCCGACTCTTGAGCCATGGCTAACATGTCAGCTGAAATATCGGATAAGGTGACATCAAATCCCATCTCGGCCAATTGTAAGGCGATTTGACCTTGTCCTCCCCCCACATCTAAGATTTTAAATGCTGATTTTTTTTCTGCTTTATTCTCACATTGCTGCGTTAAGTATTGGGTTAGATCTTGTAGTAAAACGGCCTCACGAATTTTCCCTTTGCCAGTGCCATAAATATTATTTTTAAAGGTTTTAGTACGAGTATCAAAGTTACAATCATTTTTAGACATTAGATTAAAGACTCGTTTTTACACTGGGTTATGAATATCAACAAACTGAACATCTAACCCGAATTCATTGGCTAAATGCTCACCTACGCTTTTCACACCATAACGTTCGGTTGCATGATGTCCCGCGGCGACAAAGTGAATACCAAACTCCCTAGAGCTGTGAATGGTTTGTTCCGATGCTTCTCCGGTTAAAAACACATCAACACCTAGTTCCGCGGCAACATCTATATAACCTTGACCACCACCTGTACACCAAGCAATCGTTGAGACGAGCTCATTATTAACGGCATTAATTAAAGGCTCACGTTGTAATTTTGAGTTAACTAACTGTCCAAATTGATCAATCGACATTGGTGTAGAGAGCTTCCCTTGCATCAACACGCCTTTAGGTTTAACCGACTCCACTGGTACTACATTGGTTATACCAAGTAAGTTGGCTAACACGGCGTTATTGCCCAAGTCAGAATGAACATCGATAGGTAAATGATAAGCTAGTAAGTTAATGTCATGTTTTAATAATTTGGCTAATCGATTTTTTTTCAAACCGGTAATAACTTGCGACTCACCTTTCCAAAAGTAACCATGATGCACCAATATTGCATCGGCCTGATGTTCGATAGCTGCATCGATTAACCTTTCGCTAGCGGTAACACCTGTGATTATTTTTCCGATCTCTGGTTTGCCTTCAACTTGTAAACCATTAGGACAATAATCATTTATGTTATTCGAGTTTAATAGTTGATTAAGATATTGTGTAAGTTGCTTGGTTTTCATAAATTTAATTCGCAATTGATGTTTCACGTTAACGCTAGTGTAATTGTTATTTTTCTATGTTTATAACCCTATTTAGGCTTTTTTACTGTTAATTTGGCTTAAGTTGGGCCGATAAGTTGATATAGGTAGAAAAACTTTGTATAAATAAGGCTCAACTTAAATTCTTACTAAATTCAGGTAAATATAATGAGCACACTAGACAAAGATCAAGTCTTGTCTGACTTCACTGAAGCTTACAAAAAAGTAAATAAAAAAGAACCACAAATTGAAGCAAAAGGTGGTTGGTACAGTATTGATGGCGGAAAAAATGTTCGTCTAGCAGCATTAGTTGATTTGACTGCAGAACTTTCAGGTTCTACAGCAGCCCCTGCTAAAGCGGCGGCTCCTGCTAAAGAAAAAGCACCGGCTAAGAAAAAAGCGGCGGCTAAAAAAGCGGCTCCAGTTGCAGTAACATCTACAGGTTATACTGTAGTTAAACAAGGTGATGGTTATAACCCAGCTAACTTTTGGTTAGATTACCTATCTACTTTAGGTATGGATTGCAGAACGCCTCACGGTTTCTACTAAAAACTTTAGTAAATTCAAAAAACAAAAAAACCAGCATTTAGCTGGTTTTTTATTGGTTATAAAAAATAGGCCACACTTGATGACCTATTAATTCCACTACTTTTGTTTTTCAATCAATTGAGCTGTACCAACTTCTACCCTAGCCTTCAACTTCTGGCCCGGTCTAAAGGTGACTACTCGACGAGCAGAGATTGGAATATCTTCACCAGTTTTAGGATTTCTGCCAGGTCTCGATTGTTTTTCACGTAATTCAAAATTACCAAAACCAGATAACTTAACCTGTTCACCGTCTTCTAGTGTAGTTCTCACTTTTTCGAAAAAAGCTTCAACCAAATCTTTCGCATCGGCTTTGTTAATGCCTGCTTTTTCAAATAAATGTTCTGCGATTTCTGCTTTGGTTAGTGCCATAGTGTTTTAATCCCTAAGCGTTGCTTCAAATTTTTCAGTTAACGTATTAACGACTTGTTCAATCTTAGTATTAATCTCTTGTTCTTCCAATGTTTTTTCAACATCTTGTAAAATAATTGAGATTGCTAAGCTTTTAAAACCTTCACCGATGCCTTCACCACGGTAAACATCAAACAAGTTTAGGTCAACTAATTGATTTCCGCCAACTTTTTCTATTTCTTTTAGTAAATTACCGGCATTTACCTGTTCTTTCACAACAACCGCAATATCTCTGCGATTTGAAGGGAATTTAGATACAGGTTTTGCATCTGGTAAATTACGCTGAGTTAGTTCAGACATCAATAGTTCAAATACAAATGTTTTGCCGTTTAAACCTAACGCTTTTTCAGCCGCAGGATGCACCGCACCTACATGACCGACTAATACATCACCACGGTAAATCTCTGCAGATTGACCAGGGTGTAATGCAACATTCAATTCACTGTCCGCAGCTAAAGGCTGGAAAGTGAACGATGAGCTGTCTACGCATTTTTGTAATAAGGCTTCAACATCCGCTTTAACATCGTAAAAGTCAACTGGACGTGCTTTTTCTTCCCACGATTCACCCGCGATAGAACCCGCAATAACACCAGAAAACATCACTTCTTGACGAATGTTCATTTCGGCCGTGTTATCAGGCACAAAACGCAAACCACTTTCAAATAAACGAACTCGTGATTGCTGACGATTTTGGTTACGAACCACTGCAGGTAATAAACCAGCCCATAAGCTCACACGCATCACTGACATATCAGCCGAAATTGGGTGAGGTAACGTTAATCCAGTTTGTTTTGGGAATAACTTCTCTTGAACTTTAGGGTCAACAAAACTGTATGTAATTGCTTCTTGGTAACCACGAGTAGTTAGGATATTAGAAAATACCGTTTTATCTAATACAGCTTCTTTACGTACAGGCATATTTAATGAAGCAACAGGTGCCACATTTGGAATATTGTTGTAACCGTAAACACGGGCTACTTCTTCAATTAAGTCTTCTTCAATATTAATATCAAAGCGGAAGCTTGGCGAGATAGCAAACCAGCTATTGTCTTTAAATTCAGTTTTTAAGCCTAAACGATTTAAAATAGTAGTTACTTCATCATCACTAATTACATGGCCTAAAACACGATCTAAACGTGCACGACGTAATACAATCGCTGTTTGAGCTGGTAAGTCAGCTTCTGATACCGCTTCAACAATAGGTCCTGCTTCACCGCCAGAAATCTCAAGTAACAACTGAGTTGCACGTTCCATCGCTGTACGTTGTAATTCGTAATCCACACCACGTTCATAACGATGAGATGCATCAGTATGAAGACCGTATGAACGAGCGCGTCCAGCAATAGTAACCGGATTGAAGAATGCACTTTCTAAGATAACGTCTTTTGTCTCGTTAGACACGCCAGACTCTAAACCACCAAAGATGCCAGCTATTGCTAATGCTTTATTATGATCAGCAATGACTAACGTATCTTCTGTTAATGTCACTTCTGTCTCATCTAATAAAGTTAATTTTTCATCTTTATTAGCGTTACGTACTTTAATGCCACCTTCCACTTTTGCTAAGTCGAACGCATGCATTGGATGACCCAATTCAATCAATACAAAGTTTGTTATATCAACAACGGGATCAATTGAACGAATGCCACTTCGACGTAATTTTTCAACCATCCATAACGGGGTTGTCGCGTCTAAGTTAATACCTTTAATTACTCTGGCTAAATAACGTGGGCATCCATTTGAGTTGACTAATTCAACATCAACCGTATCGGTAATGCTAGCTGCAACCGCGGTTACTTCAACCGGAGTAACATCAATGTTATTTAATACGCCAACTTCACGAGCCACACCTGCAATACCTAAGCAGTCGCTACGGTTTGGTGTTAAGTCGATTTCAATAATGTTGTCGTCTAATTGTAAAAACTCACGTATGTTTGTGCCTAAAGGTGCATCTGCCGGTAATTCCATGATGCCATCTGAGTCATCAGCCATGCCTAATTCAGACCAAGAACACAACATACCAAATGATGGCTGGCCGCGTAATTTGGCTTTTTTGATTTTAAAGTCGCCCGGTAAAACAGCACCAACCATAGCAACCGCTACTTTTAAACCTTGGCGACAGTTTTTAGCACCACATACGATATCGATTAATTCGCCATCGCCTGCACTGCCTACATTAATTTTGGTAATTTGTAATTTATCAGCTTCTGGATGTTTGCCACATTCAACCACTTCACCAACAACCACACCGGTAAATTCTGCTGCAGCTGGCTCAACACCATCAACTTCCAAACCAGCCATTGATAACTGTTCGTCTAATTCTTCAACTGTAATTGCAGGATTAACCCACTCACGTAACCACTTTTCACTAAATTT
The DNA here is from genome assembly GCF_018860345.1 of Psychrosphaera sp. F3M07. Lineage (GTDB taxonomy): Bacteria > Pseudomonadota > Gammaproteobacteria > Enterobacterales > Alteromonadaceae > Psychrosphaera > Psychrosphaera aquimarina. The sequence goes on along the minus strand of NZ_JAHKPJ010000002.1, from coordinate 160,466 downwards.
CATTTTGTGAGATCCTTATTTAAACTGCTTTAAGAAACGAAGATCGTTTTCGAAGAATGAACGTAAATCGTTTACGCCGTAACGCAACATTGTTAGTCGCTCAACACCCATACCAAAGGCAAAACCTGTGTACTGTTCTGGGTCAATATTTACTGAACGTAATACATTTGGATGTACCATGCCACAGCCTAATACTTCTAACCATTTACCATTTTTATCCATAATATCCACTTCTGCCGATGGCTCAGTGAACGGGAAGTAAGATGGACGGAAACGAACTTGAACGTCTTCTTCAAAGAAGTTACGTAAAAAGTCATGAATCACCCCCTTAAGTTCAGCAAAGCTGACGTTTTTATCTACCATAAGGCCTTCAACCTGATGGAACATTGGCGTATGAGTTTGATCGTAATCATTACGATAAACACGGCCAGGAGAGATAATTCTTAACGGCGGTGTTTCTTTTTCCATTGTACGGATTTGAACACCCGAGGTTTGAGTACGTAAAACCGTTTTTGGCGTAAAATAAAAAGTATCATGATCTGCACGCGCTGGATGGTGCTCTGGGATATTCAACGCATCAAAGTTATGGAAGTCATCTTCCACTTCAGGACCATGTTTAACTTCAAAGCCTAAATCACCAAAAAATGATTGGATACGCTCGATAGTACGTGACACTGGGTGAATGTTACCCATTTCTGCACCACGACCAGATAAAGTCACGTCAATCGTTTCAGATGCTAATTTTGCATTTAGCGCTTCTGTTTGTAATTGTTCACGGCGCTCTGAAATTGACTTTTGAACTGTGCCTTTAGCTATGTTGATAGCTTGACCCATTTCTTTACGCTGCTCGTGATCCATTTTACCTAAAGACTTAAGTAACTCAGTGATCTTGCCTTTTTTACCTAAATATTCAACGCGCACATCTTCCAGTGCTTGGATTTCATTTGCTTGTGTGATTGCTTGTTCAGCTAATCCAACGATCTCTTCTAAATTCATGGAACACTCTTTATTTGTTCTGACGCTCGGTACAAAATCCAAGGTCTTTAAATACCAATAACTTAGTTTGATTGGCACTAAACTTTTAATAAAAATTACAGCCGCGAATTCTAACTTAATTGCACACAAAATATTAGTGCTAAATCCTTATTTATATGGATTTTCCGCTTATTTTTTCTGTATGCTTAAGCCTTTAGTTTTAAAAGTGGAAAATTAACCTATTATGCTTGTCAATTTAGAGCAGTTATCAGCCAATAACGTCTACCATTTAATGACTCAAACTATCATCCCAAGGCCAATTGCTTGGGTGTTAACAGACTCTGGTGATCAGAATTATAACCTTGCACCATTTTCATATTTCACTGCGGTATCCAGTGCACCACCACTATTGATGTTTTCTGTTGGTAAAAAACCGGATGGTTCGGCAAAAGATACAACGGTTAATGTAAAGCAAAACAAAAAGTTAGTTATCCATATTGCCAACAGTGACCAGTCAAAAGCGGTGACAGCTTCGGCTGCGACCTTAGAACACGGAGAGTCTGAATTATTATCAACCGGATTAGAAACCGTTGAATTTGAAGGGTTTTTATTACCTAGATTAAAAGATTGTCATATTGCCTTTGCTTGTACTTTATTTGAAACGCAGGAGTTGGGTGAAACACCGCAAACGCTTATTTTCGCTAAAATTGAACATATTTATATTAATGATGAAGTGATTAATCTAGATGATAAAGGCAGAGTCAAAGTGTTAGCTAATAAAGTAAATCCGCTGTCAAGATTAGGCGGTTCTGAATATGGCAGTTTAGGTGATATTATCAGTAACATCAGGCCTAAATAGTTCTATAAATTGGCTATATCTCTAGGATATCTTTAACAAAAGGAACCGTAACTTTCCTCTGTTTTTCAATACTTTGTTTGGCAAGCGTATTTAGCGCTTGCATCAAAAACGACATTTTACGTGGCAATCTATTTAACATGAACTTTGCCACCTCTTCCGTTAATTCAAACCCCATGTAGTGCGCATGTTGCACAAGCGCACGACTTTTATCTTGTTCTAATAAGGTTGGGATTTGAAACAACGTTCCCCACTGTAGACGAGACGCTAAATCAGGGAGTGATATTTGAGTTTTAGTAGGTAAATCCGAAGCCGTAAATATGATCGTGGCGTTATTTTGTTGTAATGCATTAAACAGGTTAAAAATAGCCGTTTCCCATTCTAAGTTGTTGGATATGGCTTCGATATTGTCAACACACACGACTTCGACATTCTCTAACCCCAATATTAAATCGGGTGATGAGTCTACAACTTGTTCTAATGGTAACAGCATACTCGACTTACCGACTTCATTGGCATGATGACAACAAGACGTTAATAAGTGAGTTTTGCCACTGCTGTCGCTACCTGCCAAATATAAAGCCACAAAACTATCTGATTCGATAGCTCGGCTTATTTCATTGGTCATGACGTTTTGTACATTTTTAGGGGTAACAAACGAAGAAAATGTCTGACTACTGTTAATCGTAACGGGCAGTAATAATTGCACTTTATTTACCTAACCATTTATATTTAAGTGTAATCGATTTCTTTTTAACGTCTTCCACTACCGCGTTTTTTGCACCTTCAGAATTATTTAACTGTTGAGCCTGTTGCGTTTGTGCTAAATATTCACGTGTTAGTATCTCTAGTTGCTGTTCTATGGTCAGACTTTTAAGTGGTTGTTTTTGTTCTACATCTGTTATTTTTTCAAATTCAGGTAATAACGCTAACGCCCGAACAACGTCGAGTCCTTCACCAGATAAGTTAAGATAAAACTGAGCTTGTTGTTTGCTTACTTTCATAAGTTGAACATCAGTAACTGGCGGTAAAGACGATAAGTACTTTTCCGCTTTGGTTAACGCAACGATATTGGGCACATTTTCTAATATTAGCTCTAAATTATCGGCCCCAACTTGTTCACTATCGATGGCGTACTCAGAGGCAAAATAATCGCCAACACGGTTTATCATTGAACGGATAACCGCAAACTGCTCTCCGCTAAATTCATCGCTAAGTAGTTGTTTGGTGTTTTTCATTAATTGAAATTGTAACAACCAGCCAGTTTGATACTCAGGCTCTTTATTGGAATCAACAAAACGCATACGAGCCATTATATAGTTGTCGGCATTATAGCGTTCTGATGCCCCAGAAACGGTTCCTTCAAAACGAGCCCAAACATCAGACGAATAAATCGCATCTTTATCTATGGTGTCCATCAACGGTAATAGAACTGGAAGGCCACGATCATCGGAAGATTGACTTAGTATTTCAGATAACTGAGGGTATTGTTCAAGTTCTACAATAGAACGGTTAACCCCTTCTTCGACCACTAACCAAATCAATGTATTTGGTCTGCGACGTCCCCAAATAGAGCCACCAACGGATTTAATAAGTTTATCGATTTTGGTTTGATAAAACTGATCGACTAAAAAGGTTCTACCCTGTTCATCGGTTTTAAATGCAAACGATTTAATATAATTAGCCGATCTGTGTTGTACTTCACGTTTAATCACATCGTTATCTAATATATCTTTATCACCACTGACTTTAGATAAGACTTGCTCAATTGCCCAACGATGCGCTTTAACTCTGGTTTTTTGAGTCTTATCGTTAACCAAGATTTTACCTGTATATAAGTTAGTAACTTCAACGGCAAAAGCAGAAGTCCCAAACAATAAACTAACTAAGGTAATGATCTGTATTAAAAAGCGGTGGAATTTCACAAGCGTCACTGTGTTGATAAAATTTTTCTTATCATAACCAATAACATCAAACAAAAACACCATTTCGTTTTTAACCTAATTAACTTTTGTATTAATAAAGTAACAAGTTGTCGAATATTTCATTGTTAAAGATTGCGTTAATTAACAACGCTGATTAAAGTATCCCCCAAATTACAACCAGACGAGTATTTACCATGTCAGAAAGCACAATTTTCGATAAGATCATTAATAAAGAGATCCCTGCCACTATTATTTACGAAGATGAGTTAGCGCTGGCATTTAACGACATAAACCCTCAAGCCCCAACTCACTTTCTTGTGATACCTAAAGTACGTATTGCGACGATGAATGACATTAACGAACAAAACTCTCATTTAGTGGGGCATTTATACGTTGTTGCAGCAAAAATAGCAGCTGAGTTAGGATTCGCAGAAGACGGTTACCGTGCTGTGATGAACTGTAATCAAAATGGTGGACAGACCGTTTACCATATCCATTTACATGTTTTAGCAGGTAAACCTTTAGGTTGGCCGCCGTATCAAGAGATCATGAAACAAGATCTTTTGAACGAAAAACCATGACGGAAAAAAATCAAACCAAAGCCATCCAATTTGCGTTGATCAGTGTTCTATTATGGTCAACCGTAGCAACGGCGTTTAAATTAGCGCTTAGTGATTCGACCTTATCGCAGCTTGTTGTTGTTTCATCAGTGTCGTCACTTATTGTGTTATTTGTGGTTTATCTATTTTCTAAACAGAAAAAAAGCCTCTTGGCGATATTTAGAAAAACCCCATTACTCTACTTGATCTTAGGCAATATTAACCCGGTATTATATTATTATGTGTTGTTTGGTGCTTACGAAAGGTTGCCCGCACAGATTGCGCAGTCAATTAATTACACTTGGGGTATTGTTTTAGCTATATTATCTATACCTATCTTAAAACAAACGTTTTCTAAAGGGGATGGGATAGGCCTCACGCTTTGTTATGTTGGCGTAATCATTTCGATCACCCAATTTGATTTTGCCAATTTACCAGATTTTGATTTGATAGGTCTTGGACTCGCATTTCTTTCTACTTTAATTTGGTCCAGTTACTGGCTATTAAACAAAAGAACCAATGCGCCCGCTATAGAGTCTATTTTAATCTGTTTTATATGCGGAACGCCTGCGTTATTGCTGTTAGCCATTTACAATTGGGATGCCTTTAACTTTACGGTTACCAATGTTACGGCGGGCATATACATAGGGTTATTTGAAATGAGTATTGCTTTTGTATTTTGGTTAAAAGCGATGTCTTATGCTATTCGTACCGCACAAATTAGTTCGTTAATTTATATGTCTCCTTTCCTTTCATTGTTATTTATAAATTGGATTTTAAAAGAGCCTATTTATATATCAACGGTAATCGGGCTTGTAGTGATAGTGTTAGGACTCTTTATACAGAAAAGAATGAACCGACATATCAAATAAAATAACGTGTCATTATAAAAGAACAAATAACCACTATTTAATACATTCGACAAGGCTTGCTAATGATCTCTATTTACCAACAACATATTCAAAAACTGCAACAAACGTTTGAATCGGCATTACAAGAAAATAATTTTGAAAGCGTGTTAATCTACTCAGGTCATAGTGGTTATGGTTTTAGAGACGATAATGCCTATCCGTTTAAAACCAACCCACATTTTAAATACTGGTTACCATTAACAAAACAACCAGAAAGTTTTGTGTTAGTCGAAGTAGGTAAAAAGCCACATTTATTTTTGAATCAGAAATTAGACTACTGGCATGCACAACCGCAACTGCCAGACGGTGAGTGGCAGCAACATTTCGACTTGACCATCATCACCAATATAGCTGATGTTAAAAATGCCGTTAAAGATAAAACTAAATCTCTCGCATATATAGGTTTGCCTATTACCCAAGATTTAAGTCTAGGTGCAATTAATCCAGCTTTATTAATAAACCAAATAGAATATAACCGAGCCTATAAAACTGAATATGAAATTGAATGTTTGCGAGTAGCTAACTTTATGGCAGCAAAAGCACATGTTGTCGCAAAAGATGCGTTTTATGCCGGTAAAACTGAACTAGAGATACATCAAGCCTACCTTGAATCATTAAACATTCGTGAGTCTGGTTTACCTTATAACAACATTATTGCCTTTAACCATAATGCCTCTGTATTACATTACGACGATTACCAAACAGAACAACCACAACAAAGGTTATCTTTCCTTATAGATGCAGGCGCTGAGTTTAATGGTTACAACGCAGACATAAGTAGAACCTATTTAAATGGCACCAGTGAATTTCAACAAATGTTCGATGCTTACCAAGTAGAATATTTTGATTTGTTATCTGAAATTGAAGTTAACAAAGCGTATTTTGACTTTCATGACTCGGCACATCGCCGTATTTCCAAATTATTATCTGAGTTTGATATTGTAAAATGTGATGCCCAACAAGCTTATGAAAAAGGTTATAGCCAACTATTCTTTCCATGTGGTGTTGGCCATTACATTGGCACACAAGTACATGATGTGGGTGGCCACTTTGCCAATAAACAAGGAGAGTTGCTCACTAAAGATCCTAGGTACCCGCATTTACGACTGCTACGTAGAATGGAAAAAAATACGGTCTTCACGGTTGAACCTGGGATTTACTTTATTGATCAGCTATTAGATTCGGTAAAAGACAACACAGATTTTAATTGGAATAGAGTTGAACAATTTAAACCTTATGGTGGATTTAGGTTAGAAGACAGTATTGCAATGAATCAAGGTAACGTTGAAAACCTTTCTATTGATGCGTTTAATAAATTATAAAATTGCCTAACTTCATCTCATGAAGGTATTGATAAACCTTCATGAGACCTTTTTATCTAATAAAAGTCTGTTTTATGCCTAGAGATATCTGCCAAAAATGCCAATATCCAGTGAAAACATGTTTATGTAGTTACCTGCAACCAGTTAACCATAAAACTCGGATAATAATCTTACAACACCCGTCTGAGGTGAAAAATGCAAAAAACACCGTTCGTTTGTTAACGTTATTATCAGATAATATCGCTACTTATATTGGCGAATCTGAAACTGACTTCCTTGAAATAAAACAATTGGTTACCGCCAACCCAGAGCACTACGCCGTTATCTTTCCTTCTGAAAAAAGTCGACCAATAAATAGTGATCCCAAAATCATATCTAAAGTTAAAAATATCATTTTAATCGATGGTACTTGGAATAAAGCAAAAAAAATCATGTATCAAAACCCTTGGCTCAGTCCGTTAATGCATTTAACATTCGCCATTAGTACGGAAACTGAATACAAAATAAGGAAAAGCAATTTTAAAGGTGGAATGTCCACATTAGAATCTGCGGCCTACTCCTTAGTTGAATTAGATCAAATTGATCCTAGCAGCATATTCGTTGCGTTAAATGGCTTAAATACGCAATTCACAGCCCAAATGCCGGCTCAAGTTGCAAAGCGATATAAAAAATTAAATTAAGTGATGAGCTTCAGAATATATAATTTGGCAATAATTTGTTACATTCACCAACAAATTATACAGACCCTCCTTTGATTATTACGTAGATGTGACATTGTAAATTACCGATATCTGCACCGTAAAAGCCTATTAAACAGCCTATCTCATAGTATTACACTAGAAAGTTGCTCTTTAATTAACCAAAATGTTGCGAAATGTAACATTTATTACGAAATGTGTTGAACTTTACAATTTGTTACGTTTACTATTAGTCAGCAAGTTGTGCAAAATGAAATCAATGATTCCATTTTAAGCATCACTTAGTAAAAAAAATAACAAAATAATCCAGGAACAAATCACATGAAAAATTTTAAACGTAGTATTGCTGCTTTAGCAGTTGCAACTACCTTAGGTATGTCTGCTAATGTTTTCGCAGCAAATAATGCAGGTACTCTAAAAGGTTTAGTTACTGATGCGAATAAAACAGTTATTGCAGGCGCTACTGTAACAATTAAAAATTCGAACACAGGTTTTACAAGAACAGTTATCGCAAACGATGATGGTTCTTACCGTTTCCCTTCTTTACCAATTGGTGAATACACAGTTACAACCACTAAAGCTGGTTACGAGTCTGAAACAATTGAAAACATTAGTGTTCGATTGGGTGAGACATCAGTAAGCGCAACTATGTTCCAAGCAGGCGTAGAACGTATTGCTGTAACAGGTAGTGCAATTTCAGCAATCGATACTTCAACTGCAGAAACTGCGTTAAACATTGGTGCTGTTGAACTAGCTCGAATTCCTGTTCCTCGTGATGTTACTTCTGTTGCTTTATTAGCACCAGGTACAACTCGTGGTGACTCTCGTTTCGGCGGTGCATCTTTCGGTGGTTCTTCTGTTGCAGAAAACTCTACTTACATTAATGGTTTGAACGTTACTAACTTCCGTAACGGTTTAGGTTTCTCAAATGTACCTTATGAGTTCTATGAAACGTTCCAAGTTAAAACTGGTGGTTATTCAGCTGAATTTGGTCGTTCAACTGGTGGTGTTGTAAATGCCGTAACTAAATCTGGTTCTAACGAATTTGCTATGGGTGGCAGCATTTACACGCAACCTGAATCTATGCGTGAAAACAGTCCTTCTGTTCGTGCAAACGACGGTACTTGGTACACTTATAGAGACAATGACAGCCGCTCTAGCACTCAAGCTAATATCTGGGCATCTGGTGCGATAATTGAAGATACATTATTCTACTATGCTATTTACAATCCACGTGATGTATCAGCTGAGTATGACCGTACTAAATCAAATGGTAACTTAGATAAAGACAGCTCAGATAATGCTTTCTGGGGTGCAAAAATTGACTGGAATATTTCAGACAATCATCGTTTAGAATTTTTAGCGTTCTCTGATGAGAATGAAACAGTTACTGACGTTTACACTGGCAACGGTGACGGCAATAATACTTACGCATCAACAGCTATTGATCAAAGTGGTGGTCAAAACTGGTCTGTTAAATACACTGGTTATTTAACCGACGATTTAACAATGTCTGTATTATATGGTGAAAACTCATATGACTTGACTACACAATCGTCAACTGGCGGCGAATGTGAACTTGTTGGTGACTACCGTGTTTATTACGGCGCTAACTCTAGCATCCCAGTAGGCGATGTATGGATTGGTTGTTCTACCACTTCTGATTACTTCTTAGAAGAAGGTGAAGATACTCGTGAAGCGTTCCGTATGGACTTTGAATGGGTACTTGGCGACGATCACTTAATCCGCTTTGGTTTCGACAACGAAACTAACACATCTTTCTCTAATCAATTATATTCAGGTCCAAATGGCGCTTACTGGTTAATATACCCAGGTAATGCCGGTACAGCAGTTAATGATGTAACTCTAACTGAAGATATTGACTACATCCGTAGTCGTAATAGAACAGTTGGTGGTTCATTTGAAACGACAGCATCTGCGTTTTATATTGAAGACACATGGGCGATTAACGATAACTTAACCGCTACTATCGGTCTTCGTAACGAAGCGTTTGATAATAAAAATGCTGGTGGTGAAACGTTCGCAAAAATCGATAGCATGATTGCACCTCGTTTAGGTTTAGCTTGGGATGTTAATGGTGACGGCGACTCTAAAGCATTCATCAATGTTGGTCGTTATTTCTTACCTGTAGCTAACAACACAAACGTTCGTCTAGCTGGTAACGAAAGAGATGTAAGAGAATATTACGAATTAGGTGGCCTAACTGGTGATCCTAAAAATGCTTACACACTTGGCGCTCAAATTGGCGATCTAGAAGTAATATCTAGTGGCGAAACACCTGACACTCGTTCAATTGTATCTAACAACTTAGATTCTATGTACCAAGATGAAATTATCATTGGTTACCAAACTATGGTTAGTGATGAATGGTCAGCTGGTATTAAATATACTAACCGTTCAATGAACGGTGCTATCGATGACATGATCATCGACCATGCATATGTTAACTCTGGCACTTGTGCTGCTGGTTATGCTCCACATCAATATGTACTTGGTAACCCAGGTAAAGATATGGAAATATTTGGTGACACAGACTGTGATGGTGAAGTTGACGGTTGGATGACATTCTCTGCTGAAGATTTAGTATACCCAGAAGCAGAACGTACATACGACGCTATTGACCTTAATCTTGCTAAGCAATGGGATGACGTTTGGGCTGTAAACATCACTTACACTTGGTCTAAGAGTAGAGGTAATGCAGAAGGTATGGTTAAGTCGGATAACGGTCAAACTGACGCTGGTTTAACAACTGACTGGGATTTCCCTGAATTGATGGATGGTGCTTATGGTTACTTACCAAATGACCGTCGTCATAACATCAAAGTTTACGGTTCTGTTGCAATCACTGACGAGTTAACAGCTGGCTTTAACTTCAACATTGAATCTGGTCGTCCTATCAATGCAACTGGTTTAGGTCACCCTAACTTTGGTGGCGAAGCTGACTACGGTGATACTTACTGGTTAGCGAATGACACTGGTGAAGTTGACGGTGATGGCAATGCTATTTATGACTGGACATTCAGCCCTCGTGGTTCAATGGGTCGTCTAGGATGGCAATCACGTTTAGACTTAAACTTAGCGTATAACACTGAATTAATGGGCTTAGATACTTCATTCAAAATTGACGTATTTAACGTATTTAATGCAGCTACAGTTACTCGTGTAGATGAAAGTGCTGAAGGTTCATTTGCAGTAATCAACGATTACTCATTTGGTCGTCCATTAGCATTCCAAACTCCACGTTACGTGCAGTTAAGTGCTAGCTTCAAATTCTAATTTAATTAATTAGATTATTCTGAAAAACGCCGCTCTTAGGAATAAGAGTGGCGTTTTTTTACATTTGACATATTTATTTACAAATTAGACACATTTCCACGAACTATCCCGCCTCCCCCAATATATAAAGCCTTTGAGCTGTATATTGCACTCGTTTTGATACAAAAGTTTACATTTCAATAAAAATGTATTGAATGTTTCTTTCCAATGCATTTAACATCGGCTCCAGTAAAATGTATAAATTCAGCGTAGCTTGTCTGATTTAGACTTTTTACAAAAAAAACAACAATATAACTAGGAACCAAAATATGAATAATTTTAGAAATAGTTTAACCGCTTTTGCAGTTGCTGCAGCACTTGGCTTGTCAAGTACTGTTATGGCAGCTGAAACTGGCGGATTAAAAATTAAAGTAACGGATAAAAATGGCAATGCTATTGCAGGTGCAACTGTATTAGTAAAAGCGCCAGATGCTTTAGTAAGTAAAACTGCTGTTTCTGATGCCGAAGGTTACGTATCTCTTAGAGGCTTGGACGCATCAAATCAATATACAGTAAGCATCAACGGTTCTGACATTCAGTCATTTGAAGCAAGTGACGTACGTGTAATTACAGGTAAAAGCTTAAACCTTAATTACGCAGTAAGTACTGCTGACAGCGGCATGGAAACAATTACAGTTTCTGGCCGTGCTATCTCAGCTATCGATACGACTTCTGCAACAACAGGTATGGATATTACTCTTGATATGACAGAGTCACTACCTACAGGTCGTTCTTACCAAAGTTATTTACAATTAACGCCAGGTGTTAAACCTAGTACAGGCGGTAACCCGTCTTCTAAATCAGGTGTTAACTACTCTGATGCAGGTGGTACTACAGGTTCTTCTACAGATAACGTTTATTACATCGATGGCGTTAACGTAACAGATAATGTAACTGGTACTTTTGGTGGTAACATCAACTCAGAAATCATTCAAGAACAACAAGTTATTACTGGCGCTATCCCTGCTAAGTATGCAGGTGGTTCAGGTCTTGTATCTCGAGTTGTTACTAAATCTGGTAGTAATGAATTCCATGGTTCTGTTAACTATTACCTACAAAATGATAGTTTAGTAAGCGACTATGAAAGCCCTACTAAATCAAAAAGTGGCTTCTCTACGTTTGATACTGCCGTAACATTAGGTGGTCCAATAATTAAAGATGAACTTTGGTTCTTCGCTTCTTACCAAATCAAAAATCGTGAAGACGATGTTGCTGATCCACTAACGGGTGAAGTTGCTCGTTCAGTTGAAAATGAAAGCACATTAGGTTTTGGTAAATTAACGTGGCAAGCAACGGAAGACGATCGTTTAGTATTTACTTATTTCAGTGACCCTACTGACGTTTCTGGTAGTAATGCATTTGATACATTAACTAACCGAGATCGTGCTCGTAAACAAGGTGGCGATAACTTCAAAATTGATTACTCTCACGCTTGGGATGACCTAGTAATTAATGCTGGTTACATGAGCCATGAATCAGAGTTATCTGATGTTGCAAAAGACAAGTCTACGCGTAATGACGTTGCTTTCTTAACTAATGCAAGTTCAGCTACACAAACTAGTACTGACCTTGGTGGTCTAGGTTCTGATACGTTACGTAACCGTAACAAATCAAGCTACTATGTTAATGCTGAATACTACTTAGATACTGATTACGGATATCACACAATCGAAGCGGGTTACTCTGCTGAGACTAATGAAAATATCACAAACTCTGTATACACAGGTGATGGCGCTCAATACACTTCAATTGCAGCTGCTGATGCTGGTGTAACATTTGATGTTTATGCTAATGATCCTGCTTGGGTTGGCACAATCGATCTTTCTGACGATGATGCACAACGTATTGCTGATGGCGCGGGTATCGATGTAGCTGATGTACCGAACATTGTATTTAACAGCACAGCTGGTAACCCAACTGGTGACGTTAATGCTTACAGAATCATTCAAACGCAACAAGCTGAGTCTAAACTTGAAACTAAAGGTCAAACTTTTTACATTCAAGACAGTGTAACGATTGATGACTTAACATTAAATGTTGGTTTACGTGCTGAGAGATGGGAACATTTTGCATCAACAGGCGCAAGCATCTTCACATTTGATTGGGATATTGCTCACCGTTTAAGTGCTGTATATGACATTAATGGTGACGGTGACTCTAAAGTTTGGGCATTCGTTGGTCGTTACTATGACCCAGTTCGTACAGACATGACGTCATTCGCTGGTAACTTAACAGGTTCTGTTCGTGAAGAACAAGTATTTGTTAACGGTGAATGGGCTACGTTCCGTACTCGTGGTGGTGTTGCAACACAGGATGCATTCTTTGCTCCTACAACTAAAACACCATATACAGATGAGTTCTTAGTAGGTTATTCAACTAACTTAACTGAAGATACTAATATCTCTGTAACGTATACAAACCGTGCGACTAGAGACATTCTAGAAGATTACGACTTAGGTGTTTACACTGAAGGCGGTCAATTATGGGGTTCTGATTTAGCGCTTCCATTATCTTACTTTGGTTACTCTGAAAACCCTGGTTCTAACTACGTTCTTGCTACGTTAGAAGGCGGTAAACGTGATTATCAAGGTATTGAAGTAACATTTAAGAAATTACGTACTGAAAACTGGAGCATGCTTGCATCTTATACTTACAATGATGCAGAAGGTAACTCTAACTCAGACGGTAATGCTGACTTACAAGGTGACTTCTACTACCTAGACCCTCGTGCTCCTAACATGTACGACAAACAGCCTGGTAACGTTGAACATCAGTTCAAAATCTTAGGTACTTACTACTTCGACAACGGTTTTGAAGTAGGTGGTATTTATAACTGGAACTCTGGTACTTCATATAACCGCGCAACTAACGTATACGGTCGTTTATTACCATTACGTGAGACTGCGTCTTATGACTTCGGTGGTTATGACGGTACTTGGATTGCACCAGGTAACGTAGCAAGTGAAACTACTCCAGCTTACGGTACTTTAGATGTTCGTGTTAAATACACTCACATGTTTGGTGACTTTGAAACAGAATTCTTCTTAGACATCTTTAACATCTTAGATGACCAAGCGGTTGTTGAAGAAGAGCAGTTAGTTGCCGGTAGTGGTACATTCGCATTTGGCGAAGCAAAAGACTGGGTTGAACCTCGTCGTTTCTACTTAGGTGCTAAAGTATTATTCTAAATTTAATTTAGATATTTATTAGTAACAATAAAAAACCAGTAGTGATTCACTACTGGTTTTTTTTATTTTTAATTTATAAACACTTACTGAAGAATACGCGTTTAACTTATTTAGCTAATCATTAATAGTTAGCACTCGGATCTATTACGTTTTTTAATGGCTTAATTTGTTGTTGCAAATAGTAATTTTCAACTATTTGGGTAACGGCAGTTTCAACATTGGTAACCGCAGAAACATGCGGCGTAATCTGAATTTGAGTTGAGGACCAAAATGGATGTTCTGCTGGCAATGGTTCTTGTCTAAATACATCTAAATAGGCAAAGTCGATCACTTGGTTATCTAAGGCTACTATCAAATCGTCATCAACCACATGCTCCCCTCTAGCCACATTAATTAGTACAGCGTGATTTGGCATCATAGAGAATACATCTGCGTTTAAAATATTATGGGTTTTGTCTGTCAAAGGTAATAAACACACTAAATAATCAGAGTTAGTGACTAGGGTTTTAAAACCACTATCTCCAGTGTAACAATCAACATTATCAATATCTTTTAACGTTCTACTCCAACCTGATACATCAAAACCTGCATTTAATAAGACTTCTGCCGTTTTACGGCCTAACTGCCCTAGCCCTAAAACCCCTACTTTGTTGCCTTTTCTAGGGGATTTAGGTTTCCATAAGTTTTCACTTTGTTGTTGATTAAATTGTGGCAAGCGTAGTTTATGATGCTGGATCATGGTTAATACATATTGCGCCATATTAACGGCTAAATCTGGGTCTACAATTCTACAGATAGGTACTTTAGGTAAGTCAGGATCAGAGATGATAGAGTCAACCCCTGCACCAAAAGAAGAAATAGCTTTTAAGTTTTTAAATGCCTTTAGTGAGCCATGTTGATGTTTCCATACTAAGGCAAATTCAACTTTGTCAGGGTCTTTAACATCTGGCCAAATTTCTATTTCATTTTCTGGAATATCTTGTTTTAAACGAGTAATTAATTTATCTAGCGGTCTATTGGGAATATTAACTAAAAATGTCATAACGCATCCATAGAGTTAAGCTGTGGCGGTGAAATAGCCTAACCTTGTGAGCTAGACTTGGTTATTAATTGTGTTTATACAGGGTTGTGATCAGGTTTCTAATTCACGCTGCTTTTTTTGCAAGATTTTATTAATCGCTTTGGATGCTGCAAAAAAACCAAACGTGCCTGTAACCATAGTCGCGGCACCAAATCCCATATTACAGTCCAAACGCATTGAGCCTTCAGCATTGGCTTTCATTTGACATACACTACCATCGGCTTGCGGGTACTGTAATTGCTCAGTGCTAAACACACAGTCTACACCAAATTTACGTTTTGGATTTTTACTAAAATTAAAGTCACGACGTAATAAATTTCTTACTTTTGATAACAATGGATCATGAGTTGTTTTAGCTAAATCTGAAAATTGGATTTGGCTGGGATCAGTCTGTCCACCAGCACCTCCGGTCACCAACAAACCTATCTTATTCCGCTTACAATGCGCAATAAGAGATGTTTTGGCGTTAATACTGTCAATGGCATCGATCACATAATCAAACTTGCTGTGTTCTTTTGTGCCAATCATTTCAATTAGATTATCCGCAGTAATAAAGTCTTCTATGCAAATAACATTACAATCCGGATTAATGGCTTTAATTCTCTCAGCCATCACATCAACTTTAGCCTGACCGACAGTGCCAGCCATGGCATGAATTTGACGATTGGTATTGGTCATACAGATATCATCGAGATCAATGAGTGTTATATGGCCAACACCTGTGCGCGCCAACGCTTCTGCAACCCAAGTCCCTACGCCACCAATGCCAACAATACAAATTCGTGCTTGTTGGATCCATTCTGCTTGTTGTGTACCGTATAAGCGACTTATGCCACCAAAACGTGTTTCGTAATCTGTCATTTTGTTTACTGTTGTCTTATCAATTGAAGTTATGAGTTAGTTTTTTTGGCTTATTTACTTGGCCAGTTATGTAACTCTGGCTGCTGAACCAATTCAGAAATACGGTTTTTATTATCAACAAACAAAGCCCCTGAACTTGGAAAAGACATTAACTTTATCTCTTGTTCACCATAGGTAAAATTAAGCATTAATGCGTGTAAGTAACCTCTATCACTGTCTTGACCACCATAAAGTTTATCCCCCAATATAGCGGAGCCTAGACTTTTTAGGGCGACTCTAATTTGATGTGTTTTACCCGTTTCAGGTTTAACTAAAAACAATCTTAAGCCAGTTGTGGATGGGGATGTTAATCCCCAATTAAAAAACCGGGTAATGCTCGGATTTTCTTTGGTTTTTATCAATTTCCACTGAGACAAACGGGCTTTAGCCATGTCTCCGATAATACTACCTTGTTTCTTTTTGGGCTTCCCAATCGATAACGCTAAATAGTATTTTTGAATTTGTTTATTCTCAAATGCTTGCTGAAACCAAATTGCCGCTTTTTTGTTGCGAGCCAAAATTAATAACCCACTGGTAAGTTTGTCTAACCTGTGTACCGGAAATAAGGTTTCAGAAAAATGGGCTGCACATAAGTTAAAAAAACCCATTTGTTTTTCTTTTATGTCCGTTCCATCAGTACCCTGTTTATTTGCCATGGCAACATCTTCATCATGAAAGCCAACGCCCTCTGGCTTATCAACTACATAAAAATCAGGGTGTTCAAATATAAGAGTTATATTCAAGATTAAAAACTCTTTAAACTAGCAACTAAACGGCGAACTTGCTCTAGATCTTCTGCTGTATCGACACCAGCAGGCGGGGGTTCAACCGCTTCTGCCACATGGATAGATTGGCCTTGCCATAATACTCGTAATTGTTCTAACGATTCTATTTGTTCTAATTGTGAAACAGGCCAACTTACGTATTGTTTTATAAAACCCACTTTATAAGCGTAAATACCAATATGCCTTAAATAACCGTAATTTAATTCATCTTCTTTACCGTCACGATCAAAGGGCAATACAGAACGAGAAAAGTACAATGCTAAGCCATCTTTATCGGTGACCACTTTAACCACGTTAGGGTTGGCTAATTCTGCTCTTGAACAAACAGGCTCAGCAAGGGTCGCCATACCAACATTTTTATTTGATTGATTAGTTGCTGAGTTTAATAAGTATTGAGACAGGTTATTTGCAACTTGGCTAATGTTAGCCGATGGGATCATAGGTTCGTCGCCTTGAACATTAACGATAATCTCATCGTCAGCAAATTCATACTTTTTAACCACTTCCGCTAAACGTTCTGTACCTGAGGTATGTGCAACCGACGTCATACACACTTCACCGCCAAAATCACGTACCACTTGCTCAACACGTTTGTCATCAGTGGCAACAATTACTTGTTTAGCACCACTTTTAATTGAACGTTCATAGACCCATTGCACCATAGGTTTACCACCAATATCGGCCAAAGGCTTACCTGGTAATCTTGAAGAGTCATAACGTGCTGGGATGACTACGATAAAGTTCTGTTTTTGTTGTGACATTGGCAGTTCCGTATTACAGGTTTCAAATCAATTATTTAATTTGTTCTAATTCTTCTAACGTTAGTTGGCGTGCTTCATTCTCTAACATCACCGGAATATCGTCTTTAATGGCATAAGCTAATTTGTCGGCTTTACACACTAATTCATTAAGTTCTTTATTAAAGATCAACTGAGATTTACAAATTGGACAAGCCAATATTTCTAATAATTTTTTATCAAATGCCATATGCCATTTCCTTTATTCAATACGTCTGAGTTAACTTAATAACACAGTATTCTATGATTAATTTATGCTTATATTTAATAAGATTTCGATTAATGAGCCTTTGGTAGATCATTGATCAGCTCTAATAATTTTAATTCAACTTGTTTTGATATCACCGCTGAAATCGGTAATACATACCAGTTATCTTGTGCAAATGCTCGACATTTCACGGCATCTTTTTCTGTCATTAAGATAATGTCATCTGGATTAAAACGCTCAAAGTCTTGCGCCTTAAACAGATGGTGATCGGCAAACCACAGTGTGTTATCTACTTGGTATCCCATCGTTAACGCCGTAGACAAAAATCGTTGCGGGTTTCCAATACCTGATACTAACTTGACCTTAGTATTAGTGCTCAAGGTTAAGCTTGGTGTTAACAGGTTATAGGCAATCTCAGCAGACAATTGATAATCTTTCTCTGTTTTAGTTTGGTCATGTTCTTCAGTGGTTTCACTTCCTGAATTAATTAAAGTTAAATCCACCGTTTGTAATCTCGATGGTAGCTCACGTAAAGGGCCAACCGGTAATAACCAACCATTGCCAAACATTCGTTTGGCATCTAACAATACAATTTCAATATCTCGTGCCATTTTATAATGTTGTAAACCGTCATCCGAAATAACGATATTGGCACGGGTGTTATCTTTAACAAACTGAACAGCTTGTGCTCTGTCTGAACCAATAACCACAGGACATTGGGTACGTAAAGACAATAATTTAGGTTCATCTCCCGATAAATTCACAGGTAACTCTGGAGTGACTAAACGTGGGAAAGGCACATCGTCATTTTTATCTGCACCGTACCCTCTACTAACGATTGCAGGTTCAAAACCTTGTTGACGCAATAGCTCAACTAAATAAATAACAAAAGGCGTTTTACCTGTGCCGCCAACTGAGATATTCCCAACGACTATGACAGGTAATGGTGATTGGATAGTTTGTTTTAAACCTAATTTAAACAGCCACTTACGCACGCTCGACAATAACCAGAACAAAACAGTTAACGGCAATAAAATAAAATTTAATTTACTGGCTGAATACCAACCACGTTCAATCCAATTCATTTGGTTCTCAACTGACTGGTTAACATTGGATTAACTTTCACTAAACTGTAATTGATGTAATGCAGCGTAAGCACCTTGTTTTTGGATTAACTCAGCATGACTGCCCTGCTCTAATATTTCACCTTGTTCCATCACAATGATCTTATTAGCTTTTTCTATGGTGGAAAGTCTATGGGCAATCACAATGCTAGTACGGTTTTTCATTAACTTATCCAGTGCA
Source organism: Psychrosphaera sp. F3M07 (assembly GCF_018860345.1). GTDB lineage: Bacteria > Pseudomonadota > Gammaproteobacteria > Enterobacterales > Alteromonadaceae > Psychrosphaera > Psychrosphaera aquimarina. Next base: position 141,580 of record NZ_JAHKPJ010000002.1, on the reverse strand, counting down.
TCTTGAATAGCACGTTCGGATTCTGTATCCAGTGCCGATGTCGCTTCATCCATGATAAGAATTGGCGCATTACGCAAAATAGCCCGAGCTATCGCAATGCGTTGACGTTGTCCGCCAGATAATAACACCCCATTTTCACCGACTTCGGTGTCTAAGCCCAATTCCATATTGGCAGCAAATTCGGTAACGTGAGCCAATTCAGCCGCATGCTCAATTTCAGCTCTTGTTACTTTTTTATCACCATACGCAATATTGGCAGCAATACTGTCATTAAATAATGTGACGTGTTGAGAAACTAAAGCAATATGGGAACGTAAGTTGGATAATTCAAAATCATTGATATTAACCCCATCTATTTCTACTTGCCCTTGAGCCGGATAATAATATCGAGGGATAAAGTTGGATATGGTGGTTTTACCGCTGCCTGAACGACCTACTAAGGCAACTGTTGTCCCAGCTTCGACTTCTAAGTTCAAGTTTTTAATAACTTGTACTTCACTGTTTGGATAACAAAAACTTAAGTTTTTAAAGTTTATTTGGCCTTTAATTGAATCTTTAACGATAGTACCGGTATTACTTTCAGACTCTTCATCTAATACCTCAAATACACTTTTAGCCGCGGTGATGCCTCGTTGAAACTCACTGTTTACATTAGTTAATTGTTTTAATGGACGTAATAACGTCATCATAGACGTAATAACCACGGTGAAAGTACCTGGCGTTAAACTTTTCAACATTTCGGGACTTGACGCCATATATAATACAGCCGCAAGAGCAAAAGACGCAATAACTTGGATGGAAGATACGCTTAAAACGCTAGTCGAAACCATTTTCATCTTTTGCTGACGATTATGGTTGTTGATATTTTGGAATTCAGTTTTCTCTTTTTCTTGACCGCCAAAGGCTAAAATGACTTTATGTCCTGAAATCATTTGTTCTGACTGGCGGGTCACATTACCCATAGCTTGTTGGATGCGTTTTGAGATCACTCTAAAACGTTTAGTTACATAAGTGACAACGACCGCAACAAAAGGCACTAGCACTAATATGGCGATTGATAATTGCCAACTATGGTAAAACATGATGGTCATTAAACCGATAACAAATGCACCTTCACGTACCATAACTAACAGCGCTTTACTGCACGCACTTTCTAATTGTTCTGTATCGTAGGTGATTTTAGAAATGAGTTTCCCGGTGGAGTTACTGTCATGAAAACTCACAGGTAATGACATAATTTTTTCGTATAACTCTTGTCGTAAGTTCATCACGATTTTAGAGCCAACCCAGCCTAATCCAAAGGTCGCCATATAGTTTGACATGCCTCTTAACAAGAACACGATAATGACAAAAATAGGGGCGTAAGCTAAGACGGTGGAACTTTGCTCTGTGATGCCTTCGTCGATAAAGGTTTGGATTTTAGAAATAAATAATGCATCGATAGAAGCATTGATCACCATACCTATTATGGCAATCGCGAATACAAACTTAAACGGCTTTATATACTGAAATAGACGTTTAAACGTACCTTCTTTTTTAATCGTAGTTGAATTCAAAAATGGCGCCTTTTCAAAAATTAACATAAAGGGATCAAATGAGTTGGCATTCTACCGTATTTCTGATGTAAAACTAAAAGGATTTTGTTTTTTCCAAAATGGCTGCCAATGATTTAAATAACCACTCACGTTCAATTGAGTCTCTATGACTTTGTACTGGCTATGGTTAATTTCAAACCATGGTTTATCAAATTCCACTTTTATCATGCCGACTTGATTGGTTGAATATTGATTTACCTTGTTATTGGCACTTATTTTTGTTTGTTTGCTGTTAACTTGATTAATTTCATTCACCTCGGATGCCGTCATGCCTGATGCATTAAATCGTTGGATCACTTCCTTGGTTGGGAATCCAAACCGATTATTTACACCTGCACTGTGTAATACCTTAGTGGCTGACACCGCGTTAATAAAATCGCTAGTTGAAGAATATTTACTGCCGTGATGCGCGGAAATAAGTAAATCTGACTTTAAATTAATCTGCTGTTGGTTATGCATTTTAACCAATCTCCGTTCAATTTTAGCCGTGATATCCCCGGTTAATAACACAGATAAATGGGTAAGTTCATCGGTTAACTTAATCACACAACTGGTGTCGTTTTTTGACAGATCGTTTATGTCTTGATACGCAATATGATTGGGCCAAATGATGTCAATTTGAGTACGCCCCCATTTATACGATTGTGCTGTACAAGTCAGTATTTTGTCCTTGATATTCGCTTGTTTACCCAAAGCCTTAATATCACCGATGTGATCACTGTCATTATGAGAGATTACTATATGCCGAATATCAGTGATCCCTACCCCAACTAACATAGGTTGAACCACCGATTGTGTCGCATTAAAACCAGATGGGTAAATAGGCCCTAAATCGTAAATAAAAGCAGAGTGCCCTTGCTGGAATAATACGGACGTACCTTGCCCTACATCGAGTAGGTACATAGTTAATTTAGGTTGCAACGCCCTCGTTAGCCAGCTTGAGTCTTTTGGACTGCTGTTCCATGTTGGAAAACTCAAGCCAATTGGAGCAAGGACTAATATACATGGGAGTATTATAGATCCCGTTAATATAAATTTACTTTTTAGCGAGCGAAGGTTTTGAGTAAACGTAACCAAATAGACAGGGCTAACTAATAAAAGGCCGATTAACAGCAAAAACCAAAACCACAGACCGTTCGCAATATTTACCCAATAATGAAAAATAGAATAATGACTAAATACTGTAATTAATTGGTTAAGTAATGCATCAACCCCAAAAAATATATAGGACGATATGTCTATACCAACACCAACATTGTCAATCATGACAACCACCGTCCCTATAAATATAGCTGGCACAATGAACAAACTAAACAGTGGAATCGCGATTAAGTTGGTTAAAACACCAGACAGTGATACCCCTCCAAACCAAAACATCACAACAGGCACCATCCACAACGTAATAAACACCTGAAATTTAACTAAGTAAACCAACTTATTCATCAACTGCGTTAACAAAAAATGTATCTTTGATGTGAGTGCCCCGTCGGTTCGAAGCGCTTCTTGATAGCTCAAGTTTTTTTTTGATGGATATTTTTGAATAAATAACACGATCCCCAATACGGCAGAAAAGGTTAACCACCACGCTGCAGTTAAAATGGCGAAGGGATCCAATAACAAACTAAATAGAGCTACGAATAACAAAGCCTTTATTTTATTTACATTGGTATAACTGATATTAAGCAAGATCCAAAATGTGACTAATAATGCTGCTCTGGTGGCTGATATCGGAAAACTGATAAGTGCGATATAACTCCATAACACACTTAATATGAGCACTTGTACAACCATATACTGTAAAGATAAGCGCAAGGCTTTTAATAACCCCTTTATTAACAATTTAACGACTAGAAAAATGATGCCAATGTGTAACCCCGAAATCGCTAATAAATGGCTGATCCCCATATGATTATACCGTTCAAATTCTTGCGTTTTTATTAAACTGCGATTACCCAAGCCAATTGCCAAAATGAGACTTTGTGTGGCTAAATCATTGGTGGCTGACATTAGTTTGTTGGTGCTGGTTTGCTGGGTGTTAGAAAAAAGGCTTGTGGATTGAACGTTAGAATAACTTAAATAAGAGTGTACTGTTTTAATATTGCCACTTGCCTGAAACTGTTTAGAGAATAACCACTGATTATAATCAAAGCCAAATGTATTTTGATAACCATGTGCTTTGCTTACCCTAATTGTAGCAAGCAGCTCGTCCCCTTGTTGCAACAGTAATTTAGGTTTAAACCAATTTAAACGAACTTGAATATTGGCTTGATACCAAGCTCGTTCTACCGGCATTCCATCTATTTCGTCAATGATTACACTAAAGCTTTGCGATGCGTGGTTATCTTGTTTAACCACAACGGAACTCACTTTGCCTTTGATCATAAGTTGTTGTTTATCTTTAGTCACAAAATAATTGGCGTAATGTAGATTGGCTGTCAACATCACAAAACTGGCCCCCATCACAAATCCATTGATGGTCTTAATGACAAAGTGACCTTTTCTATTTCTTACTAGAGTGAGAGTTAACGCGAGAGTGATAAATAAAACAGCTAAAACGAGGTTAGTAGGCAATAAAATGGGAGAAAACAAAGCCGATAAATGACCTAGTATTAAAGCAACAATCCACCATTCCATGGCTAATTCCTATTTTATTGTTATAAAATGAAAGGTAAACTGCCACTGTTGTTTAGTGAAACATTTTTACAACAAATATAATTACAAATTGGTCAAATTAAGGTAAGTTTAGCCTAATTTTTTTATGTTGTAATTTAAGCATTAATCTGTGATTAAAGCGTTAAATCCTGCCAGCTCCTAACTGCCTAATAAGTGTAAAAGATGCCTAGAAAATTTATTAAACGGTTTTTACCAGACCACCAAAAAATAAAACAAAACAAAGCAATCAATATGTTTGGCACCTTATTGCACGATGCAAATTTATGGCATTTAAATCGTAAGTCAGCACGAGGCGCATTCGCAATAGGCCTATTTAACGCCTTTATTCCCGTGCCGTTCCAGATGTATTTATCTGCATTATTTGCGATCATCTTTAAAGTAAACTTACCGCTTTCAGTTGGTCTTGTATGGATCAGTAACCCGTTAACGATGCCACCATTATTTTATGGCTGTTATAAAGTTGGTGAATGGATTTTAGGTCCAACGGGACATAACTTTGCCTTCCAATTGAGTTGGGATTGGTTAGTTGCTAGTTTATCAACTATTGGCCCTACCTTTTTGTTTGGCTGTCTTGTCGTCGCCAGTGTGTGCGCCATTATTGGATTTTTTGGTATCGATATCTTATGGCGATATTCGGTGGCAAGAGCTTGGTCAGACCGAAAATTAAAACGTCTAAATAAAAATAAAGACAACTAATACGAATATAAATATCTCTGTGTATTTGCACTTAATAACTTCTAATTTCAGGATCAACAATGACTCAAATTACAATTCAAACACCAGATGACTGGCACTTACATTTTCGAGACGGCGATATACTAAACGAGACAGTACCTGCAACCGCTCGTTGTTTTCAACGTGCTGTTGTTATGCCTAATTTAGTTCCCCCTGTTACCAACGCAGCAATGGTAAGTGCTTATAAAGACAGAATATTAGCCGCACGACCACAAGGTAGTACTTTTGAGCCTATTATGACCTTGTATTTAACCAACGATACAAGTCGCGAAGATATTATTGAAGCCAAAGCCGCAGGCACATTAGCCGCTAAATTATACCCGGCAGGCGCTACCACAAACTCTGATGCAGCGGTTAGTGCACTTGATAGTTTATTTCCTATTTTTGAAGAAATGCAAAAACAAGGTATGTTGTTGTTAGTGCATGGCGAAGTCACGGACCATCACATAGATATTTTTGATCGTGAAAAAGAGTTCATTGATCAAAACATGATCCGTATTGTTAGTGCATTCCCTGATTTAAAAGTGGTGTTTGAGCACATCACAACTCAAGATGCCGTTGAATTTGTTCTCGCCGCCAATGACAACGTTGCCGCGACTATCACTCCACAACATTTATTATTAAACCGTAACGACTTATTAGTTGGTGGTGTGCGTCCGCATAATTATTGCCTGCCAGTATTAAAACGTAATACCCACCAGCAAGCGTTAAGAGCGGTTGTTGCGACAGGTAATAAAAAGTTTTTCTTAGGCACAGATTCTGCCCCTCATGAAAAAGACAAAAAAGAAAATGCATGTGGTTGTGCCGGTTGTTACAGCGCTTGGAGTGCAATTGAATTATATACCCATGTATTTGATGAGTTAGGGGCACTCGATAAACTTGAAGGTTTTGCTTCACATCATGGAGCTGATTTTTATGGCTTACCGCGTAACACCACAAGTATAACCTTGGTAAAAGAAGACTGGACGATTCCAGCCGAGATCACTTTACCAAACGGTAACCCTATTGTGCCATTTTTTGGTGGACAAACCTGCAGCTGGAAAATTAAAAGTTAAATATTGGTTTATACCAATTTCATAAAATACTTAGTCATTCAATTCAGAATATATAAACAATGAATTAAGCCGGAATGTTAAAACATTTCGGTTTTTTTATGCTTTAAGTTTAATGGCAAATATTTCATTAGATTTTATATGATTAAATTTGTAGCAGTAATATTCTTTCTAATGTCACAAACACCTGTTATCATTCGGCGAACACGTGTACGCTGAAAGGCCGTTATGAATAATAAATATATAAAAACACCAACAACAAAACTCGCAAGTTATTCCGTAAATGAAGAAATAGCCAACTCTGTCAGTCATGGCATTGGCGCTTTATTAAGTGTTGCAGGTTTAACCCTATTATTAGTTTCTGCTAGCGAGATTGAAAGCCTCACTTTGTTGTTTAGTTATTTGGTATATGGACTGAGTTTAACTAGCTTATTTTTAGCCTCGACTTTGTATCATGCCTTTAACCAACCTCAAGTAAAAAAGCTGTTTAAGCTATTTGATCATTGTGCCATTTATTTATTAATTGCCGGTACTTATACCCCGCTTATGGCAGTGACATTGGGCGGTACGTTAGGTTTTGTTATGTTAACGGTTATTTGGTTTTTGGCTTTGTTAGGCATAGGTTTTAAGATTAAATTTGGTTCACAATATAAAATAATTTCATTGGCCACCTACCTAGGAATGGGCTTTATTTCACTATTTTTTATATCAAGATTGTATGACGCGCTGGAACACAATGGTTTTATGTTATTAGCGTTTGGCGGATTAAGTTATGCCTCTGGCGTATATTTTTATGTGAATAAAAAAATACCGTTTAACCACGCTATTTGGCATATGTTTGTTTTAGGCGGCGCGATTTGTCATTTCTTTATGATCTACTTTTATGTTTAATGATAAGCCATAAAGATAGAGCTATCACCCTGAAATCAACTCCACCGGTGACAATTTAGATGCCCTGCTTGCAGGGTATAACGTCGCAAAATAGGCAATAATAAAGGCGGTAACTGACACAATAAGTACCTGCACAACGTCTAACTCTGTTGGTAAATAATCAATAAAATACACTTCACCATCCAGTGCTTTAACATTAAATAATTGCTCAACCACACTAAACAATTCTGGTATGCAAAGAGTTAACACTACTCCCCAAACCATCCCCCAGCCAATGCCTTTTATCGCAGTTAACATCCCCATCATGACAAACACTCGTTTAACAATCACCGGCGTTAATCCCATGGTTTTTAATATGCCTATGTCGCTGTGTTTTTCTTGAATCGCCATCGTTAATGACGACACGATATTAAAACAGGCCACCGACATCACTAATACCATGACTAAATACATAATGTCTTTAACCATCACTATATCGTTATACACATGGCCATTGGTTCTAAACCAGTCCAATACATACACATAATCTTGCAAACTACTGCCAATTTGACGAGCTATAATTTGTGCATTAAAAGGGTCGGTTAACGCAACTTTAATACCTTCAGCTTGTTGTTCTGTCCAATTAAACTTTTCTTGCACTGTGTCTAACGACACATAAACCTGGCCATAATCCATTTGGCCACCAATTTGATAAATACCAACAATTTTTGCTTTAAGGTATTTAGGCGCGGCAAGTTTGCCGGATGCTAAGGTATTGGGGATAAGTAATTCTATATCATCGTCAACTGCCAACGAGAGTTTGTCGGCTAAACCTTGGCCAATAACCGCTTCTACTGTATTCGGTTGTGTGGCTGATTGATTATCCGTTAACCAGCGCCCTGATTTTATATATTTGAAGGTGGCATTTACCTCAGTTTCTAATTTTGGTGAAACACCATGCAGCAATATGGCTTCTAAATCATTTTGCTTTTGCACCATCGCATTCACTTTTATATAAGGAGCTGCACCTAATACATTTGGGTTTTGTAAAATACTGTGTTGGGTAATGTGCCAATTAGGTAACGTTCCATTAACCGCTTCAAATTCTACATCAGGGACAACAGCTAACAGCGAGTTTTTTAACTCTCGTTCAAATCCGTTCATTATTGACAGCCCAATAATTAACGCGGCCACCCCCACACTTATGCCAACCTTGGATGCCCTATTAATAAAACGAATGTACTTATTTTGAAAAGCGGCATGGTAATAACGTTGAGCAAATGTCGCTGATAACTGTACCGATGGACTGAAAAAAGAAATAAATTTAGACATCATTAGATTTAACTTATTAACCCGTCATCGAGTTTTATCACTCGACTAAAGCGTGCCGCTAACTCCAAATCATGGGTTACTACCACCAAACTGGTGCCTAATTCTTGGTTAAGCTGCATAAATAACTTAAAGATCTGCTCGGCATTTTTTTTATCTAAATTACCTGTTGGTTCGTCTGCTAATACCAACTTAGGTTTGTTAACTAAGGCTCTAGCAATCGCAACACGCTGACGTTCACCACCTGATAACTGGGCTGGATTATGATTTAACCTGTGTGATAAGCCAACTAACTCCAATAATTTAGCGGCCTCTTTATTTGCTTCTTGGTTACTTACACCTTTTATTAATAAAGGCATAGCAACATTTTCTAATGCACTGAACTCCATTAACAAATGATGAAATTGGTAAATAAACCCCATGTTTTCGTTTCTAAACTGAGCTCGCTGGATTTCATTTAAGCCAGTTATATCTTGACCTAAAATTTTAACCACTCCGGATGTCGGTTCATCCAACATCCCCAGAATATGTAACAAAGTACTTTTACCAGAACCTGATTGTCCCAAAATAGCAATTTGCTCACCTTGGCGAATATCTAAGTTGATGCCTTTTAATACTTGGGTCATCAATGCCGGATCTTTAGATTTCGCGTCTAACACATCGGCATATTGTTTAATTACATTTTGGCATTCAACCAAGTTCATATCTGTTGTTTCATTATTCATTGTTTTACTCATAACGTAATACATCGGCAGGCATTAACTGTGCTGCCTTCTTGGCTGGGTAAATACTAGCTAATAGCGCCATTATGATGGCTAAACTAACAATATAAGTTAACTTCAACCAACTAAATTCTATAGGTAATCCAATCCCGGCCACGCCCAAAAAATTTAATCCTGTGGCAGCCATAAAACCATTTAAGTTTAAGGTTAATATCGCACCAATACTTCCACCTAATAAGGCACCAAAAACCCCGTTGTAGGCACCTTGCACAATAAAAATATTAGAAATAGTATTTGGCGTCATACCAAGAGTTTTTAGTATTGCCACTTCGTTTTGTTTTTTGGTCACCATCATGACTAATGCTGAAACAATGTTAAACGCGGCAACACATATAATTAAACTTAACATGAACCACATCATGGTTTTTTCCATTTTAACCGCATCAAATAACTTACCGTGCGTATCATGCCAGTTCTCAATTTTGTAATCGGACTTAGGAAAATATTCCGTTATTTGCTGTGCGATCTCATTCGCCAAAAATGCATCATTAAGCACTAACCGAATACCTTCATTGTCAGCCGGAGATTTTCTCATTAATCGGTTTAAATCTTGTGAGCGAACAAAGACTAACTGTTCATCTATCTCGCTTTCAGTATGGAACATATCAACAATGGTAAAAGTACGTTGTGACGGCATACGCCCTATCGGCGTGTAATGGCTTGTACCGCTGATCATTAACCTAATTTTATCGCCAACAGCCAAGCCATATTCCATAGCCATATATTGACCAACAACAATGCCATATTTACTATCCATAAAACGAGACCAACTGGCGGCACTGCTTGCATCTGGCGTAGTAGAATATTGACTTTTCGATAAACTATTTAGAACTCCTAATGGGATGGACTTGTCGTCACTGATGCCTTGTGCCATCACGCCTTTTAAATCGGAGGGTAATTGCATTATGGCGACAGATTGCACCAGAGGCAGCACTTGGATTATGTCTTGTTTAAACTCAGCGTTTTGAATCATGTCGTTAAATTGTTGTACATCAAGTGTGGTTGATGGAGCAGAGTTAGGTTGCGAGATAGGTTTTATTAGTACATGCGGCACCGCACCTAAAATACGTTGTTTTAAAATACCTTCAAACCCATCCATCACTGACATCACTAAAACCAGCGCTAAGACGCCTAATGCGATGCCCGCCATAGAGAAAAAAGAGATGAAACTGATAAATTTTCCGTCTTTGGCTGCTTTGGAATACCGTAAACCGATTTGTAAACTAATTGGAAAGTTCATTGAGATTCTATTGAGTTGGTTACATTTAAATATAGTTAAGTCGAAATTGCCTAAGCGGATCAATTATTTAATGTAATTAAACATAAGCTTCGATAATATGGTTTTCATTGTTAAAGTACAAGCGATACCAAAGGTCATATAGAGTTGTTCGTTCAGCTAAAATCAATCGCCTTATGAGATTTGGTATTACGAGTTGTCGTAACTGGTTAGTAAAACCTTAGAGTAATAGTATGACTGAACAAGACTTAGAACTGTTTTCAGAGTATTTCCAATTAGAGCATCAAATTCCTGTCAATATCAAAGATGGTGGCGATTGGGATTCAATCCCAACCATGGATCAGTTTGAAGCCATGATCCCAACCCCATATAAAATAGCGTCTGAAATGAAAGGTTTAGAACAAACTATGTTACGTCCACTGCGTCAACTTGGTGACGTGATTGAACCTTTAGCTGAATACCTAAAAGCTCAAAGCCGTAAAATAGATTTAATGATGAGTTATATCTTACAAGGCCAAGATGACGACGACTTAAAATTTCAAGCGAGCTCATATGGCGGCGGCGGTTTTGTATTTCAATCGGAACAAGTATTTACACTAAATAACTGGATCCAATGTAAGTTATTTTTTAATGAAGAAGCCGCTGCGGTTTTTTGTTTAGGGAAAATTGTAGAGGTTGAAACGATTAGCCCAGATGAAGATATTGTAAATAACGAACCCCCAGCAACATCATATACTTACAAAGTCGTGTTTCACCGTATCCGAGATGAAGACCGTGAAGTGGTGGTAAGAGCATCATTGCATCAACAATCAAAGTTGTTATTGAACAAAACCAAACAGAGATCTAATAAATAAAATTGCTGGCTAATATGAAAGTTGAAGAGTTAAATATCTAGTACAAAAGAGCGAACAGCTAAAATCACTTTTGATTTTGATTTTGCCCCTCCATCTTAATATTCCTGAAATAAACTAAATTTTCCAAAATATGAGACATTAATCCATGGATGGATGTAAGTAGAAAAACGCAGGACGCAGTTGCGAGGATGTCGAATACAGGCTTGTTTTTCACATCATGGATGATGGGATATTATCGAAACAAGGATGTTTAATTAGATGACCAAGGGACGAATGTAAATCCCGTTTTTGAAGATAAAACTGAATTGTATTGAAGATATGAATATTAATTAGGAGCGGCGCTCTGTTTAATTATAAAAAGTCGCCTACCTTTTTTGGCTGTTAAAAAAAGGTATGGTCGTCGTCAAGGTGAAACCTTAAAGTCCTTACAAATTCAATTTAACGGTAATTTCACAAAACGAATTAAAAGCACTCAATCTATTTAACAAAATTCCCCCCATCATTCACGTCATCTGGCAGATAGGATGCCAAAATGAAAAACAACTCAATGCCGGATTCTTTTTTTATCATGCCAATCAAGTTACACTAACGTCATTATTGTCGTTTGTTATGGAATAATTAGTGTCTAACAAGGTTTCAACCGCATCCCTGCCGTTAACAAAACTCACCAATTTACCAATACCTAAAGCCTCTACCGCAACTAAGTCTGACAAGATCTCTTGGGGTCGTCTTACCGGTAGCAGTAAAACGTTAGCTATTGCAGAAAGTGCATTATATTCAGACCGAGTAACTGTCGTCATTACAGAGAGCACTCCGGCGGCACACCGATTAGAAGCTGAGATATTATCTTTAGTACCAAATGACTTTAACGTATTTACTTTTCCTGATTGGGAAATACTGCCATACGACACGTTTTCTCCGCATCAAGACATTATTTCACAGCGACTTTTAACTTTATATCAATTGCCAAAAATGACCAAAGGCATAGTGATAGTGCCTATTAGCACTTTGATGCATTTTTTAAGTCCGGTTGAGTATATTCAGGGCAATAGTTTTATTTTTGCCGCAGGTGACACCAACAATATTTCGGCGTTAACACTGCAATTAGAAAGTAACGGCTATCGTCACGTGGAACAGGTTATTGAACATGGTGAATTTTCAGTACGAGGATCCATCTTAGATTTATTCCCAATGGGCAGCGACCAACCATTTAGGTTGGATTTTTTTGACGATGAAATAGATACCATCAGGTACTTTGATCCTGAATCTCAGCGCAGTAAAGATAAAGTCGATTCGATAAACTTACTGCCAGCTCATGAGTTTCCTTTAGATAGTAAAGGCATAGAGTTATTTAGAAATAATTACCGCGAAGCCTTTACCGTTAGAAACGAAAAAGACAGTTTATATAAGTTAGTCACCGAAGGCAGTTTCCCTGCCGGGATTGAATATTACTTACCGCTGTTTTTTGACTCAGTGGCAACCTTGTTTGATTATTTCCCAACTAACAGTCAAATCATCCAAGTGGGTGATATCAAACAACAAGCGGAACATTTCCTTGCCGATATCGAACACAGATATAACAATTTAAATGTTGATTCGTTACGTCCCCTATTACCACCAAGTCAGTTATTTTTGGAGATCAATAAAGTATTTGGTCAATTCAATAATTGGCCATCGATCAAACTTGAAAAAGGTGTATTACCAGCTGGTGCCGGGAAGTTCAATGCCAATACCGAAGCCGTTCCTGACATTGTTATTGATAGCCAATTAAAATCACCATTTAATAAAATAATCGCCTATGTGTTAGAACAAAAAGAACAACAAGGTCGCATTATATTTAACGTTGAATCTCCAGGACGACGTGAAACCTTATTAGAACTGTTAAAACAAGCACAATTAAAACCCACACAACACCCAACTATCAGCGACTTTATCCAGTCTAATTCTGATATTGGCATTGTAATTACCTCGTTAGAACACAGCTTTAAAATGCTGGCGTTAGTCGAAAATAATTCAGTACCGATTACCTTTATAACGGAAACAGAATTATTAGGCGGCCGTGTAAGCCAGCGTAACCGTAATAAACGCCAGAAGAATATATCTACTGATGCATTAGTCAGAAACCTAGCTGAGTTAAAACTGGGCCAAGCTATCGTACATATTGAGCATGGGGTAGGACGTTACCTTGGGTTACAAACTATAGATGCAGGCGGCATGGCCAGTGAGTTTGTCACCATAGAATACGCGAATGAAGCTAAGTTATATGTTCCGGTAGGCAATCTACATTTATTAAGTCGCTATTCTGGCGGCGATACCGAATCGGCTCCGTTGAATAAACTAGGCTCAGATGCCTGGGAAAAAGCCCGTAAAAAAGCCGCAGAAAAAATCAAAGATGTGGCCGCTGAGTTATTGGATATTTATGCTCAGCGTGCAGCAAAACCGGGTTATCAATACAGCTTAGATCGTGATGGGTATCGTCAATTTTCGGCCTCTTTCCCTTTTGAAGAAACCGACGATCAACAAAGTGCCATCAACGCAGTTATCAACGACATGAAATCTAAAAATGCTATGGATAGACTGGTTTGTGGTGATGTTGGTTTTGGTAAAACTGAAGTGGCAATGCGAGCAGCTTACGTTGCAGTTAATGACGGTAAACAAGTGGCGGTATTAGTGCCAACCACATTATTAGCACAACAACATTATGAAAACTTTTCCGACCGATTTGCCGACTGGCCAGTGAAAGTCGAAGTATTATCCAGATTTAAGTCAGCCAAACAGCAAACTGAAATTTTAGAGCAGTTAAAAGACGGTAAAGTCGATATAGTCGTTGGCACACATAAATTAATACAAGACAACATTAAGTTTAAAGATTTAGGTTTACTGATCATAGATGAAGAACACCGATTTGGGGTGAAACAAAAAGAAGCGATTAAAAAACTGCGTGCTGATGTAGATATATTAACGCTGACCGCTACGCCGATTCCAAGAACGTTAAACATGGCCATGAGTGGCATGCGAGACTTATCTATTATTGCAACACCTCCAGCAAAACGTCTTGCGGTTAAAACCTTTGTCCGTAAATACGATTTGGAGTTAATTAAAGAAGCCATCATGCGTGAAACCAATCGTGGTGGTCAGGTTTACTTCTTACATAACAATGTTGAAACCATAGAACAACGCGCCAAAGATATAGAAGCGTTAATGCCTGATGTAAGAGTTGTGGTGGCCCATGGTCAAATGCGAGAGCGTGATTTAGAACGCATCATGAGTGACTTCTATCATCAACGATATAACGTATTATTGTGTACAACTATCATAGAAACCGGCATTGACGTACCTACCGCCAATACCATTATTATGGAACGTGCTGACCGCTTAGGTTTAGCGCAGTTACACCAATTACGTGGCCGTGTGGGACGTTCTCATCATCAAGCCTATGCTTATTTATTAACACCGCCACCTAAATCAATAACCAAAGATGCGATTAAACGTTTGGAAGCGATTGAATCACTAGAAGACTTAGGTGCAGGATTTGCCTTAGCCACACACGATTTAGAAATACGTGGTGCTGGTGAGTTATTAGGTGATGATCAGACCGGTCAAATACACACAATTGGTTTTACTTTATACATGGAAATGTTAGAGCAAGCCGTTGAAGCCCTTAAACAAGGCAAAGAACTCACCTTAGATGCCTTAAACGCGAAGCAAACCGAAGTTGAGCTACGCATACCAGCTCTATTGCCAGACAGTTATATTCACGAAGTAAACATACGTTTAAGTTTATACAAACGTATTGCTACATGCACTAATGTGGATGAGTTGAATGAAATTAAAGTGGAACTTATCGACCGTTTTGGTTTATTACCAGATGCGGCTAAAAATTTATTTACCGTTGGTGAGTTTAGGCAAAGAGCGCAAAAGTTAGGTATTACTAAAATTGAAGGTGGACCTCGAGGTGGTAGTATTACCTTTGGTGACAACACTAAAGTTGACCCAGTATTTATCATTAGTTTAATTCAGCAACACCCTAGTGTTTATAAACTGGATGGCGGTAACAAACTTAAGTTTGTACTGGAAAATAAAGATACCGAGGATCGGATAAAACTGATAAATTCGATGCTTAATGACTTTGAGCACAAACTTAAAAAATAGCACGTCAGCGACTAATTATTTTAGTAAAGGAAGTAAACTTGGATCTGTTTAACATTGAAACGTTTAAAGTAAAGATTAAGGCATTAATGTTAGTGTCTGTTTTAGCCCCTGCGTTTTCATTTACAAGTAACTTGACGGCGCAAGAAGACGCGTCAACACGAGTTCCAACAGAAGAGCTTGTGGAAGGCATTAAGTCACGTGATGGTCGTTGGTTTGAAGTAGAAATGATCATTTTTAAGCGCACCGATAACGTTAACTTACGTGAACAGTTTTCACAAAATGTAAAATCATTAACCAAACGTCGACAATGGGATCTTGTACGTGATTTATTACAACCTGATATCTCATTATTATTAGCGGGTTTGCCAGAATGTCATCATGATAAAAATCCACTGGCGAATATAAACCCCGACGCCCCACTGTCACCACAAGAGTTTTATACTCAAATGAGCGGTTATCAAGAGTTAATTAATAACAAATGGCAGTTTACTAATGAGCTGTGTTTGATGCCGAGCGAGTCATTATCAGGTTATTGGCAGTTAGTGAACAATGTGCCTTTATTTGAGAAACCGATTAACAGCCAAGTTCCACTTGATGTTATTCCAACCAAAGTAACGGCTGGGGATCATGATGACTTTCATAATGTTTATGTGTTAGCCGAACAAAATTTACAATTAACGTCGCACTTTAATAAACTGAAAAAAAATCCTAATACGGAACCTATGCTGCATATAGGTTGGCGTCAACCGGGTTTATCTAAACGCGAATCTCGTCCGGTATACCTAGTCGCTGGGCATAATTATACTGAACGATTTAGATACGACGGTTCAGAAAAATTAATCTTTAAACAAGATATGGATGATGAACCAGAAACCACGCCTCTTGAAAATGTGGCACCTGATTTAAATAACGATGTCAGAAATAACGTTACAAACTTTATGAAAAAACTGCAATCAGGCGCTGTGGTCGATTTCAAAAACAGTTCACTGATTTACCCAAAACAAAATGCATTACCTGATGAAACTTGGCAACTTGATGGCTTTATTCAAGTGCACTTAGATCATTATTTGTATTTAGAGGGGCAGTTTAATTTCAGAGAATTAAGCCAAGAGGTAATTAATCCTGAGCAGTTTTTGGCGAAATTAACTGAAGATAAAGCGATGTCAAAGGTCGAGGCCGAAACGAGCACAGATGTGTCGACGCAAGTTACTAATGAAGAGTTAGTAACGATTAACTACTTAAAAAATTACAACTTCAAACAAACTCGAAAATCTTATTCAGGGGATCTTCATTATTTAGATCACCCCAAAATGGGCATATTGATCCAAATTCGTAAATATCGTCATTAATCACCACTTTATAAAACGACTATCTAACATTTAGGAAGCTTATGGATACCGACTTACCTATCACCTTAACCACCAAAGGTTTATTTGAAGCCAACGATAAGAACTCTCAGTTCTTGATCAGTAAGTTAGAAGCTTGGCTTAACTTTAAAGCCTTAGGTGCTAATTGGTATGGGGATGAGAGTTTAGTGGTAAACATGAACTTTACTATTTTGCCAGAAAACCAATTTTTAGATTTGCAAGTCGATAGCGACAAAAACTGGATCCCTATTAATTTGCCAGGATTAACCGCGATCTATAATCACGATATGTCCAAACAGAGTTTCATTTGCATGATTATGTTCTCTAACGACGAGTTAAATGTCGCGATGAAAGACAGCTCTCAAGTCGAAAATACCTTTCAATTAAAATTAGCCGCTTGTGCAAATGTACTCGCGACTTATTACCATTTACCAGCTATTTAATTTTAGAGTGACCATGTTTAAACCAGTCATACACCAACAAGATATTGATCAAGTGGTTGAGTTAGCCCACATTATTTGGACTGAACATTACACGCCAATCATAGGCTCAGAACAAGTTGATTACATGTTAACTCACTTCCATTCCAAAGCTGAGATTAGTAAACAAATTGCCGATCAGAATTACCATTTTTACTTGATCATCCATAATGGTAAACCTGTAGGTTATTGCGGTTTTCAATTACAAGAGTCGGATTTATTTTTAAGTAAATTATACCTATTAAGTTCTGAACGAGGACAAGGATTAGGAAAATTAGCTACTAACTTTATTATCCAAACCGCGCGAGATCATCATAAAAGCAAAGTGTATTTAACCGTTAATAAATACAATCATGGCTCTATCAATGCTTATTACAAAATAGGCTTTACTAAAGTGAAAGAGTTGTGTGCGGACATAGGTGGTGGTTATGTTATGGATGATTATCAGCTAGAACTTAATTTATTAGCTGAAGCTTAAATTTGTATTCAACATCAACTTCTCAAGAGTTTTATCGAGTAGTAAATGATGTGATTGTAAAGAATATGAACTCCCCCTTATATTCCTCCTAAATCAGTTGATGCTGGGTAAAAAAATCCAATGCTTTCGATGAGTGAGCCGGACGAACGTATTTCATCGTTTACTAATAATGACCGCCATGATTTAGAGCATCAAGCAAATCTCTATCGAAAAAGTTCTCTACACGCCATAAACAGGTTTTCATGTAAATCAGGCGTAGAGTTAATATGTTTGAGAGACCTTTTCAATCAGGCTCTAATCAATGTAGATTATGGAATGGAGACAGTCCCTATAATCCAGAAATGTACCAGAATATAAGAGATATTTTTCGTGTCTTTTATAATTAATGCCAATTATCTGAAAAGTATAATGACACCCCAGCTATGAGAGTATGTTTAGCAAGAGGTGTCGTTGATATTGAAAAGTTAATTTATCTTCAACAAATACAATTAACTAAAGTCAATAGCTTCATTTTCAAACCAAGTTTTAAGTTCTGCTAAATCAGATTCATAATCTGGATTTGATAAAGCCCTAGAAACCCTTGAGTAAGTATAGCGACATTTACCTAATTTTTGTCTCATATGCTTATCTTTGAAGTGTGAAGGTAAAAGATCAAATGCTTTTCTCATATCACACAACGAAGATAGTGCTTTTACATATTCATTTGCACCAGCCAAATCGTCTGCTATCCGATAGTAAATCTGGATTCCTGTATCTAGAAACATTTTCATAAGGTGTTCATCCGTCTGAGAAATTGTTTTTTCAATCTCTTTTAATACATCCCTAGACTTATCAAATTCATGTTTGAACATGTAGCATCGCGCTAGTGACATAGCAACATATCCTGCGACTGAGTCTAGATCATATGCTATTTTGAAATGGGTCAGTGCATCGTCAACATTTTCTTCTTGGTGTAATAGAAATTTACCAAACCAATAATGGAGCTGAGGAGTATCTGGTGATAAAACTATTGCAAGCTCATATTGCTCACGAGCATCGTTCCAATTACCACTTTTTTGATAAAAATAAGCAAATACTCTTGCAACTTCAAAGTACTCAGGCGATAGCCTGTGTGCTTCCTGAAGAACCTCATATGCTCTATCATGTTTTCCATCATTCAAATACTTAATAGCATCGTGAAGCATCTTAACAACTATCCGATCCGATTTGTCTCTGAACTTTATATTAGACATGTGGTATTTATTATTTATTCTGTTAGACATTTGCTGTTCAAACAGGGAATTTAGCTTGTTTCGCTTTTGTTGTATGCTTTTTTGAAATGTTTGTGATGGCTTATGTTGTTTATTTAAATAAGCCCTAGCTAGTTCAGATATTTGGTATGTATTCTTAACACTAGAGCCATTAACTTTTGAAGCCTCAGTCAACATGTTTGTAGACATCAACTCTTGGATAGCTTTTTGTATTCTTAACGACTCAAATCCTGTCAAATAACTAAGTTCGGGTAGATCTCGGTATCCCGGAGCACATTGTAAGGCGGTAGTTAAATTTCGAGCATCTTCTGACAAATATTCATATACATTTGACATACAAAACTCTAGAAATAGATTTGAGTTTTGTAAAGCTACTTCCGGAGCAGCTCCAGCCTGAATCGAGCTGACGAACCACTTAATGTAACTAGGATTTAGGTGCATTCGATTAACATATTGCCTTAATATTTTTTCGTCTAATTTTGAAAGAGAGTTTACATTCCTCAACTTTGCTAATGATCTTAAAAACTGTGATGCATAAGATTCTTCAATACCTTGCAATTTTATTGGATACTCAAAAGCGCCAAGACCAATTCTTGATGTGATAACTATTTTACTACCGTTAGGTAACGAGCCAACAAAGTTTCGAATGTTATCATCTAAAATCGTTTCCAAATTATCAATAAATAAAACGATTTTAAAAGCAGATAGATATTCATTTATTTCTGAAAGATCTTGAGATGCCCCTTTACCTATGACGTTATCTGAGATTTCTTGAATAACACCTAGAGAGTCATTAATTGCACCTTTTATATCAATAATTTCATTGACAGTTATTTGTGTAGTCTTAGAAGTTACCCAGACAATAGCATCGAATGGTGAATCTGGTTCTTCTAGTAACTCATATGCTACTTTAAGCGCTAAAGCTGTTTTGCCTATGCCACCTTCACCTACTATTGAAATTACTGGGAAACTGCCTAAACATAGCTGTTTAACTTGCTGTACTACTTCATCTCGACCAATTAGACCAGTTTCATCGAAGTCTGGTAAAGGGAGATTATGGCTAATTGAAGAATCGTCATCATATGCCTTTATATCCATAGCTAGGACATAACTAGGATCATCCTTCAATAGAGTTAAAGTTTCACTTGTTGCATTCCAAAATGTACGATCTTCAGTAGTTAGTTTTTCACATAACTCAGAGACAAATGGCAAATCTTCAAAACTTAATGGGCGGATATGCATTACTCGATTTCTAATTGGAACGAGTATTTCAAACTTTCTTGTTAAAGATTTTACTTGGTTAGAAATATGTTTTGGAAACTTTTTTGGGTTAGCATTTATTGTTTGAAAAGTATCGCCCAAATCCCAATAATCAATCAACTCAGTAGTTTCTATATCACCAAATAATAGACCAATATCTTTTTCAAGACGGCCTTTTGATTTTGTAATTAATTCTTGATTAAAAGAGCCATCCTCAATTGTCAGTTCACCCATATGGGCTTTTATAACATTTCTTAAATCTTCTTCCATAGCGCTAATCAAAGCGTAAACAGTCATTCTGGTTAGGTTGAATGCCATAAATTATATTCCCTCTTAAGTTATACAGTTGACTTTACTCAATAAACGCCCTTGATTCTATCTATTTGTGTAACACCGAGATAAGGACTAGATCCACGTAACCGTATCGGCTTAATTACTGACTAAGGTTTTTTTATGTTTATAACTAATTAAAGTATTTTTCAGCTATTTAATAACAAGCAGCTTTAAAAATGATTGACCGTATTCCATTGCAGGTAAATTAAAGATATCCGCTATGGTTTGCCCCATATCAGCAAAAGTATCACGTTTACCTAAGTTCACTGGCTGCATATTTTTCTGATAAGCCAACATAGGCACATATTCTCTTGTATGATCTGTGCCTACCCAACTCGGATCACAACCATGATCGGCAGTGATCATTAAAATGTCGTCGTCATGTAAGTTATCTATGATTTCTGCTAAACGGGTATCAAAATACTCTAACGCTTCCGCATAGCCCGGTATATCACGTCTATGCCCAAAGTCTTGGTCAAAATTGACTAAGTTAGTGAATATAATCTGATTGGTTCCTGGCTTTTGCATTTGTGCAATCGTGGTATCAATTAACTGCTCTAATCCTGTTGCTTTGATGCTTTCACTGATCCCTTGATGTGCATAAATATCAGCAATTTTACCAATACTAGTGACTGAACCACCATTAGCGACTAACTTGTCTAACATAGTTGGACTAGGTGGTAACACTGATAAATCACGACGGTTACCTGTACGTTTAAACTCACTAGGTGTCTCACCCAAAAATGGACGTGCGATAACACGGCCAATATTGTATTTGTCTAATAACTCGCGAGCGACTTCACAAAAGTCGTATAAACGTTGTAAGCCAAAGTGCTCTTCATGAGCCGCTATTTGAAATACACTATCCGCAGACGTATAACAAATAGGCATTTTATCTTTTATGTGTTGTTCACCATGTTTGATTAAAATGTCCGTACCCGGCGCATGACAATTACCTAATATGCCTGCAACACCTGTTTTTTCAACTAACTCTTTGATTAGTTCCTCTGGGAAACTATTGGTTTTTTCAGTGAAATATCCCCAATCAAAAAGTACAGGAACCCCTGCCATTTCCCAATGGCCACTTGGCGTGTCTTTCCCTGTTGAGATCTCTTGCATATATCCATAAGCGGCTATTGGATCGGTTTTGCAATCTAACTCCATGGTTACGCCATTAGCTTCTTCACAAGCCGCTAACAAGCCTAATTTAGCTAAATTAGGCAAATGTAAGTCATGACCTTGACCACTTAATGTTAATTGTTTCATTTTTTCATATATATGAAAAAAGGTGTTGGCTCCGACATCGCCAAACTTTTCTGCATCTGCGCTACTGCCGACACCTAAACCGTCGGCTACTAATATAATTACTCGACTCATAATGTTAATAACTCAATATTTGATTTCTTTTCTAAACGGTCATTGTGTACTTTAAGTACTTGACCCTGATTAAACACTCGGTTGGAGTCAACTTGTTGTTTTTGTGATAATAGAATAATGGTAGATGTTAAAGGGTCGCTGTCTAACACTAAATAATAACCAAGCGTTAACGACTGTGTTTCCACTATATCACCACATTCAAAAGTCTTTTTATCTTTACTTAAGGTTTCAAAAAACCAACTTTTAGTCGCACAAGGTGTTAAGTAGTTACACGCTGCAGTCGCATTTATCGCAAGTGTAAACTGCGCTTCTTGATTTAAATTCGTTGTACCTAACAAATCACGAAATGCGCTATATAACTCAGCATCTTCTGTGGTAAATGCACATTGTGGTGACGTCAATGACGATACCTGTTGGCGACAAAAAAGTGTTGGAAAATGAATATCACTAGATAAACACAAAACAAGTTGTTCAGAATTTACATCTATTTTCCAATACCAATTGACCAAGTTGTTTTGCAAAAAACACCACCTAATTAAACTCTATTAACGTATCTAGTAAATTAATGTAACTGACTTGGTTACGCAATTCCAGCCATAACCAAAAACACGGCTAATCAAACTGAACTAGCGTGTAATCAGACATTACTATTTATAGATTATTCACTATCTGTTTTATCAACTTAGGTCCTTGATAAATGAAATTGGTATAAACTTGAACTAAGTTTGCACCAGCTGCCAATTTATCTTTAGCGGTTTGTGCATCGTTAATCCCACCAACACCGATAATTGGAATATCTGCATTGATCTGACGGATTTTACGTATTACTTCTGTGCTCATATCGGTTACAGGGTTACCACTTAATCCGCCCGCTTCTTCTGCGTGTTTTAAGCCTTTAACCGCTTCACGAGATAAGGTGGTATTAGTAGCAATAATGCCATCCATGCCTTCAGAGACAATACATTCAACAACTTGCTCAATTGCAACGTCGTCCATATCCGGTGCGATCTTAACTAACACAGGTACGTATTTGCCGTGTTCTTTGTTTAATAAAGTTTGTTGTTCTTTTACCGCTGACAATAAAGTATTCAACGAATCGCCAAATTGTAAATCACGTAAACCTGGCGTATTTGGAGAAGAAATATTCACGGTAATATAATCAGCATATTGATACACCTTTTGCATACAGATCACATAATCTTCATGACCCGTTTCATTTGGCGTATCTTTATTTTTGCCAATATTGATACCTAAAATTCCTTTGAAGTTAGATTTCTTAACATTTTCTATTAAGTTATCTACACCGTGATTATTAAAGCCCATTCTATTAATGATGGCGTTTTGTTCTGGTAAACGGAATATGCGAGGTTTTGGATTTCCCGCTTGCCCTACTGGCGTTACCGTGCCAATTTCAACAAAGCCAAACCCCATTTGACCAAATGCATCTATACATTCACCATTTTTATCTAAACCTGCTGCAAGTCCGACCGGATTTGGGAATGTCATACCCAATAACTCAACCGGCTTATCTTGTACCGTTTGTCTCCAAGCTAAGCTAAGTGGCGTGTTAGCAAATCGTTTAAAGCTGTTTAACGCAAATTCATGCGCCCATTCTGCGTCTTGGGTGAACATAAACTTTTTGGCTAATTCAAATAACATTCTAAGCATCCTTTGGATTTATAATTCGGAGTTAAAACAGAGAAATAAAAAAACGCCTCTGAATTAATTTCATGAGGCGTATTTTATAGATTTAGGCATTAAATTGTTAGTCAATTCATTGCCTATTTTTGGTCTGGTTTTGTGACCCTTTAAACTGAAGACTCACAGTGATGACTTAATAACATAAGTTCACGTAACGCCACGGAGAACTTAGCAAACTCATGACTATCTGAGGTTTTAAATTCAGCTAACATTTGATTCCAGCGGCCAAGAATTTGTTTAAATTCGGCTAACCAGTTTTCAAACATTTCTTCACTGTCTGTGCTCGTTTGATCAAAATGAAGGACAGCAGACGTTAACGCACGTTGCTGCCAATCTAGTTCTTCGCGGTAACTAGCACGAGCAAGGGCTTGCCAGTGATTTGCAACCGGTTGATTGGTAATTTGATCTAAGAACCAATGTAAACCAAGTTTAGCGCCTAATCTAAAGTAAAGTTTAGTCACTAAGTCTACATCTTTGTTCATACTTTGAGCCACATCCGCTATGTCCATTGCAGAGAAGATTGAACTTAATTGCGCAATATAAGCGGCCAATTCTTTTGGTGCGCCTTCTTTCACAAAATCACTTTCAGCTGCAGTTAGTTTCTTAGCTTCCGATTCAATTAAGTACTCTGGTAAATTAGTGCTTAATCGGTCAAACGTACCTTTATAGAACTCAATCGTTTGTTCTAAGCCCAGAGATTTATTTCTATGTCTTAGGAACCAACGCGCGGTACGACGAACGGTACGACGCATTTGATGCAACATTTCTGTTTGTACAATGGCCGGTATTTTATTGTCTAACGCTTCAATTTGAGACCAGTATTTTGGTAAGTCGAATACTTCACGTGCCATCATGTAACAAGTCAGTATTTCTTCAACTGAGGCACCCGTTTCTTCTTTCATTCGCTCAACAAAGTTTAAACCCATATCATTCACCACTTCATTAGCTAACTTAGTAGCAATGATCTCTTTGCGCAGTGGATGTTTTTGGATTTGTTCTCTGTAGTTTTCCTGTAACTTCGGCGGAAACGCTTCAATTAATAGGTTTAAGTAATATGGATTTTGATCAATTTCATCAATAGCAAACTGTTCTTTTAATACCATTTTACCGTAAGCAACTAATACCGCTAATTCTGGACGAGTAAACCCTTGTCCTAATACTTGACGTTCAGCAATAGCTTCGTCTGAAGGCAAGAACTCTATTTCACGATCTAACTTGCCACTTTTTTCAAGGGCGTGAATAAAGCGCATTTGCTCTTTTAACAAACTCGCGCCTTTTAATTCAGTAACTGAAATAGTATGGGTTTGACGGTAACAGTCTTTTAATACAATTTTAGATACGTCGTCTGTCATGTCATAAAGTAACTGATCACGATGTTTTTTGGTTAATTCACCTTCAGTAACTAACTGGTTTAACAATATTTTAATGTTAACTTCGTTATCTGAACAATCAACACCACCTACGTTATCAACGAAGTCGGTATTAATTCGGCCACCACTTTGTGCATATTCAATACGACCTAATTGGGTAGCACCTAAATTACCACCTTCACCAAATACTTTTGCTTTAAGCTCAGCACCATTGATACGAACTAAATCCGTTGCACGGTCGCCTACTTGAGCATCTGTTTCATATTTAGATTTAAGATAAGTACCGATACCACCATTCCACAGAAGATCAACTTCCATGGTTAACAAACCTCTGATCAATTCGTTAGGTGTCATGCTGATTTTTTTAGTACCCAACATTTTTTTCATTTCTGGCGTTAACGTAATAGATTTTGCACTACGTAAGAAAATGCCGCCACCGTTTGAAATCAGTTTTGTATCGTAGTCTTCCCAAGAAGAACGTGGCAAATCGAATAATCGACGACGTTCTGGATAAGATGTAGCTGAGTCTGGATTTGGGTCAATGAAAATATGCATATGGTTAAATGCACCTTGCAAGCGTATATGTTTGGATAACAACATACCGTTACCAAATACATCACCAGCCATATCACCTACAGCAACACAAGTGAAATCTGTAGTTTGACAATCAATGCCCATTTCGCGGAAATGACGTTTAACGGATTCCCAAGCACCACGAGCAGTAATACCCATTTTCTTATGGTCGTAACCAACACTGCCACCAGATGCAAACGCGTCCCCTAACCAGAAGTTATATTCTTCTGAAATAGCATTAGCGATATCTGAGAAGGTTGCAGTCCCTTTATCTGCCGCAACCACTAAATAGGTATCGTCTTCATCATGACGAACAACATCTTTAGGAGGCACAACTTCACCATGTACAATGTTGTCAGTTAAATCTAACAAACCTCTAATGAATGTACGGTAACACTCTTGCCCTTCAGCAAAAAAGGCATCTCGGCCGCCTTCAGTTGGCATTTGTTTACAAACAAAACCACCTTTTGAACCATTAGGAACGATAACCGTGTTTTTAACTTGTTGAGCTTTTACTAAGCCTAAAACTTCTGTACGGAAGTCTTCCATACGGTCTGACCAACGTAATCCACCACGCGCAACTTTACCACCACGTAAATGCACACCTTCAATACGAGGGCTATATACGAATATTTCAAATTTAGGTTTTGGTAATGGCACTTCTGGAATTAACGAAGGCAATAACTTAAATGAGATATACGGTTTTTCTGAACCATCGGCTGCTGCTTGGTAGAAGTTGGTACGTAACGTTGCATCCATTAACGTGATGTATAAACGTATAATACGATCATCATCTAAGTTACCTACGTTATCTAACTCAACTAATATCTCATCTTTAGTTTTGTCGTACTTTTTAACGCTGTCTTTATTTGGCTTAAATTTATGAGTAAATAACGTGACCAATTTACCCGCAATTTGAGGATAACGGTCAAACGTAGACTCAATATAACTTTGTGAGAATGTCACACCAATTTGACGCATATATTTTGCGTATGCACGTATGATTGATGCTTGGCGACCACTTAATTTAGCGCCTAGAATTAGACGGTTAAAACCATCATTTTCTAACTGATTACTCCAAACTGCGGCAAACGCTTGTTGGAATAATTGCTGTGTTTTTTCAAAGTCTGAGTTATCACCATTGGTTAACGTCATGGTGAAGTCCATGATCCAATGTTCACCGGTTTCAGTGGCAACGGCATATGGCGTTTCACCAATAACACGTAAACCAAAGTTTTCTAAAATTGGCAATACGTCGGATAAGTGAATTGGCTCATCTTTGTGGAATAAACTTAAACGAACGGCGTTCTTTTCAGTCGCTTCTTGTGAACGATAAAACAACATTTCCAATTTGTTATCATTATTTAGTTTTTCTAAATACGTAACATCAACCGTTGCTGTAGAAGGCAATACTGCCTCTTTGTAGCTTCTTGGGAAGGATTTATTGTAACGAGTAGCAAGTTCTTTACCTTTAGCACCACCAAACGTTTTCGTTAAGGCTGTTGCTAATTTATCGTCCCATGTTTTAGCCGCTTCTATCAAATTATTCTCGATTTCTTTCACGTTAATTTCAACATCTTGTTTATTAGCTCGAACAATATAATGTGTTCTCGCTAAAGGTGATTCTGAAAAGTAAGTAGTGAATTCAACTTCACCATCGCTGCCTATCGCTTCACGTAATATGTCTTGGGTATCTTTACGAAGTTTAGTGTTGTAGCGTTCACGACGAACAAACACCATACAAGAATAGAAACGACTATAGGTATCTTTACGAATAAATAGTTTCGTCATATCGCGTTCTTGCATCTGCAAAACACCCATGGCGACTTCGTGTAAATGTTCATCCGTAGCCTGAATCAACTCATCTCTAGGATAGGTTTCTAGAACATTTAATAGCGCTTTATAACCATGGGTTTCTTTGGCAAATGAGCTATTTTCAGTAATACGATTAATTTTTTCATTTAATAACGGAATGTCTTTAACACTTGAGTTATATAAACTTGCCGCATATAAACCAACAAATCGGTATTCACCAATTACATTACCTTGAGCATCTAATTTTTTAATCCCGATATAATCTAAATACGCCGGACGATGAACTCGTGATTGAGAATTGGTTTTAGTTAACACTAATAAATTATCAGACAACGCTTCAGCTCTGCCGGTATGTGATAACTCAGATAATAATCTGTCAGTACTTGGTCTATTTTTCATTAGGCCAAGAGAGGTATCGTCTATACCTTGAACTAAAGTGTCGCCTTTAACAGCAGACACGGCATACTCACGATAACCCATTAAAGTAAAGTTATGATCGGCAATCCAATCTAAAAACGCTAAGCTGGTTTTTAAATTTTCTTTATTGGATACTTTTGATTTTTTGACTTCATTGATACAAGCAGCCAACTTCTCTTGTATTGGTTTCCAATCTTGAACTGCAATACCAACATCATCAAGTACTGAGGCTAACTCTTTGGTTAAAGAGCTTAATTGTTTTTTATCGCCTTGACGGTCTATTTCAATCAGAAATACAGTTTGCTGATGAGTACCAGTGCCCGCTTTTAAATCGATGAATTCAGTTACTTGGCCGCTTTTATCTCTATTCACTTTTACTGGAGTATGTAATAACAAGTGCGATGTGATTGATAAACGGTTTAACGCCATACGAACCGAGTCAACTAAAAACGGCAAGTCATTAACCACAATTTGCACTATGGTGTGTTCTGACTGCCAACCGTCTGCGCCTAGTTCAGGATTAAATACTCGGATAACAGGCTCATCTTCAAATGCCTCGTTAAAAGCATTAAATAGACTAAGAGATGCGCCGTACAAATCTACGTCAATTCGTCTATCTAAATCTTCCGACGCCATGTTTTCAAACAAGCGTGAGGCAAAATCTTCGACCAATTTTTGACGTTCGGCGGGTAACTTCTCATTTATTAATTTGGCGACGTTCTTAAGGATCACCGATGAGGAATTACGTAATAAGGTCATTACAGTTTCCTTTTTATTATAAAACTTATAATTATTGTTGAATTGACGAACTCAGTCTTCATACAAACAGGCTTAACGCCCAGTAAAATGATGAATTACCCTCAGTTTAGACCTATTTATTAAATTAGAGAAGTAGATTATGACTGGTAGTAACACTAAAGAATTCAATAGATTAGTTAGAAATCAAAAGATATGCAGAGGGGGTAAATAAAAAAGCGGCTTTACGCCGCTTTTTAATATATTTATTCACAAAAAACTAAATAAAATAATCACATTTTATTTGTTTACTTTTCTTTACGCCAAAGAACAGATGCCAAAGCAGGCAAAATAATGACGGCCCCCAACATGTTCACTAAGAACATAAAGGTTAACAATATACCCATATCAACTTGGAATTTAAGCGCTGAGAATACCCATGTACTTACACCTATTGCTAAGGTCAATCCAGTGAATAATACAGCACTACCACGCTCTTTAAGGGCTAAGAAATAACTTTGCGTTAAGCTGTTACCATTTCTTAATGCATCAATCATGGTGGATAGAATATAAATACCATAATCCACACCAATACCAACACCTAAGGCAATAACTGGCATGGTTGAAACCGTTAATCCAATTTCTAAGTAAGTCATTAATGCTTGGGCTAATGTCGAGACCACAAACAATGGCAGTACTACAGCAACGGTGGCTTTAACAGAACGGAAACTAATTAAACATAATATAATCACCGCACCATACACATACCAAAGCATTGGCACTTGAGCGGCTTCTACGGCTTCATTCGTTGCTGCCATAACGCCTGCGGCTCCTGATGCCAGCATAAACTTAACTTGGTCAGTTTCCATTTCAGATTTAGCCGTTTTGATTTCAGTAATAATACGTTCAATCGTTTCAGCTTTGTGATCTTCTAAAAACAATACGATAGGCATCACACTACAGTTACGGTTTAATAACCCAGTGCTGGTTTCAATACGAGCAGTCGATTGCACTAATGTCGAGCTATTACGTGGCAATGAACGCCATTTTAAATTGCCTTCGTTGTAACCAGTATTAACGACTTTCGCAACTGTCGATAAACTAATTGCTGACTGAACCCCTTCTACGTTACTTAAACGCCATTGGAACTGGTCAATCAAGTCCATGGTTTGATGGCTGGTACAATCGAACGTTTTTTCGTCATCTGGATTATCATCATGGATCTCAACAATGACTTTTAGAATGTCGGTTGAAATTGCATAACGATCGGTAATTAAAAACGTATCTTGGTTATAACGGCTTTCTTCATGTAACGAAGGAGCGCCCGCTTTCATATCGCCAATTTTCATCTCTTGGCTTTTAACCCAACCAAATCCATATAACGCTGCGGTAATGGCTAAAATAATTGCTGCATTTTTAGGTTTAGTTACACTAGACATGGCACGCCATAAATGGTCGTGACTGTCGGCGGGCAGCGCTTTGAATCGCTTATCAAAATCAATATAAGACGCTAATACCGGCATTAAAAATAAGTTGGTAAAGATGATAACTGCCACACCTAAACTGGCGGTTATTGCCAACTCTTTGATTATCCCTATATCAATAGTTAATAGCGTTAAGAAGCCAACTGTGTCAGACATTAACGCTATTCCACCTGGGATTAATAAAGTACAAAAGCTAGCGCTACAGGCTTGTTTCGCGGTAAAGCCTTCATGTACTCGTTTACCAATGGAGTTAATCATTTGCACACCATGGCTCACACCGATAGCAAAGACTAAAAACGGTACCAAAATAGACATAGGATCTAATCCAAACCCTAAGGTGTTTAACATACCCAACTGCCAGATTACAGCAATAATAGAACACACTATTGGTAATATTGTTAATACCGTTGAGCGGATAAATATCCAAACCATTAACGCAGTGATCACAATGGCCACTGCAAAAAACATAACAACGTCTTTTGCACCTGATGCAACATCACCAATCATCTTAGCGAAACCAATGATGTGTATTGATGTTTTATCATTTTCGAACTGACTTCTTATCTCAGTTTCTAAACGTTGTGCTAAGGCGATACTGTCAAGTTTTTCACCTGTATCTGGATTGGTTTCCAACAATTGGCTAGAAACCATTGCACACGAATAATCATCCGCAACCATACGTCCGATTATTCCTGCTTTTTCAATATTTTGTTTAACTTGTTTTAAACCAGCTTTGTCTGCTTGGAAATCTGCAGGAATAACTGGACCACCGGCAAAACCATCTTCAACCACTTCGATAAAACGTGTAGATGGTGAATATAATGAAGATACTAAGGTTCTATTAACCCCAGGAATAAAAAATAATTGATCATGAACGGCTTTTAAAGACTCAAAAAACTCAGGGTTGAATATATCCCCTTCTTTATCACACACCGAAATGTAGATAGAGTTTGCGCCACCGAAATCAGCACTATGTTTAACATAGGTTTTCATATACTCATGGTTGAGCGGAATATTTTTATTGAATGAAGCATCTAAGTGAATATTGGAAGCTTGATAACCTAAAACCAACGTTATCGCTGTAAAAATACCAATAACAAAGGCTCGTTGCTTGAATAAGAACTGCTCTATACTTTTAACAAACATCTATTTAATCTCTTGCTTTATTTGAAGTGAATTCGCTGGTAGGGACTTTTTTGATGCCCGCTTCTGTCGCTAGATATACAAAGTTATTTAGTACAACACCTGCCATTACCGCTTTACCATCATCGAGGACATAATTGTTAATTACTTCATTATCTAAGGTATAAAAAACATTTCCAGAATTAGCGAAAAAATACGTAACCTGGCTATCTTTGAAGGCTGAGTTGATGGTTGCTTTAACCCCGGTGTTTAATAAGCGCCAAGATTCACCGTCGTCTTCACTTTTAAACAAATTACCGCGTAATCCGGCTAATAATAATGAGTCTTCCACTTTAACTATGGAAAAATAAGAACCAAAATAATCAGTTTCAATTACCTGCCAATCTGCGCCATTTACATCACTGTTTGCCAAAAAGCCTGCTTCACCTGCGATATATAACTCTTCACCTATCACATTGATGCTATTGAAATGCGGCAGCATATATTGTCTTTCTTTAATGTAGGTATCTGGTTCGAACTCTTTTAATTCTTCTAAATAAAGTCGATCGTCTTCAATTAATAATTCATCTTGAAAAGAGTCCTGCCATGTTTCTCCTGCATCTGTCGATTGCAAGAACAAGCCGTACGCCCCAACAGCAATCACATTATTATTCAGGACTTTAATATCTAGTAATGGTTTATCAAGCTCTGGCTGGTAATTCACAATTGACCAGTTTAAACCACCATCTGTGGTTTTTAATAAGGTTGCATCGTGACCAGTTACAAAACCAACATTATCGTTTTTGAAATCAATGGACGTTAACAATACATTGACAGGAACATTGGCTTGTTGCCATTGCTCACCATCCTCAGAAATTAAAATATGCCCTCTTTCACCTACCGCAACCAACTTAGAACCCGCAAGCGTAATATCTGTCATTAGTTGCTTTGGCGCTAATTTTGATTTCATTGCGGCTGTAGGTTGTTGTGCAACAGCGGTAAATACTGTACCAACAAGCATAATTGAGAGGATATTTTTAAACATTGTATTCAACATAGGTGACTTCATAGATTAATAACTTTTGATAAATAGTGCGTGATAAATAATAACGAGGTATTGAAATAAAGGACAAATAAAAACGGTTGGAAAATCCAACCGTTTTTATATAACGAGTTACTTCCCTTCTCGCCTTAACGCAGCTGGTGTATACATTCTTTCTTGCTGCTCAGTCTGGAAGTCATACATATCTTCCTGATTATCTAGACCTATCGCGATATAACGACGTGAATTTAAATCATAATAGACTTCTAACGTACTCCAATGTGTTGGGATTTCATAGTAATTAATACCATAAGCCACAGCTACACGATATAACTCATCACGATTGTCGTACATGTCGGCAATTGATACCTGCCAGCTATCTTCATCAATATAGAACACACGTTTTTTGTAAACATGGCTAATACCGTCTTTAAGTTCAGCTTCCACTTCCCAAACTCTGTGTTTTTCCCAACGAACAACGTCCGTTGCAATATGCCCAGGTTTGATAATGTCATCATATTGTAATGAGTCACTGTGCAGTTTGTAGCTGTTATAAGGAATTAATATTTCTTTTTTGCCTTTTAATTTCCATGTATAGCGATCTGGTGCGCCGTTATACATATCAAAATCATCTGTTGTACGAAGACCATCAGCTGCTGATCCTGGTGCATCATATGCAACATTTGGCGCACGACGAACTCGACGTTGCCCAGCATTATAAGTCCAAGCTTGACGAGGTTGTTTTATTTGGTCCATTGTTTCATGAACTAATAGAGCGGTACCTGCTAATCGAGCTGGCTCTGTGATCTTTTGTTTAAAGCGGAATAAGATATTGCTTTCTTCCAACTCTTTTGCCGTTGCATCAGGCTTAGAGTAATCAAGCATTATCGATTCATCAAATCCAATATAAGTGTAATCACCATCTGCTGTAGGTACAGCTTGTCCGCCGTTACGTATGGCAGAAACACCACGGTAACGTAAGATATGGTTCCAAATAACTTCTAAACCGTTAGCTGGTACAGGGAATGGAACTCCAATCGCCGCGCCTTTAATACCATTACCGTCTTGTACAAGTTCTGCAGTAGTCGCATTCGCTTTAGTTGCATCATAAACATATTTTGGATATGACGCTGTACGGCGAGTCTGGTAGACATCTAACTTATAAGTATCTGGGTAGGTTGCAAGCATTTTACTTACACCTGGTGTTAATAAATCTTTATATTGTTCTTTGTTCGCATTAGTAACGGTATAAAGTATTTTATCTCCTGAGAATGGGTCAGGATGATGCATACCCGGAGTATATCCAGCCGGAGGGGTAGTAATACCGCCATTCCAAGCAGGGATTGAACCGTCAGCGTTGGCCGCTTTTACTGCGCCCATTGGCGTTAACTCGCCACCAAGTTTTGCAGCTTCTTGAGAACTAATTTTTGCACTCGCGCCAACTGATGCTAATGCAAAAGTTAGTGCAGAGGTCAATAAGGTGATCTTTTTCATAGTAAGTAACATCCCTTATAGTGAATATTTAATATTGAAAGAAACAAAGTCACGATCGGCCATTTGGTTAATCGTACCAACGCCATCCCAAAATGCATTATAGGCCATACCAAATGAAACATTTTGGTATTCAATGTCCATAGACATGCTAATTGACTTTTTATCTTCGTGGAAAAGGAATAATGGATCTGGTGTTATACCATCAACATCGTGAGAAAAAATAACCTTTGGTTTTAAATTAAACGAACCAAATACACGGTTAAGTTCACCCGCTAAAACTAAACGGTAACCCCAAGCATCTTGCGTTGGGAAGTTTGGTTCAGGATCAACACCATTTTGCACACCAGCTAGAACACCCGCTGAAATATCATCAGTGGTAGCGCCTGAACGAGCAGTCCCTGGAGCATTAAAACGAATTATATCGTGATCTGGGAAATCATTAATAGTGATGTAACCAAATTCAGCCACACCATTTAAGTTATCTAGACCTAATGTAGGACCAAATGACTGTATTAGTGTGAATTGGGCTTGAACTGAGTCTACTAAACAATAACCATTGGCCGTCGCACCTGGTTGAACGCCACCTAAAGGTATATCACAACCTTCGATTTCGTGATCTCCCATTTGAGAGATACCCGCTAATTCACCACGTAAACCTGCATTAGCTAATTGCTCCGGCATAGCAGCAAATAACAACTCAGCATCATCAATTTGAATAGGTTCATCTTGACGATAAGATATTTCACCAGATACCGCAGTCGTACCAACTGTGGTGTTAAAGCTGAATCCAAATAATTGAATATCTTCAGGGAAATATACAGCAGCTTTAGTAAAGGCATTTAATGAACTGATATTATCAACACTTACACCTTGAGTCGCTATCGTCGTTAAATCTTCCATAATAGCGGCACTAGTAAAGTCTGATGCACCACCAGAGATTAATGGGCGACGACTATGGTAGTTAATGTAATAAAAACCAAATTCTGTGTAATTTAGATCTTCAGCAAACCAACCTAATTTAACACCAAACTGGCCTGAATCTTTCGCTTCTTGATCTAAGTCCGCGGTTCTTAGTGCGTATTTTGTTGGGTATGCTAAATAAGCACTTCCAGCAAGTGCTGGATTAGCAGCAATTAAAGGTTTTATATCGTTTAGTTGGCTAATTAATTCCGCACGGTTCATGTCAGGGTTTGACGCAAAGTTTAATTGCACGCCATTTAATGCCCCACCGGCAGATATGAAATCATTAGTAGAGAAATAAGTGCCTGATACCGCTAAACGCGATTCTTGCCATTCATATTGATAGAAAGCTTCTAATGATAAGCTATCAGTTAAGCCAATATTAGCCCAAACCATTCCGGTTGGAATAAAAGCTTCTTTTAAATCTGAACCCGGAGTTTTTAGTCGAGCTACGTCAACAGCACCCACATTGATACCATGAGGGATAAGTGTGCTTTCACCCCAAGATAAAACTTGTTCACCAACTTTGATTGAAATTGGTTTATCAGCTATTTCAAAGTTTGCATAAACGTACATATCCAAGAAACGGAAATCTTCACAAGCTAACTCTTTAGCTTCTGAATCAACACAAGGATCAAAACTAACGCCAGAAACTGGATCTTTATAACCAATTCCTTCAACAGCAAAATCTTTATAATACATAAAACGTACAAATGCGCCGTAACCGTCGCCATCGATACTTAAATCATGTAAACCTTTGATAACTTGTGAAAATGCTTTGCCTGGATCGTAATTTAAGTTTGATAAATCACCATTCGTTGAATAAGAGCCGTAGGTAGGCCAAATTTCAGTATTGGCGTATTGCGGTGCAGTGGCTTTATAACCTGACCAGTCGAACAACTGATTGTTAGATTTACCAATCAGACTAAAATCTCTATCTTCAATACGGTACGACGCACCAGCAGAGAAAATTGAATCAAATTGTATATCAAAATTACCAAGTTCAAAACTTGCTGCATGACCGCCAAAAGATTGCATAGCAATGATTGCTGAAGCAATACTTGTAACAAGTGGTTTTAAAGCAGACTTTTTCGCCCCTCTAGACATATTTTTCTCCCCTTGTCCTCTCAAGATTATTTTTTATATTTATAAGTGAGGATATTAAGCTCATCGGATGAGCGTAATTGTCCTAATAATTACACCATTTTAACAAGCACGCAAGCGCTATATTTAATTATTATTAGAGTATTTATTCCGTAAAATACCGTTAGTTAGAGAGTTTTTGCAAAGATTTAAATTTATTATTGGATTCAAGTTCAAGTTCGAACAATCCGTTGATTCCACTTGTGGTTACAAAAGAACGAATATGCTCTGCAGGAAACTGGATTCGTTGACCGGTATGAGCAACTACTTGTATCGATTTATAAAACCCTTCGTAGTATTGACGACACTCTGCCGGCGATAATGTTAAATAAAATCTAAATTTACGTGTCATAACTAACCTAACGCAGAACTCACTTTTTCAAATAAATCTTTAGATAAATCTAAACCATTTAATTCATCTAATTGTTGTTTCATCAATGCACTTCTTGTTGGCTCGTAACGTTTCCAACTTAATAATGGCGATATCATTCTTGATGCTAATTGAGGATTTAATTTATCCATCTTTTTCAATAATTGAGTCAGGAATTTATACCCTTTCCCGCTGTCATCATGAAATTGCTCAGGGTTTTGCATAACAAAAGCCCCATACAAGGAACGAACACGATTTGGGTTTTTATCTGAAAATAACGCATGTTCTGACCATAATTGCATTTTCTGATAAACGTCACTTACAGGTAATCGAGCAATAGCTGATGTCATTTTATCAAACACTAATACGTTACCTTTAAATTCTGCGTCCATTTTTGCTAATAGTTGCTCTAATAAGTCTGATGAATAGACTCTAGCAGCTTCTAGCGCTGATACTTTTTCAGTCATATTTGTTGAGTTTAAGTATACCTGGCGGATAATATCTTCCACTTCAGCATGGTCGCTATACGATAAATAGGTTAATAACACGTGTTTTAAACGACGTTGGGCAACATGACTTTGTACATACCCATCTTCAATATTCTTAAGCCCAGATAACAAACGGATAAAAGCTGGGAATAAAGAAGCGATAACTTGCTGTGTAATTGCCGTTTTAACCGTCAATATATGTGCAGGGTCGATGACATCAAACGTTTCAGCAATACTGGTGTAATTTGGTAGTGTTAACAACTCAGCTTTAATTGACGGTGCGATATCGTCATTGTTGATTAGATATTCAATGACATCAATTAAACCTTGTGAATCGTCACTTTTCCCATTGATTTGTTGCAACCATAAGGATTGCATCGAATCCCAACGGCAGAACTCATCAGTTGCATATTTTACTATATGAATAAGCTGTGCTTGAGTCAGCTCTCTTTGAACTTTAACTGGTGCTGAAAAATTCTCAAATAAAACTAATGTTGCAGGGGCCGTACAATCAAATGTAAACGTTTGCTTTCTCTGATTAAAAATAATCGTACCGCGCTCTAGGCTTTGCCCCCCTTCATTCGCTATCAATTCATATTTCACTGGGATCACTAACGGCTTGTGTTGCTCTTCAGGTGGTCGTGTTGGTAATGATTGCGATAATGTTAATTCAATACCTTTGTCTGTCTTACGTTCTGTAACAACGACACTTGGGGTTCCAGCCTGTGAGTACCAATTTTGAAATTGAGTTAAATCTTTGTTGTTTGCATCTGCCATCGCAGAAACAAAATCATCACAAGTGACGGCTGTGCCATCATGACGTTTAAAATACAAATCCATGCCAGCCCTAAAACCAGACTCTCCCAATAGACTGTGCATCATGCGAATTACTTCAGCGCCTTTGTCATAGACTGTCACTGTATAAAAGTTATTCATCTCTATAACCTTTTCAGGTCTTATTGGATGTGCCATTGGACCTGCATCTTCAGCAAACTGCATGGTTCTAATGATGTTCGCATGGCTTATACGTTCTAATACTTCACTGCCCATGTCGGCACTAAATTGTTGGTCACGAAAAACCGTTAGTCCTTCTTTAAGGCTTAACTGGAACCAATCGCGGCAAGTAACACGATTACCCGTCCAATTGTGGAAATATTCATGCCCTATAACCGCTTCTATCCCATGATAATCAGGGTCTGTTGCTGTATTTAAATCGGCCAAAACATATTTACTGTTGAATACATTCAGTCCTTTATTTTCCATCGCGCCCATATTAAAGAAATCGACAGCAACAACCATGTATTTGTCTAAATCGTATTCCAGTCCGTATCTTTGTTCATCCCATGCCATCGACTTGATCAGAGATGCCATTGCATGATGGCCTAAGTGTAAATTGCCTTTATCTACAAATAACTCTAAGTCTACTTTGCGGCCTGACTGAGTAACAAATTCATCCGTTAATAAATCAAAGTCGCCAGCGACTAAGGCAAATAAATAACTTGGTTTCGGGTGTGGGTCATGCCATTTCACCCAACTGATTTGTTGGTTAGTTTCATCATCTTCAGACACGACACCTGAATCAACGAGGTTACCGTTTGATAACATGTGCGGATATAACTCAGCATCAGCAAAAATAGTAACCGTAAATACTGACAATACGTCAGGTCTATCCAAATAAGGGGTAATACGCCTAAAGCTTTCAGCTTCACATTGTGTACAAAATACCCCGGCCGATTTATACAAACCTTCTAATGCTGTGTTGTTAATAGGATCAACAATGACTTCAATTTCTAATTCAAATACTTGTTGTTGAACATCGATAAACAGTTGCTCTTGTCCAACCTTAAATTCAACCATAACCCCATCTATGGCGACACTTAATACTTGTTTCACCTGGCAATCTAATACAAGTGGTCGATTATGAGAGCCATTTCGCTCCACGTTTAATTTACTGCGTACTAAGGTCTTTTCATCATCTAAATTAAAAAACAATTCTGTTTCTGGAATTAAGAAATCTGGACGTTGATAATCTTTTAAGTATTTTGCTTCAGTAGTCATAGAGGTCACTTGCAGGAATTTGAACGGTAAAAACGTTTAATGAGAAAATCAATTAAACGGACCAAGTTTACTTATAAGATAAGCAGTTGGCACTGCTTATCTTATAATTTCAGATTTATTTTTTTAAAACTTTAAAACCCATATACGCAAATGCGATTGCCAAAACAGGGTTTATTAAATTAAAGAACGCAAACTGCCAATAATCCAATGGACTAACCAATAAAACACCAGCCATGTATGCGCCACATGTATTCCATGGAATTAATGCACTGGTAATTGTTCCACCATCTTCTAATGCTCTAGATAAATTAACGTTATCTAACCCACGGCGTTCATACTCTTCTTTGTACATGCGGCCAGGCATAACAATCGACATATATTGATCGGCCGTAATTAAATTAGTGCCAAACGCAGTAAATATGGTTGAGGTAATTAATGAGCCTGTTGATTTAGCGGCTTTTAAAATTCCTTGTACAAATACAGCCAACAAACCTACTTTTTCCATTACCGCACCAAACATCAATGCCGTCATAATCAACCAAGTAGTGTTCAGCATGCTAGACATACCACCACCGCTTAACAACTTGTCCATAACATCATCACCCGTGGTTATGGAGAAACCATCAAACATCGCCGTCCAGATAATAGATATATGGTCAATCAGCAAAGTACTATTAGCAATATTCGCCAATAGCTCTTGTTGGAATATAAATCCCCATACGGCACCAATTAATGCACCGATGAAAATAGAAGGAAACGCTGGCAGCTTCTTAAGTGCCATGATAACAAGTAGGACTAATGGAATTAGATTAAACATAGATACGTTGTAATTAGCTAAGATGATATCTTGCACACTATCAACCGATACATTAGCAGCCACACGATCTTCGGTAAAACCTAGAATGGTAAATAAAATTAAGGCAATCACAAACGAAGGAACCGTTGTCCATAACATGTGACGAATATGGCTAAACAAATCACTACCAGCTACTGCTGGGGCTAAATTTGTAGTTTCAGATAAAGGACTTATTTTATCACCAAAGTAAGCACCAGATATTACCGCACCAGCAGCAATTGCAGGCTCTGCGCCTATACCATTTGCAATCCCCATTAGCGCAACACCAATAGTGGCCGCTGTAGTCCAAGAGCTGCCAATACTCATTGCCACGATTGCACTTAATAAACAAGCTGCAACATAAAACCAATCGGGGCTTAATATTTGTAAGCCAAAATAGATTAATGTTGGAACCGTACCTGACAATAACCAAGTACCAATCAAAGAACCAACCGCTAACAAGATGAAAATTGCTCCCATGGACACCGAAATACCATGGATCATGGCGTCTTCAATTGCCTTCCAAGTGAGGCCATTTTTTAAACCGATGATACTGGCAACACCAGCCGCTAGGATTAAAATTATTTGATTGGGACCAAACGAACTATCACTACCGTATATAGCAACCGATACCGCTAATAAGATAACCAAAAATAGCACCGGAATAAGTGCATCAATAAAACTTGGTGATTTAACTGATTTCAAAACTTAAGTCCTTCTAGACATAATAATTATATTAATAACATGATGAAGGGCTCATCATTTACTAATTTATGTATACCAATACCACAGATTTTAATGTGGTCAAACAGTGTGTAAAACTAACGTCGATTGAAAGTGCCTTGTTTGTAAATATTAAGGCTTGTTTCATCTCATCGCCTGTTACACTTTTTTGTTTTAATACCAAAAAAGCAGCCTCTGGGGCTGCTCTTTAATTAACTATTTTGTTTATTTTACAACTTTTGCAAATTGCCCAACTGAGATTAAGTCTGCAATAATTTGAGCCGCTTCTTCTAAGAATGGATCTAACTTATCTAACTCTTTAGGTGTATCTTCATCTAGCGATTCTACTTTTTCTAAACCTAAACGGGTTAAACGTTCATTAAGTCGAGCTAAGTTTTTAGCCTTATTCTTTTCTTTTTCAGCCAAACGTACTTTTTCATTAAGTGAGATAAAGTTACGTTCTTTTTCTTCTTTGTATTCTTCGATATCGTTTTTCAAATATAAGAATTCAGGCTCAGATTTAATTCTAAGGTTATGACGCTCTGTTAGTGCATTCACTTGTGATCTAATTGAAGGCGTTGGTGAGTATTGCACAGAACGGATATTGTCCCAAGGTAAAGCATTATCCATTTGACTTTCGCCCCATTCAGGTGACTCTATCGCCGACGGAAATAGAATATCCGGCACTACACCTTTATGCTGCGTGCTACCACCATTGATACGATAAAACTTAGCTATGGTATATTTCACCGAACCCAGTTTTTTATCAAAACGGTCATACATTTTCTCTAACGGTTTAAACTGCTGAACCGTGCCTTTACCAAATGTTTGCTCACCAACAATTAACGCTCTACCATAATCTTGTAATGCAGCAGCAAAGATCTCAGAAGCGGAGGCACTATATCGGTCTACTAATACGGTTAACGGACCACCGTAATAAGTAACACCATCGTAATCCCCTCTTACGTCAATATTGCCAACGCTATTACGTAT
Source organism: Psychrosphaera sp. F3M07 (assembly GCF_018860345.1). Classification (GTDB taxonomy): domain Bacteria; phylum Pseudomonadota; class Gammaproteobacteria; order Enterobacterales; family Alteromonadaceae; genus Psychrosphaera; species Psychrosphaera aquimarina. The sequence goes on along the minus strand of NZ_JAHKPJ010000002.1, from coordinate 100,434 downwards.
TTGAACAACCGGACCTTTATCGATAAATAAACCGGTCACTAATGAAGCTTCAATTAATGAACCTCCACCATTACCACGTAAATCGACAACAATACCGCTTACGTTTTGATCTTTTAACTTTTTAATTTCAGTTTTAACATCGCCAGACACATTATTGTAGAAGCTTGGAACGGTTATCACGCCAATTTTACTATCTATAGAACTCGTAACCGGTTCAAATACATGCGAGTCAACTGACTTATCTTCTAAGTAAACTTTATCTCTGATTATCGCCACTTCTTTAGAGTTAACACCGGTATTTTCACCACGGACTATTTGCAGTCTAACTTCTGTGCCTTTTTTACCTTTTATTAACTCAACAACTTCATCTAAACGCCAGCCGACTATATCAACATAATCGTCTTTGCCTTGAGCAACACCAATGATTTTGTCTTCTGGTTTTAATTTTTCAGTTTTATCAGCCGGACCACCTGGGACTAAACTGCGTATGACTGTGTATTCATCAACCGGTTGTAATACAGCGCCAATGCCTTCTAACTCAAGGTTCATATCGATATTAAATCGGTCAGAGCGACGTGGTGATAAATAGGAAGTATGTGCTTCAATGCTAGTAGCAAATGCATTCATGACTAATTGGAATGCATCTTCACTTTGTGTTTGTGATAAACGTCGTTTGGCGTTGGTATATCGCTTAGTTAACGTTTCTTTTATTTGCGGAATTTCTTTGCCAGCTAGTTTTAAGTTTAATGCGTCATACTTGGTTTTTTGACGCCAAAATTCATCTTGCTCAGCAACCGTTTTAGGCCATGCGGCATCTTCGCGGTCATAATAAAACACATCGTCTTTTTCAAAATCCAACTTGCTGTCGAGTACTTTTATAGAATAATCATAACGTTCAATACGTCTTTTGATAGACTCTTCATAGATCTCGAAAGCAAATTGTAATTTACCGGCTTTAATTGCGTCATCAAATTTATATTGATATTGGGCAAAATTATCTAAGTCTTTTTGTAGGAAGATACTTTTGTTGTAATCCAAGTTTTCAATAAACTTTTTATACACTTTGGCAGACAGTTCGTCATCTAGCTGTGTTTTTTTATAATGATACCTTAAAAACCAAGAGGTCATTCTTTTAGAAGCTGTTTCATGTTGAGCTTCTTGGCTTAATTTGGGTGTATCAAATGTCTCATTTTCAATAGATGCGTTTATGGTAAATGACGCACATAACGATACTAATAAGGGTAATGTAAAAACACGCTTAACTATCTGCATATGAACTCCTATGCTTGGAAGATATTTTCCTTATTTACTTTCATCACCATACCTGAAGCCAATTGAACTGACACATCATTTTTTGATGTTTCTACAATTGTCGCAGCAACTGGTGAAGCGCCTAACTTAACTTGAACCTGTTTACCTTCGGTAAAGTCATCATTGGCTACAAGTTCTTTTTGAGGCTCAGCAGTAGGTTTAGTTCCTTGGCTTTCCGATTTTGGTTTTCTTTTCGGTGGATTAGCAACATTTTTAGCCGGTTTTTTGTAAGGTTTCTTGTCCTTACCCGCATTTGCTTTTTTCTTTTCTTGGAATTTAGCTTTGCTTTGAGCTAATTGCTCCTGTGCATGCTGAACGTGTTCTTCTGTTAACGCTTCAACATCATTCCCTTCCAAATCAACTCGTTGGCCGCCTTTAACAACAGCCTCAAGATAGCGCCAGCTATTAGTATAACGACGTAATGCATGTCTAATTTGGGTTTTTGAAACTGGATCTTCTTCACCAATTTGCTCAGCTATATCATTAAATATACCGACTTTAAGTGGTTTAGCGTCGCCTTTTAAGCTAAAGCTCTTTGGAAACTTAACGGTTAAAAATTCAATTACTTTATTTAAATCTGTTTTTTCTTGATTTTGCATCAATCGTACTCTATTTCATCTAGCTTCTGGCGAACAAAGGTATCTAACCAGCTTTCCAGTTCATCATATTCTGCTTCAATAACAAATTCTTGCCCTGCTACTGCCGCCCATAATTCATCAAATAATTGTTCCGCGGTTTCGGTTGTGATGTCTTCCGGGAACATATCATAGGCCTGATGGATCATTGTATTGATCCGATCAGTCACCTCTTCTTCTTTACCATCCCAATCACCTACTAGTTCCGAACTAATAATGTAATCATGGATATTTATAAAATCTTTCATTTGTTGTTATTTCTTCGGCCAAATAGTTTCAATAAAACTAACTATAGTTTCAATTCCATTTAAATCATCTTGATCAAATCGACCTATACTCGGACTATCTATATCTAAAACCGCAACAACCTCGTCATTTATAATGATAGGTACCACAATTTCAGAGTTACTTGCGGCATCACAAGCTATATGTCCGTCAAATGCATGAACATCTTCAATTAATTGAGATGTTTTAGTTGCAACTGCAGTTCCGCAAACGCCTCTACCCACAGGTATCCGTATGCATGCAGCTTTACCTTGAAATGGACCTAATACAAGTTCTTGAACACTACCATGTATTGGGTCTTGCATTAAATAAAAGCCTGCCCAGTTTATGTTTGCTAATCTATCGAATAATATTGCACTTATGTTTGCTAAGTTTGCGATAAGGTTTGGTTCCCCCTCACAAAGTGCGTTCACTTGCATATTTATTTCACGATATAACTCTATTTTGGCCAAGATACACCTTTAATTAATTGGTCATTTCTAAACGTAACGCCGTAACTTACTCTGATCCGCCCCAAAATTAAAGGTTAGCAACCGAATTAATGGCAATAGACTAGTCTAAATGGATAAAAAAACATCTATATTGATAATTACCACATGAACGGCCTGTCTATTTGATTTTTATTAAGCAACATTGACACCAAATATTTAACTTTAAATAGTAGACGAATGTTGTAAATGTATTTAAATTTGTTTCGATAGCTGATCTATATCTTTAGTAATGTCATCTATTTTTATTAACAATTTTGATTGTTGTTTATCCGTCATAGATTTTAGTAGATATCTAAATTTGGACAAATTTAATTGGGTAATCTGCTCAGTTAAAGCTTGTTGTTTTATACTACGATGACTCGACAGATCGGTGAGTAGTTTCTCCACCAATGTTTTATCAATCTCAGGATCTTGTAAGATTGCTTTAGAAAACAAGGTTAACCAACGTTTCCTCCCTTCAATCCTCAAAGGGATGATATTTGGGCGTTGCTGTTCATATATGACTAACGTCTCTTTCTGCTTTTTTGTTAGTTTACCAACGTAGTCCTCAATTCTTTGTTCTGCATCTTCAATTCGTTGTTGATTACCATCTTCTATCTCTTTTAACCACTTTTCATTGGTTTCTTGTTGGATGGAGCCAATGTTAGTTATGAGTTCTTGTTTTTGTGATGTTGACAACAAAGTCAAAAATTCAATGATTTCAGGAGATAATTTGGTAATCGAACGTTGCCATATCATAGGGCCTTGTAAGAATAAGGCAGCCAACTCTTTTTCGTCTCTGTTCTCAACAATATTTCGTAATTGTTTTAGTAAAGCAGAATAATATGGCAATTCTTCTGTCCTATGCCAATTCTGTAATTCTTCTACTTTATTTTCTAATACCTTTTTTTGTTCTGAGTTCAACTCAACATAGTCACCTATTTTCCAAAAGATTAACCAGTCAGCATAATTATATACAAGCTTCGCACTGCAGCCTGTTAGAAAAAGCGTAAATATGATGATTATTAGAGATTTTTCCACGCTTGTTTGCATTTACGTTCGTTCCATCTTGTAGCACTTATCCAAGTTTTGATCATCTTTCAGTTAACGATAAACAAACCCTAACATAAAGCTAATATTTTATTGTTATAGATCAATACCCTTTTAGCCTACTTTTAGATCATAATAGTGACAAACTAATAAAAACAACTTGGATATGTTTGTTATGAAAACAGTTGGAATTATTACCTCTGGTGGAGATGCCCCCGGAATGAATGCGGCAATACACTCGATTGTGACAACTGCCAGTTTTCATAATATTCAATGTATTGGTTTTGAGCGTGGATACAATGGTTTAATCGACGATATCCATCATGACCTCACCCTAGCTAACGTTAAACATATCTCCCACCTGGGTGGGACCATTTTAAAAAGTGCGCGTTGTCCTAGAATGTTGGAACAAAAGTATCGAAACCAAGTCATTGAAACCTTGATCAACAATTCAATTGACGGGTTAATTGTGATTGGCGGTGATGGCAGTTTTCAAGGTGCTCATTTACTCAGTCAAATCACCGATATCCCTATAATAGGAGTGCCAGGCACCATAGATAATGATATTGATGGTAGTGACTACACGATTGGCTTTGATACTGCGTCCAATACCGCATTGGATGCTATTGATAAAATTAGAGATACCGCCGATGCATTTGAGCGGATTTTTATTATTGAAGTGATGGGGCGACACAGTGGGCAATTAGCACTTAATGTAGGTATAGCCGCTGAGGCAGAGCAAATCATTTGCCCTGAAATGGCTATCGACCCACACTTAATTGTCCAAAACATTGCACAGCATATTAATAGTTACTTAATAGATAACGGGCATGCCAGTTATATTATAGTCGCAGCCGAAAACACCTACCCTGATGGCGCTTTAGCGCTGGCTGAATTGTTAACTAAACAAATAGGAATAGAGTGCCGAGCAAGTGTTTTAGGCCATATGCAACGTGGCGGTTTGGCCAGCTGTGCGGATCGAACTTTAGCCACAAAATTAGGTGCTTTTGCGGTAGAAAGTCTTATTTCAGGATATAACAATGTCATGTCTGGGCAAGTAAATGGGCAGTTAACCTTAACCGAGCTAGAAAAAACTGGCTTAGGAACCAAACAAGTCGATCCTTACTTACTTAATATTTACACCAACAAACTAAATTAAACGTCCGATACAATTAGAGCTTTTATACCAAAAAACAATTTGACCTTATACGACATTAACACTTTAATGGGGGATGAATATCTACTTTATTAGGTTTGTATGGTTAATATATCCAGTAATGCCGTGTATAGCTTTATTAATTATTTACATATTTTAGGCATTGAACGAACACAATGTTTTGAGTTAATTAACTTAACAGAGCAGCAACTTAATCAGCAAAAATTAGTAGATATCAAACACTACCAAGCCTTATACGATCACGCAAAGTCCTGCCTTCACGTGAACAATTTAGGGTTTCGGTATGGTCAACATATACATACCGATAGATGGGGTGTGTTAGGCCAGATTATTTTTACCTCACCGACCCTTGAAGTCGCATTAGCAAATCAGCGACGATATCAATCCATTGCAGGCAGTTTAGGCACTCCCAGCTTTACTATTGAAAATAATACTGTCACGTTAAAGTGGTTACCAGCGATTGAAAATAGTGAACAACTAGCGGAAGAATTAATCACCAGTTGGATTGAATTTGCCAGACGCTTGACCCGTTCCACAACCTCACCGTTTCATGTTTACTTTAGCCATTCATGTTTAACTACCCCGCTTGAGTATCAACAGTACTTTGATTGTCCTGTTACATTTAGTCATGACTTCACTGGCTTAGTGATAAGCTCTAAGCTATTGAAATCAGCCAGTTCAGGGGCAAATGTAGAGTTAAACAAAACCCTCACCAAATACGCAGATTCATTACTATCAGAGCATTCGATTCAAAATCCCATCGAAGTAACTACGGACTTTATTGCAACGCAACTGCCTTATAAAAAACCAAGTCTGCAGAATTTATCGCTCTATTTGAATGTCAGTGAACGAACCCTCCAACGCAGATTAAATGAACTTAACACCAGTTTTTCAGAATTAGTCGACCAGGTAAAAAAAGACATAGCGATTAATTATTTAACCCACAGTCAGCGCTCCTTAAATGATATAGCTGAGTTATTAGGGTTTTCTGAGTTAAGCGCCTTTAATCGAGCTTTTAAACGATGGCAACAGACCTCTCCGGCTCGTTATCGAAAAGCCATTAACAAAAATTGACTTTGTGCGCCAAAACCATGTCAGACTGAGTCATTGATTCAAAAAGTTGGTTGGTTATGATGTAATCAATATTTTAAAAGAGACAAACATATGGAAGTAGGACAAGTATATTACGACGCTAACTCCCAATGGTTATTAAACCTTGTTTTAGCAAGTATGATATTAGGTGTTGCGTTAGACATTAAATGGCATGATTTCAGAGCCGTCGCTAAAATGCCTAAAGCCATTATTGCTGGATTAACCGCCCAATTTTTGTTTTTACCGGCACTTACCACGGCATTAACTTTAATACTCGATTTACCTGCGGGTATTGAGCTAGGCATGATTTTAGTTTCAGCGTGTCCTGGTGGTGCCATTTCTAATTTTGTAACCCATTTATCAGGGGGCAATACCGCATTATCAATATCAATGACTGCAGCTTCTAGTGCATTGGCCGTCGTTTTTTTACCAATTAACTTTATATTTTGGTCTCAATTAAATCCAAACACAGCGCTAATGTTACAAACCATCAATGTGGACTCCACTGCATTATTCATTAATTTGTTATTTGTATTAGCCCTACCGTTAGCCATAGGTTTATTAATAAGTAGCAAATGGCCCAATATTGCGAAAAAGATCCATCGAGTATTCAACGTCACGAGTCTTTTAGCACTTATTGCTTTTATCAGTATTGCTATCACCCGAAATCAAGAAGCCTTTTTATCGCACTTTTATCTGATATTCACCATCGTGTTATTACACAATGCTTTGGCTTATGTATTAGGTTTTTTAAGTGGCAAGTTTGCCGGGTTACAGCAAAGAGATATCAAGGCCACCACTATCGAAGTGGGCATGCAAAACTCTTCACTAGCTATTGCGATTGTATTTACGCAATTTAATGGGGAAGCGGGCATGGCACTTATCAGCGCATTTTGGGGCACTTGGCATATTGTTTCTGGTTTATTGATTGCGCTGACATTCAGACGTTATTTCTCTGCCACCAGCGCAATTCCAACCCAACCAAACGCAAAGTAGAATAGGTAAATTCAATGAAAGTAATGATCACAGGTGCAGCTGGTTGTATTGGCAAACAATTAGTCGAAACCTTGTTACAACAATCACATCAAGTCTTCGCGACGGATATAAAACCGAACCCATTTCCTCAACATGCTGGTTTAATTTATCAACAACTCGACATTACTAGCGATCAGTTTCTTCATTGGGTAGAACAGGTGCGCCCGCAAGGTTTTATCCATTTGGCCTCGGTATTACAAATATCAAAAACCTTAACTCGTGAACTTGCTTATAAAATTGATGTACAAGCCACAGAAAACTTAACCAATTTATGTGCTCAAATTGGTGTAGAAAAGTTTGTAATCACTACCAGTGGTGCAGCCTATGGTTATCATCCAGAAAACATTAACAGTCTCATCACCGAAGACCGCCCAACAAAAGGCAACATGGACTATTTTTATTCTGCTCATAAAGCACAAGTAGAGCAAATAATGGCAAATGCGGTTGATACTTACCCTGATATGAAGCAAGTGATATTAAGACCCGGGGCTATTATCGGACCTAACTTTGAAGGTCCTGTAGTGAACCTATTTGAACAACGCATTATCACTGGACTAATTGGTTACCCAGGCCCATTTAACTTTATTTGGTCTTTGGATGTTGTTGATTATTTAGTTGAAGCGGTTACAACAGATATAACCGGACAATTTAATGTCGCTGGAGATGGTGCTTTATCAATGAGACAAATTGCTAAAAGACTCAACAAACCTTATTTGCCATTGCCACCATTGTTGATCCAAGCAGCACTTAGCATTTTAAAGCCATTAGGTATTATTCAATACGGACCTGAACAAGTGAAATTTATTAAATATCGTCCGGTATTAGACAACTCAAAAATTAAACAACAATTTAATCATCAGCCAAGGTATACATCTGAACAAGCCCTTTATGCTTATTTACAACTTTCATCAACAGACGTGGAGCAATAATAAATGAAAAACAATCCAATCTTATATTTTGTTGCGGTCATCACTGTATTGATAAACACCTTATTTAGTGTGTCTTTTGCTCAAGCAGCAACAATTACAGTAACGGATAAAAACGGTAAGCCGCTTTCAAATGTGATGGTAAGACAAACCGCCGTTGATGATTACAATCTAGATAAGTCAGATCATGGTTACCCGCCGCATGGTAAGTTAAACCGTGTGAGTGCAGTAAATACTAAATTCACCAATGAACTTGGTCAGGTTGAGTTTAGCCAGTATGCTGATAAAAATGTGCGTATTCGTTTAAGAGCGCCAGATATGGAAGATGTGACCTCAGAAATGATGGGGGATCAAGATGCCAGCTTTGTCATGAAACCGATAACGGATGTATTAAAACGTGCAGAGTCTCGTCCAGCCAATACTTGGTTAGCGGCTTTAGACATGGGTAATGATCCAGACTTAAAGCAGCACTACATTTTACAATGTGGTTTTTGTCATCAACAAGGTTCATATTTTTTCCGTCGCCCTCGCCCAGAAGAAAACTGGCAAGAAGTGATGAATCGAATGATAGGTTATGGCGCTCGAATTCATGATGATGCACAAGAAGTATTACCCGGATTATTAGCCAATGGTTACAAACAATTATACGAAAACCCTGAATTAATTCCAAAAGGCACAAACTGGTCTCCAATATTACAAGACGCAGAGATCACCTCTTGGCCTATTGGTGATTCGTTCTCACAAATGCATGACTTGCTGTATCACTCAAATGGCTTAATTTACATAGGTGATAACTTACAAGACAGATTATACGAACTAAACCCAAAAACAGGTGAGTTCATTGTTTACCGTCTAAAACGTGAAACGTATGATAAACATGGCGGCTTGATGAGTGCTCGTTTAGCTACTTTTCCAAAACATGAAACCTTTGCCGGCATCCATTCTTTTGCTGAGTCACCTAAAGATGGCAACATCTTTATCACAACCTCTTATCAACAACGTTTAGTTGAATTTAACCCTAGAACTAAAGAGTTCACAAACCATCACATGGATAATGGTTATTACCCACATACCGTAAGAGTTGATCAACAAGATAGAGTTTGGTTCACCATGGCACTATCCAATCAAATTGCCATGTTCGACCGCACTAATAAAGAGTTTGAATTGTTTGACTTACCGGCTAGAAACTTCCAAGAAGGGGTGACGGTTTCATTAATGGGCGTGATCTTAAAATTAATGGACTGGGGATTACCACTTGCCAACTGGGTAAGCATAGACGAACAATCATCTGGGTTACCTATGCCTTATGGTATCGACATCACTCCAAATGGTGATATATGGTTTGCCCGTTTATTAGCCGACTCTATTGGTAAAATTGATGCTAAAACCAAACAAGTCACGGTATACGATACGCCATTTAAAGGGCCTCGTCGTTTACGTACCGACTCTAAAGGCAATTTATGGATTGCCGCATTTCCTGAGTCGATGATAGTAAAATTTGATCCTATTACGGAAACTTACACTAACTACCCACTACCTGTTTATCCGCTAGGTAGCGAAACACCCTATTCACTTAACGTTGATACTAAGCGCGATATCGTTTGGGTAAACGGTAATACTTCCGATGCCTTGTACAGCTTTAATATTGATAAACAAGAATGGCAACATTTCCCTATGCCAAAACGTGTAACTTTTACCCGTGATGTTGAAATTGCACCAAACGGTGATGTGTATACCACTAATTCTAGTTTTCCAAGCTGGCACATCGAAGATGCACAACCAACCTTGATCCGTTTACGTCCCAGCTATGATCTTGATAAAAGCTATGATCTTGATAAAAGCTACGATTCTGATGTTAAAAAACAAGTAGACGCTAACTAATGAAACTCACCCTGTTTTTATTGTCCTGCCTGTTCGCATTTTTGGCAGGACATATGGTCAACTACAGTATTATCTTTCTATCACTAGAATGGTTTGACTCTCATTCTATTGCTGGGATTGGTTATGCTTTATGTTTTGCGCCACCGGTTATTTTGGGTTGGTTTGCAGGGGTTTATTGTGATCGCTATTCACCACGCAATGTAATTTTAGTGGCTCAAAATAGTTACTTTGTGAGTTTATTTTTGCTGTATTTAGCCTTTGACCAAAGTGCTGACACTCAACTTATTTTGTTATTAACCGCTGCATTTTTCTCTGGTATAGGCTGGTCATTTGTTGCTCCGGCTCGTTTTGCCGCTGTAGTATTTTATGTCAAACCAGAAAAGCTAATGTTAGGTTCAATTGGCCTAAATTTAATGGTAATGACAGGGTTTGGTCTAGCACCTATGTTACTTAAATTAGTCAATGTTGATTTTGGCTGGCAAGGAGTCATGTTCACTACGGTTAGCCTATTGTTCGTCTCTTCGCTGTTACTTTTACCATTAAAAATCAAGTTTAAGTCTAAACCAGCAGATAAAGCCTTAGCTGAGATTGTCGAGAGTTTAAAATTTATAAAAGGCTCACCTGAACTTAAACAGTTATTGTCGTTAGCTGCTATCGCCTATTTGTTGATGGGACCTATGCAAGTATTGTTACCTACGGTTGCGGAACAAACACTGCAGTTATCACAAACTGGACAAGGTAACTATTTGAGCTTAGTGGCATTTTCATTAATCATTGGCGGCTTGCTAACGATGGCGATTAAGAAAAAAGTTCACTTTGGCTGGCTATGCATAAGTAGCATTGCATTGGCGGGTGCGGGTATCGCTTCCCTTGGAGTCATAGAGCAACTTTCCACCTCGGTTACATTACTTATCATTGCCAGTGTTTGCGGTGGGATTGCAATTAGTTTGATAGTGGCAGGTTTACAGTATTTTTCACCAACACAATATCGCGGTCGAATAATGAGTGTTTACACTATCATTGGCCAGTTTATACCAGCCATGAGTGGATTAGGAGCTGGTATTTTTGCCGGATTATTTAGTTACCAAACTGCCCTATTATTGTTTGGCGGTTTAATCATAATTTCGCTGTTATTGGCGAGTTGGCGATTTAAAACTATCCGCGCTATTTCGCAATTAGAAAGTCATTAATTAAAGTATTAGCAGTAGGTAAATTATGTATTCAAATTTTAAAAATAAAGTGGTTTTGATCACTGGAGGAACCGGTGGATTAGGCAGTGCTTTATCGTCTGAATTACAAAGGGCTGGTGCAAAAGTCATTGTACTTGATTTAACCACTGAGCATTTAAAATCCACCAATGACGTGTTATACATCACCACAGATATCACCAGTAAAGACGCTGTTGAACAAGCTGTGCAGTTAGGGATTAAAACCTTTGGTAAGTTAGATATTTTAATCAATAACGCTGGCATTACTCACATGAGTAAATTTGAAGATACATCTCTGGAGTTAGTCAGCACCATAATGAATGTTAATTTTATGGGTAGCGTTTATATCACCAAGGCGTGTTTGCCTCATTTAATAAACAGTCAAGGTCATATAGTTGCTATATCTAGTGTTGCTGGCTTTGCACCTTTATATGGCCGAGCAGCTTACAGTGCAAGTAAACATGCTATGGAAGGTTTTTTCCGTTCATTGTCAGCGGAAATTAGCGATCAAAATGTTGACGTTACTGTCGTGTGCCCTTCATTTGTTAACACTCGTCCCGAACTTAAAGTACAAGTAAATAACGGTGTGTCATCACCAGGAGCAGCCAAAAACAACACCAACGGCCAAGTTATCCCTCCTGAAGTTGCGGTTAAACAAATCTTAAAAGCGATTAAAAACAAACAGCCAACTTTACTGTTAGGTCGAGTAGCAACTATTGCTCATTGGCTATTTCACTTGTTGCCGAACACCTATATGAAAGTGATGACTAAAGGGGCAAAACAAGAGTTTTAACCTTAAACTCCCGTTCCACAAGTTATTAATAGCGCTTTGTTAATTGCATATTTTCCAATAAAATAACCACGACCGATAAAACTTATTAATTCAATAAGCTTGTCTTAAACCATCTATTAGGAAGTCATATATGACCTTAACCATGCAATCTTACGGACTGGGTGATAATTCTTTTAAAGCGGCTGGAGAGTTAGAAGGGATAACTAAATTAGTCGATGACTTTTATGATTTTATGGACTCGTTACCAGAAGCTAAAGTGATCAGAGATATGCATAAATCGGATCTTACTTCATCAAGACAAAAGTTAGCGTACTTTTTATCCGCATGGTTAGGTGGCCCTAAATTGTATTCGGAACATTTTGGCCCGATAAACATTCCTCAAGCTCACAAGCACTTATCCATTGGTCATGCTGAAAGTGATGCTTGGATTTTATGTATGCAAAAGGCTGTAGAGTTACAGCCTTATAAAGAAGATTTTAAAGGGTATTTAATTACACAACTACGTATACCGGCAGAACGTATACGAATAGCAGCAAGCAGCTAAGCGTAAGTTAGAATTGTTGTTACAACAGAGCAGCTCTCACTTTATCTCGATAACTGCGGCTTACTCTTATTTCGTGTTTATTGGTTAGTTGGATGACGTATTCACCGCTGGTTAACGTCAATACTTTTGAAACTTCGGTAGAATTTACAATAACTGAACGATGAACTCGAATAAAACGACTAGGGTCAAGCTCTTGCTCTAGTTGCTTCATTGTTTTACGGAGGATATGGGTTTCACCATCTGAACAATGCACACACATGTAATCCCCTGCTGCATCCACCCACACGACTTCTTTTACTGGTATTCTGGTTGTTTCGCCAACATCTTTAACCGCGATATAACTGCTGTATTCTTTAGCAGGCACAAACTCACCATCGGCTAGGTTTTTTAATATGGTTTCACTATCTGAACCAATTAATTGTGCCACCATGTTAACCAGTTTTGTTTGATTTTCATTTTGGCTATCTGAATTAATCTGACTACGTACTTTTGTTATGCAGTCTTGTAAACGTTCGTCGTTAACTGGTTTTAATAAATAATCTAATGCATGCACTTCAAATGCTTTTAACGCGTATTGATCATATGCGGTAACAAAAACCACAATTGGCCAATCTTCCGTTGCCATATCATCATGTAAGCTTTTCATCACATCAAAGCCTGTCATTCCTGGCATCTGTATATCCAAAAAGACTAATCTTGGTTTTTCTTGTTTTATCACCTCAAGGGCCGATACACCATTGTGACATTGCGCAATAACGTCAACATCTGCAAATTCGGCTAATCGGATCAATAGTCCCTTTCTGGCTAAAGGTTCATCATCAACTATGATGGTTTTGATTTTATTATCGGTATTGATTTCAATCATACGGGTTATTCCGAGTCAAACTCTAAAGGGATCCTAATGTTAACTTTTAAACCATTTGGTTCATTGGCTGACAATGAAAATGAATAATCGTCATATAACGTTTGTAATCTGTCTTTAATATTGGCAATCCCTACCCCTTCACCTTTATTAGTTGAAGATGTATTGGTTGCAGTTAATCCAGGTCCATCATCACTTACTTCTAACAATAAGTCATTACCAAATGTTTTAGCCACAATATTAATAGTGCCACCGTCTGTTTTGGCCGCAATACCATATTTAATGGCATTTTCTATCAAAGGTTGTAATAACAAACTGGGTACTAATGCATTGTTCGCCTCTTTACTGACCGACCAAATGACCGTTAAATTTTCTTCAAAGCGAATTTTTTCAATTTCTAAATATAAAGTTAATGCTTGTATTTCTTGTTTAAGCTGTACTTTTTTTATCGGGTCTGTATGTAACGAATAACGTAGAAAGTCACTTAACTTAGCGACCATGCCATTAGCGGTTTTATTTTCTTCACATAATATTAAAGTCGAGATTGCATTTAAAGTGTTAAACAAAAAATGTGGGTTTAGTTGATAACGTAACATCTTCAATTGTGCTTCGTTCGCCATACTCGACGCTTTTAGCGCTTTTTGTTTTTCTTTTTGTAACATCTGATAATACTTAATACCAAAGTACAATCCACTCCAACACAGAACGATATAGAACCCACCTAGTGAATTTCGGAAATACCAATACCAAGCGTCAGGTCTGTAACCAAATTTATAGAACTCCCAATAGGTAAAGTTTTGCATTACCACCCAAATTGACCCAACCACGTAGGAGGCGGAAAGGATAGCCAAGATCAGCTTCCAAGGGGCCATGTCCCAGATTCGCTGATAAACATATCGTAATGGTAATGTTAATAAAGCACCAAACCAGGCATTAGAGATGATAATAAATACATAGATATCTCGCATGTCATTCATGAATGACCCGATGTAATGCACTAACGCAAATCCAAGCCATCCTGAGAAATGCAATAGCCAAAAAAAGCGTTTTCTGTCTTCTATTAATTTTTGGAAATTCAAACTACTACCTATTTAACTACGAGGATAAAGCAAATCATTAATTTCATTATAAATGTAATAAAAAACGGCACATCACCGCCTGACTTGGCAGATGCACCGTTTGTCGCTTTACAATCAATTCTATTTACTAAATATCGACATTGTCGTTATCAAAACAAATGGAAGATCAAAACTTAATATTCAACTTTTTATAAACAAAACATAAAATCCATGCTGGACCGATCAATAAAAACTGTACGTCTTTTAAAAACGATGGTTTTTTCCCTTCGATATTATGCCCGACAAACTGCAATATCCAAGCGACAACAAATACAACTACTGACATGATTAATACCGACATATATTCCGCCATATTAAGTTGCCACCACTGCAAGAAAACGACCATTAACGCGGTAAACACCGCCATACCAAGGCCTACAACAAAGGACAACGAAAAATAGAATAACAATGCAGGTATAGCCAAAACCGTAGACCAATTCAACCACATTGGCATATCAGCTACTGGAAATGGAATTGACCATAACAAACCAAGTACCGTCATATAGATTGCAGGGACACACAAATAATGAATGAGTTTATTCGTTTGGTTTTGATGGCTTACGCCATATTCTTCTAACCACTGAGTAATAGATTTCATAACAAATTCCAGTTTATTTTTATTGATATTAGGAAAACCTAGATTATTTTTATACCTTCATAGGTCGTTAACTGTTACTAAATATCACGAACTACAATTCAACGCCATCTAAAACCGGAGTTGGTTTTCTATTTTCGTCTAGCGCAACAAACTTAAATGATCCCGTTATCGCTTTATGTTTGTCGTCTTCATACATCCCTTCGACAAAAATATTCACATCGACAACTAAACTAGTACGACCCAAAGAACCGATACTTGCCACAAGTTCAACAATCGAACCCGCTGGAATTGGCTCTTTAAAATCAACACGATCAGACGATATTGTTACCAAAGGCTTACGACAAAAACGAGTTGCACAAACAAAAGCAACTTCGTCCATCCATGCCAATGCTTCGCCACCAAACAAAGTATTGTGATGATTTGTTCTGCCAGGAAAGACGGTTTTTGTGGTATAAGTAGTTGCGTAGTTAATGCGGGCTAAGACTTTTTCTGAATGTTCCATGAGTGCTCTTTATTAAATGCTGCAGTTGAAAAGCATTATAAACGCACATACAACTATCGTGTAATCTAAATTTAATCCAATTCTAATTAAAGTTGAGCAGAATGGCACCGATCAAATATAAAGTATCAATTGAAAATCCACTAAAACATCAATTCAAAATTCAAATAACCTTTACCCCAAGCACCGACAAATTGATGCATATCTCACTACCTAATTGGATACCAGGTAGTTATATGATCCGTGACTTTGCCAAACACGTCTTAGAATTAAAGGCCCATGATAAGAATGGCGAATTGTGCCTGACAACTATTTCAAAAAACCGATTTGCCATCAATCATAACCAACAAGAAATTACCGTTAGTTACTTATATTACGCCTTTGATATGAGCGTACGTAAGGCTTACTTAGATCAAGAATTTGGATTTATTAATCCCGCCAGCGCCCTATTTTGTATTGATGAACTTAAAGAACAAAAGTGTTTAGTTGAGCTCATCAAACCAAGTCATCCATTAATAACCAACTGGCAACCAGCCTCTGGTCTATCTGGAGTTGAACATAATGAGTGTTTTGCTTGGGGTGATTACTCAGCGAATAATTATTTAGAATTAACCGACTACCCAATTCTTTTTGGCGAGCTAGATGTTGCTGAATTCTCAGTTGCAGATACCCCGCATTATCTCGTTACCGTAGGCCAACATTTTGGTGATGTTCAACGTGCCGCGCAAGATTTAAAACCTCTATGCCAATACCACATCGACATGTTTGACGGTTTACCACAAGGGGTCGATAAATACTTATTTTTAACTATGGTGACCGATAATGGGTTTGGTGGTTTGGAACATCTTAATTCAACGGCCTTAGTGTGTAGTCGTTTTGACATTTTAAATAAAGACCAAGACATTGATGATAACTACACCACATTTTTAAGTTTATGTAGCCATGAATATTTACACACTTGGAATGTAAAACGCTTAAAGCCGAAAGAGTTTATTCCGTATCAGTTAGAACAAGAAGTTTATACCAAGCAACTTTGGTTTTACGAGGGCATGACCTCGTATTTTGATGATCTGAGTTTGGTTGAAACCAATACAATAACGCAGGAGAAGTACTTAGAGATTTTAGCTAAGGTACTAACCCGAATAGAAAAAGGCCAAGGCCAATTACGCCAATCGGTTGTCGAAAGCAGTTTACATACTTGGACTAAGTTTTATCAGCAAGACGAAGGCGCAGCAGATCAAATTGTCAGTTATTACTTAAAAGGCACTGCGATTGCCTGTTTAATGGACTTAATTATTAAACACGACAGCCAAGGGAAACAATCACTAAGAGATTTAATGAATCAAGCATGGCATACCTATGGCAAAAACCAGATAGGTACGACCCAAGAACAACTTGAAGCATTATTCAAAACCTTTATTGGCCAAGATAACCATGACTTGTTACATGATGTTTTATACAACACCAATAAAATCGATTTAACTGACGCTTTTGCCAAAGTCGGTGTAGCGTTAACCTATCACTCACAACAAAACGGCACTCACCTTCAAGGCATTATTAATGACTCAGAAAACAATTGGTTGGGTTGTGTAACGGCACTTAATAACAATAACTTAGTAGTTAAGCAAGTGTTAGAGAATAGTCCAGCAGAACAAGCTGGTATTGCCGTTAACGATCACTTAATTGCAATTGGCAATTTTCGTCTAAATAACACCAATGTTGAAAAAGTGTTAAGTACCATTAAAGGTGAAACAACAACGATTCATTACTTTAGGAAAGACAAGTTATATCAAAACATGCTCAAGGTTGAAGTTTCACCTAAGTTCATTGCCAGTTTAGTTGTACAAGATGCGGATAAAGCCAAGGCGTGGTTAAAATAACAAGACTAATTATGACAAGCTTGCTTGTTCAGTAACTAAAACTGAACAAGCTTAAATGTTTGAGTAGAAAACAGGGTGTATTAAGGTAGAAGTAATTGAGGATCTAGTTTGCGGTTAAACCAATTTAAACGCCAGTCTAAATGAGGCCCAGTCACACGTCCTGTCGCGCCAATAGCTGCAATTAACTGACCTTGATTAACCACATCTCCCACTTCCACATGTATCGCACTTAAATGTATATACGTTGTGGTTATGCCCATGCCATGATCTATGATTAGAGTGCCACCAGAATAATACAATTCAGGCTCTGCTAACATTACCTTTCCAGACCAAGGTGCTATTACATCAGTACCGGTTTTAGCGGCGATATCCATACCAAAGTGTGGACGTTTTGGTACCCCATTAAATACTCGCTGGCTGCCATATACACCACTTAATCGGCCTTGTGCCGGTTTAATTGCAGCGTCAGTAAAGTCAGTTCTAAAGGACAATCCAGCTCTAGCTTGTTTTACAATTGTGGAATCATTACGAATTCGTTGCAATACACTTTCTGGTGGGGATACGTATTTACTTGCAACTCCATTTACCCTATCAACTTTATATTCACGTTGTTCAATATTAAGGGGAATTTGTTCTTGCGAGCCATCTTTATAATTAATCGTAAGTACAGACTTGGCTTTAGCATCTCGGTCAAAACCAAAAGCAAATAAAGATAAGTTTTGATGAATTGGAATTTTCACACCATCGATAGTAGCACTTTCCACTGCTATAGTAGATTGGCCAATAACCATTCCACCTTGAATAAAATCACCAGACAGGTTTACATATTTACTTTGCGCATTAGCGTTTATCGACAAAAATATAACCAGTATCAGGATAATTTTATTCAGCATAAGCAATTGCTCCTTTTGCCACGCCTTCATAAGCAATGACTTTATAACTGTTGTCAGGGTATTGTTTTTTCATTTTGTCCGCCACGTATTGAGCAATTAACTCAACAGTAGTATCCATTGGCATCACATATACCGCACTTTTTTCCAATGCTATTTCAAACTTGCCTTGAGAAGATTCATATTTAAAGGCAACTTGTGACTCACTACATTGAATAAACTCTAATTGCTGATTGGTCACTTCATCTTCTACAGTGGCAACATAGATATCAGCCCACTCTAGTGAAAATGCTTTTTCTAGTTTTGGACTTTTCATGCCGTTTTCAAAAATTTGAATTCTAGAACGATGTCCATGAGCGATACGTTGACAGTTACCATCGTGTTTCTTAAGACCGTGTGTGTAGTGATAATAAAAGCCATTAATATCTTCCGCTCGTAAGCTTAATTCTACTTTTTTCACGTTGTCAGGTAGTTGTGGTTTTATTACTGAAGCTAAATGCAAAATAACGTCGTCCATCGATACTATGTCAGCATCAATAAAACAAAAAGCGTCGTCAGGGCTAGAAATAGCGATAGAGTGGCCATGTGCATCAGAAAAATTAACTCTGATATAGTTACTGTTTTCTATATGATTGATTTCACTGCCTGCGTATTCAGACGGAACCACAAGTTTATGATCAACCGTATCATCGATAATGCGTTTTACTTGTTTTTTCACCTTACCAAAATCCAACACCATGTTTTGCTCATCTAGCTCACCATGTAATGTCAAATCTACAATCCAACTTTCACCTACCATGCCTCGTTTGGGACACAAATAAGAAAAATCGATCACGGTTAGGTCATTAACAAATAATTGCATTTTACACTCTCAACAAAATAATTAGCTGCATTATACGAGCTTAGAGGCCATCTCGCATTAATTGTTTTAATCTGCTTGTTACTTTTAGCAAATTGATTTAAAAATGAATAAAAAGTAGACATTTAAAATATGATAAAACTAATTAGTCGTTCGTCACTCATTGAATTAGCCCCTTATGAATTTGGGTTAAATGTCGCTGACATTAAATTTATACGTAAAAATGAATATATAAGTGGGGCGGTTGGTGAATTACCTTTTACCGATGTGTGGCCAGAGTTATGGCTATTAGACGACGCTTGTTATGATCAGGCCAATCACATTTGTAAGCAGATTGAGTCTGAAGTAAAGCAAAATAATATTGATTGGTCATGTATAGAATGCGGAGAAATTAATGCGAACAGCTTTGAATTTTGCTGGTCTTGTGGTGAATTACGACGTGTTTAATCATTAATTAGCAATTAAAATAATAAAATCATTTACTTATTAGGATTTACTCTATATAGTCCCGCCTGTTATATATTCTTATCTTGTTTATCTAACAGATTACCAGTTGGTAATTTAGTTATGCCTTTCCCTTTCACAGTCAGTCATCACTCAAAAATATTAAGCTTAATTGTTGTTAAGTATCTGAATTGCAAATTACCTTTATTTTAATAAAAAAGATTAATTTGATTCAGAATAGTCAGTTATAAATGTAAAAAATTATCGATTAAACAATAGTAGAGCTTTTCTGAAACAAGCGTATACGAAATACGCATTTTTAAGAGAGTATTATTATGTCTTATACATATAATGGTACGGAGTATTCAGTTACAGCACCCGTACAATCTATTTCTGTAAATAAACAAAATATTGTTATTACAGACAAAACTGGTTCACAACTATTTAAATTCATGAACACACGTGACTCTAAATCGTTTTTAGCTTGGGTTTACCAAGCTTAATCAAGTGACCGACAGATCCTGAAATCATTGATTTCAGGATCTATTAATTCCCTTCTTATTTACCTTTACACACACTTCCCTATTATTAAGTTCTATTACAATAACATCCCAACGTATCAGCAACTATTGCAGCACCTGGCATCTTGTTGGATTGACTCGAAATAAAAGATTCGACAATTCCATTGCCAACAGAGCAAGAGTAACCTGCTGAATATGGACCAAAGTAGATTAACTTGCCGGCATCACCAAACACAGCAATGGCCGGAGTTGATGGAATGATTGGTAAATAGTCATTTTGCTGTATAAAAGTAATTGCGTTGATATCAATGGTTCTGTTTTTAAAGTGGTTTTGCCTTGCTAGTTCATATACTGAGTTAATGTGCTCCTCGGCAGTGGTATTACAACGGCAACCTTCTTCAACAAAGTGCAGTACCGTATTATCAATATTAGTAAGTTGTTTTTCCAATTGATGGGCAAAAACCAAATCATATTCCTGTGAAGAGGTTTGCCTAAGTAACTGATTGTCTGGATCAAACGCAGTAACCGAGGATATTGACATATAAACCAAACTAGCCAATATGCCAACAAACCACAATGAAACAATCAGATACAAAGCATTACGTTTTAGATTCATACGATGAATTTTTCAAGTTCACCATTTAACTCATCAATACGATGGGTTAATTGAGTGATATCAAATTGTACTTTTTCCATCGCCGCATTTTGCTCGGTCGCCGTTGAATGTAACCCTTGAGTTGACTGTGAAATATCATTTGAAACGATTGCTTGTTCTTCAGCAGAAGCCGCAACTGAATTAATATTATCAGCAACTGTATCAATCTTATCCAAAACAGAATCCATGACATTTGAAATTTCGTCAGATGAACTTACGGCCAATTCAACTTTGTCGATACAAGAAGCCATTTGTGTTACTGACAAATTAGCATCTTCAATCAATGACTGAACTACTGCTTGAATACCTTCCGCATTTTCTCTTGTTTTGGTCGCAAGTTGACGCACTTCATCTGCTACTACAGCAAAACCTCGCCCATGCTCACCAGCTCTTGCAGACTCTATCGCTGCATTTAATGCTAATAAGTTAGTTTGATCTGAAATTGAAGTAATTGATGTCATTACCTCTGCTATTTGATCACACTTAACGGATAAGTTTTCAATTGTGGTAGCAGTAGATACAACATCATTTTTCAGCATAGTGATATTGTTACTGGATTGATTAATAATCACTTTAACGTCATTCGTATTATTTTTAGCTAATTCTGCATTTTTACTCACATCAACTGTTCTTTGTGCTACGTCATTATTAGTTACCGTCATTTGTTCGATAGCGGTAGCAATTAAATCCACTTGTTCTGCTACATGGTCAGTCGACGCAGACATTTCCTTTGCGGTTGTAGAGACATTAAACGATGCTTCACTGGTTGCTTGTGAGATAGTTTTGGCATGTTCAATTAACAATCTAAACGAACTCAATAATCGATTAAAATCATCTAACTCCGCTGAGCTATTTTTAGTACCGGTTTCGGTAGAAAGGTCAAACACATTATCTTGTTTTAATATGTTGTGAACTGTATTGGTAATTGTTAAACCTGTCATTGCTTCTTTATAGCTATCATTTGCAATGTACATCAGTATGGCGCCTTCAACTATTGCAAAGAACGCATGGATTAACAGAATATAAAAAAAGACAAATCCCTCTTGGAAAATATAAAACGGCATACTTTGGGATTGTAAAATAAAGAATAAAATGTGGTGTACCGCGACCACTACTACACTGGTTAAAATGACCTTCCAGTCTCGATAAAAAATCAGAGCTGCCAATAATGAGAAGATCTCAAAATGTATCTCTGCTAGCCCTTGCATCTGATGAATATGCACGGCAGTAACCAGTTGAACGGCTGCAGCCACTGTATGTCGAGTTATTACAGCGTATGGTCTAGTTGTGATTAGAATGATCGGCAGTGAGATGATCGCTGCACTTAATATTAAAGGGGTATAACCTGACTCAGAGAAGTAAGTCAGGAGCAATCCAACTAAAAATTGGCAAATTAATATCCAATAAAATAATTTATTAGCTTTGTTAACCCAAGGATAGTTCATATAGACTCCACATTGTAAATGCCTTATATAATTGAATCACTCTCCTTGTGGATATGTTAAAGGTGAAAGTTGGCGGTTTACCAACTTCCCGTATTAGGCATAGATAGCCAAGGTTCTTGTGGCGGTAAATCGCCATTTTTCTGTATTAATTCAATCGAGATGCCATCCGGTGACTTAACAAACGCCATATGACCGCAACGTGGAGGTCGATTAATTACAACACCTGCATCCATAAGTTTTTGGCATACGGCATAGATATCATTGACTCTAAAGGCTAAATGGCCAAAGTTACGGCCACCCGTATATTCTTCTTTATCCCAATTATAAGTTAACTCAATTGTTGGTTTTTTGGTTAACTTAGCTTCTTCCAATTGATCTGGCGCGGCTAAAAAAACTAAGGTAAAGCGCCCTTTTTCAGAGTCGGTTCGTTGAACTTCGCTTAATCCTAAATGCTCGCAATAAAACTTAAGTGACTGTTCTAAATCACTAACCCTAACCATAGTATGAACATATTCCATAACTTTAATAACCTACCTTTAGTGATAACTTACTTAATCATATTCCGATAAACTTATCGGCTTTAAATATAAAACTAAACACTTACCCGTTTGTACGGTCGATATTCTGGTAACCAAAAGCCCTTTTCAATTCGTGCTTTTAGCTCTTCGTCAGAAATAGTTAACGCATGCCCTTGTTCCATAGCTATTTTGGCTACATTAAAAGCAATTGTCTTACTCAGCTCAGGTAAATCTTTCAAGTTAGGCAGCAAGTTACCATCGCCAGTATTCACTACCGGTGAAGATTCTGCCAAGGTCACACTGGTTGCCATTAACATCTCATCGCTGATAATTTTAGATTTAACTGCCAATACGCCCAAACCAATACCAGGGAAAATATACGCATTGTTACACTGCGCAACATGGTAAAACTTACCTTTATATTCTATTGGATCAAACGGGCTACCTGATGCACAAATCACATCACCGTCGGTCCACTCTATTATTTGTTCAGGACGCGCTTCAATCTGTTTAATCGGGTTACTTAAAGGAAACACAATTGGTGTTTTGTTGCCTTTATGCATGGTTTTAATCACTTCTTCAGTGAATAGTCCAGGTACACCAGACACCCCAATTAAAATCCCCGGTTTTGCATTAACCATTACTTCTAACAAACTGGCGTATTCACCTTCTATATTCCAGTCGCCAATATTCGATTGGTTTTGCACTAGAGCTTGTTGGAACTCTCGTAAACCCGACATGCCTTCGGTTAATAAACCAAAACGGTCCATCATAAATACTTGGCTTCTTGCTTGTTCATCACTTAAGCCTTCAGCGATCATTTGCAAGATGATCTGCTCAGCAATACCACAACCTGCTGAGCCAGAACCAACAAACACGACTTTCTGCTCCGACAGCTTCTGCCCTTTTTTACGACACGCCGCTAATAAAGTACCAACAGTAACGGCTGCAGTACCTTGTATATCATCGTTAAAACAACAAACATTATCTCTGTAACGTTTTAATATCGGCATTGCATTTGGTTGCGCAAAATCTTCAAATTGGATCATAACGCCAGGCCAACGCCTTTGAGCGGCTTGAATAAACTGGTCGACAAAATCATCATAGGCCGCTTGGCTAATACGTCTATGTCGCTCTCCCATATACATAGGGTCGTTTAACAGTTTTTCATTATTGGTTCCTACGTCCAACGTAATCGGTAAAGTATACGCTGGGCTTATGCCACCGCAGGCTGTATACAAAGATAACTTACCAATTGGAATGCCCATTCCACCAATGCCTTGGTCACCTAACCCTAATATACGTTCGCCATCGGTAACAACGATCACTTTTACATTACGTTTTGTTGCATTACGTAAAATATCGTCCATTTGATCACGTTCTGTAAATGAAACAAACAAACCTCGATTACTACGGTAAATATCAGAAAAACGCTCACAAGCCTCACCTACCGTAGGTGTGTAGATAATTGGCATCATTTCTTCAATATGACGATTTAACAATTTAAAAAACAAGGTTTCATTATTATCTTGGATATTACGTAGGTAAATGTGCTTATTAATTGGGTCTTGGAAGCTAGAGTACTGCATATAAGCACGCTCTAATTGCTCTTCAATGGTTTCATAACGCGGAGGTAACAAGCCCATTAAGTTAAAGTTGGTTCGTTCAACTTTGGTAAATGCGGTACCTTTATTTAACAATGGGGTTTCGATTAACGCTGGCCCAGAGTGGTGGATATAAAGTGGGCTTTTAGGTACTAATTCAGACATTGTATTTCCGTTCATAAACATGAAGTGATTAATCTGTTTATTTTACGTAACAAAGTGCTAAATAGGAAAGTTTCCGTTTGATTTTATGTAATTAAATCAACTGGTAATACCTGATGTGCATAACAAATAAACAAAAGGTGCTCTAAAAGCACCTTTGTATTTGATAAAACGATTTTAACTTTGACTCAGTTAATTCACTTTTAAAATAGAAACACTTAAACCTGGTAACTTAACCGAGTTCTTATCCAACTCACCATCTCCATAAACTACTTGTGAAGACAGAAGTGTGTCGTTTTCGTAAGAGCGGGCTTCCAAAGCTGAATTAAATACCACTATCAACTTCTCGTCTTTAGTGCTGCGGCTAAATGCAAAAATCCCCGCATCATCAGATGAAGATAAGATTGCCTGCTCACCATTTCGTAAAGCGTTATGACGCTGATACACCTTGGCAAACTCAGCAAACTTTTGATACAAAACGTGAGTCTTATCAAAATTATCATCCGCTGTGGTTTTTGTGGTGCCGTGTAATACATTGTCGTTATACGATGGGGTTTTAGACGGCATCATATCTTCTCTCGCGCCACGGTCACCGCCATCTCCGGTAAAGCCTTGTTCATCACCGTAATAAACCACTGGAATACCGCGAGCAAAATACATTAACGCATTTGATAATGCCGCGCGTTTCACCTTTTCTTCGTCAGTTGCATTAGGTAACGCTTGATCTAAGGTATAACCCAAACGACCAACATCGTGATTACTAACAAAATTCATCAACAGGTTAGCCGAGCTGTCTTCATCTAGATACAATTCATCTTTAGAAAATAAATCCGTTAAGTTGTTAGTGCCTTTTTCAAAAGCAAACACATCCTTAGTTCTATATTGGAAAGCAAAATCCAGTACCGACGGCATTTTGCCTACTGTCGTGAAGTAACTTAATACTTCTGGATTACCATCATAAACTTCACCAAAAACAAAAAACTTAGGGATACCTTGGGATTTAGCATGTTCGGTAATAGCAGGAGTAAATTGCTGCCAGAATTCAATGTTAACGTGTTTAACTGTATCAATTCTAAAACCATCAGGTTTAAATTCAGTGATCAAATTATTAAATATATCAATCATGCCTTGAACAACCTCAGGGTTGTCGGTATCAACATCATCTAATCCCATGAAGTCACCGTATACTGAATTTTCACCTTGCCATGTACTATCACCTTGATTGTGATAAAACTTAGTATCATTCAACCAAGCTGGAAATTTAACCGCTTTTGCGTGTTCTGGAATATAAGGCGTGTATTTATCGCCTGACTTCACTTGCGCTAATGTCTTGTATTCACATAACTGATTTGACGTGCTGAATTTAACTTCTAACTTGTCATGGCATTCTTTAAATTTGATAACATCCGCTGTGTGATTAGTGATAATGTCGAAAAACACTTTCATGTTTTTTGCATGAGCAGAATCAATCAATTCCACTAAATCATCATTAGTACCTAAATGTGGATCTATCTGCGTGAAATCCAATGGCCAATATCCATGATAACCAGAAGAGTCGCCTTGAACCGCAATGTTACGCAAAATAGGTGTTAACCAAATAGCCGTAATACCCATATCTTGTAAGTAATCTAACTTAGCCGTTAGACCTTTAATATCGCCACCGTGATAGTGTCCAGTACTTGTCGGATCAAATCCCCCTGCTGAGATAGAAACCGTTTTAGAACCTTCATCATTGCTGGTATCTGCATTATAAAATCTATCAGGCATCACGAAATAAAAGACATCGTCCGTCACATCACGTTGTAAATATGAAACCGGTTCCGCAATGTTTTGTACTTCAGAATTTTGTTCAACTGAATCCGAACTGCATCCACTGATAGACAAACTTAAACTGGTAAGGATTAATAACATCGACTTTTTAAATCGAAATTGAATAGACATTAACGCGCCCCTGAACTGACTTTTATAATAATTATGTAGCAAAAATAATGGAATTAACTGGGTTGTAAAGTCCTAATCCAATGATTACGTATGTAGTACATTTATGCTCCACTATTCCATTAATACATAAGTTATTAACGTAAACAGTTGACAGCACAGCCTGAGAAAATTAAATTGCGCCTTTATTCTACTTATTCATACTGAGAATTTCATGTTAGCCAAACGCATTATCCCTTGTTTAGACGTCAGAGACGGTAAAGTTGTAAAGGGCGTGCAATTTAGAAATCATGAAATTATTGGTGACATAGTCCCGCTAGCTGAGCGTTACGCTCAGGAAGGTGCTGACGAGTTAGTTTTTTATGATATTACCGCCTCAAGCGACGACCGCGTTGTCGACAAGTCTTGGGTAACTAAGATTGCACAAGTGATTGATATTCCATTTTGTGTAGCCGGTGGTATTAAAACGGTAGAACAAGCGGGTGAAATTTTAGCTATGGGTGCGGATAAAATATCTATCAACTCCCCTGCTCTTTCCAATCCAGAATTAATCACTGAGTTACATGATACTTATGGCCAACAATGTATTGTTATTGGTATAGATTCATTTTTTAATAAAGACACTGGTGATTACGAAGTTTATCAATTTACCGGTGATGAAACACGCACGCAAAAAACCAGTTGGAAAACGATTGATTGGGTGAAAAAGGTTCAGCAACTTGGTGCCGGTGAAATCGTATTAAACTGCATGAATCAAGATGGGGTAAGAAGTGGTTATGACATCAAACAACTCACAGAAATAAGAGCCGCTTGTAACTTACCGTTAATTGCCTCAGGTGGTGCTGGTGAGATATCTCATTTTGAAGATGTATTTAAATTAGCAAAAGTAGACGGCGCATTAGCGGCCAGTGTTTTTCATAAACAAATTATTAATATTCAGGAGTTAAAACAAACTCTACTGAATAATAATATTCCGATGAGAGCGTGAAGGCTGTAAGCTGTAAGCTGTAA
>NZ_JAHKPJ010000002.1:0-72804 GCF_018860345.1 Psychrosphaera sp. F3M07 | reverse complement strand
GCTGTAAGCTGTAAGCTGTAAGCAAAAAAAGCTTGAATTGAGTTGATACTCTTTTCAAGTTTTTTTGTGTCTGGAGGTTCGGAAAAACCAGTTGCGAGAGGCTGATGTAACTCCACAAAAGTAAAAAGGATTTATTTAATTGTTTTTACTTAAAGCTTATAGCTTGTGGCGCAGCCATTCTTATAACTCACCACTATTTCGGTTCTAATTTTATTAACTTACCACTGTCCGTCAGTAGGTAAATATTGCCTTCATTATCCAACTCAATATCACGAAAACGTTCTTTTAATTCTTTTAAATACGTAGTTTCGCTCATTATTTGAACTTCACTTACGCCGTTTTTAATTACTGAATTAGTCAACTCTACCAACCGCAACTCTTGGAACTTTAATGCGGTATTTAATAGATGCCCATTTAATAGTGGGAAAGCGTTACCGTAATACACCACAATAGAAGACGGTGCTATTGATGGAGTCCAATTCACTAGAGGTTGTTCCATATGAGGTTTTGACCAGTATTTACTTATGATCTCACCTGAATAATCCACCCCATAGGTGATCTCTGGCCAACCGTAATTTAAGCTAGGTTTAATAATGTTTACTTCATCGCCGCCTTTAGGTCCATGTTCATTGGAAAATAGAATGTTCCGTTTAATGTCAAAAGCTAAGCCTTGTGGATTACGGTGACCATAAGTGTATATTTCTGGTTGAGCATCTTTTTGTTTTATAAATGGGTTATCACTTGGAATGGTTCCATCGTCATTTAAACGGATAAGTTTACCTAAATGACTGGTTAAGTCCTGAGCATGTTCTTTATAACTGTAACCATCACCCACACCAAACACTAAAGTATCATCAGGTAGAAATTCTATCCTGCCAGCAAAGTGATAACTGCTGCGTTTTAAAAAGGAAGGTTTGAATAATACTTCAACATTTGATAACACATTGTCTGTTAACTTGGCTCTAGCTAAATGAGTCCCATTTTGGCTATTTGTTCCTGCGGCATAGGTAAAATATAACATTTGGTTATTAGCAAAATCAGGATGGGCTTTTACATCTAACATGCCGCCCTGCCCGCCGTCGAGTACCTCAGGTATACCTAGAATTGGGTTTGATAACGACTCTCCATTCCAACGTCTTAGTTGCCCATTTCGTTCAGTAATGATCACATCACCATTGGGTAACATGGTCATGCCCCAAGGTTTATTAAGGCCCGTTACTTCTGTGGTTGTTTTAAACTCAAACGCTACTGCCGCGTTAAGATTAAATGTAGTAACAACAGCACTAAAAATTAACGATAACAATAGTTTCATATCCACTTCCTATTTATTTGGTTTAGGTCTGAAGTATTCTGTGTTGTTGTAAAAACGAAAATCTTCATTCGCGTCATACCAATTTGGCACGCCTAACAGTGGCAGTGGGTAAAGGTTACTATTGTCGTTAAGTACTCCACTATTAAGCGCAGCGGCTAGTTTTTGATCCACCAATCTATACTGAACATTAAGTGGTAATCCGGCAATCTCAGCACTGGCATCAATGACTAACCACTTACCTGTCAATCCCACATATGGTTTGGTTAACATTTCATAATTGGCGTGGCCAAACTGATAAACAGCCACCCCTTCCGCTGACGCTTGATGCCATAAGTGCCTTAATTCAACAAAAGCTTGTTGCCACTGATGCTGTTTTAATGCGGTTAACAAGGTTTGATTGCTTGTCACTAACACAACACCACATTCATCAAATAAGGTTAATGCGTTTCTTAAACTACTACGTTGCTGTGTACCAAATTGCTTGATGTCGTCGTAATGAAGTTGATTAATAGTAGCTTTGGTTTGTGGAAACATACACCAAGATAAAGCACCAAAGATATCATGCCATGACTTCTCTCGTGTAGGTACTTTGCCCGTTTCGTAAATGTATTCTTCGTAGGCAACGGCTGAGTAATCTTGCTCTGCAGACTGAGGCACAAATTGAATGATTTTATTATTTAAGTTTTTTAATTCGTCTGGCTGCAACGTTTGTAATGCTTCGGTACTTGGCCAACCTAGCCACTCGTCAAATGCGGTCATTGCATTGATATGGTCAAAACAACCTTGGTTAGCAAAACTGGTTGTCCATTCTGTGAAAGTTTCAAATTTTTTCATAAATTAACGTAAATGCATTACCTATCTAACTTTATTAACTAGAGGATACAGTAAACCGATAACCGTGAACAAAAAAGTTTTAACAAATAAATGAGCTTAGGGTCTATTTTGATCCAAAACAGATAGTTATACTCAAGTCAGTTTTGGATCTCCTTTTATCCAACTTATATCAAACAGTTGTTATTAAAAATCAATTAGTATCCAACATCTTTTATTTAAAACCTATGTAATTCAATGTATTTACAGGAACAGTCAAATATGAAAATAACAATAAAAAGCATGGCTCTTGCTGCCAGTGTTTTAGCTACATTTAATGCAACCGCGGAAGATAACTTTCAGCGAGCTTACGATTCAATCACAGCAGCAGATATTGCCAAACATGTTAAAGAAGTTGCCAGCGATCGTTACATGGGTCGTTCTCCTACAGGTCCTGGTGAAAAACTAACACTAGATTACCTAACCAAACAATTCACTTCATACGGTTTTAAACCGGGCAATGGCGACAGCTTTTTACAAGCCGTGGAGTTAGTTGAGATTGTTGGTAACGAAGATCAAGTACTGACCATTGGCGGTAAAGCTTATGAATATCGTAAAGATATGGTCACAGGCACTAGTCGTACTAGTGAATTTGAACAGTTAAAAAATTCAGAATTAGTCTTCGTGGGTTATGGTATTAACGCACCAGAATATAACTGGAACGATTATGCTGGTATCGACATGAAAGGCAAAACGGCCGTTATTCTTGTTAATGATCCTGGTTATGAGTCTGGCGATCCAGAGTTATTCCAAGGTACCACTATGACCTATTACGGTCGTTGGACATACAAATACGAAGAAGCTAGCCGTCAAGGTGCTGCAGGTGCCATAATTATTCATGAAACAGCGCCGGCTTCTTACCCATGGACGGTAGTTGAAAATAGCTGGACAGGTCCTCAATATGGTTTGTGGAAAGAAGACGGTAACAAAGGTCGAGTTGCAGTTGAAGGTTGGATACAACATGAAGTTGCAAAAGAGATCTTTGATAAAGCCGGTTTGAATTTTGATAAACTAAAAAAACAAGCCATGAAAAAACCAACATCGGTTGAATTAGGTGGGTTAACGGCTTCAGTTGATGTTAAATCAAAAGTGAAAAAGTCGACAAGCTATAATTTTATTGCGACTTTACCGGGTGACAAAGCGGCTGATGAACATATTATGTATACCGCGCATTGGGATCATTTAGGTGTGGATACAACTAAAAAAGGTGACCAAATTTATAATGGTGCACACGACAATGCGACAGGTATTGGGGGCATCTTAGAAATTGGCCAAGCCTATGCGGAGTTAAAACAACCTCTATCACGTTCAGTGACTATTTTGGCTGTTACTGCGGAAGAGCAAGGGTTATTAGGTTCTCGTTATTATGCAGAAAATCCAGTATTACCCCTTAATAAAACGGTTGCTGTTATCAATATGGATAGCTTAAATGTGTTAGGAAAAGTTAAAGATATCAGCGTTACTGGATTAGGTAAGTCAGAAATGGATGACTATTTAACCACCGCAGCCACTAAGCAAAACAGAAGTGTTACGAAAGGAAAAAATCCGTCAGCAGGATATTACTATCGTTCAGATCATTTCAACTTTGCCAAAGTAGGTGTGCCAGCATTATACGCTGGTGGCGGTAATGATCCTTTAGATGAAGAAACAGCAAAATACCGTAAAAAAATGAATCTTATCGTTCGTGGTTGTTATCACCAGCCTTGTGATAAATATCGCTCAAGCTGGGACTTAACGGGCGCACAGCAAGACGTTCAGTTATTCTTTGAAGTTGGATATACAATAGCAAACAGTCAAGACTGGCCAAACTGGTCTAAAACGTCTGAGTTTAAACGTCAGAAATAAATAAATCTCTCGATTTAATAGTTAAACAGGCTCTGCAACGCAGGGCCTTTTTTTTGCTTCAAAACCAACTGCGCTCACAACCTAAAATAACTTCGCCGGTTAACTTTCTAATAACGTCAAACTTTTTTACAGCTCACCTCGACTCTACTAAACAGCACTTAAATAATAGTAAGGATTTAAAAATGAATATTTTTTCTGATCAGTCACCCGTTGTTAACAAAGGTAGCAAAGTAACAGCAATGAAATTTAAAGTAATCGCAATGTCTAGTGTCTGCCTTTTAGCCTCCAGCATTTGTTTTGCTAATATTCTGGATAACAAAACCAATGATGAAATCACTCACATTTTATCTAAAGGTAATCTAATTGAAATCGAACATATATTTGATAACGGGATGGACATAAACCATAAAATTATTGGCGAAGGTACACCTCTGATTATCGCAGTGAAAAACAACAATAAACCATTAGTGGAATATTTATTAGACCGTGGGGCTGATGTAAATGGTGAATGTATTCAAGATGGCAACCCACTTATTACAGCCGCATTAACCAATAATCTGGAAATGGTTAACTATTTGTACCAACAAGGCGCTCAACTAGATGCCATAGTCGTGCATGATGAAACGGCGCTCATTAGTGCTTCACGGGCAGGACACTTCAACGTCGTGAAGTTTTTAGTAGACCAAGGGGCAGATATTAATTTATCAGTTGTCGCTGAAACCGTTCGAGGGAAAGAATTAAGAAGTCCCCTCAATGGTGCTAAAACAGCAAAGATACGTGAGTTTTTAATTGCCAACGGAGCGGTAAATTAAGTCGTTACATTTACAATATTCAGCAATATATTAAAAACCCAATTAACAATGTTAATTGGGTTTATTTTCTTTAAATACCTCGTATGCTTTTGGGCGACGGACGAGTTGATATCCTTAATAACCAAACATGATTAAACTGGCTTTTGTTGGTTCAGCATCATGTCCATATACTTAACAAACCGTCGCTCTCTGGTTTCCGCTTTTTTAGCGCTTGATAAAGCATATGAGATGGTTTGATAGCTCGATTTGTTTAAACTTTCAAAAAACTGTTTTGCCTCGGGTTTTTCTTCTAGCGCCTTAATAAAGTCATCAGGCACTTGCATTTCACTGACAGCGTAAGCCTTGTCCCAACGTCCATCCGCTTGTGCTGCATGCACATGAACCAGACCAGTCGCCATCATCTTACCTTCTGCAATCAAACGTTCCACATGTTGTCTATTGCGTTTTGACCACACGCTGCGAGCTTTCCTCGGGGTTATCCGTTGCAGGTAAGCTTGTTCGTTTAATGACTTCTTAATGCCATCAATCCAGCCCCAACATAAAGACTCAATGACAACATCATCCCAATTCACACTAACAATACCAGAACCTTTCTTAAATATTTTCACCCATAACTCACTTTCTGTGGCGTGATTAAGTTCAAGCCACTGAGCAAACGCGGTTGCGGTTTCAAATGACATAATACGGTCTGGATGGGCTTCAGGCATTTAATGCGCACCTTGGTTATTGGTTATTGGTTATTGGTTATTGGTTATTGAAATATATTGTTAACCGTCATTTACTCAATGCTCATTGACTAATAAAACATGATAAACGACAACCATTTATAAAAATTAATCTGGTGTAAAAACCACCTTAAAGACCTAACACACAATCGGCATATCTTCCCGGGGGGTATAACAGGTGTTTTCAAGTTCCCTATGGTAATAAGACCAATGAACTTGCTTCCAATACTCTAGTGTCTTGTCGCCTTCACCTTCTAGAGCGGCATATTCTTCCGTGATTTCATTAAAGGGCACGATAGAAACTTTTGTTGTTTCGATAATACATTGCGCCTCACCATTCCAGTTGGTGATTATGTTAAGGTCACCAACGTTTGGCAATATTACATCGTTAACATGGAACCACCATAAGGATGGCGATGTCGCTTTTTTAATATTTTGCAAAACTAGCTTTGCACACTCATTGGCGTCTATTTCATTATCACAAAAAAACCAACTAGTTAATGTCTTTGCCTCAACATTCAATGTATTAAAATAATCTTCAGTTATCTTTTTAACCGATGGATGCATAATAAACTAAGGTAAAACGTTAGCTTTAGTTACGGGAACTTTTTTATTAAAAAACGGAGAAGGTCTGTTTTTGTGGGTAAACATTCCTTTTAACATAAAAGCGATTATCTTGGGCATATAGGAAAGCGGAAATCGAGCGTGGGCATCTTTTGGCATCTCACCAATTGAATATTTACCAAATGCTTTCATTGTTATTGGCCCCAATAGTTCCAATTTTTCCTGTTCATTATCAAATTTCATTAGTTCTACTGATACACCAACAAAAGGCACGGTTGATGAGTTCATTGTGTTCGCTAATGGCATATTACAACAGGCGGTATGCCACCGAAATAAACCTTTTTCATTTAATTGAACACAAGCAATTTTGTCTTGCCCTTGTGTAATTTTCATATAAGCGGGATAGGTTTGAACTAATTCAGTTGCTCCATGTTGATCAAGAATTTGCTCTTTATTGTTTAAAAGTGCCGCAAAACTCTGGCAGTCGCAACAAAGACACTGCACATGAAAAAATGAACCAGGTACTATTTTAAGCTGACCTTTTACGGCTTTGCACGAACACTCTAATGGAACTATGTTTGACATAATAAATACCTACAAAAATTGTCACTGACGTGTTTGTATTTCATTTCCATCAACGCTGTCAATACAAGTTATTTTATTTGCTCAATTGGCATCTTGATGTGTTAAAAAACAACTACACAAATCTACGGACTCGCCTTATTTAACGATAAATTACAGCTCAAATGCATTTTTAGCAACTCGCCTATTATTAACTACAACTTAATTTGGCTCGTGACGTCAATGCGTAAACTCGATCTCTATTTAACACGCATAAAAAAAGGGATCTGATACAGATCCCTAAAGTCATATCACCACAATATGATAAAGCATTTAAACACTAAGCAAATTGCATTTCTGGTATATCACCATCCACTCTTAATTTACCTGCTGTTTTAGATATAATTTCTTCAACCGAAACGCCCGGCGCACGTTCTTTTAACACAAACTCGCCGTTTTCAATTTCCATATAAGCTAAGTCAGTAATAACTTTAGTAATACAGTTAACGCCTGTTAGCGGCAACGTACACTCTGGCAATATTTTAGACTCGCCATGTTTATTGGCATGCATCATAGTAACTATGATGTTGTCTGCCCCAGCAACTAAATCCATAGCGCCGCCCATGCCTTTTACTAACTTGCCTGGGATCATATAACTGGCAATATTTCCGTTTTGGTCAACTTCAAACGCACCTAATACCGTTACATCAACATGGCCGCCACGGATCATGGCAAAGCTTTCCGCTGAGCTAAAAATAGCTGCACCTGTTGCTGCAGTTACGGTTTCTTTACCTGCGTTGATCATGTCAGCATCTACATTCGCTTTAGTTGGGTAAGGCCCCATGCCTAATAAACCGTTTTCTGACTGCAACATCACTTCTATGTCAGCAGGCACATAGTTAGCGGCTAAAGTTGGAATGCCTATGCCTAAATTTACGTAATCACCGTCGTTGAATTCTTGTGCCACACGTTGGGCTATTTGTTCTCTAGATAAACTCATGTGTCACTCCTAATCGCTTGTGGTTACTTTTTCGATACGTTTTTCAAAAGACCCTAAGATAATACGATCTACATAAATCCCCGGAGTTTGAATTTCAGTTGGCGACAACTCACCCGGTTCAACAATTTCTTCCACTTCCACAACAGTGATCTTGCCTGCCGTAGCGGCCATAGGATTAAAGTTTTGTGCAGTATGACGGTAAACACAATTACCGTAACGGTCAGCTTTCCAAGCTTTAACAATGGCAAATTCACCAGTAATGCTTTCTTCTAAAATGTAATGACGACCATTAAATTCGCGGCTTTCTTTGCCCTCACCTACGGGTGTGCCGTAACCCGTTGCTGTATAAAATGCAGGAATACCGGCACCACCAGCACGCATTTTCTCGGCCAAGGTACCTTGAGGCGTTAATTCAACTTCTAATTCACCATCCAGTAATTGCTTTTCAAACAGTGCGTTTTCACCAACATAAGAAGACACCATTTTTTTGATCTGCTTGTCTTCTAATAAAATGCCTAAACCAAAACCATCTATGCCACAGTTATTAGATACAACTGTTAAGCCTTTGGTGCCTTTGTTTTTAATCTCGGCTATTAACCCTTCAGGGATGCCACATAAACCAAATCCACCCGCGATGACTGTCATGTTATCTTCCAGTCCCGCCATGGCTTCTTGGTAGCTATTCACTACTTTGTCAAAACCCGACATAAATTAACCCCTCTGTATTTTTAACTTTTTATTTTTATACTTATTATCTTAATAGTGTCATGGTGGCATAACATTGATTTATACACCCTACATGACGTCAACAATTGTTGTTTTTATAAACTGTGTTCAGTAAACCCTACTTGACAGTTTGTTTGTTGATTTGTGTTTTAAAGTTTAGTTTAACTTGTTGGCATAACCTACTGTTTTTACGTGCTACTTTAGACCACCTGTGGTGATCAAATAACGACTTTGCGTATTGACCTAAGGTAGTAATTAAAACCATTTGTATAACCGATATACTCTTAACATCATAAAAGTAATGTCAAATTAGGTTCATAATGTTAAAAAATAAAAATGCACTGATCACCGGATCCACCAGCGGTATTGGATTGGCAGCAGCTCATGTATTGGCTAAACAAGGCATAAATTTAGTTTTACATGGTTTAATGTCTGAATCAGAAGGCGAAACGTTAGCCAAACAATTTGCCGATGATTACGGGATCAACACTTTATTTGATGGTGCTAACTTAAGTGATCCAGAAGAGATCACCACCATGATTGAAAGAGTCAGTAATCAAATGGGCGGCATCGATATTTTAGTCAATAATGCCGGTATTCAACATACTGAATCGGTGGATAAGTTTCCGGTGGATAAATGGAATGCCATCATAGCCATTAACTTGTCATCCGCATTTCACACCATTCAACAAACACTTCCTCATATGCAGCAAAATAACTGGGGAAGGATCATCAATATCGCCTCTGTGCATGGATTAGTCGGCTCGGTGAATAAATCCGCTTATGTGGCCGCTAAACATGGCATTGTAGGATTAACCAAAGTAGTTGCTCTTGAGAATGCTAATAACGGCATTACCGCCAACTCTATTTGTCCTGGTTGGGTAGAAACCCCTTTAATCAATAAACAAATAGAAGATATAGCTCAGGCCAAAAACATAGATATGGCACAAGCGAAACATGAATTAATCACAGCTAAACAGCCTAAAGCGCAAATGGCACAAACCAATCATATTGGTGAATTAATATTGTTTTTATGTAGTGATGCAGCGTCATCAATTACCGGCTCTGCCTTACCAATCGACGGCGCTTGGACGGCACAATAACAATTATTTATCATTATCTTACTCTTTACCTGCTCTAAACTTCCTCCCCTTTTAGAGCAGGACACATCAATAGTTAAAATTTTTTGTCACCTTTCCTCATTCCTTGGTCACTTATAAATCATACAAGGTAAAACATGAATTATTAAAATGGTTTGTTATCATAAAAATAAACCATAAAAGAGAATCATAAATTGAATAATAAATTCCGAGGTTACATTAGGATGGCATTACTTTTTGGCACCATAATTTCTCTGGCATTTGTACCTTGGCTCTTGGTAAAAGCTTGGTTATTACCATTGCCAAATACAATTCAAGCGCAAGTTACTGAGGCTGTTGATTTAGGTTTGGATGGCATAATTGTTTACGTGGAAACAAAAGGCAAGCCGCCTGAGTTTTATTCAGCCGGATGGTTTGACAGAGCTGACAAAATATCCGCAGACCCTCATGCTTTATTTAAGATAGGCAGTATTAATAAATTATATTCTGCCGCGGCCATTGCCAAGTTAGTCAATAATAATCAACTATCTTTAGATAAAACCCTTGCCGATTACTTTCCTGAGCTTGCAACTCGCATTGAAAATGCAGACAAAATTACTTTAAAAATGATGGTGCAACACAGAAGTGGTATTCCTAATTACACTGACACGCCAAACTATTGGACTTACCCCACAGGAAGTTACCAAGAAACTCTTGATCTGATATTAGACAAACCAGCTAGTTTTAAACCTAATAGCGACTACGAATACTCAAATACCAACTATTTACTCATTGCCAAGCTGATTGAAAAAACAACTGGCAAAGAAAGGTTTCAATACATTAAAGATGAAATATTAACGCCTCTTAATCTAGTCAACACTTATGGTTCACTTAATGATGTGAATATTGAAACGGTAATGGGGGGATATCATGTAGGTGTTGAGGACGATATAAAGTCATCTAATTATGGAGGTATGATCGCAACAGCAGAAGATGTAGGTATATTTTTGCGTGCCTTAAATGATGGTTCATTGTTTAAAGACGGTGGGCAGGAAATATATAGTTCAATTTATAAGTATGAACATGGCGGTTGGATTCCTGGCTATCAAAGCCATGCCAAATATTATAAAGAGACTGATACAGTTGTCATTCAATTTAACAATACAACAGACTCCGAACTCTACTATTGGAATTTATCGGAAATTATCTTCAACCGTATTGCTAAAATATTAAACGATAACGAACACAAATAAAAAGTTGTTTTCGACACGTTGAGCTAAAATTTTAAATTTTAGCTATTAATAAACGCACCAATTTTTTCAAACAATAACGCACATTCATCAGGCACTAAATCCTCTAAATTCATAAACGCATGCACCATGCCTTCAAACTCATAATGTTGTGACGACACACCAAGCTCAATCAATCGGTTATGGTAGGCAATCCCCTCATCTCGCAGAGGATCACAGCTAGTGGTGAGCACTAACGTTTTAGGTGCATTATTATCTAATGGGCCAAATACTGGTGATACTGTTTTTCTGCTTTCACCTTGGTGAAAGTAGTTTTCAAAATACCACTGTACACGTGCCTTAGTTAACAAATAACCATCACCGTTTTCAATGAAGGACGGAAAGCTAAATGAGTAATCCACACTTGGGTATATCAAAACTTGTTTATCAATAGTTAAGTCCGCGCCTTGAGCTTTACGCATGACAAGACTGGTACATATCGCTCCACCAGCACTATCACCGCCTACCATGATTTGATTGTTAAAGGCGACGTCGGTTAATAACGTTTGATAATGACGCAGAACCAGTTCCGCATCATCTAGTCCGGCCGGATAAGGATGTTCTGGTGCCAAACGATACTCAACACTAATGACTACACAATTAGCCGCTAGCGCAATTTTACGACACATAGGATCATACATTTGTGTATCACCACACATATGACCGCCACCATGAAAATAAAGCAATACAGGTAAACGTTCATCCGGTGCAGGACTATAAATCCGCACAGGAATATTATGTGATTTAATGATTAACTCAGAATTTTGCATAAACGCAATATCTGGCGATTTTGTTACAAATGCGGATAATTTGGCTAAGTTAGTCCGTGCCAATTCAGGTGTAGATACGACACCATCTTTAATGGCTTGTTCCGCCGCTTGATTAAGCTGACCAATAAATTCTTCTAAATGAGGGGCTAAGGTTCCGCGCATAAATTATTCCTCTACCGATTGCGACTTTTTATTGGTTTCTGCCAAGAAAAAACTACCAATAAAGAATGTGCTACTGATGATACTGATCAAGATAAATGCATAGGTAAAATCGCCATTTGATAAATCAACTAACTTACCAAACACCCACAACACCACAGTTGCAAATAAGTAACTAATAGACCAAAACAAACTAAAAACTACAGTGATTTTTTGACTGGTCATTTTTGGCATTTCGTGTGGAATGGTAACCAATGCCGTGATTGGAAAGAAGATGAAGAAACCTAGCACAATGGCACATAACGTTTGGATCATTGGATTGACACTAAATGATAATCCTAAAACAGTAATAAGCTGCACTAAACCAGACCATCTAATAATAGGTATCCGTTGTTTAATTTTTTTACTGTAAATCATGCCTGCAATAGTACCAACAATACCAAAACCGATAACCCACTTACTGGCAACAATTCCGGCTTTTGGATAAAAGGTAAATAAACAAATATAAAAAGCCAACAAACCTGAATACGTTAATGCATACACCCAATTAAAGCGGTCTTTTAAACCATCTGCATAGCTGTAATCTGCTTCTGGCACAGTATTTTGAGGATCTGGCGATGTGGCAGTTGCAGCACTGCTCGTTGTTTCATTGTTATCCCACTTAACAAACAACCATGCTAACGCTAATAATAAACTGATGCCTGAAAACACTAATAATGAATTTTGCCAACCGCCCGTAACAATATTAATGCCTGTCATTGACCATAAAATGACAGCGGTGCCTATATTAAATGCTACGGCATTTAAACCATTTATGGTTGAACGCTCTTCCGTTGGAAACCACTGCATTACTATAGGATTAAAATATACAATCATTAATGCACCGCCTAATCCCATCAAAAAGCGACTCACAAGTAATACATCATAACTGCCTGCAATGGGCGTAAGTACACCAACACACACTAAAATACAGGACATTAAAAATGCGTTTTTTATTCCCATTTTTATGGCTATCCATGCAGCTAAGAACGTGCCTATGATCTTAGCTATGGTAACCGCACCACTGATAAAACTTGCCGATGCTAGACTACTGACATGCAACTCTGCCATGATTTGATCCATGCTTGCGGTTCCACCAACCCAAGCC
The DNA here is from genome assembly GCF_018860345.1 of Psychrosphaera sp. F3M07. GTDB lineage: Bacteria > Pseudomonadota > Gammaproteobacteria > Enterobacterales > Alteromonadaceae > Psychrosphaera > Psychrosphaera aquimarina. The sequence continues at coordinate 59,945 of NZ_JAHKPJ010000002.1, read as the reverse complement.
ATGGCGAATAAAACATAGCTAAAGAAAACAATGCCCTCGACTAAGTATTTATTACTGATTTTCATATATGCTAACTTCCAATAGGGTTAATCACCGATTAGGCAGACTAACTTAGCCTTGATAAAAAATAACTACTACCTTAGTTCACTATGGCGTAATTATCGGTGTGTTAACCTCCTGTCTACGTTAGTATTATTTTACGTTTTTTTTAGTCCAATCATTTTTAAGGTCTTTGTTTTGTTAATTTGGCTTTCTTTAGACACTTGGCTTATTACATTTTTATCTATTGGTTATTTGGTTTTACTATTTTTAGTAGCGTATTGGGGTCAAAAGGCTAGCAATAAAAAGTGGGCAAGCAACCCTTGGGTGTATAGTTTGTCGTTAGGGGTTAGTTGTACCTCTTGGGCGTTTTACGGGATCATTGGTCAAGCGAGCAGCTCTGGTTTGTGGTTAGCACCTATCTATGTTGGCACTATAGCTTGTTTTGTATTGGCATGGCCGCTGCTGTTAAAAATGTTACGTGTCACCAAACAACAAAACTTAACCTCCATTGCTGACTTTATTGCCAGCCGCTATGAACGTGCACCCATGATTGCCGGTGTGGTGTCATTAATTGCGTTACTGGGAACGATTCCTTATATATCTTTGCAGTTACGGGCAATCAGTCAGAGCTTTGATCTCGTTACTGGCAGTTACCAGTCAGGTATCAGCACCACCTTTGTAGTGACAATCGTATTAGTGGTATTCAGTATCTTGTTTGGTGCTCGTAACGTGGCCATTAATAATCAAAACCAAGGGTTAGTTTTTGCTATTGCCTTTAGTTCTATTGTTAAATTATTTGCCATCACCTTGGTGGGATTGTTTACCACTTATTATTTATTTGACGGTTTTACTGACTTACTTAACCAACAAATACCGCAACAAGAAGCGCTTCAGTCGCAACTAGACGCTACCCAAACCGCTTACTTTACCGTATCCCAAATATTATTGGGTATGGTGACCATATTCATCACCCCACAGCTTTATCACATGATGTTTATTGAAAATAACAACGAATCAGAGCTGAAAAAAGCACGATGGTTATACCCTGTGTATTTGTTATTAATTAACTTATTTGTACTGCCTATCGCCATTGCCGGACAAGTCACATTTCCAGGCGGCAGTGTTAATGCCGATACTTATATACTGACATTACCTTTATATCACCAACAAGAATGGCTAAGTATTTTAGTGTATATAGGCGGCTTAGCAGCAGCCACCAGTATGGTAATTGTGGCCGCAATTGTACTCAGTACCATGTTAACCACCGACATCATCACCCCCAGTTTGGTTAAATTTAAAATATTTAACTTGGCGCAAAAAACTCAACTGTCGCGTTTATTACTTACCTTTAGGCGCGCAGCGATTGCTTTGGTGTTATTACTGTCGTTTTTGTTTGAACGTTTTGTGTCTCAACAGAGTCATTTAGCCACTTTAGGGTTATTGGCTTTTGTCTTATTAGCGCAAGTTTCCCCTGCTGTAATCGGTGCCTTATATTGGCGTAAAGCCAGCTCTATCGCGGCATTGTCAGGGTTAATTGTGGGTGGTTTATTATGGGTCTATACCTTATTTATTCCTATGGTGTTTCCTGACTCAGCATTGGTTAATCATGGCATGTTTAATTTAGCTTGGTTAAAGCCCACTAGTTTATTTGGTTTTAGCTATTTGGATGATGTTACCCATGGCGTGATAGTGAGTTTGTTGGTCAATACATTGGTTTTTATTGTGGTGTCTTTGTATTCATCTCGCAGTATTGGTGAAAAACTGCAGGCCGAATTGTTTATGAAAAAACATCAAGGCCAGTTTAGTTATCAATTAACCATCCAAGACTTATTCAATTTATTGCATCGTTTTGTTAATCACGATGCTGCCACCGAACTGATTGAACGCAGTGGAGTTCACAGGAACCGAAACCAATTAGCACCGCAGTATTTAATTGATTACAGCCAAAAGCAGTTATCCAGTGTTTTAGGAAGTGCATCAACTCGCTTAGTAATGAAAGCAGCCACAAGCTCGGATGATGATGTTAATCCAATGTCTTTAGAACAAGTGGCCAACATAGTTGATGAGGCCAGTGAGCTATTTCAATTTAACCGTGAGCTATTGCAAGCTGGTGTGGAGAACATTGAACAAGGCATGAGTATTATTGACGCAGACATGCGTCTAGTGGCTTGGAACAAACGTTATATAGAGTTGTTGGGTTACCCTGCAAACTTTTTACAAGCCGGGAAACATATATCAGAGTTACTAAAATATAATGTGCAACGCGGGATTATTAATGGCAATGACGCCGATGAACTTATTAATAAACGCATTGAACATATGCGTTCTGGCAACAGTCATTATTATCAACGTATATTACCTAACGGCGTCGTATTGGAGATAAGAGGCCAAGCTATGCCCGGCGGTGGTTTTGTTAGTACCTTTACCGACATCACCAAACATATAGCCGCAGAAAAAGCGCTACAACAGGCCAATGAAACCCTTGAGATGCGCGTAATTGAACGCACAAAAGAACTTGATCATGCAATGGCAGAAGCGGAAGCGGCCAATAAAAGTAAAACTCGATTTTTAGCCGCGGCCAGTCACGACTTAATGCAACCGTTTAACGCCCTAGCCTTATTTACAGATATGTTAAAACAACAAGTCAAAGACACGCCGAGTGAGCAACTTGCCGATCATATCCAAAACTCATTAAACGTGGTTGAAGTATTATTGTCAGACTTGGTAGAAATATCAAAATTAGACAGTAGCGGTCAACAACCTGAATTAAGCCCGTTTAATATTAACGATGTATTAGAACCGCTCAGCCATGAAATAGCTATATTAGCCAATCAGCAACAGATAACCTTTAGTTATGTTCATTCGTCTTGTTGGGTGAATACGGATAAACGTTTAATTCGACGGGTTATTCAAAACTTATTAGCCAACGCTATTCATTACAGTCCCCTAGGTAATGAACAAACCGGCTCGACAAGTGACGAAACAAAAGCCAAAGTACTTTTAGGGGTTCGTCACCACAATAACGCCATAAGAATAGAAGTTTGGGATAACGGTCCTGGTATCCCACTTGAAAAACAAACCTTGATATTCCAAGAGTTTGAACGATTAGAAAGCAACCGAGATAAACCTGGATTAGGGTTAGGGTTAGCAATTTCTGATCGTATAGTGAAGTTACTTAATTTATCTATGGGCATTAAATCTACTCTCAACAAAGGCTCGGTGTTTTATGTGGATATTCCAAGAGTAGTTAAAAAACAAAACCACGAGCATGACTTAAAACTCGCTGCACAAAACAACCAAAACTCAGATTTAAGTGGGTTATCGGTACTATTAATTGATAATGATGAATTAATGTTAACGGCTCTCACCAAACAGCTACAAGGCTGGGGGTGTGAGGTCACGGCGGTTTCTGGACAGCAAGGTTGGCAACAGCATCAAGTGGCGCATAACAACACGGCCCCCTTTACACCTCAATTAGTGATTGCCGATTATCATTTGGATAATGGCGACAATGGTGTGGACTTAGTACTTGAATTGTTTAAGGACAACCTATGGTCAGCCCCATGTATTGTTTGTTCTGCGGATCCATCAGAGCAGTTAAGACAACATTGCAGTGATGCTCAGTTTAGTTTTATTAGAAAACCAGTGAAAGCATTGGCGTTAAAACACTTGATCAAACAAGTATTGTCTTAATGCTTTGAGTCTATTGATAAGCGATTGTTTGAGAAGTGGTTATAACATTTTTTTGAAAGCGACATAAAAGCTAAGTTGTGTACTCAACTTAGCTTTTATTGTCATTTGATAATGCGTTTAAGCTTTGGGCCCACGGGTTTATGCTTTCAGGTTGGCTCTGAGATCCGTCTTCAGAATGGCTTTGAGAATCGTTCTCGGTCTGGCTGTCTGTTTGTTCTGCTAACATGGACAGGTAAATCGCTTCAACTTTATCTCTAGCCCACTGAGTTTTTCGTAAAAACTTTAAACTCGACTTAATACTAGGGTCGAACATAAAACAACGTACTTCCACTTGTTCAGCTAAATATTCCCAGCCATACACGTCAACGAGTTCTGTTAACAAGTTTTGTAGCGTGATGCCATGTAATGGGTTATTAATTTGTTTACTCAATGCTAGCTCCGATAACCGTTGGTTTATCAGCCCAAATAACTGGGGCTGATAAAGACGGCATATGGTACTTGATTTTCACAATTAATTTTAACTTTTATAGCCAAATACTTAATTTAAAGGTGAGGCTTTATTAACGGCCATCACCATCCCAGCGGAACATTAAAGTACCTAAACCTAAAAATACGCCCGTCATGACCAACATAACTAAGATATGTTCACGTAAGTCGTACAGGTTTGCTCCTTCCGTCATAATAGAACGTGCCCCTTCGACTAAATGCGTGAGCGGTAACCAGTAGGCCATTTGTTGAATAAATTCTGGGCTGCCCTCTAACGAGAACCATACTCCAGAAAATATCATCATAGGCCAAGACGCCATATTTAATAAGCCACCTGTTAACTCTTCACTTTGACTTCTGGCAGCGATAATCAAACCTAACGATATAAGTGACATCGCCCCCAATATGGCAATAATAAATAAATCAAAATAACTGCCTAACATGTAAAAATCGAAGATCAGATCACAACCAATAAAGATCACCGACGACAAACACATAACGATGAATAAGCGGGAAACGATTTGCGCCGTTAAAAATTCAAACGCGCTTACTGGCGTGGCATTTAAGCGTTTTAATACCATTGATTTACGGTATCGAACAATAACGTAACCCACACCAAATAAACAACTGAACATCATATTCATGCCCAAAATACCCGGTAATACCCAATCTATATAACGTATTTGTTTACCGGTAACGGTTTGTTTTACCCATTCTTTTTTAGCAATGTCATTTTGTTCTGACAATAATAAACGTTCGGCCATATAACCATTAGGTGACGTATCGTTGATCCAATAAAGACCCAAACGATAATCCACTAACAAGTCCAACTTATGTTGTCTTATCTTACCTAACGCCAGCTCTGTATCTTGATAATCAACAAATTCGATGTATTTAGTTTGTAAAAATGTTGCCTCTTTATCAGGTGTATTTAACACCCCAACTTTATACATGTCTTTGCCATCGCCACTAAATACGATGGCAAAACCAACTAATAATAAAACGGGGAAAACGATGCTCCAACCTAACGATGCACGGTCACGAAAAAACTCTAAATTTCTGGCTTTTAAGATGGCATAAAAACGTTTAAAAAATAACATTATGCTTGTTCCTTTTGTTCGCTTTCAGACAACTGATGCCCTGTTAACTTAATAAACAAATCGTCCAAATTAGCCGATTTCACTTGTAATCCCTCTAACGAGATCTTTTTAGCTAATAAATCTGAAATCACTTTCTCTACGTCTTCCGCATCGATATCAACATGATTCTCACCAAATAAACGACCGTATTGTTCTGGATTGTCATCTTTTAAGTTCTCAATTGGCAGTCGAATAATGGCACCGGAAAAGTGGCTAGACAACAGACCTTGAGGTGAGTCGTGCGCAATAATTTTGCCTTTATCCATGATGACGATGTCATCACACAAATATTCGGCTTCATCCATATAATGCGTGGTTAACACGACCGTTTTACCTTGCTGTTTTACTTTATTGATCAAATCCCAAAAGTTACGTCTGGCATGTGGGTCAAGTCCGGTTGTGGGTTCATCAAGGAATAGAATTTTAGGATCATTAATAAGAGCTAAAGCCAGTAATAATCTTTGTTTTTGACCACCAGAGAGCTTTTTGTGATCTCGGTCGGCTATTTCATGCAAATCACAAAGGTCCATCAAGGTTTGTTTTTCAGTCACTCTCGGATAAAAGGCAGAAAACATGTCGATGGTTTCTTCCACCGTTAAATAATCTTGTAAAGCCGTGTGCTGAAATTGAATGCCTATTTCTCGTAACGTTTTTTTATTAATTAACTCACCAAAAAAGTGAATCTCACCAGAACTCGCTTTAACTAACCCTTCCATCATTTCTATGGTCGTGGTTTTGCCTGCTCCGTTTGGCCCTAATAAGCCAAAACAAGTACCTTGTTTTACTGAAAACGAAATACCATCTACAGCCGTTAATTCTTTGTATTGTTTTGTTAATTTTTCTACGTTTATAACAACTGACATCTCAGCTCCGACTTATAACCTGTTGGTTAAACTCTATTTATTAACAAAGACAATAACGCCAAGATTAATTGAACTCAACTAATACCTAAAGAATGACTCTGATCAAACAATAATTCAAAAAACATTAGCTTAGTTAAAGTTGTGATATAAAGATTTTCAATAGCTTGATATGATCAGGTTAACGTCTAAACACTTGAAAATTTTGTATGCGAACTTCTCGAATTTATCACTCAAGCGCCCTCTCTGTTAACACCAGAGTTAATTTAGAACCCGAAGCGGCTAATCATGTTGGTCGTGTATTACGCATGCAAATGGGCCAATCGATCGTATTGTTTAATGGTGATGGCAATGATTATGATGCTGAAATTACAGAAGTGACCAAAAAAAATGTGGTGGTAAATGTTGTATCACAACATCCGGTCACTAATGAATCCCCACTAAAAGTACATTTAGCCCAAGGTATTTCCCGTGGCGATAAAATGGATTTTACTATACAAAAGTCGGTTGAATTAGGGATTACGGATATCACACCTATATTCACTGAACGTTGTGGGGTAAAGCTATCCGGCGAGCGTTTAGATAAAAAACATGGTCAGTGGCAAAAAATTGCGATTGCAGCTTGTGAACAAAGTGGCCGAGCCACTATTCCAACCATTCACAAACCAATACAGATAACTGAGTTTTTAACGCAACAATCTGATCAGTTAAAGTTGAATTTACACCCAAGAGCCTCCACTACTGTAAAAGGTCTGGTTATTCCTGATTCTGGCGTTCGATTTATTATTGGCCCAGAAGGTGGATTAAATGACCACGAAATAGAACAGGCTGTGTCAGCGGGTTATCAAGAGATATTATTAGGCCCACGAATTTTACGAACAGAAACCGCCGCATTAACGCTATTATCTGCGTTGCAATTACAATTTGGCGACTTAGCATAACTCTAATTATTAGGAAAAATAATGACTATTAAACTTGGTATTGTAATGGATCCGATTGCGGACATTAATATTAAAAAAGACTCCAGTTTTGCTATGTTACTTGAAGCCCAAGGGCGTGGTTACGAACTGTATTACCTAGAAATGGCAGACTTATTTTTATTAAATGGCCGTGCATTTGGTAATGCTAAACCGTTGAGCGTTAAAAATGATGCCGATGATTATTACAATCTAGGTGATGTGCAAACCATGCCATTGTCAGACTTAAACGTCATATTAATGCGTAAAGATCCACCATTTGATACTGAGTTTGTTTATTCAACTTACATGTTAGAACGTGCAGAAGATGAAGGCAGCTTAATCGTTAATAAACCACAAAGCTTACGTGATGCTAACGAAAAGCTATTTACGAGCTGGTTCTCAGAACATATTCCGCCAACATTGGTTACTCGCTCTGATAAACAAATTAGAGAGTTTTACGCTGAGCATAAAGACATTATTTTAAAACCGCTTGATGGCATGGGTGGTTCATCCATATTCCGTGTTAAACCACAGGATCCTAATTTAGGCGTTATAATTGAAACCTTAACTAATCACGGCACTTGTTACGCCATGATCCAAGCTTTTATTCCGGATATTTCAAATGGTGATAAACGTATTTTAATCGTTGATGGTGAGCCTATGCCATATTGCCTAGCTCGTATTCCAGCCAAAGGTGAAACTCGCGGTAATTTAGCCGCTGGTGGTCGTGGAGAAGCTAGACCTCTGAGCGAGTCAGATTGGCGCATTGCTCGAGCTATTGGACCAAAACTTAAAGAGAAAGGTCTTATCTTTGTTGGATTAGATGTCATTGGCGAAGGTGTCACTGAAATCAATGTAACAAGCCCTACATGTATTAAAGAAATTGAAGCAGCTTATGACATTAGCATTACTGGCCACTTATTTGATGCCATTGAACGTCGTTTAGAGCTAAAAAAATAGAGTCTGCTAACTAAGGAGCGAATATGCCGAATCAACATTCATCCATGACCAGTTTAGCCAATCAATTTTTAATTGCGATGCCTGCCCTGGATGACTCATATTTTGGACGCACTGTTATTTATGTTTGCGAGCATGATGATGAAGGTGCTATGGGGTTAGTGATTAATAAAAGCACTGATATTGCCATCAACAAAGTGTTATTAGAGATGCATATTGAAGATGATGATTCAGAAGCCAACATTGAATTAAACAGTAACCATGTGATGTCTGGAGGCCCAGTGCAAACTGATCGTGGTTTTATTTTGCATAACGGTGATAAAAAATGGTCTTCTAGTTTGCAGTTACAAGACCAAATTAATGTAACGACATCCAAAGATATTCTGCCTAACTTAGCAACTGATGCAGGCCCAGAAAAGTACATCATGACTTTAGGTTATGCTGGCTGGACTGCGGGGCAGTTAGAGCAAGAATTAGCTGACAATACTTGGTTAACCATTGATGCTGATCCAAACTTAATTTTTGATGTTCCAGTGGAAGAACGCTGGGAAAAAGCCGTGCAAAAGCTTGGTATTAATGTAGAACAGTTAACGGCCTTTTCAGGTCACGCATAATTGAACATGCTTATATATTAAATGGATACAACGTAATGGATGTTAAAACCGTCATCGGTGTGGATTTTGGTACAGGTTCAATCGGCTTTGCAATTGGCCAAATGTTAACGGGCACTGCATCTCCACTAAAAGCCTTCAAAGCAAAAGATGGTGTTCCCAATTGGGATGAGGTCGGAAAGTTGTTAACGGAATGGCAACCGGATTTAGTTGTCGTGGGTTTACCATTGAATATGGATGGAACCGATCAAGATATTACCGTCCGAGCCAGAAAATTTGCCAACCGTTTACATGGCCGCTTTGGCGTGCAAGTGACAACTCATGATGAACGTTTAACGACTGTAGATGCAAAAGCCACCTTGTTTGAACGAGGTGGTTTCAAAAATTTAAAGAAAGGGAATATTGACGCACAATCTGCTGCGGTTATATTAGAAAGCTGGTTTGAAAGCCAGTATTAAGGTTTAGTCAAAAGCTTAACGACTAGGGAATTAATTTTATTATGGAAAATAAAACAGCATTAATAATCGGCGCAACTGGGCTGGTAGGAAAACAATTAACCAGACAGTTATTACTTGATGATAATTACCAAGTTGTACATATTTTTGTTCGCCGCTTAATGTCACTTCCTATTGACGCTGACCCAAACAACAAACTCATTCAACATGTGGTTAATTTCAGCAATGTGGTTAATTGGCATGAGAAGTTAGCTGGTGATGAATTATTTTGCTGTATTGGTACCACGTTAAAACAAGCTGGCAGTAAATTAAATCAAATAAAAGTCGACTTAGATTTACCAAGTGAAATAGCCACCTATGCCCTGAATAACGGTGTAAATAAAGTAATACTTGTATCCTCGACAGGTGCAAAACAAGATTCACCTTCATTTTATCTGCAGCTCAAAGGACAATTAGAGCAAAATTTAATTTCCATGAATTGGCATAAAGTGATCATTGTGAGACCTTCGTTTTTAGCCGGAAAAAGAGAGCAACTTAGGGTCGGTGAAAAAATTGCAATTTGGTTATTTATTGGTTTGAAGTATCTTCCTTTCATTAGAAGATATCGCCCTATCACAGGTAAACAACTGGCTAAAAAAATGCGTTTTTTAGCTAATTCTGATTTGCCAGATAAAGTGACAATAAAAGAGCTGGAGCAGTTATTTTAATAAGAAGCCTCTATTACTATAGAGGCAGAAAGGGTTATTCAGATTGATTAGCTAAAGACTCTAGCTCAGACAATTTAGCCGAATCAATTTTAAGTTGGTGCTCCAAATGCTTTTCTCTGGCAATGAATAACACTAACGTATGAATACACTTGCCTTCCCTATCAATCGCTTGTTTTGCTTCCGCCCCTAAATCATTTAACATCATAGCAGCGCCATATAAGCAAGTTTCACTTAAATGAGGTCGATAGGCTTTTAATTCTGAAATAGTCGTAGTGACTTCTGCCGGTGCCATAGTCATTTCTATAGACATAGCTCGAGAGCCACCTCCACCGCTAGAGCCAAATAAAGAACCTGACTCTATATTTTGTAATCCAACGACAAGCGCGACAAAAATGACACATACAACTATTAAATATAAAATCTTTTCTTTCATTACAACTTCATTCTCGACAAAAAACGGCCGAACTATACAGCGTTTCTGTCTCCATTCCTAGTTTTGGGCTAGTATATATCCCGGGTTAATAACCGACGTAAAGTCCATGTATTTTATATGTTATAAAATGAATCGCTCTAATTTAGAATTAAGTTCTGATACCCGATTGACTAAACCCGCAATCAATTTATCTTTTATTTTATCTCGTACATTTACAGGCATCATTTTTAACGTTTTGTGATCTAACAACATCACGACCACATCTTCGCTTGCTACGATGGATGCGGTTCTTTTCTCATTTAATATAAATGCCACTTCACCAAAAACTTGTCCTGGTTCTATTTCTGCGACTTTATTACCGTTGGCAGTTTTTACATCTAAAATACCTGCCATTAACATAAAAAACTCATCGCCGTGTTCACCGTACTCTATTAAATATTCACCTTGTCGATAACTTCGAACTTTAATCAAATGTTTTTCAACTAAGTGTTTTTTGTCGATAGGATCCAAGGCACGAAAAAAGTCTAACCGATTCATTAGCTCCGATAATTTTAATGGGCTTAAATGTTTAATTTCAATCATTAAGGTTAGCTTTAGGTATTTATGCAATTTGAGTGAATGTTTAGTAAATCATATTTTATTACTTTAGACCTAAATTTATTTAAAGAAATGCTTAATTAGGGGTGTATTTTCCAATTGAATTAGAGTAAAAACGTAACTAGCTACGATCAACAGAATAATAAGAGAGTATTGAAGTATGGAGAAAGAAGAAACGCCAATGTTATCTGGCGCCCAAATGGTGGTTAAGTCATTGGAAGAACTTGGCGTTAAGTATTTATTTGGCTATCCCGGTGGTGCCGTTTTAGATATTTATGATGCCTTGTTTGAACACCAAGCTATAGAGCACATTCTTGTTCGTCACGAACAAGCTGCCGTGCATGCTGCGGATGGTTATGCAAGAGCAACCGGTGATGTCGGCTCTGTACTCGTTACTTCTGGTCCGGGTGCAACCAATACCATTACAGGTATTGCTACTGCATACATGGATTCAATCCCTCTTGTTGTTTTATCAGGTCAAGTACCTACTACCGTTATTGGTGAAGATGCTTTCCAAGAAACTGATATGGTAGGTTGTTCACGTCCTATCGTTAAACATAGTTTTTTGGTTAAACGAGCAGAAGACATTCCAGAAGCTATTGCTAAAGCTTATTATATTGCGCGCACAGGTCGTCCAGGTCCTGTTGTGGTGGATTTACCAAAAGACATAGTTAATCCTTTAATTAAAGCGCCATATAACTTACCTAAAGATATTAACATCCGCTCGTATAAACCGTCTTCTAAAGGTCATCCACGCCAAATTAAAAAAGCGGTTGAATTATTATGTAATGCTAAACGCCCTGTTCTTTATACTGGTGGTGGCATTATTTCTGCGGACGCATCAACTGAACTAACGTCATTAGCAGAAAAATTAAATATCCCAGTGACCAATACTCTGATGGGACTTGGCGGCATATCTGGAGTACATCCTCAGTTTGTAGGAATGTTAGGTATGCACGGTACTTACGAAGCGAATAAAGTGATGCACAACGCCGATCTTATTTTTGCTGTTGGTGCCCGTTTTGATGACCGTGTTACAAACAACGTCAAAAAATTCTGTCCAAACGCCACTATCGTTCATGTTGACGTTGATCCAACTTCTATCTCCAAAACCATTCAAGCACATGTACCTGTTGTTGGTGGCGCCAAACGTGTTCTACAACAAGTTTTAGACTTAATAGAACGTGCGGATATAGATAACGACAAAGATGAAATGGCCAAATGGTGGAGTCAGATTGATCAATGGCGTGAAGTTGATAGCTTAGGTTATAAAAAATCGCCTGAACAAATCATGCCGCAACAAGTTATTGAGTGTTTATACGAAGTAACTAATGGTGATGCATATGTGACCTCAGACGTTGGTCAGCACCAGATGTTCGCGGCCATGTATTATCCATTTAAAAAACCAAGACAGTGGATTAATTCCGGCGGTCTAGGAACAATGGGCTTTGGTTTACCAGCGGCTATGGGGGTTAAATTAGCTTTCCCTGACAGTTATGTTGCTTGTGTAACGGGTGATGGCTCCATTCAAATGAATATTCAAGAATTAGCAACCTGTTTGCAATATGGCATTCCGGTTAAGATCATTAATATCAACAACAGTTCGTTAGGTATGGTAAAACAATGGCAGTCTATGTTCTACGACGGACGTCACTCTCATTCTTATATGGACTCATTACCTGATTTTGTGAAACTTGCAGAAGCTTATGGGCATGTAGGCATGCGCGTATCTGATCCAGCTGAGCTAAAAGATGTAATGGAAAAAGCATTCGCGATGAAAGACAAATTAGTATTCTTAGACATCAATGTTGACCCTACTGCCCATGTATATCCTATGCAAATTAAAGGCGGTAAAATTGACGATATGGTATTGGCAACTAAAGATGGGGAGAACAAATAATGCGTCGTATTTTATCTATCCTATTAGAAAATGAACCTGGTGCCTTATCGAGAATTGTAGGCTTGTTTTCGCAACGTGGTTATAACATTGAAAGTTTAACGGTTGCTAAAACTGATGATGAAACCTTATCTCGTATCACCATTAGCACCCGTGGTGATGAACGCGTACTTGAGCAAATTACCAAACAAGTAAATAAACTTGTGGACGTATTAAAAGTACGTGAATTGACTGAACGCCCTAATGTAGAACGAGAAATTGTTCTGGTAAAAATGTTAGCTGAAAATAATGAACAACGTGAAGAGATAAAACGTTGTTCTGACATTTTCCGCGGTCAGATTATCGACGTAACGGCCAAGATTTACACAGTACAGTTACTGGGAACCTCAGAAAAGGTTGAAGCCTTTATCGATGTGATGCGTGAAAATGGCAATATCATTGAAACCGTTCGTTCTGGTGTGGTTGGTATCGGGCGTGGTGATAAGGCGTTAAAGCCTTAAAACTGGAAAGCCTTATAACCTTATAGCTTATGGCTTATGGCTTATGGCTTATAGCCCTAAAGCCTTAAACAAAAAAAGCCATTTAATTTATATTTATTAAATGGCTTTTTTGTTTTTCCTAAGCAGTTTTACATTAAACGAAATTAATCTATTTCATCTAAAAACGCTTCATCAAACTCTTCTTCTTTTTTCAGCGGGGGATTACCGTCATGGATCTTAAAGTTCTGACTTTGGTAATACACTTCTTTAACAAAGATATAACTGTCGGTTGAGCTGTTTATCATTCTTTCTTGTTGTAACAAATCGGCACGAGTATAAATCGCTTTCACCCCTAGTTTAAGTATCGACTCTGGCCAAGTTAATAAATACAAAGGAAAGATCATGCCATCAACGAAGTCACCAGAAAAGTCACGAGCCGTTGTAGGACCGTACACAGGGATCATTGCGTAAGGACCGTTACCAACCCCAGCAACCGCCATCGTTTGCCCAAAGTCTTCTTTGTGCTGTTCTAAACCTATATATTTTGCAACGTCAAATATACCAAGTATGCCAATGGTGGAGTTAATAACAAAACGTCCTGCTGCCGTACCTGATTTTTTCACTTTACCTTGTAATAGGCTGTTTAACGCATAACCAGGTTCTTCTAAGTTAGTGACAAAGTTTCTTACCCCTGTTTGCGCTGGTTGTGGTAAGTATTCTGAATAACCTACTGCTAATGGTCTTAATAAGTATTTATCTAATATATTCCAGTTAAAGTCCCATAATTCTCTGTTCACCGTTTCGAATGGGTCTCTAGGGTCCGAGAAGTCTTGCACCATCGCCGTATCATTGGTGGCGGCTTGTTGTTTTTGCTGTTCCGAGTTAGTTGTACAGCCACTCGTCACTAATATTAATAACACTAACAAAGTAGCCCGATTAAAAAACTGCATTATTTATATTCCTTATTAATGATAACGGTATTGATGGTTTCAGATTCTGAGGTACTGATGTTTAATAAACTGCCCTGCCAGTCACCTTGTTCAAAAGGTGCATTTTCATCAACCGATAAACGAGCAAATACATTTACTTGCGCATAATCCGATAACTTCTGGCCCTCTATCATCATGTCAGTGTCTGAAAGACTCACGTTTATTGGCATCGTAGTGAGTGGCAGTTTTTTCACTGCTATTGGCATCGGCATTTGATCCGTTTTAGCAAATATAAATACATGGCTAAATTGTTCTAGTTGACTGTTCAGCTCAGGTATAACAGAGACTGAGACTTGTATCGAACGTATATTTTTAGGTGTGAGTTGTTGTTCAATAAATTCCAATCTATCTTTTATAAGCTCGATACGTGGATCTTGTTTATCTAAAATTTGTAACGCAAATTCAAAACCTTGTTTGGCAATGTCAAAACGTTCTAACATAAAGTTACCTTCACCAAATAAAATCACCGCTAATTCATTATCAGGCTGAAACACCATGGCTTCTTGTAATAATGTTAACGATCGTTTGATCTCAAACTCTTCCCCTTTCATTTGTAAAGCTTGAGCAAAACTGACGGTATTGGATACATTACTACGTTGTAAGTTATATGACTTTTCAAACGAGGATAAAGCACCATCAACATCTTGTAACGACATTAAGACTCTACCTAGTATCATCCAACCAATATAATCTTCACTGGTGGTTGCTGAGAGTTTGGTGCGTAATCCTAAAGCAAACTCCTGCAATTGTGTTTGTGATACTTCTGAGTCTAAGTTCTCAATAACCTTTTTACTTAACTCAGGCATTTTTAACAATGTCTTCTGCCAATCATCAACTTGCTGATAAAGTCCTTTATAAGCATAAAACCCAATAACCACGACAACTAAACCAATGGCCGCTGTGTATAAATAAGGTTTAATTACTTTATTCTCACGCACGTCTGTTATTGCATTCGCTTGAGTTGTTAATTCATCTTTTGCTGTTAACTTTAATTCTGTTAATGCATCTTTGTATTCTTGTTCTGTGTATTTACCTAGGCCATATTCTTTTGCTAACTCTTGTTCACGAGCATGAAACCAATCTGACGTTTGCCCTGATTTAGACACTTTATTTTGGTAAGTAAACATAGGAACTAATACAAAAATACAGGCAACTAACAGCATAAATATGGCTGCTAACCAAAATGAAGTCATCATTATTTAATGTCCTTTACATTAGCTTCTGTCTTCGCATTGTTAGATGCAGAAGTATCAATTTTGTTGTTTGAATCACTGACTAATAATTGAGCTAATTCATCGTCTAAATCAGACAAATTAGTTGGCTCATCAACCTGTTGTTTTGACTTACTGCGCTTAACTTGGACAAAGCCCGCAAATAAAATAAACCCGATAGGTAGAAGCCATAACATACTTGTGGCTACGTTAAATGGCGGCTGATAATGAGCAAACTGACCATAACGATTAATCATATAATCAATAACCTGTTGTTTGTTTTGTCCTTCATCTAACAGCTGTTTTGTTTTAACGCGCATATCTTTGGCTACGACTGCATTTGAGTCCGCGATATTTTGATTCTGACATTTAGGACAACGTAATTCTGCAGTTAATTCTAAATATAACTGTTTTTGTTGTTCCGACTTAAAGCTTATTTGATCTTCTGTCGTCGCTTGAGCAATATTGCTTAGCAGCAATAACCCTATGGTAATAACAAATTTATTCATTGGCTGATCTCATTCCAAACAGGGGCTAACTTTTCACGCCAAATTCGTTCATTAACATCACCCATGTGATGCATCCTAACGATGCCATTGGCATCAATCAAAAATGACTCAGGCGCACCAGTAACACCTAAATCTAAAGACAAGCTGCGATCTAAATCCAAAATATTATATTGATAAGGGTTACCCAAACGGGCCAACATTTCTTTCACTTCAACTCTAATGGTTGGAATATCCGCATACTCACCAAACTCTGGAGCGTGATTTTGGTCGTAATACAGGCCTACTATTTTAACATCATACTCATTGGCTAACTTAGTCAAAAACGGTAACTCGTATTTACAGGTTGTGCACCAGGTTCCCCACACATTCACTAATACAGGCTCAGTTAATAATGTTTCTGGGGTATGCATTTTGTTATTGGAATTTAAATCCGGTAACTCAAACTGTGGGAATGATTTACCAATTAGTGCCGAGTCACGTTCGCTTGGATCACTAAACAAACCTTTTAATAAAAACCCAAGTAAAAGTACAAATACTACTAAGGGTAAAAATCTAAAATTTATCTTTTTAGTCATAATCTTATTTACTCTTATTGTGCAGTTACTTTTGCAACGTTTTTATTTCTATAACGGCGATCAAATAACGTTAGACCACCGGCAAATGCGACTATGATGCCACCTAACCAAATCCAGCGAACATATGGTTTTACGTATAATCGTAATGCCCAAGCACCATCAGGTAGTCGTTCCCCTAAAGAAATATAAATATCACGGAAGAAACCATCATCAATGGCGGCTTCTGTCATGGTATTACGTTGAACTGGATAAAAACGTTTTTCTGCCAACATGGTAGCAACTGGCTTATCTTGTTTGGTTACTGAGATTACGGCTGCCCAACCATCGTAATTAGGACCTTCAATATTTTTAATTTTATCAAAGGTAAATTGATACCCACGAAGTTCAGCTGAATCGCCTGTATTCATTTTTACATCACGCTCTACAGAATACTGCGAGGTTAAAGCGACGCCGGCAATAACAAACGCTAAACCTATATGGCCTAAACTCATAGAGTAATGACTTAATGGCAGTTTAAATAAAGATACTTTCTTTGACGTTTGTTTTAATTCTAACAAGGTAAACAATACAACCCAAACCGCTAAACATGTCCCCAGCGCAGCCAGCAAATTAATGTCATTAAATTCAACTTTTAACCACAATAATGTCAGCACGACACTGCTGATAATGACTACTACAGGCTTAGTAACAAAGTTATTCAGTTTATCTTGTTTCCAACGCACCAAAGGCGCGATACCAAGCAATAAGGCAAAAGGGACGATTAAGTAGGTAAACATTTGATTAAAAAATGGTTCGCCAATGGAAATAGTACCTAAACCAATTTCTTTATGTACCAAAGGTAATAATGTACCCATCAATACCACCATAGTCGCGGCAATTAACAATACGTTGTTACCCCACAACATGGACTCTCTTGAGAAAATTGAGAACTTACCAAAGCTTTTAATATTGCCAGCTCTTAAACTGTAAAGTAATAAACTACCGCCAATCACTAAGGCTAATAGTATTAAAATAAAGATCCCTCGTTCCGGATCGCTAGCAAAAGCATGAACTGAAACGATAACGCCTGAACGAACTAAAAACGTGCCTAACAAACTTAAGGAGAATGCCGCTATCGCTAAAAACACGGTCCAGCTTTTAAAGGCATTCCGTTTTTCGGATACCGCTAATGAATGTAATAAAGCGGTAGCCACTAACCATGGCATGAAGGATGCGTTTTCAACCGGATCCCAAAACCACCAGCCGCCCCAGCCAAGCTCAGAATAAGCCCACCAAGAGCCAACTGTGATACCTAAAGTTAAAAATGCCCAGGCAGCTGCAGTCCAAGGACGTGACCATTTAGCCCACGTTGAATCTAAGTTGCCACTTAATAAAGCAGCAATAGCAAATGCAAAACTAACGGATAAACCAACATATCCCATGTATAACAAAGGTGGGTGAATGATCATGCCAATATCTTGTAATAACGGATTTAAATCCCGCCCATCAACAGGGAAGTAAGGCAATGTACGTTCAAAAGGATTAGACGAGATAATGATATACGCGTAAAAACCAACACATACCCAGCCTAATACCGTTAATATTCGAGTTCGCATATCAACTGGTAAGCCTTTAGACATAATAGCCACCGCGAATAACCAACCTGATTGCATTAACAACCAAAGCAAAAATGAGCCTTCGTGACTTCCAAAGCTGGCCGCAAATTTATATTGGTTTGGCAATGCAGAATTTGAGTTTTGTGCCACATTCACAACCGTGAAATCATCAGTTAAAAATGCGTAAACCAAACAAGAGAATGAGAATAAGGTAAATACAAATAACCCTATGGAAAGATTTGGCGCCATTGCCATGAGTCTTGCATTGTTTTGTCTTACACCAATTGCTGGGAATATCGACAATAAGATACTTAATGCAAATGCGATATATAAAGCAAAATTACCGAGTTCTGGGATCATAGTAGTTTCTTGTTATTTAAATAAATCTATAGGGTTTAAAACGAGAAAAGGTCAAGTTCATCTGGTTGCAGTCTGAACTTAGTATTCTGGCTTAACGTGTTTTATGCCTTTCATCTTTTCAGCTAATTCTGGCGGCATATATTCTTCATCATGTTTTGCTAATACTTCCGTTGCTTCAATCGTATCAGCACTGATTAAAATGCCTTGCGCCACAATACCTTGCCCTTCACGGAATAAGTCTGGCAAGATCCCAGTGTATTTCACGGTTACTTCAGGCCCCGTGTCTGTCAGCCTAAATGACACATCTAAGTTGTGCTCACTGCGAACCACACTGCCCTCTACAACCATACCGCCAATTCTTAGACGTTGACCAATTTGTGGTTTAGCACCAATTTTACCGTTGCCTAAATCTTTACCTTGTAAAATTTCACTAGGGGTATAGAACAAATCAATATTTTGGCTTAAGCCATACAACATTAAACCAGTTGCGGCCCCTAAAAAACTAATAGAAGCAGCAATAATAAACAGTCTCTTTTTTCTACGTGGGTTCATGGTTTTGATCTTACTTTCGATTAATTATGATTTGGTTTTGATTGATAATCGTCATTAGACTGCTTAGCCAATGCAATTTTATCCGCACGCTCTTGCTCAAGTCTTAACATGGTTAATGTACGTTTTTTGGCGGTCATTGAGTGAATAATCAAAAATAATAGAACGGCTATCACAATCCCAACGGTTGACCATACATAAGGGCCGTATCCACCCATCGCTAAAGCTTCAGAAATAGAATTAAAGTGCATATTTTTATTCCTTATCCGCTAAGGTGGCTTTATTTTTAGATTGCTCTGCTTTGTTAGTTTTTTCACTAACCATTGCCTTTACCCAAGGACGACGTGCATCATTTATCAAAATTTGATTTGCTAGTCTTAAACAGACTAATGCTGCTAATACGAACAGAAAGCCAGAAATGTTCAATAATAATGGCCACAACATATCTGGTGATATGGATGGTTTATCTAACTTAGTTATAGAAGCCCCTTGATGTAATGTATTCCACCACTCAACCGAGTAATGGATGATAGGCACATTGATTACCCCAACGATGGCCAAAATAGATGATGCTCTTGCCGCTGTCCGTTTATCTTCAAAAGAATTATATAAAGCAATAACCCCTAGGTATAAAAACAATAGGATTAATTCTGACGTTAATCTGGCGTCCCAAACCCACCAAGCGCCCCACATAGGTTTCCCCCAAATGGCACCACTAATCAGCGCTAAAAAAGTAAAGGCCGCGCCAACGGGCGCAATGGCATAAACCGCGAGTTCAGCATTTCTAATTTGCCAAACTATGCCAATCAACCCACAAATGGCCATTGAGGTATAAGCGCCCATTGACCAAATTGCCGTTGGTACATGGAAATAAATAATTCGAAAGCTATCGCCTTGTTGATAGTCTGAAGGCGCATAAAAAAGTCCCCAAATAGAACCTGACACTAATGTGATCACCGCTAACCAAGAAAAGTATGGCAATAAGCGATAACACAACTTATAGGTAGTTTCTGCTTTTGCGTAGGGATGTAACCATTTCCACATAACTTAATTCACCGTATTTTTTAAAGCGGCTGCGATAGCAACCGGAGCGAAAAAACAACTCACTAATAACATACTGATCAAAATAGACATTTGACCTGTGTAACTCATATTTAACGTCGCGGCTTCAATTAACGACGTAGCAAATATTAACACTGGTATGTAAAGAGGTAATACTAATAAACTTAAAAGTACCCCACCCTGATTCAAGCCTACCGTTAACGCATTACCGATAGCGCCAACAAACAATAATATTGGAGTCCCTACCAATAAGCTCAACATCAAAGCCGGTATCACATGCGTTTCAATATTCATTAACAAAGCTAACACTGGGGTTATTAATACTAATACTGAGCATGAGATAAACCATGCAGCAAGTAATTTAGCCCCGACCAAGAGTGACATCGGCACAGTAGACAATAACCATGCTTCAATAGTTCCCTCTTGATAATCTTGTCTAAATAAACGTTCAACCACCAACATAATGGCTAAAATGGCCGCAATCCAAATAACCCCAGGCCCTATCATTTGTAATGTTTTTGGAGCTGGTGAGATACCTAACGGGAATAAAGTAACAACAATTAGAAAAAACACCACAGGTTGAACCAATTGTGTAGGCTTTTGCCAAGCTAATTTAATCTCACGGATAAAAATAGATTTAAACGCGGACCAATAAGAAAGTGGTTTAGATGTGCTGAGATTGTTCATATTATCTCACCAGTATTATCAGTGAGTTTAATCGTATGTAACTGAGCAAATTCTTGCGATAAATCTTGGTGACTCGTTAATAAAATCATGCCACCAGATGTTAAGTGCGAATTAAAGCGTTGTTGTAATAATTGCACACCACTTTTATCTATCGCAGTAAAAGGTTCATCCAATACCCACAACTTAGTATTAGTGAGCCATAATCTAGCTAAAGCAACACGACGGTGTTGACCGGCCGATAATGAATGGCATGGGATATGTTCAAGACCGGTAAGCCCTACTTTTGTTAACGCAGAAGCAAAGTCGTCATTTTGTGTCGGATTAAGTGCAGACCAAAACTCAAGGTTTTGCCATGGCGTTAAATCCGAATTAATTGCAAACTTATGGCCTAAGAAAAACACTTGCTGTAAAAATAGCTCTGCTTGTTGCGTTGTACTCTTACCAGACCATATTATCTGACCTTCGTCAGCTCTAAACAGACCTAAAATTGCTCTTAACAAAGTTGATTTGCCAGCACCATTTGGCCCTTCAATTTGACAGATCTGGTGTTCAGATAAGACAAAATTGAGACCAGCAAACAAACAGCGATTCTGACGAAAACAGGTTAAACCTTGAACTTCAAGCAAAACAACAACTTACTAAGTATTTTAAATTGCCGAATTGTATCACAGGCTCTTACTCGCTTTATAGATCTTAAATAAGTTAATTTAACAATTCAAAATATTGTCAATTCATTGTTTAATGGAGGTCATTACTCTATGTAAAGGAACATACAAATGTTAAAAATATTCCCCACTGGCTTTAAATTTAACAAGGACTTAATAAAGCTAAGATCTGGTTTGCAATGGTTAATGTTAAGTCTAACGTTAACTTTTCTAACAGCTTGTGTCAGTCAAGCTGATCTTGTCATCTTAAAAGTTGGTTCTACTGAAGACATCCCAGATATCAATCAGAAATATGACACACAACTAAATCAACTAAAAATAGGCATGAGCAAAGCGCAAGTGACCGCTTTATTTCCAAATATGGAAAAAGAATGTTTTGAATCTGGAATATGCAATTTTACCGTTTTTGATGAAACTTACATCCAAGTTGATAAAAGAGCCGGTGACTTAAATTTACTGACCACTTCATTAGTCTCTCTATTGGGACTCACCTGTATATTAAGTAAAAATGAGTGTAACGAAGCCATCATTGCAGCATTAAACGTTACCCTTGCATCGAGCATATCAAGGCATGACATCCAAACAACATCATCAGGCAACCCAGTTTTAACTTTATTACAATGGATCAACATAGAATTTGTTGATGGAAAAGTTACTCAATGGGCGATTAATGAACCTTTGCCACAATTCCAACCTAAAACCTTTGATAATAAATTACCCAGTTTGGAAGATGCGTTAGCCTTATAAAAAAGCATGGACACGATAAAAAACCAACAATTGAATATAAATTCACTTTAATTGCATTTTTATTGTTTACATCGCAATAATAATCTGTGATTATCCTGATCAACGTAATTAGTAAAATATTTTCAGCAGTAATTTAAATGGCAAACAACAAAAACATTCCTTGTGTCGTATTTGGGGCAAGTGGTTATGCTGGTGTAGAGTTGGCGAAAATGATTGTCAACCACCCTACTTTCTCATTGGAAGCTTTATTTGTTTCTGAGCAAAGCAGTGACGCCAATAAATTATTGTCAGATCTTTATCCTAAATATAAAGGTCTACTCGATTTCACTCTTGTTCCTGGTGGAAAAGCGAATATTGAAGCCCTGAAGTCAACTTTAAGTGGTGTTGACCAAGGGCTTATTTTTTTAGCGACGCCCCATGAATTTAGTCACGATATAGCCAATTCATTAACCGCAAATAACATTACGGTTCTAGACTTGTCAGGCGGCTTCCGTTTACAAGATCCGGACTTATATCCAGAATATTATGGCTTTGCTCATCAGTATGCCGAGCAATTAAGTGACATTCCTTATGGTTTACCTGAGTGGAACGCACATAATTTAAAAGACAAAGCGTTAATTTCTTTACCTGGTTGTTACCCAACCGCTTCTCAAATGGCGATTAAACCATTAGTTAAAAGTGAGTTATTAACTGATCAGTGTACACCTGTTATTAATGCAATTAGTGGCGTAAGTGGTGCTGGCAGAAAAGCCGCATTAGCAACTAGCTTTTGTGAATTAAGTTTAAAACCTTATAACTTGTTTGTTCATCGTCACCTGCCTGAAATTTGCCAAGAAGTAGGTAGAAAAGTTATCTTTACGCCACATGTGGCTAATTTTGACAGAGGCATTCTTGCCACTATAGTTATGCAAGTAAAAGAAGGCACGACATTAGAACAGATCAATATGGCTTTTGAATTACAATATTCGGACAAACCCTTTGTACGTTTACGTTCTGAAGCGCCTCATATAAACGATGTAGCTCATACTCCTTATTGTGATTTGTATTGGCAATTAAATGGCACAGATTTAATCGTGATAAGTGCAATAGATAATGTACTAAAAGGTGCATCTTCGCAGGCTATTCAATGCGCTAATATTGTTTGTGGTTTACATGAAGGGCTTGGTTTATTGCCTACTTCACAAACTCAAGGGGCTATTTAACAATGAGCTCGACCAATCTAGCTAGCCCTATCGTTTTTAAATTAGGCGGCGAAGCCCTTACAGATAAAGTGGCGTTAACTGAGTTTTTACAACAAATTGCTAAAATCAAACAAACTCGTCCCGTTGTTATAGTTCATGGTGGCGGGCCTCAAGTTGAAGAAATGATGTTAGCAACTCAATTAGACACCACCAAAGTTGATGGTGTTAGAGCAACACCACTCACCCACTTACCATTTGTTGTTGGTGCTCTTGCTGGTGTGGCCAGTCAGCAATTATTAGCAGCATGTAAATCTTTACAGGTAAATGCCGTCGCATTAAGTCTTGCAGATGCTGATTTATTTGATGCACATATTAAATCAGAAAAATTAGGCGCTGTGGGTGAAGTACAACCAAATAATCCAAGCGCGATCAATGCATTATTAGACAATGGCTTTGTCGTGTTAATTAACTCAATTGGTTGTGATGCCAACGGTCAAACACTTAATATCAATGCAGATGATGCCGCGGTGGCAACGGCAAAATTATTACAAGCTGACTTATGTTTGTTAAGTAACGTTGCTGGTGTATTAGATGCTGAAAAACAATTAATTCAATCCCTCGATAAAGAATCAATTTCAAACCTTATTCACACAGGAGTGATACGGGATGGCATGGTAGTGAAAGTAAACGCTGCTTATGACGCCGCCCGACTTTTACGACGACCTGTGCATATCGGTAGTTGGCAAGATTCTAACGCGTTAAACAAGTTACATTTGTCTGAACAAATACAACTTGGCACTCAAATTAACGCTTAAGCAAACAAATTAAATAAGTACAGGTACACAATGACTTTATATAACCAGTCAGTTTTGGGTGATTTAGACATCTCACCGCAACAATTAAAAGATATTTTATTATTGGCCATCGACATGAAGGCAACACCAGAAAAGTATGGTGATGCTTTAAAAGGTAAATCGATTGCTACATTGTATGAAAAGCCATCGTTAAGAACACGTGTCAGTTTTGATGTAGGTATTAATAAATTAGGCGGCCATGCCGTTTATTTGGACCAACAAAATGGGGCTATGGGTAAACGTGAGGATGTGGCAGATTTTGGTGCCAACCTTTCATGTTGGTGTGACGCGATTGTCGCACGAGTGATGACACATGCAACATTAACAACCTTAAAGTCAGCAGCGTCTGTACCCATTGTAAATTCATTATGTGACCTTTACCACCCTTGCCAAGCCTTGGCTGACTATATGACTTTACAAGAGTTATTTGGCGAGGTAAAAGGATTAACGTTAGCTTATATTGGTGACGGCAATAATGTGACCCATTCATTAATGTTAGCTGGCGCGCAATTAGGTGTGAATTTAGTTGTATTAACACCTGAAGGTTATGGCGTTGATGAGCAAATAGTGCAACAAGCGACTAAGATTGCAGACGAGAACCAATGTACTGTCACAGTAACAAACGATGTAAATGCATTAGGTAACGTAGATGCTATTTACGCAGACACTTGGATTTCGATGGGCGATGACAAAAGCTTAGAGCAAATATTAGGTACGTTTAAACCTTACCAGATCACCAAAGAATTAATGCAGTCGGCCAATGCAAAGTATTTTATGCATTGCCAACCTGCACATAGAGATGAGGAAGTCACTGCGGATGTTTTAGACTCAGAGCAATCTGTCATTCTAAGACAAGCAGAGAACAGAATGTGGGCTCAAAACGCCCTACTTCACAGCATATTAGTAAAATAAAACAATTTAGAATTTAAAGATTAAGAGATAAACAAATGGCAATTGCACAAAACAAAGAAATTAAAAAAATCGTATTAGCGTACTCAGGTGGTTTAGATACTTCAGCTATTATTCCTTGGTTAAAAGAGCAATATGGCGAAAGCGTTGAAGTAATTGCATTTGCTGCAAATGTTGGTCAAGGCGATGACGAACTTGAAGGCATTGAAGCAAAAGCAATCGCATCGGGCGCTAGTGAATGTCACGTATTAGATTTACAAGAAGAATTTGTAAACGACATCATCTTCCCAACCCTAAAAACGGGTGCTATCTACGAAAGTGAATACCTATTAGGTACATCTCTAGCACGTCCAGTTATTGCTAAAGCGCAAGTTGAGTTAGCATTAAAACTTGGCGCTGACGCGGTTTGTCACGGTTGTACTGGTAAAGGTAATGACCAAGTACGTTTTGAAAGTACCTTTGCAGCACTAGCACCGCATTTAACGGTTATCGCGCCTTGGCGTGTATGGGACATGGAAAGCCGTGAAGATTTATTAGCTTACTTGGCTGAAAAGAACGTTCCGACTACTGCAAGCGCAACTAAGATTTATAGCCGTGATGCTAATCTTTGGCACATCTCTCACGAAGGTGGCGAGTTAGAAGATCCATGGCAAGAGCCGACTGATAAAGTTTGGACTTGGACTAAATCGCCTGAACAAGCACCAGATAAAGCGGAATATGTTGAACTTAGTTTCTTAAACGGTGAATTAACCACAGTTAACGGTAAAAAATTATCTGGTGTTGAAGCTATCACTACGTTAAATAACATCGGTGCTGAACATGGTATTGGCCGTATCGATATTGTTGAAAACCGTTTAGTTGGCATGAAGTCTCGTGGTTGTTATGAAACCCCAGGTGGCACCATTTTATTCAAAGCGTATAAAGGTTTAGAAACATTAATCTTAGACAAGATGACGCTTAAATACCGTGAACAATTGGGTCATGAGTTTTCACACTTATTATATGATGGTCGTTGGTTCACACCTTTATGTGGCGCGATTTTAGCGGGCGCAAATGCGTTAGCTCAAGATGTTACGGGTGACGTTGTACTTAAACTTTACAAAGGCACCGCTTCTGTTGTTAAGAGACAGTCACCAAATAGCTTATACTCAGAAGATTTTGCAACCTTTGGTGCGGATGATGTTTACGACCAAAAACATGCAGAAGGTTTCATTCGTTTATACAGCTTATCTAGCAGAATCAAAGCCTTAACTAAAAAATAAGTTAAGCACTAACGTTTTAATATTTTAAAACTCAGGTTCGCCTGAGTTTTCCCATTTTTGTGGCGGAGTAATTTATGAGTTTATGGGGCGGTCGTTTTAAAGAAAAAGCGAGCTTACAGTTTAAGAAGTTTAATGATTCACTGCCAGTGGATTACCGCATGGCAGTGCAAGATATTGTTGGTTCAATTTCTTGGGCTCGTGCGCTAAATAGCGTGAATGTATTAACCGATCAAGAAGTTGCGAAACTGACTCAAGCATTAGAAGAGCTAAAGTTATCGGTCGAGAACAATCCTGAACAAATTCTTGAAGCGGATTCAGAAGATATCCATAGTTGGGTTGAAATTCAGCTTATTCAAAAAACCGGCGACCTTGGTAAAAAGTTACATACAGGCCGCTCTCGTAATGACCAAGTCGCCACCGATTTAAAACTTTGGTGTAAAGAAAAAGGCAATGAGATTTACGTAGCTTTGGTCAACTTACAACAAGCCATGTTAGATTTAGCTGAACGTGAACGTAACACAGTATTGCCTGGTTACACTCATTTACAACGTGCCCAACCTGTGACATTTGGCCACTGGTGTTTAGCCTACGTAGAAATGTTCAACCGTGATATTGGCCGTTTAAAAGACGCACTTTATCGTGCTGACACTTCGCCTTTAGGTTCAGGGGCATTAGCCGG
Organism: Psychrosphaera sp. F3M07; assembly: GCF_018860345.1. Classification (GTDB taxonomy): domain Bacteria; phylum Pseudomonadota; class Gammaproteobacteria; order Enterobacterales; family Alteromonadaceae; genus Psychrosphaera; species Psychrosphaera aquimarina. The sequence continues at coordinate 32,796 of NZ_JAHKPJ010000002.1, read as the reverse complement.
TACTGCTTATCCAATTGATCGTGAAGACCTTGCCCACCATTTAGGCTTTAGAACCGCAACGTTAAACAGCTTAGATGCCGTTTCTGACCGTGATCACGTGATTGAATTGTTATCAACAGCAAGTATTTCGATGATTCATTTGTCACGTTTTGCTGAAGACCTTATTTTCTATAACTCTGGTGAAGCAGGTTTTGTCGAAATGAGTGACCTTGTCAGTTCAGGTTCATCATTAATGCCGCAAAAGAAAAACCCAGATGCGTGCGAATTAATCCGTGGTAAATCAGGCCGTGTCACTGGCTCATTAACCGCGATGTTAATGACCATGAAAGCCCTTCCTCTTGCTTATAACAAAGACATGCAAGAAGACAAAGAAGGATTGTTTGACGGGTTAGATACTTGGCAAGAATGTATGGAAATGGCCACTTTAGTCGCTGAAGGTTTAACGGTGAATCGTAAGCGTACATTAGCTGCGGCTCAACAAGGTTATGCTAATGCGACAGAGTTAGCTGATTATTTAGTGAGTAAAGACATTCCATTTAGAGAAGCACATCATATTGTGGGAGAAGTGGTACTTGATGCGATTGATAAAGGTGTTCCACTTGAAGACCTAACATTAACACAATTGCAACAATTCAGCCCTAAGATAGACAAAGACGTATACCAACACTTGTCTATCGAATCAACGTTAGACAAACGTGAGTCTTTAGGTGGAACGTCTCGCCAACAAGTTGAAAAAGCATTAGCGGATGTGCAAACCGGCCAAAAAACGTTATTAAACTCTCAAGTTGTGGGAGCTCCGGGTAAAGCGCGTATAAGCAGCGCTCTTAAACAAGTTCAGCAACGTTTAAATGCCACCAAAGCAGCGGTTACCTCGGTTCGCCGTGCCCGTATGTCAGACTCCGCGGTTATTTTTGAATTGGTCAATGAATGGGCGGCTAAAGGTGAAATACTGCCGAGAAGCCAAGATAATATTATTCATGATATTCAAAATTTTGTTGTTGCTGAAATTGGCGGCAAAGTAGTAGGTTGTGCCTCGTTATATATATATGAGAAAAGCTTAGCTGAAATCCGCTCTATCGTTGTAGAAGAAGAGTTTCAGCGTCAAGGACAAGGCATTGCTTTAGTTCAATACTTGTTAGAGTTTGCGCATCAAATGGAACTTAAAGACATTATTGTTTTAACTTACATTCCAACGTATTTCGACAAACTGGGTTTTGATACGATTGATAAAAGCATTTTAGCTGACAATATTATTGAAGACAGTGAGCCATCTCCGCTGAAAGAACCAAACAGCGAAGTTGCAATGAAATACACCTTAGGCCAAGTTTAGTTTTTAATAGATAGAGATGATGGATAATAGCAACCCTAATTACGTTAAATGGTTTAGAAATGCCGCCCCTTATATTAATGCGCACCGAGGTAAAACGGTCGTATTAATGTTTTGTGGCGACGCCGTTCGTCACCCCAACTTCGCCAATATCATTCACGATATTGCCCTAATGCATAGCTTAGGTATGAAGTTAGTTGTGGTTCACGGTGCCAGACCTCAAATTGAAGAGCGTATCGTTCAACGTGGTATAGAACGTAAAATTGCAAACTCAGTTAGAATTACTGATGCTGAAACCTTAGTTGCGGTTAAAGATGCAATCGGTTCGTTACGTCTGCATATCGAAGCATTATTAACCATGGGATTAGTAAACTCACCTATGCACGGCTCACAGATCCGAGTTAGCACAGGTAACTTTATTATTGCTAAACCTGTGGGCGTAAAAGATGGCATTGACTTTAAATACACTGGCAGTGTTCGAAGAGTTGATACTCATGGTATTAACACACAATTAGATTTCGGTTCGATTGTTTTGTTATCTCCTATCGGCTATTCAACCACAGGTGAAGTATTCAATTTGGCGTTAGAAGATGTTGCTACCCAAACCGCAATCGCACTAAATGCCGATAAACTGATCACCTTTAGCAAAGACGATGGCATTATTGATTTACAGGGTGAACTAATCCGTAGTTGCAGTGTGCGCACGATTAAAACATTACTGGATGATCAGGATGATCATATCCGTCAATTGTTATTAAGAGCGATTATCAAAGCGGGTGAAAATGGCGTTGAACGTTGCCATTGTGTTAACTATCAAAGCGATACTGCATTACTGCAGGAGTTATTCACTCCAGATGGTGCCGGTACACTTATCGCCAAAGATCACAGAGAACAGATCACAACCGCAACCATTGATGACGTTGTGGGCATTCTTGAGTTAATCCAACCTTTAGAGAAAGAAGGTATTTTAGTTAAACGCTCTAGAGAATTATTAGAGCTGGAAATTAATCGCTTTATCGTGCTTAAAAAGGAAGAGATGATCATCGCCTGCGCTGCTTTGTATCTTTATCCCCAAGAAAAATCAGCTGAGTTAGCCTGTGTTGTTATCCATCCAGATTACCGTAAAGGGAATCGAGGACAGAGATTAATCAACGCTGTTTTTCAATTAGCAAAAGAACAAAGTATAGAAAATGTTTTTGTATTAACCACGGTTAGCGGTATGTGGTTTCAAGAACAAGGGTTTATTGAAAGTACTATCGATGCACTACCAGAAGGTAAAAAGCAACTTTATAACTATCAACGAAACTCAAAGATATTAGTGAAATCAATAAAATAATCGCCTGTTATTGATGTAATTATTTAAACAGTAAAAACTAAAAAATGAGCTTAAGTGCTCATTTTTTTTACGCAAAGATTAGGTTCGTTATAGGTCACCAAATAAGTCGTTTGTAGGATCTTCTTCTTTTGGCGTTTGTGACACTTTTATATCAATTTGTTTTTTAATCCACCTATGCTTTCTCGATTTACATAGTTTGATCACATGACGTTTTTCTTCGTCATTAAACTGCATCCACTGAAATCTTTCATCACGACTGCGAAAACACCCTTGGCAAAAGCCATTGGTTCCGTTTAAGCAAATGCCCTTACATGGGCTTGGAATATGAAATAGTTCTAATTGTGGCATAACGTAAGTTTAAATTAGTCCCTTAAAGATTGCGATTCAGTGATATCAAAGTCGAATTAATAGTATATATAAAAAAACCTGCAAATTGCAGGTTTTAATAAATAGACAAGTTTTACTTTATTCTACTAAATCTAACGGTAAATCTTCTTTTACCTTTTGCCAGATTTTAGCTGACTCTAAACCAAATTTACGAATTAACGCAATTGATTCGTCATGTTTACCTGCTTTAGTAAAGACTTCTAGCTCTTCGTAATACTTCCTAGACAAAGCGCGTGCTTCTTCGTGTGAGAAATAATACTTAGCAATCTTTGACCACAAACCTTTAAAGCCGTTTAGTACTAATACAAATACTATATTGCCTGCAGCGTGAGCTAACTCATGATTTAAGTGGTAATCAAAGTCAGCAAACTCTTGCGGATCATTTGAAACCGCAAGCGCTTCTTGTGTTAAAGCTATCACTTGCTCTGGTGAGTTTTTAATTGCCGCTCTAACATAAATAGCACTAAAGTTGGTGCGAGCTGATAATAGTTGGTCAATTAATTCACCAACGCCTTCAGCATCTAATTTGGCTAAAGTCGGTAAAATATTTAACCCACATGTATCCCAGTAATTGTTTACTTTGGTAGGTTTACCATGTTGTATAGTTAACCAACCATCACGAGCTAATCTTTGTAATACTTCTCTTAAAGTCGTACGAGTTACGCCGATTAATTCTGACAATTCACGTTCGGCTGGAAGTATTGAGCCGGGTGGAAAACGATTGTTCCAAATAGAATCTACAATATATTCTTCAGCAAATCCTGCTGGGCTTTGCGCCTTTATTATTTTCATTAATACTGTTTACCTTATTTCGTCTGGACTGATTGTACCAGAAGGTGACACGAGTACAACAAATGGTTTTTTTTTCCGCAATCATTTCAAAACTCTAAGAAAACTACTATTTTATGTAGGATTAAACTAATAACTTTAGTACATTAGTTCAGCATCAAACGGGCTAACGCCTACAAAACAATTAAAGGAAGGTTTTAAACGTATGCAGCAAAATTCTATGAGCGCTTTTTATCAAAATTTCTTGGGAAAATCTCCCGAATGGTACAAGCTCACTATTATTGCGTGTTTGGTTATCAACCCAATCTTATTTAGTTTAGATCCATACATAGCAGGATGGGCACTGGTTTTAGAGTTTATATTTACTCTTGCCATGGCGTTAAAATGTTACCCATTACAACCTGGTGGATTATTAGCTTTAGAAGCAATCATTATTGGAATGACAACCCCAGGGCACGTTGAACATGAAATTTCGCAAAACTTAAGCGTAATTTTATTGTTAGTGTTTATGGTCGCCGGTATCTATTTTATGAAAGACTTACTTATGTATTCTTTCACTAAACTCCTTATAAAAGTGAAATCTAAAATCGCCCTGTCGGTCTCATTTGCAGCATCATCTGCATTTTTATCTGCGTTTTTAGACGCCTTAACCGTTGTTGCTGTAATTATTACCGTCAGTACCGGCTTTTATATGATTTATCATAAAGTCGCGTCAGGTAAACAAAATCATGTAACCGATCACGACCATACCGATGATAACCACTTAGACGTTCCAACCCGTTCAGAATTAGAAGAATTTAGAGCCTTCATGCGTAACATTATGATGCATGCTGGTGTGGGTACTGCATTAGGTGGCGTTTGTACTTTAGTTGGTGAGCCTCAAAACTTAGTAATAGCAGAACGAGCTGGCTGGAGTTTTATTGAGTTCGCACTACGTATGTCACCGGTTACCATTCCTGTTTTAATTTTTGGTTTATTAACCACGATGCTATTAGAGAAATTTAAAATATTTGATTATGGCGCACAATTGCCAGAGTCAGTTCGCAAGATATTAGTCGATTATGATATTGAAAAAGATAAGAGTTTGACTAAACGCGATAAAGTTAAATTATGGGCGCAAGGTGCAATCGCAGTTTGGTTAGTCGTTGGATTAGCTCTGCATTTAGCCGCTGTAGGTTTAATTGGTCTTTCAGTGATCATCTTAGCAACCTCAGTTGCCGGTATTACCGATGAACATTCAATTGGTAAAGCATTTGAAGAAGCATTGCCATTTACCGCATTACTTTGTGTATTCTTTGCCGTTGTTGCTGTAATAATTGACCAAGGATTATTTGCTCCTGTAATTCAATGGGTATTAACCTTTGAAGGTAAGATGCAATTAGTGATGTTCTTTATCGCCAATGGCCTACTCTCTATGGTCAGTGATAATGTATTCGTTGGTACTGTGTACATCAATGAAGTTGCTGCTGCTTTACAACGTGGCATTATTACTCGTGATGAGTTTGACTTATTAGCGGTAGCTATTAACACAGGTACTAACTTACCAAGTGTTGCGACACCAAATGGTCAGGCTGCATTTTTATTCTTATTAACATCTGCATTAGCACCGTTAATTAGATTGTCATATGGAAAAATGGTTTACATGGCATTGCCATATACTATTGTTCTTTCTATTGTTGGCTTGTTAGCGACTTATTATGGTTTAGCTGACTTAACACAATATATGTATGACCATAACTTAATTGAACACCATACTACGATTGGCCAATCTAATATAACTGGTCACTAAACATAGTGTTTAATTTAACTGCAATATCGACTTGGCCAGCTACACGCTGGCCTTGGTTTATCGTAGCTACCAGTGCGCTTATATTAGAATCCGTTGCTTTGTACTTTCAATACGGTATGGGGTTAGAGCCTTGTATTATGTGCATTTACCAGCGTGTCGCTGTATTTGGCATTTTATTAAGTAGCCTACCAGCGTTATCGGTTCCTCAAAGTAATATCGCTCGAATGATCAGTATTACAGGATTATTGGTGGCTTGTATTTGGGGGCTGTTGATCGCATTAGAACATGTAGCAATGCAAAATCCTGATAACTTCTTATTAGCCCTTAGTTGTGATGTCTACCCTAACTTCCCAGATTGGTTGCAATTGCACACTCTAATGCCTTCATTATTTGAACCTAGAGGCACTTGCGGCGATATCGACTGGTCATTGTTTGGGTATTCTATGCCACAGTGGATGGTATTTATATTTAGTTGTTATACAGCTTGTATTACTGCTGTTGTTGCTACTCGTTTGCTAAAACTTAAAACCATTTAATTAAATTAGGGAGGCGTTTAATTAACACCTCCTTTTTATTCATTCTCTGTTTAACATTTATCTGTTTACCACTTCTCTGTATAACACCTTTTTTTGTATATTAGTTATATAACTATATAACGGTAATTTAGATGCCATTAACGTAAAAATTACACGGCAAAAACACACCTCACCAACGGCCAACCAACGGCCAACCAACGGCAAACATTTACCGTACAAACTCTATTTTTATATTCAAAACACATTATTAGAACAGCCACATCAAAAACAAGCCCATTATCAATTACCCTATAAATAAAGGTCCTCAAGCCATTTAAGTAACTAATTAATAACGTCAAAAATCCATCTTTCTTATTTGGTACTGAATTTGCTAGCAAAGAGTCACTAATAATAAAAAATGGAAATTATCGTCATGTTTAACAAAGTTTTTAATAAAGCAAAAAAAGCAATCTTGTTATCGACTGCCAGTGTATTTACATTGTTAGCCGCATCTAATGTTTATCAGTCAAATTCAAACGAAATTGCCTATATGTTACAAGGTGCGAGTAAAGCAACAATGGTTGAACTTGTTCAGCAAGTTGGTGGCGAAATTATTCATGACTTTTCTGTTATTAACGCTATATCAGCTTCATTAACAGAAGAACAAACAACTCAACTTAATACTATCAATCCTTTAGTGCGTTTATCTTCAAATGACAAAGCATTAGAAACTGCGGCATTTGTATGGCCAATTCGTACTAAGCAAGGTGGAGCTGAAGTTGCTGCTTTTGTTTGGCCTATACGTACAAAGCAAGGTGGAGCTGAAGTTGCTGCTTTTGTATGGCCTATACGTACAAAACAAGGCGGCGCTGAGTTCGCTTAGAACTTTATCTAATTAAATTTAATGCCCCTTTTAAGGGGCTTTTTTCGTTATAAATACTTACATTTTACAAGTTTAGATTCAGTGACACTGAATAGGCGTTATGTTATAAACTAAAACAGCGTTTAACCCCCAAATAAAAATAATAAAGTGGTTATTTAATGTTGTTCTCTATCTCATCTTTCAAGTTAATAATAAAAAAACGATTTATACCTCTTTTATTACTTATTTTTTCTTCAACTGCCATTTCAAATACATGGTTAAACGAAGCTAATAATAATATTTTCTTCAATCACATTACTGCGGAACATGGTTTACCTCATCCTGCTGTTAATGCCTTAGTGCAAGACCCAATGGGTTTTATCTGGATTGCGACACAAGACGGATTAACCCGTTATGATGGCAAACAATTCAAAACGTATAATCACTCTCCTGGTGTTGAAACGAGTTTAGGCAATAACTGGATTTGGGATCTATATATAGATTCAGAAGGTCGGTTGTGGGCTGCTAGTAGTGGTGGTTTTCATCTATATATTCCGGAGATTGATGGTTTTAAAAATTATAATTCTGATAAAGGCATTAATGGTATAGATGGAGCAAGTTATGTATCTATAACCGAAGCCCCTAATGGCAATATATTATTTGCCAGCCAATTTTCTGGTTATACAGAATTTGATATTCAAACTACAAAATTCACAACGCAGTTAAATGAGAAACCAAACTCTATTATTAAATCTAATCCAGTCTCTGATTTAATTTTTGATAATAATGGTAACTTATGGATTGCATCACCAAAAAATGGGTTAAAGCTAAAACGTGAAAATGAAACTCACTATGAACAATTTACTTTAAAGTCAAGAAAGTCAATTCCAAGCGATAAATTAAGAACGTTATTTGTTGATAATAATAATCATGTTTGGGTGGGATCGGAAGATGCAGGTGTCTTTGTTCTAAATCAGAAATTAGAAGTGACTAAACACTTTATATTTAACGCTCAAATCGAAAATAGTCTTTGTGCCAATTATGTAAATAGCATAATGCAAGACAACAACAACACTATGTGGTTTGCCACTGAAAATGGCCTATGTAAATTAAATGACGATGGCAAAACTTTCACCCGAACCTTGCACCAAGCTTCACGAAACTCCAGTTTAGTTAGTAATAGGACATCGGCATTAATGCAAGACTCAGGCGGCGTTATTTGGGTTGGAACTCAATCAGGAATTAGCCGCTGGAATGCATCTTTAAATTATTTTCCTCATATAAGTAAACATGGAAAGTACGATGCATTAACGAGTAACTCGATTATGGCTTTTGCTACGGACAAATCGAAAAATTTATATATTGGAACTTGGAATGGTGGTGTTAGTGTTCTTTCCAATAAGGATAATACAATTAATAGTATAAGAGCGAATGGCCAACGTCTGGATACTTTACAAGAAGACAATGTTATGAGCTTATTAGTCGATACTTCTGATAACTTATGGATAGGAACGTTACGAAGTGGTTTACATAAAAAAAAGAAAGATTCTTCCAAACTATCAGTTTTTAGTCATGATAAAAGCAACCCTTCGTCTATAAGTGATAACGCTATAAGTAAGATTCTTGAGTTATCGAACGGTAAAATAGCTGTTGCAACTTATGGTGGTGGATTAAATTTATTTGATATAAATAATAACAAATTCACACTCATTGAATTACCATCTTCAGTCAAAAAATCCCCTCTTAGTATATATATCGTTGATTTAACTGAAGATGAAAAAGGTAACATTTGGATTGCTACTCGAGATGGTGGATTAATAAAATACAACTTTACAAGTAAACAGATCACACAATTTTTGTCTAATCCTAATAAAGCAAATCAATTATTAAGTGATGATATATTTGGTGTACTTAATACGAAAGATTACATTTGGGTTGCTACCAAAGATGCGGGTATCGCCCGACTCAATAAAGCTAAATTAGACAAAAACATAATTGTTTTTGAGCATATTGGGACACAACATGGGTTAGCTAGTAATTTCACTTATGGCATGTTAGAGGATGAAAATGGCTTTATTTGGGTTAGTCATGCCAAGGGGCTGTCCAGAATAGATAGCAAAACCTTTGCAGTGATCAACTTTAATACCACTCACGGATTGCAGGGTACCGACTTTAACAGCAGTGCATTTTATAAAGATAATACTGGCCGTATGTATTTTGGTGGCTCAAACGGGTTTAATACCTTCAAACCGGAAAACGTGCCTATTAATAATCACAAACCTGATTTACGTCTTACCAAGTACAGTCAGTCCAATGTGGTACGTCCTATCCATCAAGAACTAAGGGAAGACGGCGTATTAGCGCTTAACTATAATAAAACCATTGTTGATTTTGAGTTTGCTGCTTTAGATTTCACTAAACCTGAAAATAATAAATACCAATATAAAATGGAAGGATTGGGCGATACTTGGATTAACTTAGGGACCAATAACAAAATATCTTTCTCTTATTTAGATGATGGGGATTACACCCTACGAGTTAAAGGAAGTAATAATGATAATGTTTGGAGTGATGAGCTTGTTATTCCAATTGAAGTGTTACCACCACTTTGGCGCACATGGTATTCATATTTAACTTATATATTAGTGCTGGTTACTTCTGTCTATTTATTGGTTCAGCAACAAAAAGAGAAAGTTAGGCGTCAACTTGCTCACGAACAACGACTGCACAGACTTGCTTATTATGATTCATTAACCGGTTTACCAAACCGCCAGAGTTTCTACGAAAGCTTAGAGAAGTTTTTATCATTAGCAAAACGAGGCCATTACCAAGCTGCGGTTATGTTTATTGATTTAGACAGGTTTAAACGGATAAACGACACCTTAGGTCATGAGTATGGTGATTTGGTGTTACAAGAGATTGCAGAACGTTTAAATGGCTGTATACGTACCAGCGATATGGTCGCAAGAACTTCTGATGTAGCAAAACCCGATAGTGAAATAGCAAGACTTGGCGGTGATGAATTCACCCTATTCTTAAGTCAAGTTGAAGGATCTGAAGAAATTGCCATCATCACTCAACGAATTATCGACAGTATTTCTAAGCCAATTAAGATTGAAAATTATGAAGTAATGGTAACACCAAGTATTGGTATTGCGATTTATCCAGATGACGGTAATTCAGTAAACGAATTAATGAAACACGCTGACATTGCGATGTACAAAGCAAAAGAAATTGGCCGACGGACTTATTCTTTTTATGCCCATTCTTTAAATGACAAAGGTTTAGAGCACTTAAAACTAGAAGAATATCTGAGAACCGGCATAGAGAATCGAGAGTTTGAATTACATTTCCAACCACAAGTCGACTTGGTGAACAATTGCGTAAATAAAGCGGAAGCTTTGGTGAGATGGCGACATCCAGAATTGGGCGTTGTTTCACCAATAGAGTTTATCCCTTTAGCTGAAGAATCAGGTTTGATTATTGAGCTAGGCGAATGGATATTACGAGAATCTTGTTTTCAGGCTAAACGTTGGTTAGACGATGGCATGCCTTGTCGAATTTCAGTCAATGTTTCTAGTGTTCAATTTAAGCAATCAGCCTTAATTGAAAAAGTTAAATTGGCTCTGAGCGATTCTGGTTTACCCCCTGAGTTATTAGAATTGGAATTGACTGAAAGTGCCATCATGTCTGATGTTGAAGACAACATAATACGTTTGCAAAACTTAAAAGACATGGGCGTAACCATTGCAGTTGATGATTTTGGTACGGGATATTCTTCATTGAGTTATTTAAAGAAATTCCCAATAAATACGTTAAAAATTGACCGTTCATTCATTATTGATATCGCAGATAATGAAAATGACGAAGCCATCGTAAAAGCAATTATGGTGCTCGCCGAATCTATGAGCTTAAATGTAGTTGCTGAAGGGATTGAGACATTGGAGCAATTAAAGATATTACATGCCTTTAATTGCGGATTAATTCAGGGATATTACTTTAGTAAGCCGTTAATTAATGATGACTTTGTCGAGTTTGTAAAACATGGGTTTGATCAACATAAATCCACCTGGCAGCTTGATTTAATTGGCCAATAACCTTGTCCGAATATTAACAACTAAACCGTTAAAGATATAATTAAGCGCAAGGTTAATCATATTTACATACAAAAATGGCGAGTCAACTGACTCGCCATTTTTTATTTAAAACAGAATATAATTATTCTTCGAAGTGTGTTCCCCACCCTTCATATTCCAGTTTATGACTACTAGCAAACTCAAGCATGATAGCAACTTCTTCATCAATAATGTCTTCATCTAATGGGCATTCTGTTTCAACATCAAAACAAAATACTATCTGTCCGTCTTCTTCTTCCATTTGCTCTAATTCTGAAATGTCCCAACCATTCAAAAAGCCTTTTTGCATGGCTACATCTGCGTCTTCAGCCGTCATTGCTACAAAGTGATGCTCAATGCCGTACATGGCTTCTTCATTTGAACCATCTTCAATTAACTGCTCAACAATATCGCTGGTAAACTCTTGCCAATCTATTGATTTATTATCCATTTTATTTCCTACGTGTGTTACGTACTATTTCTTATCAAAAGCGTTAACGTCAACTAATTCTGCGTCTAACTCTGCTAATTTAACTTTCATTTGTTCATGGGCATTATTGGCCGCATCTCTGATAGTCACTTTATCGTCATTTTCAATCATGATCTCTGGAAGATACTCAATAATATACTTACCATTATTCCAGCGATTCAATTTAATTTGATTATGTGTAGTACTGATGACAACAGGAACTATTGGCACACCCGCCATTTGAGCAGTATAAAATGCGCCTGACTTAAACTTTAATAAACCACGACCGTTTGAACGAGTGCCTTCTGGAAACAACCAAACGGAGATTTTTTTGTCTTTAATTTTAGCAGCGGCTTGGCCAATGGTGCCATGAGCTTTAGTGCGGTTACCTCTATCGATTAATATATTTCCCGATAACCAATATACCTGACCAAAAAATGGTGCCCATTTCAGGCTTTTTTTACCAACACTTACTGTATTTTTTCGTACTGCATTGGCCACTGTAAATATATCGTAGGTGTTTTGATGATTACCGATATAAACAACAGGATGATCTTTGACATTTTCAAGACCTCTTATTTCGACTTTAATCCCCAAAAATCGAATAAACCAACCATAAACATTAGCAACAACTTTTACATTATTTCGACGAAATGGCCTTACAATTAAGTAACTTAACAAAAACACAGATGACAAGATGAAAAAAATTGCCATTAAAAATAATCTAATTATTGCCAACACAAACTAAAGCTCCTAAAAATTCAAGGCGGCATTGTAACAAACTCATGCTACAGCAGTAACATTTAAATTTTATACAAGTAATAAAAAAGCTCTTATAAAGATAAGAGCTTAAATCTAAAGAATAAAATGCCTTATTTATTCTTATTATTCACCCAAAAATGAATTTGGTTCGTCTTCTGGTTCATCCGGTTGATCCGCTGGATTTTTAAATTCAATCTCAACTAAATCAACACGTTGTAACCCTCTTGGTAACTTACTACCTCGACGACCACGTTCACCTTGGTAATGCTCTAAGTCTTTTTGACTTAAGGTAAGCTTACGTTTACCAGCATGTAATACCACCATGCCAGCTTCCGGCACTACCGTAATTTGAGTCACATATTCTTCGCGACTCGCCGCACGAGCAGATGGCACATTAATTATCTTATTGCCTTTGCCTTTGGCTAACATAGGTAAGTCTTTTAATGGGAAGACCAACATTCGCCCTTCATTGGTTATGGCTAAACACTGATCCGTATCTATGTTTGATACTTTTTGCGGTAAAGCTAACTTCGCCCCTGTTGGCAAACGCACCAAGGCTTTACCGGCTTTTTGACGCGTTAACATATCGGCAAAGGTACAAATAAATCCATAACCCGCATCTGATGCAATTAGGTATTTCTGTTCTTCTTTTGCCATGATGGCGTGTTCTAATGTTTCCCCCGCAACTATGCTAAAGCGGCCGCTTAATGGCTCACCTTGACTTCGCGCCGACGGTAACAAATGTGCATCGGTACTAAAGCTACGTCCAGAACTATCAATAAACACAACTGGCTGATTACTCTTACCTTTGGCTGAAGATTTATATCCATCACCTGAGCGATAACTTAATTTTTCCACATCAACATCGTGGCCTTTAGCACAACGTGCCCAACCGTTATCAGAGATAACAACGGTTACTGATTCGCTTGGTACTAAGTCTTTTACAGAAATAGCTTTAGCTTCGTTTCTTACCACTAATGGTGAACGTCTATCATCACCGTATTTTTCAGAATCCGCTGCTATTTCTTTTTTCAACAAGTTATTCATTTTGACACGTGAACCTAATAGCGATTCTAACTGTTCACGTTCTTTATCTAATTCGTCTTGCTCACCACGAATTTTCATTTCTTCTAACTTAGCTAACTGACGTAATTTCAGCTCTAAAATCGCTTCTGCTTGAGTTTCAGAAATACCAAACTTTTCCATTAAAACGGGTTTTGGTTTGTCGTGAGCTCGAATAATTTCAATGACTTCATCAATATTCAGGAAGGCAACTAATAAACCTTCTAAAATATGTAGTCGTGCTAATACTTTTTCCAATCGGAAGTTTAAGCGACGAGTCACGACATCACGACGAAACTCTAACCACTCAGTTAAAATAGTTTTAAGCCCTTTAACTTTAGGCAAACCATCTAGACCAAGCATGTTTAAATTAACACGGTAGTTTTTCTCTAAATCAGTCGATGCAAATAAATGCTGCATAACTGGGGCAATATCAACGCGATTAGAACGCGGGACTATAACAATACGAGTTGGATTTTCATGATCAGACTCATCACGTAAATCCGTTACCATAGGTAACTTTTTCGAGGTCATTTGTGCAGCAATTTGTTCTAATACTTTACCGCCTGAAACCTGGTGCGGTAATGCGGTAATAATAATATCGCCATTCTCTTCCACGTAAGTAGCACGCATCTTAATGCTACCCTTACCTGTCTCATAGATTTTAGCGATATCCGCCGATGGCGTAATAATTTCGGCTTCAGTTGGGTAGTCTGGGCCTTTTACATAACCCATTAAATCTTCTAACGTCGCGTTAGGTTCTTTTAAGAGGTGAATACAAGCTTCAGCAACTTCTCTTGTATTATGTGGCGGCACGTCAGTTGCCATCCCAACCGCAATACCGGTGATCCCATTTAATAAAATATGAGGTAAACGTGCCGGTAGTATCTTAGGCTCGTCCATTGTACCGTCAAAGTTAGGGATCCAGTCACTGGTGCCTTGTCCAATTTCAGACAATAACAATTCACTAAATTTAGATAAACGCGCTTCGGTGTAACGCATCGCGGCAAATGACTTAGGATCATCCGCAGCACCCCAGTTACCTTGACCATCTACCAAAGGATAACGATACGAGAACGGCTGTGCCATCAACACCATAGCTTCATAACAGGCACTATCACCGTGTGGATGATATTTACCTAAAACGTCACCAACGGTACGGGCTGATTTTTTATATTTAGCGTTTGAGGATAATCCCAGCTCAGACATTGCATAAATGATCCGGCGTTGAACTGGTTTTAAACCATCACCTATATGAGGTAGTGCTCTGTCCATGATCACGTACATGGAGTAATTTAAATACGCCTCTTCCGTGAATTTTCTTAATGGCAGCTGTTCTATTCCGTCACTACTTATGGTCGTAGTTGCCTCTGTCATTGCCTAAACCTTTTTATTTCTAATTATTATTAACAAAAACCAACTACTTGGGTAATGTTACCGCCTTTGGTTTTTGCCTTATTTAGCGCGTCTTGAACTTCATCTTTCATGGAATCAATTGTCTTATTTTCATAATGACAAGTAACACCAAATGAAGCAGACAAATTAATGCCTAAATTGTCCACATAAAACTTATTACTATTTAACTCTTTTCGTAAGATTTCCGCCAGTGCAAATGCCTGATTTAAGCTAAAATTTTTCGCAATGACGATAAATCGATCACCTGACAACCTAACTAACAACTTATTACTCCCCAAACGTACGCCCAAGCGCTCAACAATTTGAGTTAATAACCTATCACCCAATTCGTGCCCTAACTTTTGATTAATCATCCGCATATTATCTACATCAAACATAACTAAACTAAATGGCATGTCGTTTTGCATCAGTCTATTTACATGTTTGACAAAATAACTGTGATTATGAGCACCGGTAATAGGGTCGATAAACTGAAACTCTGTCCGTTTAGGCTGTAGCCTTTTATAGATAAAATAACTACCAGCAATTAATGCCACAAAGCTGAGTAATAACAAAATTTTTAAATTAGATAATCTCTCAGCTAATGCTAAGTTTTGTTGTTTCACCTCTTCAGCTAAAGACTTTTGCTGCATTACATCTTGTTTTGCTTGTTCGAGATCATGTTGATAATTAGCCATAACAAAATCTAACTTTAAATTTGATGTGTGTTGCTGATACGTTAATGATTTAGTTAACAACTGCTCAAAAGCTTGAATGCTGGGTTGTTTAGCACCACTTAACATTAACCATTTTGATTTTAACGTTAATATATCGATAGCTAATTTTTGTTTTTCAGATGGTGCCAATATGTCATCGGTATTGACCTTATCTAAAATAATTAACGCTTGGCTATATTGTGAAGTCCCAGCTAAAACTTGTGCTTTGACTAAAGCAAATGCCCTTTGATCTTTTGCCGATGTAAAAAATCGTTCTAATCTTTCTGCCGCCTTTAACAACGGCAGCGCATCATCATACTTAGATTGAATTATGTACACATCAATCAAGTTAACAATCGCCATCAATTGCTGTTGTTGATTTCTAGATTTAACCGCTAACTTATAAGCTTTTTCTAATTCTTGTTCCGCATTTACGTATTGCTCTGCGGTCTTAAAATTATGGCTAAGCTGGATACGTAAACTCGCTTCAACATTATAGAAATTTTGTGCTGAGACTAAATCAATAACATGAATTAAGGTTTTAGTCGCCGATAAATATATCCCTAAGGTTTGTTGCTGCTTAGCTAATATAATCGACGCTTCGATTAACATACCTATGTCGTCTTGCGTCGATAACAAAGACTGCACTTGCTCTTGCCAAAATACGGCATTTACTTCATCAGCTAATCTGACGTAATTATCAGAGATTGATAATGCGGTAAAGATACTTTGCCTAGTTAATTGATTATCTTTGGCCAGTTGGTTTGCTAACGATAAAAACTGGTTAGCGTAAAATATATTTGCTTGAAGCACAGATACTTGTGCTTTTTTTTCTAATACCTTGATCTGCTCAGTAACATCTAAATTGTCAATCACTCCAATCGACTCAAGCGTCGTTATAGCGTTATCAAAATCGGATAGTCTGGTATAAACATCAACCAGCGCCAGAGTATATTGCACACTATGTTGCTCAGGTTTTGTATTTAGTGAGTTTGATTCAAATTGTTGAAATGCCGTTAGTACATTTTCAGGTTTGTTTATTAACCACTGAGTCTTGTAATCAAGTAGGTCATTAATATCAGAGAAATTTGGGACTAATAATTGTTCTTGTTTTTGTTCTTGTAACGAAGCAACTTGTACTTTTTTCTTATCATCAGTCTGACTATTATTTGCCTGCACTAGGCCAGACAAGCTAAGAGTAACAATAGTAAAAACGATAACGAAGGTTCGTAAATTAACCATGAAATAAATAACGAGGTAAAAACCAAGCCCAATAATACCAAAAGACGACATCAGTCTAACATAGGAATTATTCGGCGAGTAATACCAATTAACGACTTTAATTCAATGCCTTTTATCAGGTTAAGATAACTTAAGTTGCTGAAACACCAATCCGGCCATAGTTCTATTTGTGACTTCTAGTTTAAGTAAAATCGCAGAAACATGTTTTTTCACTGTGGTCTCTTTTATATCAAGATCATAAGCTATTTGTTTGTTTAATTGGCCATCGGCTATTTGTGATAAAACGATATATTGTTGCGGTGTTAATTGTGCAAGTTGTTTTGCTAACTGCTTATGAACTTCTAATTCTTGGTTATTGGCCGTTAAATCAATGCCTTCAGGCAACCAGATCTCACCTTGTAATACTTGCTGCACGGCACTGGCAATAACCGATAAATCTGCTGACTTAGGGATAAATGCTGCGGCACCAAAATTAATCGCTTTTTGCATGATCTCAGGCGTGTCATCAGAGGACACCATTATAACTAATATATCAGGATGATGGTTTTGCAATCTTGTTAAACCAGTGAAGCCGTCATTACCTGGCATATGCAAGTCTAGAAACACCAATTCCAATTGTGGATTTTGTTCAATCAATTCAAATAAACTCTCTACATTTTCAGCTTCTAAAATATCGACAGTATCTAAACTTTGTATGACCGCTTGTTTTAACGCCGTTCTAAACAGTGGATGGTCATCTGCTATGGCAACGGTTGCTTTGCTCATAATGTTCCTTAGTTTGGTATTAGTTAATCAATAACCTTGGGTAAGTACTAACATTGATTTAAACATGTTAAAAGAAAAAACACGTTAGTTTGCACTAACGTGTTCCATAATCTTACCTATTACTTTTACTGTTAGCCTTTACTCGTTTAATTAAAAACGATAACCAACTGTTAAATGTAATGTCATTGGGTCGCCGTAATAAGCTACTAAGGTCTGGTCGCCGCCTAAACCTGGTGTGTACGTACCATCACCATTATCAGCAACAAAGTTATATCCACCAACTTGATATTCTTCGTCCGTTAAGTTTTTAGCGTACAAACCACCATACCAATTGCCTTCATTACTTTCCCAATTCACACCGACATTTACCATACCGTAACCTTCTTGCGACAATAAATCACTGTCCTCAAACAAGATGTAATCATCACGATAGTAATAACCACCTGTTACAACAAAATAACCTAAATCACTGTCTATTAAGTAGTTTGCCGACAAGTTCATGGTCATATCTGGTGTATTAGACAAGCCAACTAATTCGCCAACTAACGTTGGATCATCTTCAATTTTTGCATCTAACAAGCCTAAGGCAAAATTAAAGGTTAAATCAGCAGAAGCCGAATATGTCACTTCCGCTTCCAAACCACTTACACTCGAACCTTTGATGTTACCTAAGTTCTGGTTGAGCACGGTTTGGTCATCTGGCGATGGTGTGATTGTAATATATTGACGGTCTTTATGGTCAATTGAAAATACAGTGATGTTAGTACGTAAAGTATTATTCCAGTCTTTCTTGATACCAAACTCTAATGAATCAACAATTTCTGGATCCGCAGCCATTTCATTCACTGTGGCTCTAGGATTAAACGTACCTGATTTAAAGCCTTGAGAGTAACTTGCAAACAACATAGTGTCTGCATCCATTTGATACTCAACGCCCAAACGTGGGGTGAATCGAGACCAATCCGCTTTAGCAGGTGCATCTAATACATCATCACCGTTGGTATCTGTACCTAGCACTTGTGGGAATACAATGCTTGGGTCTCTTACATAACCAGGTACCCAACCAGAAGACGGGTAAACACCCGTGTAAGCTAAGCCATTATTTACATAAGCTTCTTTTTCTTCATTGGTGTAACGCGCACCAACCGTTAGTGATAATGCGTCGGTTAGATTAAAACTACCTTGAGCATATACCGCACTACTTGTGCTGTTGTTACAACCTGTCACTTCACGAGTTAAACCAGGTAAAGCAAGTGAACGACCTAATACACCTAAAATGGCATCAAAATGTCCACATGATTCGCCGTCATACAAATACACACCACTAACTAATTTAAAGCCATCGCCAACATAATTTGCTTGTAATTCATGGCTGGTATTGTTGTCGTCGTAAATAGCCGGCACATCAAAAATATCTAAATCGGTATTATCAAAGTCAATGTTAGTATCTGAGTAACTTTCACGTGAAGAAGCCACGTATTTTAAAGACCAATCTTTATTTACATCCCAGTTCACCATAAAGCTCAAACCATCAAGCTCCACTAAGTTTTCTGTTGGCATGCTGGTGTAAGAATCAAACACACTATCCGGTACTGGTGCATCAGTTAATATACTTGGCAATAAACGATAACCGCCTTTCGCGTTAGAGTTATCCGTCGTGCTATCCCACGCTAAACGCATGAATAAGTCATTGCTGGCATGATATTCAAGGGTCAATCTAGCTGCAGTTAAGTCTTTGTTGTAGTTTTCTTTATCTTGGCCAGCAATGGCTGATTTTAAGAATTCACCGTAACCATCACGTGATAAGTTTGCATAACCAAACCCAACATAAAGTTTGTCACTAATAACAGGTACTTGCCCTGTTAATTTCATATCCGCTTGGCCATAACTACCAACCGTTAGTTCAGCATTCGCTTCCATGTCACCTGACATTTCTTTGGTCACATACTTAACGGCACCACCTATGGTGTTTTTACCGTAAAGTGTCCCTTGAGGACCACGAAGTACTTCAATACGCTCTACGTCTAATAAATCTAATACGGCACCTTGTGGACGGGCCATGTAAACATCGTCGATATAAATACCAACACCAGGTTCATAACCCCAAAGCGGATCTTGTTGGCCGACACCACGAATAAATGCGGTTAATGTTGAGTTAGTACCACGGCTTGTTTGCAAAGTGGTATTAGGCGAAAACTGCTGTACTTCTGTCATGGTTGAGATACCAGCTTCAGCTAAATCAGACGCACTTAATGACGTGACAGCTACTGGTACTTTTTGAATGTTTTCTGCTGTTTTACGAGCGGTCACTTCAATAACTTCTAAACCTTGTACTTTTTCTTTTTTATCATTTTCAGCTGCAACCAAAACGTTGCTTGCTAACGCGGTTGAAATAGCTAAAGCGAGACTCGTAATTTTGATATTTTTATTTGTCATGTTGCTACCCTGTTAATTTTATTTTTTTTCTAATTAGTTAATTTTTTAAATTCGATTATTCAAATTGTGTGTAATTATTTTTGACCTTTTAACTGTATCTGAATTTTTACCATATTAAATCTGTACGATAGTAGTATATGGTTTAACCTATTGGATAAACGTAACTACATGTTTTTATTTAATTAATCCATTTTTCAACTAAATACTGAGCCGCGCTCAGGTCTGAAGCAACCACAAAAGGTGCCACCGTTCCGCCCCCTTTTACATTTGGATTTACCGGAAAACCATGACCAATATTATCTAACTCAATTAGCTCGACATTTTTGGTGTCTCCCCAATAGGTTGTGGTCATATTTGTACCTTTTTGTGTTTGGGCTTGTTCTGAAACTTGATGTAGTTGACTCCATTGTTGCGCCATATCAAGTGAGTTTTTTGGATTAACAATGCCATCAGCGCTGCCCGATATAATGGTAAGCTCAGGCCATTGTTTTACGCCTTTGTTTAATTTCATAATACGGTCAGCTTGTAGTTTTGCACTCAGGTCAGAACCAGATTTCATACAAGAAATGGCTTTAACCAGGTTGTCGGCACAAGGAAATGGTATTCCAGCTATAATGGCTCCAGCTTCAAAGCTACCAGGATATTGACTCAAAAGGTTACTGGCCATCGCACCACCAGCTGATAAACCAACAATATACACTTGCTCTAAATTAAACTTGGATTGCACTGTACGTATCATATTCATGATAGACAGGCTTTCACCTTGCTCTGTTTGTTGATCCTGTTGGGAAAACCAATTAAAACAAGCCGTGGCATTATTCGTACTCACTTGTTGTGGGATTAATAATGAAAATTGATGACTTTGGGCTAAATCCAACAAACCGCTTTGACGAGATAAAGTCTCACCGTTTTGCCCACATCCATGCAATAACACAACTAATTTATTCTGTTGTTTATTATTAACCATTTTTGCTTTGGGTAAAAAGACACTCGCTAACAGCTCACCAGGGTTATCACCAAAATGAGTTAATGGTGTAAAATCCGTGACGGTATTAACGTTTTTAGTTTCGGCTTCAATTGACTGAACATCG
Source organism: Psychrosphaera sp. F3M07 (assembly GCF_018860345.1). Taxonomy (GTDB): domain Bacteria; phylum Pseudomonadota; class Gammaproteobacteria; order Enterobacterales; family Alteromonadaceae; genus Psychrosphaera; species Psychrosphaera aquimarina. Next base: position 11,738 of record NZ_JAHKPJ010000002.1, on the reverse strand, counting down.
ACAGATGTCGCTGATAGGACCATCACCAACGTCATTAACAAATAGGTGTTAACTTTAATGTTTTGCATAAACCAACTCATGTTTAAATAATTGAGTTCATCATGGTCTATAAGTAATTAATAACGCAATGGTACTTTAGTTGACTATGCTATTTTAGTGACTAAGGCCTTGAGTTGAATGCGACAGACATTAACTTCAAAAGTAATACGTCCAAGTTATATTGAGATTAATCCGTTTTTTTTGAGTTTATGAGCGCTAACTTTTTGTTCCTAGGTAGTTTTTTAATGGCGATTTCTCTTTTACTGGCGGCACTGCGGTCCGGTGAATCTTCACTGTAAACCATTTCAACTGGGGTTCGTACCCGTGTATATTTTGCGGCAATCCCTTTATTATGTTGGGTTAAACGTCGAGATTTATCTGTGGTGATCCCGGTATATAAAGAATCATCCGCACATCGTAATATATATACAAACCAGCTCACTCAGTTACCCTTTTGCAACGATTTAACCATTTTCGTCACTGTAATGGATCGTTATCTTCTTGTCTTTGCATTTTTAAAAATAATCCCCCTCTAGGGATTGCCCTATTTTTATTCAATTTTACGCTTATAGATACAGAGAAACATTGCCATTATCGCTTTATTACTGTACCTTTCACCGCCTTTTGACGCTCTGTCAAAATTAATTACAATAGTGAGAATATATGCTTTTTTCTGAATTAGGTCTAAACCCGAAAATCTTAACAGCGGTTAATGAAAAGGGTTACGACACACCAACACCTATTCAGCAACAAGCAATACCGGCAGTATTAAGTGGCAAAGATGTCATGGCCGCCGCGCAAACGGGTACAGGTAAAACCGCAGGTTTCACATTACCGCTCTTACATTTGTTATCTCAAGGCGAAAAAGCCAAATCAAATCATGTACGTGCTTTAGTGTTAACACCAACTCGTGAGCTTGCAGCTCAAGTTGCAGAAAGTGTTGAAACTTATGGTAAAGACTTACCTTTACGTTCTCATGTTGTTTTTGGTGGCGTTAAAATCAATCCACAATTGATGGCGTTGAGAAAAGGCGTGGATATTTTAGTGGCAACACCGGGTCGTTTATTAGACCTGTTCAGCCAAAATGCAATTAAGTTTAACGACTTGGAAGTACTAATTTTAGATGAAGCAGACCGTATGTTAGATATGGGGTTCATTCATGACATCAAACGTATTTTAAAAGTACTTCCACAAAAACGTCAAAATTTAATGTTCTCAGCGACCTTTTCTGACGATATTCGTGACTTAGCAAAAGGTCTTATCAATGATCCTGTAGAGATATCAGTAACGCCTAGAAACGAAACGGCTAAAACGGTTCAACAATGGTTAACACCAGTTGATCAGAGTAAAAAAAGTAAATTACTGGTTAAACTTATTAAACAAAACGATTGGCAACAAGTGTTGGTATTCACCCGAACTAAACATGGCGCCAACCGCTTAACAAAAACCCTTGAGAGTAAAAATATTAGTGCTGCGGCTATTCATGGTAATAAAAGCCAAGGTGCCAGAACTAAAGCCCTTGCTGGATTTAAAGATAAAACGGTTAGAGTACTTGTTGCTACCGATATCGCTGCTCGTGGTATCGATATAGATCAATTACCTCAAGTGGTTAACTTTGACTTACCACAAGTTGCTGAAGATTACGTTCATCGCATTGGTCGTACAGGACGTGCAGGTGCTGAAGGTAAAGCTATTTCATTGGTTTGTGCCGATGAAAGCAAAAACCTCAACGATATTGAACAATTAACTCAACAACACATTGAACGTGTGATTGATGACGAATTTGCACCAAGTGTACCTTTACCGCCTTCAAGAGAAATTAGAGCTCCAAAAGCCAAAAAGGCTAAAAAATATAAACCGAACAATGAAGGTGCAGAGAACTCCAACAATCGTTCTAATAACCGCAACGCTAATAGCCGTGGCGGTGCACGCAATTCAGACTCTAGAAATTCTAATTCTCGTAGCTCTGGTTCACGAAACTCTGGTTCACAAAATCCTGGTTCACGCAGCTCAAATTCACAAAACCCAAACGCTCGTGGATCTGGTTCTAGTGCTGTAGGTAATCGCAGAAGCTCAACCGCTAAATAAAATATACACCCCCTAATTACAATTAAGTTAGGGGTGACTTTTGTGACACTCTTGATGGATACCTCATTCAATTACCCCCTCTCAGCTTATCAGTAACTAACTGACATAAACTGACCTCTTACTTTAAAAAACCTAATCCCAATTACATTACCTCGAGTGATAGTGCTAACTTATAATTGTTAATTTGTTCGCACTAGTTGTTATGAATCAAAGAAAACAATTATGATTTGAGCTATCCTGTCACTCTAAAATTACAACTATAGGTACCTATTTTGCAGTCCGACTTTATATTAGAGATTATATTTTTATTAACCGCAGCCGTTATAGCTGTGCCTATTTGTCAGGCATTAAAATTGGGGGCGGTTCCAGGTTTTCTAATAGCAGGTGTGGTCGCAGGTCCATTTGGCTTAGGACTGATCCATAACGTCGAACATATCACTCATATTTCTGAATTTGGCGTTGTTTTACTTTTGTTTGTTATAGGTATGGAGTTAAAACCCTCTTTCCTTTGGCAAATCAAGCGTCTGGTTTTTGGCTTAGGCAGTTTACAAGTATTGTTGTCTGGCGCGCTTATTAGTGCGCTTTGTTATTACGGTTTCGCTTTGTCTTTACCTGCATCTATTATAATAGGTCCAGCCCTAGCATTATCTTCTACTGCTTTTGTGCTGCAATTGTTAACCGATCAAAAATCATTAAATACAGAATACGGCCGCACCAGTGTGGCCATATTGTTATTACAAGATTTAGCTGTGGTTCCTTTATTGGCATTGATCCCATTGTTATCAGTACACGGCAGTTCTGACACACATCTGGGCTTAGCATTTGTTCGCTCCATTTCTATTTTAGTGGCCGTGATATTAGTTGGCAGGTACTTACTTAATCCTATTTTACATAAAGTAGCAGCGTCCGCTAATTCAGAAGTATTTACTGCATCAGCTGTGTTAATTGTTCTAGGCACTGCGTATTTAGCCGAACTGGCCGGTTTATCTATGGCGATGGGCGCTTTTTTAGCTGGAATGTTAATTTCTGATTCCGCATATCGACATCAAATAAGAGCTGAGGTTCAGCCATTTAGAGGGTTATTATTAGGTTTGTTTTTTATGTCTATGGGCATGTTATTAAATTTAGACAAACTCATTGAATATCCTTTATTAATTGCAGCATTAGTTACGGCTTTGTTAACTCTAAAAATCGGTCTGTTATATCCGTTATCTAGAATGTTTAATTTAGATTCAAAACGCAGTTTGGCGGTTGCCTTTATATTGGCGCAAAGTGGCGAATTTGCATTAGTGTTATTTGCTTTAGCTGAAAAAGCCAAAATATTTGATACCCACACGTTTGATATTTTATTGTTAGTGGTGTTAATAAGTATGCTTATTACGCCTGTACTTGGTTATTTAGCGAATCGCTTTAATAAAAGCAGTAAAGTGGTGAATAACGCCTCTGAGATCCCGGACAATAATTGTGTTGTAATTGCTGGATATGGTCGTGTTGGACGCTCTATTGGCGATATACTGACCATAGCAAACCAACCTTTTATTGCGATTGATGATAACGCCGCTACCGTGGCTCATTACAGTAAACTCGGTGTGCCTATCTATTATGGCGATGTAACAAAACCTGTGGTGTTGAATTCAGCTGGTATCAAACACGCCGCTTATATGGTCGTGACCGTAAATGAAGCTGAGACAGCAAAAACATTAGTAGAAACGATTCATAAACAATTACCCGACTTAACGATATACGCTCGTGGACATGACCGCAGTACGTGCCATCAATTGCGTGAATTAGGTGCGACCAACGCCGTGTCTGAAAATATTGAAGCAAGTATTGAACTTGCGCGTTTAATTCTGACGCATTATGAATTAGACCAAGATGAATTAACGTTAGAGCAGCTCAATATTGTTTTAAATGATTACAAATCAAACTATTACAAACAACAAAAAGATTAACTTCTCATTATCAGATTCGCCTTGTAATAATCCTCAAAAATTACAAGGCGACTCACCGTAAATTTTGTCGTCACATCCTTAAAGCAAATAGGCTTTTTGCCGATAACCTTTTATCCAAGTCTTATTATTGCTCTATAATTTATAAATAGTCCTTGAGTAACATAGTTACCAAACTAGTTTTTATAAATTTTCCTTTATGGTTGAAGCGTTTAACAGTAATTAGACCCCAAAAACTCAAAAAACAGTTGTTGTTATCATATGTTTAAATTTGATTTATATACTGCCAAATTATGTTTACTCGTCAGTTTGCTCCTGTTGTCTTCTTGTTCAAGTGACAAAGAAACAAACGTTGACCACACATTTTCTGTTGATTTCAGTACTGAAGCTTTTGAAGTTGAAGCTGGCAAATCCTTTGATATCGCATTACAAATTTCAAAAACCGGTGAATTTGACGTTAATTTTGAACTCAGTAAAGAACCAGAAAGCGGAGCGGTCTCCGTCACTGACGAGTTAACCCTAGCTACATACACTGCTGCAGATACATTAGGTGAAGGTACGTTTTATTTACGTTTTGAAAGTGACACCATGTTTGTCACCCATGAAATTAAATATACGGTGATTGAGAGTACCGATAAAAATACCGACCCAGATCCTACTCCAGATACACCAACCACACCCACAGAAAATACAGAGGAATATGACATTCGTTTTCCTTCTGATTACCAAACTATTTTTGAGCATGAAAGCATAACGTTTGATATAAAACGTAACTACGAACAAGCAGACCATATTGTAGAAACCTTCCATTTTAATACCCATAACGTAAAGGGCAAAATCTCTAAAGACAAAACCCAAATTACACTAACGGCTGGAGAAGGTAATGAAGATACCTATGGTGAAATCATTGCAGTGACCAATGTGGATGGTGTGATCCATGAGTCAAAAATGTACGTTATCTATTTTAATAAAAATAGAGACTTAACCACTGAAGAAGTGCCTGTAATCGCACTTTTGGACACAGAAATAACCATAACGCCATATTCAACTATACACAAAGCATTTGGTGTTTATGACCGAGATAGTGACCGTATTTCTTATCGTATTCTGTCAGCGCCTAGTTATGTGGCAACACATATTAACAAAGTGGAATCAGGGTTTGATTTAACTATTTACACTATCGACGAGATTGACGCGTCTGACAATGAATTAGTATTAGAAGTTAGTGATGCACATAATAAAGATGTTTACACTTTTAACTTAGTGCAAGCACAAACGTCTGCCGCGCATAAAGTGACACAACAAGTAAAACAATCTCCAAATACACGTCCACAAATATATATCGAAGAAAACGTTGCGGTAAGTTTGATAAAAAAAATGGACGGTACTGAAACTGGCATTGTGGCAGAGCTTGCCTTTGCTTATTCTGACGATGATAACGACGACATAGAGATATCGGTATCCTCATCAAGAGATAATTATACTTTCCGTATTGAAGAGCCTTATGTGTATGTTATGGCCACTGATATGTCAGAATTGGAACACGACCAGATCACCATAACCGCCAGTGACGGACAGTTTGAATCCAAACTGACTTATCATTTATACATTCCAGATAACTATTTAGATTTTTTAGGTGGTAATCCTAATATTGCGCCATTTATTGATTTGCCGACAACCATCAACTTGTTAGAAACAAAAACCATTGAACAGTTTTTTAATACCGAAGACTTTGAAAGGCATCCATTTGAAATAGGAGTGACCTATATTGATGGTGAAAGTGTTGCGTCAATCACGGACACAATATTAACTATCACAGCATCAAGCCCTGAAGCCTCTTTTACAACGCAGGTTACTGTTTGGTTAGAAGATGTATTCGAAAGCCGACGTGAACATGTTATTGACGTTAATATTTATAAAAATACAGCCCCATCATTAATTGTAGAAACTAATGATATTCAATTTATAGAACAACAAAATATTTCGTTATCTGTCGGGGTTGATGATATTGACCAACCTGAATTGCAACCAACATTTAGCTTTGATGAAACTAAGCTAATTCTAGATTATGTGGATGGCATCCTTACCGTTTCTTCAGTGGATTTAGAAGAAGATTACGCAGGTGAAATCCAAGTATATGTTCAAGATGAATTTGGTGAAACCGACAGTGATATAATTTCAGTATATATACGTTATATCAGCCCAGATAATGCGCCACCTGTTATTTTACTAGAACAAGAGTCCTTCTCTATATTACCGGGGGAATGTAACAGCACACTTGTCACCATTACCGATGACGATAACGACCCACTGGTATTAAATTCTGCATCAAGCAATGCTTTAGTGACTTACGATTGGGATCAGGATACTGGGATCATTAGTTTTTGTGTTGATATAAGCTCTGATTTTGAACAAGAGTATGCCATTACCTTAACCGCTTTTGATGGCATTAATTTAACTGAAAAAAATGTGACTTTAGTGGTTCCACGTTCACCTGAAGCCCCTATTTTAGAAATATTGCCTTACAGTGATGAAGTGGATGAAAATGAAATTTTAACCATCAATTACCGAATTTCAGATTTAAATGGTGGCGATATGGTGATGTCCATGTCTAATGTATCGCCAGATATAATCGTTGAGATCAGCACGCCGGTATTACTTGAAGATACCAATGAGACAGCGGATGTATTTATTTATGAAGGTACTATTACCGTTACTACACCTGAAAATGTAAATACGGAACAAGCCTACACATTTAATGTGGTTGCTCGCGATGATGCTGATTTACCTTCACCTGGAGAGATTTCGTTTACTGTGGTTCCAGTTAATAACCCGCCAGTTCTAACTATCATTGAGCAATTAGAGGATACAGAAGAGGATGAATTTGTACTTGTTATCACCAATGATTTTGAGAGTGAGCTTAATTATATTATTGAAGATGCAGACAGCAGCACCCACGAAATTGAAGTAAGAATTCAAGACTTTAGAGAAGATGTGTATGACTTTTCCGTTAACTACGTAGACCAAAAATTGCAATTGTTCGGATTGAGCAAACGCGCTGTGTTTGACTATGTGAGAGGCATCAATGAGTCCGTTTCTTCAGGAACAGAAAGTGCGGAGTTTGATATGGAAATTAGAATAGAAGATGATGCTGATTTTCCAGCGGCATCCTACGTGACGATTCCAACTAAATTCCGTTTTGAAAACGAAAAACCGGTAATAGATTCAGATGATAAGATAGTAATGAAAGGCACACGTCCTATCCAAACAAGCGTATCTTTGAGCTTATCCGATCCAGATGGCGAAACGGTTGAGATATTAAGTGTGGTAAATACCAGTGCCAATATTGAAATCGTCAATGATTTAGATAGTATCAACACTTTAAATAAAGTTGTTGTTAATGGTATTGCCACCACAGATGGAGAACCTACCTTTATAACGGTCGTTGTAAGTGATGGTTATGAAAGTACAGCTAAACAAATTTACTTTGAAGTAATTGATTGAAGGTTTTAAGTTTCGAGCTACGAGTTTTCGAGATTAAACTCGTAGCTCGTAGCTCGTAGCTCGTAGCTCGATACTAAAGATTTAAAGCTTTCTAGGATTAATTAATGTCTAATAAAACAACTGCTTTATTTATTATTCTGGCAAGTATATTTTGCTTAACCACTTTTGTAGAACCTTACCCTTTTGCATGGCTAATTAAAATTTTACCTATGTTGGTCTTGATATTTATCGTGTCACTGCAAGTCATCGTAAAATCGTCAATTCCATTTGTCGCCAATAATCAAACAGCAGATAACAGCGGAAAAAGCTTTATCTATTTATTGATTGCGCTCTTGTTCTCAACCTGTGGTGACATATTACTGGCATTAGGCCATGAACATTTCTTTATCTTTGGTTTAGGCGCATTTTTGATTGGCCACTTGTTTTTTATCTTTAGCTTCAAGCCTTTGGTAAAACAAAACTGGTTAATTATCCCGCTCTATTTAATCCCTGGATTAGCCCTATTTAGCTTAATGGACGGTAATTTAAACGAGTTATTTATTCCAGTTTTAGTCTATATGTTAGTGCTTTTGAGCATGGCAATTGCCACAGTGTTAAGTGCTAAAATTAATAAGTGGCTTGTTATCGGCGGCATAAGCTTTGTGATCTCCGACTCCTTAATTGGCCTTAATAAGTTTTATATGGAGATCCCCTACTCACATATATGGATAATGATCACTTACTACTTTGCCCAATTTTGTTTAGTCAATGGCATGACGGCAGCGAGCACACGAGAGGCGAGCTACGAATAAAAGGGCGGCAAGGCGATGAGTCTGCGAGTGACGAGTTGCGAGTTAAACTCGCTGCTCGAAACTAGAGGGGCTCAAACTCTTCACTATTCACTATTCACTCTTCACTATTCACTATTCACTATTCACTATTCACTATTCACTATTCACTATTCACTATTCACTATTCACTATTCACTATTCACTATTCACTATTCACTATTCACTATTCACTATTCACTATTCACTATTCACTATTCACTATTCACTATTCACTATTCACTATTCACTCGTCACTATTCACTCGTCACTATTCACTCGTCACTCGTCACTCGTCACTGAAGTATTCTCGTTTTTAATTTCAAAAGAGATCTTAAAAGTTGGCCGTGATATTGTATAACTATAATTTCAAAAAAGTTTAAAGCCGAGGTTGATTTGAAAGGTATTGTCTTAGCAGGTGGGTCAGGGATGCGTCTATATCCGCTCACTCAAGTGGTTAGCAAACAGCTAATGCCTATCTATGATAAGCCAATGATCTATTACCCGATAGCAACGCTAATGCAAGCTGGTATAAGAGAGATTCTAATTATTTCGACCCCTGCAGATCTTCCTCGTTTTCAAGCTTTATTAGGTAACGGTAATCAATGGGGGTTGAGCTTTGCATATGAAGTACAAGCAACACCTGATGGACTTGCACAAGCATTAATTATCGCCAAATCTTTCTTGTCTGGCTCACCTGTAACTTTAATCCTTGGTGATAACGTTTTTTATGGGCAAACACTGCCGCAATTGCTAAGACAAGCTAAAAACCAAAGTTCAGGTTGTACCGTATTTGGTTATCATGTTTCAAACCCTCAACGTTATGGCGTTATTGAATTTGATAATGCTGGTAGAGCCATTTCCATTGAAGAAAAACCACAAAAACCAAAGTCAAATTTTGCTATTCCTGGCATATACTTTTTCGATGAAAATGCAGTAGGTATAGCCGAAAACGTAACGCCAAGCGCAAGAGGTGAATTAGAGATCACTGATGTGATCAATCAATATTTAAAAATAGAACAGTTGAATGTAATTAACCTTGGCCGAGGTGTTGCTTGGCTCGATACTGGAACCCATGACGATCTATTAGCCGCCGCCCAATTCATAGCAACTATTGATAAAAGACAAGGACTAAAAATTAATTGTCCGGAAGAAATAGCTTGGCGTAATAAATGGATATCAACCAAAGAACTAACAGAAATTGCTAAACCATTACAAAAAAGCGGTTATGGTGAATATTTATTAAAATTAATTAGTGAACAAAACTTCTAATGAGAAATTTATTAATAACAGGAGGTTGTGGTTTTATTGGTTCAAACTTTGTTAACTACTGGGCCGCCCGATACCCCACTGATAAAATAGTCATTCTTGATGCGCTAACTTATGCTGGTAATAAAGCAAACATTGCCACAGTATTAACACAAAAGAATGTTGAATTTATTCACGGAAATATTTGTGATTCAAGCTTGTTGAATGACATTTTCCCAAAGTTCAACATTGATACGGTAGTCCATTTTGCTGCCGAGTCTCATGTTGATCGTTCAATAACAGAACCTGATGCTTTTATTAAAACAAATATTATTGGTACACATAATTTACTTATGACTTCAAAGCAATATTGGTTTGATAATAATGTAAAGAAACATCATTTTCATCATATATCAACCGATGAGGTGTATGGGTCACTAACCTCGTCAGAACTACCATTTAAGGAAACAAATCAGTACCAACCCAATTCTCCATATGCGGCAAGTAAAGCATCATCTGATCATTTAGTTCGTTCATATTTTGAAACTTATGGCTTAAACTCAACAATATCCAATTGCTCTAATAACTATGGTGCGTTTCATTATCCTGAAAAATTAATCCCGTTAACAATTACTAATATATTAAACAACAAAGCAATACCCATTTATGGCGATGGTAAACAGATCCGTGATTGGTTATGGGTGGAAGATCATTGCCGAGGCATTGAAAGCATTTTGAATAAAGGAACATATGGAGAAGTTTATAATATTGGTGGAAATAATGAATGGACCAATATTGATATCGTTAACTTAATTTGTAAAAACATGAATTTCCAATTTAGTAAGAACCAAGCTTTAATCGACAAATATCCCAATGCTATTAGTGTTCATAACAACCAAGCAGAGCAATTGATCACTTATGTTAAAGACCGACTGGGTCACGACAAAAGGTATGCTATAGATGCTTCGAAGATCGAAAAGTCGCTTAACTTTAAGCCAAGTATTAATTTTGAAGATGGATTGGACAAGACTATTTCATGGTATTTGAATAATCCTGATTGGTGGACGGAAATAGTATAATAGTGATGAGTCTGCGAGTGACGAGTTTCGAGTTTAACTCACGGCTAGTAGCTCGAAACTAAAGGACCCTGTAACTAAATCTGTGTAATTGCCTATTATTAATCCCCATAAAGGGTTTAGGATAGGCAATTATGAATAAGAAAGAACTTGAAGCGTTTGCTAAGCAAGCCGCTAAATCAATAAAAACGGAAGCAGACCTAACTGATTTTCGTAAAATGTTAACCAAGGTAACCGTTGAAGCAGCGTTGAATGCTGAACTGGATGAGCATCTTGGTTATTCTCGCCATGAGCAATCCACTAAAGACAATTACCGTAACGGTTATTCACCTAAGACTATTAGAACAGAAGATGGTGAAGTCGACTTAGATACCCCTCGAGATAGAGACGCTAGTTTTGAACCTCAGCTTGTAAAAAAGAATCAAACCCGCTTTACATCAATGGATGACAAGATTTTATACCTGTACTCCAAAGGCATGACAACACGGGATATCGTTGCAACGTTTAAAGAAATGTACGATGCGGACGTATCACCAACTCTTATTTCTCGTGTCACGAATGCCGTCATTGAACAAGTCGTTGAGTGGCAAGCTCGGCCACTTGATGCGGTTTACCCCATTGTCTATTTAGATTGTTTGGTTGTTAAAATACGACAGGATAAACAAGTCATTAACAAAGCTGTGTATCTTGCGTTAGGGGTGAATGTCGAAGGCCATAAAGAATTACTCGGTATGTGGATATCAGAAAATGAAGGCGCTAAGTTCTGGCTTAATGTGCTGACCGAGCTTAAAATAGAGGTGTTAAAGATATCTTAATTGCCTGTGTGGATGGCCTTAAAGGCTTCCCTGATGCAATTAATACCGTTTATCCTGAAACCCAGATACAGCTGTGTATTGTCCATATGGTGCGTAATTCATTGAAGTTCGTACCGTGGAAAGATTACAAAGCCATCACGGCTGATTTAAAGCGAATATACCAATCCATCACAGAAGAAGAAGCCTTAATGGCTCTTGACCAATTTGAGCAAC
>NZ_JAHKPJ010000013.1:704-58174 GCF_018860345.1 Psychrosphaera sp. F3M07 | reverse complement strand
AAATTACAAAAACCGTTCAACCGAACAATAAACACACAAACCGCGTAAATACTCAGCTAAATACGTTTGAATTAGGTTATTTTTAGCTTCAATTAAAGACAAACTATTTAAAAACGCTACTATGAATAAAACGTTTCTATTAAGAATTTGAATATGAAAACACAATTTCAACTCTACAATTTAAGTGAAGAGCACTTTACTGATGTTATTAACTTAGGGAATTTAGTCCACGGCGACGGTTATTTATTTCCAGATACATTAGCCGCTATGCACCTTAAGGGAATAAAGGATGGATTAAACTCCAGCTTTGTTTTGTATCATGGTGACATGTTAGTTGGCTTTCGTATCACTTACGCCCCTAATAATTGGCAACTTGATCGTTGGTGCACTCCTGAGCTTTGGCCAATAGCGACAGAGCTTGTCGCCTATTTTAAATGTAATACTATCCATCCTGATTTTCAGGGAAAAGGGTTGGGCGGAAAATTACTGTCTGAGTCCATGACCACTTTAAAACAAATGGGTGCAAAAGCAGGGTTAAGTCACATTTGGATGCAAAGTCCTGGAAATGCATCATTTAAGTACTTTACTAAAGCCGGTGGAGTGTTAATAAAAACCCACCCAAGACGCTGGCATGAAGATGAAGCTTTACAAGATTATGTGTGCATAATTTGCGGTGAAGATTGTTTTTGTAATGCATCTGAAATGATGTTGGAATTTGATAAAGAGTAATCGCAGCCATGTATGATCCATTAACGAATAAGCAACTTAACAACCAACAAGGTTTTCCAGAGTCGTATTGGAGCTCTACTACATCGCCAATCAATTATGCTCCCCTAAATAGTGATGTTAACGCTAATGTTGTTATTGTTGGTGCGGGATATACTGGTTTAAGTTGCGCTATTCATTTAGCGCAACAAGGCGTTAATAATATTGTTGTCGTTGAAGCTAACGAAATTGGTTGGGGTTGTAGTGGTAGAAACGCAGGTTTTGTTTTACCAGGTTCTGGTCGACTTGGTTATAAACAACTTGTTGACCGCTTTGGACTAGCGCCTACCCACAAATTACATGATGATTTCATGTCTGCTATTGAATTAGTCGACACCTTAGCTATAAAGACCAAAGCCAATATTGATAAAACTGAACTTGGTTATTTAAAACTAGCCCACAGTAAAAATTGGTTTGAAAAGTTAAAGGACTCGGCAAATTACCTTCACCAAGAGTTTAACTATGATGTAGAGATCATTTCAAAGTATGATTTCTGTCATGATTATGTCGATCATAAAAATGTATTTGGGGCTATTCGTTACAATAATGGTTTTGGCATTAACCCACTTAAGTTAGTTAATAGTTATGCTGAGTATGCGACTTCTCTAGGGGTAACTATTTATAATCAAAGCCCAGTTAACCAGATAACCAAAAGCGGTCAACAGCATTCAGTAAACACGGAATTTGGATCTGTGTTGGCTGATAAATTAGTGATAGCTACGAACGGATACACACCTAAAGGTTTAAATACCCCAATAAAAAACAAAATTTTACCAGTGTTAACCAATGTCATTGTCACTCGGCCATTAACAGCTGATGAGTTAAAACGCTCAAACTTTAACACTCACCAAGTGATGATGGATACTCGAGAATTAAAATACTATTACCGCTTATTACCTGATAATCGAATTTTATTTGGCGGACGAGGTGCCATTTCAGGAAAAGACGCGACTAAACCTAAATACGCTAATAGGTTATTGTCTGAATTAAAATCCTGCTTTCCAGAACTTAGCACTATAACGATAGATTACAATTGGATTGGTTGGATATCGGTCGCTTTTGACCAAATGCCACATATACATAAGACTGACGATGATATTTTTTATGCTACCGGATATTGTGGTTCGGGCGTTTCTTTTAGTGCATACGCAGGCAAGTTATTGTCTGAACTCATTCAAGAGAAAGATGTTGTCTCCCCTTTAATATCCGCTCTGCCCAGTTTACCTTTTGCCCAGTTTAGACGGACAGGTCAGCGATTCTTTTATCAATATGGAAGAATGAAAGATTGGTTAGGTTAACCAATCTTTTTTTTTGCTTATTTAATAAGGATGGTATTAATACATTAAGGTATATAGTTTACGACGATACTTACTGGCGAGTTCATCACCACTGGCTAAATTAGAGACGATATCTAAATAATATTTTTTCGCTTCACCAAAACTCATGTCAGATTTTAATATTTCATATAACAAGTCTAATGCTTCTTCATTTCTATTCACTTGACTGAAGGCCAATGCTAATTGCTGTTTCAGTTGAAAAGACTCAGGTTCATTAGCAAGTTCAGCTTGTAATTTTACAATCTCAGGTGAATCCGCCGCATTCGAGGCTAAATCTAATTTAGCGATTAATTGATTATAGGTAGAGTCTTGGTTCACTATCAATACACTGTCTAATAATGTTTGAGCGTCTTCTAATTTCCCTAATTCAATACTCGCATTAGTAAACCCGAACAGAAACTCCATTCGTGATTGTTCTGCTTCAAAGGCTTTTTTAAATAACGGATAGGCATCTAGCCAATTGTTTTGTTGCGCAAACTCGACGGCACTTGCGTACCAGGCATCTTGTTCTTTTGGTAAGTGTTTTTGTAATAAAGCTAAAATTTCCGACTCTGGCTGAACCCCTGCAAAACCATCGATGGGTTGTCCATCTTTCATTATGGCTACTGTCGGTAGGCTTTTCACACCAAATTGCATTGCTATTTGCTGTTGTTCGTCACAATTAACGCGGGCAAAAATAAGATCATTTGGATATTGAGCAGCAACTGAAACTAAACTTGGACTAAGTTGTTTACATGACTCACACCAATCTGCCCAAAACTGAACCATCACCAATGTTTGTTTAGACTTCTCTAACAAAACCTGTTGAAAATTTTCTAATGTTATATCAACTATATTACTCATGTTTCTGCCCCGACTTATTTTTGCTTTTATATATGGGATAAATATCTAAATACAATTAATAGTCTATCTTTATTTTAGATCGTTAAACCGCTTTCAATATTACAATGTTCAATATCATCATATAGGTAGGGAAAAAATATATGTTCAACCCGTTCAAGGTACAAACTGATCATTCGATCGAACTAAACGAAATGAGAAGTCAAATAACCCAGCTAACTTCTAAACTTGATGCTATCAACCGCTCTATGGCGGTCATAGAGTTTACTCCCTCTGGCGAGATAATTCATGCCAACGAAAATTTTCTGACACTGATGAATTATAAACTCGAGGACATCATTGGCCATCACCATAAGATGTTTTGCCAAACTAGCTTGACTAACAGTGAAGAATACAAACAATTTTGGCAGCACCTAAATAATGGTGAATATATAAAAGGCCAATATGAACGGATAACTGCAAACAATGAAATAGTATGGTTAGAAGCTAGTTATAATCCAGTCTTCGATAAAGATCGTAATCTAGTAAAGATCATTAAGTTTGCTTCTAACATCACAGAGTCCATTGAAAAAGCACAAGAACAAAAAAATATGGTTGATGCAATTGCACGCTCTATGGCAATCATAGAGTTCAACTTGGCTGGGGAAGTTTTGGCAGCAAATAACAACTTTCTTGATTCAACTGGATACAATTTAGAACAAATATTAGGCAAACACCACAGGATGTTTTGTGAGACCGATTACGCAAAGTCGAATGAATATCGTCAATTTTGGGAAACACTTAACCGTGGTCAATTTGTATCGGGTCAATTTAAAAGAGTAAGTAGTAACGGTGAAACTATTTGGTTAGAAGCCAGTTACAATCCTATTTTTAACATCAAGGGGGAATTAATTAAGGTCATTAAATTTGCAACTGATGTTTCAACACGTGTAAATGCTGCGATGAATGCTCGAAAAGTAGTATTTGCAACTTCGTTAGATGCCGATAAAGCAGCACAACTTGGCTCTGAGGTAGTTAATGACACTATTAATATTATGGATTCGTTATCAGCCGATATTACTTTTGCATCTCAAAATCTTGATGCATTAAATACTCAATCAGATCAAATCAACAATATAGTAAACACCATTAGCTCAATTGCAGAACAAACAAATTTATTAGCACTCAATGCAGCAATAGAAGCAGCAAGAGCCGGTGAGCAAGGTCGAGGATTTGCAGTGGTTGCCGACGAAGTTAGGGGGTTAGCAGCAAGAACGAGTTCATCAACAACTGAAATAGCCGATGTCATTAAACAAAATATTGAGTTATCGCAAAAGGCTGCTAAAACTATGCAAGCCAGTATTGAACAAGTAAATGCAGGTACTGAATTAGTTAAAAAACTAAGTGATAACATTTCAGATATTAATTCAGGGGTCAGCGACATAGTAAACGTCATGGACAAATTAAATAGAAGTTGACCTTACTAAAATAAAAAAACCGTCTAATGACGGTTTTTTTTAATGCTTAGAATTAAGTAGATTATTAAATATACTCAACTTCTACTATTTCGTATTCAACCATACCTGAAGGTGTTTGAATCTTAGCAACATCATCGACACTTTTACCAATTAAGCCTCGGGCAATTGGTGATCCTATAGAGATCTTGCCAGCTTTTATATCCGCTTCATCTTGACCAACGATGTGATACTTAATTTCTTCTTCCGTTTCACAGTTTAAGATGGTCACTGTCGTACCAAAGATGACTTTGCCTGTATTAGGCATTTTGGTGACATCAATGATCTGAACATTAGAAAGTTTTGCTTCAATTTCTTGAATTCGTCCTTCGCAAAATCCTTGTTGTTCACGCGCAGCATGATATTCAGCATTTTCTTTTAGATCGCCATGTTCACGCGCCGATGCTATATCGGCAACAATTTTTGGACGGCGAACTGTTTTTAACTCTATCAATTCAAGGCGCAGAGCTTCTGCACCATGAACTGTCATCGGAACTTGAGTACTCATATTACTGAATTCTCTTATGTAAGTTTTGTAATGACTCTACACTACCACGATCATCCGCTGAATTTGCTAAACAAGTTGCAAATGCTGCATTTAATGTTGTTGTGTAGTTCGCTTTATAACGTAATGCACCACGACGCAATACTTTTGAATCTTCAATCGCTTGACGACCTTCAACCGTATTAACTATGTAGTTGTACTCACCATTTTTAATTCGGTCAAGTATATGTGGACGCCCTTCAAATACCTTGTTTACTTTACGACATTCAATGCCAGCTTCTTCAAGTACTTTATGACAACCACGTGTTGCATCTAATTCAAACCCAGCTTCAATTAGTTTTTGAGCCAAGCCAATCACGCGAACTTTATCTGAGTCGCGAACTGAAATTAATGCACGACCGCCGCGAGCGATTTCAATACCAGCACCTAGTTCAGCTTTAGCAAACGCTTCTTCAAACGTATTACCAACACCCATAACTTCACCAGTTGAGCGCATTTCAGGACCAAGAATAGGGTCAACACCAAGGAATTTGTTAAATGGCATAACCACTTCTTTAACTGAGAAGTAAGGAGGAATTACTTCTTTCGTTATTCCTTGCTCAGCTAAACTCTTACCAGCCATCACACGAGCCGCTACTTTTGCAAGTGGAATCGCGGTTGCTTTTGATACAAATGGAACAGTTCGAGCAGCACGAGGGTTAACTTCAATTAAATACACTTTGTTATCTTTAACAGCAAACTGGGTATTCATTAAACCAATTACACCAAGCTCTAGTGCCATGTCACGCACTTGTTTGCGCATCACATCTTGAATTTCTTGAGACAATGAATATGCAGGTAATGAACATGCCGAGTCACCTGAGTGAACACCCGCTTGTTCAATATGTTCCATGATGCCACCAATGAGAACATCAGTTCCATCACATATTGCATCAACATCTACTTCGATTGCGTTATCTAAAAAGTGATCAAGTAATACTGGAGAATCATTTGATACTGATACGGCATCTGTCATATAACGACGCAAGTCAGCTTCATCATATACAATCTCCATTGCTCTACCACCTAGTACGTAAGATGGACGAACAACTAGCGGAAAACCTATATCAGCACTTTTCAGAATAGCTTGCTCAGTAGAAGTCACTGTTGCATTTTCTGGTTGTAATAAACCTAAACGCTCAACCATTTGTTGAAAACGTTCACGGTCTTCAGCACGGTCAATTGCATCTGGAGAGGTACCAATGATTGGCACACCGTTTGCTTCTAATGCACGAGCTAACTTAAGTGGCGTTTGACCACCATATTGAACAATAACGCCAACAGGCTTTTCAATACGAACTATTTCTAATACATCTTCAAGCGTGATTGATTCGAAATACAAACGATCAGATGTATCGTAGTCTGTAGATACCGTTTCAGGATTACAGTTAACCATGATGGTTTCATAACCATCTTCACGCAATGCAAGAGATGCGTGAACACAACAGTAATCAAACTCAATACCTTGGCCGATACGGTTTGGACCGCCACCGATAACCATGATCTTATCTTTGTCAGACGGGTTCGATTCACACTCTTCATCGTAACTTGAATACATGTAAGCTGTATCTGAACTAAACTCTGCAGCACATGTATCAACACGTTTGTAAACCGGATGAATTTTAAACGTTTGACGTTTTTTACGAACTTCAGATTCACTTACTGCTAATAAATCAGAGATACGAGCATCAGCAAAACCTTTACGTTTTAATGAACGTAAGAAACCTTTATCTAAACCAGCAAAACCACGTTTTACTACTTCAGATTCAGATTTAATTATGTCTTCAATTTGAACTAAGAACCAAGGGTCTACATTCGTTAATTTAAAGATAGCGTCTAAATCCATGCCACTACGGAATGCATCGGCAATATACCAAATACGATCAGAACCAGGCTCTTTAAGTTCATGAATAATCTTGTCGTGTGCGCCTTCAGATTCAAGGTCAATAATCGGGTCGAAACCTGATACGCCAACTTCTAGTCCACGCAAGGCTTTTTGTAATGATTCTTGTTGGTTACGACCAATTGCCATCACTTCACCCACAGATTTCATCTGTGTTGTTAAACGATCGTCAGAACCAGCAAATTTTTCAAAGTTGAAGCGTGGTAACTTAGTTACAACATAATCGATGGTCGGTTCAAACGAGGCTGGCGTTGTGCCACCTGTAATGTCATTACTTAACTCATCTAATGTATAACCTACAGCTAACTTAGCCGCGATTTTTGCAATTGGGAAACCTGTTGCTTTTGAAGCCAACGCCGATGAACGAGATACACGTGGGTTCATCTCGATGATCACCATACGGCCATCTACTGGATTAACACCAAACTGTACGTTAGAACCACCCGTCTCAACACCAATTTCACGCAATACCGCAATAGAGGCATTACGCATTATTTGATATTCTTTATCAGATAATGTTTGTGCAGGCGCTACAGTGATTGAGTCACCCGTATGTACACCCATGGCATCGAAGTTTTCGATAGAACAAATAATGATGCAGTTGTCGTTTTTATCACGAACCACTTCCATCTCATATTCTTTCCAACCGATAAGTGATTCATCAATCAGAATTTCATTCGTGGTAGATAAATCTAGACCACGTGTACAAATTTCTTCGAACTCTTCTTTATTGTAAGCGATACCGCCACCGCTTCCGCCCATAGTAAACGAAGGACGAATAATACAAGGAAAACCGATTCGACTAAGTACGTCTTTAGCTTCATCCATAGATTGAGCAGTTTCAGCACGAGGACATTCAAGATTTATGGCCTTCATCGCTTTGTCGAAGCGTTCTCTGTTTTCCGCTTTATCGATGGCATCCGCCGATGCACCAATCATTTCCACACCATACTTTGCAAGCACGCCGTGTTTTTCTAAGTCTAATGCACAGTTAAGGGCCGTTTGACCACCCATGGTAGGTAAAACCGCGTCTGGGCGTTCTTTTTCAATTATTTTTTCTACTACTTCCCAGTGAATTGGTTCGATGTACGTTGCATCGGCCATCTCTGGATCTGTCATTATTGTCGCTGGGTTAGAGTTAACTAGAATAACTCGATAACCTTCTTCGCGTAATGCTTTACAAGCTTGAGCGCCTGAATAGTCAAACTCACAAGCTTGACCGATAACTATTGGACCAGCACCTAATAACAGAATGCTTTTTATGTCGGAACGTTTTGGCATAGGAATTCTTCTCTTAAATCTGTATTAGTATTATTTACGCTCAGTCATTAGTTCGATGAAATGATCAAACAAAGGCGCTGCGTCATGTGGACCAGGACTCGCTTCAGGGTGACCTTGGAAACTAAATGCTGGTTTATCTGTGCGATGAATACCTTGTAATGTACCGTCGAACAAAGATTTATGAGTCGCAACTAAATTATCAGGCAATGAACTCTCTTGAGCCGCAAAACCATGATTTTGAGCAGTGATCATTACTTTTTTGGTTGCTAAATCTTGAACTGGGTGGTTACCACCATGATGACCAAATTTCATTTTTTCAGTTTTTGCACCACTTGCAATAGCCAGTAATTGATGACCTAAACAAATACCAAAAACTGGAATATCTGTTTCTAAAAATGATTTGATTGCATCAACTGCATATGTACATGGCTCTGGATCGCCAGGTCCATTAGATAAGAATATGCCATCAGGATTAAGTGCTAGTACTTCTTCCGCTGATGTTTGTGCAGGTACAACAGTTAGTCGACACCCACGATCAACTAACATACGTAAAATATTGCGTTTAACACCGAAGTCATAAGCAACAACATGAAAACGTTCTTCTGCTAGTTCTGAATAACCTTGACCTAATTGCCAGCTGCCCATTGTCCATTGATATGGTTTTGTGCAACTAACTACTTTCGCTAAATCCATTCCTTTAATACCAGGGAATTGTTTAGCAGCTTCTAACGCTTTGGCCTCATCAATTTCACCTAACGCAATGATACAACCGTTCTGCGCACCTTTGTCACGTAGAATACGAGTTAATTTGCGAGTATCAATATCTGCAATGCCAACAACATTGTTATTTTTTAAGTAAGTACTTAAATCTTGTTCACTACGAAAGTTACTAGCTACTAAAGGTAAATCACGAATAACTAGGCCTTTGGCCCAAATTTTATCGTTTTCTTCGTCTTCAGAATTAGTACCGTAGTTACCAATATGTGGATAGGTTAAAGTTATGATTTGTTCAGCGTAAGATGGGTCAGTAATAATTTCCTGATAGCCTGTCATTGAAGTATTAAAAACTACTTCGCCAACTGACATACCTTCAGCACCAATTGCGGTACCTCGGAATATAGTTCCATCTTCTAGAACCAATAGCGCGGGTTGAGTCAAGATAACCTCCTAGCAATGATATGCAGATTTTACGTTTTTATCTGCAACCGGTTAATCTTAGCCATACAAACCTGTTTTTTCATCTGACAAATGAGCAACAGCATTTGCGTTAGGCAAATTTCGATTATTGTAGCTAAGAGATCATCATTAGGCTAGGAAAAAATACATAAATTATAAAAACAGTCCATTTAAGTAAAAAAAATGCATTAGGCCGTTATTTTATATATTAAGTTCTTTTAAACTAAGTACATCTTGCATATCAAACAGGCCATTTTGTTTGTCACTCAACCAGTTTGCAGCCCTTACTGCACCTTTGGCAAACGTTAATCTGCTAGTTGCCTTATGTGTTATTTCGATGCGTTCACCTATATCTGCAAACAAAACCGTATGATCACCAACTATATCTCCAGCTCTTACCGTGGCAAAACCTATGGTTTCTCGGTCTCGTTCACCGGTATCGCCTTCTCTTCCGTACACGGCAACTTTGTTTAAATCACGATCTAACGTATCGGCGATCACTTGCCCCAACGCCATTGCAGTTCCCGATGGTGCATCTTTTTTGTATCTATGGTGACCTTCTATTATTTCGATATCACAGTCATCACCTATGGTTTTTGATGCGACTTCTAGCAACTTATATAACAAATTAACACCGGTAGAAAAGTTAGCCGCAAATACAATAGCAATATGCTGAGATGCATCTTTCATTTTTTCTAATAAGGTTTCAGGTAAACCAGTAACCCCTATCACCATGTTTAACTTATGTTTAACACAGAAATCAATATTGGCACTTAACGCCTCTGGTAAAGTGAAATCAATCCAAACATTGGTTAAAGGCGCCAAACTTTCTAATTCAGAACTTGCATAAATATTCGTTGCGCCAATACCAGCTATCAATCCTGCATCCATTTTATCAAATGGCGAAGACTCTCTAACCGAACAAGCTGATAATGTTGCCGTTTCATCTGCAACTACCGCTTCTATTAAATTACGTCCCATACGGCCGTTTGCGCCAAATATTCCCACGTTTGTCATTGTTTATCTCGTTTCTATCTATTTAGTGGTATTCATTACCAATTTGATTAACGGATGTTACCGCAATCCAAATAATAAAAAACCCGCCAATAGCGGGTTTTTAATGTTAATTTTCAAATATATTATTCAGAAATGGATAATATATTATAAATACTAAGGTGCTTTAGAAACCATAACCATAGCCGGTCTAAGTAAACGACCATTTAAGGTAAAGCCTTTTTGCATTACAGCTATTACTGTATTAGGTTCAACATCTTCGCTAGGTTGCATTGACATAGCTTGATGGAACTCTGCATTAAACTTTTCACCTTGAGGGTTAACTAACTCAACACCAAACTTAGCAACAGCGTCAATAAATGACTTCTGCGTTAACTCGATACCTTCGATTAACGGCTTTAATGCTTCGTTTTCTTTGTCAGAAAATTCGACGGCTCGCTCTAAATTGTCGATGACAGGCAATAACTCATTCGCGAATTTTTCTAATGCAAATTTGTGAGCTTTTTCAACATCAATTGCAGCTCGACGACGGATATTGTCGTTATCAGCAGCAGCTCTGATCACAGAGTCTTTTTGGCCTTCAATGGTTGCTTTCGCTTCCGCTAACTCAGCTTGTAGCTGTGCAATGTGAGCTATTGCGTCGATTTCTTCAGATTGAACTTCTGCTTCATTGTTAACAACTTCAGCGTCTTGTTGTTCATTTTCTAATTGTTCGTTGTTTTGATCTTGATCAGACATGGGGTTATAGACTCCAAACCACTCTAACTATAGGAAAAATGTGTTGTGGCATATTATGGGGATTGAAATTCTCGATTCAAGGCTGATGACAGAATATTCGCAGTAACGTCTACTGCAGATATAACTGACGCATAATCCATCCTTATTGAACCGACCACTGAAATATATCCAACAACCCTATTATCTTTGAATAACGGCTTAACAACAACACTGCAATTGGAAAAAAGCTCAACACCGATCTCTTCACCGATAAACACTGAAACACCATTATTATTTTTACTTTGTGTAAATATTCCGTTTAACGCCGACACATCTTCAAACGATTTAAGCAATTTACGTAAGGTGTCTGTGTCGTTTGAAATTTCATTATTTAATAAACGCGTCTCACCAGAAGAGTAAACCAATAGTTCATTCGCTACTAATGTGTCTCCGAATAACGTTTGTTTCACTAACTCAAAAACAGCGACGTCCATTTGTTTTATTAAATAAGGTAAACGCTCTGCCCCTTCCGCCATAGTAAAACCGGCTAAAGCAATATTAAGCAACTGAACCGTCTGTTGTAAAACAGGCTCTGACACAGGTTGTGCTAATTCAACAACACGATTTTGCACTTGATCATGTTCATCTATTAATACGCATAGTAGACGTCGATCAGCTAACCTCACCAATTCCAACTGACGTATTACCACATCATTACTCTGCGGCATTACTACTAAACCCGTTAATCGCGTCATGTCTGCTAATAACTTACTGGCTTTAGCACAAATTATCTCAGGATTTGAGGAATAACCTAAACTGCTAGACAGTTTT
The DNA here is from genome assembly GCF_018860345.1 of Psychrosphaera sp. F3M07. Classification (GTDB taxonomy): domain Bacteria; phylum Pseudomonadota; class Gammaproteobacteria; order Enterobacterales; family Alteromonadaceae; genus Psychrosphaera; species Psychrosphaera aquimarina. The sequence continues at coordinate 46,273 of NZ_JAHKPJ010000013.1, read as the reverse complement.
TGCAACATGTTGGGTTTACATTGAATGTTCGCCAGTAAGTGATCGACGTAATGTCGTAAACCTTCACGTGACGGAATTCGACCTGCACTTGTGTGCGGCGAAAAAATAAGTCCTTGTTTTTCCAAGGCCACCATTTCATTTCTGATGGTCGCGGAACTGGCTGAAATTTCATCTAAAGATGAAATAGCCTTAGAAGATATTGGGCTGCCACATTTTAAATAATTTTTAATAACTAAATTAAGTATTATTTCGCAGCGTGTATTTGTAATATTTTTTTGATTCAATGTTTTGTCAGTCTTCTAATTCAGTCGAAAAAACGCTATAACCCAACTAGATAATCAATTTCTAGCATATAGATACATCTATTAGGGCGTTTAGGTAAAATACAATGGCTCAACACTTCAAAACAATTGGATTAATTGGCAAAGCAAATCATGATGCCACTATGGAGACAGTTGTTGGCTTATATAACTTCTTAAAAAGTAAAGGTCACAACATAGTTGTTGAGGAAAACGTTGCTAGTTATATAAATGATGCCGGCTGTCCTGTTATGAATTTATTAGAGCTAGGCAAACTATGTGATTTAGCGATCGTTGTTGGTGGTGACGGTAATATGCTTGGCGCGGCCAGAACATTAAGTAAACATGACGTGGCTGTTATCGGAGTGAATAGAGGGAATCTCGGTTTTTTAACTGATCTTAGCCCTGACGATTATGAAACGTCTCTGACCGAAGTCCTCGATGGAAAATATAAAACTGAATTACGTTTTTTATTAGATGTATCGGTTTATAGAGATGGTGAGTTAAAAGCCAGTAACCGAGCAATGAACGAAGTAGTACTGCACGCTGACAAAGTTGCTCACATGATCGAATTTGAGGCATTTATTGATGGATCATTTGTTTTCCATCAACGCTCAGATGGGTTGATCGTTTGCACGCCTACAGGCTCAACAGCATATTCGTTGTCTGGTGGTGGTCCTATTGTTCACCCAAATCTAAACGCCATTGCACTAGTCCCAATGTTTCCACATACATTAACCAGCCGCCCATTAGTGGTTGACGCCAACAGTGAAGTTAAAATCATTGTTTCAAAAGCTAAAGATTCCTTACTACAAATAAGCTGCGACAGCCACATTATGTTGTCAGTAAAACCCGGCGATGAAATTATTATTAAAAAACATCATTTAGGTCTTCGTTTAGTTCATCCTACCAATCACGATTATTACAGTGTACTTAGAAAAAAGTTACACTGGGGTAAACAGAATTATTAGTAACACTAAGAGTTAAATTAATTTTATATAGACATACCAAAATATTTAAACTACTGTATATTACAACAGTTAATTATCTTTGTGATGTGTCTATATGTTACTTTCTTTAGCCATTAAAAATTTTGCAATCGTTAGCCAATTAGAAGTGAATTGGCATAATCAAATGACGACCATTACCGGTGAAACTGGCGCTGGGAAATCCATTGCGATTGACGCTTTAGCACAAGCTTTAGGCGAACGTAGTGAAGCATCTATGGTTAGAGCTAATACAGATAAAGCCGAAGTGATTGCTGTGTTTGATATTACCAATTTAACCTCTGCACAAAACTGGTTAAAAGAACATGAATTATTTAATGATGATGAGTGTATCCTGCGCCGTGTTATTTCAAAAGAAGGCCGCTCTAAAGCGTATATTAATGGTAGCCAAGTTCCAGCCTCTCAGCTAAAAGGCATTGGTAGTTTATTAGTAAGTATTCATGGTCAGCACGCACACCAATTACTGACAAAACCTGAACATCAACGTTTTATGTTAGACCAATACGCAGGCAATCAAACTCTTTTAAATAAGTTAAAAGCGAACTACCTTGATTTGCAATCCAAAACCTCAGAATTTAAACAATTAACTGAAAAACAAGCTGAATTTAGTGCTCAAAAACAACTATTACAATATCAGGTAGATGAGTTAAACAATGCTGAATTAATAGAAGGTGAATACCAAGAGATAGAACAAGAGCATAAACGTTTACATCATGCTAATTCATTACAAGGCGATAGCCAACATGCTCTGGACATATTGCATGAAAACGAAAATGGCAACGCTTATTCCGCATTACAATCAGCCCTTTCTTTACTACATAAGTCCTCAAACTTAGACTCGAGGTTAACACCAACTATTGAGTTATTAGATTCAGCATTAATTCAGCTGGATGAAGGCACTAGTGAACTTAGAAACTACATTGACGATTTAGAACTTAACCCTGCGCGTTTAATTGAAGTTGAGCAACGTTTAAACCTTTACGTTGAATTAAGTCGCAAACACCAAGTATTCCCTGAACAACTGATTGAAAAATTGGAAGAACTAACTGATGAGTTAAATAAACTGACCAATTCGGATAATAGACTTATCGAATTAGAAAGTGAGATTGAAATAGCCAAAAACAGTTATAAAGAATTGGCCATTGAATTAACTAATTGCCGGTTAAAATTTGCAAAACAACTTAATCAAAAAATCACAGCTAGTATGCAACAGTTGAATATGGGGGATGCCGTTTTTGAAATAGAGATAAAATCTGATCCGGAAACTTTCACACAATTTGGTTCTGACAAAATTGAATTTTTAGTCAGTGCCAATCCAGGTCAACCCTTACAGCCTCTATTAAAAGTGGCATCTGGTGGTGAACTAAGTCGCATGAGCCTAGCAATTCAAGTCATCATAGCCCAAAAGGTTACGACACCTACCCTTCTATTTGATGAAGTTGATGTGGGTGTTTCTGGTCCCACAGCGTCAGCAGTTGGTAAACTAATGCGAGAATTGAGTAACAATACCCAAGTGATTTGTGTCACTCATTTACCTCAAGTGGCATGTTATGGTCACCAACAACAATTTGTTAATAAACAAACACACTCAGGTATGACTCAAACCAGTATGGAAGCCTTAAATCAAACTGGCAGGATAGATGAACTAGCTAGATTGTTAGGGGGAGATACGATATCTGCCACGACCAAAGCTAATGCGTTGGAGTTATTATCGATTGCTCATGCACATTAGAGCAAATTTGTAATGAAAATTGGGGGAATGAATCAAGACCATCAGTATTAATCCTCCACTATAATAACGATTGCACAAATGAATTACACCAGTCATGTTTTGACAACTCTCTATGCAAACTAAAATAAGCCACAAGCTATATTGCAATTCATGTAAGTTAAAGTGAAACTGGGCTTAATAAAATTAGTGGTTTATAAATTCCAGCCGCTATATTTAGACATGCAATGAATAATAGGAAGCTGAAAGTGTTGAATAAATTAGTATTATCGTTTTTCCTATTATTGATTAACTTAGTCAGCCCAAACGTTTTCTCAGAGCAACTATATTTCAACAAAACCCAAGTTGGAGACAAAACAAAATTTGAGTATAAATGGCAAAATAGTAACGCAAGGCCATATTCTTTGGACTTTGAATTAAATACTAAAGCCATAAACAGCGACTTCAGACATTTTAAATCGTTAACGCCTTCAAGATTACAAATCTACTCAGTCAAAAAGTTAAAACAAGCAGCTTCTCAACTAGATCCCAGAAAAGGTAGTGTAAAGATCAAACCTAGTTACCAGGGAGTAGAATTTGAGTTTAAAAGTACTAGCCGTGAATGGATGGAACAGCAATCAGTCACACTCAAGAATGTCTATGACTCATCACTAAAAGATTATTTACATCAGGAATACTATATAGAATTCCAACCAATAGGTTATAGAGGTAATCCATCAACTTTATCCTATAAACCAGATCATGTTAGGTTTGCTAAAGAAAGTGCGGACTCTTTAGCGCCAATAATAAAAAGACTAAAAAAAATATTACCCCGAGCGAATGCCAGAAGGACGGCTATATTTTTACTATCGTGGTTACAAACGATTCCTTACAGCACTCTAGAATCTCGCACGCAGTCTAACGGTTCAGGCTTTTCACCTCCGATCAAACTTATATCAAACAATAAAGGCGATTGTGATAGTAAAGTCACATTGATGGCGAGTATTTTAAAAGCGATGTACCCAAGACTTAGAGTTGCCATCATATATGTGCCTGAACATGCCCTTATTGGGCTTAATGTTTCACACTTGAGTACTGATTATAAACTGCAAATTGATGGGCTAGATTACACGCTTGCAGAGCCTACCGGTCCTAGAATGATTAAATTCTCCGAAATCTCTGAACGCTCTAAAAAGTTTATTGAATCTGGCATGTATCAAACCGAAATCTTCTAACTTAATTCTTTTTTAAGGGCTCCCCTATTTACTTCTAGCCAGAAATCTCTACAATGCGCGCTGATTAAAAAATGTTCTTTAGTAATTTGTTCACACTTCAGTTGATGGTACGTATGTAACATCGATGTATTTATGTTGCGTGTAACACATTACGTTCTTTCTAAAAATAGGTGATTGATTTATGCAACCGATGTTAAACATCGCAGTTCGTGCTGCTCGTAACGCTGGAAAAATTATTGCTCGTGCATATGAGCAATTAGATTTAGTACAAGCTGAATTAAAAGGTACAAATGATTTTGTAACTAATGTTGATAGGGAAGCAGAAGAAGCAATCATCTCTACTATTAAAACCTCATTCCCAGATCACTCTTTTGTCGCAGAAGAAAGCGGTATAACTGAAGGTGATAGCAAATATCAATGGATCATTGACCCATTAGATGGCACCACTAACTTTATTAAAGGGATACCTCACTTTGCAGTTTCGATTGCATTAAAAGTTAATGGTAAATTAGAACAAGCCGTCATATTTGATCCGATTCGTGGTGAATTGTTCACTGCATCTCGTGGTGCTGGTGCACAGTTAGATGGCAAACGAATTCGTGTTTCTAAAGCTAAAGATTTATCTGGTACGCTTTTAGCAACAGGCTTTCCATTTAAACAAAAACATCAAACTACTGCTTACTTAGCAATTTTCTCAGATTTATTCCTACAAGTTTCAGATATGCGTCGTGCAGGTTCAGCCGCATTAGACTTAGCATATATTGCTGCTGGTCGTATGGAAGGTTTTTGGGAAATGGGACTTAAGCCTTGGGATACAGCTGCTGGCCAGTTAATCGCTAAAGAAGCCGGTGCGGTTATCTCTGATTTTGAAGGTGGTGATAACTTTGATAAAAGTGGAAACATCGTTGTAGCGACACCTAAAGTACTAGGCGCTATTCTTAAAACGATTAGACCTCATTTGAATGAAGGTTTACGCAGTAAATAACTAATTCGATAATTCTAAAAGCCGGCATCCGCCGGCTTTTTTGTATCTGCTTGTTTATCTCGATGTTTCATTTTATAGCCATATTTGACTGCATAAAGTGAATTACTAAAATAATTTAACAGTGATTTACAGGCAAAAAAAAACCGACATAAGTCGGTTCTTTTTAAAAGATAGAAATCTAGTTAAGAACTAAACCTTTACGGCCAGCCGTTTCTTTTACAAAACTCTGCCAACTAGCGGCAGTTTTAGCTGTATTTTTATCTTTCTTAGCTTCTTTAAATGCATCATAAGAGGCTTGCCAGTTTTCTAAGTAGAAATTAGCTTCACCAATTAATACTTGCAACATACCTTCACGTTTGAATCCAGCTTTAGAAGCTTTATCAAATGCGTCTAGTGCCGCTTCGTATTGTTCAATGATCATAAGATTGTTACCTTGCTTACGGAAAAGATCTCCGTCGTTAGATAACTTAGCCGCTTCACCATAATAAGTAGCTGCTTTCTTAAACTCTTTAGCATTTTGAAAAGTACTTGCCATGATAGACAAAGACTTATCGTCTTTCTTGATCAAGCCGCTATTGATGTATTTCTCTTGTATAACCGCTGCTTTATACGGAATACCATTATTGGCATATAATTGAGCTAAACGTTTCATTTCTGAATCTTTAGTCAAATAACCATTTCTGTAAGCAACTTCAAAAGTAGATAACGCTCTATCGTAATCTTCTATTAATGCATAGAAGTTAGCTAATTGAACCCACCATTTACTTTCTTCAGGGAATGTTTTAACAAGAACTTCAACAGCCTTAGTCGTTTCTTTATATTTTTTCTGCTCATAGTACGAAGCCATGATTAAAATATAAGGGTTTTGATTAGGTTTTTCTTGTAAAGCTATTGCCTTTTTAGCAGGCTCAAAAACATTATCATATTGCTTAAGTTCGTAATAAGCATTTGCAATGCCTACATAAACTTTTTCATTCTCATCTAAAGAAAAGTTTATATACTCTTTATAGTATTTAATCGCATCTTCATAATTTTGAGCTTGCATAGATAATGCAGCAACATTGTTAAGAATTTCTGAATGATCTCTAAATGGTAATTCATCAGATTCAATTGCTGATTTTAATCTAACAATTGCTTCTTCACCCTTACCATCGATGCCAGCGTACATAGAACCAATATAACGGTCTACGTTCGCTTTATCGAAATCATCTTTAGGAGACATTTCTAACAATATTTCTAAAGCTTCATTTACTTTATCTTCTTGATAAAGCTCAAAAGCTTTTTGAACTTTTTTACCTGCACGAGGACTTAGCGCTTTACCGCCACGAGCTTTCTGTCGTTTTTTCAACTCTTCCTGTTTATCAGCTGGTACTTTTGCTTCCGCTATAGGAGCAAGAGTGACACCAGCTGTGATAACAGCACAAAGGAATAAATTAAGAACATTTTTCATATCTATTAATTCCCCAGTTTAAAGTCTAATTGAACAGTTAAGCCTGTCTGACGCTGAGCCTTACCATCAACCATTTTTGGTTTATACTTCCATTTACGTAAAGCTTTTTTTGCTTCACGGTCAAATACACGCTTAGGCTCAGAATTGATTACGTCTACGTTTTCAACTCCACCAATTTCGTTTATTTCGAAAGTAAGTTGAACCCAACCTTCAATACCGTCACGAGCTGCTTTGCTAGGGAACTTAGGTTCAATACGAACGATAGGTGTTGCATCACCGTCACGTATTAAAGCACCAGGTCCATTCAAGCCAGCAGATGCAGTACCTACATCAACAGATGGCATGTTAAAGTTAAACCCACCATTATCAGCAATTTGCTGTTCTGGTTCAGGCTGAGCAGGTTTAGGTGGCTGCTTAGGCGGCGGCGGAGGCGGCGGCGGCACACGGTTACGCTGCTGCGTCTTACCCTCTGGTGGAGTAGTATTAATTTCAACTACAATCTTTTCCATTTCTTTATCGTCGGGACTAGATCCACTTGAAATAAGAAATGCCATAAAGACAAATAAGCCGAAAGTGACTACTACACCAAGTATAATTGATGCAATAAATCTCCCCATACTACTTTTTCTCCGCTGCGATTGAGATCTTCTCTATTCCAGCAGCTTTGATAGCATCCATAACTTCAACAACGACGCCATGTTTTGCTTCTTTGTCAGCTTGAATAATTACGATATCAGTTGGTTGTTCAGCCAGCATACTTTCTAAACGAGCGCCAACCCTTTCAATATCCACTTCAGCTTTATCCATCCAGATTACTCCGTTTGGTCTAATAGCAATAAAGATATTGGCAGAAGGTTTTGAACTTGCTTGAGCTGCTTTAGGTTTTAATACGTCAATACCTGCTTCTTTTACAAACGAGGTAGTAACAATGAAGAATATAAGCATGATAAACACGATGTCTAGCATCGGTGTCATATCAATTGCTGCGTCATCATCTTCACGGAAACGTTGTTTACGTGCCATAGTTCAATCTCCTAATGATGTGGCAAGCTATCTACTAGCTTTTCTTTTGCCACTTTAACTCTTGTTTCTAACCTTGTGCTGAAAAATATTCCAGACAAAGCCGCAACCATTCCTGCCATTGTAGGGATTGTTGCCATCGAGATACCTGCAGCCATCAAACGTGGGTTACCAGTACCTTGTGTTGCCATTGTATCGAATACAGTAATCATACCTGTAACCGTACCTAATAGTCCGATTAACGGACACATAGCAACAAGAGTTTTAATAATTAACATTCTTGCATTTAGTTTTTCGGATGCCTCAGAAACCCAAGCATCACGGATTCTATGTGCACTCCACGATGTGGTATCTAATCGAGCGTCCCAATTTGAAATAATTGAGTCACGAAGTTTTGGATATTCCAATGTAAGGAAATACCAACGCTCGATCATTAATGCCCACATAATAAGAAGAGCAGCAGCTACGAAGTATAATACGAAGCCGCCAGTCGCAATAAAATCCCTGACAGATTCCCATAGGCCTATCAGGTATAACATTACGCTTTCTCCTTCTCAGCATGTGCAGCGATGATACCAGCACTTTGCTCGTCAAGAACATGAACGATGCTCTTAGCTCTTGCAGCAACGATGCTATGTACAAAGATTAGAGGTAGTGCAGCGATGATACCCATTGCTGTTGTAACCAATGCCATTGAGATTGAACCAGCCATTAGTTTAGGGTCACCCGTACCGAACAGTGTAATTTGTTGGAACGTTTCAATCATACCAATAACCGTACCTAGTAGACCTAGTAGAGGTGCTACAGCAGCTAAAATCTTGATAGTGTTGATACCACGTTCAATACGCGGAGTTTCACGTAAAATAGCTTCGTCTAATTTAAGTTCTAAGTTTTCAACGTCAGAACCTTTATTCTCTTGATAGATTTTCAAGATACGACCTAACGCATTACCTTCAGAAGGATTGTTAGTATCTTTAAGCTGAGCTTTCATTTTACTACCTTCAGTTAAGGTAATGAATAAGCTAATAGCAGCAATGAAGAAACCTAAGAACAATACAGCTGTAATAACGTAACCTGGAGTACCACCTTGGTGATAACGGTCTTCCAATGTCGCTCTTTGCGTGTTCAGACGTAAGATACCGCCACGTGAAGGGTCAACATAAAAAGGAACGATTTCACCAGCTTTAGCATTTTGTAATGCGTTTGCTGAAGATACGTAGTGGCTATCTGCCGCTTTACCTAAAGGCTGTATACGTTGAACATTTGAGTTATAAATCAAGTATTCATCAGGAGCTACTAAGTTGAAAGAACCAACACGAGTAATCGTTTTAGTTACAGAACCACCAGATAACTGTGCAACTTCAGCGTCAAATACTGCAACTTTAGCAGATTCTGTCATTTCAGTTTGCAATGCAATCCAAAGGTCTTCTAACTCTTTAGTTGTTGGTAATTTTTTAGCTTCAGCTAACTCTGCTAATAAAGCAGAACGATCGCCATATCCAGGTTGACCTGAGATATTTGAAGCAGTAATTGAACCGATTGTGTTACTTGCTGCACGACGTACAACACCAAACATTTCACCTAAAGTACCTTGGGCATTTTTAAGTTCAGTTGCTTTTGTTGCTAAAGTGATTTCGTTTTGAGCATATTGCTTTTGTAAACGATCGCCACGTGCTTTTTCGTCTTTAAGTTCTTTTTGAGCTTTATTTAATAAAGCTTGTTTGTCAGCTTTGGCTGCCAAGAACTCTTTTTCACGTTTTTTATTAAGTTGACCTTCAGAGATACGGTCTTTTTTAACTTGTTCTAAAAGTTTATCTAGTTCACCTGCAGCACTAACATTAAAGCTAGTTGCTACTACAGCTGCAGCTAAAACCAATGAATTTAATACTTGTTTCATGCTTTTACTCCGCTGCAAAAATTGGTAATTTAATTAATTCATACGGCGCTTGTTTACGTGCCATACGGATAGTTAGCGTAATATCTTTAAGATATTCATCACCTAATTTAGACCAGCTACGAGTAGTATTATTCCATACCCAAGCATGCTTAAGATCTTTAGACTGTGCAACTAGAGCAATACGTCCTACGTGTACGAAGTCTGCGCTGATTTCTTGACCATCAAAAACTTCAGTAGCCTGCCAAGCTTCAACAGCTGAACCATAGTCTTTTTCAATTTCATACGCTTCAAGTACTTGACGATATTTTTCAGAAGTACTTACATTAGGGTCAATCATGATTGCACGTAATTTGGCAACACGAGCTTGACGTCTTTCTAATTTAATAGGAATGTCGGCATTTACGAATTGCTCTAACATATCGATCATACGGTACATTAGTGGCACTACGTTACGTTTAGTATTTTCAATCTCTGCGATTTGAGCTTCAAGTGATGAAATTTCATCATTTTGAGCTGCTACTAGTTTTGCAACGTGGTCGTTGTAAACTTTATGAATCTCAGTTTCATCAACAACTGAACGATATTCAATAACGATATCTTGAGTTTGTTCTTGAATTGTGTCGATTTTAACCTGCGACTTGGCCGCAGCTTTATGAATTGTACGCTCTGCAGCGTGAATTTTTTCTAGTGGATCTGCAGCCAGTGCAGAACCAGTAAATGCCATTGCACCTACAAGAGCTGACGCTACTAGATTTAATTTCATCTTAGACATAGTTCCCAACCAATGTGTATATTAAATTCTTTACTTAGAGTAAATACTCTTTATTCATTGACCTGTAGCCAAAGAATAATCGCCACAGAGTCTCCCAAACATATTCAATAATGTCAATTCAATAGATTGCCAAAATTTGTACTTGCAGCATAGTTACGCTGCAAATGACTAAATTTAGTACAATTATACGATGAACGCCCAATAAATGAGGTGAATGACCATTAATACATATCAATATATCGTCTACAAATGTACAAATTTCATCCGTACAAAGCAAAAAACTAAAATAATATGAGTTGTTGGTTAAATATTTTTAACGAGTTTGGGGAATAATTTGCCAATATAGCTTCGGCAATGGGGAAAATTTGCTTCTCAATATAATGTTCATAATTTGGAATTATATTTGATTGAATCACTTGGGGGCCGTTAACTGTAATAATATATTCAATTGAACTGCCTTTTGTATACAATGTTTCTTTATTCTGAGAGTTTGCCAGTCTCGCTGCTTTAATGTGTGGAGGGGTTGTTTTGACATAGCTTTCTAACTTTTGTCTTATCCTCTTTCTGTATATAAGTAGGTGATCCAGTTCTCCTTGTTTCAATTGTGACAATATAGTTGAAATATATTCATCACAATTTAAACCAGCAAACACACGTTTAAATAAATTAGTTTGAAACATTTTGGCTAATTCGGTCCAATCACTTCTTACGGTTTCCATACCTTTAAATATTAACTCAGGTTCCTTACCTAGCTGTTGTTTCATTCCAGCGTATCTTTTTTTAGAACCTGACTCTGATCCTCTAATGGTTGGCATAAAAAACGGAGAAAAATGGGTTTCAAACTCTAACTCCATTTTGTTTTCTAAGTCAAATTCATCCTTTAATTTTTGATCAAACCAATTGTTTAACTCAATGCCCAAACGTTCTGCATGTTCAAAATCAAATTTAGAGTCGTCTAAGCTAACAAATATGGAGTCAGTATCACCATAAATAACCGTTAGACCCTGTTGCTCAAACCATAACTTAGATTGGTGTAATACCCAATGGCCACGCATGGTGATTGAGCTAGCTAATTTAGTATCGTAGAAGCGGCAACCTGAAGAGCCTAATACACCATAAAAGCTATTCATTATAATTTTTATGGCATTAGACAATACTTTATTTTGTTCCGACTTAGCCTGTTCCCTAGCCTGCCATAACTTATCAAGTATCGTCGATAATATGACATTTCCTCGGCTAAATTCTCCGCCCCTAAAACCAGGAATACGTTGGTCTTTGTCTATCGTTTTAGCTTCTAACAAAGCAACAGGGTCAACATTAAAAGTGCGCATTATGCTTGGATACAAACTTTTGAAATCAAATACCAAGATATCCTTGTGAATACCAGGTATTGAATCCATCACAAAGCCACCTGGACTATTCACATAATCTTTAACTGCCACTAGATTTGGAGCGACCCAGCCCTTCCTATGTGCATGGGGCAAGTATAAGTTGGTGAACGCCGCCACTGAACCGCCGACTCTATCTAACTCAACACCCGTTAATTTTGTTCGCGTGATCACAAATTCAATGAGCTTTTCTTTAATAAAGATTTTTGACACTAATATGCAATCTTGTAAATTGTATTTTATTAGTGAACTGGGATCGTTTTTGTACAAGTGTTTAATTTCAGCAAGTTTATCAGTGCCGCTTTCTTGTATAAGCTTTTCTTCGCCAAGGATCTCACTAGCTACATTATTTAATGAAAAACTAGGGAATGAATAGGTAGCGTTTTTCATTACTTCAATCCCATCAAGTATCACTCGCCCAGCTACATAAACTTTATCAGGGTAACGTTGCTCTCCGTCTCGATTGCCATCAATAAACTCTAATTCAGAGCCATCCCGCCCTAACTTTAATTTAATTCCATTACGTTTCGCCGCATTCACTAACACTCGGATATCAAATTTAACAAAGTTCCAACCAATAATTACATCAGGGTCTAGCTCAGCTACTATTTGGTTAAACTTTAATAACAATTCCCATTCACTTTCTAACCAAATTGTATATTCCGGTAGCAGATCAGGTTTTGTAATTTGATATCCATTATATAAAACAATCTCAACCGTTTCGTTATGAAAACCGGCACCATGGCAACCTATTGAGTATAAATAACCATTTTCATCACACTCTATATCTACTGACAATGTCGATAACTTAGGGGAATATTCGCCTTGTTTTATTTTTGCTTGATTAACAATGTTAATTGTTTGTGAGGAGGCATTTAACTGCTTTTGATGGGCAACTCCGGTAAAACACAATTCCCCCTGAATAAATCGTTCCATTAAAAAACGATCTATCGGTTTAATATCGGCTTCTAATAATTCAATGCTGCACTCTTGTGCCAGTTTTCTTAACCTATGATAATCTTTTAATGAATTTGCGTATAAGCCAAACACTTTTTTATCATCAAACGCTTTTAAATCTAGGGGTTTATTCGTTATGTTTAATTGGTTTTGCTGACACAACGTAATTATCGCCGCCTGTTCGGCTTCATAAGCAAAACAAACCGCCTTTTCATTTTCGATAATAAGTTGATGACTACCGGTCTCTGATGTCACCCATAACTCAAAAACACAATGACCATTAAGATCAAATTGTTTACGAGTTAGTAGAAAACCATTTAGTTGTTCTTGGGTCATGTCACTTTTAATTCATATTAATACATTGAGATCACCGCTATAATAGCCGCGAAGCGTAGCTAAGACATCACTAAATTCATGTTAGCTACATAAAATACAATACCACGGAGTTTTTGTGAGCTGGATTACAGAGTTTGCCGAGTTTATAAATTTATCACCTTCCATAATCGGCATTCTGATTTTAACAGCTTTCGCGGCAGGTTATATCGATGCTATTGCTGGCGGTGGCGGATTATTAACTGTCCCGGTTTTGTTATCTTCTGGCATGTCACCGCATGTTGTACTTGGCACAAATAAACTTGCTGCCACGTTTGGTTCATTAATGGCGAGTTATACTTTTTATAAGAGACAATTATTTTCACCGTCATTTTGGAAGTTAAGTTTTATATCAACAGCCGTCGGCGCGATCGCCGGTACCATAATTGTCAGTTTTATCGACGCGAGTAACTTAAATAAAATATTACCCATCTTCATCGGCTTTAGTGCAATTTATGCATTATTTAACCGGGTAAAAGAAGAGGACTCTAATCAACTTCCTACCATTAACTCCACTTTGAAAACCAAACAAATTAGTCAAGGATTAACCTTAGGTTTCTACGACGGATTTGCTGGTCCTGGCACAGGTGCCTTTTGGACTGTGAGTAATTTATTTTTATATCGCCTCAACATTTTACTTGCCTCTGGTGTTGCCAGAACCATGAATTTCATAAGTAATATATTTTCTTTAATTGCTTTCATCTACTTAGGTTATGTTAACTTTACCATTGGATTATTAATGGGTGGCTTTTTAATGTTAGGGTCGTATTCGGGGGCGAGATCCGCCATTAAGTATGGCAACAAGTTTATCCGCCCTGTGTTTACCATCGTTGTATCATGCATGGCGGTTAAACTGGCCTTTGATGCTTGGAGCTTATAAACACCTATGATAATTCAATCGACTTCTGTTTTTATAAATGATACTCAAATACTATGAATGCATTAATCAATCAATTAAACACGCAGTTTCAAATGCTTGAACAATCTATAAAAGGATTAAAACTCAGCTCGAAACAGTGGTTTGCTAATAGCGAAATATTTCGCTCGTCTGGCTTTGCAACACACAGTGACGATATTGATGATTATTTAATTGAGTTAAAAACAACCATTGATAAATTGGCCAGCGTAAACAACGAACAGCATGTAAGTTATTTATCCGAAAGAGTCACTCAACAATTCTCTTGTCTCAAACGATTTGTTAAATCAAACGATATTAACGTAAGAAACAACCAATACAGCAAAGATCGAATACGAAATTTAAACAAAACCAAACAATTTACTTTGCAAGCTTCACAATCAAGCCAAGAGTTATATGCTGAATTATCAAAGTTACAAGAATTTGAACGTCGATTATTAGATAAGGTCAACTTATCACAACAACAATTAACTATGTACAAAGGCATGAGCAATAGGCCTGCGTTACAACAAGAAGTACTCACCAACCAACAAAGGCTTGGACGTTGCCGTCAGGCCTTAAGTAAAGTTGAAGAGTCAATTCAGAAACTAGATAACAATAACTAGCTCAAATTATATAAACGACCAATATGCCATTAACCTCATTGCCTTTAGTATTTCATCCTATTTATAGTCAACTCGACTTGCCTAAGAATCACAGATTTCCAATCCAGAAATATTTAAGTTTAAAAAATGCTGCTATAAATAAGTTTTCATCTAAAGTAAGTGTAAACCTTGTAAAAGCGCCTATTACTAGAGCTAAGCTATTACAAATACATAATGCTAAATACGTTGATGATTTTATTCATAATCAGCTCTCCACTAACGAAATGAAACGAATTGGCTTTCCTTGGTCGGAACAATTTGTACAACGTACCTTAACCGCTGTAGGCGGCACTTTGCAGGCAGCACAATTAGCAACAGAACATGATATTGCTATAAACCTGACTGGTGGGTATCACCATGCTCACCCTGACTTTGGTTCTGGCTTTTGTGTGTTTAATGATTTATCCATTGCCGCCCATACATTAATTGAACAAGGTAAAGCTAACCGCGTACTTATCTTTGATTGTGATGTTCATCAGGGGGACGGAACCGCCACGTGCGTTGAAGACAACCCTAATATATTCAGTTTGTCTATCCATTGTGAAAAGAACTTCCCAGCGAGGAAACAGCAAAGTGACTGGGATATTGGGCTTGAAAAGCATATTGAGGATGAAGCCTATTTAGCTCAAGTCAAAGACGTGTTAACAACCGCGTTTTACTCTTTTAAACCTGACTTTATTATTTATGATGCTGGCGTAGATATTCATGAAGATGATGACTTAGGGTTGTTGAATATAACCACACAAGGGATATATCAAAGAGATTGTTTGGTATTTGACTTAGCAAAACAAAACCATATTCCAATCGTGGCGGTGATTGGTGGCGGCTATCAACGAGATATTAATGCGCTTACCGCAGTGCATTTACAACTTATTAATGCCGCTATTGCCACATTCATTCGGTGATAAATCAGTAATATGCTCTATAATCTCAAATACGGTGCTACTGTCATAAGTAGCGCACATTTTAGATAGGAAAATTTATGCAACTTAATGACGACATACACAATTATTACGAAAAGCTCGTTATCGACTACATCACTTTACATAAATTAGATAAACGTTTTTCAAACGAATTTTTATCGGACTTATGCTGCATCGTTTTAAATCAATTACCTTCAAAGTACATTAGACACGAAGTAGATTTGGCTTTTTATATGCCTGCAGCGGAACGTTTTGAGATGGAAATGAATGTAAAAGAATCTATAGTCAGAGCCTTAGAGTTCATGGAATCACGTGAAGAACGAGAAATATAAATTGAAAGATCAACGCACAACTGAAACGGATGAAGTTACAAAACAATTAGAGTCCGCAGATGAACATATCCAATTAGCGGTTGATTTAATTTACTTGTTAGAATCAAACAAAATTGATCCTAATGTAGTGGTAAAAGCGTTGGATATAGTGAGTGCAGATTTCAATAAAAAATTAAACAAATAAAAAAAGAGCCTATTGGCTCTTTTTT
Source organism: Psychrosphaera sp. F3M07 (assembly GCF_018860345.1). Taxonomy (GTDB): domain Bacteria; phylum Pseudomonadota; class Gammaproteobacteria; order Enterobacterales; family Alteromonadaceae; genus Psychrosphaera; species Psychrosphaera aquimarina. Next base: position 30,159 of record NZ_JAHKPJ010000013.1, on the reverse strand, counting down.
ATTAATCTGACCCGTCTTAAAAAAGGGTAATGACTATAAACCCAGTACTACTTTTTCAGATTTTAACGAGTTAGCAATCACTTTAATAATTACTAACGAAGTTATGACCGTCACTACAGAGCCCGCTAATAAAGGCATATAACTATCCAATTCTCCACGAATTAACTGGCTAATCGCCTGCTGTTGCGCAAATATTGGAATATAACTTAACACTTCATTTTTATAATTCACAATCTCAAGCATCATAGGGACTATAATCGGCACCATAACTGTGTATTGAATATAGGATTGTGCTTCTTTAAACGATTTAGCATGAAACGCAGTGGCCAGTTGGAATGCAGCTGCAAACAAGGCTAAAGGCACTAATAATAACCAAATAGTCATACCTAACTGGAAGTCAAAGTTGAATGCCATACCTGCTTTGTGAAGCGGTATAAACGGAATAGCAATGGCGGTGAACACAACACTAAGTGTGGCACCAACAATTCCAAAAAATGCTGTATTCATCGTTTTAGCTAATACTACTTGCATAGTACTGACAGGCTGCATGATCAAAAGCTCTAATGAATTACGCTCACGCTCACCTGCGCTACAATCTATCGCCACATTAGTTGACGATACAAACACAGCAACCATGATCATCACACCTAACATACCCAAAAGTAACGCCGACTTAGACGATGGTGTACTGGTATCATTTTCTTCAATATGAATAGCGCTTAGTAATGAGGGCGACACTCCACGGGCTACAAGTTTCATTGCCACCAATTGACTCTGATAACTATTAATTACATTTTTCACACGCCAAACTTCATCTCTGGCACCTTTTTTAGAGTAATCCGTTAATAATGTTATTGTGGCTTTTTCACCACGATGCATTTTTTCTGCAAAAGAATCTTCAAATGTAATAGTTATTTTTGAATGCTCAACCGTTTCGCCATCCAGTTCAAAATCTTTACCTTTCTCAGGCATATCTGCGTGTAAAATTTTGCCTTGCTCTAATAACTCAACTATATGAGGGGCTTGTTGCTGATTCTCTATAGTTATATATAGTTCATCAACAGACGTAGACTCTTCTAATACAAACGTCATCATTACTGCAAACATAATTGGTGGTAAAAAGGCCCCCAACAAAGCTGCAAATACTGAGCGTTTATCACGGATTGAATCTAAAAATTCTTTAGTAAATAATGTTTTTATCATGCCGCTATCCCTTCGTCGCTACCAATCAATGCTACAAATGCTTCTTCTAATTCAGTTTTTCCAGTACGCTCACATAATTCTTGTGGGGTACCAACTGCTGCAACTTTACCATTAGCAACCACGATAACTTTGTCGCATAACGCGGCGACTTCTTGCATAACATGGGATGAAAATAAGATACATTTACCTTGTTGTTTTAAGTCCAACAATATATCTCTTAAAATACGAGTACTCATAACATCAAGTCCACGAGTAGGCTCATCTAAAATTAAGTTTTGCGGCTGATGTACTAAAGCTTGGGCAATAATCACTTTCATTCTCTGACCTTGTGAAAAACCTTCACAACGTCGGTCGGCTATATCTGCAATATCTAACTTTGATATCACGTCATTTAACGCCTTGTCTTTAGCTTCACCTGTTAGGCCATGTAAACCAGCAAAATAAGCTATTTGTTCACGGGCGGTTAATCTTTCGTACAACCCAAACTTGTCAGGGAATATACCAATTTCTTTACGTGCAAGTTGAGGCGATATCTGACTATCTACGCCATTAATTAGTCCAGTTCCTTGCTCAGCTTTTAACAAGCCATATAACACTCTTAATGCTGTGGTTTTACCCGCACCATTTGGCCCAAGAATACCGGTTATTTGTCCGTCTTCAGCTGAAAAACTTAAATCATCTAACGCTTTCACATCGCCAAAATGTTTGACTAAATTATTTACCTGTAACATTTGATGATCCTTTTTAATGAAGTTGATTTAAGTTAGTGAAAAATAAGTTAGGTACAGGTTTATCTGCACAGATAAAGTCGACACTTTCAAACGTACCACTTTGCATAAATTGTTTAACTGCATCCATGCACATTCTTAAGGACGCCACATGTGAGCCATTTTTAATAACTACGTGTTTTGAATTAGGTAATGTATTGTCTGCCATCTCACCATATGCAGGCGGCGTAACAGGGTCATATTTCCCAGAGAATAATAATACTGGTACATCGACAGTTACTGGCTCAGCAAAGTCCGCAGGTGCTTGCCACTTCGGCCAAAATTTACATATATCAGTAAAGTTAGTAAACCCTAACTCACCATTAAAGTAGTTGTCCGCATCTTTACTAAAGTCAGACTCAACAGCTCGGGGCATATCTTCATTACAAATAATATTCATTGTGAGACCGGTATATAAACTTCCAGGTGTGTGTTCAGTACTATTAACTTGGCTCATCAAAGCCGCTAATGGACGGAAATCCCCTTGCGCAGATGCATTTACGATATAAGGCAATAATTGACGTGAAGATAAAGCATATAAAGTGGTTCTTAATGTTTCTGTCACTTTACTTTTTGTAAGAATTATATCGATTTTTTTGCCCGTAATTGGATGATACATAGATTGTGTTATTGGCTTTTCTAACTGCGCTAACAAGGTTAAATAATCTTGTTTTAAGTTAGGGTAAGATTCATTGCAATACTTGTGTGCTTTACAATCTTCAACTAAAAAATCGAATGCTCGTTCTGATGATTTACCAAAAAAACCGACGATCATTTCCATCGGGGCATTGCTATCTAATGTCGCTGTTTGAATCGACTCTGGATGGTTCTTTAAATAAGCAAAACCAGCTCTTGTTCCATAAGAACCACCAAATATATGAACCTTTTGATAACCTAACGCTTGGCGTACCGCTTCAAAATCTTCGATTGACTGGTAAGTGTTATAACTTGGTAAGTGATGATCAGCAAAACTGGTTAAACAGTCTTTTACTTCTTGCTCAATATCAACGTCGTTACTATCAATGACTAAAGGGTCAATGTATTCCTGAGCGTCACACAGCAACCCATTAGATTGACCGGTTCCACGTTGGTCTATCAAAATAATGTCATGTTCTTGTCTAATTTCTGTCAGTGGATTATTTAACATTCCCGCTAACTCAGTAGCTGCTTGACCTGGGCCGCCAGCTAAGAACATCATTGGTAGTTCTTTACTTTGTTCTTTAAACTTAGGCAATACCACCACATTCAAAGAGAGCGTATTGGCTTCGGAAATATCTAATGCTGGATTTTCAGCAACATCAAGTTTGCCACATAAAGCTTTACTCTTAACCCCTGAAACAAAACACGCTTCAAGTTTGAGTTCAGACGCTGTAACTAAGTTCGGCATAAATAGCCCAACCGCTACAAATAAAGTGAGTAACTGTTGTTTCACATTAAACTCCATGTTTTTTTCTTCTCTGTTACAAGAAGCATAAAATAATTAGTCTGAAACTCTAACTTGAACAACTAACAATGTAAAAATAAAATCACAAGTTATTAAAAATAAACGCGATTTTTGTACATTAAATGTTAACTATTCAAGTTTGGAAATCTATTCCCTTTAACCATCACCTCAACTCATTTATACTTTAGAAAAATCACTTCAAGTAAAACAAAAATATGAATCAAGTTCTTTGCCGCTATTCTGTTATTTTTATTTTTGTATTCTTACCTAGCTTCAGCTCTATTGCGGCACTAAACATTGTATTCCTTAACCCTGGTCACCCTGATGAAAATGCGACTGGGAGTTTTTGGTCCAAAGTTACAACATTTATGGATGCAGCGGCACAAGACTTAAATATTAAGCTAACCACAGTCCATGCCAATAGAGATCATATCTTAATGAAATCTCTAGCCACTACTATTATAAAATTAGATCCGGATTATGTTGTACTGGTTAACGAAAAAGGCATCGCTGTTGACATCATTAAGACGTTAGCCCCGCATAACATTCCAATATTTATGCTACTAAACACCCTAAATAACAAAGATCTATCAAAGTTAACTGAACAACAAAAAAGCCTAATTAAAGGCAGTGTTACTCCAAACAATTCAATTGCTGGAGAACAACTATTAGAAGGTTTATTTAATATATTCCACCAGCAAGTCACGACAACTACTCCACCTAAATTATTAGCCCTACAAGGTGATTACACAACGCCAGCGTCGTTACAACGAGAACAAGGTTTTCATCAGGCATTACAAAAAAACAAAGCTCAGTTAATTGACAGTAGTGTCAGCAATTGGTCTAAAGAAATGGCTTATTACAAAACCAAAGGTATTTTATGGCACGCTCAAATCAATATCATTTGGGCTGCTAATGATGCTATGGCATTTGGAGCTAAAAAGGCCGTAACCGATGCTAAAATCAATTACCCTGTAATTATTGGTGGGATTAATTGGGACTTCGACGAACCAGAGTACCCTGTCGACTTATCCCTTGGAGGCCATGTAACACTGGGCGCCATGGCATTAGTGATGATAAACGATATCGCAAACAATCAATTAAATCAGGAAAAAACAGTCCAACAGATAAATATTTTCGAGTCCAGTTTAAGCCCTCATTATAAAGGATTTAAACAGCTTATGACTCAAGGTAAAATAAATCAGATTGATTTTTCTCGCTTTAGTCAAACGCATAAAAATCCATTAACGTTTTCTATCGAAAACCTAATTAAAGCAATGCATTAACATACCTACGGCTTACTTTTTATTCTTCCCGTTTACCATATGACAATACCATTTGATAATGCCATTTTGCATTTCATCAAAGGTAAATAAACAAATAGCAAAAAGTACTAATACCGCTAAAGAAAATTTTTCAAAAGCAAAAACATTAGCTTTAGTAGCGTCAACATCAACTAACTCTAATATGGTAATGGTTAAGATCACCGAAATTAAATACTTGATAAATGAACGAAAGAATTGATTGGATTTTTTATATTCCATTGTTAAAACCTATGTAACTTCAAACCCTTTTTGGCTTTTATTGGGTCTTAGTAATAGATTGATATTAGATTGTCGTTTTATTCGGTTGAGCACTCACACACTCAATCTCACGTATACCAAGAGCGGTATCATCTACCTGAGAAAAACCAAGTGCCTTGGCTTTTTCTACATTGGCTATATCTATGACAAATAAATGAACTTGCCCTGTTTGTCCACCGCAAACACTCGCGTACATTCTACCGGTTAATACCCCACAACTCTGCGACATAACGTCAATGCCAGCCGCTAATAAATCACGTTTAGTCGTATTTATCGGCAAAGCGTTATCCTGACATTGGGTTTTGCCATTTGAGATAAAAACGGTGGCTTTTTTCTGCTCCTTAGTGACTGGAACGTCAGTGATACAAGCACAAGCGGCCAACGAAATAAGTATGAAAAAAATAACAGCTATACGGCTCATGTTTATATCCAAAACAATGTTAAGTAATAAGGTGTAGTGAAGAAAATACACTCACTCAGTTTCATTTAGCCAGTTTAATGCAATATAGATGTCATTAAACAACTTAGTCTTATGACCAAGTATTGTAGCTTGTTCTATGACGGTATTATTAATAAGTTGTTCTGGTTTTACTAACACAGCAACGCGAGCGCCTTCAAGTTCTTCTCTCGAGGCAATATAGTTAGCAAACAAGGTTTGTTCAACTTCACTCATGACTTCCGTTACCTCTTGAGCGTCAATCAGTATTTTTATACAGCTTTCTAACGCTTTGTATTCAACACAGATTTGTTCAACACAATTAACGCGTTCATCTAATGTTACGTCACCTCGATAAGACACTTTGATAATATCAGTGCCTTCTATCAATTCTATTTTGGAATCCATATCATCCCCATAGGTGAGTGTTATATTTTATTTAATAATGACAATAACTTATCAGTTGTTTAAATGACAAACAACACTAAATTATTAGCTTAGAAATTTGAACTAGCGTTAACAATCAAACTCAAACTTTCTGATTGTTAACGCTAAAATCAATGGACAAAATACGGTTAATGTTAATGGCTAGATAAGTGGTGCAGTGAGTTAACTTTTTGTTTTGAAAACCCATTGTACAAAACAGGTAATACAAACAGAGTTAATAAGGTTGCAGTAACTAATCCGCCAACAATAACCGTAGCAAGGGGTCTTTGTATTTCAGCGCCAACACCATCCGACATTAACATTGGAATTAAGCCCAATGCTGATGTAATAGCGGTCATCAATACAGGTCTTAACCTGGAAGTTGCGCCTTCAAAAACAGCTTTGCTACTGTCTAATCCATCGGCTATGCGTTGGTTTATGCTCTCTACCATTACCACGCCATTTAATACCGCCACGCCAAATAAAGTAATAAATCCTATGGCACTAGGCACTGACAAATACTGATCTGTCATATACAGCGCAAATACTCCTCCAATCACAGCCAATGGCACATTCACTAATATCAATAACGCTTGTCCCACCGAGCCAAAAGCAAAATAAAGCAATAAGGCGATTAACGCTAATGAAATAGGCACAACAATAGAGAGTCGTTTTTGAGCTCGCTGTTGGTTTTCAAACTGACCACCAATATCAACTGAATAACCTGCAGGCAAAGCTACCTCTTTACTGATCTGAGCCTCAATATCAGCTACTACGCTGCCCATATCTCGACCTTGCACATTAGCTTGGATTACTACTCTGCGTTGTACATCATCCCTTCTTACTTGTGGTGCACCTGACTGATAAGAAACACTGGCAACATCGCCTAATCTTACCCACGCACCACTTGGTGATCTCAAGCGAATATCAGAGATGGCTTCTATATTATTACGGTAGTTATCCTGTAAACGCACATAAATGTCATAACGTTCATTACCGTTAATAATTTGTCCTGCAGCAACACCTCCAATCCCATCTTTGACTAAGTTCATTATGTCGCCCACCGCTAAACCAAACCTTGAAAGCTCTTGTCTATTGGGTTCAATAACCAGCTGGGCTTCACCGGTTATTTGTTCCATAGCGACATCTCTTGTACCTTCAATTGTTTTTATTAGGCTTTCTATCTCTTTACCTTTTGCCGCTAATACATCTAGTTCAGGGCCAAATAACTTAATGGCAAGTTGTGCTTTTACACCTGACAATAGCTCATCAACACGAGTGGCAATAGGTTGTGAAAAGTTTAATAACAAACCAGGATATTGTTCTAAACTGCGCTCCATTAAATCTTGAAGTTCATAACGATTATTGGCACTTGTCCACTCCGATCCTGGTTTCAAGCCTATGTATATCTCAATGTTGTTTACAGGTTCTGGATCACCACCAATTTCTGGACGACCAATGCGGCTTAACGCATAAGTCACCTCCGGAAACATCATTAGTTTTTGCTCTAAAATCGGAGCCACCGACAAGGCGGTTTCTAAACTAGCAGAAGGGGCTAGTGTGACTCTTAAATTAATAGTGCCCTCTTCTAACTCTGGTACAAATTCAGTGCCTATATATGGAATGACCATGATTGCAAATATCACTAACAAAATTGATATCAACATCACTTTTTTAGTATGCAGTAATGCTACCTTTAGCGTTGTTTTATAAAGTCTATCAAGTGGCTTCAAAACCAAACTTTCACGTGGTTTTACGCCGTTTTTAAACATATACGCAGCCAAAGCAGGCACCACAATCAAAGCAACAATAATGGCAGAAACCACCGCTAAAATAATACTAATTGCCATAGGTTGAAACAACTTAGCTTCCACGCCCTCAAAGCTAAATAAAGGCGCAAAAACCACTAAAATAATAGAGGCTGCAAAAAATACTGACCTTGCCACTTCTTTACCGGCTTGTTTTAACCTTGCTTCTATTCCTGAAGTTTTGCTGTTTATACTTTTTTCTTTAAGAGCTTTTGTTTCTTCAAGTGCAAGCTGTTTAAACATGTTCTCAACCATCACTACAGAACCATCCACCAGCATACCTATCGCAACTGTGATGCCACCTAGCGACATTAAGTTAGCGGAAATCCCCCACCAAGCCATGACCATTAAAGCAATGGCGATTGAAATAGGAATAGAGACCAATACCAATAATGTTGCCCTTAAGTTCATTAAAAACAGAGCTAACACAATAAAGATAAAGATAAATGCCAACGTCAATGCTTCAACAACCGTATTAACCGCTTGCTCTATCAAGTCCGATTGATCATACAAAGCCTCAAATCGCACACCTTTCGGCAGTGCTTGTTGAATTAACGGTAACTTGGCATTTAGGCCACCAATAGTCGCGTTAGTATTTGACCCCATACGTTTAAGAACTATGCCTGATACCACTTCGCCATACGATTTAACTTCATTGTTATCTGATCGTTGCGTTAACGTCACAGCGCCTTGTCTTATCTCACTGCCAATCTGTACTTTGGCCACATCTGATAAAGTTACCACTGCGCCATTTACGCTTTTAACAGGTACTTGGTTAATCTCGCTTATGCCTTGATTGCCACTTTTAAACCAACCTGTGCCCCGTATAACCAATTGCTCTTGTCCACGGTTCATATACCAACCACCAACATTGGCATTGTTTACTTCCAGAGCTTGCACAATATCGCTTTGGGTTAATTCATAAGACAGTAACTTGGTGGGATCTAAATTCACTTGGTATTGTTTAACATGACCACCAAATGAGAGTACGTCTGTCACCCCATCCACCGGCATGATCAACAACTTCACTATCCAGTCGTTCAAACTTCTTAAACTCATTGAGTCATATTCGGAGTTTTCGTCGGCAATCAACAAATACTGAAATACTTGTCCTAAGCCAGAAGTATTTGGCCCCATTTCAGGAGTACCAACCCCTTCAGGGATTAACTCTTTGGCAGCTTGTAGTCGTTCAAAAACAAGCTGGCGAGCAAAGTAAATATCAGTACCCTCTTTAAAGACCACAGTTACACCAGACAAACCAGTTTTTGATATTGACCTTACTTGCTCAACATCTGGCAGTGCATACATTACAGCTTCAATGGGATACGTTATTAGTTGCTCTACTTCTTCAGCGGCTAACCCAGGCGCTTCGGTATTCACCGCCACTTGAATATTAGTCACATCTGGAAATGCATCTAAGTTCAATTTAGGTATGGTCATAACGGCAATGGCCATTGTTATGACAAGTGCAAGAACAACTAGAAACCGATTATCAATAGACCAATCTATGATCTCGTTAAAAATAGAGTTATTAAAAACAGCTTGTTCGGATTCTGCTTTGTTAAAATTAGTTTTATTAGACATAACAGACTCCTTAATGGTTATGCGGATCAAATCCGCCTTTGGCTTTTTCTGAGGCAACAAAAAATGCCCCTTGAGTCACAACGCGAGTGCCACTTATCAGTCCTTTAATCTCTCTTAAGTCACCCAACGCTCGACCAAGCTCTACTTCTACCGCATTAAATTCACCGGGATGATCTTCAACAAAAACAATCCAATCTCCATCAGCACCACGTACCAAAGCTTCTTCTGGCACCGCCATTACTTTATTGGTGGTGGCAAATTGAAAGTTTATTTTGACAAACATGCCTGAGTGCAAACTATCTTCATGGTTATCTACCGACAAGCGTATGGTTCTTGTGCGGGTAATGGGATCTATGGTGTGAGCTTCTTGAATGACTTTGGCTGTGTAATCTTGATTACCCAAAGAAACAACCGCTGGAGAATTAATGGAGACATTAAGTTTTTTGTTAGGAGATACTTTCGCTTCTACCCATAAGTCATCTTCATCGGCTAACAGCATAACGACATCACCTACCGCCACACGTTGACCTTGGTAAAAGTCATCTTGCAAAACCACACCCGCACTTTGAGCAACCAACGAATATTGACCAAATAATCGAGTATCTATATTGGTAATATCTTTAATCGTTTGCTCAGTTAAACCAAATGCGATGAGCTTGCCATAAGCTGCATTAAAGGTAGTTTCAACCAAGACTAATTGGCTTTCGCTCACTGTTTGGCTATCTAGTTTTTGCAGGCGATGCCATTCAGTAGACGCTATTAAATAATCGGCTTGTGCTTGTGCCATTGACTCGCTAAACAAGGTGACGAGTTTCTGCCCAACTTCAACATGTTCACCTAATATGGCATGTCTGTTGATAATGACGGATTCAGTCCGAGGTGAAACAACATAACTTTTATAACCGTTCGCTTTCACTTCACCTGGCGCGTAAATCGTACTGTATTGTATTTTTGAAATAACAGGTTTGACCTTAATACCTGCAATCTTCATTTGAGCAGCACTTAAGTTAATCCCCTCTTCATGATCAGTTTCATTCTCTTGGGCATTCTCTTGCTCAAGCAAAGCGAACTTAGACGCAGCGGCTAATGGAGCTGTGATCATAAAAGTCACAGCCATAAAGACACACAGGAACAAACCTGTATTGTTTTTTAATGTATACATAAAATCTCTTAATTATTTATTTTAATGGCGAGCCAAAAGGCTCAAGTATTTGATAAATAAATTAAGATCTAGGTGGTCTAAAGGAAGCTTCGAAAACTTCGCTATAAGCTGAATTTTGATATGGGATAAATTGAATATTAACGGCTGAAATTGGCGTTATGACACTTTTCACTAATATCCAAGACAAATGAGTACCAGTGCAATGCCCACAATGATGACAGTCGGATATATTATGTTCTTGTTGTATCACACTGCTATTTTTTAACTGTAAATCATCACTATGATTATGTTCACTTTGAATATGCTGTATATCAAGTTGATGATCATTGCTTGGCGCAGCAATAGCCGTAAACGATTGTATTACAATCGAAATAACTAAAATTATGCTAACAACAAACTTGTCGAACAAGATAAACTACCAAAGCTGATTTAAGATCTGACCTCAGTATTTCAAATATCCTAATTAGGGTCAAAGCTTATCAGCATTATCGAAGTATATTTTTTAAGAGAACACCACATTGATACAAACTAAAAGAATGGCCTTTTGGGCGTTAGTGGCAGTAAATGCCATTTGGGGTTTAGGTTTTGTTGTTATTGATGATGCTATCAATATTATGCCTACCAGTGTTTTTAATGCATTTAGATTCAGTCTGGCTGCTTTAGTATTATTACCACTTTGGTTTATCACTGGGAAAAAATCGCCTACCGAGAACTATCAACGTACTCGTTTATTTAAATCCGGATTTGGCTTAGGTTCATTATTGTTTTTAGGTTTTACTTTGCAAACCGAAGGACTTAATTACACTAGCGTTTCAAATACAGGGTTTATCACTGGTTTATGTGTGCCTTTGGTTCCACTTATTGGCTATTTGTTATATCGAAACAAAGTTGGATTTGAGGTTTGGGTCTCTGTCGTTCTAGCGACATCCGGTTTATACTTTTTAACCATAGGCGATAATCTCACTATCAATAAAGGTGATATTCTGGTTGCTCTTGGTGCCACTTGTTACGCCGTGCATATTTCTTTTATGGCTAAATACAGCCATCAATTCCCTGTAATACGTTTTAGCATTGTTCAATTAGGCGCAGTGGCCGTGTATTGTATTTTTACCGCGTTTGTTGAAAATAGTATTGGACGATATGAACAGTACGCTAGCATCTGGCAACAAATATCAGAACCTAGAGTTATTGCTGCCATAGTGTATTCTGGAGTGTTATCTAGTGCCTTTGCTTATTGGGTGCAAACCTCGAGTCAACGTTTGATAGAGCCACACAAAATAGCCTTGGTATTTGCTTTAGAGCCTATTTTTGCACACGTTTCAGCTTACTTTATATTGTCTGAGCATTTGGGAGTACAAGGTTGGTTGGGCGCAGGCTTGATCATTACTGCGATGTTATATTCTGAATTGGGCGGTAATCGGAAAGTGAAAATTCAGCCATTGGAACAAATGGCCGCCCCTGTTGATAAACAATAAAACACACAGGCTAGTCTCTTCTTGTCAATCAAATGAGCCTTCACACAGTCATTAATGACTGTGTGAATGATGCTCATGCTCGTGGTGTTCGTGTTCTGAGTCACTTACCATTTCATCTCTGCATTGCTCATCAGGGAACTCGAACTCTATAGTGGTATGCGCCAAGTTAAATGGTGCAAGATTAGCCGCAATCTCTTGTTTTAAAGTAAACAGTTTATTGGCCTCAACCATTTGTGATAATTCTAAGTGAGCCGTTAATACGTGTTGTTCACCATCTAACGACCATAAATGCAGATGATGTGTATTCACAACTAATTCATCACGAGTTAGTTCCTTTTGAATATCATTAAGTAGCTTTTGATCAGGCGTGGCTTGAAAAAATAACGTAAAAGTACTGCGTAAATACTTAACCACATTAAACAAAATAAACAGGGTAAACGCGATAGATAAAATAGGATCTAATAACGGCCACTCAACAAACATCAACACCACAGAAACAATTAAAACGGCAACCCATCCAAGAACATCTTCGATTAAATGCCAATTCAGCATTTTTTCGTTTAATGATTTACCGCTGCTTAATCGATATGCTGCATAACCGTTCACGGAAATACCTAACAACGCTAAAAAGAACATGCCTTCAGCCATTGGCATTTGAGGATCAAACAACCGAGATACAGATTCAATCAATACCCAAGTAGAACCTATGATTAAGATCACGCCATTTAATAAAGCCCCCAGTAAAGAAAAACGTTTAAAACCATAACTGTATGATTCATTAGCTTTTTTATTACCTAATTTATTTAACAGCCAAGCACTACCTATGGATAACGTATCACCTAAGTCATGCACAGCATCGGCCATAATAGCAGTACTGTTAGTAAGATAACCGCCAATAAACTCAATTATAGTAAAGGTGAAGTTGAGAAAAAATGCCCAAGCTATTTGGGTTGAAGATTGATCACTATGATCGTGATGATGGTGATGACCGTCATGAGAAGAGTGCGAGTGCATAGCCACTAAATCCTAGTTAACAAAAGTTTGAATAATAACACTAACTTATCATACGCAACTTTATCGGAAATACGCACAAAATTGTTTATTAACCTTTATAACTCAAGCTTATTTGACTAACGCTTAGCTTTATCCTAGTTGAGAGAACTGGCGGATTAAATTGTGATAAACGTTATGTAAACGATCTAATTCTGCTCGACTGGTTTTATCATCTGCAATTAGGTTTTGGATACTACGATCTAATTGGTACAAGGTTTGTCTTAAACTGGTATCCGCTATCATACTTTGCATCCACGTAATGGCTGCAACACGTTGACCTGAAGTAACCGCATTCACTTTGTGTAAGCTGCTCGACGGATAAACAACCGCATGCCCTGCTGGCAATTTAACTTGTTGTTCGCCAAATTCAGTGGAAATAACAAGTTCACCACCTTCATACTCGTTAGGATCATTCAAAAATACAGTCATTGAAATATCACTGCGTAATACTTCTTGTGTACCAGGAATTCGCATAATGGCGGCATCTACATGGTACCCATATTCTTGGCTTTCGCTGTACAGGTTAAAAACAGGTGGGAATATTTTATGCGGTAGCGCCGCAGAAATTAATGTGGGATGTTGACCAAGTTTCGCCAACAACTCATTTGAGAGTTGGCGAACTTTGGCATCAGAACTATCAGCTTGATTGTTATTTTTCACCGATGACGCCATGCCCATTGCAGTATTAGTTCCATCTTGCCAAGGCAATTCAGATAACTGTTGACGAAAGTAGCTAACGTCTTGGGCAGAAATTAAAGGTTCAATAACAATCATGCTGTCTCTCTATCGTTAAAACTCGTAAGTTGCGGTTAGTTTAGTACTCGCTGCATTACCTAAATACATAAATGCACCACTGCGATATGCGGCAGTATAATATGTTTCATCAAAGGCATTGCCAATATTTAATCTAAACGTTAACGCATCAGTTGCATAATAGTTAGCAAATAAGTTAACAACTTGGTAATCAGGTACGACAATGCTGTACTGGTTGTTAGTAAAATCGTAACCAGCCGCGGTATCTGGCTGACCGGCATACATTTCACTTTGATAAGCATAATCGCCACCGACTACAAACTTGTCGTTAATTTCATATCTTAGTTGTAAATAAACACTGTTTTCAGCAAAGTTACTCAATGCTAAGCCAATGCTAGTCTCGTTTATTGACTCTGTTACTTCTGAATCCATAGCCGTTGCAGAGAATTGAACACTTAATTGTTCGGTAATATCACCAACAAAACCAACTTCAATACCTTTAACTTTATTTTCACCCGTGTTTAGCGTGCCTAATGTTGCATAGTCATCGTCACCAACACTTTCCATAACGTCACTCTTGGTGATTTGGAATACAGAAGCAGTGAACATAAACTTATCATCAAACGCCATAAACTTAGTGCCAAGTTCAATATTTTCTACACGTTCAGGATCCGAATCTGGAACTTGATCAACCGAACCACAAACACCACCATAACCACAACTTGCACCTAAATCTGACTCACCACCATTAATGTTTGTTGCAGTACTGTAGTTTGCATAAACATTAACATCTTCCGACAGATCATAAATTAAACCAATGTTGCCGTTGTACATAGTATCTGAGTATTCGTACGCGGTAACAGTTCCCTGTCTTTGTGTGTCATTGCTATAATCAAAACTGTCTACACGAGCACCATAATAAAGGTCTAGTTGTGGATTTAATTTAACTGTATCCATCATGTAAATAGAAACGGTCTCGATGTTCATAACCGCGTCGTCATAATCATCAACATAAGTTCTACCCATTAACTGGCCAATATTACTTACAACATCACCGTTGCCATCGATAATACAGTAGTTTGGAGCATCACCACGACGGCCACTGGTTACACAGTTAGTTGGGTTGTTACTTTCAATGTCGTAAACACCGTTACTTACATTCTCATCAGTAAACTCAGCACCAAATACAAAGTTGTTTTGTAAGCCTAATAATTCTGTATTCCAGAATAAATTAAACTGAGAACTCATGTACTCAACATTTTGATTACCTTGGTGTGTACTTAAGCTGATTGTCGCAACACCTGGTGCAAATGGGTCTGAATCCGCTCTAGTTGTACCACTTGCGCCTGTTGTAATGTAACCATTTTCAGTTTCACCAATACGTGTTGCGTTATAAACCGTAACATTATCGCTTACTTCGTATTCTGTTCTTAAAGTAAATGTTTTTACTTCAGAAGATAAGAAATCTGAATCCTGTGCATAAACCGGGATATCTGCAAAAGGTTTACGTGTATCTCGGTTAAAGTAGCTGCCTAAGTCAGATACATCTTTAGCGTCTAAATAATAGCCATCAGCAGTGAAAGACAGTTTTTGTGTTGGTAAATAAACACCAGACAACTGTAAACCATCTCTGTCGCTCGATATGCCTTCACGGCCAGGTTTATCTTTACCAGAAGTTAATGCATTAATACGTACCGCGGCGATATCAGAAAGCGGCAAGTTGTAATCTAACGTTACACGTGAGTAATCATCCGTACCTAAGCCGGCTTCTACACGCCCTAGGTTATAAGCAACAGAGGCTTTTTTAGTAACACTGTTTACTGCACCACCTGATGAACCACGTCCAGCAAACGTTGAACTAGGACCTTTAGTGATCTCAACTCGTTCTGTAGCAAAACTTTCACGAGTACTCATACCTGGATCACGTAATCCATCAACAAATACGTCACTACGCGCTTCGTGACCACGAATGATGTAACGGTCACCAAATGCATTACCATTTTCACCCGTACCTAAAGTAACACCAGCTTGCGCTGACAAAATATCTTTAAGGTCAGTTTTACCCGCTTCTAAAATTTGGTCTTGTGTTAGAACAGTAATAACCTGAGGCGTATCAACTAATGCAGCGATACGACGAACATCGCCAGACTCATCACTTAAATAAACTGAGCTTCTTACGCCATGAACGCGAATTTTTTCCATCGCTTCTTCAGTTTGGTTAATTTCGCATTTAACATCATTTTTATCAGCACATGCCTTTTCTACATCACTGCTATTAGCTTGTTCTGCATATAAAAATGGGCTAGTGATAGCAAGAGCGGCTGCAACAGCTTGAGCACCAAGTGCTCGTTTTGGATTTGATTTGTTGTGATCCATGATTCGAATTTCCAAGTTAAGTTGTTATGACTTTTGTTAAGAGTAATGAATAAAATACAACAAGTAAATGAGAATCATTATCATTAATAACTAAACGATTGAAATTTGAACAATTACTCTATTTTTATCATTCTTATTTGGTAACCCCCTTAAAATAATTGTGGGTTAATAACAACAAAGGCTCTGTGTATGTAGGATTGCCGTTTATGAAAGTGAAATACTTTTGCCTTCAGCTCTGCAATTGAGGGCAATTAAAACGAAGATTGTAAAAAATTATGGGGGTAAAACGTAGGCAAGCTATTAATGATTAAATCTTACGAAGAAAAATAGATACATTTTTAAACAATTTCGAGTAAATACCCTATATCCACTTTTCTCAAAATAAGTTAGCATGCGCACCTAATTTTAATGTTGCTATTTAACGTTAATTTTAAACTTTTAAAATTAAGTGGAGTTTAATGTGTTTAAAGTTTTTTCTAGTATAAGTCTTATTGTTTTGGGTATGACTATGTCAACCAACCTTATCGCCGAAGAAAAAGAAGTCGGTATTCATGAAAAAGGGTCATTTTATGCGTTCTGGGGTTGGAATCGTGGGTATTACTCAAAATCTGACGTTCATTTTAGAGGTGAGAATTACGACTTTACTATTAATGATATGACAGCATCAGACCGACCGTCTGCGGTTGGTATTCACCCTTACCTAAATCCACTTGGTATGACTTTGCCTCAAACTAACTTTAAAGTTGGTTATTTTATTGCTGATCATTATGCGATTTCTTTTGGTGTAGACCATATGAAATACGTTATGGATCAAGAGCAAACAGCCCAAATAGACGGTTACATCAATGTTGGTAGTATTCATGACGGCACCTATAACAATGAAGGCGTTTATTTAGGAAACCGAGGTGAACCAAACGATGATCACAAACTTGGTGTACCAACGTTATTAGCTTTTGAACATACTGACGGCTTGAACTATATCAATATCGAACTGAATCGCTTTGACGAATTACATGCCGTAACGCCGAGCTTCCGCATTTCTAGAATTTTAGGGGCTGGTGTCGGTGGTATGTTACCTAGAACCAATGCAACTATTCTTGGTAACGATCGTCACGATCAGTTTCACTTTGCTGGTTGGGGCACACATGTAAAAGCGGGCATAGAGTTTAGCTATAACAAACTATTTTTCCGTTCAGAATTAAAATTTGGTTACATTGATATGCAAGATATCAGAACCACCAAATTCACCGCTGACAAAGCGTCTCAGCACTTTACGTTCACTGAGTGGAACATATTATTTGGTAGTTATTTCTAACCAGTTACTGAATAAAATTTAAATCAAAAAAAACCTCATATTAGAAATTCTAAAATGAGGTTTTTTTATGTTTCTTTCTTAATAAAGAAATATAAACTTATTTAGTTTCAGCGGCTTTTGTTCTAGCAGCTTGTTTTTGAATCAAGTTATTTACTTGGTGCATAGAACCTAAATGAGCGTAGATAGGACCTAAGAAACCACGTTTACGTAAGCTTAAGAAATCTTCGTCAGAAAGTGCAGATAGTTTTTTCTCATCAACGATAAACAAACCATTTAAGTTAAACTCTTGCTCACCCACTTTAACATTAATGTTTTGAGCATGTAGAAGGTCAAACTTAGTTAGCTCTTCAATAAACGCTTTGGTAATTTGCTCATGTTCAACATAAGAGATTAACGACTTTTTACGGCTTGCTAAGTATTCTGTTTCTTCACCGTCTTCTTTGAAAAGCGCTTGGCCTTCTTCTTCAGAAACGATTTCGCTGTCCATATTAATAGCGATACCAAACAAGTTAGCATCTTCTTTACTAGGGATCACTGAGAATGGCTTGTGAGTATAACGAGCTGGCATGTACATACCTTCCCATTTGTTGTCTGCACTAACAAACAAGTTTGTTTGTGGCTCAAGACCTAAAATAGCAACTGGGAAAAATGTTTCTTTATCTTTTTCTTTAACAAATACAATTGGGTATTGATTACCCGCTAAAGCAAACTCTTGTACAACAACACCTAATGCGTGTTGTGTTGCTAAATCTTCTACAGATTGAACTGGTTTTACTTTGATCTTATTATGCGTTTCTTTATGTAAAGCCTGAAAGTTAACGGCCATATTTTATTCTCCAATGTGTTCCTGGTCAGTTTTCCTGACTCAAATTTTTATTTAAGTAATTCAGCATCAAGCTTTATGTCTGTGCAATCTTTTTCACACTTTATCATTACACTATCTGCACCCGTATGTACGCTTATTAACGTATTACAGTTATTACACTTAACTTTTTTACCAGCCAAAACCTTTTTAATTAAAGATTTTTGTTGGTTGAAAGAATTTGCGGCAGATTTATTTAAGGCAGAAAAGTCCATAACTACTTAATGCTATCTATATATTGCTACAAAAAGAGATATGGACGATATGACAGAATTAAAGGGCAGTACAGGAGAAAGATCGTTTTTATTCATTAACTGCCTATTATCTAGACAACTGATAATTAAAAATGGGGAAATCAAATCCCCATTAACGACAATCTATCAATAACATCACGAGTTAACTTTTCCAAAACAGGATGGTTAGTGGCAAAGTTAGTTTCCATTTCTAGTAATTGTTCAAAAATGGTTTCTTCGGCTTTTAACTCATTGGAGTTAATCTTGCTCTGTATGTCTCGGTGAAATAACTCTAATTGCTCTAAAACTTCTGGCTCAATATCATCGGTTACCTCAAGCTCTGAGCGTAACTTTATAACGGACTCTAAAATATTATTGGGGTTCATGACATCTCCAAAACTGCGTTCTAAGAATGATAAGCATAGTCCGTATTTTTTAGTTTTGATAAAGCTGCACAAACAAAAATGCCGACACTAGGTCGGCACTTATCAATAATTACATTAGTAATTAAAGAGCAAAATCCCATGCGTAACTTGCATACAATTTAATTTCATCATCGCCTTCATCAACTTTAGATACACCTACTGCCCAAGAATCTTTTGCGATTGTTGCGCCAATATCGATAGTGTCAGAAGAGAAGTCACCGCTGTAAGAACCAACATGAAGACCTAATTCAAAATCATTTGATAAAGGAATGGCATAATCAGCAGAAAGATACAGGCTATCACCAAAGTCAGCACCCGTTGCATTAGCTAATACAGCAATACCAACCGTTAATGCATCCATTGAGAAGTTACCGTATAACTCACCAAAGTTAAGTCCATCTTCACCACCTGGGTATGCGAATAAAACGTAACCAACATCAAATTCTATCTTATCGTTTAACGAACCTGTGTAACCACCGTAAAGGTCTAATTCAATTTTTGCGTCGCCACCAAAATCAACATTTGAAGCCCAAGTTCCAGCATAAAAACCAGACTCATTTGAGTAATCAAGACCACCTTGAACCGCTGGACCACCATCAGCTTGTTCTAAACCACGCCAAAGGTAATTAGATACAACTGATGCATTAGCAGACAATTCTGCATGTGCAACTGAAGAAACTAGTGTAGTCGCACCTAATAAGGTAGCTAAAAGTGTTTTTTTCATGTTATTTTTCATGTTGTTAATCCTGAAATTATTGTAGTTTTTTTGTGTTGTAGTTGTTAATACCAATTCAACATACATGCCGAATTATATATCATTGATATTGTTATATTTTTTTTGATTGTAGGATTTATTTCACCTTAATATTCACAAGTTGGTGCATTATAACGCCCCAACATGGTGCTTACATACATAAATTATAAGAGACGTTAAAATGTACAACAAACCAATTATCGCTCCGTCTATATTGTCCGCTGATTTCGCTAAATTAGGCGATGAAGTAAATGAAGTATTGGCTGGCGGCTGCCAATGGGTTCATTTTGATGTCATGGATAATCATTACGTGCCTAATTTAACCTTTGGTTCGATGATCTGTTCTGCCCTTAGGGAACACGGTATTACAGCGCCGATAGATGTTCATTTAATGGTTGAGCCTGTTGATACAATGATTGAACAGTTTGCGAAGGCGGGCGCGACATCAATTAGTTTTCATCCAGAAGCCTCCAAACATATCCATCGTTCAATTAGCTTAGTGAAACAGTTAGGCTGCCAAGTTGGACTCGTATTAAATCCAGCTACACCAATCACCATATTAGAAGAATGTATTGAAGAGTTAGATATGGTGTTAATTATGTCGGTTAATCCGGGTTTTGGTGGCCAATCATTTATTCCAAGCTCATTAGATAAGATTAAACGAGTCAGAGAATTAGCGTTAAAACATGATAAAAACATTCGTATATCCGTTGATGGTGGCGTCAATCAAAACAACATCAAACAGATACAACAGGCTGGAGCGGACACTTTTGTAATGGGCTCTGCCATTTTTAATCAAGAAAACCGAAAACAAGCCATTGAACAGGCATTTTTGCAACTTAACGATTAGATATAACAAATAAAGTGCCTTGCTAGATTGCGCATGTACATTTTCACGTTACAATGTCGCACTTTTCGGCGTAACTAAAGTCAGTTTAGATAAACGCCAACCATAGTAATTACAAGTTTTAGATGATGAGACAGTTATGACACAGACAGTTTTAAGTGGGATCCAAACCACCGGCGGGATGACAATTGGTAACTATATTGGCGCAATTAACCAATGGTTAACGTTACAACAAGATCATGACTGTTTTTTTATGCTTGCAGACTTACATGCAATAACCGTACGTCAAGACCCTAAAACTTTACGTGAGCGTACTTTGGACGGTATCGCGTTATACACAGCGTGCGGTATTGACCCAACTAAATCAGCCTTGTTTGTGCAATCTCAAGTAAAAGAACATGCGCAATTAGCATGGGCGTTAAGTTGTTATTCGCAAATGGGCGAATTAAATCGTATGACGCAATTTAAAGACAAATCAGCTAAAAACCAAAACAATATCAATGTAGGTTTATTTTCCTACCCTGTTTTGCAAGCGGCCGATATTCTTTTATATCAAGCGGATAAAGTTCCTGTAGGCGAAGATCAAAAACAACATTTAGAGTTAACTCGAGACATCGCTACCCGCTTTAACAATATTCATGGTGATGTATTTACGGTGCCAGAACCTTACATTCCAGAGTTTGGCGCACGAGTAATGAGCCTACAAGAGCCAACTAAAAAAATGTCTAAGTCAGATGAAAATCCGAATGGCTTTATCATGTTATTAGACGAACCAAAGAAAATTGAGAAAAAACTAAAAAAAGCCGTTACGGATTCTGACGAGCAAGCTCGTATCTACTTTGACCGTGAAGAAAAACCAGGTGTATCAAACTTGTTAACACTGCTAAGTGTTGCAACTGGGAAGTCAATTGCAGACTTAGTGCCTGAATACGAAGATAAAATGTATGGTCATTTAAAGAAAGATACAGCAGATGCGGTAGTCTCTATGATAGAACCTATTCAGCAACGTTTTTATCAAATTAGAGATGATCAAACTGAACTAAGCAAAATAATGACGCTTGGTGCAGAAAAAGCATCCGCTAAAGCAGAAAAAACTTTAAAGGCTGTTTATGATGCAATTGGTTTTGTAACGCCATAAATATGTTTTTCATGACCATCTTATATAGATGGTCACTACAACAGCCCTTTTATATTTTGTAGATTACTTTATGCTGTTAATGATTGATAACTACGACTCTTTCACCTATACCTTAGTGCAATATTTTAGGACATTGGGACAAGATGTTGTCGTAAAACGAAATGATGAAATTACGATTGATCAGATTAAACAACTAAAACCTAATCATATCGTTATATCACCAGGTCCAGGTACACCAGAACAAGCCGGTTTATCAAAGGATATTATTCTTCAGTTTTATAAACATGTGCCGATACTGGGTGTGTGTCTAGGTCATCAAGCTATCGCACAAGCATTTGGGGCGGTGGTTTCCAAAGCAGACAAAGTGATGCATGGAAAAACCTCTAATATCATGCATTCACAAAGTGATATTTTTGCTGGAATTGACAATCCATTTACGGTTACTCGTTATCATTCTCTAATTGTTGATGAAAATACGTTACCAGATCAAATTCAAGCAACGGCTTGGAGTTGTGATCAAAATAATAATAAACATGAACTCATGGCTTTGAAGTTAAAAGGCTACCCCGTAGTGGGCGTGCAGTTTCATCCTGAATCGGTACTGACGCAATTTGGCCATAAATTATTAGCAAATTTTCTGGCATATTGATCAAATTTCAATAGAATCTATGTACTTGTTTTAAATTAAATATCTTAAACTGAACAATATTATTATATGAATAACCCTAATTATCAAAAAACAGCGTCTTTTGTAGAATCTAGATTTATGGATTTACTGTTATCTGATGACTTTGCTATGTCTCGATTAGGGTTTAATCGTGATGAATTAAAACAAAGTTCAACTCGTTCATTATTAGACATTGAAGAAAAAGCTCGTGAGAAAAAATTAAAACAACAAGCAACTAAACAAGAATTTAAAGTTTATGTTAGTGAGTATTTTCATGAAAACTTATTCACCTATTTAGAACAACGTGTTGCTGATCCTGATTATATCTTTACCGAGTTATTACAATTTGAGCCTGAAATCCCAAAGTTATTTGACGCTTGTGCTGCCAAAGCAGCAGGAGCGAGTCATTTTGAACAGATTATTGCCAGAATTCCGTGGTTAAATACCAACTTTATAGAAACCATCAACAACCCCCCTTTTCGCGAAGCTAAGTCGATAAAACCAAAAGTTGAAAACCTTGGTTTGGCAATACGTTACGTGGGGTTAGATAACACTAAATTAGTTGTTTTATCACAGGTTGCTCAACATTTTTTACCTCACAGCACTGAACCATATAACACCTTCAAAGGTCGTTACTGGCAGTATGTGGTTGCCACTGCGAATTGTTCAAGACAGCTAGCAAGGTATTACCAGCTTAATGAAGTAGTCGCCTTTTTCTTAGGTTTATTCCATGCTATCGGTACGTCATTAGCTTTACGTTTATATCTACGTGCTTTTGATACTGTACGTGTAGCACAAATGAAAGATGCCCTTAAAAATGGACGTCGCGATATAGAAACCGTGTTAAACGGTTTAGAAATAGATCCTAACTTTATTAGTGATGCATTAACTAAATTCTCTAATCAAATCTCTTACCGTGTATTTGAAAAGTTAGGTTTGAAATACGCAGTTGTTGCACCGTTTGTAGAAGAAATCAAAGACAAACTTGCCTTTGACCAAGCAAGTCCAATGACGCAAGTATTAATGCAAGCCCGTACATTTTCACAATACAAAATATTGCAAAAAGCACGTTTGATTGAACTTGATGAAGCTAAGATATTTTTGACCAATTACAAGATTGGCAACGCCGTAATTGGTGAATTAAATAAAGTTAACCTAACAAATATTAAATATTCAAAATAATTTTTGTGGGCAACTATGCAAATCTTGCATTTACAACAAGTTGCCCATTCCATCACCAAACCACTTCACCCCTAGTCTATTCTGCGTAATCTCCCTTTGTTTATTGTTTGAACTAACTATTTTAAACAACATCATAATTATTCACATTTATCGAGAATATATTGAATCGCCCGAATTTAAAGGCATTCCACACCATTTTGAGGGGAAGACTTCTGTTATTTTTTCTGCAATAATCACTTCAATTTGTACTAATTATCATGTCAAAAGTAATGTAAGCCGTTACATTAAAGTGATTAAGAGTGGATGTTAACGTCATTAATTATGATGTTAATTTTAACAGCGATATTAAATGCCAACCAACTCTTCAAATTAATGTAATTGGTATTACTCTATATTTAAGACAACACCTATTAAGGACTAAGAAATGACAGTAAACAGAGCGTTATTTGATTCAGTAATGGTTCCAAACTATTCTCCTTCACAAGTAATTCCAGTTAAAGGGTTAGGTTCTCGAGTATGGGATCAAAATGATAAAGAATATATCGACTTTGCTGGCGGTATCGCCGTAAATTGTTTGGGTCATTGTCACCCTAACTTAGTCGCAGCATTAAAAGAACAAGGTGAAAAAATTTGGCACCTTAGTAATGTAATGACTAATGAACCTGCATTACGTTTAGCTGAGAAATTAGTGAACTCTACTTTTGCCGAAAAAGTTTACTTTGCAAACTCAGGTGCAGAATCAAACGAAGCAGCACTTAAACTTGCACGTCGTTGGGCATTAGATAACTTTGGTGAGCAAAAATCACAGATCATCGCCTTTAATAAAGGTTTCCACGGCCGTACTTTCTTTACCGTAACTGTTGGTGGCCAAGCGGCTTACTCTGATGGTTTTGGTCCTAAGCCTGGTAACATTGATCACGCAGAATACAATGACTTAGCAAGCTTAGAAGCGCTTATCTCTGATAACACTTGTGCAGTTATGCTTGAACCGCTTCAAGGTGAAGGTGGGATCATTTCTCCAACTAAAGAATTTATGCAAGGTGTACGTGACCTTTGTGACAAACACAATGCACTTATGATTTTTGATGAAGTTCAAACTGGTGTTGGCCGTACAGGTGAATTATACGCTTACATGGGTCTAGGTGTTACGCCAGACATTTTAACAACGGCTAAAGCCCTTGGCGGTGGTTTCCCAATTGGCGCTATGTTAACAACTACTGAATTAGCAACGCATTTAAAAATTGGTACTCACGGTTCAACATACGGTGGTAACCCATTAGCATGTGCCGTTGCCGAAGCTGCATTTGACACAGTTAACACAACAGAAGTTTTAGCCGGTGTAAAACAACGTGAAGCTATCATTAAAGATGGATTAAAAGCCATCAACGAAAAATATAACGTGTTTGCTGATATTCGTGGTGAAGGTTTGTTAATTGGTGCTGAATTAACTGAAAGTTACCAAGGTCGTGCTAAAGACTTTTTAAACGCCGCTGTTGATCAAGGTTTAATGATCTTAGTTGCAGGTGCAAGCGTTATCAGATTTACCCCATCTCTTGTTATTCCTTTAGAAGACATTGAACAAGGGTTAGCTCGTTTTGAGTCAGCCGTTGCAGCAATAGTAAACGCATAATTTAATTCAATGAATAAAAAGCCAATGCCTAGCATTGGCTTTATTATCTAGAAGGAATACGGCATGTTTGTAGTGCGTCCTATACAACAAAAAGACTATGCAGATTTACTCGCTATCGCAGTTGAATCAGGCCATGGCTTTACTTCATTACCTGTAAATGAAGAGTTAATCGCAAACAAAATAAATAACGCTGAAAAATCTTTTAAAGAGGCCGTCGGCGACGCACCTTGTGACCATGGTTACTTGTTTGTAATGGAAGATACTGAAACTGGTAAAATAATGGGTACCAGTGGCATCGAATCTTCTGTTGGTTTAAATGATGCGTTTTATCACTACCATATAAGTAAAGTTGTACACAACAGCCGAGAATTAAACGTTTATAACACAGCTGAAATTCTGACACTTTGTAATGACTACACAGGTGCATCTGAGTTATGCACCCTATTCCTTAGAGAGCCGTATCGCCAAGGAGTAAATGGTCGAGTATTAAGTAAGTGTCGCTTTTTATTTTTAGCACAAAATAAATCTCGTTTTTCTGATACGGTTATCGCAGAAATGCGTGGTGTATCAAATGACAATGGCGACTCACCGTTTTGGAAATGGTTAGAAGACAACTTCTTCTCATTAGACTTCCCAACGGCAGATTACCTAACCGGTATAGGCCAAAAAGTATTTATCGCCGA
Source organism: Psychrosphaera sp. F3M07 (assembly GCF_018860345.1). Classification (GTDB taxonomy): domain Bacteria; phylum Pseudomonadota; class Gammaproteobacteria; order Enterobacterales; family Alteromonadaceae; genus Psychrosphaera; species Psychrosphaera aquimarina. The sequence goes on along the minus strand of NZ_JAHKPJ010000013.1, from coordinate 4,353 downwards.
GTTAATGCCTAAATATCCGGTATATGTAAACTTGTTATCCCAAGCGGCACAAGATGTCATTGGTAAAGTTCACGAAAATACAGCTCCCGCTCTAAACTTGTTAAAATCTGAAGGGTTTAGTTGGAAAGGTTATGTGGATATTTTTGATGCTGGCCCTACGGTAGAAGCTGATTTATCACAAATACGCAGTGTACAAAATAGTGAATTATACACCGTTGAAATCGTTGACCAATTAACAGGTGAAGACTACATCATGTTGTCTAACTTAGAAGTTGAGTTGTTCCGAGCAACGGCAGTAAAAGCACAATTAGATGAAACTTTGCAAACCATTAAGATCACCCAAGAAATAGCTGAAATATTAAAAGTTTCAGCGGGTAAGCAAGTTCGTGCAGTTAAATTAATATAGAGAGTAAAACAATGACTCAATCTGAAAACAAATTTATCGATGGCCAATTTATTAATGGTCAATGGCATGCCGGTCTTGGACATGATTTAGAATCTGTAAACCCTGCGACTGATGAGCCTCTGTGGCAAGCAAAATCAGCGACAGTTGAGCAAGTGAACGACGCTGTATTAGCCGCAAGAGCCGCTTTTTTACCTTGGGCTGATAAAACCGTTGAAGAACGTTTAACTATCGCAAAGCGATTCGCAGAATTATTAGGCGAGTATAAAGAACAATTGGCATTAGCCATTGCGATGGAAACTGGTAAACCGTTATGGGAAACCCGCACTGAAATTGGCGCTATGATTGGTAAAGTTGCGATTTCAGAGAAGGCTTACTTTGAACGTACGGGTACTAAAGAAAACGCAATGCCAGTTGGTAAAGCCATGTTACGTCACTGCCCACACGGCGTAGTGGCTATTTATGGTCCTTACAACTTCCCTGGTCATTTACCAAATGGTCACATAGTGCCAGCATTAATCGCGGGTAACACCGTCGTGTTTAAACCAAGCGAATTAACACCTATGTTTGCTCAACTTATGGTTGAGTTATGGGAAAAAGCAGGAATTCCTGCAGGCGTATTAAACTTAGTACAAGGTGAAGTTGAGACCGGTAAAGCATTAGCAAATCATCCTCAAATCGATGGACTATTCTTCACGGGTAGCTCTGGCACTGGCCACATATTGCATAAACAATTTGCTGCACAGCCGGGTAAAATATTAGCGTTAGAAATGGGTGGTAATAATCCACTAATCGTTTCAAATGCAAGCAATACTAATGCAGTTGTTCACGACATTATCCAGTCAGCATTTGTAACAAGCGGCCAACGTTGTACTTGTGCTCGTCGTTTAATGTTGCCAGTTGGACCTGAAGGTGATGCCGTATTAGCTAAGCTGATTGAATCAACTAAAGCTATCGTTGTTGGAGACTCTTTGGCTGAAGGCGCTACTGAACCATTTATGGGATCAATGATCTCTGAAAATGCTGCTTTAGGTATGGTTGCTGTTCAACAAGAACTGGTCGCTATGGGCGGTAAAGTACTCGTTGAGCTAGTACATTTAAAAGAAGAAACTGGTTTTGTTTCTCCGGGTATCATCGACTGTACTAATATCAAAAACTTCCCAGATGATGAGCATTTTGGCCCATTATTAAAAGTGTTCCGATTCTCTACTTTTGACCAAGCAATTGAACTTGCTAATGATACTTCATTTGGTTTATCTGCTGGTTTATTAAGTGATGATGCAGCTTTATACGACCGATTCTTAAGCCGTATCCGTGCTGGTATTGTTAACTGGAATCGTCCAATTACCGGAGCAAGTAGTGCTGCTCCGTTTGGTGGCATTGGACAAAGTGGTAATCACAGAGCCAGTGCTTATTATGCTGCTGATTATTGTGCATACCCAGTTGCTTCTGTGGAACTTGAAGAAGTCGAACTGCCTGCAACACTAAGCCCAGGCCTTTCTATCTAATTAATCATTACACAAGTTAAAAGGTAACTTAGTTACCTTTTAACTTTCATTGTTTAGGAAACAAAATAATGCATAACAATGTTAACCAACTTTTTGATAACCTTTGGCAAAATTACCTAGCAGTCACCCCTTCAGCTGACAAGATTCACGCGCTGTTAGGTGAGCAAAATGGTAAAGACGTCATTAATGACCACATTGCATTACGTACCTTTAATATTGGTAAAGTAAACTTAGCTAAACTCGCGGCTCATTTTGAAGCGCTAGGTTATAAAGATTGTGGCGATTATGATTTTGTTGCCAAAAAATTAAAAGCCAAACACTACGAACACCCAAATACCGAATTACCTAAAGTATTTATTAGTGAATTATTAGTTGAAGAATTCCCTGAGAAAGTACAAACCATTATTCATAAAATGGTTGAGCAAGTATCAGAAGATGCAGTGACCGCTGACAACTTTTTGTATTCAGGCACTCATTGGCAAATTAGCCATGCTGAATATCAAATGTTATTAGAAGAAAGTGAATACGCTGCATGGATGGCTGCTTGGGGTTACCGAGCAAACCACTTTACCGTTAGCATCAATCAACTTAGCCAATATACAACTATTGAACAAGTTAATGAAAAACTAAAAACATCTGGTTTTGTATTAAATAGTTCAGGCGGTGAAATTAAAGGTTCGGCTGAGGTTTTATTAGAACAATCTTCAACCATGGCCGACTCTGCAACAACCACATTTAGTGATGGTGAATTCACTATACCTAGTTGTTTTTATGAGTTTGCACTACGTTACCCACTGCCTTCTGGAGAGCTTTACACAGGATTTGTTGCAGCATCTGCAGATAAGATCTTTGAAAGTACCAACGTAAAAGGTTAGATTAGGTATAATCTTGGTTCAGCATTTTAATTTTTTCCGCTGAACCAACTTAACCTATAGGTATTACAATGGTCACAGACAAACCAGCATATGATCAACTAATAGATTATTTAACCACCAGCAAATCAATTTTTCATAATACAACGGCACCCGTTACGGACATGCCAACGGTTGAAACCTTGATTGAAGAAGAACTTTCCGAACAAATCATCACCTTGTGTACTCAACAAGAAGCATTAGAGCCTAATCACAGAGCTATCATAGTGCGTGAAGTTGACGGTATCGTTTATGATATCCAACAAGTATTAGCTGAATATTGGACAAACCACGCCACAGAAGAACAAGCGGAATTTATCCATGAATTTGCTGGTTTAATAAAAAATGTATTTGATTCAGCCATTGTTGAATTACTAGATTAATCTTTTAGAAGTAGAAAAAATGAAAGCAAAAGTATCTTGGATTGACGGAATGGCCTTTGTTGGTCATTCAGAAACTGGCCACAAAATAGTAATGGATGGCGACAGAGAAGGTGGCGCACCATCTCCAATGGAAATGGTATTAATGTCTGCAGGAACATGCAGTGCCATAGACGTTGTTTCTATCCTAGAAAAAGCCCGTCAAAATATTCAAAACGTAGATGTTGAATTAAGTGCAGAACGCGCTGAAACGGTGCCTAAAGTATTCACGACTATTCACTTACACTTTGTTGTTACTGGTACTGATGTCGCTGAGAAACACGTTGAGCGTGCAGTAAACCTCTCTGCCGACAAATACTGTTCAGTTGCAAAAATGTTAGAAAAAGCCGCGACCATTACTCATAGTTTTGAAATTAAGCAAGCTTAGAAGCTGTAAGCTGTAAGCTG
>NZ_JAHKPJ010000013.1:0-546 GCF_018860345.1 Psychrosphaera sp. F3M07 | reverse complement strand
GTAAGCTGTAAGCTGTAAGGATGGTGTGCCTTTATTCAGGTGCACCACAACTAATTTGTAATTCATTAAGTCCTCACCCTCTTATTCGTTTACTCTCAACTCTCTATTAGGCAGATTATATGTTTACTATGAAGCAACAACCTAGATTTTCAGAAACTGACGCCCTTGGTCATATAAACAATACTGTGATCCCAGTTTGGTTTGAATCAGCTAGAGACCCTGTTTTCCGTATCTTTAATGCCAGCTTAGATTTAAACAGTTGGAATTTAATCATAGCCAAAATAGAAGTTAACTATAGCGCTCAAATTCAATATCAAGCACAAGTAGAAATACGAACTAGCATAAAAAAAGTCGGGAATTCTTCATTTACCGTTTTCCAACAAGTATTCCAAGCAGATCAGTGTGTCGCCTTTGGTGAATGCATTATGGTGAAATTTGATTATGTGACTAATAAGTCTGCTGCCATAACGGATGAAGAAAAAGCGGAACTGAATAAACATCTCATAGAGCTGTAAGCCGTAAGCTATAAGCTCTAAGCTCTAAGCT